>NZ_CP085988.1:2195000-3640000 GCF_020736365.1 Clostridium sp. M62/1 | reverse complement strand
CCCGCGGAGGAAGTCAACTGGTTAAGCTAATAAGAGCGCAGGGTGGATGCCTTGGCACTAAGAGCCGATGAAAGACGTGATAAGCTGCGAAAAGCTTCGGGGAGGAGCAAATATCCATTGATCCGGAGATCTCTGAATGGGGAAACCCGGCTGGAAGAACTCCAGTCATCCATACGCCAATCCATAACGTATGGAAGGGAACCCGCTGAACTGAAACATCTAAGTAGGCGGAGGAAAAGAAAGAAACATCGATTCCCAAAGTAGCGGCGAGCGAAATGGGAAGAGCCCAAACCAGCGTGCGTGCATGCTGGGGTTACGGACTGCACAAGTGAGCCGATTTGTTAATGGAACGGTCCTGGAAAGACCGGCCAGAGAGGGTGAAAGCCCCGTACATGAAAGCAATAGGCAGCGGCAGGATCCAGAGTACCACGAGACACGTGGAACCTTGTGGGAAGTCGGAGGGACCACCCTCCAAGGCTAAATACTCCTTAGTGACCGATAGCGCATAGTACTGTGAAGGAAAGGTGAAAAGAACCCCGGGAGGGGAGTGAAAGAGAACCTGAAACCCTGTGTTTACAAGCTGTGGAAGCACGTTAAGGTGCAACCGCGTACTTTTTGTAGAACGGTCCGGCGAGTTGCGGATGCTGGCGAGGTTAAGTACTAAAGGTACGGAGCCGAAGCGAAGGCGAGTCTTAACAGGGCGTCAAGTCAGCATGTGCAGACCCGAAACCGGGTGACCTATCCATGTCCAGGTTGAAGTTCCCGTAAAAGGGAATGGAGGACCGAACGCACATCCGTTGAAAAGGGTGGCGATGAGGTGTGGATAGGGGAGAAATTCCAATCGAACCCGGAGATAGCTGGTTCTCCTCGAAATAGCTTTAGGGCTAGCCTCGTATTAGTTTAGCGGAGGTAGAGCACTGAATTTCCTAGGGGGCGTCAAAGTCTACCGAAGAATATCAAACTCCGAATGCCGCATAAATGATGTACGGGAGTCAGACTGCACGAGATAAGTTGGGTAGTCAAAAGGGAAAGAGCCCAGACCTACAGCTAAGGTCCCAAAGTGTGTGTTAAGTGGAAAAGGATGTGGGATTTCGAAGACAACTAGGATGTTGGCTTAGAAGCAGCCACACATTCAAAGAGTGCGTAATAGCTCACTAGTCGAGAGGTCCTGCGCCGAAAATGTCCGGGGCTAAAACACAACACCGAAGCTTAGGAATCCTAAGGGATTGGTAGAGGAGCATTCTATACGGGAGGAAGCAGTACCGATAAGGAGCTGTGGACTGTATAGAAGAGAGAATGCCGGAATGAGTAGCGAGATGGAGGTGGGAATCCTCCAGGCCGAATATCTAAGGTTTCCAGAGTAAAGCTGATCTGCTCTGGGTAAGTCGGGGCCTAAGGCGAGGTCGAAAGACGTAGTCGATGGACAACAGGTTGAAATTCCTGTACCACATATCATCAGAACTGTGGGGACACAGAACCGGAGGAAAACCCGGGAATGAAAAGACCGGGGCAAGCAGAGGACTGGTCAGGCTGGCAAATCCGCCTGGCAACAGGAGACTGTGACGCGTACCGAACAGAAGTAGGGAAGTTTCCGTAGGGGCTGTCGAGAAAAGCCGCTATTGTGTGATATGTGCCCGTACCGTAAACCGACACAGGTGGATGAGGAGAGAATCCTAAGGCCGGCGGGAGAAGCATTGTTAAGGAACTCGGCAAAATGACCCTGTAACTTCGGGAGAAAGGGTGCCATCGAAAGGTGGCCGCAGAGAATAGGCTCAAGCAACTGTTTAGCAAAAACACAGGTCTATGCAAAACCGTAAGGTGAGGTATATGGGCTGACGCCTGCCCGGTGCTGGAAGGTTACGAGGAGAGGTTAGGGAAACCGAAGCTTTGAATCTAAGCCCCAGTAAACGGCGGCCGTAACTATAACGGTCCTAAGGTAGCGAAATTCCTTGTCGGGTAAGTTCCGACCCGCACGAAAGGCGTAATGATTTGAGCGCTGTCTCGACAATGCACCCGGTGAAATTGAAATACCAGTGAAGATGCTGGTTACCTGCGCCAGGACGGAAAGACCCCATGGAGCTTTACTCTAGCTTGATACTGGGATTCGGTACTGCATGTACAGGATAGGTGGGAGACGAAGAAGACGGGACGCCAGTTTCGTCGGAGTCGCTGTTGGGATACCACCCTTGTGGTACTGGGTTTCTAACCAGCTGCCGTGACCCGGCAGTGGGACAATGTCAGGTGGGGAGTTTGACTGGGGCGGTCGCCTCCGAAAGGGTATCGGAGGCGCTCAAAGGTTCCCTCAGAATGGTCGGAAACCATTCAAAGAGTGCAAAGGCAGAAGGGAGCTTGACTGCGAGACCGACGGGTCGAGCAGGTACGAAAGTAGGACTTAGTGATCCGGTGGTATGAAAGTGGGATTGCCATCGCTCAACGGATAAAAGCTACCCTGGGGATAACAGGCTTATCACTCCCAAGAGTTCACATCGACGGAGTGGTTTGGCACCTCGATGTCGGCTCATCGCATCCTGGGGCTGAAGTAGGTCCCAAGGGTTGGGCTGTTCGCCCATTAAAGCGGTACGCGAGCTGGGTTCAGAACGTCGTGAGACAGTTCGGTCCCTATCCGGCGCGGGCGTAGGATATTTGAGAGGAGCTGTCCTTAGTACGAGAGGACCGGGATGGACTGACCTCTGGTGTATCTGTTAGACTATCAAGTCTATGGCAGAGTAGCCAAGTCGGGACGGGATAAACGCTGAAGGCATCTAAGCGTGAAGCCCCCCTCAAGATGAGATATCCCATACGCAAGTAGTAAGACCCCTTGAAGACGACGAGGTAGATAGGGCAGAGGTGGAAGTGCAGTAATGCATGGAGCTGACTGTTACTAATCGGTCGAGGGCTTAACCAAGAGGTTGGGTAGGAAGGATGGAAGGTAGGAAGAAGAAGGAAAAGCGGAAGTTCAATGTGTGGTTTTGAGGGTATGTATGAATACCCCAGATACCGGAGAGAAAGAATCCGGGGGAAGTAATCCTCCTTAGCTCAGTCGGTAGAGCATGCGGCTGTTAACCGCAGTGTCGTTGGTTCGAGTCCAACAGGGGGAGTTTGATACCTATTGATGATTCGAAGTAGATGAGCGTGAGCGAAATTTACGAGATGTTAGGAGCGAAACAGTGGAAGCTGTGGAGTTAGATAAGGCCCCATGGTCAAGCGGTTAAGACATCGCCCTTTCACGGCGGTAACACGAGTTCGAATCTCGTTGGGGTCATTAAATGTGCCGATGTGGCTCAATTGGCAGAGCAGCTGATTTGTAATCAGCAGGTTATCGGTTCGAGTCCGATCATCGGCTCTTTTATTTGGACCTTTAGCTCAGTTGGTTAGAGCAACCGGCTCATAACCGGTCGGTCCTGGGTTCGAGTCCCCGAAGGTCCACTGACACTGAACTAAAGAAAACAAATAAGTGTAAAACAAAAATACTGAAGATCTGGCCCGGTGGCTCAGTTGGTTAGAGCGCCGCCCTGTCACGGCGGAGGTCGTGGGTTCGAGTCCCATCCGGGTCGCTTGGTGAAAACCAAATATTATTTATCTGGGGTCTTAGCTCAGCTGGGAGAGCATCTGCCTTACAAGCAGAGGGTCATAGGTTCGAGCCCTATAGGCACCATTCATCTGTAAAGAAACAGATGTGGGAAAAGCCGCAGTGGCGGAACTGGCAGACGCACAGGACTTAAAATCCTGCGAGGGTTAAACTTCGTACCGGTTCGATTCCGGTCTGCGGCACGACAGAGAGCTTCAAGTGCAGAGATGCATTTGAGGCTTTTTTTGTATACTTGAGACGCAGATGAATGTTGAGGAGAAGTTCAAATGGTGACAGAGCTGAAAGGAAACGGGCTGAAAAGAGCAGCCGATCTGTTTTGGGGATGGGATGATACCATGATATGGTCCTGCCTGGAGGGGGAAATGGGAAGGGCCTATGCTGTTTTGAGACACGAAGAAAGGAAGAGAAAGAGCCTTGGAGAAAAGCCTTACATAGCCTCTGCTAAGCTGGATATTGCCGATTTTTGCTTTTATGGCGGGGAGGCGAGCGAAGAATTAGTTCTCCACAGTAAAGATATCTATGAGGCAGGCTTTAAGATACTGGTTCCTCAGAATAGGGACTGGGAGCTTCTGATCGAACGGATTTATGGAGACAGGGCGGTCAGGCGGGTCCGATATGCCTTTCAAAAGGACAGAAACTGTTTTTCCATAGAAGAGCTGGTAAAAATGGCAACGAGACTGGAGGAAGGATTCTCTATAGAGGAGATAGGGGAGAGGACCTTCAGGGAGGCGGCCGGGCTGCCATGGGCATGCGACTGGGGCGGACA
Organism: Clostridium sp. M62/1; assembly: GCF_020736365.1. Classification (NCBI taxonomy): domain Bacteria; kingdom Bacillati; phylum Bacillota; class Clostridia; order Eubacteriales; family Clostridiaceae; genus Clostridium; species Clostridium sp. M62/1. The sequence goes on along the minus strand of NZ_CP085988.1, from coordinate 3,635,645 downwards.
GTTTAAGGGATACAGGGATTACAAAAACAGAGGAATAGGAGTGGCTGTGCGGTATAAGGGAGAACTGGTGGCAGGAGCTTCTTCATATACTGTCTATTCCGGGGGGATCGAAATACAGATCGATACAAGAAAAGATTACAGGAACAGAGGGCTGGCATCCAGCTGTGGGGCTGCGCTGATTTTAAAGTGTCTGGAAAGAGGACTCTATCCAAGCTGGGATGCGGACAATGAAATTTCCGCCCATCTGGCCAGACGCCTCGGGTACAGGTTTGAGCGGGAATATCCGGTCTACAAAATCGGATTGACGTAAAGGCTTCCGGTTCTCAATGGCAGTGTGCCTTTTCAGGATATGATGAATCGATCAGAGAATAAAAAATTTTTCAAATAGTTGTTGACAATTTGAAAAAACTGGTGTAGAATAACATTCGTTGTTAGGGAAACAAATCACTAACAGATGTGCGTGTAGCTCAGCTGGATAGAGCACTTGGCTACGGACCAAGGTGTCGGGAGTTCGAATCTTCTCACGCACGGACAGAGGCATCTATCTTCGGATAGGTGCCTTTTTTGTATCAGGAAAACCACGCGATAGTCGCGTGGTTCTATAGGAGCTTTAGCGATGTATTCAGACAAAAAAACTCCTAATGTGTATAATAAAAACGTGACCTGCCAGTTACGTAAATAAAAACACATTAGGAGGACTGTATCATGTCAGAACAAAATACAGACGTAAAAAGTTTAGCACATACAAAATGGAATTGCAAATATCACGTGGTATTTGCCCCCAAATATCGGAGAAAGTATTCTTTAACGAAAAGAGAGAGCAATAAGGGACATTATTAGGACGTTATGTCAATGGAAGGGAGTAGAAATCATAGAAGGAGAAATATGCCCAGATCATGTACATTTACTGCTTAGTATCCCACCCAAAATGAGCGTTTCGGGATTTATGGGATATTTAAAAGGGAAAAGCAGTTTAATGATATTTCAGAGATTTGGAAATATGAAGTTCGCATACCGAAACCGCGAGTTTTGGTGTAAGGGATACTATGTCGATACAGTAGGAAAAGACACAGTAGCAATAAAAAAATATATAGCCAACCAGCTAAAACAAGATCAGGAAATGGATCAGTTAAGTCTATTCGATCCGCGTGACCCGTTTACGGGTAGCAAGTAACCCCACGCGTGGCTGGCAGGCCAAAAAAAAGACGCACTTGTGCGTAGCTAGTGGTATTAGGGCTATGCCCGAAAAGGAAAAACCACCCGCTATGCGGGTGGATAATTATTGCATGAACAGACGCTCTTCGTTATTCTGGTCTCAAATCAGAAAGCAGAATGGGACATACGAAGCCGATGCATGCAAAGCTGATGAATACGAAGGTGATTTATATAAATAAAACTGATTCATATGAGAACGATGCATGTATGTCTGGCTGACAGAAAGAACGATGCATTATGCCCGGCTGACAGGAGAGCTGTTAATTGGGAAACCACCTGTAAGAAAGCAGTTTGAGATAGAAAGGAAGGACAGAAAGATGCGGATTGTTGCAGTGAATATGAAGGAGATGCAGAGTGAATCAGAGGTTTTTGATTTTCTGAAAAAAGAACTCTGTTTTCCGGAGGAGTTCGAGGGAAGCATGGATGAGCTGTATGCAGAGCTCCTTGGGCTGGAAGAAAATGTGTGCGTGGAGATTTTGAGGCCGGAGACGGACTCACCTTTATTTAAGTTCGAGAAAGAAATGGAAGGTGTGATGGAGCGTGCTGCGCAGACAGTCGAATTTAAAGAAGACAGAATGTATGCAGTTTTTGCAGATTACCAGTACATCGAGAAGAATCCCTGGTAAGGAGGGCGAAGACAGAATCCCCTGTCTTGTGGTGCGGTCGGACAGGCGCACCATGGCCCTTCAGGTAAAGCCGGACGGGCAGGTGGTAATCCGTGTCCCCAGGCAGGTCAGCGTGGAGCGGGCCATGGAATTTGCAGGAAGAAATCAGGAGTGGATTCTCGAAAACAGAGAGAGGGCCCTTCAGCTGGAAGCTCAGAGACCGGCATACTCAGACCGGGAGATAGAGCATTTCAAGAATCAGCTCCGCCCTGTTCTGGAACAGCGCCTGGCGTATTTCTCCGAACAGATGGGTGTTTCCTATGGCCGGGTGTGCATCAGAGATCAGAAGACGCGGTGGGGAAGCTGCAGCGCCAGAGGAAACTTAAACTTTAACTGGAGGCTCTGTCTGGCGCCGCCGGAGATTCTCGACTATGTGGTGGTGCATGAGCTGGCTCACCGGAAGGAGATGAATCATTCCAGGCGTTTCTGGGACATTGTAGAAAATGTCCTTCCTGACTGCAGGGAGAGAAGAAGGTGGCTCAGGGAGAACGGAAGACGGCTCGGGTAAAAGCCGGCTTGCGGCAGGCAAAGAGGTCTGTGATTCTGAGAGGGATTTATTGCGATTTGAGCAGGCGCAGCTGCCAAAGATACAGAGAGGAGAGCAGGGATGGCAGAGGAAATTTGGATGCTTCAGACGAAACGGGCTGATTTTGGGGTGATTGCCGAGCGGTTTGGAATCGATCCGGTGACCGCCAGAGTGATCAGAAACCGCGGAATCGAGGGGATGGAGAATATAGAGCGGTATCTGTATGGAAATCTGGACGGCCTGTATTCCCCGTGGCTTTTGAAGGATATGAAACCGGCTGTAGAAATTTTGAGGCAGAAAATTACAGCGGGAAAGCGGATTCGGATAGTGGGAGACTACGATATTGACGGCGTCTGCTCTACCTATATTCTGTATACAGCGCTCAGGCGCCTTGGCGCAGAGGCAGATTATGCGATCCCTGACCGCATTAAGGATGGATATGGAATCAATGAATCCATTATCAGGGAGGCCCATGAGGATGGGATCGACACAATTCTGACCTGCGACAATGGGATATCGGCCTTTTCACAGATCAGCCTTGCCAAAGAGTTCGGCATGACTGTGATTGTGACCGATCACCACGAGGTTCCCCTCGACGCAGAGGCGGAGGTGATTCCGCCGGCTGACGCTGTCGTAAATCCGAAACAGAGAGACTGCAGATATCCATTTCCGGAAATCTGCGGGGCCGTGGTGGCATACAAGCTGGTGGAGGCTCTCTATGAGGAATACGGGATTGCGCGGGAGGAATGGCTGGACATGCTGGAATTTGCAGCCATTGCAACAGTGGGAGATGTGATGAGGCTCCAGGATGAAAACAGAATCATTGTCAAATACGGGCTCCGCAGGATGGCAGAAACGAAGAATCTGGGGCTTAAAAAGCTGGCGGAAAAGAACAATCTCGATTTGAGTACAATAACGGCCTACCACATCGGATTCGTCATCGGTCCCTGCCTGAATGCCGGAGGCAGACTTCAGACGGCAAAGCTGGCCCTGTCCATGCTTCTCGCGGAAACGGAAGACGAGGCGGAAGCCCTGGCTCAGGAGCTTAAGAGCTTAAACGATATGAGGAAGGATATGACAGAGCAGTGGACGGCAGAGGCAAAGCTTTTGGCTGACACCCGGTACAGGGATGACAAGGTTCTGGTTGTATTCCTGCCGGAATGCCACGAATCTCTGGCCGGAATTATCGCGGGAAGGCTCAGGGAATACTGCCAGAAGCCGGCGCTCGTGCTGACCAGAGGAGAGGAGGCTGTGAAGGGCTCCGGACGCTCCATAGAGGCTTACCACATGTTTAAAAAGCTGTCTGAGGTTAAGGAGCTTCTTCTCAAGTTCGGAGGGCATCCGATGGCAGCCGGGCTCTCGCTTCTGGAAGAAAACATCGAGCCGTTCCGGAAGGCTCTGAATGAAAATTCCGGCCTGACAGAGGAGGATTTTAAGGCAAAGGTGTGGATCGACGTGCCGATGCCCATTGACTACATAAAGGAGAGACTGGTGGAGGAGCTTAAAATTCTGGAGCCCTTTGGCCAGGGAAATGAAAAGCCCCTGTTTGCCCAGAAAGGGGTTAGAATCAGGAGCTGCCGGGTAATCGGGAAAAATAAGAATGTGGTAAAAATGGTTCTGGAAGGGCAGGGAGGACGGGCCATGGACGGAATGCTGTTTACAGACGGCCTGGCCTTCGAGGAAGAGCGAAATGGGCGGAGAATGCTCGACATCGTATATTACCCTGAAATCAATGAATACAACGGCAGCAGAAATATCCAGGTGGTGATACGCAGGTACAGGTTCTGTTAAGGTTTCTAATAAGATCCTGATAAGATCCTGTGATCTGGGCAGGTGGAGAGAATCACCGTTGAAAAAACGGGGGGAATGAAAGAAAAAAAGCCGGAGGGAACGGTACAGAATGACTCTGTATGCTCCCTCTGGCTTTTCTGTTTCCTGTATTTTTTTATTTTATTTTCCGTTCTGGCCCTCGAGCTCTGCCATCTTCATGGCCCGTACCTTGAGCGGCAGTCCGAACAGAGTGATAAAGCCCTCTGCATCGTGGTGGTCGTAGAGTTCGCCTGTAGTGAAGGAGGCCAGGGACTCACTGTAGAGAGAGTAGGGGGAGGTGGTTCCGGCCTTGATGATATTGCCCTTGTACAGCTTGAATTTTACCTCTCCGGTTACATACTCCTGCGTCTTTTCCACAAAAGCCTGAATGGCCTCACGCAGCGGGGTGAACCACTTTCCTTCATAGACAATCTGAGCGAATTTGTTTCCCATATCTTTTTTGACCTCCATGGTAGCCCGATCCAGCACAAGTTCTTCGAGCTGAGCATGGGCCTCCATTAAAATCGTGCCTCCCGGTGTTTCATAGACGCCGCGGGACTTCATGCCCACTACCCGGTTTTCCACGATGTCGACGATTCCGATTCCGTGTTTTCCGCCCAGCTCATTTAAACCGCGGATAATATCGGAAACCTTCATAGCCTTTCCGTTGAGGGAGGTGGGAACGCCCTTCTCAAAGGTCATAGTGACATACTCCGGCTCGTCAGGAGCTTTTTCCGGTGTCACGCCGAGAACCAGCAGGTGCTCATAGTCAGGCTCGGCAGCAGGATCCTCAAGCTCCAATCCTTCGTGGCTGATGTGCCAGAGATTTCTGTCGCGGCTGTAGCTGGAGTCTGCGGAGAAGGGAAGGTCGATGCCGTGGGCCTTGCAGTAGTCGATTTCATCCTGACGGGACTGCATGGTCCATACGTCTGTCATTCTCCAGGGGGCAATAATTTTCAGATCCGGGGCCAGGGCTTTGATTCCCAGCTCGAAGCGGATCTGATCATTGCCTTTTCCCGTCGCACCGTGACAGATGGCAGAGGCTCCTTCCTTTCTCGCAATCTCCACCAGTTTTTTGGCGATGCCGGGGCGGGCCATGGAGGTTCCCAGCAGATATTTGTTTTCGTAGACTGCACCTGCCTGAACACAGGGAACAATATAGTTGTCACAGAAGTCATCCACAATGTCCTCGATATAGAGCTTTGACGCTCCGGACAGCTTTGCCCTCTCCTCCAGACCTGTGAGTTCTTCACCCTGTCCGCAGTCGATGCAGCAGCAGATCACCTCGTAATCGAAATGTTCTTTGAGCCATGGAATAATAGCGGTCGTGTCAAGTCCGCCGGAATATGCCAGGATTACCTTCTCTTTCATAATCGTTTCCTCCTCATATATGTTCGTCATGTTTTCTGCCTCAGGGCAGACACTGCAATCAGTACGGATGATACAGTCCGGGCAGAAAGGCTGCCGGTATCGGATTGCATAAATATTATATCAATAAACATAAATATACATCTAAAAAGGAATAAAATCAAGAGAAAAATGCATATCCAGGTTAAAAAAAGAAAAGTGCAGTGAATAATATGCATTATTCTGAAGGCGATTCAGAGGCCGAAAAAGTACAGGGATAGGGGAAAGCAGAGAATGGAACAGAAGGAAGAGCAGAAGGAAGAACAGAAGGAGGAAAAGAAAGAAGAACAGGAGGAACAGGAAACAGAACAAAAAGCGAAGGGCCTGAAACGGGAAAAGGGGAGTCTTGGGGATTGTGCACAGATACAGGTGAAAAATCACAGGATGAATTGAATATTAAACAAAAATTGTGGAATATTCTATGTACTTTTTCCCTAAAAGGTTTATAATATAAAACATCAGATGTGTTGGAAATGCACATCAAATCAAGTGAACATTTTCAAGGGAGGAATCAATTATGAAGAAAAGAGTTCTGGCACTGTCCATGGCTTCTTTAATGGCTTTCGGACTTGTAGGCTGCTCAGGCGGCTCATCTGAAACAGCTCAGACAACTGCAGCAGCAGGCTCTGAGGCAGCAGGAGAGACAACTGCGGCAGGAGATACAGGAGCCAAGGCAGATGCTGAGGTGGCAAACAAGGACAAGCCATTAGTATGGTTCAACCGTCAGCCATCCAACAGCTCCACAGGAGAGCTTGACATGAACGCTCTCAGCTTCAACGACTCTACATACTATGTAGGTTTCGATGCAAACCAGGGTGCTGAGCTTCAGGGAACCATGGTTAAGGAGTACATTGAGAAGAACATCGACACAATCGACCGCAACGGCGACGGCATCATCGGATACGTTCTGGCAATCGGTGATATCGGACACAATGACTCTATCGCACGTACAAGAGGCGTTCGTAAGGCTCTCGGCACAGGCCTTGAGAAAGACGGCGCGATTGTCAGCGATCCGGTTGGTATCAATACAGACGGAACTTCCACAGCAGTTCAGGATGGTTCCATCGAAGTAAACGGAAAGACATACGTTGTAAGAGAGCTGGCTTCCCAGGAGATGAAGAACTCCGCAGGAGCTACATGGGATGCAGCTACAGCAGGCAACGCAATCGGTACATGGGCTTCTTCTTTCGGAGATCAGATCGATGTTATCGCTTCCAACAACGACGGTATGGGAATGTCCATGTTCAACGCATGGTCCAAGGACAACAAGGTTCCAACCTTCGGATATGACGCAAACAACGATGCAGTGGCAGCTATCACAGAGGGCTACGGCGGAACAATCAGCCAGCACGCTGACGTTCAGGCTTACCTGACACTCCGTGTTCTTCGCAACGGTCTTGACGGCGTAGATATCGACACAGGTATCGGTACACCTGATGAGGCTGGAAACGTTCTCTCCGACGATGTATATGTATACAACGAGGACGAGCGTTCCTACTACGCATTAAACGTAGCAGTTACAGCTGACAACTACCAGGATTTCACAGATTCCACAAAGGTTTACGAGCCGGTATCCAACCAGTTAGACGCAGCTTCCCATCCGGAGAAGACCGTATGGCTTGACATTTACAACGCTTCTGATAACTTCTTAAGCTCCACCTATCAGCCGCTGCTTCAGAAGTACGATGATCTTCTGAACCTGAAGGTTGACTACATCGGCGGAGACGGACAGACAGAGTCCAATATCACAAACCGTCTTGGAAACCCAAGTCAGTATGATGCGTTCGCAATTAACATGGTTAAGACAGACAACGCAGCTTCTTATACAGCTTTACTGAGTCAGTAATATCTGGTGAAATAAGAGAGGGCAGGCTATTAGGGAGAAGAAATTCTCCCTAATGCTCTTTTAAGACTGGTAATGCCCGGCAGAAAATATAAAAGTAAACGCTGGTCAATCACTATATCAAATACATAACAGGAGTAAGAATAATGGCAGATAAGAAAGATGATATCGTCTTATCAATACGCGGTATGAGCAAGTCCTTCGGCCGAAACAGGGTTCTGGATCACATCAATCTGGATGTGAAGCGCGGAACCGTCATGGGCCTGATGGGCGAAAATGGCGCCGGTAAGTCGACAATGATGAAGTGCCTTTTCGGAACATATCAAAAGGATGAGGGCAATATCTTCCTTGACGGCAAGGAAATCAGCTTTTCCGGACCGAAAGATGCTCTTGAAAACGGTATTGCAATGGTTCACCAGGAATTGAATCAGTGTCTGGAGAGAAATGTAATTGATAATTTATTCCTTGGACGTTATCCGGTTAATTCCTTAGGTGTAGTTGATGAAGGCCGAATGAAAAAGAAGGCATCAGAGCTGTTCAGAAAGCTGGGCATGACAGTGAATCTTACACAGCCCATGAGAAATATGTCCGTATCCCAGAGGCAGATGTGCGAGATTGCAAAGGCTATCTCCTACAATTCAAAGGTAATTGTTCTGGATGAGCCGACTTCCTCTCTGACAGTTCAGGAGGTTGACAAGCTCTTTGAAATGATGAGAATGCTGAAGGAGCAGGGAATTGCTCTTATCTATATTTCTCATAAGATGGATGAAATTTTTGAGATCTGTGATGAGATTTCTGTGCTTCGTGACGGTAAGATGGTTATGACGAAGAAAACCTCAGAGACAGATATGAACGAGCTGATTGCAGCCATGGTTGGCCGTTCACTGGAGAACAGATTCCCGCCGGTGGACAATACGCCAAAGGATGTGATTCTGTCCGTTCAGCACCTTTCTACAAAGTTTGAACCCTACCTTCAGGACGTTTCATTCGATGTCCGGGAGGGAGAAATTTTCGGACTATACGGTCTGGTGGGAGCAGGACGTACAGAGCTTCTGGAAACGATGTTCGGTATCCGTACCAGAGCGGCAGGGCGTGTCTATTTCAGAAACCGCCTGATGAATTTTAACAGCGCAAAGGAAGCCATAGAGCACGGGTTTGCATTGATTACCGAGGAGCGTAAGGCGAACGGGCTCTTCCTGAAGGGAGACCTTACCTTTAACACCACGATTGCAAACCTGGATCAGTATAAGGTAGGTATGGCGCTTTCCGATCAGAAAATGGTAAAGGCTACTGCACAGGAGATTAAGATCATGCATACGAAATGCATGGGACCGGACGATATGATCTCAAGCCTTTCAGGAGGAAACCAGCAGAAGGTCATCTTCGGAAAATGGCTGGAGAGGAGTCCTCAGGTATTCATGATGGACGAACCGACCAGAGGTATTGATGTAGGCGCAAAGTATGAGATATACGAGCTGATTATCAAAATGGCAAAACAGGGAAAGACCATTATTGTTGTTTCCTCTGAGATGCCGGAGATTCTGGGAATCACAAACCGTATCGGAGTTATGTCAAACGGTCATCTTTCTGGAATTGTCAACACAAAGGAGACAAACCAGGAGGAGCTTTTAAGACTCAGTGCAAAATACCTATAATGAGGGAGATTGGTAGATATGGCAGTTGAAAACAGTAAGATACTTACGGCTGAGCAGGAGATGAAGCTGCGCCAGCCAATAGAGGATTATGTCGGCAAAATTCAGGAGAAGATCGACAGCCTCAGAGCAGACGGAACAGATAAGGTCCTTTCCCTTCAGAATGACATGGATGTAGTGAAAAAGGATCGTATCTTCACGAAAGAAGAAAAGGATGCCAAAATTGCCCAGCTTAAAGCTGAACTGGAAAAGGCAAAGGCAGTTGAGGCTAAGAATAAAGATGAGATTTCCAAACTCATCGCAGATGCTGAAGCTTATTTAAAGGAGCATTTTGTCAAGGATTACTATCAGCATGTGGTGGAGAGCTGTAAGCTGGAAAAGGTTCAGGCTCAGGAAAAGTACCGCAGGCATGTTGAAGAGCTTGAGAAGCAGCATAAGGATATTTTATCCAAGATTACAGATCATCAGGAGATTAAGGACGAAAAGTATGTTCATAAAAACAGGCTTTTCGATGCCAAGATGGAGCTTGAGAAAGATTTCCAGCAGATTAAGGACAGAAGACATGCAGCATTTGCATACAGGAATCACCTGATCGACCTTCTGCGTATGTCTAAATTTACCTTCGCAGAGACCATGGCAGAGAAATGGGAGAACTACAAGTACACCTTTAACCGCAGGGCGTTCCTGCTCAGAAATGGTCTGTACATTGCAATCATTTTAATTTTCATTGCTCTGTGCATCATTACTCCAATGGTAAAGGGCGTTCCGCTGCTTACCTACAATAACGTGCTGAATATTCTTCAGCAGGCTTCTCCGCGAATGTTCCTGGCTCTCGGCGTTGCAGGCCTGATCCTGTTAGCTGGTACAGACCTTTCCGTCGGACGTATGGTTGGTATGGGTATGACAACCGCAACCATTATCATGCACCAGGGAATCAACACAGGTATGGTGTTCGGACATGTATTTGACTTCACCTCTTTACCTGTTCCTGTGAGAGTCATCTTCGCGTTATTCATGTGCGTGGTTTTATGTACCTTCTTCACAACGATTGCCGGCTTCTTCACTGCCAAGTTTAAGATGCATCCGTTCATCTCAACGATGGCAAACATGCTTGTAATCTTTGGACTTGTTACATATTCCACAAAGGGTGTATCCTTCGGTGCGATCGAATCCTCAATTCCGGGAATGATTATTCCGAAGATTAACGGATTCCCAACCATTATTCTCTGGGCAGTAGCAGCAGTGATTATTGTTTGGTTTATCTGGAATAAGACCACATTCGGAAAGAACCTGTTCGCTGTCGGCGGAAACGCAGAGGCGGCAGCAGTTTCCGGTATCTCTGTATTCCGTGTGACCGTGGGTGCATTCATCCTGGCTGGTATTCTTTACGGCTTCGGCTCCTGGCTGGAGTGTATCAGAATGGTGGGTTCCGGTTCCGCAGCTTATGGACAGGGCTGGGAGATGGATGCCATCGCAGCCTGCGTAGTCGGCGGTGTATCCTTCACAGGCGGTATTGGTAAGATTTCCGGTGTCGTAGTTGGTGTATTTATCTTCACCGCTCTGACATACTCTCTTACAATCCTTGGTATCGATACAAACCTTCAGTTCGTATTCTCAGGTATCATTATCCTTTCAGCTGTAACGCTTGACTGTCTGAAGTACGTTCAGAAGAAGTAATAGCTGACAGGGACAAAGGGGCTGACAGACAGCCGGCCTGACTGACTGACAATGAAATAAGGAATGTTTAAGGACTGCTGTAAACTCAGACCGGCAGGGCACAGATTGGATTTATAGTTTTTTATGAATCTAAGACGTGTGCTTTGCCGGGCGGGTTGCAGCAGTCTTTTTTATATAGCAGGAAACCACGTTTCCTGCTATATAAAAAACGCTCCGCGAGGATCGCACTGCGGCGAAAAGACTAACTATTAAAAGTCAAGTCTAAAATGAAGACTTTTGAATGAATTGCGGGAACGCATTTCATAGATCGTTGTACCTTGAAAATCGCACGACAAACAGAGCATCGGATATCGGTGCTCTAAAAGAGTGTTATAGGGCAGAAAAAGTTATGCCGTTTTTATGTAAGGTTTGCCGGATTTTTCCATTGCGTAAATTAACCGTACAAGTTTCTTTGCGGCGTGGGTGATGGCGACGTTGTAGTGTTTCCCTTCAGAAATCTTCTTCTGAAGGTATGCACCGAAAGTTTCATCCCATTGGCAGACGTATTTGGTGGCATTGATCAGAGCAAAACGTAAATAGCGCGATCCCCGTTTCTCCATGTGGGAATAAGAGGATTCCATCTGCCCGGATTGATAGGTAGATGGAGAAGCTCCGGCATATGCCAGGATCTTATCCGGCGAATCAAAGCGGGAGAAATCTCCAATCTCTGCCAGGATCATGGCGCCCATGCGGTAGCCTATTCCTGGAATGGTCAGGATGGGAGAATGGATTTCATCCATGATCCGTTTGATTTCGGATTCAATTTCTGAGATTTCGGAATCCAGTTCACCAATTAGCCGGAGTGTGTGCTTTAATTCCAGAGATTTGGCAGGCATGTTGGAACCGATGGAGGCTCTGGCAGCATTCCGTATTTCAATCGCTTTCTCCCGGCTGTAACGGCCTTTTGAAGCGTTTTCCAACCGCTTCGTCAGGTGTGTCAAATGGCAGGAGGCAATCGTTCCGGCAGAAGGAAACTCGGAAAGAAGGGCGTAGATAGAAGCGATATGAAGCGAAGGAACAAGTTTTTCCAATTCTGGAAAGAGAATGGTAACAAGCCTGGAAACAGACTGTCTAAGCTGAGCGCGTTCCTGAACCTTACGAAAACGATAACGGGTGAGTGACTTTAACTCCTCGTTATGGTATGATGTATCTGAGTAGGACTTCAGGTTCACGTCAGACATGAGCATCAAAGCAATGGTTCGGGCATCAACCTTATCTGTTTTCGTCTTTCTAAGGCTGAGACTTTTTCTGTAAAGATTTGTGTGGAGCGGATTGATAACGAAGGTGTGGAGACCTTTGTCAATAAGATAACCGAGCAGGTTGTAAGAGTAGTGTCCAGTGGCCTCCAGTCCTACTTTTATATTGGACACATCTGAAGAAGAGGATTGAATCCTGGAAAAAAGAACATCAAATCCATCCCGGTTATTCTGAATGGTAAAAACCGGAAAAAGGACTTTGCCATCTGAATTGGTGATAAAGCAGTCATGCTTATCCTTAGCGACATCAATTCCAACGTAGATCATAAGAACACTCCTTAGTAATAGATTTAGATACTGTTTAGGACCACAGAGCTCTCTGCGCTTGTAACCTCGTTCTAAATCAACCGTCATGCGGTATCTAACTGATTAACAACGATACAAAGAGACTGTGGTTGGAGCCTTTCCGTAACCATCAAGTGGTAGGAAAATGAAACCAATCCACAGTATCTCCAAACAGTATAGCATACAGACCTTGGAGAGGGTCTATAAACACTACTACTATATAATACGAGGAAAATGTCGCTTTTGCGGCCCGCCGCAGGCGAAGAATCCTGCGGAGCAGGATTCTTTATTATTCCTTCTTCTTGAAATAAACCGGGCGGAAGTGTAAACTGAGAGGGACAGCCGTACAGGAAAAGAGGGAAAAAGAGAATGATTACAAGACAGAGTGTGATGCCGGTCAATTTCCTTAAAAAGGAAAACTTTACAGGGAGCGAGCGGGGAATGAGATACAGGATGGAAAAGGGGGAAGCTGACGGGGAGGAAGCGCTGGTGGTCACGGTATGGCCCGAGCCCTATGGGTTTGATGCCACCCCTGAAGAGCAGAAGACGAGGGCTCAGTTTGCTTTTTCAGAGGAGGGAATCGAGGCTGGCGTGCAGTGGCTCAATGAGATGTGGGCTCAGAAATTCGGCAGCGGGGAAAAATGACAGAGGAGAAAACAGATGCGCTGAGGATTAAGTGTGGACATTTTGAGCGGTTGGCGATATAATACGTACTTATTGAGTATTTAAAGGCGGCTTGAGTGAAATATGAACTGGAAAAGAGATTTTAAGAAAGGGCTGAAAGCCGGAATCCCCATCGGTCTGGGCTACATTCCGGTTTCTTTTACGTTTGGTTTTCTGGCAGTTTCCGGAGGACTTCCCGTCTGGGTGGCAGTGGTGATCTCGCTGACCAATCTCACCAGCGCAGGACAGTTTGCAGGGACGAATCTGATCTTTGCGGGGGCGGGATATTTCGAGGTGGCGCTCACCACCTTTGTCATCAATATCCGGTACATGCTGATGTCGCTTTCACTGTCCCAGAAGCTGGACAAAAAGACAGGGACTCTGGAACGGCTGGTGATGGCCTTCGGAATTACAGATGAAACATTTGTGGTCGGCTCTCTGCAGACAGGGGTTTTGACTGCTCCCTTTATGCTGGGACTTATCTCCATGCCTATAGTGGGATGGAATCTGGGAACGCTTCTGGGAGGCTGCATTTCTACGATCCTTCCCCAGGCACTCCAAAATGCCATGGGAATCGCTCTGTATGCCATGTTTATCGCCCTGATTATTCCGGCGGCGAGAAAATCGTTTCCTGTGCTTTTTGTGATTCTGACGGCAGTGGCTGTGAACTGTGCAGTGAAATATATACCGCTGTTTGCCTTTGTCTCAGACGGGTTCAGAGTAATTATTGCCACAGTGGCGGCAGCGGCGGCCGGAGCCTGGGTATTTCCAAGCAGGGAAGAGGAACATAAGGAGAGGGAGCTCTCCTAGAGAAAGGAATCAGAAATCAGGAGGTAGAGGAAGATGGAGATGGAGAGAGTTCTTATCTGTGTGGCGCTGATGGCTCTTGTGACTTATATTCCAAGGGTGCTTCCAGTTACGATTTTCAGAAAACAGATTCAGTCGCCCTTTATCCGTTCCTTTTTGGACTATACACCTTATGCAGTGCTGGGGGCACTGACGTTTCCGGATGTATTTTTTTCCACAGGGCATATTCTTTCTGCAGCCGGAGGTACGGCTGTGGCAGTATATCTGGGCTACAGGGGAAAGAGCCTGGTGGTGGTAGCGCTTGCCGCTATTTTGGCCGTATATCTGCTGGAACTGGCGGCCGGAGCGGCTGTTCTGTGAAAATGTATGAAAAGCAGGAGGCGGACAGGATACTTTTAAGTGCAGGCTGCCGGGATACAGGCGGGCAAATGTAAATGAGAATGACATCAGAGAGCAGAGGAGAAAACATGATTACATTACGAGGAGCAGAGGTTTCTGAGAAACTGAAGGTACAGGTGCAGGAGGGGCTTTCAGAGCTGGGACGTATCCCGCGCCTTGCGATTGTCCGTGTTGGGGAGAGGCCCGATGATATTTCTTACGAAAAGGGCGCCGTTAAGAAGATGGATGCTTTCGGGCTGGAGGTGGTGAAGTATACCTTTCCGGAGAATATAAGCGATCGGGAGTTCAAGGCTGCCTTTCGGGAGATCAACGAGAACCCGGATGTGGACGGCATCCTCGTCCTGAGACCGCTGCCTGAGCAGATCGTTCAGGAGGATATTGACCGGATGATCCATCCGCTCAAGGATCTGGACGGCATCTCGCCGGTGAACATCGCAAAGGTGTTCAGCGGAGATAACACAGGGTTTGCACCCTGCACGGCTGAGGCGGTTATGGATATCCTCCGCCTGAATGATATTCCTGTAGCCGGAAGGCGCGCTGTGATTGTGGGCCGGAGTATGGTGGTGGGACGGCCTTTGGCTATGCTGTTTTTGCAGGAGAATGCGACGGTGACAGTCTGCCATACCAGAACTGTGGATCTGCCGGAAATCTGCCGGAGCGCCCAGATTCTTGTGGCAGCTGCCGGATGCGCCAAAATGGTGGACAGGACGTATGTGGGAGAGGGAGCTATTGTAGTGGATGTGGGTATCAATGTGGACGAAAACGGCCATCTGTGCGGCGATGTAGATTTCGAGGACATCAGAGAACAGGCGTCTATGGCTACTCCTGTGCCGGGAGGGATCGGTTCGGTGACCACCGCAGTGCTTGCAAAGCGCCTCGTGAACGCGGCTCTGGCACAGGCCCGGGCGGAGAGAGAAACGAATGCAGGCTTATAGAGCTGGGTTTTAGAAATCTGACAGCAAAGCTTAAGAGAAAAGAAAAGCATCTATTCTGTTTTTTTTGTATAATAAATTCAGAATAGATGTCTTTTTATTATGCAGGAGCAGCCGACAGAAGGGAAAGGTGCTTTGAGGGAAGGGGGGAAATGGAGAAGAGGAAAAGACAGATAAGATGAACCATGCAGAGAGGAAGGATTTTATGAAAAAAAGAGGGATGATTGCTGCCGCAGTTCTGGCCGGCGCGCTGGGAATCACTGCCTGCGCAGCGGGAACCGCAGGAGGGACAGTGACCGTGGAGACTGCAAAGTCTCATATTATCAATGTGAACAGTTCAGAGACCGTTACGGCTGAGCCGGATATCGCGCAGATTCAGCTGACGGTCTACTCCCAGGCAGAAGATGCCAAGGCCTGCCAGACGAAAAACAGTGAGGATCTGCAGCGTGTGATTGAGGCGCTGAAAGCCCAGGGGATTGAAGAGTCCTCCATTCAGACAGCCAGCTTTGGGCTGAATCCGGTATATGACTGGGATTCGGGAAAGACTGTTACCGGCTATGAGATGAGTTCCAGAGTAACCGTAAGGGATATCCCCATTGACAATGCGGGAACTGTCCTGAAGGCAGTCGTGGAGGCCGGGGCCAATCAGATTGACTCGGTGTCCTATCTGTGCAGTACCTTTGATGAGAAATACCAGGAGGCCCTGAAGATGGCCATTGAGAGCGCAAAGATCAAGGCTCAGGCCATGGCTGAGGCAGGCGGCTGTCAGCTGGGAGCTGTGATAAATATAAATGAGCTGAGCTCTGATCAGCAGCCGCGCTATACGAAGGCTTCCAACCTTATGATGGAAGCGGAGGAAGCAGGCCTTGCGGCAGATACGGGAAGCATCGATGTGATGGGCGGAGAAATCGAAATCGAAGCCAATGTAAATGTGGACTTTTCCATCCAGTAGTTCATGGCGGGAAAAGCGGGAAACCATACATAAAAATCTCCATGGCGAGGGATACTAGAGGTATCTTAAGCCATGGAGGTTTTTTTATGTGGGGATTAATCGTGGCCCTTGCATCAGGGGCTCTGATGAGCATTCAGGGAGTGTTTAATACAGAGGTGACAAAACAGACGAGTGTGTGGGTGTCTGCCGGATGGGTACAGGCCTCAGCCTTTCTCACCTGTGTGGTATTCTGGCTGTTTTCGGGGCGCGACAGGATTGGCGGGCTCATGCAGGTGACGCCTAAATATATGCTGATTGGTGGTGTCCTGGGAGCTCTTATTACCTACACAGTGATCAAGAGCATGAGCGCTCTGGGTCCGGCGAAGGCTGCACTTCTCATTGTGGTGGCCCAGATCCTTGTGGCGTATGGGATAGAGGTGCTGGGACTGTTCGGCGTGGACAAGGCAGGATTTGAGTGGAGAAAGGCCATCGGGGCAGCCGTGGCGATTGCAGGGATTGTGATCTTTAGGTGGGAAAGCTGACAAACCTGCTTTGAATGGACGATTTAGTGCTTGTGTTTAAACGGGGTTTTAGGTAGAATAGGGGTACAGGCATAACAGTATCTTCCGCCAGACAGACGGGAGGTACGATACATATGAAGAATGGGAAGCTGAGAGACAGGATGAAAGTGATCCTGGCTGTTATATGTGTGCTTGCAGCCGGCATATGCTATATCGGAAGCCGGTATGTCCGGCCGGAGGAGAACCGTGTCCGTGAGGAGCAGTTTGTTCTGGACACAGAGGAGGAAGATACCTTTCTGACAGATGAAGGCGATACCCGAAAACAGGACGACAGCATGTCTGAGAGCCGGAAGGACAGGGATGCCGGGGTTGGGAGTCAGGACAGCGGGAAAACGCAGCAGCCTTGCGGGGAAGAGACAAAGACTCAGGGGAGCAGCAAAGCCCGGGAAGAGTCAGTTTTTGTCCATGTCTGCGGCGAGGTGGTTTTTCCGGGAGTCTATGAGATGCCGGCGGGAAGCCGTGTCTACGAGGCAGTCGAGATGGCTGGAGGCTGTACGGAAAACGGGGCCGCCGATTACCTGAATATGGCTCAGGAGGTCAGCGACGGAATGAAGATTCAGGTTCCGGACAGGGAGGAGGCAAAGCGTCTTTCAGAACAGCAGCCTGGGCTGGGAGCCGGAATTTCAGGCGGCCAGACAGCCGGGACTGGCTCCGGACAGGGCCAGGCAGCCGGGCAGGTAAAGGTCAATATCAACACAGCTTCCAGGGGGGAGCTGATGACTCTGACCGGGATCGGGCAGGCCAGGGCCGACGATATTATCCGTTACCGTCAGGAGCATGGCAGCTTTAAAAGGATTGAGGATATCATGAAGGTCTCTGGAATTAAGGAGGCTGCATTTCAGAAGATAAAGGACAGTATCACGGTATAGGACGTGGTGAAGAGGTGGGAAAATGGCGAAGGTCTTAGTGGTAGATGATGAAAAACTGATTGTGAAGGGAATCCGTTTCAGCCTTGAGCAGGAGGGAATGGAGGTAGACTGTGCATACGACGGCGAGGAGGCAATCGAGATGGCCAGGGAAAAGGAGTACGATATTGTGCTTCTCGATGTGATGCTTCCAAAGCGGGATGGATTTGAGGTGTGCCAGGCAATCCGGGAGTTTTCGGAGATGCCGATTATTATGCTGACCGCCAAAGGCGGAGATATGGATAAGATTCTGGGGCTGGAATACGGCGCAGATGATTATATAACAAAGCCGTTTAACATATTGGAGGTTAAGGCCAGGATCAAGGCCATTATGAGGCGGAGCACACGCCGTTCCAGGAAGGATGCACAGCCCCAGAGCCGGACCATAACGGTTGGGGAGCTGAAGCTGGACACAGACAGCAGGAGAGTTTTTATCGGGGACAGAGAGATTAACCTGACGGCAAAGGAGTTTGATCTGCTGGAGCTTCTGGTCTGCAATCCCAATAAGGTATACAGCAGAGAGGAGCTTTTAGGATACGTCTGGGGAAATAAGGCGGCGGGAGGCGGAGATGTCCGCACTGTGGATGTCCATGTGAGAAGGCTCAGAGAAAAGATTGAGCCCAGTCCAAGCGATCCCAAGTATGTCCACACGAAATGGGGCGTGGGATATTATTTCAGAGCTTAGGCGTCAGAGAGAGGCCTGTGTCCCGATGCTGGATGCAACAGGAGATAGGTACAGCGGAAGTATAAATTTCAAAGGGGCCGGTTTTCCGGCACCTGAGCCCGGCTTTGCCGGGTTTTCTCTCTGTAAGGGGGCTGTTTGGAATGGCGGCAGCCCTGACAGGGGAAGCCATTTTCTGATAGGAGGAAGCAGGATGAGGCCGGAAAAGAGCAGATTCTGCGAAAGAGAGGAGAAACAATGGATATTGTAATAAGGAAGGTAAAACCGGAGGATTTAGAAAGGGTGACTGCAGTGGAAGCAGAATGCTTTCCGGAAGCTGAGGCAGCGGGAAGAGACGCTTTCCGGGCCCGGATCGAGGCATTCCCGGACAGCTTTCTGGTGGCGGAGAAAGACGGACAGCTGGTGGGCTTTATCAATGGATGCGTTACGGACGAGAGAACGATCCGGGATGAAATGTATGAGGACAGCAGTCTTCACAGGCCGGACGGCAGATATCAGAGCGTATTTGGCCTGGACGTGATCCCCCAGGAGAGAAGGAGGGGAATTGCAGAGCTTCTGATGAGAACTCTGATAGAAGACGCCAGAAAAAAAGGAAGGGCGGGAATGATCCTTACATGCAAGGACAGGCTGATTCATTACTATGAAAAGTTCGGCTATGTAAACCAGGGGCTGTCTGAGTCTGTCCATGGGAATGCTGTCTGGTATGATATGCTTCTGGAGTTTTAGGAACTGTTCATCCGTGCAGGAGCCAGAGAGGAGTTTTCATGAGGCGGCACAGAGAAAGAAAGCAGATTCAGGGAGCCGGATGGAGGCGGCTTGACAATACGGGAAAGCTGTTTGCCATGGTAACAGGAGAGGATCTAAGCAATGTGTTCCGCGTCAGCGCGGTTTTAGACAGGGAGATCTCGCCGGAGGGCCTTCAGAGGGCGCTTATGAGAACCCTTCCGGAGTTTGAAGTGTTTCGTGTCAGGCTTCGGCGCGGTTTTTTCTGGTACTACTTTGAAACAAATACGCGGGAACCGTCTGTGGAGCAGGAGACGGCCTTTTTATGTAAATATATTGAACCTCAGGGAAATCAGATGTATCCCTTTCGGGTCAGCTATTTTGGAACCCGGATCAATTTTGAAGTGTTTCATGCCCTCACAGATGGAATGGGGGCCATGAATTTCCTGAAGAGGCTGGTGGAAATTTATCTGGAGGAGGATGTGCCCGGGGAAAAGCCGGGGGCAGGGCCGGAACAATCCAGAACGGCAGAATGCCCGCGAAGCATATCCCGGGATGAGATGTGCACGGTGAAGGAGAAGGCAAGGGGCCGCGCTTCTGACAGCTATCTTCTTCATTACCGGAAACGGGAACACAGAGGGTATGGCGGCAGGAGCGCCTTTCAGCTTCGGGGGAAATGGCTTCCTCTTGGCCAGACCGCTGTCTATCACGGATATGTGGATCTGAACCGATTTAAAACTCTCTGCAGGCATGAGGGGGTCAGCATGACGAAGTACCTGGCTGCGCTGCTCCTCTGGTCAGTCATTCAGGTCTATCTGGAGGGCAGGACAAAAAGGGAGCCGGTAGCTGTTAACCTTCCCATTAATCTGAGGGCATTCTTTGAGTCAGACACGCTGGCCAATTTTTTTGCAGTCACAAATATCTCATTTCCGGAGGAGAGACAGCCGGAAAATTTTAACGAGGTTCTCTCGGAGGTCAGCCGCCAGATGGATGAGAAGATTGTGAGGGAGCGCCTGGAGGAGACCATCTCCTACAATGTTTCCAGGGAGAAGAAGTGGTATGTGAGAATTACGCCGCTGGCCCTTAAAACGCGGATAACCAGGCTGATTTTTCTGAGAAATACCAGAGCCTATACGCTGACGCTGTCCAACCTGGGGGCTGTGGAGATGAAGGAGGGACTCCGGGACAGTATCCGCGATTTTCACGTGATCATCGGAGTCTCAAAAAAGCAGCCGGTGAAGTGCGGAGTGGCCGCTTTTGGGGATAAGGTAGACATAACATTTTCAAGCGCGTCCCAGGACAGAAGGCTTCAGGACTATTTCTATGGCTGGCTGGACGAACAGGGGGTTTTGACAGGAAGGGAGGAGAACGGGGTTGTGGCCTCCCCCTATGCTCGGGGAAATTACCCCGAGGCTGCGGCCGAGACGGGGAGAATCAGAAAGATGATGCCATGGTTTTACGGGACCTTGTTTATCATCGCCGCTGTCACAGGGATTGCCAATGCAGCTACCTATCGCTGGCTGGGGCGGTGGTGGTCTGTGATAACCATTGCAGGAATAGCCTATGCGGCCATGACTGTGCGTTTTTCTCTGCTCAGAAATTCCAATCTGGCGGGGAAAATATTCAGGCAGTCGCTTGGGGCCATTGCAGTTCTTGTGCTGATTGACTGGAACCTGGGATATGAGGGCTGGGCATTTAACTATGCTGTGCCAAGCCTGCTGCTGTTTGATGTGGCGGCTGTGGGCGGACTGATGACAGTGAACCGGCTGAACTGGCAGAGCTATTTTATGTACCAGATTGTCATCACCATTTTCTGCCTCATTCCTCTGGCACTTTGGGGGGCAGGTCTGGTGACGCGCCCATTTCTGTCCCTTCTTACTGCGGGAGCAGCCCTCATTCTGCTTTGCACTACGGTGCTCGCCGGCAGCAGGAGCGTACTGCGGGAGCTGAGGAGAAGGTTCCATCTGTAGAGAGATAAAAGGGAAAAATCAAAAGGGGGAGGACGCTGGCATTTCAGGGGGAGAAGAACATGCAGGAAAACGGAAAGGCAGAGGGATGAACCCGGAAACAGAAAGGAACAGGCGGACTGATGATTTTTGATAATAGAATGGAAAGAAGAGAGGAGAAGGTAAGAAAAGACCGAAAAAGGCGGACGAAGGTAAGCGCTATGGGCAGGCTGACGAGAGAGATGATGAGCGATGTGATGGAGACAGCCCTGAAAAAGCCCATACAGACGGGGGAATTCAGAAAAAATCCGGTGGAGCCGGCCTGGCGGTGTCCGGCGGGCTATGTGTATGAGCTGGTGGAGGCGCCTAACTGCACGATGGAGTATCTGACTTTGGAGCATACGGTGACCGGCCGCGTGGTTCTGCAGCTTCACGGAGGCGGTTACATTGGCCCCATGAAAAATATTTACAGGAGATTTGCCGTCAGATATTCAAAGCTCGGCTACGGGGCAGATGTGCTGAGCGTGGACTACCGCGTTGCCCCGGAATATCCCTTCCCGGCCGCTCTGATGGATGCTGTGGATGGCTACAGGTGGCTTTTAGAGGAAAAGAAGTATGAGCCGGAGAAGATCGCAGTGGCAGGAGACTCCGCAGGAGGAGGTCTGGCTCTTGCCCTGGTTCACTATCTGAAGGATCATGGGATGCCGCTGCCCGGCGGTGTGATCACCATGTCGCCCTGGACCGATGTGACCCTCGGGGGAGAGTCCTACGAAAGCAGATATGAGCTGGATCCGCTGTTTGGAAATTCCAGGGAGAATATGCTGTACCAGTGCAGCTATATCGGAGAGGCAGACCCGGCGGATCCCTATCTGTCCCCGCTGTTTGGAGATTTTTCGGGATTTCCGCCCATGCTGATGCAGGTGGGAGATTACGAGGTGCTGCTCAGTGACACGCTCTCTGTGTCAGAAAAGGCTAAAAAGGCCGGGGTGAGGGTGAGAACTTCTGTCTACAGCGGTATGTTCCATGTATTTCAGATGGGGCTTGACTTGATCCCGGAGAGCCGGGAAGCCTGGGAGGAGGTCGGAGAATTTCTCTGTATTGTATACAAAATTCAGAGGAAGGCCGAAGGCCGGGTGGTTAAGAGAGTCAAAACCCACAGACCAGAAGTGCAGGAGAGGGCAAGGGGACTTCTGATCTCCATGATAAGAGGAGAAATCGGAGGACCGGTGAAAAAAGCGGCAAAAGAGGACAGGAGAAAGGGAGGAAAAGAGTGTGAAAATCACAGTGATTGCTGTGGGGAAGATTAAGGAGCGCTTTTTTGAGGCGGCGATTTCCGAGTATGCGAAGAGGCTGTCCAGATACTGCAAGCTGGAGATCGTGCAGGTTGCAGATGAAAAAACACCGGACAGGGCAGGGGCTGCTGTGGAGGAACAGATCAAGGACAGGGAGGGAGAGCGGATTCTCTCCCACATCAAAGATGGAGCCTATGTGATTGCCCTGGCCATTGAGGGAAAAATGCTGGACTCTGAGGAGCTGGCAGAGAAAATAGACCGGCTTGGCATCAATGGCGTGAGTCATGTGCAGTTTGTGATTGGAGGCTCTCTCGGGCTGTCCGAGCGGGTGATGAAGAGAGCGGATTTCGCACTGAGCTTTTCCAAAATGACATTTCCGCACCAGCTGATGAGGGTGGTGCTTCTGGAGCAGATTTACAGGAGCTACAGGATTATCGAGGGGGCGCCGTACCACAAGTAAAAGCTAAAGTGCTGAGCAGTATGGAGGAAAGCTGAGGGATTGAGAGCTGGAGAAAAGCAAATACGGCTTAGAAGGCCAGAAGATAAAAAGGGGGAAATACACAGATTATGGAGGCAAGGTATCAGGTTTTTGTAAGTTCTACGTATGAGGATTTGAAAGAGGAGAGAAAAGAAGCCGTGCAGGCTATTCTGGAAATGGATTGCTTTCCTGCCGGTATGGAACTTTTTCCGGCTTCCGATAAAAAACAATGGGACATCATTAAAAAAGTCATAGATGACAGTGATTTTTATCTCCTGGTACTGGGAGGAAGATATGGTTCACTGGGGAAAGATGACAGAGGTATGCCTGTGGGCTATACAGAGATGGAATTTGACTATGCCATACGAGAGAATAAACCCGTTTTTGCATTCATTCATGAGAAGCCGGATACGCTACCGGCAGCCAGGGTAGAGCGGACAGAAGACGGCATCGCCCGCCTGAACCAATTTCGGGAAAAGGTAAAGTCTAATGGAACTGTGATGTTTTGGAGCAATAAGGACGATTTGAAGGCTTCAATTTTAAAGACTCTCAATGATAAACGGAAGGAAATAAGAGACGAGGAAGGAAAGACAGAAGGCTGGATCAGATATGAACAGAGATTTGGATGGATTAGAGAGAGAAAGCCTGTCAAAGAGTTTATTGAGAAGGCAGAGAAAAGTATTTTTATTACAGGGAATTCTCTGAATTCCCTGTACGATTCACCTACACTGCTGCATGAGCTTTTAAGCCGCGGACTGGAGGTAAAGCTCATTCTTCTCTCCAATGAAGGCCTGAAGAAAAACTGCATACAGCTTGGGGCAGGATATGATAAAATGAAAAGTATGATCAGGATCACCCTGATGCGGTTAAAGACGTATCAGGAGGAGTTTCTGAATAAAAATCTTATTGTTAAAGAGGTAAAGGAACCCTTGTGGACAAACATCATAGCCAGGGACGTGGACAGAGATAACGGCGTGATCGGGGCGAACCATCTGCTGTTTGATGTGCCTCCTTCGGACTGCCTTTATGTGGAATTCAGGAAGGGGGAGCAGTTCTATGATATCTACAAGAGGCATATGGAGCATCTGTGGGAAATAGGCCGGGAAGTAGATTTTGGAAAGGTTCCAAAGGAGTAGAGAAGTGGCCGGCTGACAGAAGTATTCTTTTTCATAATAAAGGAGAGGGGCAGTCAGATCATGAGACGGATGGTATGCTTTGGAGATTCCAATACATATGGCTATGATGCAGGCTCCAGGCTGGGCCGGCGGCTTGGGGAGGAGGAGCGGTGGCCGGAAATTTTGGCAGCACGCTTTGGATGGGAGACGGCAAATGAAGGGATGAACGGGCGGGAGATCCCGGAAGGCTGGTTTCTGCAGCGCTTTGATCAGCTTATGGACAGGGAACCGCCGTTTGCTCTTCTGGCTGTCATGCTTGGAACTAATGATATTTTTAATTCATTTCGCCCTGACGCCTGCGAAATAGGAAAAAAGATGGAAGTGTTTGTGGAGCATATCCTGAAACATCCGAGGTTCAGGGGAGAGGGAAAGAAGGTGCTTCTCATTGCCCCTGCGCCGACGGATATCGGCCGCTATGGGGAGGAGGAGGCTCTCTATGACAGGGAGGTGCAGGCCCTGGGGCCTGTTTACAGACAGATTGCAGAAAAGTACGGTCTGCGCTTTGCAGATGCTTCCGGCTGGGAGATTCCTCTCGCCCATGACGGCGTGCATTTTACCGGGGAGGGGCACAGAAGGTTTGCCGAGAGGCTTGCACAGAGACTTGCAGAAGAGCTTATGGAATATCCTTGACAATAGAGGCACAGAGACTGATAAAAAGACAGATGAAAAACTGACAGAAAATGTTTAAGGAGGAAACCATATGAAACAGGCAGCAGACAGGACTGCAGTGTTTGAGAACATGCCGGTCCGGCAGGCCGTGTGCAGGCAGATTGTACCTGCGATTGCAAGCCAGATGATAGCGCTGATCTACAATCTGGCGGACACTTATTTTGTGGGAATGTTAAACAAGCCGGATCAGACGGCTGCTGTTACGGTCGTATATTCTTCTTTTGTTATGCTGACAGCTATCTCCAACCTGTTCGGAGTCGGGGGAGCCAGCGCCCTCTCAAGAGCACTTGGAAAAAAGCAGCCGGAGGATGCCAGAAGGATTGCTTCCGTGTCCTTCTGGGGAGGCCTTCTGAGCGCAGTGTTCTTTTCCGCTCTGTTTCTGCTCTTTGCCCATCCGGTGCTGGTGCTCTGCGGAGCGACGCCGGAGATTTATGATATTGCGTTTGGCTATGCCCTGTGGGTGGTGGTGATCGGCGGGCCGGGAACGATTCTGAACACGCTTCTGGCCAATCTCGTGAGAGCGGAGGGAAGCGCGGCAGCGGCAGCGGCAGGCGTTTCCATGGGCGGAATTCTGAACATAGTCCTGGATCCGGTTTTTGTGCTCCCTCAGTTTTTAAATCTGGGGGCTGCGGGAGCAGGCATGGCGACAGCCATCTCCAACATGGCTGCGACACTGTATTTCCTGATTTATATTGCCGGAAAGCGCGGACAGACGGTGGTGAATATCCATCCGGCCAGGCTCCGGTTTGCGGGAAAATACATAAAAAATATTCTCACCATAGGTTTTCCGTCGGCCGTCCAGTATGCACTGACCGTTGTGGCTATCGCGGCTCAGTCCCGGTTTGTTTCTCAGTATGCGACAGAGGCCATGGCTGCGTTGGGAATTGTAAAGAAGCTGGATCAGCTTCCCCTCTACTTTTCCATCGGCGTGTCCAACGGCCTTCTGCCTCTTTTGGCCTATAACCATTCGGCGGGCAATCAGGACAGAAGAAGAAAGGCCTTTCGCCTGGGCTGCCTGGTTTCATTTGGCTTTTCCATGCTGTGTCTGGCCGCCTACGAAGTGTTTGCACCCCAGCTTGCCTCGCTGTTTATCAGCGATCCGGAGACGATCTATTACAGCACCGGATTTCTCCGTCGGATGGTGACGGCTATGCCGATGATGTCTGTCTGCTATCCGATGATTATTCAGTTCCAGGCTATGGGAAAATTTAAGGAATCTCTTATCTGTTCCATACTCAGAAAAGGCGTGCTGGATATTCCCCTCCTGTTTCTGATGAACGGCCTTCTGGGACTCTATGGCTGTATGTGGGTTCAGCCTATTGTTGACACAGTCTCTCTGATTGCAGCAGCCGGATTTTACCGGAGGTTAAAAAAGGCAGAGGGGATTTAATCGGAAAAGAGCTTCTGGACAGATATGGAGGAAAAATACATTAGGGCAATGCAGAGTTTGCCGCCGGCAGAGTATCCCGCCGGGAGGGGATTCTCTGCCAGAAACGGCTGAGCGAAAAGAAGTCAGGAGAGGGAGGCATTGCTTAAAATATAAAATTCCTCCTGGCTTGGCTGGAAGCCCTTCTCCATCTTCTCGAGAGAGTCATCGTACCGCTGTGCCTCTTCCATATCTAAGTCATAGGCAGAGCTCTGGTAGTAAAACCACTTTTTCCCATCCAGGGCTCCGGGCTTCAGCTCTTTTACCAGCATGGCAGCGGGCCAGATATCCCCTTCCAGGCAGACATTGTATTTTTTGCAGCTTTTAAAGCCGCTGCTTACATAGTTGGCAGGGCTTCCGAAGATGACCACGGCCTCATAGCCCATCTGGACAGCCTTTTGGAAGGATACCTCCATCAGCTCTTTTCCATAGCCCATTCTCTGGTATTCCGGAGCTATGCAGATAGGGCCGAAGGTGAGGATCTGTTTTTCGGCTCCATTTTCATCGATAAGCCTGTTTTTTGTATACATGACAGAGCCAATCACCAGGCCGTCCTTTTCGATGACCAGATCAAGCTCAGGGATAAAGTCTTCATGAGAGCGAAGAATATGAGCGAGATAATGTTCATAGCAGCCGGGAACGTATAAATTCCAGAAAGCCTTTCTTATGATCGTTTCTACCCGAAGATAATCTTCCGGCTGTTCCTTTCTGATAATAATTTCACGGTTCATTTGCAGATACCTCCAGTTTTTAATAACAGGCAGGGGCAGAAAAAGGAGGCAGCCGACCGGGCTGCTTTTACTCTGCCTGCCCCTGCAGGGTTATCTCAGTATAGCATAAAAGCTTCCGGCTTTACAAGGGAGAGGGAAGGAGAAAGAGGAAAAGGAGGGATGGGCGGCGAGATGGACATTTGTACTGAGGCATGATAAAATTACCGTAGTAAAGCGAGCCTGATGCCGCACTGGGCCGGCTGTGTGGATGACGGATACCGCCTGTGAAAGGTGTCTGAGTCTGCCAGGCTCCGGGAAAGGCAGAAGAGAAGATGACACAGGATTATTACTACAGACAGATGAGCCGGGATGAGCAGGAGGCCTACAGGAATATGCTTTCCGGCTTTCAGGATATTTCGCCGGAATTTCCGGTGAGGAGGCTGGAAAACAGGGAGCTTTCCGATGTATTTTTCCGTCTCAGGCTGGATCACCCGGAAATCTTTTTTGCGGAGGGTTTTCATTACCGGTTTACGCAAGATTCCCAGTATGTGAGAATGTGTCCGGAGTACATGTTTGAAAAAAAGAAGATAAGGGAGCACCAGAAGGCCCTGGAGGGGAGGGTGAACCGCCTTGTCAGGCAGGCCGGGAATATGACTTTGGAGGAGAAGGAGAGGTTTGTCCATGACTTTATCTGTGAAAACGTCACCTATGACAAGCTGAAAAAGCAGTACTCCCACGAGATTATAGGGCCTCTTCAGCAGGGCGTAGGCGTGTGCGAGGGGATTGCAAAAACCGTAAAGCTCCTCTGCGGCTGCCTGGGAATCGAATGTGTGATCGCTGTCAGCGAGGCCGCCCCGGACAGGGGAATCAGGTACCGCCACGCGTGGAATGTGCTGAAAATGGGAGGGAACTGGTATCATCTGGATGCCACCTTTGACAATTCTCTGGGGCGTTACGGAACAAAGCGTTTTGACTATTTTAATTTGGATGACAAGCGTATATTTAAGGACCACCAGAAACTGGTCTATCCGGTTCCCGCCTGTACAGATTATGACAGGTTTTATTACAAGGAGCAGAGGCTTTCTCTCACAAAGGCAGAGGAGGTGTATAAGCGGCTCCGTGCAGTTGTGAGGAAGAAGCAGCCGTATTTTGTGTTCCACTGGAGGGGAGGGGCGCTAAACCGGGAAATTCTCAGGGAGCTCTACGGAGAAGCCTGCAGGGCAGCGGCGGAAAAGGGGAAATTTGCAAGGCTTTCCGTCAATGCAGCCCAGGCCGTTTTGGAGGTATCTATTCTGGATCGGATGGAGGGCGAGGAGATCTGTGCCGAGGAGGCCAACGAGGGAGAACTCTAAGGGGAAGGATGATACAGGCAGAGGGGCCTTGCGAGGCCGGGCTGCCAGGAGATAAGGAGGGTGTAAATGAAGACAGATATGAGGTACAGAATGCTTGGCAGAACAGGCCTGATGGTCAGCGAGATCGGGCTTGGGGCAGAGTGGCTGGAGCGCCACAGCGCGGAGGAAGTAAAGGCGGTAGTGGACAGGTGTGAGGAGGCCGGAATTAATATCCTGGACTGCTGGATGCCGGAGCCAAAGGTGCGCTCCAACATAGGCGCGGCCATAAGAGGCCGGCGGGAGCGGTGGATCATTCAGGGACATCTGGGCGCCACCTGGCAGAATGGCCAGTATGTGAGAACCAGAGAGATGAAATGGGTGAAGGAGGCATTTGCCGATCTCCTCGCCAGGCTGGAAACAGACTATATTGATCTGGGAATGCTCCACTTTGTAGACGAGGTCAGGGAGTTTCACCAGGTTATGGAAGGGGAATTTTACGCCTATGCGGCTGAACTGAAGGCTCAGGGGGTGATCCGCCACATTGGAATGAGCACTCACAATCCGGAGGTGGCGGCTCTCGCGGCAAAGAGCGGAAAAATAGAGATGCTTCTGTTCAGTGTGAATCCCGCCTTCGACATGCTTCCGGCCAGCGAAGATATGACGGAATATTTCAGAGAAGATTACGGGGAGGGACTGGGCGGAATTGCGCCTGAGCGGGCGCAGCTTTACAGTCTCTGCGAGCAGCTGGGAGTGGGGATGACGGTTATGAAGGGCTATGCGGGCGGAAGGCTTTTTTCAGCTGAAACCTCTCCCTTTAAGACGGCCCTCACCCCGGTCCAGTGTATTCACTATGCCCTGACAAGGCCGGCAGTGGCTAGTATACTGGCGGGCTTTGACACCCCGGAGCATGTAGACAGCGCAGTGGCCTATGAGACAGCCACAGAGGAGGAGAAGGACTATTCGAGCGTTCTCGCCAAGGCTCCTGCCCACGCCTATTACGGCCAGTGCACCTACTGCGGGCACTGCGCTCCCTGCCCCAAGGGCATTGACATAGCCATGGTGAATAAGCTGTGTGATCTGGCCAAAATGCAGCCGGAGGTTCCCGCAGCCCTCAGGGCTCACTATGAAGGGCTGTCTGCCAATGGAGGCGACTGCATTTCCTGTAAAAGCTGTGAGGAGAGATGCCCGTTTGGCGTGCCGGTGTCTGAAAAGATGCGGGAGGCTCACAGGCTGTTTGAGGGAGCTGGGAGGTAGTGTTTATGCAGGTATTGACGGAGGCAAGACCGGGAGAGATCTGTGAGATTAAATGGATGTTCGGGGCGCCGGAGATTCTGGATTTCATGAAAAGGCACCATATTGAGGAGGGAAGCCGGAGTTTCCCATAGTTAAAGATACCACACCCAATATGACGAACCTACGCTTATACAGAACTGCAAAAGATAGAAAGGCTCGATGTAAGTCATAGCTACTGCATTGAGCCGTTTTCTTTTTCGCATTATTCCTAATTCCTGTCTAATATCTATCACGATAAATTGAATTTTTCACATTTTCGTGATACACTATCAAATAGTGATTATCATGGCAAGGAGGACTATATGGCTGTATCATATAAAAAGCTGTTTCACTTGCTGATAGACCGGGGCATCCAGACTTCCGAACTGACCGAAAGGGCAGGGTTCAGCCCTAACATTCTGACACGGTTAAGGCGTGACCAGTATGTGTCATTGGACAGTATCGAGAAGATTTGTTTTGCTCTGGACTGCAAGGTAGATGATATTCTGGAATTTATACCAGCTGAAAAGGAGAACGAAAATGGCTGATGTAAGAAAAGAGCAGGAGCGTGATGAACTGCATCGTGCGATATGGGCGATTGCGGATGAATTGCGTGGGAGCGTTGATGGATGGGATTTCAAGTCTTATGTGTTGGGCATGATGTTCTATCGCTATATTTCTGAAAATCTGACTAACTATATCAATGAGGGTGAAATCGAAGCCGGAAACGATGGCTTTGACAAGTTTGACATTGCCCATGAAGATACGCTGCTGAATCCGCAGCATTGGGATGATGAACCGTTTGAGGTTATCGTTTCAAATCCCCCTTATTCTATCAAGTGGGAGGGCGACGACAACCCTGTTTTGATAAATGACCCCCGCTTCTCTCCTGCCGGAGTGCTTGCACCGAAGTCAAAAGCTGACCTTGCGTTTATCATGCATTCCCTGGCGTGGCTTGCCACCAATGGAACTGCGGCGATCGTTTGCTTCCCCGGCATTATGTACCGTGGCGGAGCTGAGAAGAAAATCCGTCAGTATTTGATTGACAACAACTTCATTGACTGCATTATTCAGCTGCCGAGCAATCTGTTCTTTGGAACTTCCATTGCAACCTGCATTATGGTTCTGAAGCGGAATAAAGCAGACAACAACACGCTGTTTATTGATGCATTGATAAATCATTGAAAATCGCATATACGAATAGTAGTTCATCTGCCATGCGCAGAAGGAGTTCCTAAAGGTGTCTTGCTTAGCAAGGCATCTTTTGCTTTGGCTAAATAATTTTATACTGTCAGCGTCAGGCGGAATTATATATTCACTTTGCGGCCGCTGGGGAACGAGTGGCGCCCTCAAAGCATGTTTCTGTCCGCTGACCCATAGAAAATCAACCGGTATTTTTTCGTGATCAGCAGTTCTTCCGGTCTGGAAGGGGTTCCGGCGGGAAAAGGCCGTTTTCCTGACAGTCCATATGGAAGGAAACGGCAAAAAATTCATTGTATTTCACGCCCCCGCCTGTATAATAGAATGTGGAAAAGAACTGCCGGGATACAGGCGGAGTACATAAGAAAGAGGGGTACGGGAGGACGAGATGGGATTTTTCAGCAGAAGAAGAGGAGCGCGCAGATATGAGGCGGGAGAGTTTCTGTTCTGCAGAGAGATTTTAGGAATACAGATGATCGACAGAATTTTGGAGCTTTTTGAGGAGGAGGCAGAGACATCAGGAAATACCCTGACGTTTCGGCGAAAGGGAATGGAGATTTCCTTTGCAGCTTTCGGCACAGGCGATGAGGGAGAAGCAGGAGTGTATGCCAGAAGGGAACTGGACGGCATCAGGGATTATTTCAGGCAGGTGAGGACTGAAAATACAGATACACTGAGGAATCTGATGTTCGTTCTTGGGAGATGCCAGGGAATTGTCCGGGTGAATTATTCGTTCGAGCTGAGAAATGAGAGGGCGGATCAGGAGAGGATCGCAGCTGCCGAGAACATGATAGCCCAGGTGCTGAGAGGCATGAGCGCAGTGATGACAAAGGGCGGCGAGGCGATTGCCGGGGCTGACGGGAAAGTGATTCTGGACGGAAACGGGGAGAGTGAAGTAAAGTCCTTTCTTCCGCCTCTGGAGGATACATCCCAGGATGACAAGAAGAAGGGAATTCCTGGGGAAGCGCTGGAGAGGAGAAGAAAAAGCGTTATGGAGCTTAGGCGCCGTCAGATCTATGTGCCTTTCTGGCTTCCTGTGCTGGAGACGGAGGCCAGAACCCAGGCACGGACAAAGCGGCAGGTCTGCGGAAGAGCCGCCGCACTTCTGACAGTGGCTCTGTATTCGGAATGCCTTCTGGGGGAGGGCATGAAGCCTCAGCAGGCGAGAGAGTTTGTCAGGGAAATTATCGAGCATTTCCGGGCAGATGAATTTTTCTCCCCAGCCGAGAAGACGTATCTGGAGGACGATTTTTCAGAGGAGGCTGCGAGAATTCACTTCTCCTGGCAGTACGAAAATCTGTACGTCATGGAGTGGGCCCTCGGTATGTTCGACAGCCTTTCCTGGCCGGAGAAAATCTGCGACGTGGGGGAGTGTGTGAGAAAAATGAGGGAGTTTGACAGCTTTTCAGAATTTGAGCAGGCGGTGAAGCTCAGATCCAAACGGGAGCTTCTCGACGCGGCGGACTTTATCTACCGCCTGGACTGGGCCTGCACGGACGCGGGACTCAACGGATTTCCGGCCCCGGGAGGGATTCTTCGTGATGTTGTGATGGAAAGGCACCGGGCTCTTTTCTGGGCAGCAGGGTGCATGACGGCAGACCCAGGGGAAGGGAGGAAAGGCCAGGCGGACAGGAGTGCAGGCTGGGACCGGGTAGATCTGTCCACGTAGAAGGCAGGAAGCAGGTGTCAGAATGCTGAAATTTCAGTCATAAAATCGGGAAACCTGCATTGTAGACTGGATTTTACGTTATAACTCAAAATTTATGTAAAATTCATTGTATTTATTTGTTATTTATAGTATAATAAAAACTAATCAATGCAGAACGTCTAATGCCGTAAGATACGGCAGCGGGAGAACCAATTTTTGGGGTGAATTGCAGCAGGTGAAAGCACGGGTGCGTCCTGGCTTTGAAATTTCTGCCATAGGAAACCTTCTTTTCCGAACCCGTCAGCTAATCTCGCAGACATTGGAAGGATTTGCGTATCTGGCAATACGTCTTAGTTTCTTTATGCGTTTTTTCAGAAACCTTTCACCGCCTGCACTGCAGGCGGTTTTTCTTTTCTGTATTGTATGTTGCTTCAGACAGGCCGGACGGCCTATGGGAACTGGACATGCAGGAGGGTGATCAGATGATTGAATTCAAACATGTTTCCAAAACCTTTCATGGTAAAAAAATAATTGATGACATCAGCTTTCAGATCCCGGACGGGGAGTTTGTGGTTCTCCTGGGAGAGAGCGGATGCGGCAAGACGACTACCTTAAAGATGATTAACAAGCTGATTCTGCCTTCAGACGGAACGGTGGAGATCAACGGGCGGGATATCTCCCATATGGACACCATTGCGCTGAGGAGGCGAATGGGATACGTAATCCAGCAGATAGGCCTGTTCCCCCATATGACAATCAGGGAGAACATCGAGATTATCGCGAGGATGAAGAGTAAGGACAAGGACCGGATGGAGGAGAATGCCATCCGCCTGATGAATATGGTAAACCTGGATCCGGCTACCTTTATGGACGCTTATCCGTCGGAGATGTCAGGCGGTCAGCAGCAGAGGGCCGGCGTTGTGAGGGCCTTTATGGCAGATCCGGAGATTATCCTGATGGACGAGCCGTTTTCAGCTCTGGATCCCATTACGAGAACCCAGATTCAGAACGCCCTGATTGACATGCAGGCGGCGTTAAAGCGGACGATCGTGTTTGTAACCCACGACATGGACGAGGCCATCCGTCTGGCCGACCGGATCTGCATCATGGAGGAGGGGCGGATCACCCAGTTTGACACTCCGGAAAATATTCTGAAGAACCCGGCCAACGATTTTGTGCGCAACTTCATCGGTCCCAAGAGAATCTGGACTTCGCCGGAGTTTATCAAGACAAGGGATATTATGATTTCCGATCCGGTGTGCTGCCATCCGAAGATGCCGATTTTCAAGTGTATTGAGACCATGGGACGCAAAAAGGTAGATACGCTGATGATCACGGATCAGAAGGGAAGACTCTACGGCGTACTGTTTGCAGAGTCCCTCATCGGGGTTCATGAGATCAAACGTCCGGCGGAGGATTTCATGTACCGGGAATTCACCTCTGTCGGGCCGGACAGCTCCATTGTGGATCTGCTGACTCTGTTTGATGAGCACCACCTGTCCACCCTTCCGGTGGTAAACAGCCAGGGAATCATTGAGGGACTGATCACGAGAAGTACCCTGATCAACACCCTGAGCCGCCAGTTTATCGCTGATTCAGGAAAGGAGGAGTCATAATGAAGCTGTTTGCAGATTTGATTGAATATTTCAACTCATCCAGTCAGGAGATTCTCTCCCTTCTGGTGGAGCATATTGAGCTTACGGTGCTGGCTCTTGTGGCGGCCATCCTGATCGGCGTTCCCCTGGGAATCCTGATTGCCTATATACGGCCTGCCAGCAAGCCTGTTCTGGCCTTTGCCAACGTAGTGCAGGCAGTGCCCAGCATGGCTCTTCTGGGACTTGCCATCCCGGTGTTCGGAATCGGTATGAAGCCGGCCATCTTTCTGGTTGTCATCTATTCTCTGCTTCCGATTATCAAGAATACGTATGCAGGGCTTATGAATATCAGTGACCAGATGTTGGAGGCAGCAGAGGGAATCGGACTTACCAAGAGCCAGATCCTGTTTAAGGTAAGGCTTCCCATGGCCCTTCCTGTGATTATGACAGGTGTGAGAATCTCCGCTGTTTCCGCGGTAGGACTTATGACTCTGGCCGCCTATGTGGGCGGCGGCGGACTGGGCTATCTGGTATTCTCCGGAATCAGAACTGTCAGCAATGTGATGATCCTGGCGGGAGCTATTCCGGCCTGTATTCTGGCCCTTCTGGTGGACCGAGTATTCGCGGCCATAGAAACGATTGTGACGCCTGTGAGCCTTCTGGAGGGCAAGAATAAGGACGAGAAGAGGCGCCGCAAAAAGAGGGAGTGCGTGGTTATCGCAGTGGCTGTTGCCCTGCTTGTGGCTCTGTTTTCTGCAAGCCTTTTCCAGGGGAAAAAGACAGCCGATATCAGAATTGCCAGCATGGATTTCTCTGAGAATGAAATTTTTGCCTATATGCTTTCGGAGGCCATCGAGCGGGATCTGGGAATTGACGTGGAAACCATCCCGGATCTGGGAGCCGGCTCTGTCTGCCTGTCATCCATAGAGAGCGGGGAGATCGACGGATATGTGGATTACACGGGAACGCTTTATGTGAATATCCTGAAGAACCCGGCCAGCTCTGACGTGGAGCAGGTCTATACAGACTCTGTTAAGGGAATGAAGGAGCAGTACGGTTTGGATGTGCTCAATTCCCTGAATGTCAATAATACTTACACACTTTCTACGACCAAGGAAATTGCAGAGCAGTATGGACTAGAGACGATCAGCGATCTGAAAAAGATAGGCGGACCTGTCACGATCTGCTCGACTCTGGCATTTATGAACCGCGAGGACGGTCTCCTGGGAGTGGAGGACAGGTACGGAATTAATTTCAACAAGGTGGGAGTGGACGGCTCCGCCAGATACACAGCGCTTATGAGCGGAGAGGGGCAGGTCATCGACGCCTACTCCACAGACGGACTGCTGAAGAAATTTGACCTGGTAATCCTGGAGGATGATCAGGGAGTATTTCCGCCTTACTATGCAGTTCCCGTATTCCGTGAGGAGATCATGGAACAGTACCCGGAGATTGCAGATGTTACAGAGGCCCTGGCAGACGTGCTGTCCACCGATACCATGGCAGAGTTAAACTACCTGGTAGATGAAGAAGGACAGAAGGCAGAGGAGGTTGCCCACAACTTCCTTGTTGAGAACCTGCCGGAATATGCGAGAAAATAGTGGGAGGGAAAACAGGGAGAAGTTTTATTGTTCCAGCAAAGTCACAATAAAACTTCTCCCTGTTTTCTGCGCAAGGGGGATGGCAGCAGGAGAGGGTGTCTCCGGGGAGACTGAAGTGAAATTTTTTACTGTCTTCTGTGGAAGGGACAAAAGGAGATGGAAGAAGGGAAGCGGCAGAAGAGAGGCTGCAAAACGGCAGGGAGTTTACGGAAATTTTATTTTGGGGAGGAATGACACAGGAGGGGAAATAGGGTATAATGACTGCGAAGCAGTCATTATACCTGCGCATGCCGGTTTCAGCATTTACTGCTGAAAACCGGGCGCTAAATTCCGCCGGAGGCTGCCATATCCGGAGGATATGGTATAATGTCCGCAGAGCGGCATTATACCTGCGCTGAGCCGCTGGCGCCCGAAGAGAGCCAAAACACGATTATTAAATGGTTAAGGAGAAGGTTTAGTGAATTACTATTTGGCCCCCATGGAGGGGATTACAGGTTATGTCTACAGGAACGCTTATCACAGGCATTTCGGCCGAATCGGCAAATATTTTACTCCGTTTCTCTCACCCCATCTGAATAAAGCTATGACTTCCAGGGAAAGGAATGATGTGCTGCCGGAGCATAACAGGGGGATTCTGCTTGTGCCCCAGATTCTGACTAATGATGCGGAAGCGTTCTGTTCGGCTATGAGGGGACTCTGGGAGCTGGGATACAGGGAAGTGAATCTGAACCTGGGGTGCCCGTCCGGGACGGTGGCAGCCAAGGGGAAGGGCTCCGGATTTCTCGCTGCACAGCTGAGAGAACGGCTGGAGTGTTTTCTGGATGAGATTTTTGACTGTGCAGAGAACATGGGCATGAGGGTTTCGATTAAGACCAGGCTGGGAAAGGAGAGCTCGGAGGGGTTTGAGGAGCTTCTGGAGCTGTACCTCAGATTCCCCTTAAGCGAGCTGATCATCCATCCCAGGGTGCAGACGGATTTTTATAAAAATACTCCCCACTGGGAGGCGTTCCGGCTGGCTAAGGAGAGAGCCTGCGGAGTGAAGCTCTGCTACAACGGAGATATTTTTACGCCGGAGGAGCTTTCCCGGTTCCGGGCGGAATTTCCGGAGACGGAGTGCGTGATGCTTGGGAGGGGCGTGATTGCCAATCCGGGACTTGCAGAATGGATGGAGACAGGGAAAAATCCTTTGGATGAGAAGCGTTTCAGGGATTTTCATGAGGATCTCCTGAATGGTTACCGGGAGGTGATGTCAGGAAACAGAAATACGCTGTTTAAGATGAAAGAGCTCTGGACGTATATGCTCACCCTGTTTCCGGACAGTGAAAAAGAGGCAAAGAAGATCCGAAAGGCGGGCAGCATGGAGGCCTATCTGGCGGCGGTGGAAGAGCTTCTCGGAAAGAGAATACTGTGTCCGGAGAGAGGATTTCAGGGCTTTTAAGATACCTGGCAGGCCGCATGCAGCGAAGAAGGGAGGAAGAGCGGATGGATGAAAGATGGAAGGAATCCCGGGGAGAATTCTGCGAAGGAGAAGAAGGCAGGGAGGGGCCGGGAGCAGAGAGGGGGACTCCCCTTCAGGCCCTCAAATACTATTTTGGCTATGACTCGTTCCGGGAGGGCCAGCAGGAGCTGATAGACAGCATCCTGAGCGGAAGAGATACTTTTGGAATCATGCCCACCGGGGCCGGCAAATCTCTCTGCTATCAGATTCCCGCCCTTTTGATGGACGGAATTACCATTGTGGTTTCACCTCTTATCTCTCTTATGAAGGATCAGGTTACAGCTCTGAACCAGGCCGGCATCCATGCCGCCTATCTGAACAGCTCTCTCACACAGAATCAGTATTTCAAAGCATTAAAGCTGGCCGGGAATGGACAGTATAAGATTATCTATGTCGCACCGGAGCGGCTGCTGACGGAGAGCTTTCTGGACTTTGCGAAAAATGCTGAGATTTCCATGCTGGCAGTGGACGAGGCTCACTGTGTCTCCCAGTGGGGGCAGGATTTCAGGCCGGGGTATCTGAAAATACCGGAGTTTGTGAGCCGCCTGCCCAAAAGGCCCGTGATAGCTGCGTTTACGGCCACGGCCACCGATGAGGTGAAGGCAGACGTGATCGATCTGCTGCTGTTGGACCGTCCGTTTATGGCGGCTACGGGTTTTGACAGGCCCAATCTCTGGTTTTCGGTGGAGAAGGTTCAGGACAGGTTTGGCGCGGTGAAAAGCTATGTGGCAATGCATCCGAAGGACAGTGGGATTATCTACTGCCTGACGAGAAAGCAGGTGGAGGAGGTCTGCGGGAAGCTCCAGTGGGAGGGAGTCCCTGCCACCCGCTATCATGCGGGCTTGTCTGACGAGGAGCGCCGGAAGAATCAGGAGGATTTCATCTATGACCGGAAGCCAGTGATGGTTGCCACCAATGCATTCGGTATGGGAATTGACAAGTCCAATGTGCGGTATGTGCTCCACTACAGTATGCCGAAAAACATGGAGAGCTACTATCAGGAGGCAGGCAGGGCCGGGCGCGATGGGGAGCCGGCGGAGTGCATCCTGTATTACAGCGGTCAGGATGTTATCACAAATCAGCTCTTTATTGAAAAGGGCGGGGAGAATGAGGAGCTGGACGATATTGCCAGGGAAATTGTGAGGGAGAGAGATTTTGAGCGGCTCCGGAAAATGACCTTCTACTGTTTTACAAATGAATGCCTGAGAGGATATATGCTCAGGTATTTCGGGGAATATGGGGACAATTACTGCGGAAACTGCAGGAACTGTATGACGAACTTTGAAACGGTTGACATAACAGAACAGGCCGGAGCTTTTCTGGGCTGTGTGAAGGCGTGCCGCCAGAGGTACGGAATCCAGGTGATTCTCAATACCGTCCACGGAGGCAGTACGGCGAAAGTCAGGCAGTACCGGATGGAGGAGAATCCGTTTTTCGGGGCGTGCAGAGGTATGGCTCTCCACAGGCTCCGGGATATCTTCAATCACCTCCTGCTGGAGGGATACCTTCGTCTGACGGATGACTCCTACATGATTGTCAAACTGACAGAGAAGGGAGAGGAGTTTCTGGGGGAGTGGGAGAAGAGGAGAGCGTGCGGGAAGGGGAAAGAGAAAGACTGCCATAAAGAGAACGACGGTCTTCGTATGGTGATGAAGCTGGCAAGGGAGGAAACAGGAGAGAGGACAGGCGGAAACTCAGAACGCCGCAGAAAGGGGCGGGGAGAAAGGCAGCGGGAAAAAGTGATTGCTGCCGGACTTAAAAAGGAGGACGAGCCGCTGTTTGAGGAGCTTCGAAGCCTCCGGATGGAGATTGCAAGGCAGGAACAGGTTCCGCCCTACATTATCTTTTCAGATAAGACCCTGGTGGCCATGTGCGCGGTAAAGCCGGCCACCAGGGAGGAGATGCTCTGTGTCACGGGAGTCGGAGAGGTTAAGCTGGAGAAGTACGGGGAGCGGTTTCTTCGGATATTTCGCGGTCAGCAGAGCGGACCCGGCCAATGATCAGGCACACCAGAACGGTCATCAGCTCTGCAAAGGGAGGCGTCAGCCATACGCCGTTTATGCCCAGAAACTGAGGCAGAAGGAAAATACCCGTGGAGATAAAGACAATCCCGCGGCTGGCTGAGATGATCACGGAGGCGAGGGCATCTCCCATGGAGGTATAGTAGCCGGACTGCACAATGTTGAAGCCGTTCATCAGGAAGCAAAAGCTGTAGAGGGCGGCTCCCTGTACCGCCATGGCTGTGACGAACTCGTTGTCAGATACGAAAATTCCCACCATCTGCCGGCTGAACAGATGGAGAACGGTGAAGATCAAAAGACCGATGCAGAAATTGATCATCAGGGCTGCCCTCAGAGTTTTTTTCACGCGCAGGAGGAGCTTCGCCCCGTAGTTGTAGCTGACAAGGGTGCTGATTCCGTCGGAGACTCCGAACATGACGAGCACTACAAAATTTCCGGCATAGTTGATGACTGTAAATGCGGCCACTCCGCTTTCCCCGGCAAAGCCCATGAAAGCTGTGTTGAACAGGTACATGGTCAGGGCGGCGGAAATGCTTGTGATCCCCTCAGAGGAACCGTTAAAGGCAGAGCTTCTCAGAATATCCCAGTGAAAGGTGCCTTCAAACAGGTTCACGATGGATTTTCTGCTCAGGAAGGGGCGCACTACTACGAGAAGGCCGGACAGGTAGGAAAGGCCTGTGGCCGCCGCCGCGCCTACTACGCCCAGTCCCAGAACCTTGACAGCAAGGTAGTCCATGATCACGTTGCAGCTTACGCAGCAGAGCGTGGCAATCAGGTACAGGTGAGGCTTTTCAAGAAGCCTTGCTGTGAATCCGAAATGCATCATGAAGCAGATGGCAGGGATAAAAACTGCCACTGTCCTGATATAGAGTGCTGTCTCATCTAGGAGCACTTCATTGGCCCCCAGGAGGAGAGCCAGGGGACGGGAGAGGAAAAGTCCCGCTGCCATGAGTATCAGAGCGCATGCCGCAAGGGACACGACAGCCGTCCGGAAGATGTCCTTGGCCTTCTGCGGGTTCGTGTTTTCTCCCAGCGTCCGTCCCAGATAGCTGAAGGTTCCGATGCAGATAACCATGGTGCAGCCTGTGATAATCTGCATGTAGGGCCCTGCAATATTGACGCTTGCCATGGCATTGACCCCTGCAAAGCGGCCGAGAAAAATTCCGTCTATCATGCTCTGTGTTCCTGAGATGACCATGGAGATGACCGCAGGAAGAACAAAGAGCAGAAACAGGCGGGGCAGGCGCTCTGTCAGCAGAGTATTATTATGTGAACGATTATCTGAGCTGTTATTTAAGCCATTATTTAAGCTTCTGCTGCCCGAAGTATTTTCTTTCAAATCATTATCCCCCTTAAGTGCTGTATTGGCAGGGCACAGCCAGAAGATCCTTCTGTCAGCCCTGCCTGAACAATATAAACCTTTGTGTTACACAAAAGTCAAGAGAAAAAAGAAAAATCTGCAGCCTGGATTTAGGCTTCCTGGCCGCAGACCTTTGTCAGATGCAGGGGACAAGGGGAAGCTGAACCTCGTACAGCACCTGATCCCTGCACCCTGTGACGGACAAATCGATTTGGGAAATAAAAATGATTTCCCCCTCTGTGCGGTATCCCTGGCTCTGATAGGAGCGGCTCAGCCGTTTGACCTCTGAGAGATCGTCTGTCTCCGGCTGATAGAGGAGGGCAGAGGCGTAAAGGCCCCCTGGAATCCGGCGCACCTCTACCGCCTCGGCGCCGGAGAGATGGGCCGGTTCGTCTGTAAAGAGGAGAAGGGAAGAGCGTTTTTCTCCCGTTTTCAGCACAGAGGCGGGCATCAGAAGACCATAGCGGTTGGCGGCAAAAATAGGAGCCACCTCATTCAGATGTTCTTCCAGATCGGCAAAGCCGTAGCCTATGTCTACATCACTGTCCAGGGGAGTTTTCCAGACCAGGGCCTTCCGCTCCGGAAGGGTCACAAGGCGCGGCGGATCCGAGGCTTTGCGGGACAGAATATCCTCCAGGTGTGAGATCTTAGAGGAAACGGCTGTCTCCAGCTGACGCAGCTTTTGAATTTCTGCCTGCAGGACAAGCTTTCGCTCTGTTAAAAGCTCCAGAGCAGAATGAGGGTTTCGATCTTCAAAGAAGCTTCGGATCTCAGAGAGACTCATGCCCATCTGGCGCAGCTCCAGAATGGTGGAAAGCTGTTCATACTGCAGAATCGAGTAATAGCGGTACCCCGTTGAGGAGTCGGTAAATGCCGGCTTCAAAAGCCCGATCCTGTCATAATGGCGCAGGGTTTCGGCGGTGATGCCCCGCAGGGAAGCAAATTCGCTGATGGTGAGTATTTCTTTTCGCATGGCAGTTTTCTCCGTTTCTGATCTGACCGGGACGGACGGGTCAGATGCTTTCTGCAAGGTTTTGCTTTTCTGGCTCAGGATATACCTCAGGTTATACGTTTCTTTGGACAGTTTATCACGAAAATGCCGGATTGTGGAGAGAAAAACGAAATGTGGGCATCAGGAAATTTCCATGGTTCCGAATACGAAAAGTCAGGACATCAGGAAAACTGACTCTGAATAAGTCCGGTCTGAAAATTTTGGGCATAAAAAATAGGAAATGGGGAGGAAACCGTGTATAATACGCTGCATAAGAGCTTTCCAATACTTCTGCAGTAAAAGGCAGAAAAAGCAAAGCAGAGAAAGCAGGGCAGAAAAATCGTGTCCCGGGACAGGCCGGGTAAACAGAGACGGATACAGGAGGAAAGAAGTTTGAAACAGAGAGATATGGAACAGATATCCATGTTTGACAATGCGCCGGTCTACAGCCCTCTGGCCAGCCGGATGCGGCCGGAGAGCCTGGAGGAGTTTGTCGGGCAGTCCCATCTCCTCGGAGAGGGGATGCTGCTTCGCAACCTGATTGAGCGGGATAAGGTTTCATCCATGATTTTCTGGGGGCCTCCCGGAGTGGGGAAGACAACGCTGGCCGGCATCATTGCTAACAGGACAAATGCCGGCTTTATCAATTTCAGCGCCGTCACCAGCGGGATTAAGGAAATCAGGGAGGTAATGGCGAAGGCGGAGGAAGCCAGGCACAGGGGGATGAAGACTGTGGTATTTGTGGACGAGATACACCGCTTCAACAAGGCCCAGCAGGATGCCTTTCTGCCCTATGTGGAGAGGGGAAGCATCATTCTCATTGGCGCGACTACGGAAAATCCTTCCTTTGAGATAAACAGCGCTCTTTTGTCCAGATGCCGTGTTTTTGTCCTGAAGGAGCTGAGCAGGGAGGAGCTGACGGCCCTTCTTAAACATGCCCTGACCAGCAGCAGGGGATACGGCTACCTCAAGGTGGAGATAGAAGAGGAGCTGCTTGATATGATTGCCCGGTTTGCCGGGGGAGATGCGAGGACAGCCTTAAATGTGCTGGAGATGGCTGTCACCAACGGGGAAATTCATGGGGACCGCACAGTTGTGAGCCGGGAGGTGATAAAGCAGTGCATCGGAAAGAAGAGCCTTCTCTATGACAAGAAGGGGGAGGAGCATTATAACCTGATTTCCGCCCTCCACAAATCCATGAGAAATTCCGATCCGGATGCCGCCGTATACTGGCTGGAACGGATGCTGGAAGCAGGGGAGGATCCCCTGTATGTGGCAAGGCGGCTGATCCGGTTTGCAAGCGAGGATATTGGGATGGCAGACAGCAGGGCCCTTTCACTGGCTGTGGCTGCCTATCAGGCCTGCCACTTTCTGGGAATGCCGGAGTGCGACGTAAATCTTGTCCACACGGTAATCTATCTCTCCATGGCGCCCAAGTCCAATTCTTCCTACAGGGCCTGTGAGGCGGCAAAAAAGGACGTGCGGGAGCTGGAGGATGAGCCGGTGCCTCTGGTGATACGAAACGCCCCCACAAAGCTTATGGCAGAGCTCCACTACGGGGAGGGCTACCAGTATGCCCACAGCACGGCAGAGAAGATGACGAGAATGCAGTGCCTTCCGGACTCCCTGAAGGACAGGATCTACTATGAGCCTACGAACCAGGGGGAGGAAATGGTGACGGGAGAGAGACTTGACGCCATCAGGAGATGGAAGAAGGGCGAAACAGAGGGCGGGAAAGCACAAGAGCGGGAGCAGAAGGCAGGGGCAGAAGAGCAGACAGAGGAGTTTCCATGCTGAAGCCGGAAGAATCTGTTGTAAAAACAGAAAAACCCGTCAGGAAACAGAAAAGGAGAACGCATATGAGTATAGATACAGAGAACAGAAGAGAGGAAGGAAAAGGGACAGAGCCGGTACATAAAAGGCGTGTCCGCTATAAGGGAACCCATCCCAGAAGTTACAAAGAAAAGTACAAGGAGCTGAATCCGGAAAAGTACCGGGATACGGTGGAGAAGGTGATTCAGAAGGGAGGGACGCCTGCGGGAATGCATATTTCCATCTGTGTGAAGGAGATTCTGGACTTTTTTGATATCAGGCCGGGACAGGTGGGGCTGGATGCCACCCTGGGATATGGCGGACACACAAGGGAAATGCTGAAAAAGCTGCAGGGACAGGGGCATATTTACGGCCTGGACGTGGACCCCATCGAGTCGGAAAAGACGAAAAAAAGACTGGCGGACGCCGGCTTTGGGCCGGATATTCTGACGGTGAAGCTCATGAATTTTGCCGACATTGACAAGGTAGCTGAGGAGGCAGGGCCATTTGATTTTATTCTGGCAGATCTGGGAGTTTCCTCCATGCAGATTGACAATCCGGAACGAGGCTTTACCTACAAGTATGAAGGCCCCCT
Source organism: Clostridium sp. M62/1 (assembly GCF_020736365.1). Taxonomy (NCBI): domain Bacteria; kingdom Bacillati; phylum Bacillota; class Clostridia; order Eubacteriales; family Clostridiaceae; genus Clostridium; species Clostridium sp. M62/1. Next base: position 3,592,028 of record NZ_CP085988.1, on the reverse strand, counting down.
GGATCTGAGAATGGATCCCACCAGGGGGGAGACGGCGGCTGAGAGGCTGAAAGGGATGGACAGGGAGGAATTTTGCGGGATGCTGATGGAAAATTCAGACGAACCCTATGCAGAGGAAATCTCCCATACGGTATTCAGCCGGCTGAAACGGGGAGGAAGGATCGATACCACCACACAGCTTCGGGAGGCAGTGGAGGAGGCGCTTTCCTTTCTGCCGGAAAAGGAGAGAAAGGAGGCAGTGAAGAAGTCCTGCGCCAGAACCTTCCAGGCCCTCCGTATCGATGTAAACAGTGAGTTTGAGGTGCTGTATGCCTTTCTGGAGAAGCTGCCGTCTGCTCTCAAATCAGGAGGAAAGGCTGCTATTCTGACCTTCCATTCCGGTGAGGACAGGCTTGTAAAAAAATCCTTCAGAGAATATAAGAGAGCCGGCCTGTACAGCGAGATCGCGCAGGAGGTGATCCGGCCGTCGGCAGAGGAGTGCGCCAGAAACAGCCGGGCCAAGTCCACGAAAATGAGGTGGGCGGTGAAGGCATAGGCTAAGAAGAACACCGAAATCAGACATAATCTGCCTGTCCCCTCATATATATGGAGTGAGGTGCAGGAGCCCTTTACGATTAAAAGAGAAGGACAGACTGTCAGCAAAAGGAGAAGGGCCAAAGGAGCAGAAAAGCGGCTGTTCCCAAATGGCCCATCACAGAAGAGCCAGAAAGGGGAGCACAGCATGACAGGACAGGCAGAAGAAAATCTTCTTCAGATTTTTTCCAGAGGTCTCAGGGATATTCTGGGGCCTGCGGTGAAACAGTGCACGGAGCTTCAGGAAATCCGGCTCAGAAGCGGGCGTCCCCTCCTCGTCAGGGCAGGGGGAAGGGAGTATGCAGTGGGAGAAGGGGGAGAGCTGCTCTCTGCTGTCTCAGAAACGGGCCCGGAAAGGGGAGGGACTGGCCGGGCTCTCGTGGTATCTCAGAGAGAGATAGAGGAGACCCTTGAATGTGCGGCCAGATACTCTCTCTATGCCTTTGAGGATGAGCTCAGACAGGGATTTCTGACTGTGGCAGGCGGACACCGGATCGGGGTGGCGGGAAGAGCTGTCACTGACGGCAGCAGGGTGAAGGCCATTAAGCCGGTCACCTGCCTGAATGTCCGGGTGGCCCGCCAGATCAGAGGATGTTCTGATTCCGTGCTCCCTTATCTCATAGACAGAGACAGGGGCGAGCTGTATCCGGTGCTCATCCTCTCCCCGCCCTGCTGCGGGAAAACCACCCTTCTTCGCGATCTTGTGAGGAAAATTTCTGACGGCTGTGGATATATGGAGGGGAAAACCGTGGGGATTGTGGACGAGCGGTCGGAAATTGCAGCCTGCTTTCAGGGAATTGCCCAGAATGATGTGGGGATGAGAAGCGATGTGCTGGACGGCTGTCCAAAGGCTCAGGGAATGATGATGCTGATCCGCTCCATGGCACCTCAGGTGCTGGCGGTGGACGAGATTGGCGGAAGGGAGGATCTGGAGGCGCTGCGCTATGCGGCAGGCTGCGGGTGCAGCCTGATTGCCACGGCCCACGGAACCTCCTATCAGGATGTGGAGGCAAAGCCGGCCTTTCGGGAGCTGTTTCGGGACAGACTGTTTGAGCGGATTCTGGTTCTGAGCGGCAGAAGGGGGCCGGGAACGGTGGAACAGATTCTCGACGGGAGGGGGAGAGATGTCTGCTTTAATAAAACTGGTGGGGACAGTCCTTGTGATCACCTCCTGCAGTGCAATGGGGGCAGGGATGGCGGCGCGTCTGTCGGAGCGGCTGGCCCTGTTAAAGCGCATTCGCGTGCTGGTGATCCACCTGAAGGGGGAAATCCTGTATGCCAATGTGCCGCTGGCGGAAGGATTTGACAGAACGGGAAAGCGGGCAGGGAGAGCAGAGGGAGAGCTTTTTAGGCGGGTGTCAGACCGCCTGATGCAGGGCAGCGGGGAGAGCTTTTTTGACATCTGGAAGGAGGAGGCCCATAAATTTCTGGAGACCAGCCCTCTGACAGAGCGGGAGGGAGAGCAGCTCATCTCCTTTGGGGAGCATCTGGGCTATCTGGACAGGGAAATGCAGGAGAGGACGATCCTTTTGTATCTGGAAGAGCTGGAAGAAGAGATTGAGGGGATTTCCAGGGAGATTGCCCAGAAACGGAGACTGTATACCAGCGCAGGAGTCATGGCCGGCCTGTTCCTGGCAGTCATTCTGGTGTAGAAGACTGGGGGACAAAGACCGGCAGGAGGGGCAGGAGAGCGGAGCAGGATCGGAAAGAAAACCAGGGGAAAAACGCTGAACGGAACAGACAGCCGTGGAGAAGGAAGCAGAAGGGGCAGTTTAGCTGAAAAGAACAGTGCGGATGACAGAAAAGCTGTGATTGTGGAAAGGAGAAAAAATGGGAGTCAGCCTGATATTTCGGATTGCGGCAGTGGGGATTCTGGTGTCTGTTATCTGCCAGGTGTTAAAGCACAGCGGAAGGGAGGAGCAGGCGTTTCTGACCAGCCTTGCAGGGCTGGTGCTGGTGCTGTTCTGGATGGTTCCGTATATCTACGAGCTGTTTGAGACGATGAAGGAGCTGTTTGCTCTGTGAGAGAAAAGCAGATGGATGTCTTCAAAGAGAAGGAAAAAGAAGAAAATAAAGGAAAATAAAGGGAAATAAAAGGAAGTTAAAGGAAATAAGAGAAACCAAAAGGAAACAAAAAGAAACAGATAAAGGAAGCAAGGGACATAGTCCAAAACGGACAGGGAGGAACTATGACAGGCAGAGAGCTTAGAGAGCGGGGATTTTTGTATTTTGAAGCCATACGCGAGGGCCTCGATTCTTATGAAAATGAGATCGTCGCAATGGATGGCAGGGAGGCTTTTGAGCATTTTTTAAGATTGAAGGAAAAGTACGGGGAGGACAACAGTTTTCTCGACTTTTACCTGTTCAGTCTGAGTCCTAAGGAAAGAGAAAGGGCAGAAAAGGAGCTTACAGGCCAGGAGATCCGGGAACTGAAGTGGATAGAGCAGAGGGCCGGAGAAAAAAACGGCGTCATTTTTCCCATGGAGGAAGGGCTGCTTCAGGCGGCCGTGAGGCTTAACGAGACAGAGATGCTGTTTTCCACCATGTATTTCAGGGGAACCGATGAAAACGGCAGGGAGAGAGCGGAAACCTGGTGGGGAAATTATGGAAAGCAGTATGTGCGGTTCTGGAAGTGAGAGGAGGACGAAGAGTCAGAGTGCTGAAGAGTCAGGGCAATGAAGAGGCAGAGCGATGAAGAGGCAGGGCGAAGAGTCAGGGCTCAGAAGTCAGAACAGAGAGGTGATGCCAAGAGGCCGAGTGAACCTGCTGAACCGCCTGAAAGGCCATCCGATGAGGCCGGGTTCCACCGGATGTGTGGCCTTTTGGGGCTTTTCACCGGCCTCAGTGCTCCAGCATGTTTTCGATAAAAATTCCATATCCCTTGGTGGAGTCCTGAATAAAAACGTGGGTAACGGCCCCGATTAGCTTCCCGTCCTGGATGATAGGGCTGCCGCTCATTCCCTGAACGATTCCGCCGGTGAGGCTTAAAAGCTCTGGATCTGTCACCTTGATGACCAGGCTTTTATTTTTGTGGGCAGTGGAATAATCGACTTTCTGTATCTCGATGGCGTAGTCGCGGGGTTCACCGGAAATGCAGCTTCTGATGAAGGCGGGCCCTTTTTTGACATCCTGGCGGTAGCCAATGGGGATGGGCTCACGTCCGGGACCTTCCCCCAGCATTTTGTCTATTTCCTTCCACATCCGGCTGTCAATGGTACCGAAAATGCCCTGCTCGGTGTTGGCCTCAATGGTTCCGAGCTTCGACTGGCCGCCGTAATAGATCACGCCAGAGAGGACGCCCGGCTTTCCCATGGAACCCTTTTCAATTCCCATAATCTCCGTGTCGTACAGCTCGCCGCCGCTGGTACTCACCAGAAGTCCCGTGTCGCTGTCGCTGATCCCATGGCCCAGAGCGCCGTATTCGCCGGACTGGGTGACATACGTCATGGTGCCGATGCCCTGGGTGTCATCGCGGATCCAGATGCCCAGCTTGTAATCGCCGTCCTTTGTTTCCACAGGGGTCATCGTGACCTCCATTGTCTGATTATCCCGCCGCACATCCAGCTTGATGGGCGAGCCCTTCGCATTTGCGACGGCTTCAATCATGTCGTCCTTGTCGTGGGCAGGCTCTCCGTTGATGGCTTCAATGTAGTCTCCTGATTTCAGAACACCTTCAGCCGGATCAATGGTTGAGCCATCCTTCGTCTCTACCTGTCCGGTTCCGATCACCATGAGGCCGTCGGATTTCATGTAAATGCCTACCGGCATGCCGCAGGGAATGGCGTACTTCGTGTCTGAGACATCCACTTCAATATCCTTAAAATCAATAATGCCAAACAGCTTTAAATTCAGATGATACGTTCCCTCATTGGAAGAATACAGGGAAAAGGGCTTATTAATCTGAAGATGAATCTGATCAGAGGGGATGTTGGAGCCATTTCTCACAACTACCTCCTCACTCTCGCTTTCCAGCGTGACCTTCACCGGAAGGGGAAAATGGAAGCTCTCCGTTTCATCCACCACCAGGTTCAGCTTATCGGGGATTGCCCTGTTCATGTAAAACCAGGTAAAGACCAGTGAACAAACGAGGCTGATCCAGAAAACGCCTGTCAGCAGGCGGCGAAGTTTTTCTTTTCTAGTCACATCGCTTTCCTCCTTATCACATTTCTTGCCGCAAGTTCTGGAAAACCGCAAAACCCGGTTTTCCGCCAGTCCGCAGAGCGGATGCTTGACTCTTTGTAGTATGTGATGAAACAAAGGAATGCACGCTGTAAATTGCAGGGAGCAGGTGAAAAAGCTGCTGCCCGGAAAGCGGCAGACTGTGCTGTTTAGCGGATGAAAAATGGACAGTTCCATTTTAGGTATTTCCAGAGCGGTTCTGTTTTATTCATAAAAAATATTTTTACAGATCGTTTACGGGAAATCGCTGCCCTATAAACGGAGGAAAACGGCTGAGCTGCCGGAAGATATCAGATAGAAAAAGTGAAGATTTTTTCGAAATTAGCAGATAACCATAAAAAATACCATAAAATAGGAAAAATCAATCTGGAATTTGTGCAAAATTGTCTTGACAGAAGTGTTATAATACAGATGTAACAAAGAAAGAGAGATACTTAACCGAACCTATTTCCAACAGACGAAATTTGAAGGCAGCTAAGCATCCCAGGCAGTCAGTTTGATGGAGGAAAAGATAAATGAATACTTTAAAAGCTGAGAAGAGAAGCATGGATGTGAAGGCCAAGAGGCTTAGACGGGAAGGATTTGTTACCGGAAACGTATTTGGAAAAGAGATTAAAGGCTCCATACCGATTAAAATTGTAAAGGCTGATGCGGAGCGTCTTCTCAAGACAAGCGGACGCGGCAGCCAGATTATGCTGAACGTGGACGGTCAGGACATGGATGTTCTGATCAAGGAAGTTGACTACAATTCCATGAAAGGACAGGTTGAGGAGATCGATTTTCAGGCCCTTGTAAGCGGCGAGAAGGTTCACTCCGTGGCAGAGATTCATCTGCTGAACCACGAGAAGGTTACGACAGGAGTGCTCCAGCAGGTGCTTCATGAGGTTTCCTACAGGGCTCTGCCGTCTGCTCTGGTAGAAAAGATCGAGCTGGATGTGGGAGATATGAGAGTGGGAGATTCCATCAAGGTAAGGGATCTGGCCATCGCCTCCGACAAGGATGTAGATCTGCAGACAGATTTGGACGCTGTGGTTGTGACGGTGTATGCGGTTCACAATACGGAAGCTGAGGAAGAGACTGCAGAGGGAGAGAAGTAGACGGGCTGTCAAAACGTCATTTTTGTGAGTCTCAAGGATGAGGCCTGTGGTTTGATATAAAAGATGCTGTTGCGGAAGGAAAACGCAATAGCAACTTGCAAAAAAATTTCTAAATTAAATAAAAATGAAAATCAGCAAATCGGCTCCCCTGGAAGCATTCAGGCTTCGCTTGGGAGCCGATTTTTTTGCGATATTCTCTGAGAGGGCTATTTTGCTATGTCCTGTTATTCCTGTTATCCGAGAAGAGAATAACTACTCTGCTTTCAATAGGGAGTGATGGTTCAGCCCGTCTGCTCAATTGTTATGTTCCATTTTATCTGTTTCATTTTCCGGAGAAACTGACACCAGAGGAGGAACTGAAATCTGATAATTTTTGTTATTCCCCGCTTTTTCATCTTTATGGTTTACTGCTTCTATAAATTTTGAATAGTCTACTTCCACATAGAGCCAGTCCAGCGCTGTTTCAGGAATCCAGTACCTGGGGAATAGACGATGACAGCGATAGTAATGTCTTCCGCGCTCCGCGAGCCATTCAGAATGGTATTTCCTTCCCAGCTCAGTCAATGTCTCATAAATTATATATGGTTCAGGATCGCTGAAGGACAGCGGAGGCGTTATGTTCTTCCAATTAGTTAAATGCCTGCTAAGGTTCTCGAACATGTTTCTGGTGCTCTGTACAGAGCGTTGTATAGAGCTCTGAATCATTTGGCACTGTTTTTTCCGATCAGATGCCAGAAGGGGAACCTCCTCCCTTGACCAGCAGTACCTCAGGCATTCATTGCTGTAGATGCGTTCCTCCAGAATCGGAATGTGCGCAACCAGCTCAAGAGAATTTTTCATGGACTCTGGATTTGGGCTGCGCTTATCGAGCTCAGGGGTGACGTCGCATACCAGAAGGGCCTGCTCATTCGGGCCGAGAGCGCCCCTGCCAGGCTGACTGGAGGTCTGTTGATAAATTCCAGGAAGAAGTCCATGGTAAATACTTGTCACCTGAAATGCATCCTCCTTCACTCCCATGTTTTTTCTGTCGTCCCAGGAATTCTGACCAATAAAACAGCTTCCTCCCTGAGCCAGTCTGCCTGAACCATTACAGAATACCGTATTGGTTCCTGTGCCAAGGTAGTTAGCCTGCCCGAGTATATAGTAATCAGCCGCCCTGGTTGTGCAGGCAGGTATCAGCAGAATAGACTTACGGCAGACACAGCTGTCTTTTCTGTAGAGAGAAATAGATTCCCCATACAGGCGAATGTCGTCCATCGCTGCCTTGAAGAAGTCATTTTCATTTTTTGCTCGACTTTTTTCAGCGGCATCCCCCAAAGCAGGCTCAGGACACGCATACTGCCGGTAAAGCTGGTAGGAACGGTCTGCAAAGCTCATCATGTTTCCCGGAGATGACAGGGCGAACAGCTCAGCGCAGATCAGCTCTGTCACGTGATCTCTTGCGTCAAAGTAAAGGTGCGGACTTCCTTTTAAACATTCTCCCGTTTGATATTTTTTTTCTGTCCATATTGCTTCGGTGACAGGTTTGTACGGCTCCGTATGAGGAACATAAGTATTAATATCCTCATTCAGTGTAACGGATGGATATTTTTTAAATCTGCGGCAGTAAGCAGCAAAATTTTCGCTTCCCGGAACCTGCATAATAACCGGTAGGACGGCAGAGTGGAAAATGTCCGTTCTTCCTGAGAGTTCTTGGAAGGTGTCGCTGTCAAACTGATAGTTCGGAGGGATTCGGAATGTTCCAGCCCAGATAGAAAAAGTGTAGGAGGAAGGATCCCTTTTATGTTTATTTTCCATTAATTCCCGTAGAAAACGGACAGTTTCCGGGCGTACCGAGTATTCTGGCAGCAGGAGAATGTCAATTTTCAGGGCTTCACAGAGTTCCAGGACCTTTTCCAGAAGCTTTTGCCGGCGAAATTCTTCACAGCTGTATTCCAGCGTATCTGTATCAGCTTCCACTCCCTTGCATGTGCGGGCATATTTGCAGATCTCTGTACAGGGATGATAATAACTGCTCTTTGTGTCAAACTGAAACAGGGCAATCCGGTCATAGTTGGAAAAACGTTTTGTCCGTTTTCTCAGGCTGTCTTTCAGAAGCACCTCCAATTTTTCGGCAGGGTTTGCGCCTTCGGGGGAGACTGGAGAAGACGTTTCGCATTCAGGAGGCTGAGGCGGCTCAGGGGGAGGGCAGGAAACAGAAGCTGTTTCTGCCGCCGTTTTTTCTACCTGCTCCGAAGCCGCCTGCGGAAGCTCTGGCAGGGAGGCGGAATATTTTTCTGCCTGCTCCTCTTCCTGCTTTGCAGGCATCTGTTTCTGCTCTGTACATGCTTTTTCACAGTTCTGAATGATTTTACCCAGACGGATTTCCACGATAGAAATACCGGTAACGGTTCCTCCTCTGACGCTCTGTGTATAAACCTTTTGCCCGCTCTCATCCTCCTCCACTGAAATCAGAGCGTTTGTCAGCTTGCTGAAGGTGAGAAAATAATTTGGCTTTCTCATCATGTTTCCGTCCACTATGACAGATACGAATTTGTTTGCAGCGTGCATATACTGAAAGTCAGTATGCTTTGTCTGGACGGCAGTGCCTGTTTTCTGATCTATCTGACAGCAGCTTTCAAAAAAGGTTTCGGTATTTTCCCTTGTCCAGAGGGAGAGAAAAGACTCCATCTGCTCAAATGGGAAGGGGAGTTCTTGGGGCTTTGTGGAACCATCCTGCGCTGTTTTGGAATCCGCATATCTGGTAAGCCTGCCGCACCAGTCCTTCAGAAAGCCTGTCAGTGTTCCGTCTGCGTCACAGTTGTCAAAATCCAGAAGCCATTTCAGGAGGACAATCCAGCCCAGATGAGTTACTTTGCCGACAGCCCTGTCATGTTTGCGATCGAGCAGATTCTTGACAAGAGGGTATAATTCAGCGTTATAAAACATTAGCGGCTGGGTATCGTCCAGTCCGAGCGCGGAAAGAGGAAGCTCTTCGGACTGTTTCTTTAAATGCTCCATCTGTTCTGAGCTGAAGGATTCCAAAAGCTCCAGGGTTTGCATACGAAGCTGGATCAGAGCGGCGTCAGCTCTGAGTCCACACTCCAGAACCTTAAGTCCGCTGCAGGAATGGCTGCCTTCCGGCAGCTTTGCAGCAAGCTCCATGATTCTGTCAGCTAGGCAGAGATAGCTTAAGGGGACGCGGCGGAGTGCGCAGGAATTTGTTTTGGTACGGCAGGGTTCCTGCTGCGCCAGTTTCATAAGGCGTGTAAATCCGCTTCGAAGATAGGACTTGGCCCAGACCGCAGCAAAATAACTGAATTCCCAGGGAGCTGATAACCCTCCCGCAATATTCATCCGATAGCTGATGAAGGAATCAACGGCAGCATTCTCTTCCAGAAGGACAGCCCGATCTTTCGGGCAGGACAGAAACTGCTCTGTTATAGAGAGCGCCCTGTTGACAGAACATTCGTAGGATAGAAGGCTTCTGTGGGCATTAAGAGCGGCGGCGCTGCTTCCTGTCAGGCGGTTAAAGGTGTATTCCATCATGGAGACCAGCAGTTCGATGTCTGACGTGGGAGCTTCCATATTGAAAAATTTTAACCGCAGGGCGTCAAAACTGCAAATATCCCTCAGGATCCAGCCGACTTTCCACAGAGATATTCCGTCTCCATACAGCGGTTTAAAGGAAAAACGTCCTTTGCCCTGTTCTATCAGGACACCATCGCCGGCTGTGCTTTTTGGAAGCAGGTAGGCGATAGCCTGGATTTCAAAAGGAGAACTACCGGCAGACTTCCTGACAAAAATATGCTTTTTGGAAAGAATAACAGAATATTCTGTATTCGATATGCTGCCTATTTTTGTGGAAGCAATTTTTGCAAGTTTTTTGAACATTTCATATAAAGGTTTGTAAAGCTGAACTAGGCATTTAAACATAATCTGGCACTTGTCGGGTGACAGAGCGTCGTATTCAAAGGCAGGAATCAGTGTATCCAGGGGGACAAAACCTGCCTTAAGGCTGCTTTTATATAAATGATAAGCAGAAGAAGCAGATGAGTTCTTGTCAGGCGCAGTTTCATCCCAGTTTTTGCTAGGTTCTACCATCGGGCTGCTGATAAAATCAGTACGCATCAAGATATAGCTTGCATTTACATCCATGGAAGCCTTTGCCATAATAAGGCCTGGATAACCGACGCCTGGCAGGATAGGGAGACAGTAACTCCAGGCATCCCGTACCTGAAATAAATGATTCTGATATTCTGGAATCAGAGATATAATGTCTGCCTTCACAGAATCCTGTATTATGCCCAGAAGCGTAAGGAGAGACAGAGAGAGGAGTCCTGCATTTCCTTCTGTGTCCGGCGGTGTATCCTGATTGGAGAACCAGCAATTCAGGCATCGGCCTAGCATGGTCGAAGATCCAGTGGATACCGTGCTTTCCGAGCTTTCTCTCAGGCTTGACTGTATTTCTTTAAAGCGCTCCTGAACTGCATTATATTGCTGAATCTCATCAGAAGAAGAATCCTTGCTAGCTTTCTGCGCTTCTTTTGATTCGCGGTCGGGCAGAGAAAGAGCAGAAAGAAGAGAAACAGCATGGTGAAAGTCAGTCAGGGTTTTTTCCTCTGTACACCTTGGAAAATCTGTCTTTAAGGAGCAGGAGGCATGCTCTTCTAGGGCATAGAACCACCTGTAGGTATATTCATTAGGCACATGACCCACCAGCTCGGAGCGAATCTGCGCTCCGGAAACTTGCAGATAAGAGCAAATCTCTGCCAGGCGAAGCAGCAGAATCCATCTGTTTTTAGCTAGAAGCGTCTGCTTCTGCAGTATACAGCTTATGGCAGAGAGGCCGTTCTCCTGGCGAAAGTATTCCGAAATTTTCTTACAGGCATCCTGCCTGGGCTGGTTTCGGAAGCGGAGAGAGAACCTGCTCTTTAAAATTTTCCCGCATCCCTCAATAAAGGCGAAAATTTCGATACCCTCGCTTTGAAAGAGGGAACCTTCGGGACTCTCCTGCCGTCCCAGCTTCCAAAGCTCTGTAAACTGTTCCAGAAGAGTGGGAACGGGATCAGCTGTTGACTCAGGCAAGTGGGAAGAGGATAGTTTTAACAGCAGAATCTCAGAGATTCGCACCATGTCACCGAAACGGATTTCCTCTGTCCGGAACAGAGTCTGGATAAACTGCTTTGTATCAATCTTTTTGGATAAAAGCTCGTCATCGGTAAGATACAGAGAACTCTGTAGCAGTTTGAGAGCGCTTCTTCGGTCAGTTACCTCATAGCCGTCGAGGTCATCTAGCGTGTCGTCCAGAGTATCATCAGGAAAATCGAAGGAAGCAGAAACCCCGAGGCCTCCTTTCTCACTGGTCGTCCATTCCAGGGCTTCCTCCTTGGAAATACTGTCTTCTTGATCAGTTTTGGGACTGAGGGTAAGTCCCATGGAATAGAGCTCATTCAGAATTAAATCCTTTATATGATTCAGATCACGCGCATTGGAGGCTATGATAATCATGTCATCTACATAGCGTGCATAGCGCACTTGGATTGGGCTCTCCGAGTCAGCGGGATTCACTTTTTTTATGTACTGCCTGATTTTTTGATCCATATCAAACAGAATGATGTTGGCGATATAGGCGGAAAGGTTTGGACCCTGAGGGATACCAACTGTTGAATGGTCTTTTTTTCGCCTTTCGCCTGTTTGAGGATCATAGAAATATGGTTCGTACAATTCATCTAGGATCCAGCGGGTGACAGTTTCTGCTTTTTCCTGCAGATCGATACTTTCTTCTGCGCTATTTTTTCCGAAGAAGAGGGAAAATTTATTATTGTCGATCCGGATCAATTCGCTGATAGTTTTAAACAGAACATTTCTCACCGCGTACCTGGGAATATGGTCATAATATCCCCGGATGTCCAGTTTGACCCGGTAGACATTATCGCTGTTTAAACGGGAAATACCGTCCTGGATATATTCAATATACCCCTTCCAGCAGTCATAGTAGTTTCGGAACATTCCGTGTTCCAGATCGCTTTGCCCGGACAGGACATCCATATCAATCTGGTAGGCAAAGCTCAAGGTATCGTCAGTTTCGTCTGTCTGGTTCCAAAAGGTAGTGTACAGACGGCCAGTGCTCTGACTGTAACGGACAGCAGGAACCAGAGCCTCACAGTTTCTGTCATCAGCCCTGAGGAGCTCATTTAGGATATACTGCTGAAGAATCAGTCTTTCGTGGATGTAGACAGATTTCATCCTGTATTCATTCAGCTTTTTGGGGTAGTAAATGCTCAAAAGCGGAATTTTTATATTTCTGTGTTCCTCAAAGGTTTCTCTGAAAAAAGCAAAAAAGGTATCGGCGCAGCTCAGGATTCTTTCCCAGGATGCCTGATCCAGGGGGAGCGATTCTCGGTCGTAGCTTGTTTTTGCAATCTGTAGGGCAGTTTTAAAGTGATACATGGCATCATAGGGAACAGCCGGGACTGCGAAAGCAGTTCTGTCATTTTCACCTACGGAGGAGTCTGTAACATAAGCATGAATCAGACGGTAGAAAAATGCTTCAGAATCTGCAGAGGTATTGCCGGAGCTCTGCATTCCTGAATGGTTCGAATCAGCGATGATACTGCCATATAGGTGGAAGATCTCATCCCATGTGCTGTGCGAAAAGAGGTAGCGGACTCGGCTCAGGCACAGAAGCTTAGCCTCAGTGGAAAGATTCTGATAGGCTGTTCTGACGCTGCTTTTGGAGGTGAGGGGGGACAGGAGGAGTTCATTGTCCGCTGGCAGAAGACAGTATACGATATACTCAAACACAGACAACCTTTTAAAATACTTTTTTGCCCTGCTGCTGCCGGATTTAGAGGAAGCACCTGTGCCGGATGGAGTTTTCAGGGCGGCCTGTATGGCGGCATCGGGATCCTTTTCTCCCAGCGGAACCCAAAAGTCTATATAGTATTTCATGAAATCAGAATATGCCCAGAGACTTTTCAGAGTTTCGAGATTTCCGGTTCTTCCAGCACGGTCAGCATCCATGCAGATATGGATAGACAGTCCGCTGCTGCCGGACAGAACATTTTGAAGCTCCCCTGCCTGAGTCTTAGTCAGACGGTTTCCCAGAACAGCCAGAGCAGAAATATTTTTCTTTTCCAGGGATTCAATGCGCAGGGCGTCAAAGATTCCCTCCACGATAAAAATATCTGTTTTCTGGTTTGCTTTTGCAGCCGAGAGCCGTTTTTTGAGAGAGTCGATCCCATAGAGCAGAGTTTTCTTCGGAAGATTTTTTGAAAACAGATATTTGGGCTGTGTGCCATCAAGGGCGCGCTGAGCGAACCCTGCGAGCTTGCCGGAGGAATCTCTGAGAGGAATAATAATGCCGTCGCGGGAAAAATGATCGCTGTACCTGGGCGCCGTCTGCCTTTCCTGCCAGGGAAGCTTTATGACCAGTTTGCAGTCTTCAAGCTTTAGCCTCTCCTCTATAGTTAAATTTGCATCAGTTGAGTTTTCACTGCGGCAGTAGAGAGAAGACAGCTTATTTTTTGCCGCACAGAAAATAGATTGTTTTTCAAAAAACGGTTCTTCAAAGCCGCGATGACCACAAAATTCCTTTAGCAGGCGCTGTTCTTTATCTGACATATTGGAATACGCCTGAAATGCAATATCATAGCCGCTTTGAAGAGTTTTTTGGGGGAAAACAGGGAAAGTCTTCTTTTGCTTTAAAAGCTCGGGAAAATGTTTTTCCATCCATGAAAGGCGTCCCTGAAAGTCTAAATCCAGCTTTTCACCGATAAACTCCAGATTGTCCCAGCTTTTCTGACAGGAAAAGCAATAAGCTAGGTTTGAGTCGTTATAAAGGTACATAGAGGGAGTGTGATCGTCATGAAAGGGGCAGGAACACCGATCGCCGGAAGTGCCGGAGTAGACAGGGATACCAAGGATACGACAGATGTCCCTGATTTTGACGTTATGTTTGATGTAACTGAGATAAGATTCAGCCATATGGGTTCTCCTTGTCAAAATATTGAAAATATTGTTGTATTATGTCAAATATATCATAAAAAAGATGATAAAACAATTAATTTGGAAAAGGGTATGGGAACCAGAAATGGTTTAGTTTGCAGTGTAAGACGGAATTTAATCAGAAATGTAATTTGAAAAGCAGATTCTACCCAGAAAAGAGAGATATTCACTTTTTATTTTGTATTATGAAGGTACAAAGGCTTCTGAAAAAGTAGTTCGCCGTATTATGAAGCAAGAGAATCTAATAATCAGACGAAAACTCAGACAGAAATACAACTCTTATAAAGGTGAAATAACACCGGCTGTGGAGAATGTTATAGATAGAGGCTTCCGTGCTGCCAAACCAAACGAGAAATGGCTTACTGATATTACAGAATTTTCTATAAAAGCTGGAAAAATATATCTGTCTCCGATAATCGACTGCCTTGACGGTATGCTAGTAAGTTAGACAATAGGTACTTCTCTGAACGCAGAACTTGTAAATACTATGCTGAGGAATGCCATTGCTATACTTAAATCAAACGAGAAAACGATTGTATATTCTGACAGAGGATGCCACTATCGCTGATCGGAATGAATTCAGATAATGTAAGATGCAAACTTCACACGATCTATATCCAAGAAAGGTTGTTCACCAGATAATTCTGCATGTGGGGGTTTCTTTGGTCATTTCAAAACAGAACTGTTTTATGGACGTAATTGGGCTCAATATAGTGTAGAGGCATTTATCCAGGAGATAGACAGTTATATGTATTGGTATTGTAAAGATCAAATCAAATCAACACTCGGAGGACCTAGTCCTCTAGATTATAGAAGGAGTATAGGCATAGCAGTCTAAAAATGTCTGCATGCCACTGATTTCACCCCATTTAAAGACGCTTCAAAGTTTCCTGAGTATATGATATACTTGCTGTATCATCGGGGAGAGAAAAGGACTGGGAGGTGAACTGATGGCGGTGCCAAAATATTTTGAGATGTACCATTCATTTTTAAGGGCCCTGTCAGACAGAAAGGTACATACCCTTAAGGATATTAAGGAGCAGGTGATCCGGGATTTTGAACTGACAGAGGAGGAGATGGCCCAGATGCTGCCCAGCGGCAGGCAGCCGGTGTGGCTTAACCGGCTGGGATGGTGCAGGACGTATCTGAAAAAAGCAGGGCTGATAGAAAGCCCCAAGCGGGCAGAATTCCGGATTACAGAAGAAGGAGAACGGCTTTTTAAGTCGGGAGAGGTCATTGACGATTCTGTACTGGAAAGGTATCCCTCCTTTCAGGAGTTTAAAAGGAGAGAGGGGGAACCTGCGCCTTCCCATCCTCCTGCCCTGACAGGGAAGAAAAAAGAGGCCAAGAGGGAGGATGCCGTCTCAGAGACCCCCCAGGAGATACTGGAGAGGGCTCACGCAGAGATCAACAGCAAGCTGGCAGATGAACTGCTTTCGGCAGTCTGTGAACAGACGCCTGAATTTTTTGAGAAAATGGTGGTCAGGCTTCTGAAGGCTCTGGGATACGGGGAGCCTGCGGCAGGAACCGTGACCCAGTCAAGCCGCGACGAGGGGATAGACGGCATTATCTATGAGGATAAACTGGGATTTAATCTGATTTATATTCAGGCGAAAAAGTGGGCCCCCGACACAACGGTGGGAAGACTGGAGATTCAGAAATTTGTAGGAGCATTAGCCGGTCAGGGCGCCACAAAGGGGCTGTTTATCACAACGGCCCAGTTTTCAAAAGATGCCGCGGCTTACGCCAAAAAGCAGCATACGACAAAGGTGATTCTGGTCGACGGCAGGAGGCTGACAGAGCTGATGATTGAGTACGATTTCGGCGTCACCACAGAGTATGTGTATAAAATAAAAAAGATGGATACGGATTTCTTCGGAGACGAGGGAATATAGGAACACAGGGTACGGTAACAAACAAGTCCCATCCTTCATAAAGTAATATGAACCTATTAATTTTGAAGGAGAATTTATCATGAATAACGATATTTTAAAAACAGAGACTGAGAACCAGACCTGCCCTGCTACGGGCTACCAGAGCGCATCCATCTGCGTTCCTGTGACTATTACTCCCTACGCAGAAGCAGGAGTGACGTACACCAAATGCTGCGGCGAGCCCGTTGTAACTCCGGGAAAGACCTCCTGCAGCGGACAGAAAAACGGAACATGCTCTTTCACTATCACCCAGGACATCTGCGTAGCTGTGCCTGTATCTTTCGGTGCTGCAGCGGCTGTGGGCGATACCTATGTATCCGTGGGCGGCGCATCCTCCAGGGATATCTGCACAGACTGCGGAAAAGAAGAATCGGAAGATATGGATTTTTAAAGAGCAGAGGAGGAGCTTCAAAGCTCTCTCCGGCAGCTTTGAAGCTTTTGGAAACATCACGATCTTCCCGTACAGGCAGGCTCATGAAGTCTCTGAAAACTGTGATTTTAAACCTTTGGCAAAAAATTTCGCCTGGATGATTCCGGCCGGAAATATCAGTCAGGCTTAGAACCCTGAGACAGAAGAGAAGCGGCAATGCTCCTTCAGAGGGGCACTGCCGCTTTTACAGGTCAATCAGCAGGGGGAGGCATCCGAAATGAGAATTACCCGTAATTTAGAATTTATGACAGGCAGCAAAGAAGAAAAGCTGCCGTACCGCACTCTGGATTTCCCATATACCGCATCCCAGGCAGAGCTGGACTATTACCGGGAGCGCTTTGTCCCATGGCACTGGCACAGAGCCATAGAATTGTTTTACATAGAAAGCGGGGAGATACAGTACTGTACGCCTCATAAAACAGCAGTTTTTCCCGCCGGTACAGCGGGCATGGTCAATTCCAATGTCCTGCACATGACAAAGATAAGGTCCCACAGGGAGAAAAATATACAGCTGATTCATATTTTTGATCCCAAGCTGCTTGCGGGCGGTCAGGGAAGTCTGATTGAGCAAAAATATATTACACCGCTCATCACAGCGCCGCAGATAGAGATTCTTGCCCTGTATCCGGATCAGCCGGAACAGTCTGCTCTGATCGATTCCATCCGCGGGGCATTTCTCCTGGCGGAGAGGGACTTTGGCTATGAGATAAACATAAGAGAAGCCCTGTCTAAGATTTGGGTGCAGTTATGTAAAATCAGTTTCGCCCTGCTGCAGGATAACCCCCAGAGGGAGAATCGGACCGCTGACAAAGTAAAGCAGATGATGGTCTACGTGCATGAGCATTACACCGAGAAAATTTCCATTCCGGAACTTGCCGGATGCGTGTTTCTGAGCGAGCGGGAGTGTTACCGGGCCTTTCAGAACTGCCTTCATATGACGCCGGCAGAGTACATAAAAAGCTACCGGCTGCAGATGGCCTGCCAGATACTGGCGGACAGCCAGATGCCGATCACAGAAGCCGGATATGCCTGCGGATTGGGAAATGCCAGTTATTTCGGAAAAGTCTTCCGTGAGTTTGCAGGCTGCACCCCGCTTCAGTACCGCCGCAGGTGGCAGAATTGTGATAAAACGTGACAGGATAAAGATATTATACCTCTATCCCAGGCGCTATAATAATCATAACAGCAGAAGGCTGTCGGGAGGTGCCTATGATAAAAGTATATATTCTGAATCTGAAAGGTTTCTTAGAGACAGTAAACAAATGCAGCGGGCGGGTTATGGTATGTTCTCCAAACGGTCAGAAGACAGACATAACAAGACAGTATCTGATTCAGCGTGAACTGGAGAAGGAATATCAGAAAAACGGCAGTTACCTGCCGCTTTCGCTGACCTTTGATGAGCCCAGAGACTATATGGCAGTCGTAACCTCTTATATAAGCGGGTGTTAGACAGCAGCGGGCCGATTTGCTGCATAAGGGTCTGACGGGTAAGGGTCAGGCCCTTTTGCTCGAGAAAGGAACAGAGTATTGGAACTGAACTGTAAAACTGCAGAGAAAGAATTAGAATGGGCAGGGCGGCTGAATCCGGGGAGGTGGATCGAACACTCCCGCTTCGTTGCTCTTGCCTGCAAAAATATAGCTGCACAGTGTGAGGACTTATCTTCTGACAGGGCCTATTGCTATGGGCTGCTGCACGATATTGGAAGATACGCCGGAGTTACATCGGAAAAGCATTTAATAGACGGCTACCGCTTCTGCATGGAGCGCGGATGGGAGAAGGCGGCGCAAATCTGCATAACCCACGCCTTTATGATACAGGATATTAAAACGTCCATTGGCACCTTCGATATGTCTGAAGAGGATTACCTGTTTATGGAGGGCTTTATTAGGGGAGCTGCCTACGACGACTATGACCGGCTGGTCCAGCTGTGTGACGCGCTGGCGCTTCCAACGGGCTTCTGCCTCCTGGAAAAGAGGTTTGTGGATGTGGCGCTTCGCTACGGGACGCCGCCTTTTACGGTTGACCGCTGGAGAAAAACGCTGGAAATCAAAGAGATGTTTGAGAGAAAAATTGGCGGCTCGATCTATAAGCTGCTGCCGGGAGTGATTGAAAACAGCTTTCGATGAGGGGCAGAGGGTGATCCGCGCCCGGTGCGGCGGGAACAGAAGAAGCCGCCGAACATTCAGGCTCTGACACAGCGGTGTCCTGACAGTGGGCAGTTTGTCTGCTTCAGAAACGAGACAGCACCATAGAAAGGAACGAACCATATGAATCATGATATAAAACTGGTTGCTGTGGACATAGACGGTACGTTTGTCCGCTCTGACTATACGTATGATATTCCCCGCTTTAAGAGGATATTATCCCGCATGGAGAACGCTGGATGCAATTTTGTTGTGGCCAGCGGAAATCAATATTATCAGCTGAGAGCTCTGTTCCCGGGTTACTGTGATGAGCTGTCCTTTGTAGCGGAAAACGGGGCCTTTGTAAAAGACAGAGGAGAGCTGGTCTTTACGGCGGATATGCCGAAAGAAACGGTCGATCGGATCATTGATCTGTGCAGGGAATATCCTGAAATATCAAATGTTCTGTGCGGAGTGGAAAGCGCATACTGTCAGAAGGGAACAGTAAGCCAGGAGTTTTTTGATCTTACTAAAATCTACTATCACCGACTGAAGTGGGCAGACGATTTGAAAGAGGTAAAGGATCAGATACTGAAATTCGCGCCGACGGTTCCGGAGGAAAAAACTTATTTTTACTATGACATGTTCTGTGAACGCCTGAAAGGAAAAGCGGAACCTACAACCAGCGGTCATGGATCCATCGATCTGATCGTACCGGGCTGTCACAAGGCATCCGGCATCAGACGGCTTGCAGAGCGATGGGGAATTTCACCGGAACAGTGTGCAGCCTTTGGAGATGGGGGAAATGATATCGAAATGCTCCAATACTGCCGATACAGCTATGCGATGGAAAATGCTCCGGAAAGCGTAAAACATGCAGCAGAGCATGTATGCCCGTCCAATGAAGAGGACGGCGTACTGATTACGCTGGAGCAGCTGTTTGCGTAGCAGATTTTTATTGGGATACATGAGACTGTGAGATTGTCTTGAAATAAAAAGGCAGGAAGATCCTGCAAAGAGAGGTGCCGGAGTGAATAAGGATTTGGAAAGATTAAGTAAAATCGTCCGCTCCTTCCCGCTGAAAGAGGGAGAAAACAAAACGGAAATTCCCTTTTTGTCCGTTTATCTGTCCAGGGAGAGGAAGATTGACATGCCCCGGGCGTTGAGTTTACCCTCCATGACGTGATATCTGTCCTGCCTGACATAGACGGAGATTTTGCGGAAAGGAAAGTCAGCCCTGATGATGTTCGACCGTCATGCAAATCTAAAGTACAAGTTCGGCAACAGACATACCTGACAGATACGTGTCTGACAGTTCAGGATAAAAATTATCCCGCTGTGAGCCGTGTTGCCCCTTGTACGCTGATGCTGCTGTATGTTATGATAAAAATCAATAGGATACGCACTACTTTTTAGAGGAGATACAGTACATACATGTCTTTTTTTGAAACATTGAACGAGAAATTTTTTAATCCTTTTTGCTGCAGAAATCGGGTGCTCTATTTTGAATGTATCAGCCAGCTGATCGAAAAATCAAAGGAAATCTCTGTTTTGTACGAAACGGACGCCAGAAACACACTGATTCTGTATCTTCAAAATTGCACATACTCCATAGAAACGGAAAATATTGGAGAAGAGATTGCTGGCGGGAAAACTCCTCAGGAGAACGCCTCCACAATTCTCAGGTATTTTCGTGCATGCGGATGGATTACTCCGCAGGAAATCGGGCGCAGCGGGGACAATATCGCGTCCGTATCGGCATACTGCCGTAAGCTGATTGACGCAATCCATAAGATTTTTGATGGAGACGCCAATGGCGCGATTACGAATTATATTTTTTCCATGTATGAAATCCTGAAATTTTCCTTCAGCAAAGACAATGCCCGGTCGATACGTCCGTATCAGAACATCCTGATTCCACTGGTAGAAAATGAATGTGACTTGAAAAATGAACTTCTGATTCTGAAAGACAGTATCCGTGAAATTATGCGTGCAGTTATGAAGATGGCAGACGCCAACAGTTTCGGTCAGTTTTTGATGAAGGATGAACTCCTGAACCGTTTTTTCAATGATTATTTTTTCATTAAGAAAAGTGGTCTGATTCCTTCTTACATTTCGGACATTGACCGGATGCTGAGAAAACTGCGCCACTCGGAGCTTTATGACCGGATGATCCAGGAGTATAGAAAAATAGAAAACACAGACGAGATTCAGGCAAAGGAGAAGATTGACCGTCTGTTTAACGAGCTGGACAGCTTCATTAACCTGGAATATGAGCAGGAGATGTCTTACATTGACCGGAAAATCAACAACTACTACAATCTGTATTCTACCCGGATGATGATGGTACTGAGTGAAAATACCAATCTGGAGCATGAACTGAACCGGATACTTCTGTTTTTGAAAAATCTGAACGAAGAGAACCGGGCGGAAGCACTCTCAAAGCTTTCAGAAACACACCGCCTCATGAGCATGGGATATATCGGAAGAAAGTCTTTTGAACGGCGGAAAAAGCGAAATCCCAATCAAAAAAATGCGGGCTTAGTCTGTGAGGAATTGTCGGAAGAAGAGAAACAGCGGCTGACGGACGAACTTCTGACGGAGACGCCCGATCGGTACAGTATGGACAACGTGGAGAAACATTTCGATGAGATCATGAGAGGCAGAGATCAGATTTCTGTGGAAGAATGCGGAGTACATACCAGGGACGATGCGACGATGATCGCGGCAAGTATGATTTATTCGGGGACGTCAGGGTTTCCTTATGAAGTGGAATTCAGGAAGGGCATGGTGGAGACCGAGGCCGCCAGAATCAGCAATATCAGCATAAAGAGGAAGAAAACATGAGCGATATCAGTTTGCGGATAACGATAAAAGAGGAAAGCGGACATTTGTTCAAACGCTGCATACGAAAACTGCTGGAGTCCACTTTCATACTGCGGGATAAGGATGAAAAACTGTATCAGTTTGCCTCCAGAGAATCCAATCGACAGGATATTTCCGAGTACCTGCGAATGATTGGTTTTGATATGATCGTGGAGGAGAAGACGGGAGTGTGCATGCTGGCTGCCAGCGAAGAGGATGCGGATACAGTAGGCTTGAAACGGGCCAATGTGGTGACGTTTTCGACGCTGCAGTATCATCTGCTGCTGGTGCTCTGGAAAGTATATCTGGAAAATCTCGGTTACAGCGAAGGAAATTTTGTGACGAGAGGGGATCTGATTGACAAGATCAAGTCCTATGATGTTCAGCTGACGCGCACGGAATTTAGCGCAGCGCTTCGCCTGTTTAAAAAATACAGCCTGATCAATTTCAACGATGATGAGGAGGGCGAGGATATGAAAATTCAGCTCTATCCATCGCTGCAATTCGGCTGGGATCTCCCACAGTTTCAGACTGTGGCGCGGGAATATTTAAAAGAAGAACCGGAAGAAGAAGGCCCAGAAGAAATAGTTCCGGATGAATTTGAGGAGGAAGAGGAATGATCCTGCTAAAAAAAGTGCGGCTGATCAACTGGTATGGATTTTCCAATGTGACGGCTCCCATCGGTTTTTTTACGCTGATTGCAGGGAAGAACGGCAACGGAAAATCCGTCATGCTGGATGCAATTAAATATGCCGCTTACGGAGATACGGTATTTAACAAGTCGTCGGAGAGTAAAGGAAGCCGTACGCTGTCCTCCTATACGAGAGGTCTTCTGGATGCCACAGCCGGGACGTACATGCGCCCGGCGGACCGGGTGCCAAACGTGTACAGCCACATTGTGCTGGAGTATTTTGACGATGTGGAGGATAAGTCTTTTTTGCTGGGGACGGTAATTGAGACCAGCGCGTCCAATAATTGCCAGACGTATCGTTACGTGATGGACCGGAGGGTCATGGAGCAGGTGGAACATACTTATGAAGAGAACGGCGTCACGATGCCCTGCAGCGCGTCGTTCCTTCAAAAAAGATACAGACTGACGCTGATGAACCGGGAGCAGGGATTGCCGAAATTTTTGCAGATGACGGGACTGAAGCTGAATCTGGGACAGCTTCCCATCTATCTGCGCAAGCTTCGGGGAATCATGTCATACGATCCGAACGCCAGGATTGACCGGTTTATCCGGGAGAGCGTCCTGGAAGAACGGAACGTGGATTTCGGGAAACTGATTCAGGCGAAGGAGAACATTGAGCGGCTGAACGAGAATTTTGAGATTATCCAGCAGGAGATTAACGAGCTGGATGGGATTCTTGGGGAGTACGATGCATGGGAGAGCGAGAAAAACCGTCTGCTGGCTGATGATATCCGCATCATCTATAAAAAGAGGAAAGATTTGAACCGGGAGATTGAGCGCCAGACAGCTGAACAGGAATTGGCACAGAGAAGAAAGGAAGATCTGGAGAGGGAACTGGAGATTCTGGATGGAAGAAAAAAAGAAATTGACGCTCAGCTGGTGCAGGCCAGAGTCAGTTTGGAGCAGCTGGACAGTACCCGGATGATCGCAGAAGAAAGACGAAAATTAGAGGAACTGGAGGCTGAGAAGAGGACGCTGATGGCTCTGTGCAGAAAGCTGGAGCATTTTCAGGCCGTGGTCAGCGAACTGATGAATCAGTTTTTTGAAAAGGAAAAACGGATGGAGGGTCAGAACGTGCTGGCGTCCCTCTGCGGGCGCGGGCACACGGCTGCGGAAAAGGCGGCGGCAGTATCCAGGTTCAAACAGAAAATAAACGAGTGTTACGACGGACTGGTGATGAGAGCGGCAGATACCGAGAGGGATCTGGCAGAACTGAACCGGAGTCTGGACGTGCAGCACCGGATCATAGAGGATTGTAAAAAACATCGCAATACGTTTGCTCAGATTCCAGAGTATGTGGGGCTGCGTGATGAGATCAACCGTGAATTTGAAAAGAGAAACATCCGGTCGAAAGCACAGTTTGCCTGTGAATACGTGATTGGACTCACAGATGAAAAATGGAGGGACGCCATCGAGGCATTTTTGGGACCGCGCCGGTATACGATCCTGGTGGACCCTCAGTATTATGATATTGCAGATGACGTGCTGAACCGTTCGGAACATCGTTATGCCCATCTGTTCAACACAAAGCTGCTGATGAAGAAAAAAGTACATGTGGAAGAAGACTCAGCGGTATTTAAACTGGAGATCAAAAACCCGGTGGCAAAACAGTATTTTGATTATCAGCTGGGAAGAATGCATGCGGTGGAGCGAAATGCTGTGAAGGAATATGAAAATGCCATTTCCAGGGAAGGCCGCGTGTCCGTAGCTATGGACAGCTATTTTCTGCGTTTTGACAGGCTCCGTTCCTATTATCTTGGACAGAAGACGTTTGAACTGAACCGGCTCCGCGCGGAAAAAGAGATTTCCAGGCTCAACGAGGAGAGGAAAGCAAAACTGGCAGAGAAAAAGGAGCTTGAAGATCAGAAGAACCGTATGGCCCAGAATCGGGAGATGTTTCAGGAGTATGACTATGACGCCCACCGAAAATACCAGGCCGCGTCGGAAAACGCCAGGGCGTCGGAGGCGCAGCTGGAGCGCCTGAAAAAAGCGCAGGAGAATAATCAGGAATATCTGGAGCTGAACGAGCTGGCTGGCCGGCTTTCAGATGAACAGAAAGCGGTGCAGAACGAATATAACGCAAAACTTCAGGAGAAAAGCGGACAGGACACGACCATATCCAGATGCGGAGAGAAGATAGAGGCAAAATCAGGGGAACTGGCCGAACAGGAGAAGCGGTACCGGGAATATCAGACCGGGTACTATACCATCGTGCAGCGGACGGTAGAGGCCTATGAAAAATACCTGAAAAATGGAAAGAAAGGTCCGGGCGGCCTGCTGGCGGAAGATACCAGACGGCGTATAGGAAACAGTATCACGCAGCATGAAAGAGATCTGACGCAGAAGCAGGCGGATTATAACGCAAAACATGCCGGACGCATGCTGCCCAGAGGGACGGAGGGAAGAGAACGGTATGCAGGCAGAAGAGAGCGCATCTGGATGGACAATCTTCAGGAAATCCGTCAGAAACTGGAAGAGCAGACCCGCAGATATGAGGACATATTTAAAAATGAATTTGTGCTGACGATTCTGAAATCCTGTGAGCGTGCCAGAGAAGATTTAAGGCAGATCAACGGAGAACTGGCAAAGCTGAGCTTTGCTGCAAAATATCAGTTTGATGTCCACTATGTAAAGGACGGGTCAGAATACGCAAAGGTGATTGAATACGCCCGATATCTGGACGAGCGGGAGCAGCTGGGAGGCAATGCAGACGGACAGATCGCTTTCGATATGCTGACCTCTGTGTCCGATGAGGAAGGCGAGCGGTTAGAAACAGAGATGAAGCAGATCATCAACCGGATCATCGAAAAGAACAGTGAAGAAACGATTGCCCGTTTTGCCGACTACCGGAACTATATGAATTATGAGATTCTGATCAGCAACCAGATCCTGGACCGGGCAAAATTATCCCGGCAGACTGGTTTCAACTCCGGGGCGGAAGTGCAAATCCCGTATCTGCTGATCCTGTCGTCGGCCCTTTTGCTGATTTACAACCAGCGTACCAATTCCACACGTCTCGTATTTATCGATGAGCCGTTTGCCAAGATGGATCCCGGCAATGTGAAATTGATGCTGAAATTCATGCGGGAGCAGAGACTCCAGGTAATCTTTTGCTCTCCGGATAAGACGGAATCCATCGGGAACGAGTGCGAGGTAATCCTGCCTGCGCTGCGTGTGCGCGCGGACAGTATGCAGCTGGGGATCGTGCAGTTCCATGAAGAAAAGGCGTACAGCAGCCGGTGAGGGGACAGATATGGTGAATTACGAAGAAAAGCTGCTGGCTGCCCTGGCGGATAAATACAGGAAGAGCAAAAAAGACAGGGGGACCAATGTGATTACGAGACGGACAAAACTGAATCCGTCTCAGCTTTATAAGAATTACAGCCGCAACGACGGCGATATGACACAGATTGAGGCAGTGAATCAGGCGATTTTCCGGTGCAGTCAAGAAGGATTTGTGACCTATGAGACAGAGGGATTCAGCAGCGAGATCCAGAGCATTTATCTGGTGGATGAAAAAATCGGCGAGATCGAGGACTATCTGGAAACAAAATATGGATATGAGCCAAAATCTGCGAAACGGAAGTACGTGGAAGGGCTGATTGCCGGGTACAGCGGACGTTCGCCCGCAGCGGAACAGGAGTGTATAAAGCTGCGTCAGGCTCTGGAAAAGAACAGGATTCCGCCCCGATATCATCAGACGGAAGACCTTCTCAAAGCACTTGTCTTTATTGAGAATAATGAGAAAGAACTGTATCTGCGCGAAGCTTCTCTGCTGATCTACGGGGACTCCAAATATCTGGAGGAAAATGTGCTGGGATCCGTTTGCAGGGCACTCCGGGACTGCCTGGGCCGTCCATGCGGCCCAGCAGAGCTGGAAGACGAGATCCTGGAGGAATATCATATTACACGGGAAAAGCAGAAGCTGTGCCTGAAGGGGGATATGACGGTACGCATCCTTGGGAAAGAACTGGAGATTGGGGCGTTTCCCAACGGTATTGAATTTTTTGCTGATGAACTGTATAAGATTGAGCAGATAACGGTCAAAACGGCGGTTTTTACTACGGTGGAAAACTATACCTCCTGGCTGAGGTGTGACAGCTCGAAAACAGCTCTATTTTATCTGGGCGGTTATGCCACCCGTTATCAGAGAGACTTCCTGAAAAAAATATTTTCCGACAATCCAACGCTTGTCTACCGCCATTTCGGAGATATCGACGCTGGAGGGCTTTATATCCATGAGCATTTGTGCCGTGTGACCGGTATCCCGTTTCAGATGTACCGGATGTCGCGCGCGGAATTGGAAGACGTACGCTTTCAGTCCTGCCTGCATCCGCTGACAGAGCAGGATCGAGTGCGCCTGAAGTCTCTGGAAAAACAGGAGATGTACCGGGAACTGGCAGAATATATGCTGGAGCGGGGTGTGAAGCTGGAGCAGGAGATAGTCAGCTATTATGAGCTGTGAAAATCTATGGGATGACCTGCATACCGATATGGAGGCAGATATTATTTGCGAAGAAATACAGGAGTTATGCAGAGGTACAAGATTGAAAATGAAAGGTAAAGGGTATTTATTCCCTTAATCGCATGACAAAGCAGCCACCTTTCGGTGGCTGCTTTAAAAATTGAATTCTGAAAAGTTAAGGTTATGCAGTTGCTGACTTGATCTGATAACCTTGATTTCTCGCAATGATAATTGCCTTCTTGTGACCGCAACGCTTTTTATACGGAGATAACGGTTGCGTATTTCAGGATGCTTTTTGCTGGTAACGACAGCATTGGCACACTGCACCAGCAGTGGCCTGATATAGCATCCGGCCTTGGAAACCCGGACAGATTTTTTCTTTCCTGCGCTTTCATTGTTGGCCGGAGTCAGTCCGGCCCATGAGCATAAGTGTTTCGCCGAAGGAAAAGCCTCCATATTGGTACTGATCTCGGAAATGATCCCGATGGCAGTGAAGTCACTGCGGATACCTGGAGCAGTTTGAAGAATGGAAAGTTCCTGCTGGTAGGGAGCGGCGGGCGCAAGAATGAGTTCTTCAAGCTCTGCTTTCCAGGATTCAAGGTTTTCATAATGAGCCTTGTTCACCTTGAGTTTGCCGGCCTGTTCCACTGTGATATAGCCGTCAATGGCATCACGGAGTTCAGGTAGCTTCTTTTTCAAACTTTTTAATGATACGCGGGTAACCAGTTCCCGTAGGTCTCAATAAGGTCGTCCACCAGCTTGACAATGGTGTCCGGGTCCAGCTCGCTGCCGGTATGGGGATCCAGCATGGCGGCCTGATAGATGTGCTCTTTCTTCCGGGTCACGGCGGCTTCGATGGTCAGCAGCTGCACATTGATGTTGGTCATGTTCATGGCGGCACACTGCACCGGCAGGCGGCCCGCCCGGCAAGGATGTACCCCCATGCCGTCAATGAGGCAGGGCACCTCCACACAGGCGTCGGAGGGCAGGTTTTCAATGAGGCCTCCGGTGTTAAGTACGTTTCCTCCGATTTTGTAGGGTGTGCCCGTGACAATGGACTCTATAATGTAGGAAGCGTATTCCCGAGAACGTTCGTGCTCCAGCTTTTTCTGGGCGCGCAGCTCGTCCCGTTCCTTTTCCCAGCCGGCAATCTGCTCTACGCAGCGGCGGGGGTATTCGTCCAGAGGGATATGGTAGCGGTCAATGAGCTCCGGATATTTGGATTTGATGTAGAACATATTGTATTCGGAGTTGTGCTCGATGGATTCCGTGCAGTAGTAGCCAAAACGGCGGATGTAGTCCAGACGCACCAGGTCATAGCGGGTTTTCTCCACCCAGTCGGGGGCGTCCTGAGTTTCCCCATAGAGGTGGGCGTCCACAGCCAGCTTGGCCCGGCGGCGGATTTCCGGATACAGGTCGTTGCCGTCTTTGTCCCGCAGCTCCAACAGCCAGCTCATGTGGTTGATGCCGGCAATGCGCTCCCGGCGGCCTTCCAGCTTGTCCTCCATGCCCAGTTCCTTCAGCAGGAATTCCGAGCACACCTGGACGCTGTGGCACAGGCCCACGGTTTCGATGCCCGTGTACCGCTGCATGTAGCCGGAGAGCATGGCCATAGGGTTGGTGTAGTTGAGGAACAGGGCATCCGGGCAGACTTCCTGCATATCCCTGGCGAAGTCGTCCATGACGGGAATGGTGCGCAGGGCACGCATGATGCCGCCAATCCCCAGGGTATCGCCGATGGTCTGGCGCAGACCGTACTTCTTGGGTACCTCGAAGTCGATGATGGTGCAGGGGTCATAGAGGCCCACTTGGATGGCGTTGATTACGAATCGGGCCCCCCGGAGGGCTTCCTTCCGATTTTCAACTCCCAGATAGGCGGTGACCTTCCCGTGTCCGCCCTTGGTCCTGTTCATGGCGGAGATGATCTCAAAGCTCTCCTGCAAGCGGACGGGATCG
Organism: Clostridium sp. M62/1; assembly: GCF_020736365.1. NCBI lineage: Bacteria > Bacillati > Bacillota > Clostridia > Eubacteriales > Clostridiaceae > Clostridium > Clostridium sp. M62/1. The sequence goes on along the minus strand of NZ_CP085988.1, from coordinate 3,563,725 downwards.
ATGTCGTACAGAGCGAATTCCCAGTCCCGGAGGGATTGGGTACACATGCAGTCTCCCAGCACATTGCGGACAAACACGGTGCTGCCCGCGCCCATAAAAGTGATCTTATTCATATAGCATCCTCCTGCTTATGATGATTCCGCCCCCTGGATTTCCAGAGGGCTTTCCTGGCATTATGATACCACCGGGCCGGAGAAAAGCCTATTGCACGGTGTGTGATTTCTTTGGTAAAATGTTAGCAGTATTCTTGCAAATGGGAGGGTGCAGAATGGATAAGCAAATACTGCTGGTGAACCGCCATTGGCACGATATTAACCCGGTGGACTGCGGCTGGGAAGCCTGTGCGCCAGGCCACTCCTTCGGCCCGGCGGCGCGGTTTTACTGGCTTTTGCATTATGTGATCCAGGGCAGGGGAGCCTTTACCGCCGAAGGGAAGGAAAGCCCGGTGCGGGCAGGGCAGATGTTCGTCATTCGGCCCTTTGAAGTCACCTATTATGAGGCCGATCGTCGGGAACCCTGGGAGTATATTTGGATTGGTTTTACCTGCGGCATTCCTCTGCCGGAGTGCCTTTTGCAGGAGGCAGTGGTGAACGCGTCCCGATGCGGGAGCATTTTCAGCTCCATGTTGGAGGCGGAGAACCAGACAGATGGCCGGGAACTGTTCCTCTGCGGAAAGGCGTTTCAGCTGCTGGCGGCCCTGGAGGAAAAGCCCGCCGGCGGCGAGGACTATGTGGAGCAGGCCAGAACTTATCTGGAAGCCAACTATATGCGGGACGTGTCCATTGGGGAACTTGCGGGGAAGCTGAACCTGAACCGCTCCTATTTCAGCACCCTGTTCCGGAAAAAGACAGGGAAATCCCCCCAGCAGTACCTGACGGATTACCGGATGGGGCGTGCCTGCCAGCTCATGACAGAGCACGGGTATTCTCCAGGGAAGGCGGCCCTGTCCACTGGGTATCCGGACATTTTCAGCTTTTCACGGATGTTCAAAAAGCACTTCGGCGTTTTCCCCCGGGAATACAGCAGACGACAAACGGAAAAGGAGGAGTTCCTTTGAAATTCATCCGTACCTTCGACTGGCACCTGGGGCGGATGCTCTATGGCCGCTCCCAACGCCCGACAGTTGCCGGGGTATCTGCCCGTTAAGCAGCTGCGGCTCTATTATCCCAATCTTCTTTCCATCCACAGCCAGTGGATGATGCGCGGCCAGGAGGACGCTGAAATTCAGGCTGCCGACGCCCGCCGGGTCTCCCGGACGGAGATGCTCTTCCGGCTTTTGCAGGACGTCTGTGATACGGAAATCCTACTGGAGAAAACAGCTTGCCAGCAATATCAGGAGGCCAAAGCTCATCTGGTCGGCCTGAACCGGGGCTGGGGCGAAAAATCTCAGCAAAAGAAATCCAGCATACAGGCTGTACAAGTTCCTTTCAGGGAGCAATCACCGACAGGTTTCCATGGACAAGTACGCCCTGAGTATCATGCTGGAGGAGGTTTTGAGCTGCGCTAACCGGTTCCTCATCCGGTTCAGCCGGGACCGCTATACCCTGTGGAGCAGCCAGGAGCGGACTGTCCACAATGCCTGCGGCGGTCTGGATTGGCAACTGCATTGAGGTCTCCCGCCTGCCGGACGGCAGTGCCGACGCGAAGGTGGTCGCCGCGAATAAGGAAAAATAAGGGCGGAGAAGTTTTATTTTGGCTTCTCCGCCTGTGTTTTCCGGTTAGTTTTCCCGGGGGTGATTTTTCAAATCCCGCAGCCTCAGAATCTCCGTCAGCAGGACGTCGGCAGCCTCGTCCTTGCTCATAAGGGACAGAGATTTTTCCCCGTCCCGGGTGATGAGGGTCAGCAGGTTGGTGTCCACGGCAAAGCCCGCCCCGGCTTCCTTTAGGTTATTAGCGGCAATCATGTCCACGTGCTTTTTCTCCAGCTTTTTCCGGGAGTTTTCCACCATATCCCGGGTCTCCATGGAAAAACCGCAGAGGAACTGGCCTTCCCGGCGGTGGTCCCCCAGAGTTTGCAGGATGTCCTGGGTACGCTTCAAGGGGATGCACAGGTCGTTGTCGGATTTTTTCACTTTGTCCTGGGCAACCTGGACAGGAGTGTAATCCGCCACCGCCGCCGCCTTGATGATGATGTCCTGCTCCGGGGCCCGGGCGGTGACTTCCCGGAACATATCCTCCGCTGAAACGATTTCCACGGTCTCCACGAACCGGGGACGCTCCAAAGCGGTGGGGCCGGTAACCAGCGTTACCTGGGCGCCCCGGCGGGCGGCAGCCTTGGCAATCGCGTAGCCCATTTTCCCGGAGGAGTGGTTGGTGAGATACCGCACCGGGTCGAGAGCCTCCTGGGTGGGGCCGGCGGTGACCAGCACCTTCAGTCCGGCCATGTCCTTTTCCCGGGCAATGGTCTGCAAAATCCAGTCCAGCAGCACCTCCGGCTCCGGGAGCTTGCCCTTGCCGCTGTCCCCGCAGGCCAGGTGACCGCTGGCGGGCTCTACCACCTGCCAGCCGTATTCCCGGAGAATTCGCAGGTTGTCCTGGGTCACGGGGTTCTCATACATTTGGGTGTTCATGGCTGGGGAGAGGAGTCTGGGGCACTTGCAGGCCAGCACCGTGGTGGTGAGCATGTCGTCGGCGATACCGTGGGCCAATTTGGCGGCTACGTTGGCGGTGGCCGGAGCCACCATGACTATGTCCGCCTGCTTGGCCAGGGAGATGTGCTCCACGTCGAACTGGAAGCACCGGTCAAAGGTGTCTGCCGGGGCCTTGTTGCCAGTGAGGGTCTCAAAGACCATGGGGGAGATAAAGCGGGTGGCGTTTTGGGTCATGAGCACATGGACGTTGGCGTGCTGCTTCACCAGCAAAGACGCTAGGGAAGCAGCTTTATAAGCGGCAATGCTGCTGGAAACGCCCAGCAGCACGGTTTTTCCTTTTAGCATGGAGGTTCCTCCTTTTTGAAATGTTCTGATAGTCTCAGTATACCACAGGAAAGGAGGAAATCCCAGCCCCCAGTCTGCATGAAAGAGTTGCCAAAAATGAAATTTTAAATTCCACCTCTCCGTTTTCAGTGCTGCTTAAATTAAGAATAGAAAAGGGGCTCTGCCTATGGTATAATTTAGCATATCACGGCAGGGCTCTTTTTGTATGAAAGGAGCATGGACATGAGCGGAAAAAGACGGGACAGACGAAATCGTATTCTCCGCAACGGAGAGAGCCAACACCGGGACGACCTTTCTTTAAGAGAAAAGGAAAAATTGATATTGAAAGATATTGATGATGAAATTGTCCCACGCGGCGGAGAAATGACGGTGGAACAACTGGTTAGAAAGTACCTGTTGCAGAAAACAGGGGTGCGGCACAACACGGAAGCAAATTATAACTTTGTCCTCAATAATTATCAAGAAAGAAGAATTTGGTAAAAGAAGAATTGACAAGGTTAAGTTGTCTGACGCGAAGTGCTGGCTGATAAAATTGCAGAAAGACGGACGGGGTTACAGCTCCATTCACTCTATTAGAGGTGTCGTTAGACCTGCATTTCAAATGGCGGTTGATGATGATTTGATACGCAAAAATCCGTTTGAATTTCAACTTGCTACTGTTGTTGTGAATGACAGTGTGACAAGAGAAGCAATCACAAGAAAGCAGGAAAGGGCTTTCCTTGAATTTTTGGCGAACGACAAGCATTTTTGCAGATACTATGAGGGAATATATATTCTGTTTAAGACCGGGCTGCGTATCTCTGAATTTGTTGGACTGACACTTGCGAATATTGATATGAAGAACAGAAAAATCAGTGTCAATCATCAGCTCCAACGAAAGAGGAACATGGAATATGTGATAGAAGATACAAAGACCACTTGCGGGACAAGAGAAATTCCCATGTCTGATGAAGTGTATGAGTGCTTTGAGCGTATTATCTCCAACAGGAAGAGGCCGCGGGTGGAACCTATGATTGACGGCAAATGTGGCTTCAAATGTGGCTTCTTATATTTGGATAAGAATGATATGCCTATGGCCGCTCTGCACTGGGAGAAATATTTTCAGCATATCTGCGAGAAGTACAACAGTATTTATAAAGTGCAAATGCCGAAAGTTACGCCGCACATTTGCAGACATACCTTTTGCTCCAATATGGCAAAAAGCGGCATGAACCCGAAAACCTTACAGTACCTTATGGGACACTCTGACATCGGAGTAACCTTGAACACTTATACGCACATAGGTTACGACGACGCAAAAGAGGAACTGAAAAGGGTAGTAAATGCCGAGTAGTAAAATGGGGAAACAGCCCTTAATTTACTACTTTTTTTACTACTTTTGAGGGAAAAGATGTGCTGATTTATGCTGCGATATGCCACGGGCAGGAGGAAAGAGCGAACGAGGGAAAGTACCGATAAATCAAGGAAATACAGTAAATTCAAGGAGTTTTAGATAGATGATTAGAATACTTTTCGTTTGCCACGGCAGTATCTTGAAAAGTCCCGGAAAAGCCTGTAAAATCAATGGTTTCCGGACTTCGGAAGGTGTCTACTACACCACTACTACACCAGTGAGTCTCGATGTGACAAAAAATCATGAATCGAGGTTAAACTTATGAAGGACAGAAGAAGAGAAAATGGGATTGATTATGTACTGGTCGGAGATTACTACATTCCGGACTGGAATCTGCCGGAAGAAGAACGACGTATTGGAAAATATGGATGTATGCACCGTGAATATTTGAAAGAAAATAATCCGATGCTGTATAACGATTTGATTTTAAGTTGTCAGCTCTGGACTTATCTTGCAGATGCCAATGAGCAGGCACAGAGTAGGTTACAGGTGATTATCAAACAGATGCAGGAAGCTGAGTCTGTAACTGAGAAGATGAAAGAAGATAATCAGTGGGAATGGATTCAGAGAATGAATAGTATCCACAACCGTGTGGAAGAAATTGTACTGGACGAATTGATTTATAGATAATTGACAATACAGGACATATTCGATTTTGGCATCTAATTATCAGTATATCTCTAAAAAGGGAATTTGGTGAATCCATCATAGAAAATGTTTGCTTCATGGGTACAAGCTGTTTCAGAATAATGGTAGTGTGCTTAGTTTTACTGCAATGAATATGCCGACAGATTGGAAAGCACATTTGAGCGTTTAAATTCAGTTAAATTACATAAAATATTAAAACAGACCTAATCAAGCATATTATGCTCAAACCGATTAGGCTTTCGGCGAAGTGTTACGATAAGCACTTCGCCATTTTGTTTGCCCAGCATGGGCGTTTAATAAAATATGAACACAAAAACGAATGAAGTGTGCGTGATTTTTAATAATCGAAAATTGGTGAATAAATACGTGAATAATAGGACGCTGGCAGATGACGTATAATTAATTTCGCAAAATTAATTTCATAAAAATAGACATGGTCTATAGCCGTTTGGTAAAATTAAGTCACCACAACCAAATCTATCAAAGGAGGCTATAAAACCATGTCTGATAAGATTATACAGCTAAATGAGGATTTAATAAAGCACGATTTAAAGGATCTTGTCCGCAGCAGTGTTGAGGAGACTTTAAATGCCCTGCTTGATAAGGAAGCCGACGAATTAGTTAACGCTGAAAAGTATGAGCGTTCTTCTGATCGCCAGGGATATCGTTCCGGCCATTATAAACGGAATCTCCATACAGCTGCAGGCGAAGTGGAGCTGAAAGTTCCAAAACTCAAGGGCATTCCTTTCGAGACGGCCATTATTGAAAGATATCGCCGCAGAGAATCTTCCGTGGAAGAAGCTCTGATTGAGATGTATCTGGCCGGTGTTTCTGTACGCCGCGTTGAGGATATCACCGAGGCTTTATGGGGAACAAAAGTATCTCCTGGAACCATCAGTAACCTGAACAAAAAGGCTTATGAACATATCGAAACCTGGCGTACCCGTCCGCTTTCTGGAAGCTATCCTTATGTTTACGTAGATGGCGTTTACCTGAAACGCAGCTGGGGCGGCGAAATCCAGAATGTTTCTGTTCTTGTTGCCATTGGCGTCAGCCAGGATGGCTGCCGGGAGATCCTTGGTGCCGCTGAAGGGATGAAGGAAGATCGTGAAAGCTGGCGTTCTTTCTTCGTATGGCTGAAGGAACGCGGGCTTACTGGTGTTCGATTGATCATTGGCGACAAGAACCTCGGCATGCTTGAAACGATTCCAGAAGTCTTTCCGGATGCCAGATATCAGCGTTGTACAGTTCATTTTTACAGAAATATATTTTCTGTTACGCCCCGTAACAAGATGAAAACGGTAGCGCTTATGCTCAAGGCGATCCATGCACAGGAGAGCAAGGATGCTGCTCGTGAAAAAGCGCTCCAGGTATCGGAAAAACTCCGGTCTATGAAGCTTGCCAAAGCTGCCAAAAAGGTGGAGGACGGAATCGAGGAAACCTTGACCTATATGGATTTTCCTACGCAGCATTGGACCCGGCTCCGGACCAATAACGCGATTGAGCGTCTCAACCGTGAGATTAAACGCCGTACAAAAGCGATCGGCGCTTTTCCTGACGGGCAGAGCGCCTTGATGCTCGTATGTGCCAGACTGCGTCATGTAGCAGCAACAAGCTGGGGAGCCAGACGTTACATGAATATGGATCATCTTTTCAATCCAGAAGAGGATCAGCTGTCTGATATCATAGCCGGCTGACTACCGGCTGCCAAACGGCAAGATTTTAATTTTGCGAAAAACTATTGACACAATCCGCTGGCAAAATAAGCCGTGATATGTTTTGATAATTGAAACTTCTGAAATCGGCAAAAACATATTAATAAATGAAAGAGATATTGGATTTGTTGCCGGTAATGTGATATACTATAGTGTAGATTCGTATAGTATTGGATTCGATTGATAGCGGAGGAAAGCAGATGCGATACCTTTCAGTTGCTGAAATAGCAAAAAAATGGAGTATATCGGAACGCAGTGTGAGAAATTACTGTGCTCATGGGCGTGTGCAGGGCGCTTTTCTTACCGGAAAGACCTGGAATATTCCGGAGAACGCCGAAAAACCAGAGCGTTCCAATAAAAAGAAAGAACGTCCACTTACACTGCTGGATATCTTGCAGGAACAAAAAGCAAGTAAATATTCCGGCGGTATTTACCATAAAACACAAATTGATTTAACGTATAACTCAAACCATATTGAGGGAAGTCGTCTGACCCATGATCAGACCAGATATATTTTCGAGACCAATACCATCGGCATAGAGAATGAAGTTCTTAATGTAGATGATGTGATTGAAACGTCAAATCATTTTCGATGTATTGATATGATTATCGACCATGCAAAATCTGCTTTGACTGAGAAGTTTATTAAAGAGCTTCATCTGACTTTGAAAAGCGGAACCAGCGATTCCAGAAAAGACTGGTTTGCAGTGGGGGATTATAAGAAATTGCCCAATGAGGTGGGCGGCATGGATACTGCTCTACCAGAAGAAGTTGCCGGTAAGATGAAAACATTGCTGACAGAGTACAATGCAAAAGAAGAAAAGACCTTTGAGGATATTCTGGATTTCCATGTAAGGTTTGAGCGAATCCATCCGTTTCAGGATGGTAACGGTCGTGTGGGCAGGCTGATTATGTTCAAAGAATGTTTGAAATATAATATTGTTCCATTTATTATTGAGGATAATCTGAAGATGTTCTACTATAGAGGATTGAAGGAGTGGGACAATGAAAAAGGCTATCTGACAGATACCTGCCTGACCGCACAGGATCGATATAAGGCGTATTTGGATTATTTCAGAATCCCATATGAAGTAAGATAATTTTCAAAGTATCAAAAGTTGGTTCCAAAGTGTCAATTTGACACTTTGGAAGAGATAAATTTTTTTGGAGTGTTAGTTCCGATAATTTGCCTTATGAGAAAGTTGGGAAAAATGAGCCTGTATGTATTGCGGACGAGGTTCCGTTTGAGATCCCAGATTCATGGGAATGGGCAAGACTAAAAAATCTTGTTATTAAGGAAATCAAACGTGGCAAATCACCAAAGTATGCATCTGATGGAAGTGTCTATGTATTTGCTCAGAAGTGTAATGTAAAACTTGGCGAGATAGATATTTCATTAGCCAAATTTTTAGATATGCGAATATTTGAAAAATATCCTGTTGAAGAGTACATGGTTGATGAAGATATTATTATAAATTCAACTGGAAATGGTACACTGGGGCGAATTGGAATGTTTCGTGATAGTGATCGGATAAATGATTCTATTATCGTTCCAGATTCTCACGTGACGATTATCCGAGCTTGTAATCAGTTGAAAAAAGATTATTTATTCTATGTTTTGAAATACTACCAGCCTTTCCTTGAAAAATTAGGAGAAGGTTCGACAAATCAAACGGAATTGCGTCCATCAACTATAGCAGAGCTATTTATTCCTATCCCGCCTATTAAAGAACAGGAACAAATCGTTACTAAACTTTTGGAAGTTATACCGATGGTTGATTTGTATGGAAAAAAAGAAAATGCATTGCAAGCCTATAACACTGACTTTCCGACACGACTCAAAAAATCCATCTTACAGGAAGCGATTCAAGGCAAACTTGTTCCCCAAGACCCTGCTGACGAACCAGCATCCGTTCTCCTAGAACGCATTCGTGCTGAGAAAGAGCAGTTGATTAAGGCAGGCAAAATCAAGCGTGATAAGCACGAATCCATCATTTTCAGAAGGGATAATTCTCATTATGAGAAGTTGGACGGAATCGAGCGCTGTATCGATGACGAGATACCGTTCGATATTCCAGATAGCTGGGCGTGGATTAGAATGGGTTCCCTGCTTGCAGTCAATCCAAGAAATGCTGTTTCTGATGACACCGTAGTTGGATTTATGCCAATGCCGCTTTTACAAGATGGCTTTAACAACGACCACACCTTTGAGGAAAAGTTGTGGAAGAATGTAAAATCCGGATTTACACATTTTGCCAACAATGATGTTGTCATTGCAAAAATAACTCCGTGTTTTCAGAATAGAAAATCTGCTGTGATTCACGATCTTCCTAATGGATATGGTGCCGGAACAACTGAGCTTCATGTGCTTCGTGACTACACAAAAACATTGTATATGCCGTACCTTTTGTTACTCTGTAAAACCCACGCCTTTATTCAAGATGGAATACGCCTTTGCTCAGCGCTAGGTGGTACAGGCACCAACATACCTTTTACTTGTCCTAGTTTGATAAAGCGAGTAGTTGTTCCCTGACTGTTCTTTTTAAGATATCCTACATAGATTTATAGAGACTTATGAAAATTTGAAGAAAAACCGAAAGTCCGAAAAACCCAGTAAAATCAAGGGCTTGCAGACTTATGGAGGGATATAGAGATTATGATAAAAGTACTTTTCATTTGCCACGGCAACATCTGCCGCTCCCCCATGGCAGAATTTGTCTTAAAAGACATGGTAAAAAAATTACACAGAGAGCAGGAGTTTTTCATCGCTTCCGCTGCCACCAGCACGGAGGAGATCGGAAACCCCGTCCACCCGGGAACCCGTGAGAAGCTGCGCAGATACGGCATTTCCACAGCGGAAAAATACGCCGTTCAGATGACGCGGAAGGATTACGCTGCCTATGATTATCTTCTGGGCATGGACTCCCGCAATATTTCCAACATGCGCCGCATTGCCGGCGGCGATCCGGATGGAAAAATCTTCCGTCTTCTGGACTTTTCCGCCTCTCCCCGTGACATCGCTGACCCGTGGTATACCGGCAACTTTGATGTCACCTATGACGATATTGCAGAAGGCTGCCAGGCCTTTCTGCAGTACCTGTCTGAAAAGAAACTGTAACGGCATCGGGCCCCGGAGCATCATCTTGACGCTCCGGGACCCGATGTACAGATTTACACTTTCTTTTTTTCTTACCCTGCCTGTCTGTTTCCTGCCCTATTTTCCAGTTTTTAATCATTTCTCTTTTTCTATCTATCCCGTTTTTCCCCTTTTTTGAATCTCCTCTTTCCGATGGCCTCAGTCAGAATCCTCCACCCGGGAAGCAAATAGAGATAAAAGGCAAACAGAAAGCTCATGCTTCCGGCTCCGATGGTTGCGAGAGGTACAGAACCGGCAATGGACCAGGGAATCAGGGCTGCCAGGACGATGACGGAGTCTTCCAGATCCAGAGCCAGCTCCTCCTTGTTATCATATTCTCCTCTGCACAGTTCACAGGTGAGCATGGAGGCCAGTGTCTGGTTGCAGCTGAACATGGAAGTGGCGATTCCGGCAGCGCACATGGCGGGAAAACGGCCGAATTTTTTCGACATGCCTGCCAGTATGCGCTGAATATTTTTGAGAAGTCCTGTTTCCTCCAGAATGCCCAGATAGGAGGAAGAAATCAGAACAATCAGGCCTACGTTAATCATGGAGAACAGGCCGCCGCCGGAGAGAAGCGGCACAAGCTCGCTGTCGCCCTCAGGGGTGAAGCCCGCAAACATGCAGCTGATCACCTCCCTCACCCCCATGTGCTGAACCAGAAGGCAGAGAAGGAAGCTGAGCACAGCGCTGATGGCCATTACCAGCTTAACATCCCATTTCAGCATACAGAGAATGAGAATCACGGCAGCAGGAATGACGACGTACCAGGAGAGATCAAACATCTGGTGAAATTCATCCATTAAGCCGGAGACGCCGGAAGAACTCTCCGCGCGCCCTCCAAGAAGCTGGTACAGAACGCAGGTAAGAAAAAACGGCACAATACAGGAAAGAAACATCCGCCGGATATTGTCATACAGCTTTGTTTCCGTCAGGGAAGCCACCAGGCTGGCGCTGGATGACATGGGAGAACAGCGGTCTCCGAAAAAGATTCCTGAGAGAACAGCGCCGCCTACCAGCACGGGGGAAGCTCCGTTTAATTTTGCCATGATCATGCAGATCACGCCTACTGTGCTGGCTGTACCGAAAGAGGTTCCCATAAGGAAGGAGACAAAACAGCACAGAAAAAATACGGATACCATAAAAAATGGAGGGATAATGAGCTTCATCCCGTAAAATACGATGAAGGGAATGGTTCCGCAGGCCCGCCACAGGGCGGTGAGAAAGCCGATCAGAATAAAAATCATGAGGATATTTTTTGATTTTTTTATTCCCACAGCAAGCAGCATGGCAATGTTCCGGACGCCGATCTTCATATACCGGGCATAGGCGATAAAAAGAACCAGTCCGAAAAGCAGAGCGCATACCAGGGGAAAACCAAATACCAGGCTGACGACAAGTCCGCCGAGAAAGGCTGCCAGTGTTAGATTAGCTACCATAAGTACATCTCCAGATCTAAAAATTTATGTTTCGTTTCATATCTGTGTCCGAGGGGGCAGGAAAGCCTGTCCCGTTTTTTAGCTGCAGGTAAGGCAGAAACTGAGGCGAGCGCTCATCCCTGCCCGGCTTATTTGCTCGGCGGGGCAGACAGAGACAGAAAACCGACTTCCTGCTTCCTGCCGAAACAGAAAGAATCTGCCCTGCCTCATGGAAAAGGCGGAAAGAAAGGAAGTTTCATATTGGCAGACGGTATATATCTAACAGAGAACAGACCTCTGATATGGGAAATTTACCTGAAAATACACATTCTGCCGCAGCTCATTCTAGTATAAGCCATACAGCCAATTCCTGCAAGACAGATGCAAAAAACAATCAGAAAAAGTGATGTCCTGTTCAGGGGGGAGCGTACTGGTCATGAGTTTTCCCTATGGGGGCCTGCAAAAAACAGAGCCCCCTGGCTGCATTTCCCTTCTTTATTTTTATATGCCCTGATTGAACATCTCCCTCTCCTCTGCTATAATTTCAGAAAAGAGAGCAGTAAAGATTTCACTGAAAACGACGCATAGCGAAGGAACCGCGCGGCAGGAGGGGTGCATAGCGAAGAAACCACCCAGCAAGCGGGTTCTATAGAGAAGAAACCGCCCCCGCAAAAATTGTTGTATCATTCTATCAGTTGAGCAGAATCGTGAGGTGAAGAGACTTGAGTAATCCACAGGTAAGGCCGGTTATTTTTCATGTAGACGTAAACAGTGCATTCCTGTCCTGGGAGGCGGTGTATCGGCTGAGGCATCTGGGAGGAACGGTAGATCTCCGGGAGGAGCTGTGCGCCGTCGGGGGCGACAGGCAGTCCCGAAGGGGAATTATTCTCGCAAAGTCTCAGTCAGCCAAGAAGTTCGGTGTGCGGACAGGGGAGTCTATCCTGGAGGCAAGGAAAAAATGTCCCGGTCTGAAGCTGGTGCCGGCCAACTATCAGCTGTACAGAAAGTCGTCGGAAGCCTTTATCAGACTTCTCAGGGAGTATTCGCCCGAGGTGGAGCAGTACAGCATTGACGAAGCCTTTGTAAATATGACAGGCATGGAGAAGCTCTTCGGTCCGCCAAGGCAGGCAGCGGAGGCTATAAGGGAGAGGATTTACAGGGAGCTTGGCTTTACAGTGAATATCGGAGTCTCCTCCAATAAGCTGCTGGCTAAAATGGCCTCTGACTTTAAGAAGCCCAACCTGGTTCACACGCTGTTTCCGGAAGAGATTGAGGAGAAGATGTGGCCTCTTCCTGTCAGGGAGCTGTTTTTCGTGGGAGGTGCTACGGAGCGCAGCCTGAAGCGCCTGGGCATACACACCATCGGGGATCTGGCCAGGACTGATCCGGAGCTTCTGCGCAGTCACCTGAAAAAGCATGGGGAAGTTATCTGGAATTTTGCCAACGGCAGGGATGCGGGAGTGGTGGAAGCAGAGGAGCCGGACAATAAGAATTACGGAAACAGCACGACAATCCCCTTTGACGTGACGGATGCAGGAACGGCCAGGATGGTGCTCTTGTCCTTGGCGGAGACAGTGGGGCGAAGGCTCAGGGACAGCCATGTGAAGGCGGAGGGAATCTCTGTGTCCATCAAGGACACCAGCCTGAAGACCGTCTCCCACCAGAGTGTGTTTGAGACGCCCACAAATATCACCGCAGAGCTCCACGAGGCGGCCTGCCGTCTGTTCGAGGAGCTCTGGGACGGCTCTCCAATCCGCCTTCTGGGAATCTCCACCAGCCGCATCCGGGACGAGGGATGCGCCAGGCAGATGAATATTTTCGGAGGGGAAGACTATGAGAAGCTGGAAAAGCTGGATCATGCGGTGGATTCCATACGGACCAGGTTTGGCAATGATGCGATTATGAGGGCCTCCTTTCTGAAAAAGCCCGTTGAGCACATGGCCGGCCGTGCAGTTCGGGCGGAGAAGAAGCTGGACTATACAGAGATTGAGGTGGAGTAGCAGATTGAGGCGGGGTAGCAGACTGGTTTGGGCGGCAGAAGCAGGCCGGAGCCGCAGGGCAAAGGGCTGCTTGCGTGACTTGTTTGGAGGAATGGATATGAAAAAGGAAATTGTATTTAAAATGGAACGCCCGGGACTGGTGAAGGAGGGGCAGGTAGTGGAGGTCAGTGAGTCGGTGACGCCTTTTAACGTTAACTATATGATAGAGCCGGCTGTGGCCATGTCCGGCCTGTTCCGGTTAAATGACCGGCTGAAGGCAGATCACGGCGTTGTGAAGAAAATTGAGGAGAATGCCAGGGGCTATTACGTCACCGTGGAATTTGAGGAGGAAGAGAAATGAGAATCATACCAAAGGACCCGATAATGTGCCTGAGCTTTGTCAATACAAAGCTTCGCGATTCCTACAGCAGTCTGGATGACTTCTGCGAGGATTTTGAGGCGGACAGGGAGGAGCTTGTATCAAAACTGGCCCGGGCCGGATATACTTATGACAGGGAGAAAAACCAGTTCCGCTGACAGGAAACACTTTGTGAAACGTCCCTGAGGGGATGGACAGCCGCATATTCTGATAGAATAGTCCAATTTCCCTTTTGGCGTCTGGGAGGAGGTGTTCTGAGCCGTGCCTGCCATGGTAGAGATTTTCTGGGAAACTGCCCAGGCTGTGTGTGTCTGGATTTCTGATCATATTTTTTTCGTCAATCTGATTTTGTCCGTCGGCATCGTATTTTTTCAGCGAAGAGATCCGAAGACCGTCTGGGCCTGGCTTCTGGCGCTCAATTTTATCCCTGTGTTCGGGATTATCTTTTATCTTCTGTTCTGCCAGGACTTCAAAAAAAGCCGGATGTTCCGCATCAAGGAGGTGGAGGACCGGCTGAATCTGCCTGCCAGAATCCAGGAAGGCTATATTAAAAGCAGGAATCTGGCTCTGCTGGGAGAGCTGGCGGGAGATTATGAATCCCTTGTGCTCTATAACCTGGACACCTCGGGGAGCGTGCTTACCACCAACAACCAGGTTCGGATTTTTACAGACGGTGAGGAAAAATTTGCCGATCTGAGGAGAGAGCTTGAGGCAGCCAGGCGATATATCCACATCGAGTATTATATTATCAAAAATGATGAAGTGTTCGGCTCCATTGCCCCGATTTTGGAGAGGAAGGCGGAGGAAGGAGTGGAGGTGCGGATTCTGGCAGACGGAATGGGCGGCCGCTTTATGCCGGCAAAACAGTGGGACAGGCTCAGGCGGGCAGGGGTACAGGTGGGCATTTTCTTTCCGCCGGTGCTCGGGCGGCTGAATCTGCGCGTCAACTACAGAAACCACAGAAAGATTGTTGTCATAGACGGGCGGTATGGATATGTGGGAGGCTTTAATATCGGCCGTGAGTATGTGTCTAAGGATCCGAAATTCGGCTATTGGAGAGATACGCACCTGAAATTCTGCGGGGAGGCTGTGCTGGGGCTGCAGATCCGCTTTGCGCTGGACTGGAACTATGCGGCCGGGGAGAATCTCTTTAAGAATGCAGAATATTTTGAACCCCATATTCCCACGGACCGGGAACAGATGCGGGAGGATTCCGGAAAATACTCCTGTGTTCACATACCGGAGGTGGGAGTCCAGATCATTGCCAGCGGCCCCGATACCATGTACCGGCAGATCAGGGATAATTACCTGGAGCTTTTTCATAAGGCAAAGAAGCATATCTATATCCAGACGCCTTATTTTGTGCCGGATGATGCGGTGCTGTCAGCTCTCCAGATAGCGGCCAGATCCGGAGTGGATGTAAGACTGATGATTCCCTGCAAGCCGGATCACCCCTTCGTCTACTGGGCTACCTATTCTTACGTGGGAGATCTGCTGCGGGCCGGGGCCAGGTGCTACACCTATGAGAACGGATTTCTTCACGCCAAGGGCGTCTGCGTGGACGGGAATGTGTGCTGCTACGGTACGGCCAATATGGACATCAGAAGCTTTGAGCTGAACTTTGAGGTCAATGCGGTGATATACAACAGCCAGACCACCCGGGAGATGGAGGATATTTTTGAGAAAGACCTGGAGCAGTGCCGGGAGGTGACCATGGATATCTACCAGTCCAGGAGCCTGACTGTGCGCTTTAAAGAGCAGTGCAGCCGGCTGCTGTCGCCTCTTTTGTAGGGGCGGCAGAAGGAGACGGGAAGAGGGAGCAAAGGACTGGCGGCGGTGCAGAAATGCTGCTCTGACTTGTTGATAAAACGTCATTTGCGGCAGGGATGTTCATTTCTTTTTAAAAACCTTCTGAAAATTCCGTAAAACAGGATTCTGAACAAGTATTTTACACATTTCTGACTTGTATTTGAGTCCTCCTTTCTATATAATAGAACAGACAGAGAGGTGAAAACATGATTAGATTTATACTGGTTGCAGGCTTTCTGATCTGCTTTCTGCTGTTCTCATCAGGCGTCCTCTACCGCTTAAAAAAGCTGGGAGAGAAGGACTGGGAAACAGCGGAGTGGAAGAGCCTGAACATCGTAAAGCGGGCATTTTCTGTGATTTTAAAGGTGTCCGGCGTGAAGGTTACGGTAAAGGGAGCTGAGAATATTCCGGCGGACCGTCCTGTGCTCTATGTGGGCAATCACAGAAGCTATTTTGACATCCTGGTAGGCTATACGACGGTGCCAGGCCTTCTCGGCTTTGTCGCAAAGAAGGAAATGATAAAATGGCCGTTCTTGTCCCAGTGGATGGTGCAGGTAAACTGCCTGTTCATGGACAGGGAAAATGTGAAAGAGGGACTCAAGACAATCCTTCAGGGAATCGAAAAGATCAAAAGAGGCGTTTCCATCTGGATTTTCCCGGAGGGGACGAGAAACAGAAATGCGTTGGAGACAGAGCTTTTGCCCTTTAAGGAGGGAAGCCTGAAGATAGCCGAGAAATCGGGATGCCCCGTTATCCCGGTTGCTATTACGGGAACTGCCGATATTTTCGAGAAGCATATCCCGATTATCCGGCCGGCCCATGTAACCATTGAGTTTGGGGAGCCCTTTATCGTAAAGGAGCTTTCGCCGGAGCAGAGAAAATTCCCGGGAGCCTATACGCGGGAGCGAATACTTGAGATGTTGGAGAGAGAGCAGCATGGACTTACAGGAAATAAGGAAGAAGCTGGACAAAATTGACGGCGAGATCGTCAGGCTGTTTGAGGAGCGGATGAAGCTCTGCGCCGATGTGGCCCAGTTCAAGATACAGACAGGAAAGGCTGTCTATGATCCCCAGAGGGAAAAAGAAAAGATAGAGACTGTCACCGCCATGGCGGATGGAGAATTTATGAAGCAGGCGGTGGGAGAACTGTTCCTGCAGATGATGACGCTGAGCCGCCGCTACCAGTACCGGCTGATGCAGAATGGACAGACGGCCCTGGATTTCGGGTTTCAGAAGGTGAAGGACATTGAAAAGAAGGGCGTCCGGGTCGTGTACCAGGGGCTGGAGGGAGCCTACAGCCATGCAGCGGTGCTCCGGTATTTCGGGGAGGGAGCAGACATGTTCCATGTGCGCCGGTTCGAGGATGCAGCAAAGGCCGTGTATGAGGGCGATGCAGACTATGCAGTCCTTCCCATCGAGAACTCCTCGGCAGGAGCTGTGACGGACAATTATGATCTCCTTCTCAAGTATGAGAATTACATTGTGGCAGAAGTGTTTGTGCCGGTCTGCCACTGCCTGTTAGGCACCGGGGACGCAGAGCTTTCCGACATCCGGACCGTGTCTGCCCACCCCCAGGCCCTGATGCAGTCGGCAGAGTATCTGAATGCCAGAAGAGACTGGAAGCAGGTGAGCGTGGAGAACAATGCCGTGGCGGCAAAGCGGGTAAAGGATGAGAATGACCGCACCCAGGCTGCTGTAGCCAGCGCCGAGGCAGCGAAGATCTATGGACTTAAAATTCTGGCGGAGGGAATTAATTCCAGTCAGAATAATACCACCCGCTTTCTGATTCTGTCCAGAAAGCCCGTTTACCGGGAGGCGGCCAATCGGGTGAGCATCTGCTTTGAGCTGCCCCACGAGAGCGGCACTCTCTATAACATGCTGAATCACTTTGCGTTCAGCCATCTGAATATGCAGATGATTGAATCCCGCCCGATTCCGGGAAGAAACTGGGAGTACCGGTTCTTCGTGGATATTGAGGGAAATCTGGACGATCCTGATATGATTAATGCCCTGCGTTCTGTGGCCGGGGAGGCCAATCATATGAGGATACTGGGTAATTATTAAGAGTGTTTACATATTCTGATTCTGCGGCCGGCAGCCAGACCGCAGAAAGCGTCCCCTTAGCCTCTCTGAGAGGGGCCATGAGGAAGCTGCTTTAGAGAAAATAGAATCAGATAGAACCAGACGGCAAAAACGGCCGGTGATGAGACGAGGAGCGCCCGAAGCAAGGCAGGCATTTTTGCCGGATGATGCAGGCTGAGGGAGGCTCCTCGTTTTGTAAAATTCCGGTAAATGGACGGAAAAAATCAGGTAAAGGCCCGGGAAGGGAGAGGAAGAGCAGGATGAGAAACAGTCTGATACTATACAGAAATTTAAAATACGGAGAGCTGTTCCAGCGGATGGGCAGCCTTCTGGAGGAAGAGAGAGGAGAAGGATTCACAGAGGAGTCCGCCTGGTGTGCAGGAAGCCTGATTGAGCTGGCTGATGCGTACGGGTTTGAGGGAAACCTGTGGCACTGTTTTCTGGCTCTCTGCCTGGCCATTGACGAAAATGCCTACAGTGTGGCATGTGAAATCCGGGGGGAGGCAAAAGGAAGCCTGAGTGAACTGGCACTTTACGATTTTGCTGTATTCAGACGGCTGTTTTCCTATGATCTGAGGCTCCTTGACCAGAGAAGCGAAGAGGGAGAGGATTTTGGCTTGTGGGCAGTGATTGGCAGCTACCGCGGCCGCTCCCAAAAAGGCCGCTGTTTCAACAGCCGTATCCGCAGCCGGATTGTGGAACTCTCCAAGGCTCTGGGAAAGGCCGGAAGCGATGAGGAATTTCGAAGCAGGACCGCTGAATTTTACCGGGAATTCGGCGTGGGAAAATTCGGACTCAACAAGGCATTCCGCGTCACCGGGGAGGAAGGCGATGTGACAATAGAGCCCATCACCAGCGTGGAGCATGTGTACCTCAGAGATCTGGTGGGCTATGAGCGGCAGAAGAAAAAGCTGGTGGAAAATACGGAGGCCTTCATCGAGGGGAGAGAGGCAAACAACGTGCTTCTCTTTGGAGACAGCGGCACCGGAAAATCCTCGAGCATTAAGGCGATTCTCAATGAGTACTATGACAGAGGCCTGCGCATGATTGAGGTCTACAAGCACCAGTTTCAATGCCTGTCCGATATTCTGGAACAGATCAAGGACAGAAACTATAAATTTATTGTATACATGGACGATCTCTCCTTTGAGGAGTACGAGATCGAATATAAATATCTGAAGGCCATGATCGAGGGCGGACTTGGCAGAAAGCCGGACAATGTGCTGATCTATGCCACCTCAAACCGCCGCCATCTGATTCGCGAGAAATTCAGCGACAAGAGAGAGCTTGATGACGATCTCCATAAAAACGACACCGTTCAGGAAAAGCTCTCCCTGGTGGCCCGGTTTGGTGTTACCATCTACTACGGAGCACCGGACAAGAAAGAATTTCAGAACATCGTCAGCGTTCTGGCTGAAAAATACCATGTAGAGATTCCGAGAGAGGAGCTCCTGCTCCTCGCAAACCAGTGGGAGTTAAGCCACGGCGGCCTGTCGGGCAGGACGGCGGCACAGTTCATCACGCACCTTCTGGGAACAGGAATGAGCAATAAGGAGGGAAGCTATGGCAATTAAAATGTTTGCGGCAATCGACGTGGGTTCCTTTGAGCTTGAGATGGGAATCTATGAGATCTCCCAGAGCTTCGGCATCCGGGAGGTAGATCACCTGCGCCACGTCCTTGCTTTGGGAAAAGATACTTACAATGATGGAAAAATCGGCTACGGCCTGGTTAAGGAGATGTGCCAGGTTCTGAGAAATTTTACAGAGATCATGAAGAGCTACCGGATCACAGAGTACCGGGCCTACGCCACCAGCGCCATGAGGGAGGCGAAAAACAGCCAGATTGTGCTGGATCAGATTCAGGTCCGTACAGGCCTGATTGTCAAATCCATCAACAATTCCGAACTGAGGCTTATGAGCTATAAGGCGGTTGCGTCCAAGGATGCGGCTTTCCAGAAAACCGTTCAGAAAGGTACGGCAATCATCGATGTCGGCTTCGGAAGCACGCAGATCTCCCTGTTTGACAAGGATATGCTGGTATCCACCCAGAATATTTTTCTGGGGGGACTGCGCATGAGGGAGATGATTTCCCGCTGGAATCTAAGTGCAGGCGAGGTGGTTCCGGTGATGGAGGAGCTCGTGGACAATGAGCTCTATCCCTTTAAGCGCATTTACTTAAAGGAGCGGGAGATCAAATGCCTGATTGCCACAGGCGAGAGCATCCTGTTTATGGCAAAGAGCGGTATCCGCCATATGGAGTCAGACCGTGTTTCGGCTGAGCAGTTCAGGAGCTTCTACAATCGGCTGCTGTCCATGAGGCCGGAGGAGATTGAGGATTATTACGGAGTGGACCGGGAGTACGCATCGATCCTTGTGCCCAGCGCTATCATCTATGGAAGAGTACTGGAGATGACAGGGGCTGAAACCGTATGGATTCCCGGCGTCAGCCTCTGCGATGGGATAGCGGCTGAGTATGCCCAGGAGAAAAAGCTGGTGAAGCTGCGCCATGACTTTAACGGGGATATTCTGTCGGCTGCCAGAAATATGGCAAAGCGCTATAAATGCCATGGAGCCCATATTCAGGAAGTGGACCGCATGGCCTCAGAGCTTTTCGATGTGACGAAAAAATACCACGGCCTGGGAGAGAGGGAGAGGCTTCTCCTGAGGATAGCGGCGATTCTCCATGACTGCGGAAAGTTTATCAGCTCCAGCAGGGAGACCCAGAGCTCCTACCAGATTATCATGGCCACAGAGATCATCGGAATCTCCCATCTGGAGAGGGAGATTGTGGCCAATGTAGTCCGCTACTGCAATCAGGAATTTGCCTACAACGGGGTACATCTGGAGTCGGATCTGTCCCAGTATGAGGGAAGGGGCCTGACAAAGCGGGCTGTAACCATCCTGATTGCCAAGCTGACTGCGATCCTGCGCCTGGCCAATGCCCTGGACAAGAGCCAGAGGCAGAAGCTGGCCGGCGCGTCTCTGGCTGTGAAGGACGGGAAGCTGCTGATTACTGCCACCTGCCAGGAAACCATTATTCTGGAGCGGGCGTCTTTCGATAATACGGCAGAGTTTTTTGAAGAAATTTTTGGAATTCAGCCAGTGCTGAAACATAAAAGGAGGGTATAACAATGGCCGCAAATGACGAGAAATTCTGGGATCCTAAAAATTATGTAAACCGTGAACTGAGCTGGCTGGACTTTAACTACAGAGTGCTGGGAGAGGCAAGGGACAAGTCTACGCCTCTGTTTGACAGGCTGAAATTTTTAAGTATTACAGCCTCCAACCTGGATGAATTTTTCATGGTGCGAGTGGCGTCGTTAAAGGATATGATCCACGCCAACTATACGAAACCGGATATTGCCGGCATGACTGCATCAGAGCAGCTTGCGGCCATCGGAATCAAAACTCATGAGCTGGTGGAGGAGCAGTACCGGATCTATAACCGCTCCCTTCTCCCTGCGCTGCGCCAGAACGGCCTGAAGGTGATCACTTCCCATGAGAACCTGACAAAACAGGAAGCTGCTTTTGTGGACCGGTATTTTGAGGAGATGGTTTACCCGGTGCTGACTCCCATGGCCGTGGACTCCTCAAGGCCGTTTCCCCTTATCAGAAACAAGTCCTTGAATATCGCCGCCCTGGTGAAGAAGAAAAAGGGGGATTCGGAGATCGACTTTGCCATGGTGCGTGTTCCCAGCGGCCTTCCCCGCGTGGTGGTTATCCCGCCGGAGATGGAAGAGAAGGATGATGAGGAGAAAAGTGAGAGTGCAGGAAAGGAACAGACAGGGAAAAATGCACCGGGCCAGGCATCGATTATCTTCCTGGAGGAAGTGATTGAGAGGAACATCGAGAAGCTGTTTTTGAACTATGACATTATCTGCTCCCATCCCTTCCGCGTCATGAGAAATGCGGATCTGAGCATTGACGAGGACGAGGCGGAGGATCTGTTAAAGGAGATTGAGCGCCAGCTCAAGAAGCGCCAGTGGGGAGAGGCCATCCGCCTGGACATTGAGGAGAAGGCGGACAAGAGGCTGTTAAAGATTCTGAAAAAAGAGCTGAAGGTGACAAACGACGAGATCTACGAGATCAGCGGGCCCCTGGATCTGACTGTGCTGATGAAGGTATACGGCCTTCCGGGATTCGACCGCTTCAAGGCTCCCGGCTATACGCCTCAGCCGGTTCCGGCTCTGATGAACGACGACGATATTTTCACAAACATCAGGAAGGGCGACATCCTGTTAACCCATCCCTTTGAAACCTTTGAGCCTGTGGTAAACTTCATAAAGAAGGCGGCCAGAGATCCGGAGGTTCTGGCCATCAAGCAGACACTCTACCGGGTCAGCGGAAATTCTCCGATCATTGCGGCCCTGGCCGAGGCTGCGGACAATGGAAAGCAGGTGTCGGTGTTAGTGGAGCTGAAGGCCCGCTTTGACGAGGAGAATAATATTAACTGGGCCAAAATGCTTGAGAAGGCCGGCTGCCATGTTATCTACGGCCTTCTGGGACTCAAGACCCACAGCAAGATCACGCTGGTTGTCAGAAAGGAAGAGGACGGAATCCGCCGCTATGTTCATCTGGGAACGGGAAACTACAATGATTCCACAGCCAAGCTCTACACAGACTGCGGCCTCTTCACCTGCAGCCGCCAGATCGGCGAGGACGCCACAGCCGTGTTCAATATGCTGTCCGGCTACTCGGAGCCTCTTGGCTGGAACAAGCTCTCCCTGGCGCCTCTCTGGCTGCGGGGTAAGTTCCTGCGCCTGATCCAGAGAGAGATCAAGTCTGCCAGGGAGGGAAGACATGCCAGGATAGCAGCCAAGATGAATTCCCTCTGCGATAAGGAGATTATCGCAAATCTTTACGAAGCCTCCTGTGCAGGCGTAAAGATCCAGCTGATTGTCAGGGGAATCTGCTGCCTGAAGGCGGGAGTGCCGGGACTCAGCGAGAATATCGAAGTGCACTCCATTGTGGGCAATTTCCTGGAGCACAGCCGCATCTTCCTGTTTGAGAACGGCGGAAACCAGGAGGTCTATATGGGAAGCGCAGACTGGATGCCCAGGAATCTGGACCGCCGTGTGGAGATCCTGTTCCCGGTGGAGGATGAGAGGTTAAAGGAACGTCTGATCCATATCCTGGACGTGCAGCTTGCAGACAATGTGAAGGCCTATCTTCTGCAGGCCGATGGAACCTACGTCAGAAAATCTCTGAGGGGACGCCAGAAGGTCAATGCGCAGGAACAGTTCTGCGAGGAAGCCATTCAGGCCGCAAAGGCCGTGGAGGAGTCCGCGGATCCTGCCAACAGACGCGTATTCATTCCGAGAGAGCAGTAATAAAAGAGAGAAAGCCCGCCGTCAGACACAGCCCAGAGTCAGGGCCTGTCTGGCGGCGGGCTTTCCTTCTTTTCCCACTTTTCCCATCTGAAAGAAGAGGTAAGGCCGGATTTTCCGCTGGAAATGTCTGCCTCCAAGCCGTGCCGGCGCGAAATGCAGGCAAGCTTCTCGCTCGTGAGGGAGGGGAGCTGATGCGGGTCTGCCATCTTTGCTCAAATGTAAGAGAAAAGTAAAGCAATTTTTCCGCTCTTATGGTAAACTGTTGTTAAAGTCGGCTGCGATCGGAGGAAGCGGGAGAGCAGAAAGACGCGGAAGGCTCAGCATACAGACAAGGGAGGTTTTTTCATGGCAGAAATTAATATACTGGTAGTGGATGACGAGAAGGAGATCGCAGATTTGGTAGAGATCTATCTGGTCAGCGACGGATACAGGGTTTTTAAGGCGGAGAATGCAAAGGAGGGTCTTGACATTCTCGACAGGGAGAACATCCACCTGGTGCTTCTGGATATTATGATGCCGGGAATGGACGGCCTGGAAATGTGCAGGAAGATCCGGGAAACAAACAATATCCCCATCATCATGCTGAGCGCGCGCTCCACCGATCTGGACAAAATTCTGGGACTGGGGACAGGGGCCGACGACTATGTGGTAAAGCCCTTCAACCCTCTGGAGCTGACGGCCAGGGTGAAATCCCAGCTGCGCCGCTACACGCAGCTGAATCCGCAGAGCAGCGCGCTGCAGGGCGCGAAAAATGAGATTTCCATCAGGGGCCTTGTCATCAACAAGGACAATCACAAGGTCACCGTGTATGACGAGGAGATTAAGCTCACCCCGATCGAATTTGACATTCTCTATCTGTTAGCCTCCAATCCGGGCCGTGTGTTCAGCACAGATGAGATTTTTGAAAAGGTCTGGAATGAAAAGGTCTATGAGGCCAATAATACGGTCATGGTACATATCCGCCGCCTCCGGGGCAAGATGAAGGAGGACACGCGGCAGAACAAAATCATCACTACCGTCTGGGGGGTAGGATACAAAATTGAAAAATAGTGATATGAGCAGGCGCTTTCGGGCGCGCACAGTGACAAATATAGTTTATGCCACACTTCTCACCTGCCTGATAGAGATTTTTCTGATTGCAAATGTGAGCATGGTGGCGGAATATCTCAGACGGATGGAATCAGATTCGTTCCTTCTGGAACTTATGAATCTGGGACCGATCATGGCTCTGCTCTATGTGCTGGCAGGGATCGGGATCTTTTCTCTGATTTTTCTGAGGCTGCAGGAAAAGCATCTGAAGTATCTGTCCAGGATTTCCACTGCAATCCGTGATATTTCCGAGGGAGATCTGAACACGAATATCGAGGTAAAGGGAGATGATGAATTTACGGCCATGGCTGTCAACCTGAACCGTATGGTGGAAGACATCCGGCGGCTGATGGAAAAGGAGAGGGAGGCTGAGCGGACGAAAAATGAGCTGATCACCAATGTGGCCCACGATCTCAGGACGCCCCTCACCTCCATTATCGGATATCTGGAGCTTTTATCGGGAAAAACCGAGCTTCCGCCTGAGATCCAGAAGAAGTACATCGATATCGCCTATGCGAAAGCCAAAAGGCTGGAAAAGCTCATCGAGGATCTGTTTGGATTTACCAAGATGAATTACGGCAAGCTCTCGATGCATGTGGGAAAAGTGGATATTGTCAAGCTGCTGGGACAGTTGCTGGAGGAGTTCTATCCCAACTTTGTAGACAGAAACCTGTCCTATGAGCTGCACAGCAATGTGCCTGCCAAGGTGATTGACGCAGATGGAAACCTTCTGGCCCGGCTGTTTGACAATCTGATCAACAATGCCATCAAATACGGGGCAGACGGAAAGCGGGTACTGGTGCAGATTCACGCAGGCGATGAGGTCGTGTCTGTCTCTGTAACGAACTACGGATACGTGATTCCGGCTGATGAGCTGCCTTTGATATTCAACAAATTTTACCGTGTGGAGCAGTCTCGCTCCACCCATACCGGGGGCACAGGGCTTGGACTCGCCATTGCCAAGAGCGTGGTGGACATGCACGGAGGGACAATCCAGGTGAAGAGCGATCTGGACGGGACGGTATTTACCGTCAAGCTCAAAGTGCATTTTGACGTCAATAAAGAAAACTTCGAGGTAGCCCAGTAGAAGGCCGGGCAGACAGCAGGGAAACTTTCCGGGCGGGGAAGTGTGAAAAAATAATACATCAGGAATTGATGGAAAATCGGGAGGCGCAAAAAAAGATGGGCAAAGCGACAGCGGAAGGGAAAGGCAGCAGAAAAAAACGAGAAAAGGGAACATTTTTTGCCCTTTTCCTGCTCTGTCTCATTCTGGGCCTGTCCGCTCCAAAAGCCGGCCTGACAGCTTACGCCTCAGGGGCTTTCACAGAGGGGGGCAGCCAGGTAACCGTAGAGGCGGACTATGGCTTTGGAGGCGAGGCCAGGGAAGGAAGGTATCTTCCCATAGAGGTATCCTATTCCAACGAAAAAGGGAGCGCATTCACAGGCACTCTCAGAATTCTTACCCTGGAATCCAACATGGAGGTATACCAGTATGAGTATCCGGTGGAGTTAAAGCCGGGAGAAAAAAAGACAGAAGAGTATTACGTTCCTCTGGGTGTGGAGAATGATCAGATTTTTCTCTCCCTTCTGGACTGGGAGGAAAATGAGGTTGTCAGAAAGAGACTGAAGCTGGATATTTCCTCCGAATCGGCTGTGATGTTTGTGGGAGCCCTCAGCGACGATCCGGACAGTCTGGATTATCTGGACGATGCCGGATTCAATTACGGGACGCTGAGGACAAGGCTTGTTCCGCTGACAGCGGAAAAGATCCCGGAAAATGAGCTGGGACTTGATCAGTTTGACCTGGTTGTGGTAGATGATTTTGACTGGAATACTCTGACACAGGAGCAGGAGGAGGCTGTCTTTTCCTGGGTGGAGGAAGGGGGAACCCTTCTTTTCGGAACAGGAGCTCAGCTTGAGAAGAATCTGGGAAGACTGGGAAGCAGGTTTCTGGAAGCGGATGCTGGAAATATCAGCAGCAGGGAAATAGAACTGAGCGGTCCCGAGGAGGACAGCCGGGCTGTCATGGTGTCTGCTGACTGTGTGGATTTTGGGGTAAAGGAAGGACGTGTGGTCCTCTCAAGCGGCAGTACCTCTGTTGTGACAAAAAAGAATCAGGGAAACGGGCAGATTGTGTTCACCGCCTTTGGGCTGGCGGATATTGCAGAAGTGTGCGCGCAGAATCCTGTTGTCCTGGAGGGGCTGTTTCAGCAGATCATGGGAAAGGAAACAATTCAGTATTTGGCTCAGGACCAGTATTACAGCCTGTCCAACCTGTATTACTCCATTCAGTCACTGATTAATACGGGGAATGTGGCGCGCCTGCCGAAGGTAGGCCTCTATACGGCGGTAATTCTGGTGTATATTGTCCTGATTGGCCCGGTCCTCTATCTCTATCTGAAACGGAAGTCCTGCCAGAATTACTACATGGTGAGCGTGGCTGTGCTGGCAGTGATATTTACAGGGGTGATTTACGCCATGGGGGCAAAAACAAGGTTTACGGCTCCGTTTTTTACCTATGCGACGGTGGAGAGCTATGGCGATGATGAGGTGGAGCGGGAAACCTATATTAATGTGCGGAGCCCCTACAATACGCCGTATACAGTAGAGCTGAATCCGGAATATACGGTGCGCCCTGTCACCAAAAACTATTTTTATGAGTCAAATAAGCCGGCTGTATTCACAGGAAGGGAGAGATATCAGACTGCTGTTTCCCTGGATGAGGCTAAGACAGAGATCCGGGTGAGGGATTCTGTGGCTTTTGAGCCCGGATTATTTGTCCTGAAAAAGAAGGAGGGGCTGGAAAACAGGGCGCCTTCCAGCTCAGTCACCTTTTACGACGGAAAGATTTCCGGCACCATTGTGAATCATTCTGACATGAGGATAGAAAACGCCATGCTGCTTCTCTATGGGAAGGCGGTTTTTCTGGGCGATATGGAACCGGGTGAGAAGAAAGAGCTGGACGGACTGGAGGTACTGACATTTCCTGTCTCTTACAAATATGCCCTCGCAGAGATGGTCACAGGAGCAGACCAGTACAGCCGGGCGGATATATCGGATGAAAAATATCTGGAGTCACAGGATAAGTCTAAGCTCCTTACGTTTTATCTGGATTCTGATATGAACGAATACTTTTCAGATGCCAGGCTGATCGCGTTCCATTCGGAAGAGGAGAAGCCTGATTTCCTGGCGTCAGACACTTTTGAGACAGAGGGACTCACATTAACCACAGCCAGGATTCCCGTAAACCAGAAAGCGGATGGAAGGACCTACCGCTGTGCTCTGGAGCAGTACCCGAAGATTCGCTCCGGCAGCTATGACCAGAGGGGAAATACAGTGTATGTGGGAGAACCCTCAGAGCCTCTGGTGCTTGAGTATTTCCTGGGAAGCAATCTGGAAATCGACAGTCTGACGATGGACTGGATTTCACCGGAGTTTGTGGATAATCCAAGGTATCAGTATCTGGAAAAGTTTGACGGCTCAATGTACTTTTACAACTACGAAACGGGAAGAAATGACAGGATGGATCTGACAAAGACCGTGTACACGAAAGAGGAGCTGAGGCCCTACCTGTCACCGTCTAATTCCATCACAGTCAGATATTCGGGAGAGGCAAAGAGCGATACGGCCTGGAACATGATACTCCCGGTACTCTATGTCACAGGGAGGGAAAGTTAATGCTGGAAATCAGAGATCTGCGCAAGAAATACGGAAACTTTCAGGCCCTGGACGGCCTGAACATGACGATAGGGAAGGGGGAGCTGTTCGGCTTTGTAGGGCCCAACGGAGCCGGAAAGACCACTACAATTAAAATTATCACCGGACTGCTGGCGCCGGACAGCGGCAGCATTGTCATAGACGGAATGGACGGGATACGGGAACAGAGATGCCTGAAGGAAAAAATGGGTTATGTGCCGGACTCCTTCGGTGTCTATGATAACCTGAAGGTATCCGAATATATGGAATTTTTTGCTTCCTGCTACGGGCTGGAGGGAATGGGTGCCAGAAGACGGTGTGAAACACTGCTGGAGCAGATGAAGCTGGAGGACAAGGCAGATTTCTTTGTGGACGGCCTTTCCAGGGGAATGAAACAGAGGCTCTGCCTGGCAAGAGCTCTGATCCATGATCCGGAGCTTGTGGTGTTAGATGAGCCGGCCTCCGGCCTCGATCCCAGGACAAGGCTGGAGTTCACCGGAATTTTAAAGGAGCTGCGGGAACAGGGAAAAACGCTTCTCGTCAGCTCCCATATTCTCTCTGAGCTGTCTGAGATGTGCACAAGCATTGGGATTATTGAACAGGGGAGAATGGTGCTTACCGGAAGCATGGATCAGATCCTGGAAAAGGTCAATTCCTCCAATCCGCTGCTGATTTCCATATACAGAGGACGGGAAACGGCTATGGCGATTCTGCGGAGCCATCCCTGTGTTCAGACCATTTCTTTAAAGGGAGAGGAGATCAAGGTGGGGTTTAACGGGGACAGGCAGGATGAGGCCCTGCTTCTCCAGCAGCTTGTGGACGCGGACGTAATGGTGAGCGGCTTCATGCGGGAGAAGGGGAGCCTGGAAACCATCTTTATGCAGATTACAGACCATGCAGGTGAAAAGGCGGTGCTGATACATGAAAATGAACCCGGTTTATAAAAGAGAGCTGAAGGTGAGCAGCAGAAGCATCCGTATGGCCATGGTTCTGCTTATTTTTAATGGAATCCTCAGCGCAGTTGCGCTTTTTAATATGTATTCCGTGGTGGATCAGGTGAAGATGACGGCGGAGATCCAGTATTCGAGATTTCTTGAACTGTATGTGTTTGTGGCTTCCATCGAGTTTGCCATGCTCATGTTCATTATGCCGGCCATGACCTCCAACAGTATCAGCGGAGAGAGGGAGAGGCAGACCCTTGATTTGATGCTGACCACAACTATGAAGCCCGGGGAAATTGTGCTGGGCAAGCTGGCCGCGGCCTTTACTTCCATGCTGCTTCTGGTGCTGTCCAGCTTTCCTGCCCTTGCTCTGGTATTTGTGTACGGAGGAATTACTGTGACGGACATGGCCCTTTTGCTCCTGTGCTTTGTCACGGTAGCGCTGCTGTCAGGGGGCATCGGAGTGTTTTTTTCCTCTCTGTTTAAGCGCTCCACCATGGCAAATGTATGCTCCTACGTCACCATTGTGTTTCTGGTAGCTGGTACCTATGCCGTCAATGTGTTTACCTATCGGATGTCCCAGAATGAGATCAGCAGCTATATGACTGCCGTTGACAGTGTGACAAGACAGGCCACATCAGGGGGAAGCCTTTATCTGCTTCTTATGAATCCGGCTGTTACTTTTTACGCGATGATCAATAAACAGGCAGGAAACAGCGACGTGGCGGGGACACTGGAGCAGCTGTTTGGCTCTCACCCTGAAAATTTTATTATTGAGCACTGGACAGGGCTCAGTATTTTTCTTCAGATCGCTGCGGCAGTGATTCTCATTGCCATAGCGGTGTCGGCTGTAACGCCGATCCGGGGAGCAGGGCGGACAGGAGGCAGAGGGAGAGCAGGAAAGCAGGAACTGCAGGACAGAGAAAACGGCAGAGAAAATCACAGAAAAAATGACAGGAGAAAAGGAGGAAGAGACCATGCTTAGAATCGGGTGCCATCTCTCATCGGCCAAAGGGTATCTGGCGATGGGAAGGGAGGCAAAAAAGATTGATGCCGGAACCTTCCAGTTTTTTACAAGGAATCCCCGGGGAGGAAATGCAAAAGAAATCGACCCGGAGGACGTGAGGGCATTTCTGGAATTTTCACGCCAGGAGGACATTGTTCCCCTGCTGGCCCACGCCCCCTATACCCTCAACGGCTGCTCGGCAGATGAGAGCATCCGGGTGTTTGCCAGAAACACCATGGAGGATGACCTGAGAAGGATGGAGTTTACACCGGGAAACCTCTACAACTTCCATCCAGGCAGCCATGTGAAGCAGGGAGTGGAGACAGGGATTGAATACATTGCCGGCATGCTCAACGCGATTCTGAAGCCGGAGCAGACCACCACCGTACTTCTGGAAACTATGGCCGGCAAGGGGAGCGAGGTGGGAAGGAGCTTTGAGGAGCTTCGGGAAATCCTTGATCGGGTAGCGCTCAGTGAAAAGATGGGCGTCTGCCTGGACACCTGCCATGTCTGGGATGGGGGATATGACATTGTAAACCATCTGGATGAGGTGCTGACAGAATTTGACCGGGTGATCGGCCTTTCCAGGCTTAAAGCCATCCATCTGAATGACAGCCAGAATCCCCTGGGTGCCCACAAGGACCGCCATGCCAGAATCGGGGAGGGACAGATAGGGCTGGAGGCCCTTGTGCGGGTGATCAACCATCCGGCGCTTAAGCGCCTGCCCTTTTATCTGGAAACACCAAACGATCTGGACGGCTATGCCAGAGAGATCGCCCTACTGAAGTCCCGTTATCAGGATTAAAGGTCAAAAATTTCAGGCGTGCCTCAGGCCGGATTCCATATCTGAAACGTTCTAGGGGAAATAAGAGCTGCGTAACATGGTAATAACAGCTTTTTGCCGAGGAAAAACAATGAGGTTTTTATTTTTCAGGGACAGTGAGAGGAAAAGCAGACGCAGCAGCAGAAAGAAAGACGCCGGCGGGCCAGGCCGTCTGATGCCGCTTTCCGGGGAAACAGGGAAGCCGCTGCGGCAGAAAACGGCCGGGGATTCAGAGCAGAAGGGCCGACAGAGAAACAGGCGGCTCAGCCTGCCGTGCCTTCCGGAAAATGCGCTGTTCTGGGTATTTCTTGTTCTTCTCTCCATCGGATGCATCACACGGCTCTATGAAAAGGCAGCCCTTTCTCCGGCCTCGTCCGGGCAGATTTTTTCCGCAGGAGGGCAGGGCAGGGACTATCAGGTAAAGGACAGAAAGCTTCCTATTTACTGCGTGGAGACAGAGAAGCCTCAGGTGGCTCTTTCCTTTGACGCGGCATGGGGAGGGGCAAGGATGCGGCTGTGCAGGGCAATTTATAAGCAGTTCATAGAAAATCCCATTATTAAAATTAATGAATAAAATAAAGCTCCTTTGTGTACATGGAAAGAGAAATACGGTATACTGTTAAGGCTGTGTTAAGAAAACGTAAAAATTCAAAGGAGAAAATGAGAATGAGTGAAAAGGAAACAAAGGGAGCTGAGTATGACTTTTATGGGAAGCTTCCCCTCAGAAAAGCAATTCCTCTCGGACTTCAGCACGTACTGGCAATGTTTGTCGGAAACCTTACCCCTCTTCTGATTATCACAGGTGCCTGCGGCCTGGCCAATACGCAGGAATTTGCCGGCCTTCAGGTGGATCTGCTTCAGAATGCCATGCTGGTGGCGGGAATCGTGACACTGGTTCAGCTCTATGCCATCGGCCCGGTGGGCGGAAAAGTTCCAATTATCATGGGAACCAGCTCCGGCTTTATCGGCGTATTTAACAGCGTCGTGGGTGTGATGGGAGGAGGAATTCTCTCCTATGGGGCGATCATGATGGCCTCGATTCTGGGCGGAATTTTCGAGGGAATCCTGGGTTTTTTCCTGAAGCCTCTTCGCCGGTTTTTCCCGGCACTGGTGACGGGAACCGTCGTGCTCTCCATCGGACTGTCCCTGATAGCTGTAGGCGTCAATTCTTTTGGAGGAGGGGATAAGGCGCCGGATTTTGGAAGCCTTGAAAACCTCTTTCTCGGAACCCTGGTTTTAGTTGTGATTATTGTTTTAAAGCATGGGACAAAGGGCATGACAAGCTCCTCTTCCATTCTGATCGGAATCATCGTGGGCTATGTTGCATCAGCGATTATGGGACTTATGCTTCCAACTGTCGGTGTCACGGCTGAGGGCGTGGAGTACACGAAGGCCTGGGTTCTCAACTGGGACAAGGTAGCTGAGGCCGGCTGGGTGTCCATCCCCAGGCTCATGCCTGTTAAGCCTGTGTTTGACTGGCGTGCCGTAATTCCGGTGATGATTATGTTTATCGTGACGGCAGTTGAGACAGTGGGAGACATCTCCGGCGTGACAGAGGGAGGAATGGGCCGCGAGGCCACAGACACAGAGCTGTCCGGCGGAATTATCTGTGATGGCCTTGGCTCCGCTTTTGCAGCTCTCTTCGGCGTTCTTCCCAACACCTCCTTCAGCCAGAATGTGGGGCTTGTGACCATGACAAAGATCGTAAACCGCTTTGCCCTTGCCACAGGAGCTGTTTTCCTGATTCTGTGCGGGCTTCTCCCAAAGCTTGCGGCCCTGATTTCCATTATGCCTCAGAGCGTGCTGGGCGGGGCAGCCGTCATGATGTTCTCATCCATTGTCATGAGCGGAATTCAGCTTATCACAAAGAAGCCTTTAACGCCAAGGAGCATTACGATTGTATCTGTGGCTCTTGGACTCGGATATGGCATCGGAGCCAACAGCGGGGTGCTCTCCCATCTTCCCCAGGGAGTGCAGCTTATTTTTGGAGGCTCTGGAATTGTGCCGGCGGCTCTGGTTGCCATTCTGCTGAATGTGCTCCTTCCAAATGAGAAGGGGGAGGCTGAAACGCAGACAGACAGAAAGTAAAAACAGAATAGCCATACGAAAGATAAAGCCCCGTCAGGGAGCGGACAAACCGCTTTCTGGCGGGGCTTTTTGCGGTTACAGGACTGCCGCAGGTAACCGCTTCCATGGGGAAACGAGGATACCAGACAGATAATGGACATTCTGGCAAAGCACAATGTGAAGGTTACGTTCTTTATGACAGGGGGATGGGTAGAAAAATTTCCGGAGGATGTAAAGTACATAGCCAGCCAGGGCCATGACCTTGGAAACCACAGTGAAAACCACAAAAACATGAGCCAGTTAAGCGAGACAGAGATTCAGAGTGAAATTCAGAAGGTGCATGACCGGGTGAAGGAACTTACAGGGACAGATATGACACTGTTTCGGCCGCCCTACGGGGATTACGACAACGAGGTAGTTGCTGTTGCTGATTCCATGGGCTATTACCCCGTACAGTGGGATATTGACAGTCTGGACTGGAAGGACTACGGTGCAGACTCCATCGTAGATAAGGTAGTAAATCACAAACACCTGGGAAACGGCTCCATTATCCTTATGCACAATGGGGCAAAATATACACCTCAGGCACTGGAGGCAGTGATCACAGGACTTCAAAGCAAGGGATATGAGCTGGTTCCTATTTCAGAGCTGATTAAAAAGGACAATTTTCACATAAATCACGAGGGAAGGCAGATTTCGGACGAAACAGCACAGCATTGAGAAGCCGGAAACAGATACAATAGGAAAAAAAGGAGCTTTCACACGGCCTGCCCTGAGAACAGAGGCAGGCTTTTGCGGGAGAGCTGCCGAAACGGGAGGAGGAAAGGAACATGAGATACGGGTAGAGCTGTCGAAATTTGCGTCTTAATATCATTGCAAGGGCAGTTTTTACAAGCTTATAATCGTTACGGAGAAAAAGTTAGGAGGAGTATGAAGCATGGCAGAATTAAACATTGCGATTGCGGATGATAACAGGCAGACTTTGGAGCTGCTTGGCGAAATACTGGAGGGAGAAAAGGATTACCATATCGTCGGAAAGGCGGATAATGGCAACGAAGCGTACAACATGATTTTGAAGACCAGACCAGATGTCGTATTAATGGATATTGTCATGCCGGGAATGGACGGAATATCTGTCATGGAGAAAATCAAGAGCAATACGGAGATGAAGGACAGCACATCCTTTATCATGGTAACAGCCGCAGGCAGTGAAAATCTGACAGCGGAGGCGTTCAAGCTGGGCGCCAGCTACTATATCATGAAACCGTTTACAAAAGAGATCATACTCGATAAGCTGCGAAGGCTGACGGGATATAAGAATAAAACGACAATGCTGTCGGGAAGCAGAAAAGTGAAGCCTTATGTCAATAAGGCGGAGTACATGGAGCAGAATCTGGAAAACGACGTAACCCAGATGCTCCACGAAATCGGTATCCCCGCCCACATTAAAGGGTATCAGTATCTGCGGGATGCCATTATCATTTCAGTGAAGGATCAGGAGATGTTAGCTTCTGTCACGAAGATCCTGTATCCGACCATTGCAAAGAAGCATGCGACCACGCCGAGCCGTGTAGAGAGAGCCATCCGCCATGCCATCGAAGTAGCATGGAACAGAGGGGAGATGGATACCATCAATGATCTGTTCGGCTATACTGTAAGCACCGGGAAGGGAAAGCCGACAAATTCCGAATTTATTGCGCTGATTGCCGATAAAATCCGGCTCGATTACAAGCGGATCTCGTAGTCAGAAGGCGGGCAGGACGGCAGCTTTGAGAGGAGAGCTGCAGGCCTGTTTCAGAAAGAATCAGACAAAAAATCATAATACTACCTTTCTAAATGTATAAATCTATTGTATAATAGCAGTATATCTGGACAAGGGGGCTCAAATTGGGGATTTGTCCGGCAATGAGATGAATGGGAGGTAGCAGGATGAAAAAAATTCTTTTTATAGCTTCAGAAGCGGTTCCTTTTATCAAGACAGGGGGTCTGGCGGACGTAGTCGGCTCTCTTCCGAAATGCTTTGACAAGCAGTATTTTGATGTAAGGGTTATGATTCCCAAATATCTCTGTATCAAGGAATCTTTCCGAAATGACATGAAATATCTGAACCATTTCTATATGGACTATCTGGGACAGAGCCGCTATGTAGGGATTCTTGAGTATGTCTATGAAGGAATCACCTTCTATTTTATTGACAATGAGAGCTATTTCTGCGGCTCCAGGCCTTACGGCGACTGGTACTGCGATCTGGAAAAATTTGCATTTTTCTCAAGAGCCGCCCTCTCAAGTCTGCCGGTGATCGGTTTCCAGCCGGATGTGGTGCACTGTCATGACTGGCAGACCGGCCTGATCCCTGTATTCTTAAAGGATAAATTCCATGAGGGCGAATTTTTCAGGAATATGAAGTCTGTTATGACTATTCACAACCTGAAATTCCAGGGTGTCTGGGATGTCAAGACGATCCAGCGGCTGTCCGGTCTCCCGGATTATTACTTCACTCCTGACAAGCTGGAAGCGTACAAGGACGGAAATATGTTAAAGGGCGGTCTCGTCTATGCAGATGCCATCACCACCGTAAGCAATACCTATGCAGAGGAGATCAAAACCCCGTTCTACGGAGAAGGGCTTGACGGTCTGATGCGGGCCAGGGCAAACAGCCTGCGGGGCATTGTGAACGGCATTGACTACGACGATTTCAATCCGGAGACAGATCCGATGATTGTCCAGAATTACAATGCGAAAACCTTCCGTAAGGAAAAGATTAAAAATAAGAGAGCGCTGCAGCAGCAGCTGGGACTTGAGCAGGATGATAAAAAATTTATGATAGGCGTGGTATCCCGTCTGACAGACCAGAAAGGCTTCGACCTGATTCAGTGCGTGATGGATGAGATCTGTACAGATGATGTGCAGCTTGTCGTGCTGGGAACAGGGGACGAGAAATATGAGAATATGTTCCGCCACTACGACTGGAAGTACAATGGACGCGTCTCCGCCAATATCTATTATTCTGAGGAGATGTCACACCGTATCTATGCGTCCTGCGACGCCTTCCTGATGCCGTCCCTTTTCGAGCCCTGCGGTTTAAGCCAGCTTATGGCTCTGCGCTACGGCACGGTGCCCATTGTCAGGGAAACAGGAGGACTTAAGGATACCGTGTGGCCCTACAATGAGTACGAGGGAACAGGAACCGGTTTTTCCTTTGCCAACTATAATGCCCATGAGATGTTGGATACCATCCGCTATGCAAAGCATGTGTATTACAACAGAAAACGCGAGTGGAACAAGATTATTGACAGGGGCATGGCAGTTGATTTCTCCTGGAAAACATCAGCTCTCAAGTATCAGGAACTCTATGACTGGCTGATCGGCTACTAAACAGGAAAACGTCCTTTGATTTACAGTGGACAGATGATATAATTTCTGCTACAATACGGGCAGAGAAGCAAATGGATAGAGCATCAGAGAATTCGCCGGGGGCACAGGTTTCAGTATCCCCGGCGAAAGCCGTCACCCGGAAAGGACATAGCTGCCCAGGCTGGGCTGCAGCCCCAGGGAGGGGAATTGGTCGGCAGTCAGGAAAGGAAGGAAAGAGAAAATGAGGCGCACAGGGCGTTTCGCAGGAGAGCAGCTGAGAGAATGGTACAGGGATCAGGGGTATCTGGAATGTGTGAGGGACATTTTAGAGCATCCTGCGTTTCAGTCCATGGATCAGTATATCCAGCATGGAGGGACAACGTGTCTGGAGCACTGTCTGCGTGTTTCGTACATGAGTTATCTGATCTGCAGAAGAAAGGGGCTTCACTTCTGTGAGGCGGCCAGAGGAGGCCTGCTTCACGATCTGTTTCTCTATGACTGGCATGTTCATGGAAGGGAGACCGGAGAACATTTTCATGGCTTCACCCATCCCAGGACAGCTCTTGAGAATGCTGAGAAATATTTTTCATTGACAGAGAGGGAGAGAAATCTGATTCTGCGCCATATGTGGCCCCTTACACCTCTGCCTCCCAAATACAGGGAGGGCTATGTTGTCATATATGCCGACAAGCTGTGCAGTCTGGAAGAAATCTGGCTGTCGGTGAGAAAAAAGCTGGGAGCTGCTCTGAAGGCCGCATGACAGAGCCTTTAGCATTTTTAGACAAGTGAACAGGAGACAGGAATGACAATTTATCAGGAAATAACGGGAAACCAGGTATTGATGAGCGGTGTGATCGGCTGGATCGTGGCTCAGGTATTAAAGACAATTATTGACATTGCCCTGAACAGGTCTTTTAACCCGGAGAGACTGACGGGCTCAGGGGGAATGCCCAGCTCCCATTCCTCAACGGTGTGCGCGCTGACGACTGCCTCTGCCTACTGCTATGGCTTCGGCAGCTTTGAGTTTGCCATCAGCTTTCTGTTCGCCATGGTGGTGATGTATGATGCCATCGGCGTCCGCCAGGAAACAGGAAAGTAGGCAAAGGTACTCAACAGCCTGCTGTTTGAAAATCTTCTGAAGCTGGATTCTGTGGTGCTCCAGGAAAAGCTCAAGGAGTATGTGGGGCATACGCCTCTCCAGGTGTTCGCAGGAGCTGTGCTGGGAATCGCGATTGCAGTATTTATGAACCAGTTCTATTAAAAAGGCGCAAAAGGCGGGAGCTTATGGGTCTAACTCATAAGCCCCGCCTCATTTTCGCTCTCCCTCACTTTAAAAAGGAGCTCACGGCCGTTTTCCGCTCCGGCATAGGCCAGCAGCATACTGCAGTCTATATCAAAGATGACGGAGGAAAGCAGGTATTCCTCCCCCTCCCATTCCATGCTGGCCGGATAGCGTCCCTCGTCAAGCTGGCGCTTCTGGGCAGCCAGCCAGGTCAGATCCATTTTGGAGAGAGCTGCCTCGTTCATGCGGAATACGCAGTTGATCTCCTGGGCATCTGACCAGTACCGAAAGCTGCAGTAGGGACAGTCCGCCTTCCATCCGGCAGGAGAGAACAGCTCCTTTATCTGGGCCAGGGCTTTTTTGTCGCAGACAATCCCAGCCACAGAGAGCTTTTTAAAATAATCGTCATCCATAAGCCCGTTCTGGAGATCCTGATCACACGCAGGATCAATGTAGTGAAACTCCATTTCCTCCAGGGAACGGCCCTCCTGTATCTCTCTTAGCAGAGTGAGGAATTCGTAGTCTCCAGGCTCCAGGAGAAGCCCCTGCCGGACGGCTTCCAGAGCCTCCTTCTTACGGCCAAAGTGGCATCTCAGCTTGGCAAGCTGAAGAAATCCCCAGGGATACTTGGGATCCTCCAGGACGCCCTTTTCAGAAATGCCCAGGGCCTCCTCCAGGCGCCCGCAGTACATCAGGCAACAGGAGTAGCGGTAATACCAGGCTCCGCAGCCGGCTGCGTTTTGCTCTGAGGAGGGCATCCACTGGGCCGCCATGTAATAGTGCTCGTAGTCGTCGAGATTGTTGCAGGCATAGGCGTACCAGAGAGCAATCTCCAGATCAGCGCGCGCCTCCTCCTCTGTAAAACGGCCGCTTTCAATTCCTTTCTCGATAAAATTCTCCAGATATTCCAGCATTTTCCCAAAATATCCCTGAGTGCCCTCACAGAAGCCCTCCAGGGTCTTAATATCCTTTTTAGACAGCAGGGAGGAGGGCTTTTTTGCTGGGCGTGTCTTCTTTCCTTTTTTTTCTTTATTTGCTGCTGGGGCCTCTTTCTGTTTCCCGCCGCCGTTTTCCTGTTTTTTCATTGACAAATACCACCTTTTCGTTCATTTCAGAGGAAGAGTCTCCGGGCAGTCCCTTCAGGCAGCTCAGTTTTCCCCTGTTCGTTGGCTGTTATAGGGGCAGGACGCCCCAAGGCACTGTTCATTTCTGCCAGACATGTGACAGATAATGGACTCCGGCGCCTCCAGATCGATGTGGAAATGTTCACGGATGAATTCTGCGGCTGTTATCAGCGCCGTATAGGAATCCCGCTTGCAGCACCGGGGACCTCCGATGGCTCCGATAGCGGAGAGGCACCTGGCCGTCATCTGGTTGGCCAGGCCCCATTCACGGCCTGACAGGGGGGTGGCCTCTGTCAGGATGCTCACAGTGATGCCTGCGCTTATGCCGGCTCCGCAGGAGCCCCACTGGCCGCAGATTCCGCCGGGAACCTGTGAACCGCGCTCACGCATGGCAAGGAGAGCAGGCTCCAGTTCAAAGCCTGCCCCGCAGTTTTTGCAGGCTGCCAGCAGAGCAGAGCCTACCAGGACATGATGTTCCGGCCCATGCATATGGATCTGGGGGAAGCGGATCAGCTCCTGCATAATAGCTACAGGATTTTTCTGCTTTGTGTGAAGACAGAAACTGTAGATGACCTGCAGAGCGTCCTTCTCGTGGCAGGAGTCGCAGATGTAGTGTCCGTTTTCGCAGCGCGCATTGGATAGGAAATGGCCGTGGCAGAGGACGCACTCAACCGGCTCCATCTGCCGGGTATATACCAGAGGGGCGCCGCAAATCAGGCACCCGGATGGTGTGTGGGACGTGTTGTCTGATGCTTTCATTTTAAAAATCTCCTGTTTTTTTACTATTTTGGATGGAAAAAGAGGAAAAGTCAATAGGAACTGGCAATATGGCTAAACTGTTACAGAATATGGTTGCAGACAATATGGGCAGGGAGACGGGAAAATGCAGTAGCAGGGAAAAAAGGGGACACCGGCGGCCGTATAGCGGCCGCCGGTGTCCCGGCATGTTCATGTTCAGAAAATTTGATCCGCCTGCTAGTGCAGAACGTTCATGAATGTGGTCAGAACCATGGAGTTGCAGAAGTCGATGAAAAGGCTTCCTACTAACGGCACGATGAAGAATGCGCGCGGCGCAGGGCCATAGTGCTCTGCAAGGGCTTTCATGTTAGCCATAGCGTTAGGCGTAGCGCCCATACCGAAACCGCAGAAAGCGCTGGTCATAGCCGCTGCCTCGTAGTCGCGTCCCATGATATTGAAGATAACGAAGTTTGCGTACAGGAACATGATGAATGTCTGAACCAGAAGGATGACAATCATCGGAAGAGCCAGAGCAGCCAGCTGCCACAGGCAGAGGTTCATCATGGCCATGGCCAGGTAAAGGTTCAGGGAAAGGCCTCCCAGAGTATCGATCTCATCCATCGGAAGATCATGGCCGGAAACATCCCAGATATTTCTGATGGCGGCTGCACAGAGCATGGCTCCGATATAAGCCGGCATGGTAATGTGAACCATGTCAAAGCCGCTCATGATCAGGGTGCCGACGCCGATAGCGATGGCTAAGAAAACAGCTGCGGTTGTGAACTTCTGGCTGTCGATAGCGACAGCTGTGTCAGCCTGCGCATTTCCCTCTTCAGCTGCTGTGGATTTCAGATGAAGTTTTTCAACTCTGCGGCGGGCAATCGGGCCGCCCATCATACTTCCAGATACAAGTCCATATGTAGCTGCCGCCAATGCGACGGTGAGAGCACCGGAAACACCGTAGGTTTCCTCAAGAAGAGGACCGAAGGAGCCGGATGTTCCGTGACCGCCTACTAACGGGATGGAGCCCATGCACAGTCCAAGGAGCGGATCCAGACCGAAGGCAGCTGCCAGACCGCTTCCGACTGCATCCTGAATAACACACATTAAAATGGAGAGCGCCAGGAAAATAAATACCTGGATGCCGCCCTTCTTCAGGAGACGGAAGCAGGCGGTAAAACCGACGCTGCAGAAGAATACGGTCATCAGAATAGTCTGAATGGTCGTATCGAAAGCGAACTCCAGAATACCGGCGCTGTGAAGAGCCAGATGAAGAAGAGCGAAAACAAGTCCGCCGGCCACCGGAGCCGGGATCCAGGAGGAAAAAGAGAGGCGTACGTTCCGGAGAAGATCCGGGCTCACCGCCGGCGGACATAAGCTGGGCGAGTGGCTGAACTAAACAGGACAGAAAAGAATACGGAAAAATAAGAAAAAGGTAATTTTTTTGCTTCGCAAATTGCGGGAGATAAAAAAATTACCTTTTTCTGTCCTTACAGGATTCTCTATTTCTCTTCCGCTTCCTCTCCGTACAGAAGAACGCTGTCGTAAAATTCTGACTTCATGTTGAGCTGGGAGATGACCTCCTCCTGCCCGAACTCATCCACGATGGTGCCGCGCTCAGAAAACAGGTTTGTGCCAAGCCCCAGCCGGTCGCCCTCAATTTCCACACCCATGGCAGCCAGCGTCGTTGGAAAGAGATCCATGGTGCAGGCTGTGTGATTCCTGTCAGCGGGAACGGCGGCCGGGTTGATAAAGCAGTAGTATACGCCTCTGTCATAGGAGCCGTCGTCGGGGGCGTAGCCGGAAACCATGGTGGCGTGATCGCCGGTAACGACAACGGTGGTGTTCTCATACCAGGGCTGCTCCATGATCCACTGGACAAACTGTACGGTCTGGCGGCTGGAACAGTGGAGGACGTTGCTGTACTGGTCTTCAAACTCGTCATCGCAGAGGCGGCATATGTAGCCGTTGGGATTGTGGGTATCCACCGTCAGCATGGTAAAGTTAAAGGGCTGTGAACCGGCGGCAAGCTTGGAGAGCTCCTCCTTTGCATATTCAAAGAGCTTTTCATCCTCAATTCCCCACCAGCCTATATCGTAGTCGTCGGGAACCTTGTCAAGCCGCTTGGCAGTGCCGAAATCCCAGATTTCATAGCTGCCGTGATCCTTAAAATACTGATCTCTTCCGGCAAAGCTGGCGTAGGAGCCCACCATCAGCATGTTCCGGTAGCCGGCATCTTCCAGCACCTCCCCCAGGGTGACTGCCCCGGGAAGAAAGGAGCCATATTTGCTCATGGAATTTTTCTCCACGGGAATCTTCAGGGGAAGTCCCGAGGTCTGGGCAACCATGGCGGCGATGGTCCAGGTGGAGGTCAGGGGAAGGATGCCCTGGCTGCCGTCCGGACCGAGCTGAAAGGTCACATTCTGCTTTGCCAGTTCTGTCAGCTCCGGTATGGCATTTTCTTCCATGTTTCCGCCGTTTTCTCTGTCCTCAAAGGTCTTCTCCATGGATTCCAGATAAATGTAGACGAGATTTCGCTTCTTTTCCGGGAAGGACAGCAGGGAGGATTCCGGTTTTACATACTGCTCCTCGATAAAGGAGCTCTTGTGAAACTGGTTGTAGAGATAATCTCCGATGTTCAGCATACTGTCTGTGCCGGCAGCCATGAATACGAGGCCGAACACGAGAAGCAGAGCCATGGCCCTGGAAAAGGCCCGGTCAGTCAGCTCCAGAAGCCACCGTTTCTGTCCGAAGCGGATGTCCAGGCAGGTGTAGGTTTTTTTGCGGCGCAGATACAGGCAGCATCTTCCGAATACGGCAGCAGCGATGACAAAAACCACCAGAGCCGGCAGCAGAGCAGTTTTCAGATAGCTAAATATGTACTCTGTGTTGACCCCGTCCAGGGGGACATTCAGGTGGAAAACAATTTCCTCCATGCTGATGCTGCCGTAGGTTCTCACCGCCCACCAGGCAGAAAAGTAGCACAGGAGGGTGAAAAAGCACAGGAAGGACAGACTCAGTTTTTTAGCTCTCACTCTCATTTTTATCCACCCTCTTCTTCTGCTCTACGCTGATACTTAAATTAAAAGACACAACCTTGGCGGCCACGGCCAGGACGATGGCCGTTATGCAGGCCGTTATCAGATAGCGGACAGACAGAATATTGTCG
Source organism: Clostridium sp. M62/1 (assembly GCF_020736365.1). NCBI lineage: Bacteria > Bacillati > Bacillota > Clostridia > Eubacteriales > Clostridiaceae > Clostridium > Clostridium sp. M62/1. The sequence goes on along the minus strand of NZ_CP085988.1, from coordinate 3,521,611 downwards.
CCGAAGCGTCCGCCGGAAGCCATCCGGTTAATGGGGATAAAGATGGAGCCCACGGCCATGGCCGCGGCGTTTACCACCCCTGTAAAGGCAAGATACTTGAGCAGAAGGTTTACCAGCCACTCCGGGCTTCCCTCACGCCTTCTGTTTTCGCAGACAAAAGCCGCCCGCTTGAACTCCATCCGTTCATAGATGAGAAGAGCAAGGGCGGGCGGACAAAACAGATAAATAAATGAAAACACTTCAATTCCTCCATTTTACCGTCGTTTTACTCTGATTTGACATAATACGACATGATTATAGCGGAAAATGAAGGGTTTATCAATGGAGAAAACAGGGGAAAGCAAAGGTTTTTCGCCTGTTTATTAATGAAACCTGGAAAACCACTCCTTCATTGTGTCAAAAATCTGTATCAGCTGGGAATCTTCTATTATATAAGGCACCATTGTATACATATAGCTGAGGAATGGCCGGCTGAATACTCCGTGCTGATACGCGAATTCCTGAAAGCCGTCAAGGACGTCCGGAGAGACGGTCTCCACACAGGTACAGCCCCCCATGATCCGGATTTCGCGAATCAGAGGGGAGGATAAGTCTTTGAGCTCTCTTCTGGATACTTCCTCAATATGGGCAATTTTCTCCATATAGTTTCCTGATTCAAACAGTTCTATGGAGGCTAAAGCTGCGCGGCAGGCGAGGGCATTTCCCATAAAGGTGGGGCCGTGCATCAGCGCAAGAGCCGGATCATCCCCGTAAAAGCCCTGGTATACTTTTGCGCCGGCCACGGTAACGGCATGGCCGATATAGCCTCCGGTGAGAGCTTTTCCCAGAACCAAGATGTCCGGGCAGACCAGATCAGATACAAACCGATGCCCGGTCCGTCCAAATCCGGTGGCCACCTCGTCAAAAATGAGGAGCACCCCATACGTATCACAGAGCTCTCTGGCCTTTTCCAGGAAGGAGATATCGTACATTCTCATTCCGCCTGCACCCTGCAGAAGCGGCTCCACGATAAAGCAGTAAAGTTCTCTGTGGAAGCGGAGGAAGGCATCCTCCAGGTCCTGGATTCTGGTAGGGATATGGATGACGTTTTCTTTCTTTTTAAATGCAAAGTGGTAATCCTCATCGTCACCGACCTCCATGGCCTTAAAGGTATCTCCGTGGTAGGAGTGAGTCAGGGAGAGAACCTTCGTCCGTCCTTCCTCTCCTTTATTTACATAATACTGAAAAGCCATTTTCAGCGCCACCTCCACTCCCACACTGCCGGAGTCGGAAAAGAAACAGTAGTTCAGGTCTCCGGGAAGCCACTGGCGGAGTCTGGCGGCAAGCCGTTCTGCCGGTTCGTGGGTCAGGCCTCCCAGCATCACATGAGAAAAATGGTCGGCCTGAGATTTAATGGCTTCTGTGAGAACCGGATGCTTATAGCCATGTATCACGCTCCACCAGGAAGATACCGAGTCAATTAAGCGGGCGTCCTCCGTATAGAGATAGACGCCTTCGGCATCGACGATGGAATAGGGCGGCTTCATGGTTTTCATCTGCTGGTATGGATACCAGATCATAAGTTTTTCCTCCTTATTTGGAAAGTATAAAAGATTATAAATTGATGGCATGGCGACAGAGCGGACAGCGGCAGGCAGGCTCTGTCAGGATTTCTCGTACAGGGAAAGCAGTACCTCTGGTTCTATGGAAAGCTCTGTATCGCCGGGCTTTACACAGGCCAGAACGGGAAGCCCGGTGACAGCTTCGCACATCCTTCGGTTATCCTCCTCCATCACGTCTCCCGGGTGAAACCGGTTCAGAATGATTCCCTTTACAGGAATTTTGTGCTGCTTCAGATAGAAAGCAGTCAGTCCCGCTGCGTTGATGGTTCCAAGGCCTGCGTCGGCCACAAGGATGCAGGGCAGGTTCAGAGCCTTAATCAGATCCTCCAGAAATATTTTCTGGCTGTCAAAGCGAAGGGGGCAGAGGATTCCTCCGGCTCCTTCCACGGTGACGCAGTCAAAGGAGGAAAGGAGAGAGGAAAACTGCGCCTTCACATTCGGGAGAACCAGAGGATTTCCCTCAAGGCGGGCAGCCAGATGGGGAGAAAAGGCCTGCTCATAGACGTAGGGGCACATGGTCTCAAGCGGCTGGCTGATGCCGGAAAACTCCTTTACAAATGCAGCGTCTCCCGGAATCAGAAGGCCGTCTTTTCTTTCGTTTCCGCTGACCGCGGCTTTAAAATAGGCCGCATGTCTGCCCAGCTGCCGGAGCTTTTTTACAATCAGGGCCGTTACATAGGTTTTTCCCACATCCGTTCCCGTTCCGGTGACGAAGAGGGAACGCCCGGAAGGGATACATGCTGTATTGTTTTGTCTTTCTGTATTTTGCTTTTCTGCTGTTTTTGTGTTAAATCTGCCTTTCATCTCTCACCTCATAGCCAAGACGGCGGATCAGTTCTCTGTCTGTCTCAAAGGAATATCCGGAGGTGGTGAGCATATCCCCGCTGATGGCGGCATTGGCTCCGCTCTGGAAGCATGCCTCTCCCTTGTCGGCGAGAAGCCCCCGTCCGCCAGCCAGACGGATGGAACCGTCCGGGATGAGAAAGCGAAAGATGGCGACGGTGCGCCTCAGCTCATCATTGCTGAGAACGGGATTGTGGGCAAAAGGAGTTCCCGGGATCGGATTTAACAGATTGACCGGAACAGATTTTACGCCAAGGCTGCGGATCGAGAGAACCATATCGATCCGATCCTCCATGGTTTCCCCCAATCCTATGATTCCCCCGGAACATAGTTCAAGGCCGGCCCTCCTGGCCGCCTTCAGTGTCTCTGTTTTTTCCTGCCAGGTGTGGGTGGTGCAGACAGAGGGAAAAAAACGCTCAGAGGACTCCAGATTGCAGTGAACGCGGGAAACGCCTGCCAGGCGAAGCTTTGTAAACTGAGCCTCATTTAAAAGCCCGAAGGAAACACAGACGCGGATATTGGTCTGCCGTCTGATCTGGCGTATGCTTCCGCAGACATTGTCGATCTCGGCATCGGAGAGCCGCTTACCGGAAGTAACTATAGAATAGCGTAGGACTCCGTGGGCGGCATTGAACCGGGCCTGTCTTACCAGCTCTTCTGATGAGAGGAGGGGATATTCCTCCGTGCAGGAGGTATGATAATGGACACTCTGGGCGCAGTATCTGCAGTCCTCCGAACAGCGCCCGCACTTTCCGTTTACAATGGAGCACAGATCAAAGTTATTTCCGCAGAAATGGGAGCGTATTTCATCGGCAGCCTGGCACAGCTCAAAAAGAGGCTCGTCTGCCAGCAAAACTGCATCCTCCCGGGAGAGAAGTTCTCCGTCAAGCACCCGCCTTTTGGCAGAGTTCAGGAAAGAACTGCCGCAGGGGGATGAGATGCTTTTGGTATTTTTGTTTTCAGCAGAATTCATAGTTTTACCTCACATTCTAAAAAGTTGACAAAAACAGCGGCCTCAGGCGGAAATAGAGGACTGCGGCCAGAATACACAGGCAAATATCTCCGGGAACGGCCAGGATGAAACAGTAGAGGAACAGGGGCCAAAGGCCAATGGGCGTCTGTATAACATAGTTGGAAATGAGATAGTAATACAGCATGCCGATTCCGTAGACGATAAAAAGGCCTGCAAAGTTACATAAGAGGATGAAACGGAGGGAAGGGATTTTCCGGCTCCAGGCCAGTTTTCCGGTCACATAACTGGCGAGGAAGAAGCCGATCAGATAGCCGAAGCTGGGCTTTCCAAGATACCAGATTCCTCCTCCCTCGGCGAAAATAGGGAGCCCCATAAGACCTAAAAGGATATAGGCCCCCACACAGAAGGCCCCGTCTCTTCCGCCCAGAAGCAGGCCTGCAAGCATGGTGAATAAAAGCTGGAGAGTAAAAGGGACAACCGGTACAGGTATCCTGATAAAAGCTCCCGCAGAGATCAGCGCTGTGAACAGGGCGCACAGGGTAAGCCTCAGGGCTCTGGAGCCCTGTCTTCGGGACATTTGAAGATCATTCTGAAACATAGTTTTCTCCTTTGCTGTGTTGAAATGTAAAGGTAGTATATCTGGAAAAAGAATAATTGTCAACTATATAATAAAAATAGTTTACAATTAAAAATCACTCAGGGAAAGGGAGGTATGGGAAAAAATAGCGCGGCTATAGGCTGCTTAAGACAGATAATATTTTAAGATTACAGGGATTTTACAAAAAAGACACAGAATTTTCACAAAAAATTAGCACTCGACTATTGACAGTGCTAATAATAGTGCTATAATAAGGGCGTAAAGAGAAAGAGGGATGAAGAGAGACGGAAAGAAGTGAAGAGCTTCTGAAAAGACGGCTCCCATCAGAAGGAATCCCTCAGGTAGCTTTCAGAACAGCATCCTGAACGGTTACATAGCATAGATATTTGAAGGAGGCATGACTTATGTTATATGTACCAAGCATTTTCGGAGAAAATTTAATGGATGACTTTATGGATGATTTTGGATTCGGTTTTGACGACAGTTTCTTTGGAAGAAAGAATCCTCTGTACGGAAAGCATGCGAAGAACATGATGAAGACCGACGTAAGAGAAAAGGACGACGCTTATGAAGTGGCCGTAGACCTGCCGGGCTTTAAGAAGGATGAAATCCATCTGGAACTGAAGGATGGATATATAACCATCAGCGCCGCCAAGGGGCTTGACAAGGACGAGAAGGACAAAAAAGGCCGTCTCATCAGGCAGGAAAGATATGCAGGCAGCATGAGCCGCAGCTTCTATGTAGGCGAGAATCTGAAACAGGAGGATATCAAGGCCAGATTTGAAAACGGCGTGCTTACCCTTGATTTCCCGAAGGCAGAGATGAACAGACAGGTTCCGGAGAGCCAGAGGATTGCCATCGAAGGATAATGGCCGGAAAATACAGGCGTTGATGAAACAGAAGATTCCAACTGAATGCTCTCATATCTTATATGTACAGAAAAAGAACTCTCACGGGGAACTCCCGCGGGAGTTCTTTTTCTGTATAGAAAGATGCGCACGCTCTGAACAGAAGAGCCTTTAAACTGTATTTTGTCAAATGCGGTTTAAAGGCTCTATTTTTATATATAATAGCAAAAAAATAAAAAAAGAGCAATATTTTTCGGAAATATACAAAAATATTCAAAAAGGCGACAGAACGCCTTTACAGTAAAATTTATAAGTGTTATAAATTTTTTATAAATAGGACATAAAAATTTTATGTCCTAAAATGGACGTCCAACTATCTTAAAAAGGAGAGAGTGCTATGACAAACGCAATGCTTACAGATCTGCTGCAAAGCCTGGGCCTTCTGGGTGTGTTTCTGCTGATAGGGGTTTTTCTGAGAGCGAAGCTGAAAATTCTTCAGAAAACCTTTATTCCGGCTTCTGTGATCGGAGGGTTTCTGCTTTTGCTTTTAGGACCTCAGTGTGCAAATGTTCTGCCTGTTCCAGCGTCCTGGTTTGATACATATTCTCTGCTTCCCGGCATCCTGATCGTTCCGGTTGTGGCTGCCGTCCCGCTGGGACTGAAGATAGGAGGCGGAAAGGCTGACGGCGTGGATCCGGATGTCCTTAAAAATGTGTTCCCTCTTATCGGTATCGGACTGGCGGCAGCTATGTTCCAGTTTGCAGTGGGATACGGAACTCATGTGCTGTTTTCCGGAGAGGATCTCTATGACGTGTTTGGAATTGAGCTGGCTATCGGATTTGTCGGAGGACACGGCACAGCCGGAACTCTGGGAAATATGCTTTCCGCGCTGAACCTGCCTTACTGGGAGACCTCTCAGGGCGTGGCGACCACGACGGCTACGTTCGGAATCGTGGGCGGCATCCTGATTGGCATTATGATGATCAACTGGGCGGCCAGACACGGTCAGACAGCGATGTTGAAAAAACCGGCAGATATTCCGGAGCCTCTGCGTGTCGGCTTTGAGAAGGATATCAAGAAACAGAACTCAGTAGGCCGTGAGACTACGATGTCTTCCTCGATTGACACTCTTGCTTTCCATGCTGCTCTGATTTTTGTTGCCTGCGGTCTGGCGTATCTTCTTTTAATGGGAGCTGAAAAATTCCAGATTCCTGTCCTGAAAAGTATTTCCGTCTGGGCCTACGGCATGATTGTGATGTTCGTCATCTGGGGAATTATGTGCAAGCTGAAGCTGAACTACCTGGTAGACGACAAGATCAAGAGCAAGGTTTCCAGTTCTTTCACAGAATTCGCCGTAATTGCGGCAATCGCAAGCCTTCCGATTCAGGCGGTAGCGTCATACATTGTCCCGATCCTTGTGATGGTGGCAATCGGATATGTGGTAACGACAGGCGTTCTCTTTATTCTCAGCAAGCGGCTGTTAAAGGGATTCTGGTTTGAGCAGATGATTGGAACCTATGGCATGAGCACAGGAGTATTTCTGACAGGAGTTCTGCTTCTCAGAATCTGCGATCCGGATCTGGAGAGCCCGGCTCTGGCCAATTACTCTTTATCCTACACGATCACGAGTATTATTTATTTTGCCATGCTGAATCTCTTCATCGTACTTCCTATGAGCTCCGGAGCGGGCGTGACCGCTTTGGCAGCTTTGGGTCTTGGTATTGCAGCCGTGCTGTTTGCCATAGTGAGCAGCCGTATTTCCTTCGGAAGCCAGTTCAAGGGAAATTAAGATGGCTGAGGCAGGGAGAGAGCCGTTCAATGTTTTCGGCCCTGTGAGGAAGATTCGTTCTTTCCGGACGAAAATCCCAGGAAAAGCAGGTGATTGAGGTGAGAAAAATGCAGAATTATGAGGAACTTCTCGAGAAGCTGAATGCCAGAATATGGGACTGTGCAGAGCTGAAATTTGAAGAATACCAGTCGGCAGAGGCTCTCATGAATGTGATGGAGGAGTATGGCTTCTCTGTGGAGAGCGGGCTGGCAGGGATGGAAACGGCATTCAGAGCCACAACCGGAAAAGGGCGTCCGGTGATTGGCCTACTGGCTGAGTATGACGCCCTGTCCGGCCTCAGCCAGAAGGCAGGCCAGACAAAGCCGGTTCCCAGAGAGGAAACAGAAAACGGTCATGGCTGCGGCCATTGTCTTCTGGGAACGGCTGCGGCCGGAGCCGCGCTGATGGCAAGGGACTATCTGCTTGAAACCGGCAGGGAGGGAACTGTTGTGCTGATTGGATGCCCGGCTGAGGAAGGCGGATCCGGAAAAGCTTATCTGGCCCGGGCAGGCGTGTTTGACGGCCTGGATGCAGCCCTCACCTGGCATCCGGCCGGAGGCAATGCTGTTCTGACAGGCTCCCTGCAGGCAAACTGCCAGGCTTATTTCCGGTTTCACGGCGTTTCCGCCCATGCGGCGGGAGCGCCTCACCTGGGCAGAAGCGCTCTGGACGCAGTGGAGTTGATGGATGTGGGTGTAAACTATATGAGAGAGCACATGGAGCCCACCGACCGGATTCACTATGCGATCACGGACACAGGGGGCAGCTCTCCCAATGTGGTACAGAATCATGCAGAGGTTCTCTACCTGATTCGCTCCACTGACACAGAAAAGGTTAAAAAGCTGTATGAGAGGGTAAAAAATATCGCCAGAGGAGCTGCCCTGATGACGGAGACGAAGGTGGAGGTGGTTTTTGACAAGGCCTGCTCCAATATTCTTTCTAACAGCGTTCTGGAACAGCTTCTCTACGATTGTATGAAAACAGTTCCGCTTCCGTCCTACACGGAGGAGGAGCTGGCGTATGCGGAAAAAATAAAGGAAACTATCACAGACGCTGACATTGCCAGCGATATGTCTCTGATGATGGCCCAGGGGGCAGAAAAGAGAAGGCTGGCTTCCCGCTACCGGGAGCTTCCCATGGCCGATTTTGTGGTGGAACACCGTCACCAGGAGCTGTTTCTGCCAGGCTCTTCGGATGTGGGAGACTGCAGTCATGCGGCGCCCACGGCTCAGTTTGTGGGTGCCTGTTTCGTGCCTGGAACACCGGCCCACTCCTGGCAGATGACAGCCCAGGGAAAAGAAAAGACTGCGGTGAAGGGGATGTTTTACGCAGCGCAGGTACTCTCTGAAGCCTGCCGCCGCCTGCTTGAGGAGCCGGAGCTTGTGAAGCAGGCCAGGAAGGAATTTGAGGAGACCACGGAGGGAAAACCATATGAGTGCCCTATTCCGGCAGAGATCCTTCCCAATGCAAACGGAAAAAGGGAAAACGCCGGCCTGACAGTGGACAGGAAGGACAGAAAATAGACAGATACAGGAGGCGATGGAAGATGACAGTTGCTGAATCGGCAAAGGCCATAGAGGAGCATTTAAGGCAGCTTCGGAGAGAGTTCCACAGACATCCGGAAACTTCAGGCAACGAGAGAGAGACAGCCGCCAGAATCGTGAGAGAGCTTGAGGATATCGGCGGATTTGAGATCCGTGAGGGCGTGGGAGGAAACGGGGTAATCGCAGAGCTTTCGGGAGCTCTGCCCGGTCCCACTACAGCTCTCAGGGCAGACATGGACGCGCTGCAGATTGAGGAGCAGACAGGGCTTTCTTTCTGCTCGGAAAACCGGGGAGTTATGCATGCCTGCGGCCATGACAATCATATTACCATGGCTCTGGGTGCAGCCCGTCTTCTGGCTCAGAGGAAAGACGAGCTGAGAGGAAGGGTGAGAATGATCTTTCAGCCCTCAGAAGAGCTGTCCCCTCAGGGGGGATCGAGGAAAATGATTGAGGAGGGAGCGCTGGAGGGAGTTGACGCCGTATTCGGAATGCATGTCTGGCCGGATCTCCCGCTAGGGAAAGTGGGAGTGAAGGCGGGGCCTCTGATGGCTGCCTCCGATCATTTCACAGTCACCATCAAGGGAAAGCCAAGCCATGCCGCAAGACCCAACGAGGGAATTGACGCCCTGGTGGCAGGGGCCCAGTTTGTAACAGCAGCCCAGACGATTGTCAGCAGAAATGCGGATCCGATGAAGTCGATCGTCATAACCATCGGAAGGCTGAATGCGGGAACCCGTTATAATATTATAGCGGGAGAGTGCGTGCTGGAGGGAACCTGCCGCACCTTTGACCCGTCTGTCCGCGATCTGGCAGAGCGCAGACTGTCCGAGGTGCTGTCCGGAGTCTGCACTGCTTCAGGCTGCACGGGGGAGCTGCACTATGAGAGAGGCTACATGGCAGTGGTGAATGATGAGAAAATGGCGGACTATGTGAGGGAGTCGGCCGACAGGATTCTGGGAAACGGCACGGCTGTATCAGTGGAGCCGGCCATGACTGCTGAGGATTTTTCCTTCTACCTGGATAAAAAGCCAGGAGCCTTTGCCTGGATCGGGACAACGCCGCTGGGTGAGACTGTATGGCCTCTGCACAGCAGCCATTACAGCCCCGATGAGGGAGTGCTCTGGCGGGGAGCTGCCCTGCTTGCAGGACTTGCCCTTGGACTGCGGGAGAGATAGGAAGTTCTGTTATCAGAAAAAGGTTGAGAGACAGGCCTTCTCGTTAAAACAGTAGGTTTTAACGGGACGGCCTTTTTCCATAGGGCCCTCTGTATGCATCTGGGTCAGAAGCCCGGCAAGACAGAGCTTCTGTATGATGCGGTTGCAGCTTCTCGGAGTGATATTCAGCCACTCTGACAGGAGGGAGGAGTTGAGAAACTGCCTGGGATTTTTCAGGAAAAGGCCGATAATTTTCTGCAGATTGCCCTCGTTGATCCCATTGGCTTTGGAAAATATCAGAATTTTTTCATTGTCATAGGAGACATGGAGCGGATCCTGAACGGACAGAGGGCCCATCAGGCGAAGCTGCTCATTGATCAGAAAGCCGTCATTTTTTCCATAGTGGACTGACTCATTCAGAGCCTGCTCTGCCTGCTCCAGGCTGTTGGAAAGGGAGGCGGAAAGGCCTGCGCCCAGACGAAAGGAAATTTCACCGTGGGCGTTCAGATACAGGATCAGAGAGCGCAGAAGAGAAGGAAGCTGTCCGCCGTCCTCAAGCTCCCAGGTGATCTGAAAATAGGTGACAAAGGTCTGGACGGAAAAGCTGACTCCCTGCTCCTTTCTAAAGTCCATCAGAGCCTTCAGAAGCGTAACCTTCTGGTATTCCAGCTCGATACCCGCAAGATTGTCCGGATAGACAAGCCGAATGAGAATACTGGCCTTCTGCACGACGGAGTTGAGGCGGAGTTTTGCCGTAGACACTGCGCTTCGAATAGAATCGGCAATGGTATTGTCATCGGGAAAAATGTACAGGTAGGGGATGTGTGCGTCCTCATACCGTTTCAGGCTGTTTGTTGAGCGCACAAAAGCAATGTCGATTTTCCCCTCATCCCACAGCTTTTTCGCTGTGCGAAACAGCGTCTCATAGCTGAGCACTGGATCTGTACAGCAATGAGGCATCAGCTCAGGGCGGAGGTAGCGGTGCAGCTCCAGATAATTATTGCTTGGTATCAGGAAGTCGCAGTAGATCCGGTTGAGGGGGATGTCCGGATGGGTCTGCACAAAGTCCAGGGCGATTGCCAGGAAATGCTTTGTCTCATAGGACACAAAGGCACAGGGCTTTTCGATATTGGGGATGTTCATAAGCTGGTAGTAGCCGAACTCGCCGCTGCAGAAGATAATATCGCAGTGATCCTTGCATTTATAATAGATATCCTGGATTTCCTCCAGGGTGTGGTAAACGTATTTGTGAAAAATGCAGCCGAAATCATTCTGTTCAATGACACGGTTGATGGCCTGAAGAGATACCTTCGGGCTGATAATGCTGACAGTGATCATATGATTTTTGATTCTCCGTTTCCGATAGTTGGCAGTGGAACACAGGAACTGACACCCTGAGCAAAGGAGCCGGTTCTGTTCCATTCCCTGTATAATAATGTACTATAGCTACCCTGAGGGAGTCAATATGTTCCTGGCGCGCATCCGGTGCGGCCTTGGAGCCTTAGCTGAAAACTATGCTGGAATCCCTGGAATTTGTGTGGTAAAATAGCTGAATTATACCAGCCGCTTTCACAGGGCTTTTCATCAGTATCAGCTGTCAGAGATCCGAAAAAGCGGGAGGAGGAAGTGATTTGAAGTACACAGGGATGGAATTTTTGTGGCTGTTTTTAGTCTACTCATTTTTAGGATGGGTTCTGGAGACAGCTGTGGGTACCATTAAGAGAAAACGGTTTACCAACAGGGGATTTACCACAGGCCCCTTCTGCGGCGTATATGGAACAGCGGCTGTGCTCATGGCAGCCGTCCTTCAGGAACTCAGGGAAAACCCGGTGTTCCTGTTTTTAGGCTGCGCCGCGGTGGCGACGGCGGTGGAATGGATAACTGGAAAAACCCTTGAGCGGCTGAACCGGAAAAAATGGTGGGATTATTCGGAAAAACGCTGGAATTTCGACGGGTATATCTGCCTTTCGTATTCCGTGCTCTGGGGAATCCTCGGCTTTGTGGCTGTCCGGTGGGGAGACGACTTTTTTATCTGGCTGTACCATGCCCTGCCGGGATTTGCGGCAAAGACAGTCACCTTTGCGGCAGCAGCAGTTGTGTTCTGTGATACAGCGGCATCTCTTGCGACAGTGCGCTATGTCAGGCAAAGAAGCCTGAGGGTTCTTAAGACTGCCGGGGAAAGTACGCCGGTCAGAAAGTTTCAATACAGGACCGCCGTTCTGACAAGACGCCTGGGTAAGGCTATAGAGGCAGGAGTGGAAAGGCGAATGGAAAAGGCCTATCCTCTGATTTTTGAGGCAGCGGAGCAGATAACAAAACGAAAAGTCTTTGCGGAGGGCTGCGGATTTTATAAGCTGTTCTGGCTGTTTCTCATCGGCGCTGTCCTGGGAGATTTGGTGGAGACTGTATTCTGCCGCCTGACCGCAGGCGTCTGGATGAGCCGCAGCAGTCTGGTCTGGGGGCCCTTCAGCATTGTCTGGGGACTGGCCATAGCGGCGGCAACCGCCCTGCTCTATAAGGATCGGGAAAAGCCGGACCGTCACCTCTTTTTCATCGGCACGGTACTGGGCGGGGCCTATGAATATGTGTGCAGTGTCTTTACAGAGCTTGTATTTGGAACTGTTTTCTGGGATTACAGTGAGATTCCCTTTAACCTGGGCGGAAGAATCAACCTGCTCTACTGCTTTTTCTGGGGAATAGCCGCCGTAATCTGGATCAAGGGGCTGTATCCGTTCTTTTCCGGGTGGATTGAAAAAATACCTGTCCTCTGGGGATATATCCTGACCTGGGTGCTTGTTGTATTTATGGCGTCCAATATTGTCGTGTCGTCCATGGCTCTGATTCGCTATGACAGGCGCTCGGAGGGAATGCAGGCGGACAATGTGATAGAAAAGCTGCTGGATGAACACTTTGACGATGAGCGGATGGAGCGTATTTATCCCAACGCCCTCGCCAGGTAGAAACCATCTCTCCCTCATCAGTTCTCTCTTTATTCTTTATTCTACGGCAGCAGGCATAACGGCTGCCGTGCCTTTTCACCTCTCAAAAATTTTTTCCATATAATAAATCAACAATTACAATGCATTGGGAGGAATATGAATGATTTCCAAGCTGGAAGTCACAGGGCTCAGCTATTCCTATCACTCTATGGATGGGGAGACGCAGGCCCTTTCAGATATATCCTTTCAGGTTGAGGAAGGGGAGTTTATCGCTGTAGTAGGGCCGTCAGGCTGCGGAAAATCCACACTTCTGTCTATTATCTGCGGCCTGATTAAGCCGGATCAGGGGGCGGTGCGGATCGATGGAGAGCCGGTGGAGAGAACCAGCCCCAAGCTGGGATACATGCTCCAAAGGGATCATCTGTTTGAGTGGAGAAGCATATTTTCCAACGCTTCCCTGGGGCTGGAGATACAGAAGAACCTGGATGAAGAGCACAGGGCTCTGGTTCTTAAGCTGCTCGGGGATTACGGCCTTCTGCAGTTTAAGGATGCCAGGCCGTCAGAGCTGTCGGGCGGGATGCGCCAGAGGGCGGCGTTAATAAGGACACTGGCTCTTGAGCCGGAGATTCTGCTGCTGGATGAACCGTTTTCTGCTCTTGATTATCAGACAAGGCTGGCTGTCTGCGATGACATCAGCTCTATTATCAGGGAAACGAAAAAGACGGCTGTGTTAATCACACACGATTTGTCGGAGGCAGTCAGCGTGGCGGACCGGATTATCATTCTCTCAAAACGTCCGGGAAGGATTAAGGCCATTCTCCCTGTGAAATTTTCCAAGCCGGGGCTGGGCCCCTTAAGCCGGCGCAATGCTCCCGAATTTTCCGGGTACTTTAAACAGGTATGGAATATTCTTGAGAACAGGGAGGAGTCCCATGAGCAGGTATGAAAAATATGAAACCCTGGCCCAGCAGGTCTTTGTGGCAGAACAGAAGCGATACAGGAGAAGGATAGCGGCAGGGCGCTTCCTGCTCCTTTTTCTTCTTCTGGCACTCTGGGAAATCAGCGCCGATACCGGGCTTCTAAATGATTTTATTTTCAGCTCCCCGTCGCGGATGCTGTCCTGCTTCGTTTCCATGACGGCGGACGGGAGCATATTTGTCCATATGGGAGTGACACTGTTTGAAACCCTTGTCAGCTTTGTCCTGGTGGTGCTTTTAGGGCTCTCCGGGGCCATGCTTCTGTGGGCCAGCCGTACGGTTTCCGATCTGCTGGAGCCGTACCTTGTGATGCTCAACAGCCTTCCGAAGTCGGCGCTGGCCCCGATTCTCATTGTGTGGCTGGGAAACAATATGAATACGATTATAGTGGCCGCCGTTTCTGTAGCCGTATTCGGATCCATTCTGACCCTGCACAATGGTTTTTCCACCATGGATCCGGAACAGATTAAGCTAATCTACTCCCTGGGCGGAACCAAGAAGGATGTGCTGAGAAAGGTCCTTCTTCCGGGCTCCCTGCCTCTGATTATCAGCAACATGAAGGTGAATGTGGGACTATGCCTGGTGGGAGTCATCATCGGTGAGTTTCTGGCGGCTGACAGGGGACTTGGCTATCTGATTATCTATGGCAGTCAGGTATTCAAAATGGATATGGTTGTCATGAGCATTGTTATCCTGTGTTTTATGTCAGCCCTGCTGTACCAGGCCATTGCAGTTCTGGAGAAAAAAATCAACTGACCAGCGATTTTGGATATGCTGCGGGGAAAAGCGTTCAGAAGAGACGGAGCAGACAGGCAGGCTCTGGACAAAATGGGATAAAACAAGTGTAAAAGCAGATAGGTTCTTGTCATTCCTGAAAAAAGGAATTATAATGAAAGCCAGGAGAAAACGGCCCGGATTGGGCAGAGGGGCTGCTGCATCAGTCAGACTCCGGTATATTGATGTGCTTCAGGGCTGAGAGTCAGATTGGAGGCCTGGGGCAGGCTTTTCGAGATGCGTTCAATATATCCAGTCACAGGATGATGCAGCGGCCTTTTTCAGCTTTCATTAAATTTCTGCGGATTTTCTGTAAACTAAAAAGCCCGCACGGATGTGCAGAGTCTGACTGCCTGCACATCCACGGGATATGACTGCGGACTGCGCAGTCAGGACAGGAGGGAGCATTAATATGAAAAGGCGCAGGGCAACGCCAACCTATCTGATTGTCATATTAGCTATTTTCGTTATTGGGATATTCATCTGTATCATTGGAATGAACAAGGCTATTCTGAGCAGCGCACAGCTTTCAGGCGTAGAGATTGCCAGGAGGTTTGCAGCGAATGAGATGAATTACAACAAAGAAAACGAGGCGGTGTTGAATACACTGGAGATCGGCCTTCGCCCAGGCAACCGGCCGGAGGATATCCCCTCCTGGCTTCGCGAATATCTGGAATATCTCTGTGATGCCACAGGAATCCAGAATGTGGAGGCCTACGCCTCTATCGACGGAAAAATCGTGGCTGCTACATACTGGGAGGGGGGCGCCTCCTTTGAATCAGAACAGACGGAGTGGTATCAGAAGGCGATAGAGGCAGACGGGGATGTGATTTACACAGATGCATACACAGACGTCCGCCTCCAGAGTACAGTGGTAACCATGGCGAAGCAGATAGAGGGAACAGAGGATGTGGTGGCCCTGGACATATATCCAGGGCAGATGAATGCCAGTCAGAAGATTGAAAATATGCCTGAGAGGTGCAATTATTTTCTCTGCGATTCTAAGGGCACTCTCGTCTACTCCATCATTCAGAATGGCTCCCCTGAGGATGCGCAGTGCTGGTTTGACGGGCTGTTCGGCGAAATAAAAAATGGAGTTCATGACGACTGCCGATCCTACACAGTGGGAGTTGACGGCCTGAAAAGGGGCGTTTATTACTACCAGCTGGACAATGGCATGTATTCCGTTATAACGATTCCCTATGAGGAGCTTTTAAAGGGGACTGTAAACATCCAGAGAATGTTTGCGTTCATGCTTATCGTGTTTGTGGGAGTGGTGGCAGCCTTCCTCATACGTGACCAGCTGAAAGCCAGAAAGGAGCGCCTTTATGATGATATTGTGAGGGTACTGGGAAATTCCTATTATGCCCTCTACCTGATCGACTTAAAAACAGACGAGTATTCTATGCTGAAGGGCTCCGACTTCGTGAGAAAAGAGCTGGAACAGACCGGCAGGTACAGCGATCTGCTCCGGGTGGCATCAATGATAGTGGATGAGGATTCCTACAAGGATTTTACAGAGTCCTTTGCCATAGAAAACATGAGAGAGCTTGTCCAGAAGAGAGTCCGCGACTTCGGCGGGGACATCAGGCGCAAATTTAACCATGAATACCGCTGGGTACATGTGCAGATGCTTTACGATGAATCCCTTCAGAATGATAAGGTTGTACTGTGCTTTAAGGATGTCAATGAGGCGAAAGAGCGGGATCTCTCGAGAATGAAGCTGCTGAGGGAGTCTCTGGAGTCTGTGGAAAAGATGGCCAAATCGAAAAATATGTTTTTTTCCAATATGTCCCACGACATGAGGACACCGCTTAACGGAATTATCGGACTGGCCAGGCTGTCCCTGAGCCGGGAGGAAAATGAAGAGCACATGAGGGACTCCATGAATAAGATTCTGGCACTCAGCAGCCAGCTTCTGGAATTGATTAATGACATTCTGGAGATCTCAAAGATAGAGCAGGGAAAGCTGGAGATCAGCGGCTACGACTTTAATCTGCAGGAAAGCCTGGAGGAGCAGATTGAGGTATTCAAAATCCAGGCGGGAGCGGAGCACAAAAATTTTTCAGCGTCACTCGACATAGAGGACGCCTGCGTCAGGGGCGACTGGAGAAGAACGCAGCAGGTGTTAAACAACCTTCTGTCAAATGCATTCAAATTTACAGGAAAAAACGGAACGATCTCCCTGTCTGTCCATGAAATCAAGGAGGTAAACGGCCGTTACAGAAAATACCAGTTCATTGTCTCCGATACCGGTATAGGCATGAGCCGGGAATTTCTGAAGAAGGTTTATGAGCCCTTTGAGAGGGAGACACGGTTCGGCGCCGCCAATGTGGCGGGAACGGGTCTTGGAATGGCCATTGTCCACAACCTGGTGATCCAGATGGCCGGCACCATAGAGATTGACAGTGAGCTGGGAAAGGGAAGTACAATTACTGTAACACTGCCGTTCCTTCCCGGGACAGAGAAGAAGCCGGAGGAAAAGAGAGAGCAGCCCCTGGAGACGGCGGACCTTTCCGGATACCGGGTTCTCCTGGCAGAGGACAATGAGATCAACATGGAAATATCCACAGAGCTTTTGAAAATGTACGGCCTGGATGTGACGCAGGCCTGGAATGGAAAAGAAGCCGTGGAGCTTTTCCGGGAGATGGGGGAGGGATTTTTTGACATTATCCTGATGGATATGCAGATGCCGGTGATGAACGGCTGCGAGGCGGCCAGGCAGATCCGCGCCATGAAGCGGCCGGATGCCGCCACAATCCCAATTATCGCCGTGACGGCAAACGCCTTTTCAGAGGACATAGCAGCCACGAGAAATGCAGGCATGAACGCCCATATCTCAAAGCCCATTGACTTCGAGATATTCCGAAAGACCGTTGAAAGCCTGTTGAAGGATAGAAAAAACAGCAGAACAGGAAAAGAGGAGAACAGCAATGAAACAGATCAGAAAATATGAGGCAGCTCTCATCCAGATGGATACCCAGAATGACAAGGGAGAAAATCTTAAAAAGGCCCGCCGCTTTATAGAGGAGGCCGCCGCCCACGGGGCAAAGCTCATCTGCTTTCCTGAGGTGATGAACCTGATTGGAAAGAATACAGGAGAGGGAGGGGGCAGGGAGGAAGTTCCCGGCTATACTTCAGAGATCCTGTGTGAGGAGGCGAAAAAGCACGGAGTTTACATCCATGCGGGCAGCATCACAGAGCAGGTGCCCGGGCAGAAGCGATCCAGAAATCTGAGCTTTCTCATTAACCCGGAGGGAGAGATTATCGCCGGTTACCGCAAGCTCCATATGTTTGACATCACCCTTTCGGACGGAACTCCGTTCAGGGAGTCGGATCGGGTGCAGGGGGGAGAGGAGATTGTCACGGCAGAGACAGAGCTGGGCGTGTTCGGAATGTCTGTCTGCTATGACGTGAGGTTTCCGGAGCTCTACCGCCTGATGGCTCTTTCAGGGGCTCAGGTGATTTTCGTCCCTTCCAGCTTTACCATGCCTACCGGCAAGGATCACTGGGAGCCGCTTCTCAGAGCCCGTGCCATTGAAAATGGCTGCTACATCATAGCTGCCGGACAGACAGGGACAAAGCCGGCCTATACAGCCTACGGAAACAGTCTGGTGGCAGATCCATGGGGAACTGTTATTGCCAGAGCCAGAGATGAGGAATGTATTACCTATGCCCAGATCGATCTGGACTATCTCGATAAAATCAGAGAGCAGCTGCCGTCCCTGGAAAACAGGCGCACAGATGTGTATGAGGTGATTTACAAAAAGGGCAGTGCTGCGAAGGACAGATAGCTGCAGAAGCAAAAGGAAAGCAAAAAAGGAGAAGGAGGGGTCAAGATGAACGTACTGGAAGCCATAAAGAAAAGAAAAAGCTACAGGGATGTGTTTAAGAAAGAACCTGTGCCGAGAGAGGATTTGAGAGAGATCCTGGAGGCGGGGACAGCCGCACCGTCCGGCTGCAACCTGCAGACAACACAGTTTATCGCAGTGGACGAGCCGGAGCTTGTAAAAAAGATCGGCGAAATCTATGGCCGGGCGTGGGCCATGACGGCTCCGGCGGCCATTCTGGTGCTCACCAAGTACACGATGGCGCCCAGCGGCGCCTCCTACCACATTCAGGACTACAGCGCGGCGGCGGAAAATATTCTCCTGGCCATCACGGCCAAGGGGTATGCCACCACCTGGATCGAGGGCCAGATTCTGGGACGGCGCGCAGAGGAGATCGGGAGACTTCTGGGGGTTCCGGAGGATATGCAGGTCGTTCTCTATCTGCCTGTGGGAATTCCCGAAAAGCCGTTTAAATCTGTGGCCAGGCTGCCCTTTGAGAAGAGGGCCTGGTTCAACCGGTATGGGCAAGATTAGGACTGCGGGGGCTATGGTTAGGACTGCGAGTGCAGAAATGAGAATCAGAACGCCCCAGGAGAGGGCAGAGGTTTTAATGGAGAAACAGGGGATATAAAATGTAAAAATCCCTCAAAAACCCTCGACGATCCCCTTGCACTCCGCTGCAAAAGGTGCTATACTTATTGCGATAACATAATAGACTGACTAGAAAGAGTGGACCAAAAGTCCACTCTTTCACTTTGTTTTGCAGGAAGCAAAATTGTGTTTCCTGCATGGCAGAATGCTCTGGCAGGACACAGAGAAAGGCGGTGTTTGAATGGCAAAAAGAGAAGAATATGAGTCAAAGGTAGAAGCGTGGCTGCTTCCCCTTCTTGAAAAGTACAAATTTGAACTGGTAGATGTGGAGTACGTGCGTGAGGCCGGACTCTGGTATCTGAGAGCCTATATCGATAAGGAAGGCGGCATCACGGTAGACGACTGTGAGGTGGTGAGCAGGGAGCTGGGCGACTGGCTTGACAAGGAGGATTTCATCGCCGACAGCTATATTCTGGAAGTAAGCTCACCGGGACTGGGCCGCCCTCTTAAAAAGGAAAAAGACTTTGCCCGCAGCCTTGGAAAGGCTGTGGAGGTAAGACTTTACCGCCCGATTAACAGACAGAAGGAATTTACAGGAGCCCTGAAAGCATACGATGCAGATACAGTGACACTTTCCATGGAGGATGAGAGCGAACTCGTCCTTGAGAAATCAGACATTGCGTTAATACGCCTGGCCTTTGATTTTTAAACGATAGGAGGATAAAAAAAGAAAATGAGTAAAGAGTTGTTCGAAGCGTTAAACGTGCTGGAAAAGGAAAATAATATCAGCAAGGAGGTGCTTTTCGAGGCCATCGAAAATTCCCTTCTCACAGCTTGCAAGAACCACTTCGGCAGGGCAGATAATATCAAGGTTTATATTGACAGGGAAAAATGTGATTTTGCTGTCTACGCTGAGAAGGAAGTGGTTGAGAACGTGGAGGATCCGCTGACTCAGGTAAGCCTTGCAGAGGCAAAGCTGATGGATCCCAGGCATGTGTACGGCGATATTGTCCGCGTAAACATCAACTCCAAGGAGTTCGGACGAATTGCCACCCAGAACGCTAAAAACGTAATTCTCCAGAAAATCCGCGAGGAGGAGCGCACCGCTTTATTCGATCACTGGTACTGCCGCGAAAAAGATGTGGTGACAGGAATCGTTCAGCGCTATGTAGGCCACGACGTGTACATTGACCTTGGAAAGATTGACGCAGTCCTCAAGGAGAGCGAGCAGGTGAAGGGGGAGGAGTTTAAGCCGACCCAGCACATCAAGCTCTTTATCCTCGAGGTGAAAAATACGAAGAAGGGGCCGAGGATTACTGTATCCAGAACCCATCCGGATCTGGTAAAGCGCCTGTTCGAGTCCGAGGTGGCTGAGGTGAAGGACGGAACCGTGGAGATCAAGGCCATTGCCCGGGAGGCAGGCTCCAGGACAAAGATTGCAGTGGCATCCAACGATCCGAACGTGGATCCGGTGGGCGCATGCGTGGGTTTAAACGGCGCGAGAGTTAACTCCGTGGTAAGCGAGTTAAACGGCGAGAAGATTGACATTATCAACTGGGATGACAATCCTGCCCTCTTAATTGAGAATGCGCTGAGCCCGGCCAAGGTGATCTTTGTAGCTGCCGACGAGGAGGCGAGAGAGGCTCAGGTGATCGTGCCTGACTACCAGCTCTCCCTGGCTATCGGCAAGGAAGGCCAGAACGCAAGACTTGCAGCAAGGCTTACAGGCTTCAAGATCGACATTAAGAGCGAGACCCAGGCCAGAGAGTCAGGGCTCTTCGACGAGATGGAGATGGGCTACGAGCAGGGCTTCGAGGAGGGACTTCCGGAGAGCACGCAGGCCGATGACTTCTCCGATTACACGGAGCCTCAGGACGCAGAGGACAGTATGGAGGAACAGGCAGAGGAAGCTTTGGAGAGCGGGCTGGAGAGCGGCGCCGTCTACAGTGACGGGCAGTAATTCCGGCATCGATCCGGTCTTTAAAGCGCAGCAGAAAACCAGATTGGGAAGTGAGAGAAATTGGGAATGAAGAAGATCCCGCTCAGACAGTGCATCGGCTGCGGCGAGATGAAAAGCAAAAAGGAAATGATCCGCGTGCTCAAAACTACTGAGGATGAGATCGTCATCGACGCCACCGGACGCAGGAACGGACGCGGAGCTTATATCTGCCCTTCCATGGAATGCTTTAAAAAGGCCGTAAAGAGCAGGGGGCTGGAACGCTCCCTGAAGATGGCCATTCCAAAGGAAGTGTATGAGGCATTGGAAAAGGAGATGGAGCAGATTGGACAGCAGTAAGAAGGCGCTTAATCTTCTGGGTCTTGCTACCAAGGCAGGGAAAACAGCAAGCGGAGAATTTATGACAGAAAAGGCCGTAAAGGAGGGCAGAGCCTTCCTGGTACTCGTTTCAGAGGAGGCCTCAGACAATACCAGAAAAATGTTTACAAACATGTGTACTTATTATAAAGTCCCACTGTATTTTTTCGGAACGAAAGAGGAACTGGGCCACTCCATGGGCAAGGAGATGCGTGCATCGGTTGCCGTACTGGACAGCGGTTTGGCGAAAGCACTCGTGAAACAGTTGAATCAGAATGGAGGCGGTAAGCATGAGAGTCAATGAGTTGTCCAGGGAGCTGGGCAGAACCAATAAAGAGGTGCTGGATTTGCTGAGGGCGCAGGGTTATGAGGTGAAAAGTCATTCCTCTAATGTGAGCGGTGAGCAGATCGACGCAGTGCGGAGAGGCTTTGCCGGAAAGCCCGCCAGGGCAGAGAAGGAGCCGACGCCGGTTAAAGGGATGGGAGAATCTGAGGGCAGAGCGCCTTCCAGAGAGGAACAGGACAGCTCGAGAGTCAAATCCCAGGAAAACCGGGAGAATTGGGAACAGGTACAAAAGGAAAGAATAGGAAAGGCGGAAGCAGCGAGAGTGGAAGAGATTAAGAGAGAACCAGTAAAGACAGAAGCAGACGGAAACGGAACAGCCGAGCCGCCGAAGAAGAGGATTACGGCTGTATACCGTCCGCAGAACAGTACAATGAAGAGCAGCAAACCATCCGGCGGACAGAGACAGGGCCAGGGACGCTCCCAGGGAGGAAACGGCCAGGGACGTCAGGGAAACCAGAACGGCCAGGGAAATCAGGGAAGCCGTGAGGCAGGCCAGGGAAACCGCGACGGAGGAAGAAGCTTTAACCGTGACGGCCAGGGAGGCCGCGACGGAGGAAGAAGCTTTAACCGTGACGGCCAGGGAAGCCGCGACGGAGGAAGAAGCTTTAACAGAGACGGCCAGGGAGGCCGCGATGGAGGAAGAGGCTTTAACCGTGACGGCCAGGGAGGCCGCGACGGAGGAAGAGGCTTTAACCGTGATAACCAGGGAGGCCGCGACGGAGGAAGAAGCTTTAACCGTGATAATCAGGGAAGCCGCGACGGTCAGGGAAACCGTGACGGAGGAAGAGGCTTCAACCGTGATAATCAGGGAAGCCGCGACGGAGGAAGGGGCTTTAACCGTGACGGTCAGGGAGGCCGCGACGGAGGAAGAGGCTTTAACCGTGATGGTCAGGGAAGCCGTGACGGAGGCCGCGGAGGCTTTAACCGTGACGGTCAGAGAGGCCGCGGAGGCGACAGAGGCGGCTTAAGCATCCCGAAGCCATCCTTTGACGGACCGGTTGTTCAGAAGCAGCAGAATACAAAGCAGAGCAAGAACAACTATAAGAACGATTACAAGAACGACAAGTACAGCAGGCCTGACCGCGAGGAGGAGCTTCGCACAAAGCCGGGCAGAGGAGGAAAGCCCGGAAAGGGAGCCTTCATCATGCCTCAGAAGAAGGAAGAGCCTAAGAGAGAGGAAGTAAAGACCATTATTCTGCCGGAGGTTATCACCATCAAGGAGCTGGCTGAGAAGATGAAGATGCAGCCGTCCGTGATTGTAAAGAAGCTGTTCCTTCAGGGAACCGTTGTCACCATCAACCAGGAGGTTGATTACGACAAGGCTGAAGAGATCGCCATGGAATTTGACATCCTCTGCGAGAAGGAGGAAAAGGTCGATGTGATCGAGGAGCTCCTCAGAGAGGATGAGGAGGACGAGAAGGATATGGTGGAGCGTCCGCCGGTTGTATGTGTTATGGGACACGTTGACCACGGAAAGACCTCCCTTCTCGATGCCATCCGCCAGACGAATGTGACGGCAAAGGAGGCCGGAGGAATCACCCAGCATATCGGTGCCTATGTGGTTGAGAAGAACGGCCAGAAGATCACCTTCCTGGATACACCGGGACATGAGGCGTTCACAGCCATGCGTATGCGCGGCGCCAAGTCCACAGATATCGCCATTCTTGTAGTAGCTGCAGACGACGGCGTGATGCCCCAGACCATCGAGGCCATCAACCACGCCAAGGCGGCAGGCGTTGAGATCATTGTGGCGGTCAACAAGATTGATAAGCCAAGCGCCAATGTGGAAAAGGTAAAGCAGGAATTAATCGAGTATGAGCTGGTTGCCGAGGACTGGGGCGGAAGCACAGTGTTCGTGCCGGTGTCCGCTCACACCAAGGAGGGAATCGAGGAGCTTCTGGAGATGATCCTCTTAACTGCTGAGGTGAAGGAGCTGAAGGCAAACCCGAACCGCCGCGCAAGAGGCCTTATCATCGAGGCAGAGCTTGACAAGGGCAAAGGACCGGTTGCCACTGTCCTGGTACAGAAGGGAACCCTCCATGTAGGCGATCCCGTTGCCTGCGGTTCCTGCTACGGAAAGGTCCGTGCCATGATGGACGACAAGGGCCGCCGTGTAAAAGAGGCAGGACCGTCCACACCGGTAGAGATTCTGGGATTAAATGACGTCCCCAACGCCGGAGAGGTATTTGTGGCTACAGAGAATGAGAAGGAGGCGAGAAACTTCGCAGAGACCTTCATCTCTGAGGGCAAGAACAAGTTAATTGAAGATACAAAGGCAAAATTATCACTGGATGATCTGTTCTCACAGATCAAGGCCGGAAATGTGAAGGAGCTTCCGATTATCGTGAAGGCAGACGTGCAGGGCTCCGTGGAGGCTGTAAAGCAGAGCCTTACCAAGCTCTCCAACGAGGAGGTTATGGTAAAGGTGATCCACGGCGGCGTAGGCGCAATCAACGAGTCCGACGTAAACCTGGCGGCAGCATCCAACGCGATTATCATCGGTTTCAACGTGCGTCCTGATGCGACAGCCAAGTCCATCGCAGAGCGGGAGAAGGTTGATGTGAGACTGTACCGCGTCATCTACCAGGCAATCGAGGATGTGGAGGCAGCCATGAAGGGTATGCTTGACCCGATCTTCGAGGAGCAGGTAATTGGCCATGCAGTTGTGCGCCAGACCTTCAAGGCCTCCGGCGTGGGAACCATTGCCGGTTCCTATGTGCTGGACGGAAAGTTCCAGAGAGGCTGCAAGGCGAGAATCACCCGCGACGGCGAGCAGATTTTCGACGGCAACCTGGCATCCTTAAAGCGGTTTAAGGATGATGTGAAGGAGGTTGCAGCAGGCTACGAGTGCGGTCTTGTATTTGAGAAATTCAACGATCTCCAGGAAGACGATATGATTGAGGCATATGCGATGGTGGAGGTTCCGCGCTAACAGGCGCGGGATGCCGCCGGACGTGCAGCAGACTGGAAAGCGAGGAAATATGCGAAAAAACAGCATTAAGAATACAAGAATTAACAGTGAGGTTCAGAGAGAGTTAAGCGAGATCATCAGCCGTGAGATCAAGGATCCGAGGATTCACCCCATGACCACCGTGGTGGCTGTGGAGGTGACGCCGGATTTAAAATACTGCAAGGCGTATATCAGCGTTCTCGGAAGTGAGGAAGCCGGTAAGGAGACCATAAAGGGCTTAAAAAGCGCCGAGGGCTTTGTGCGCAGACAGCTTGCATCCAGGATCAATCTGAGGAACACGCCTGAGATTACCTTTGTGCTGGATCAGTCCATCGAATACGGCGTCAATATGACACACCTGATCAATGAGGTGACGAAGGATCTGGATACAGACGAACCGGAAGCAGATGAGGATGAGCTGTAGGGCCGGCAGTGCCGTTTCACACAGACAGCAGTCTCAGGCTGCTTGACAGGATTTGAAGCCTATACACAGAAAGGGCGGCAGGAACGCCGTCCTTTCAGCTTATCAGGAGATGAAAAACTATGAATCAGTTATTAGAACATGCGCTGAGCGCAGCAAAAACAGCTGTTATACTGGGGCATCTGAATCCGGACGGCGACTGTGTCGGCTCAGCTCTGGGGCTTTACAATTATCTGACTGCACAGTATCCCGGGCTGTCCGTTGACATTTATCTGGATCATCCGTCTGCCAAGTTTTCCTATCTGAAGGGATTTGATAAGATTCTCTGCGAGTATGAAGAGGGAAAAAGCTATGATCTGTGTATCACCACAGACAGCAGCGACAGGGAGCGGCTGGGCGTGTTTCTCCCCTACTTTGAGAGCGCCGGGTCAACCATCTGCATCGATCACCATGTAACAAACAGGGGATTTGCAGAAGAAAATATCATCTGCCCTGAGGCCAGCTCTGCCAGCGAGGTGGTTTATACCCTGTTGGATGAGGAGAAGATCGATCTGGCTGCGGCGGAATGCCTCTACACGGGAATTGTCCACGATACAGGCGTATTTAAGTACAGCTGTACTTCGGGAAAGACCATGGAAATTGCGGGAAAGCTGATGGATAAGGGGATCGACTGCACGGAGATCATAGACGGCAGCTTTTACAGAAAAACGTATGTCCAGAACCAGATTTTAGGGCGCGCCCTTCTGGAGAGCATTCTGTTTATGGATGGAAAATGTGTGTTCAGCGCAGTCAAAAGGAAGGAGATGGACTTCTACGGCGTCACAAACAAGGATCTGGATGGGATTATTGACCAGCTCAGGCTGACAGAGGGCGTGGAGGTTGCCATTTTCATGTACGAGACAGGCGTCAGTGAGTTCAAGGTAAGCCTGCGCTCCTGCCGCTATGTGGATGTCAGCAGAATCGCCGCCTACTTCGGCGGAGGCGGTCATGTGCGAGCGGCAGGCTGCACCATGTCAGGCGGCATCCACGATGTGCTGAACAATCTGGCGCCCCATATCGAGCAGCAGATTCTGGCGTGGGAGGCAGAGCACTGATGTACCATGGAGTGATAAATATTTACAAGGAGCAGGGCTACACCTCCCACGACGTGGTGGCAAAGCTCAGGGGAATTTTAAAGCAGAAAAAAATCGGCCACACAGGGACTCTGGACCCGGCGGCGGAGGGAGTTCTCCCGGTCTGCCTGGGACGGGGAACCAGACTGTGCGACATGCTGACGGACCGGAGCAAAACATACCAGACGGTGATGCTTCTGGGCGCTGTCACGGATACCCAGGATACCACAGGAACCATCCTGAATGAAAACCGCGGGATGGCTGAGACGCTGGACGAGGAGAAAATCAGAGACATTGCGGAAGGGTTTGTGGGACCCTACAGCCAGATCCCGCCCATGTATTCTGCCCTCAAGGTAAACGGCAAAAAGCTCTACGAGCTTGCCAGGGAGGGAAAGGAGATTGAGCGAAAGGCGCGCCCGGTGGAGATTTTCAGCCTGACTGTTGACCGGATCGAGCTTCCGAGAGTGACCATGACGGTTCACTGTTCCAAGGGAACCTATATCCGAACCCTCTGCCATGATATAGGGGAAAAACTGGGCTGCGGCGGCTGCATGGAGTACCTTCTGAGAACTCAGGTGGATCGGTTCCTTCTGAAGGACAGCCTGAAGCTCTCTGAAGTTGAGGCTCTTGTAAGGGAAGGCAGGATAGAGGACGCGGTTATCCCGGTGGATCAGATGTTTTCCGGGCTTCCCGAGATTGTCTCTGAGAGCGGGACTCTTGACCGTCTTCTGGCCAACGGAAACTTCTTTGCAGAGAACCAGGCGGGAAGGGGTTCGGCAGTCTCAGGCGCAGAGGACGGCAGTCTCTGCCGCGTCTATGACAGCAGGCGCCGCTTTATCGGCGTTTATGAGTACCGGGCCCGTGAGAAGCGGTGGAAGCCAAAAAAGATTTTTCTGGGAGGAGAATAGACATGGAGTACATCAGAGGAACCAGAGAATTTCAGATCGGGGAGCCGACGGCGGTGACACTGGGAAAATTTGACGGCCTTCACCGGGGCCATAAAAAGCTCCTCGAAGAGCTGTTCAGGTTCCGCGGGAAGGGATACAGGACAGCGGTATTTACCTTTGAGACGGCGCCGGGTACCCTGATTCGCAGAAAACTCCAGACTATGATCACCACCAATGAGGAGCGATGCGAAAATCTGAGGGCGGCAGGCGTGGATTATCTGGTGGAATACCCCTTTAATGACCAGGTGGCATCCATGACTCCGGAGGACTTTGTAAGAAAGGTTCTGGTAGAGCAGATGAATGCGAAGGCTATAGTGGCCGGAACAGATTTTCACTTTGGATGCAGGAGAAGCGGAGATGTGGAATTTTTAAGAGCCCATGCCAGAGAGCTGGGATATGAGCTGGTTGTTGTGGAGAAGGCCATGGACGGCAGCCGGGAGATCAGCAGCACCTATATCAGAGAGGAGCTGGCAGCCGGGCAGATTGAGAAGGCCAATGAGCTTCTGGGCTATACTTACAGCGTGCAGGGACGGGTGGTGCATGGAAAGCACCTCGGCACCGGTATGGGATTTCCCACGGTCAATCTTCTTCCGCCGTCCCAGAAACACCTTCCGGCGTTCGGCGTCTACTACTCGGAGGTGGTGATAGACGGAAAGGTCTACCCGGGAATCACGAATATCGGAAGAAAGCCCACGATCAAGGGGGAGCATCCGGCGGGGGTTGAAACGTATATCTATGACTGGAAAAAGGATATCTACGGGAAGAATATCGAAGTGAAGCTGCTGTCCTTCCTGCGGCCGGAGCGGAAGTTTGAATCAGTGGAGGAGCTGAAGAGACAGGTTCTGAGCGATAAGGAAGAGGGGAGAAGGTGGCATGAGGAGCGGGAGGGGCGGGAACGGGTGTAAGTTTCCGGTTCCAGCGAAGTCACCGGAAACTTACACCCGTTCCCTGGGAGAGAAGTGGCTGAGGGCTTAGACTCGCGTTTCCTGGGAGAGAAGGAGCTGAGAAGCTTATATTTGCGTTTCCTGGGAGAGAAGTGGCCTCTGCAGAGATGTTTTGCGGGTGTACATTCGGATGGGAACAGGGAAGGCGTCTGGCTCTTCGGTCTGTACGGTGCACAGAAACTGCCAGCCATAGCGCTCGTAAAATGAGGTGTGGTCTGTGACGAGATACAGGGTATCAATGCCTTTCTGGAGCATGTCATGGCAGATAAAGGAGAGAAGGAGGCCGGCGATTCCCTGGCATCGGAAGGGTTCCTCCACGTACAAGGCACAGAGGTTTGGCGACAGGTCTTTTCGGCTGTGGAAATCATTCTCTATGATGCCGGCGCCGGCAATGATGCTGTCCTCCTCCGTGATGACGTACCACTGGGGAATGGGGGACGACAGGTCCAGGCTTTCTTCCATGCTTTTGATATATTCCTCGGCCGGAACACCCCATTTCGAGTGAAACCAGCCGGCGGCCTCATGGATCAGCTCAGGGCAGTCGGATATTTTTCTGATTTTGCGGGAATTTTCCGCAGGCTTCTGTATATCCATCAGATGGGCTCCTTTCTGAAAACTGTAAAACTGTATATTTTGGCATCAGCCGGACAAAATAAGGGACGGATGCTGATGCAATAAAGCGGACAGCTATTTTCTCACGGTGGAGAAGAAAACTGCCCGCTTATTTTATTATGTAATAATATTATGTGATAACTGAATCCGGCCAGCTTGGTCAGAGGGGGAGGTTCTCCTCCCGCTCCCTCAGGATTTCTTCTACCTGTTCACAGACCAGGCGGATGTATTCGGAGAGGGGAAGCTCTTCGCAGCCGACTATGGTATGGCTGCACCGGTGGCTTACGGGGATGAAGATTTTGCAGGCCGGGCTTTTGCCCACGGCTGCCGCCATGGTCTCTGTCACCTCGCCGAGGAGGGAGTCTGCGATGACAATGCCGATTGGCCCGATAATCAGATCCGCGTTTCTGCTGTTTACCACAACGGGATTTTCACCGGTAGCCCCCTGGTCGGCTCCGGCCTTTAACATGGCAGCGGTGGCAATGCTGTTTGTCCCGATGGCGGTCAGAGGAAGGGAGGGGAAGCGCTTCTTTAACTGTTCCACAATCCCTCTTCCCATGCGGCCGCCCTGGCCGTCGATAACCAGTACCTTTGGCTGTTTCATGAGTATCCCCCCTTAAAAGCTGTCTGCCGAAAATAATACCCCACTATATCCTTGTCAGTATAGCACAAAATCTGAAAAAATGTAAGACAAAATTCTACATCAAAACGCAAATTTTTTATTTACATCGCCCGCATTTTTTATTATAATGCTGATAATGGTTTACTAGGGCCTGAATCCAGGAGCTGCGGCGGCTAAAGGGAGTTACAGCCGTCCTGCGGCAGCCGGAAAGCCCGGTAGGCAAGAAGAAGTAAACGTAAACTGGTGACAATGAGAGGGAAAAAACATGAGAAGAAATGACATTCACAAAGTAATGATTATTGGCTCCGGTCCAATCATTATCGGACAGGCATGTGAGTTCGACTATTCTGGAACTCAGGCATGTAAAGCTCTTAGAAAGCTCGGCTATGAGATTGTGCTGGTAAACTCCAACCCGGCTACCATCATGACAGATCCGGAAACTGCTGATGTTACCTATATCGAGCCTCTGAATGTAGACCGTCTGACACAGATTATTGAAAAGGAGCGTCCAGACGCGCTGCTCCCGAACCTGGGCGGACAGTCCGGACTGAACCTGTGTTCTGAGCTGGCAGCAGCAGGCGTTCTTGACAAATACAATGTACAGGTAATCGGCGTTCAGGTAGATGCCATCGAGCGCGGCGAGGACAGAGAGGAATTCAAGGAGACCATGGCAAGTCTTGGAATCGAGATGGCCAGAAGCGAGGTTGCCTACTCTGTGGAGGAGGCTCTGGCTATCGCTGACAAGTTAGGCTACCCGGTAGTTCTCCGTCCGGCCTACACCATGGGCGGCGAGGGCGGCGGCCTTGTGTATAACGTGGAGGAATTAAAAACTGTCTGCGCCAGAGGTCTTCAGGCAAGTATGGTCGGCCAGGTTCTGGTTGAGGAGTCTATCCTCGGCTGGGAAGAGCTGGAGCTGGAGGTTGTCCGCGATTCCAAGAACAACATGATTACCGTGTGCTTCATCGAGAACATCGACCCGGTAGGCGTTCACACAGGTGATTCCTTCTGCTCCGCACCGATGCTCACCATCTCTGAGGAAGTTCAGAAGCGCCTGCAGGAGAAGTCCTACAAGATTGTAGAGGCGATTCAGGTTATCGGCGGAACAAACGTACAGTGGGCTCATGATCCGAAGACAGATCGTGACATTGTCATCGAGATCAACCCGAGAACATCCCGTTCCTCCGCTCTTGCATCCAAGGCAACCGGCTTCCCTATCGCTCTCGTATCTGCCATGTTAGCTACAGGCATGACGCTGGATGAGATTCCATGCGGAAAGTACGGAACCCTCGACAAGTACGTTCCGTCCGGCGATTATATTGTCATCAAGTTTGCGCGCTGGGCATTTGAGAAATTCAAAGGCTCACAGGATAAATTAGGTACTCAGATGAAGGCTGTAGGCGAGGTTATGAGTATCGGAAAGACCTACAAGGAGGCCCTTCAGAAGGCGATCCGAAGCCTCGAGAGAGGACGCTACGGCTTAGGCCATGCAGGCTTCCAGAAGAAGACGAAGAAGGAGCTGCTCTCTATGCTCCACACGATTTCCAGCGAGCGCCAGTTCATCATGTATGAGGCTTTAAGGAAGGGAGCCACAGTGGAGGAGCTTCACGATCTGACACAGATCAAGAGCTACTTTATCGCTCAGATGAAGGAGCTTGTGGAGGAGGAGGAGGCAATCCTCAAGTACAAGGGACAGGTTCCTCCGGTTGAGGTGCTTCGCCAGGCCAAGTTAGACGGTTTCGCAGACAAGTATTTAAGCGAGCTTCTGGAGGTTTCCGAGGAGGAGATCAGAAACGCCAGGACAGAGGCCGGAATCGAGGAAGGTTGGGAGGGCGTTCATGTAAGCGGAACAGAGGATTCTGCATACTACTACTCCAGCTACCACATTAAGGATCAGAGCCCCTGCAGCGACAACAAGAAGATCATGATTCTCGGCGGCGGCCCGAACCGTATCGGACAGGGTATCGAGTTCGACTACTGCTGCGTACACGCTGCATTAGCCCTCAAGGAGCTGGGATTTGAGACAATTATCGTAAACTGCAATCCGGAGACTGTTTCCACAGACTACGATACCTCTGACAAGCTGTACTTCGAGCCGCTTACACTGGAGGACGTGTTAAGCATCTACCATAAGGAGAAGCCCCTTGGCGTTATCGCTCAGTTCGGAGGCCAGACACCGCTTAACCTGGCAGCTGATCTGAAGAAGTACGGCGTAAACATCCTGGGAACCACACCGGAGACCATCGACATGGCTGAGGACAGAGATCTGTTCCGCGCTATGATGGATAAGTTAAATATTCCGATGCCGGAGTCAGGAATGGCTGTCAATGTGGAGGAGGCCCTGGAGATTGCCAACAAGATTGGCTATCCGGTAATGGTTCGTCCTTCCTACGTATTAGGCGGCCGGGGAATGGAGGTCGTACACGACGACGAGGCTATGTCATTCTACATGCAGCAGGCTGTAGGCGTGACTCCGGACCGTCCAATCCTGATTGACCGCTTCCTGCACCACGCCACAGAGTGTGAGGCAGACGCCATCAGCGACGGAGAGAATGTGTTCGTTCCGGCCGTTATGGAGCACATCGAACTTGCAGGAATCCATTCCGGTGACTCTGCATGTATCCTTCCGTCCAGAAATCTGACCATGGATCAGGTGGAGACAATCAAGGACTACACAAGCAGGATCGCAAAGGAAATGCACGTAGTGGGAC
This sequence comes from Clostridium sp. M62/1, assembly GCF_020736365.1. Taxonomy (NCBI): domain Bacteria; kingdom Bacillati; phylum Bacillota; class Clostridia; order Eubacteriales; family Clostridiaceae; genus Clostridium; species Clostridium sp. M62/1. The sequence goes on along the minus strand of NZ_CP085988.1, from coordinate 3,490,135 downwards.
TTATGAATATGCAGTACGCCATCGAGGACGGCGAGGTTTATGTGCTTGAGGCTAACCCGAGAGCGTCCAGAACCGTGCCGCTGGTATCCAAGGTATGCAACATCAAGATGGTGAAGCTGGCAACAGACATCATGACATCCCACCTGACAGGACGTCCGTCTCCGGTGCCGGAGTTAAAGGAGAAGAAGATTCCTCACTACGGCGTGAAGATGCCTGTATTCCCGTTCAAGATGTTCCCTGAGGTTGACCCGGTATTAGGACCGGAGATGCGCTCCACGGGAGAGGTTCTTGGCATGTCACCGAACGTGGGAGAGGCCATCTACAAGGCACAGGAGGCCACACAGACAAGACTTCCAAGTGAGGGTACTGTCCTTTTAAGTGTCAACGATATGGACAAGCCAGAGTTAATCGAGGTTGCCAAGGGATTCTATGAGTGCGGCTTCAAGCTCATGGGAACAGGCAGAACCTACGATATCATGAAGGCAGCAGGCCTTCCGGCAGAGAAGGTGGCCAAGATCGACGAGGGACGTCCGAACGTACTGGACAAGATCACAAACAAGTCTGTAAATATTATCATCAACACTCCTCTCGATAAGAAGGGACTTGGCGATGACAGCTATATCAGAAAGGCAGCCGTAAAGGGCAAGATTCCTTACTTTACCAACATGGCTGCAGCAAAGGCTACCGTTCAGGCTCTGAAGACTATCAAGAAGAACGGACATCTGGGTGTGAAGTCCTTACAGGAGTTCCACAGCGAGATCAAGGAGCAGTAAAATAAGCAGCCGTCTGGGCGGCAAAGACAGACAGAAAACGGGGGCAGCTCTCTGCGAGAAAAGCAGGGAGCTGCCCCCGTTTTCTGTCTGTTAAAATCTCTGTTTTTTACCGGAAGGCAGCTTCTGTCTCCCGGAAGGCAGCGCTTCCCCTGATATGAGCTGTGAAACAGAAGAAAAAAATAAAAAAACGTCTCATCTGAAACTTTTGGAGGGGTAAACTTATCTATATAAATAGAAACAGATAATTACTGATAACATTTGAGGCAGAGGGGTACCCATGAAACAGACGCTGTATGAGCTGCTGGTCAGCTATATTGTAGAAAATCAGAATAAATTTTACCGGGTGGCATACAGCTACGCCAGAAACCAGGAGGATGCTCTGGACATTGTTCAGAATGCGGTCTGCAAGGCTCTCGAGTCCTACAAAAACTTAAGAAATGCCGATGCAGTGAAAACCTGGTTTTACCGGATATTGATAAATGAAAGTCTGGCAGCGATAAAGCAGAGAAAAAAGGAACTCCTGTCAGACGATAATCCTCAGAAAGAGGAGGCCTACTATGAAAAAGGTTATGAACAGCAGGATGACATCAAAGAGGAGCTGGACAGACTGGAAGAAGATATACAGACAATTATCAGGCTGAGGTTTTTTGAGGAGCTGTCATTAAAGGAAATTTCAGAGATTACAGGCCTGAATCTGAACACAGTGAAAACAAAGCTATACCGGGGACTTAAGCTTCTCCGGGAAAATATTCAGGAGGTGAGCTGATGGGAAGATTAGAAAATATGAAGTCAGAATATGACAATATACCGATTCCGAAAGAGCTGAATGCCAGAATTCAGAAGGAAATTGAAAAATCAGAGAAACGTCTGGCTCAGGAGAAGAAGGTTCTGAGGCTCAGGAGAAGAAGCGGGCTCAGAAAAGCAGCCGCTGCTGCAGCCGCCGTCTGCGTCGTATTTACAGCGGCACTTAACACAAGCACAGCTTTCGCTGAGGAGGCGGCACAGCTTCCTGTCATCGGGACACTGGCGAGAGTGCTGACGTTCCGGACTTATGAGTCTGAAAAAGATGGAATTGGAATTTCCGTGGAAGTTCCTACATTAGATATGATTCAGACAGATACGGGAATTAAGGTTGATGAAGTGAACCAGGAGATCTACAATCTTTGCAGACAGTATGCAGACGAGGCTGTATCCCGTGCCGAGGAATACAGAAAGGCGTTCCTGGATACAGGAGGAACGGAGGAAGAGTGGAAAGCTCACAACATACAGATTCAGGTGGGCTATGAGATTAAATCTCAGACAGACCAGTATCTCTCCTTCATCGTAAGAGGAACAGAGAGCTGGACGACCGCCTACAGCGAGGCAAGGTATTACAATATTGATGTCAATACAGGAAAGATGGTAACTCTTGAGGATCTGCTGGGAAGCGATTATATCAGAATCGCAGATGAGAGCATAGGGCAGCAGATAAGCAGCAGACAGGAAGCCGGAGAGGTATTCTGGTCGGCAGAGGAAGGCGGATTCACAGGTATTTCAGAAAATGCGAAATTCTATATCAATGAAAATGAAAATCCTGTAATTGTCTTCGAAAAATATGAGATCGCACCCGGTTCATCCGGTGAGATAGAATTTGAAATTGGAGGATGAAAAAATGAGAAAATCGAAATTTACGGCAGCAGCAGTGATTATGGGGATCGCGGTAACAGGTCTTGCCATTACAGGATGTGCAGGAAAGACAGAGCCTGCTGAGACAACTGCTGCACAGGAGACAGCAAAGATGGAGGAGCTTCAGCCTGCAGAGACAGCAGAGAGCATGGAAGAGACAGAGGCGAAAACAGAGGCAGCTGGGGAGGAGACTAAGAGCGAAAACACTGAGACAGCTGAAAAGCCCCAGGCAGAGGCTCAGGCTGAAAACGGCAGCGCCGGCGGATATGAGGATAACTTTGCCGTTGACAGCGCAGCGGCAGCCGAGTTTGCAGCTCAGATCAAGGAGGCAGTGGCAGCAAAGGATCTGGACGCTTTAGCAGAGCTTACAGCGTTCCCGGTTTACGTAGGCCTTCCTGATGTGGGAGCTGTGGAAACGAAGGAGGACTTCCTGGCTCTGGGTGCTGACGCAGTGTTTACCGACGAGCTCGTAGCCTCTGTGGCAGATGCAGATACAGAGAATATGCAGCCCAGCATGGCAGGATTTTCTATCTCAGACGGAGGCAAGGCAAATATTAACTTTGGCGTGAGAGACGGAGCTCTGGCAGTGAGCGGAATCAACTACTAGGAGGAGGCCATGAGAAAGAGAAGAGCAGTCCTTCCGGCGATGGTTCTGACTGCTGCGCTGTTAGCAGGCTGCAGTGCAGAGCCGGCAGGAGCGGAATCTGCAGGGACTCAGGCAGAGTCAGCGGCCTCCGTGTCTTCAGAAGCTCAGACCGAGACAGTCCCTGAGACAGGGGCTGCCGGATCAGAAGCCCGTACGGAAACAGACAAGGCCCAGGCTGAGGAAGCCGGTCAGGCAGTCAAGCTGGAAGAGCTTGTGGAAATCCTCGGCACGGATGATGAGGAGACGAAGGATCTGTTCGGAGGCGGCACAGAGAACTGGACGGAGGACAGGAGCTTTTATATCGGCCGTATCTACCAGATTACCCTGGGAGAGGATGAGGCCTCCCTGTACACAACCTGTGACGAGAACAAGAAGATCACATCCCTGTCTGTCAAGTTCCATGGCGGTGAAGAGGATCATCAGACCATGACAGAAAAATGGGTGGAAAATCTGACAGAGTTCGTGGGACAGGAGCCGGAATTTGACGGCAAGTCATCAGAAGCCGGCAGCCAGAACTGGAAATGGAAGAAGGATAACACATTTATCACACTCTACTCCCTGGGTGAGAATCTGTCCATAGGCATGAATCCGGCTGTGGGAGAACTGAAATAGGAAAAGGAAAAAGGTTAAAGGATTAAAAACAGCGGGGAGGGGGAGCTGCAGTCTATGGCAGCTTCCTCTCCCCGCTGTTTTTAATCGATCTGGATCCGTATGCGGTATACTTTGCTTGGACGTCCCTTGGTATTGGTCTGGCGGGAATAGAGAGGCTCGGCCAGGTTATACTTGACGAGAACGGAAATCAGCCGGTTTACACTTCTGATGGTAATGTGGAGGATCCTTGCCAGCTCCGGCGTGGTTACCTCCTCTGTACCGGTTATGCGGAAGGCGCTGATCAGTTTCTGGATAGTCAGCGTGGAAAGGCCGGTCCGGTCTGACAGCTCCCTTATGTAGGGGGTGACAGAGCCCTGGATGGAAAAATCATTTCCGGAGCCGAAGAGCCCGATCTGCTCCCGATCCTCGCCGAACAGATAGCTGGTCTTGTTTCCGTTGATCTGTGACTCTCTCGCAGCGTCGATGGCATTCGCCTGGGCCTGGCTGATGACCCGCCCGAGCCCGTACCCTATGGCCAGGGAAAGGTTTCCGTTTTTTTCCAGGTATTCTCTCAGATGGCAGGCCGTAAAGCCGTCGGTGATGGTTTCTACCGTCTTGTGGCTGGTGGAAATACGGAAGCCGTTTTTTGTCTCATGGATGATAAAGTCGCACATATACCTTTTGTTGAAGGCTTTTAAAAGCCGTTCCAGCACATCGCGCTGCTTTGAATCTGCAGACTGCTTCCCGGCGCCGGAGAAAAGAATTTCAATGGATGCCGTCTGGCTGTCCTTCAGCTCGCCCATGAGAATTTCCTGAATCAGCTGGCGGAAACAGAGGACGATGTCGTCATAGCTGAAAGAAATATAGTGACAGTCCACACCTGCCTCGAGAATCTGAGGCATAATGGGACTCATTCGGGAGAGGGAGTACTTAATCTTTCCCTCCTTCCAGAGCCTGATATGCTTTTCCAGCTTTCTCTGGGTGGACTCCTGCATCTTTTCAACGGTCATGTTGGTCATATAGCGGTTGTTTCTGTCCAGCCAGCTGCCGAAGGTGCCGTTTTTCAGGTGCTCGATGAGAGAGGACTCCTGATCAGGGCACAGGTAGTCGCAGAAGTCAAAATATCCGTATTCAAAGTTCCAGTCCTGATATTTGTAGATGACCTCGAAAAAGGTTTTGTAGTAATTGCTTTCAGAACACAGAAAAAAGCTGATGGGGCGGCAGTTGGGAACGCTCTTTTTTACTGTCTGCATGGGGACGGGACCGGTGGTGATAAAGCCGTCGAATCTGTCCTCCAGCTGCCTGTATAAATCTACAATATGAACATAATTATAGTAAATAAAAATCTCAATCTCACATCCGAGATCTAGTTTTTCAACAGCCTCTGTCAAATAATCCTTTAAATATTCAGTAGAAAGAACTGCGATTTTCATTCAAATTTCCTTTCGGTCGATGCTTGTATTTTTCTGATAATCAAGTATATCAAAAAAGAATGGGGAAGGCAACCACACACCGGGGAGGGACTTAACTGCAAGGGCGTTTCATCAAAAAAGAGAAATTCTTTTGTTATTTATTACTAAATTAAGGACAAAATATTTTTGCAAAATGATGAAAAATTAATTATGTATTGACTGCGGTTAATAATAGACATATAATCAGCAATACAAAAAGACGTCTTTAATTTATCCTTAAATACGAATGGAGGAGAAATCATGTTTAGCATTCTAACAGCGCTTGCAGTGACGTTGGTAGTAGGATACTTCATCTTAAAAAAATTCAAGCCGCAGACCGTGCTTTTTGCAGGCGGTATTTTCCTGATGATTCTGGCATCTTTATTCCATACAGGAGAGATCCTGGCTCTGGAGGATCAGACAGGCTTCTGGTTCTTTGACATCTTCGAGTACATAAAAAATGTGTTTAAATCCGATTCAGCCGGTACCGGCCTTATCATCATGGCCGTAGGCGGATTTGCCATTTACATGGACAAAATCGGAGCCAGCTCCGCTATGGTAAGTATCTGTATCAAGCCTTTAAAGAAGATTAATGCGCCTTATCTGGTTCTGGCGCTCAGCTATGTAGTAGGCCAGTTCCTCAATGTTTTCATTCCGAGTGCAGCAGGACTGAGTGTTCTGTTAATGGCTACCCTGTTCCCGGTACTTGTAGAGCTGGGAGTGAGCCGTCTGTCCGCAGCAGCTCTGATCGGTACGGCAGCCTGTCTGGATTTAGGACCGGCTTCCGGTGCATCCAATATGGCCGCTCAGACAGCAGGGTTAGATCCTATGGTATACTTTGTGAACTATCAGCTCCCTGTTTCTGCCATGGTTGTTCCCACAATCTCTGTACTTCATTACATTGTCCAGAAATACTGTGACAAAAAGATGGGCTTTAAGTCAGGTGAAACACAGGAAGAGAAAAAGAATACAGAGGCTGCACCGAAGATCTATGCGATTCTTCCGCTGCTTCCCCTTATCTTCCTGTTTGTATTCAGCAAGCTGATTATCAGCTCCATTTCCATGGATGTTATTACGGCGATGCTTTTAGGAACCACCATTGCACTGATTTTCGAGCTGGTGCGCAAAAAAGGACATGCAAAAGAAGTATTCAAGAGCATTCAGATTTTCTTCGACGGTATGGGACATCAGTTTGCCACTATTGTTACACTGATTATTGCAGGCGAGGTCTTTGCAAAGGGCTTGCAGGCTATCGGAGCAATTGATATCATCATAGAGAGCTGTAAAGCCACAGGATTCGGACCGGTTCCGATGACAATCGTGATGGTGCTTATCATCACAGTCTGCTCCATCGTTATGGGTTCCGGAAATGCTCCATTCTACGCATTTGCCGCTCTGGCACCTACTGTGGCCGCCGCTTTTGGAGTTTCAACAGTTCTGATGGTTATGCCTATGCAGCTGGCAAGCGGTATCGCGAGAAGCGTTTCTCCGATTACCTCCGTTATCGTGGCGGTCAGCGACAGCGCAGACCTGTTCCCGGTTGATGTAGTAAAACGAACAGCCATCCCGATGATCGGAGGACTGGTTGTGCTGATGGCAGCTACCTTCCTGATGTTTTAGAAGAAAAGGAGAGTATTATGAGATTTGAGCTTGACGAGTACTTAAAGGAGCTTGAGACCCTGGTAAACACAGACAGCGGAAGCCGGGTAGAGGGTGGACCCGGGCTGATCGCCGATTACTTCGAGGAAAAATACAGGGCTCTGGGGCTTGATATCAAGAGAGAGGCAGGCCCGGAGGGTATCGGCCCATTCATGGAAATCCGGAATAAGAAAGAAAAGACAGACGTACTCTTCCTGGGACATATGGATACGGTATTTCCAAAAGGAGAGGCTGCAAAGCGTCCTTTCCGCATCGAGAGAAATCTGGCATACGGCCCCGGTGTAATGGATATGAAGGCCGGCCTGCTTTTCATTTACCACGCAGTGAAAAACCTGGTGGAAAGCGGCACGGATCTGGGATTCTGCGTTGCCCTGAACAGCGATGAGGAAATTTCCTCCGTTCATTCTCAGAAACGGATTCAGGAGCTGGCAAGCCAGGCAAAATATACATTTGTTCTGGAGCCGGGAAGGAAAAACGGGGCCTATGTATATGAGAGAAAGGGTCTGGCCCGCTACAAAATGACGGTAAAGGGAATTGCGGCCCACGCCGGTGTGGCTCCCTGGGATGGAGCCAGCGCTGTCAACGAGGCAGCCCGCGCAGTTCTCAAGATGGAGGGGCTGAATCACTACGAGATCGGAACCAGCGTAAATGTGGGAAAAATTTCCGGCGGAACTACGGCAAATGTTGTGTGCGACCATGTGGAAGCCATGATTGATACCAGGTTTGAGACCATCGAGGAAAATCAGAAGATCGAGAACGCATTCCGGGAAATCATGGAGAATCCTTTCGACAGGAGAACATCCATTACAATCGAAAGAGAAGGCTTCCGCCCTCCTATGAGAAAGACAGAAAAGACGGAGAAACTTATGGCTCTCATGGAGGAGCAGGGAAAAGAGATGGGAATGGAGATCCTGTGGGCAAAGACCGGAGGCGGCTCAGACGGAAACTTTGCAGCCTTTGCCGGAAGCACAGTAATTGACGGTGCAGGACCTGCAGGCGACGGAGCTCACAGCCAGAACGAAACCCTTCAGATTGACACAATCAGACCGCGTTTTGAGCTGCTTTTTAAAACACTGGCCAAGCTGAGTGAGGAAAAGGAGTGAAGAACAGATGAATTATAATGAAGAAGCCTTAAAGATGCATGAGGAAAACCATGGAAAAATCCAGGTGGCAGGAAAGGTGGAGATTAATTCCAGGGATCAGCTGTGTATCGCATATACACCCGGTGTTGCAGAGCCATGCCGGAAAATCCATGAAAACAAGAAGGATGTCTACCGCTATACAGCTAAGGGAAACCTGGTAGCTGTGGTGTCAGACGGTACGGCAGTGCTGGGACTCGGCAATATAGGCCCTGAGGCAGCGATGCCTGTTATGGAGGGAAAAAGCCTTCTGTTTAAACAGTTTGGAAATGTAGATGCATTCCCGATTTGTCTGGATACTCAGGATACAGAGGAAATCATTAAGGCTGTCAAGTGGATTGCGCCGTCCTTCGGCGGAATCAACCTGGAAGACATTGCTTCACCGAAATGCTTTGAGATCGAGAGAAGGCTGGAGGAAGAGCTGGATATTCCCGTATTCCACGACGACCAGCACGGAACAGCCATCGTGGTGACGGCAGCTCTCATGAATGCAGCCAGACTGACAGGAAAGAAGCTCCAGAATCTGAAGGTGGTTTTAAACGGACCGGGGGCGGCGGGAACAGCCATTATCAAGATGATTATGTTCGCCGGCGTAAAAAACGTGATCGCCTGTGACGAGTTTGGAATCCTCTGCAGAAAGAGAAAAGAAGGCGTAGAGGGACACAAGGCAGAGCTCTGCGAGATTACAAATCTGGACGAGCAGCTGGGAACCCTGGCTGATGCCGTAAAGGACGCCGATGTATTTATCGGCGTGTCAGTAGCCAATGCCCTGACTCCCGAAATGGTTCATACGATGGCGCCGGATCCCATTGTCTTTGCCATGGCAAACCCTGTTCCGGAGATTTCCTATGAGACGGCTATGGAAGCAGGCGTAAAGGTAATGGGAACCGGAAGAAGCGACTGCCCGAACCAGATTAACAATGTGCTGGCATTCCCTGGTATTTTCAGAGGAGCCCTTGACGCAGGTGCCAGAGACATCAACTATGAGATGAAGAGGGCGGCAGCAGAGGCCATAGCCGGACTGGTAACTGAGGAGGAGCTTAAGCCGGAATACATTATTCCGTCTGCCTTCGATAAGAGGGTGGTAGAGGCCGTAGCTTCCGCAGTGAAGGAGGCAGCCCAGCGAAGCGGTGCTGTGAGAAAGTAGAAAAACGGAAGCCGGATGGAGAAGCTCTCCCCGGGTGAACCTGAATGTGAAGCAGCTGGTGTGCAGCTGCTTCATGTGTTTATGCCCCTTTTGACATTGGCAGAAAACAGACAGCCATTGCGGCAGGAAACCATGAAACAGACCGGTCAGCAGCCGGAAATGGGAGAAAAACCTAGAGTTTTTTTGAATAGTTACAGGAAATATATAGAAAAATCCAATAATTCCAGGCGTTTTACAGGAAGGGTCTGTAATTGACACGGCCGGCTCCGCTGTCTTATAATAGGAAAAGCTGGTATAAAATATGCCGTGTGACCGTCTCAGGGACTGGAACAGGCCGGATAAGCCCAGAAATTTACGAAAACAGGAGGCAAAAGTGATGAAGCAGCTTGACATGAGGGGAAAAGCATGCCCGATGCCGGTAATCGAGACAAAGAAGATTTTAGAGGAAGTCAAAAAGGCGGAAGAAGTAAGGGTTCTTGTGGACAACGAGATTGCAGTTCAGAACCTGACTAAGCTGGCCGGACACGAGGGAATGAAGGCCTTAAGTGAAAAACATTCTGACAAGGAATTTGAAGTGACCTTTCTCCCGTCAGAAAGCGGAGCGGATGGGCCGAATGTGCCGGCAGAGAAGATCCTGGCTGACTGCGCTGACTGCAGTGTGCCGACAGAGCCGGAGAACGGGATCGCCAGAGGAAGAGTGGTTGTCATTGCTTCCGACCGGATGGGAGAGCCGGAGGAGGAGCTTGGAAAAATTCTCATTAAAGGATTTATCTACGCAGTGAGCCGCCAGGAGCCTCTGCCTGAAACTGTTATTTTTTACAACGGCGGTGCGAAGCTGACGGCTGAGGGAAGCGAATCCGTGGAGGATCTGAAGTACATGGCAGAGCAGGGCGTTGAGATCCTCACCTGCGGAACCTGCCTCAAGCACCTGGGCCTGGAGGACAAGCTTCAGGTAGGAACTGTCTCCAATATGTATGAAATCGCAGAGAAGATGACAGGCGCCAGAGTAGTTATAAGACCTTAGAAGGATAAGGAAAAATAGAAATTTACAGTGCCGGTTCATCTTCCTTTGGAATAAAAAGACTGTCGGAATTTCAAATCAGCCATGGTTTGACAATTTTGGCAGTCTTTTTTGACGTGTTTGTGTGAAAATGCATGAATCTTGAGCCAAAAGCGCCGGAAACAGTTGTGTGAAAGTTAAAAAAACATAAAAAAAGTGCTTTATTATTCAGCTGATTTGACGTATAATAGAGCTTGCTAAACAGCGAAAGGACAGGCTGTCCGAAGGCTGAAAACAAAAGGACAACAGGAGTATGGAGATGTATTTGCTAGTTACAAATAACCGTCTGTGTTTTGAAAAATACAGGGATAGAGTCAGGGTAGACTATCTGGAGGATGGATCCTATCTGGATGTGCTCGTGAGAGCCAGAGACTATGTCCAGAAAGGCAGCAGGATAGAGACGCATCCGATGGCTGGAAGCATCAAGCCGAATCAGACGCCGTTCCGCTCTGTACTTTTGTCTGACAGAAAAATGGATGGCGATGAAGTCATTGAAAATGAACTGATGATTGAGGATGCGGTGCTTATGACAAAAAAATTCCTCAGTGATCGTCCGGTGAGAAAATGGGATGAGTCGATTGTAAACGATTTCAGACAGGTCGATTTGGAACTGATCAGCGGGGCCATTGACCGGGTTGTCTGATCGGGCAGGCCGGGTTCCACGGGCCTGTGCTGAAAAAATGAAAATGGCTGAAAGCAGGCTGACAGAGGATTTGTCACTGGTTGACACGATAATTGCCAGGGGATTTGCCATTTGCCAGAGGGAAATTGACAAACAGGAACGCCAAAACTGTCAAAGATGACAAAGAACCCACTGAAAAGACTGCGGGAGAGCTCAGAAAAAAGTTTTGCAGCAAAAATTTTGGAATGGGAAATCCTCGAAAACAGCCGAAAAATGCAGGTAAAAACACAGGGTTTTACTGTAATAAAAAAATGTTTTTACTAGCATTTATGGATTTTTGAAAGTATGGCATGTTACTTGCTATATTTATAAAGCGAAGAGAAATTCTTCTGCCGCAAAAATACAAATTTTAAAGAAAGGGAGGTCAGGCATTCATGAAACTTGAATTAGGGATTATTCCCGTAAAAGACATCCAGTTTGGTCCGGAGTCCAAAGTGGAGAATGGAGTTATCTATGTGAATGCAGATGAGTTAAAGGCTCTTCTTCTTGAGGATGAGAACCTGAAATCTGTAGAGCTTGACATTGCGAGACCAGGTGAGAGTGTCCGCATTATGCCTGTAAAGGATGTTATTGAGCCAAGAGTTAAAGTAAGCGGAGAGGGAGCTATGTTCCCGGGTATGATTTCCAAGGTTGCCACTGTTGGAAGCGGAAGGACAAACGTTCTTCGCGGGTCCGCTGTTGTCACAACAGGAAAGATCGTTGGTTTCCAGGAGGGAATCATCGATATGTGCGGAACTGGCGCAGAGTATACGCCATTCTCCAAGTTAAACAACCTGGTTGTTATCTGTGAGCCGGCTGACGGAATCGAGAAACACGCTCACGAGAAGGCTGTCCGCATGGCAGGATTAAAGGCTGCTGACTATGTTGGAAAGCTGGCTAAGGACATCGAGGCTGAGGAGATTGAGACATATGAGACAGAGGACGTTAAGGAAGGAATCGAGAAGTATCCGAACCTGCCGAGAGTCGCATATGTATTAATGCTTCAGAGCCAGGGACTTATGCACGACACCTATGTATACGGTGTTGACATGAAGCAGTCCCTGCCGACTATCATCAATCCGACAGAGACCATGGACGGCGCTATCTTAAGCGGTAACTGTGTATCTGCATGCGATAAGAATACATCCTACCATCACTTAAACAATCCGGTTATCAAATCCTTATTTGAGCAGCACGGAAAGACTTTAAACTTCGTAGGTGTTATCATCACAAACGAGAACGTATACCTGGCTGACAAGATGCGTTCCTCTGACTGGACATCCAAGCTGTGCAAGTGGTTAGGCGTTGACGGCGCTATCGTTTCCCAGGAGGGATTCGGAAACCCGGATACAGACCTTATCATGAACTGCAAGAAGATCGAGGCTCAGGGCGTTAAGACTGTTATCATCACAGATGAGTATGCAGGACGCGACGGCGCTTCCCAGTCCTTAGCAGATGCAGACGCAGCAGCTGATGCAGTTGTTACAGGCGGAAACGCAAACATGGTTATCACACTGGAGCCGAAGGACAGAGTTATCGGATATCCTGAGGTTGCAGATATTATTGCAGGCGGATTCGACGGAAGCCTTCAGGCTGACGGCTCTATCGTAGCAGAGCTTCAGGTTATCACCGGAGCAACCAACGAGATGGGCTTCAACAAGTTAAGCGCTAGATAGGAGGAAATCATGGGAAAACTGAAATTTGTTCATTATATTAATCAGTTTTTCGCAAATATCGGCGGCGAGGAGAAAGCTGACTACCAGCCAGAGGTAAGAGACGGAGCTGTAGGCCCTGGTCTTGCATTCAATCAGGCATTTGGTGAGGAAGCTGAGATCATCGCTACAGTTATCTGCGGAGACTCTTACTTCAATGAGAACGTAGACGCAGCAACAGAGACTGTTCTCAATATGATCAAGGAGAAAGCACCGGACGGTGTTATCTGCGGTCCTGCATTCAACGCCGGACGTTACGGTGTTGCCTGCGGTACAGTTGCAGCAGCCGTTAAGGAGAAACTTGGACTTCCTGTTGTTACAGGTATGTACAAGGAGAACCCAGGTGCTGATATGTACAAGACAAAAGTATATATCTGCCCGACAAAGAACAGCGCAGCAGGCATGAGAGATGCTGTTAAGAAGATGGCTCCTCTGGCTCTTAAGCTGGTTAAGGGCGAGAAGATTGGTTCTTCCAAGGAAGACGGATATATGCCGAACGGCATCCGCGTAAACTTCTTCGAGGACAAGCCAGGCGCACAGCGTGCCGTTGAGATGCTTGTAAAGAAGTTAAACGGCAAGGAGTATGAGACAGAGTATCCGATGCCGAGCTTCGACCGTGTGGCTCCAGGACCGGCAGTTAAGGATATGGCTCACGCAAAGATCGCTTTAGTAACCTCCGGCGGTATCGTTCCGAAGGGCAACCCGGATCACATCGAGTCCTCCAGTGCTTCCAAGTACGGACAGTACGACATCGAGGGCGTTATGGATCTGACAGAGGAGACATACGAGACAGCACACGGCGGATACGATCCGGTATACGCTAACCAGGATGCAGACCGTGTTCTTCCGGTGGACATCGTTGAGGAGTTCATCAAGGAGGGCAAGATCGGAAGCCTTCACAAATATTTCTATACCACAGTTGGTAATGGAACAGCAGTAGCAAATGCAAGCAAGTTCGCTAAGGAGATCGGACAGAAACTGGTTGATGACCATGTTGACGCGGTTATCCTTACCTCTACCTGAGGTACCTGTACACGTTGCGGTGCAACGATGGTAAAAGGCATTGAGTCCTATGGAATTCCTGTAGTTCATATTGCGACAGTAGTTCCGATTTCTTTAACAGTTGGAGCAAACAGAATTGTTCCGGCCATTGCTATTCCTCATCCACTTGGAAACCCTGCTCTTTCCCACGAGGAAGAGAAAGAGATTAGAAGAAAGATCGTTGGAAAGGCTCTGGAAGCGTTACAGACTCCGGTTGACGGCCAGACGGTTTTTGAATGGAAGTAATCTGAGAGCGGAACGGTACGCTTTCTGATGAAGATAATTTGCAGCTTAGTAAAAGGTGCTGCAAAGGTTGTTTGAGAATTCATCCCGCCCGAGATGTCAAGGGGCTTCGGCTCTGCGGCATCCCGGCGGGGCGAAATAAATTACCGCAAATTTGCGGCAGCTTTAAGCTGCGAAGGGAGAAATTGACATGGGCAAGATTTATGACGTAATCATTTTAGGTGCTGGTCCGGGAGGACTGGCTGCCGGTCTGTACTCTGGAAGATACCGCCTGGACACTCTCGTGATTGAGAAGGCAAAGGACGGCGGACAGATCGCCATTACAGACGAAATTGAAAACTATCCTGGACAGATGGTAGATGGAGAGAGCGGCCCATCCTTAATCGAGCGTATGACAAAGCAGGTTGAGAAGTTCGGCGCAGAGCGCGTGACAGACACTATCAACAAAGTTGAGCTGGAAGGCCCGATTAAGAAGCTTTATGGAACCAACGGCGAATACGAGTGCAAGTGCCTGATCATTGCAACCGGCGCATATCCGCGTCCAATCGGCTGCAAGAGAGAGGGCGAGTTCGTGGGCAAGGGAGTTTCCTTCTGCGCTACTTGTGACGCCAACTTCTTCGAGGACTTTGAGGTATTCGTAGTAGGCGGCGGAGATTCTGCCGTTGAGGAGGCTATGTACCTGACAAAGTTTGCCAGAAAGGTAACCATCATCCACAGAAGAGACGAGCTGCGCGCTGCCAAGTCCATCCAGGAGAAGGCATTCAAGAATCCGAAACTGCACTTCATGTGGGATACAGTTGTTGACGGTCTTGAGGGTGACGGACTTCTGTCTGCCATGACTGTAAAGAACGTGAAGACAGGTGAGATCACAAGAATTGAGGCAGATCCGGATGACGGAATGTTCGGTGTATTCGGATTTATCGGATACATACCGAGAACTGATCTGTTTGAGGGTATGCTTGACATGGAAAACGGCTATATTAAGACCGATGACAACATGCATACCAATATTCCGGGCGTTTTTGCGGCAGGAGATGTCCGGGTTAAGTCATTAAGACAGGTAGTAACAGCAGCTGCTGACGGTGCCATCGCTGCCCAGCAGGCTGAAAAATATATTTCCGAGATGGAATGATCACTGGAATATCTCAGAGAGGGTGAAAGAAAATGGTTGATTTAACTAAGGAAAACTTTGAAGAAGAAGTTTTAAAGGCAGAGGGAACTGTTTTAGTTGATTTCTACGGCGACGGCTGTGTTCCATGCCAGGCTTTAATGCCACATATCCACGCTATGGAGGATGTTTACGGAAAGGACATTAAGTTCACTTCCCTGAACACAACAAAGGCACGCCGTCTGGCTATCGGCCAGAAGGTATTAGGTCTTCCGGTTATCGCTATCTACAAGGGCGGCGAGAAGGTTGCTGAGTGCGTAAAGGATGACGCAACACCAGAGAATGTGGAGGCAATGATCAAGGCTAACCTGTAAGTTCAGAAGCCTGCTTGCAAATACATTGAAAAAACTGCTTTTTCAGAGCAGGACGATCTGGGCAAACTGCCTGGGTTGTGATATAATTAGTCCGCTAGAAACCGCACAGGCGGTGTCTATAAAAAATTTAGAGAAAAGGAGGAATCGGAAATGGCAATTTTAAACGGTAAAAAAGCCATTATCATCGGCGACCGTGACGGAATTCCGGGCCCGGCTATTGAAGAGTGTGTCAAGACAGCCGGAGCTGAGGTTATTTATTCCTCTACGGAGTGCTTCGTCTGAACGTCCGCAGGTGCCATGGATCTGGAAAACCAGAAGAGAGTAAAAGATTTCGCAGAGCAGTATGGTCCGGAGAATGTAGTAGTAATTCTCGGAGCAGCAGAGGGTGAGGCAGCAGGCCTTGCCGCTGAAACTGTAACAGCAGGAGATCCGACTTTCGCAGGTCCTTTGGCAGGAGTCCAGTTGGGACTTACCGTATACCACATCTGTGAGGATGAAATCAAGGCAGAAGTAGATCCTGGTGTTTACGACGACCAGATCAGCATGATGGAGATGGTTATGGATGTCGATGATATCCACAACGAGATGTCTTCTATCCGTGATCAGTATTGTAAATACCTCTAATTGAGTGCGCGCAGGCGCTCTCATAAATTTCCCGGCGGGCTTTGTTCTGCCGGGAAATTCTTAAATACGGGAAAATTTCCCTTGCGTTCTGCAGGTTCTTATGGGCGCAGAAACAGAAGAGAAAAAGTATTAGCTAGTATAAAATGATTATAAACTATCATATATGAGGTGAATGACATGGGCGGATATCCTGTTTTAAAAGGTGCAAGCTATGTGCTTGCAGTCGTTCCGGATATGGTTCTTGAGAATGGAACAACACAGACTACAGAGAAGATTGTGAATCCTGATTCCGAATACTTAAAAGAGCTTCCTAAGCATTTAAGAAGCTATGAGGATGCAGTTTCCTACCTTCCAAACCAGATTTATATTGGAAATGAGAAGCCGGAGGCACTCAGAGGAATCGAGTTCCCATTTTTCAACACAAAGTGGGAGAATGCAAAGAGAGACGGCAAGTACGGCCAGATTATGCCGCAGGACGAGTTCTACGGACTGATGCAGATCTGCGATGTATTTGAGCTTGTATATCTTGAGAAGAACTTTGCCGCTTCCGTTAAGGAGAAATTAGCTGCTCAGGATCTCCTGACAGAGGAGCAGCTTGCTTTATTAGACAGAAACGAGAGCACAGAGGAAGACATCAAGGCTTTAGTAGAGAACGAGCACTCCGAGGGACTTTACGACGGCGGCAAGCTGGTAGGAGCTGTAAAGAGGGCTCACGATGTGGACGTAAACCTGTCTGCTCATACGATGCTCGAGAACATTGTTGCAAAGGCATCCAGCGTTCTGGCTCTGATCGAGTTAGTGAAGAAGGCCGGCGTGAATCCAGAGGATGTAGACTATGTCATCGACTGCTGCGAGGAGGCCTGCGGCGATATGAACCAGAGAGGCGGCGGAAACTTCGCAAAGGCAGCTGCTGAGGTAGCAGGCTTTACAAACGCAACAGGTTCCGACGTGAGAGGCTTCTGTGCAGGACCGGCCCATGCCATTGTCCATGCAGCAGCTCTGGTACAGTGCGGCGCATTCAAGAATGTAGTCGTAACAGCCGGAGGATGTACAGCTAAGCTGGGTATGAACGCTAAGGATCATGTGAAGAAGGGTGTTCCGGTACTGGAGGACTGTGTTGCAGGCTTCTCCGTATTAATCAGCGCAAACGACGGTGTGAACCCGGTTATCCGTACTGATATTGTCGGACGCCACACAATCGGAACAGGCGCTGCTCCTCAGAATGTAATTTCTTCCCTGGTAACAGCTCCTCTTGAGGCTGCCGGGCTGAAGATCCTGGATATTGACAAGTACTCACCTGAGATGCAGAATCCGGATATTACAAAGCCGGCAGGTGCAGGCGATGTTCCGGAGGCAAACTACAAGATGATCGCTGCTTTAGGCGTAAAGAAGGGCGAGCTTCAGAGAACAGAGATCGCATCCTTCGTTAAGGATCACGGTATGGTAGGCTGGGCTCCGACACAGGGACATATTCCGTCCGGCGTTCCGTACATGGGTCCGTTAAGAGACGAGATCCTGGCAGGCGAGACAAAGCGTGCCATGATTATCGGAAAGGGAAGCCTCTTCCTTGGAAGAATGACAAACCTGTTCGACGGTATTTCCTTCGTAGTAGAGACCAATGACGGTTCCGGCGCTGACGAGGGACAGGCTGTCGACGAGAAGCAGATTAAATCCATGATCGGCCAGGCCATGAGAGAATTCGCAAAGGGACTTCTGGAAGAGTAGGAAAATATCTTGGAAAGGACGAAGAGCTATGTCTGAAGCAAAGATTAAGAAAATGATTGCAGAGACCTTTCTGGAAGTTGCGGACGCTCTTGAAACAGGCCGTTATGGTAAGAAGGCAGTTATCGGCTTCGCGTGCGAGGGAAGCGAGCACGGCCAGGAGAACATTGACAGAGCCTTTGAGCTGGCAGTGAGGAAGGGACTCACTCCCTATATGATCGAGGGAGAGGATACTCATAAAAAGATGGAGGAGCTGCTGGAATCCGGCGAGATTGACGCCGCTGTTACCATGCACTATCCATTCCCGGTAGGCGTTTCTACTGTTGGAAAAATTATTACCCCAGGAATGGGAAAGGCCATGTATCTGGCCACAACCACAGGAACTTCTGATACAGACCGTGTCTGCGCCATGGTGAAGAATGCCATCTACGGCATTATTGCAGCTAAGGCAGACGGAATTGAAAATCCGACCGTCGGCATCGCCAATATCGACGGCGCAAGGCAGACAGAGAAGTACCTGATCCAGTTAAAGGAGAACGGCTACGATATTCATTTCGCTGACTCTGCCCGCGCAGACGGCGGAATCGTTATGAGAGGAAATGACCTTTTGTCTGCATCTGCAGACGTTATGGTTATGGACTCCCTGACAGGAAACCTGATGACAAAGATCTTCTCCGCCTACACGACAGGAGGAAGCTATGAGTCATTAGGCTTTGGCTACGGCCCAGGTATCGGTCCGGACTTTGACAAGCTCATCATGATCGTGTCCAGAGCATCGGGAGCTCCGGTGATTGCAGGAGCCATGGAGTTTGCCACAAACCTGATCAACCACGACTGGAAGAAGATCGTGAAGGATGAGTGGAAGAAGGCTGAGAAGGCCGGACTCAGAGCGATCCTTGACGAGATCAAGAAGGCAAACACAAAGAAGGCAGACGCAGACGAGGAAGTGGCCATGCCTCCAAAGGAGATCTGTACTGAGCAGATTCCTGGAATCGAGGTTATGGATCTGGAGGATGCAGTTAAGGTTCTCTGGAAGAATGGAATCTACGCTGAGAGCGGCATGGGCTGCACAGGCCCAATCGTGAGAATGGCTGCAGACAAGAAAGAGAAGGCGGTAGAGCTTCTCACCGCAGCCGGATACATCGGGTAAGGCGTAAGGGGGGGGGCGGGAAAGAGAACGAGAGTTTTCTGTTCCAGCGAAGTCACATAAAACTCTCGTTCTCTTCCCTTACCACTGCTTACGGGGGAGAAAAAACAGAGGGAAGAAGGGCATGATGGGCAGCTTCTCCCCTCTCACCCGGGAAGAGTGTAAAGTGGATAAAGGTCGGGAAAGGATGCAGTTTTTTTGTGACTTTTCTGGAACAAAAAAACTGCATCCTTTCCCGACCGCCCCATTTACAAAATTCCCTAAAATTCTTGACAGAAAACTGAATATATGATAGTATTTTACATGCTATGCAGAATGAGGAGGCAGATAGGTTGCTGGTGTGCCTCGCGGTCTTCAAAACCGTTGTGGGGAGTTAAGAGCTCCCCGGGTGGGTTCGATTCCCACCTCCTCCGTTTCTTTTTCATCTGGTAGTCATAAGGAAGGATAATATTGCTATGGGAGAAAAACAGGTTTTACTGCGTAAAATCCCTAAGATTGATGAGGTGCTGCGAGATGAGCGCCTTATTTTTTTTATGGAGAAAATGCCGCGCAGTGTGATTGTGGAGGCTGTGCGCGAACAGATTGACGCGCTGAGAGCCGGAATTTTAGAAGGAAAAACAGACAGAGTGATGAGCCGGGAGCAGGTGGCTGACGAGGCGCTGAAGCTGATCCGGCTGCGCCAGAAGAGGAATTTAAGACGGGTAATCAATGCCACAGGGATTGTGCTTCACACGAACCTGGGGAGGGCGAATCTGTCTGAGAGAGCCATTGAGGGAGTCTGCGAGGCCGCGGCTCATTATTCCACTCTGGAATACGATTTGAAGAAGGGGGCCAGAGGTTCCCGACACAGCCATGTGGAGGAGATTATCAGGAAGGTGACAGGCGCGGAGGCTGCCATGGTGGTGAACAACAATGCAGCTGCCACCATGCTCTGCCTGTCAGCCCTCGCAAGAGGAAAGGAAGTAATTGTGTCCAGAGGAGAGCTGGTGGAGATCGGCGGCTCCTTCCGCATTCCGGAGATTATGGAGGAGAGCGGCGCAATTTTAAGGGACATCGGGACGACAAATAAGACGAAGGTTTCTGACTACCGGAATGCTTACACGGAGGGCGTCACAGGAGCACTCTTAAAGGTCCACACGAGCAATTACAGGATTATCGGATTTACCCAGGAAACCACAGTTCCCGAGCTGGCGGAGCTTGGAAGGGAGTGGAACATTCCTGTTATCTACGACCTCGGCAGCGGACTCATGAATGACCTTGGGGAGTTCGGCATTGACGAGCCGACGGTCCAGGGCGCTCTGAAGGACGGAGCAGATGTGGTGCTGTTCAGCGGAGACAAGCTTTTAGGCGGACCGCAGGGCGGCGTGATCATCGGAAAGAAGGAACTGATTGACAGAATGAAGGCCCATCCCCTTGCCAGAGCATTCCGGGTGGACAAGATGACGCTTTCTGCCATGGAGGCTACTTTCTTCGAGTATCTGGACAGGAGTACGTGCAGGAGAAACGTGCCGATTCTCCGGATGCTTACCATGGGAAGGGAGGAGCTTCTTGAGAGAGCCGGCCGCCTGAAGGCGCTTCTGGAGGAGCAGACAGAGAGCTTTGTCTATGCTGTGGAGGCCTGCGAGGATCAGGTGGGCGGCGGTTCAGCGCCGGGTGTGATGCTTCCTGGCTATGCAGTTTCCATCAAAAGTGATACGATCTCAGAGGCAAGGCTGGAGCGTCTTCTCAGGAAGGCAGAGTTGCCTGTGATTACCCATGTATTCCACGATGCAGTGTATCTGAATGTCCGCACAATCGAGGATGATGAGTTCCAGCGGATTGCAGAGGCTCTCTGCAGAGCAGAGCACAGCAGCGCTGAGATGGAAAAAGAGGAAACGGGAAGGACAGCAGCCCGCCCGGCAGAGACAGAGGCGGACAGGGAGGAATAGCAGGATGCAGAATGTGATTGTTGGAACTGCGGGACATGTGGATCACGGCAAAACCTGTCTGATCAAGGCTCTCAGCGGAATTGACACAGACAGGCTGAAGGAGGAGAAGAAGCGAGGAATCACCATTGAGCTGGGCTTTGCAAACCTTCTGGATACGGACGGTGTCCACATCGGAATTATCGACGTTCCGGGCCATGAGAAGTTTGTCAAAAACATGCTTGCAGGAATCGGAGGCATTGATCTTGTACTTCTCGTAATCGCCCTGGATGAAGGGGTCATGCCCCAGACGGTGGAGCACTTTGAGATCCTGAAAATGCTTCAGATCCGCCAGGGAATCATTGTTCTCACAAAATCTGATACGGTGGACAGCGACTGGGCGGATATGGTTGAGGAGGATGTGAATGAGCTGGTGGAGGGCAGCTTCCTGGAGCAGGCCCCCCGCATCCGAGTGTCATCCTACACCGGGGAGAACATTGAAACGTTAAAGCAGATGATCATTGACATGGCAAAGAAAACCGGAAAGCGCAGGGAGGAGGCCGAGCTGTTCCGCCTTCCCATTGACCGGGTGTTTACCATGGAGGGCTTTGGAACCGTTGTCACAGGTACTCTGATCGAGGGAATGTGTGAAACGGGACAGGAGGTGATGGTCTATCCTCAGGAAAGGCTCTTAAAGATCAGGGGAGTTCAGAGCCATGGCCAGAAGGAGGAAAAGGCTTTTGCAGGGCAGAGGACAGCCATCAATCTGGCAGGCATCAAGAAGGAGGAGCTGAGCCGCGGGGAGGTGCTGGCCTATCCTGGTTCCCTGGTAAACAGTACCATGGTGGATGCGACGCTGAGACTGTTTGGCTCCACACAGAGGAAACTCAAAAACGGCGACCGGGTACATTTAAGCTACGGCTCCGCCCAGGTGATAGGAAAGGTGATCCTGTTGGACGCCGACGTAATCGAGGCGGGGCAGGAGGCCTTTGTTCAGCTTCGCTTCGACGAGCCAATCTGTGTCAAGAGAAATGACAAATTTATTGTCCGCTTCTATTCTCCGGTGGAAACCTTCGGAGGAGGAACCGTGCTGAATCCGGCAGCTGATAAGCACAAGAGGGGCCAGGAGGCGGTGATCGAGTCTCTGCGCCTGAAAAAGACGGGCACAGACATCGAGGTACTGGAACAGATGGTGGACGAGGAGAGCCGCCGATTCCCGGAGCCGAAGGAGCTGGCTGCGTGGATGGATCTGACGGTATCTGAGGCGGAAAAGCTGCTGGATACACTCAGGAATAAAAAGAAGATCCTTCACCTGAACGACGGAAGCTTTGTGGGAAAGGCCTACTGGGAGCGCGTCGCGGAGACTGCAAAGGAGATTCTGGCCCAGTTCCACCGGGAAAATCCCATTGTAGGAGGCATGGATCGGGAAGAGCTTAAGAGCCGTCTGGCGGAGAGACTGCATCTTCAGAGCATGAAGAAAGCGGAGACTCTGATGGCAGAGCTGGAGAAGCGGAAGGTGATTTCCATCCAGGGAAGCATTGTCTCCGTGGCAGGATTTACGGTCAGCTATTCAGACGAGGCGTCGAGACTGGTTACCGATCTGGAAAATATATATAAAAAGGCGGGAATCGAGGTCCCATCCACAGAGGAGCTGGTGAGCGCCTATAAGGATAAAAAGCAGGCCAAGCAGGTGCTGGCAGAGCTTACCAAGCAGGGGGTTCTCGTAAAGGCCGGAACAGGGGTTCTGATGCATAAGGAACACTGGGATCGGGCTCTGAGCGTGCTGAGAGACTACCTGAGCTCCCATCCTGAAATTACTCTGGGAGAATTCAGGGATCTTTTAGGCACCTCAAGAAAATACGCAGTGATGCTGCTGGAGACCTACGATCAGATGAAGATCACGAAGAAGGTGGGGGACGCGAGGATTCCGGGAGGAAAATAGGAACCCTTGGTTTTTTGCCTGGAGCAGCCAGCAGGGAGGCCGCAAAAAGCTATGCATTCCAGGTGAAAAAGAAGGGGACAGGGGAGGTAACCTGTCTGCCCTTCCTTTTCACCTGGTTCATAGAATATACATCCTATAAGGGGGAGATAAGAAATGAATAACAGTAACTTGACAACAAGGCTCGGCCTGGGAGCGATCCTGGGAATTGCGGCAGCGGCGCTGGCGCTTCTGGGGAACCCGGCCAACATGGCGCTCTGTATTGCCTGCTTTATCCGGGATACAGCAGGCTCTATGAAACTGCACTCTGCAGCGATTGTCCAGTATTTCAGACCGGAGATCGTGGGGATTGTGTGCGGAGCGTTTCTGATTTCCATTGCCACGAAGGAGTACCGTTCCACATCTGGCTCCTCACCGATGATCCGTTTCCTGCTGGGCGTGATTATGATGATTGGCTCCCTGGTATTTCTGGGCTGCCCGCTGCGTCTGCTTCTCAGACTTTCAGCCGGAGATCTGAATGCCGTGGTAGCACTTCCAGGCTTTGTGCTGGGAATTTTTACCGGTACTCTTGCCCTTAAGAGAGGATTTTCGCTGGGCAGAGCTTATCCGACCAAGGAATCCAGCGGATTTGTGATCCCGGCACTTCTGGTATTTCTGTTTGTGCTGTCGCTTACAACGACTCTGTTTGTGTCCAGTGAGTCCGGCCCGGGAAGCATGCATGCTCCGGTGGCGGCATCCCTGATCGCAGGACTTGTATTCGGAGCCGTGGCGCAGAAAAGCCGCACCTGCTTTGCAGGAGGTTTTCGCGATGTAATCCTTATGAGAAATTTTGACCTTCTCAGCGTGCTCGGCGGACTGTTTGTTGTAATGCTGGTATTCAACCTGGCCACAGGCGGATTTAAGCTCTCCTTTGCAGGACAGCCGGTAGCTCACTCCCAGCATATCTGGAATTTCCTGGGAATGTATGCAGTGGGATTTGCTGCTGTGCTTGCGGGCGGATGTCCGTTAAGGCAGCTCGTCCTGACAGGACAGGGCTCCTCCGATGCAGCAGTGACCTTTCTGGGACTGTTTGTAGGAGCGGCTTTCTGCCATAACTTTGGTCTGGCGGCTTCGGCGGCGGCAGCGGCTACTGAGACAGCGGAAGCTGTAGCAGGCGGTCCGGCCATGGCTGGAAAGGTGGCGCTGGTGATTGCCATCGTGGTGCTGTTTATGATTGGTTTTTTGCCTTCCAAAGGGAAAAAATAAAAGTGCAGCAGAAAAGTGAAAGATCATGAATGAGAGGTGACAGAGAATGTACGAGGTAGATGCAAGAGGGCTTTCCTGCCCGGAGCCGGTAATGATGACAGCCGATGCCATTAAAAAACATGGAAGTGAAACCATTCGGGTGCTCGTCAGCGAAGTCCATACAAGACAGAATGTGGAGAAATACGCAAAGAGCCAGGGAAAAAATGTTTCTGTCAGAGAAAATGGCGAAGACTTTGAACTGATTATTGAATAAAAAGCAGCAGTTCGGCTTTCGGGATCCCCCGGTGCTTTCGCGCAGAATGCATGAAAGCGCCGGGGGATCCCGTGCCAAACTGCTGAAAACAGAAGTTTATACGTATCGCAAAACGTGTCAGCGGTCCGGATGCCGCCCCAGAGCGGAAGACTGGACCGTTGCAGCATAAATGAAAGAGAGAATATGAGAAAAAAAGAACCGACACTGATTATTACATTCCACACAACAGCCGATGCCATTGCTCTGGAAAAGGCATGCAAGGAGGCCGGAAGGCCGGGGCGCATGATCCCTGTGCCGCGGGAGCTGTCGGCCGGCTGCGGTCTGGCCTGGTGTACAAGCCCGGAACATGCAGAGGTATTTAAAGATTTTCTCCGGAAAAAAGGGCTTGAGTGGGAAGATTTTGCGGAAATTCTGTATTAGAACTGGTAAGAAGTATGATGGCATATTTGTCAAATTTGCCATTTGCAGCTGTCAAACCATAAAACGGTTTTGCAGCAGATTGGAAAGGCGGATACAGTATGATATATTTTGACAATGCGGCTACAACTATGAAGAAGCCCGCCCAGGTAGCAGACGCCGTGTCCAGGGCTCTCATGAATTTTGGAAATTCAGGAAGGGGAGCCAGCGAGGCGTCCATGGACGCCTCGAGAATTATTTTCAGCACAAGGGAAAAAATCGCCCGCCTGTTTCATGCGGGAGAGCCTAGGCAGACGGCGTTTACCTGCAATGCGACAGAGAGCCTCAATACAGCCATCTGCGGGCTGATCGGGCCTCAGGATCATGTGATCACGACAGTCCTGGAGCACAACTCCGTTTTAAGGCCTTTGTTTCATCTGGCAGAGCAGGGCACCGATGTGTCCTTTGTCACCTGCGACAGCCTGGGAAGGCTGAAATATGAAGAATTTGAGGCAAATCTCAAGAAAAACACCAAGGCGGTGATCTGTACCCATGCTTCCAATGTGACAGGAAATGTGGTGGATCTGAAGAGAGTGGGGGAGTTCTGTAAAAAACACGGCCTTCTTTTTATCGCCGACATTTCCCAGACAGCAGGAGCCTATCCGGTGGATATGGAGGTATTTCAGGCGGATGTCCTGTGCTTTACCGGGCATAAGGGTCTGATGGGACCTCAGGGAACGGGAGGCCTCTGTGTCCGGGAGGGAGTGGATATTGCACCTCTCAAGCGGGGAGGCAGCGGAGTCCACAGCTTTCTGAAAGAACACCCTTCCGAGATGCCGGTGAGGCTTGAAGCGGGAACTCTCAACGGCCACGGAATTGCCGGCCTTAATGCAGCCCTGGACTTTATCGATAAGACAGGCGTGGAGAATATCCACAGCCGGGAAAACGCTCTTCTGATGCAGTTTTATGAGGGTGTAAGAGGCATACCCGGTGTCAAAGTCTACGGCGATTTTGAGGACAGTCTGAGCCGTTTCAGGAGGACGGCTGTGGCGGCCATTAACATTGGGGAGTACGATTCCTCGAGAGTCAGCGATGAGCTGGAAACGGTCTATGGAATCGCCACGCGGCCGGGAGCCCACTGTGCTCCTCTGATGCACCAGTCTCTGGGAACTGTGGAGCAGGGAATCGTGAGATTCTCCTTCTCCTGGTTTAACACAGAGGAGGAAATTGAAGCAGGAATCAGAGCTGTGAGAGAGATGGCCAAAGAGTAAAAAAGAAAACTGCAAAGAGATGCGGGAGGAATGTGAGAGTTTTGTGACTTTACCGGAACAAAATCCTCACATTCCTCCCGTTTTATGTCTGTTTTCTTACAGGAGAGAGTCATGAAAAGAAAATGGAGCGGGAAGAGAGCAGAAGTTCAATAAAAAAAGAAGCTTTACGGCTTTTGCGATGCTGCCGTAAAGCTTCTTTTTTATTCAATTTTCTTTTTTTTCACTCTGTGCTTTTTGCACAGCCCCTCGTACAATTTTATTTTGCTACCACATGATCTTCTGTCATGGTCTTTGAGTAGTTTGGATCAATTCCATACTTCTTCATGAAGATGTTATGTAAGATAATCTGTAAGAAGTACAGCGCCACAAGTCCGACCGGAATCAGAATAACCGGGGAGAGGCGGAAGAAGCCGTACAGTACATACAGAACTGCGATAACTGCGCCAACGGTACAGGTGTAAGGAATCTGCGTACCAACGTGGTCGATGTGGTCTGCGCCTGAGAACAGGGAGGCCATAACGGTGGTATCAGATACCGGTGAGCAGTGGTCGCCGAAGATAGCTCCTGATAATACGGCGCCGCACATACCAACGGAGAAGTGCACATCGTTTGTGATCATGTAGGCCAACTGGATAGCCAGAGGAGTCATGATAGCCATGGTTCCCCAGGAAGTACCGGTTGCGAATGCAACTAACATGGAGCAGAGCAGTACCAGAACAGGAAGAAGTCCTGTCGGGATGTTGCCGCCTACATAGTGAGCAACGAACTCTCCAAGTCCCATACTCTTTGTAACCTCAGCCAGTGACCAGGCCATAACCAGAATAGCTCCTGTAAGGGCCATCAGCTTGAAGCCGTCTACGATAGTAGACATGGTCTCGTCGAAGGTCATGATCTTGGAAACAAGGGCGATTACGATACCTGTAACTGCCATTCCGAAGGAGCCCCAGTAGAGAGCCAGCTGAACATCGCAGACATTTAAGATGTCCATAAGTCCGGAACCGGTACGATCCGGGCTGGTCCATCCTGTGTAGATGATACCGAAAATGATGATAGCGAATGTAATAACAATCGGAAGAACGAAGGAGCGGATCATCGGTTTTGTCTGCTTTGCCTCTCCAAGTTCGCTTCCTACATCAAGCATTGGCTTTGCACCTGGACGTGTAAACTGTCCAGTCTCCAGACAACGGGCCTCAGCCTTTAACATTGGACCGTAGTCGCGTCCTGTGTACATCAGCATTCCCACGAAAAGCAGGGTGAAGATAGAGTACATATTGAACGGAAGAGTCTGGAAATAAGCGCCTACAGGAGTAAGACCTGTGATTCCTGCTGCGTCAAGTCCCTGGCCAATCATACCGATCTGGTAAGCGATCCAGTCGGAAATGAAGAATGCAGCTGCCGGAGCGGCTGTAGCGTCGAGAACGTAGGAGAATTTCTCAGATGAGATACGGTACTCTTTACAGATATCGCGGAATACGTTTCCGTCGATAGCAGCTGCCAGACAGTCGTTAACGGAGCAGCACATACCGAGTCCCCAGGTTCCCAGGCAGACAGAGCGGCGCTTTTTGAAACGCTTCTTGGCAGCAGCTGCCAGAGCGAAGCTTCCGCCCAGCTTCCAGATGAAAGAGATGCCGACGCCCATGAACAGGGTGAACAGGAGCAGGACAATATTCCCGGACATATTCACTGCAATCTGATCCAGAGCGTAAGCACAGGCTGCAAACGGGTTCCAATTAGAAATAATCAGACATCCGGCAAACAAACCTGCAAACATAGAGATAAGTACCTGTTTCGTCGCGAAGCAAAGCGCAATCGCAATCACAGGCGGTACGAGGGCTAAAATGCCATAACCAGTTTCCATATAGTTTCCTCCTCTTTTATGAAATTGTTGTCTAACTAAAAAGCAAGAAAGATGCCAAGAAAATAAAATGTGCGAAAAAGATATAAAAAATACATTATAGTTTGATAAAAAAACGCTGAAAAAAGGGCTTTTTGTCGTCAGTTAAAATTTTGTAAAAGGAGTGAAATAGGTTTTTTGATAAGGCCGGAAGATGCAAAAAAACAGAAAGTATGAAGATAAATTGACAGCTGAATCTGTCATAAAAGGTGTCAATGGAATGTCAAATTTGACAAATATCTTAAAAAACAATTAAAATTTCTGGCTGGAAAGGCAGAGATTTTCTGCCCGGCTTCCAGCCAGTCTTTCCTAAACATATAGCAAATCGATAATTAAGTTAAAGCTGCATCTGATTCAGCTTGCGGTAAAGAGTTCTCAGGCTGATTCCGAGGGCAGCTGCAATTCGTTTCTTGCCCTCAAGTGTATGGCCGTAGGTTGCCAGAAGCTCCTGAATCTGCTTTTCCTGGGAATCGGGAAGATGAGCGGAGCGGGGTTCCTGCTTTTCACTGAATTCCAGATTCAGCCTTGAAATCAGATGTTCCGGCAGATCGGAAGGATTCAGTGTGTCCCCGTCGCAGAGGTTGGCCGCATACTCAATAACGTTCTGAAGCTCTCGGATATTTCCGGGCCAGGGATAATTGAGGAACAGCTTCTCTGCCTCAGACGAGATTTTTCTGAGGGGAGTGCTCATGCGGCTGTGCAGCAGCTCCAGATAATTTTTGCTGATGGGTATAATGTCATCTTTCCGCTCCCGGAGAGGGGGCAGCTTAATATTAATTACGCTGATACGGTAGAAGAGATCCTCACGAAATTTACCCTCTTTGATCATATCAGCAAGATCACGGTTGGTAGCTGCCACAATTCTAATGTCCAAATGGATTTTTTTGGTGGAGCCTACCCTCTCCAGCTCATATTCCTGCAGGACGCGCAGCAGCTTTGGCTGGACAGAGAGGGGCATTTCCCCCAGCTCATCGAGAAACAGGGTTCCGCCCTGAGCCAGCTCAATTTTTCCCATTTTTCCGCCCTTTTTTGCTCCCGTAAAGGAGCCTTCCTCGTAGCCGAACAGTTCGCTTTCGAAGAGGTTTTCAGGGATACTGGAACAGTTGATAGCTACAAAGGGATATTTTGCCCGGCGGCTCTGCTCATGGATGGACCGGGCTACCAGCTCTTTTCCCGTTCCAGTCTCCCCGGTAATCAGGATGGGGGTGGGGCTGTCAGCCACACGCTTGATCATCTTTTGTATATGAGAGAATTCCTTGCTGGAACCGATGAGCTTCTGAAAAGAGCCGGATTCTGCCTGGCTTTCATAAAACTCGTTTGAAATTCTCACAAGGATCGAGTGGATGTGATCTCCGGAGTAGATGGAGCGGGTCGTCACCTTGGCGGTATTCTCGCCGATAGATACTTTCTTTTCGTACAGATCATTGCCGGAGGTGATTTTTCTGGCAGTGTCCTCGGAAAAGATCTGGCGCAGGCTGGTGGCTGACACATTGCAGAACTTGAGAATTTTTGCCGCCAGGCTGTTGTAGCGCAGGACGACGCCGTTGGGATCTGTTAAGAGCAGCGGCTGTTCGTACAGCGCCATCAGATTCTCAATGAGGTTTATCGTGTCTGCAGCGGATCCGTCGTCTGAGAGCTGCTGAAGGTATTCGCCGATCAGGCTCGAGAGCTTTGTAATGGCATTCAGGTAGATATCCGTATGCGCGGAAACGCGCTTTTGTCCTTCTTTTGTAAAGGCGGTAAAGGAGATAACCCCGGCCACCTCTGTTCCGCTGTGGATGCAGCAGAGGATTTCCATGGTAGCGGGGCAGTGCTCGTTAAAACGGCATCCGATGCAGGCAGGCATTTTGCCAGGCTCTGTGACAAGGACATTGCCATTGACAATGACATCCTGGATGAACGCGTAGTGGACTGCATTGCCCTTTTTCTTCAGATAGGTGGGAGTGCAGAAAAACAGGTTGCTCTCATTGTCAAAAACGGCGGCTTCCACGCGGAAGGCCTCAGCGGCTGCTGAAACAAAGTGCTCGACAGCAGAGCGCATATCTTCTAACTGAGTCATAATTGTTCCCCCTATGATTGATCGTATTTTATAATATAATAGGATGTACAGTTTGACAGCTAGATTATAACACACAGGAAAAATGATGACAATATCTTGAAAAAAGATGACAAACTATTGACATTTGCCATCAAAACCTGGAAAATATGACAAATCAGGTGACATTAAAATGGCAAAAAGCCTTTGCAGACAGCCATCACAAAAGAAAATAAAAAAACAAAAAGCGGCATTTTATTCAGGAAAAAGGCCGTTTTTACTAATAAAGAGGGAATAAAATACAGATAAATGAAAAAGTTCTGCTTTTTTTGGCATGAGCCTTGCTTTAATAAATGGGTGAAAAAAGGATACGGCTTTTAAAAGCAAAACAGAAGAGAAAGAAAAGGCTGAAAGAGCAAAAGCGGCTTCTGTTTTAACCGGTAACCTGTACGCATTAATAATGAACATATATAAAGGAGGATGACATTTATGATCACAAAGAAAGATCCATTAAACCTGACTGGCAAGGTAGCAGTTGTTACGGGCGGAAGCTCAGGAATCGGACTGGGAGTTGTTGAGATTCTCTCCGCTTACGGCGCAAAGGTAGCTATGGTAGATATCAGCCCGAAGGGTGAGGAGAAAGCTGAGGAGCTTCGCCAGGCAGGCAGAGATGTGACATTCTTCAAATGTGATGTTACAAACGAGGAGCAGGTAAAGGCAACGATTGACGGCGTTGTAGCAAAATATGGAAGAATTGATATCCTTCACAACAATGCAGGCGTTACAGTAAGAAAGACTATCGCAGACCTGACAGAGAAGGAGTGGGATTTCGTTCTGGATGTAGGCTTAAAGGGACTGTTCCTGTTCTCCAAGTACACAATCCCGGTAATGGCAGCAAACGGCGGCGGAAGCATCATCAACACAGGTTCCGGCTGGGGCTTAAAGGGAGGCGACCTGGCAGCTGCTTACTGCGCAGTTAAGGGCGGTATTGTAAACGTAACAAGAGCTATGGCTATTGACCACGGTCATCAGAACATCCGTGTCAACAGCGTAAACCCAGGCGACACAGATACAGCAATGCTCCGCGATGAAGGAAAGCAGACAGGCGTTGTCAAAGAGGGCGGCGAGCAGATGGATTCTTATCTGGCAGACTGCGGAACTGGCAGACCTCTTGCAAGAATCGGTATGCCGGAGGATATCGCAAATGCAGTTCTCTTCCTGGCAAGCGACTTATCAAGCTGGATCACAGGTGCAGCACTGGTAGTAGACGGCGGCGGAATCGCATAATCAGCCGTTCTGGAAGCTGCTCTCAGGCAGCACAGACTGCATGAAGGAAGAAATGAAGGGAAATGGGGCAGAACGCCTCATTTCCCCGGAATATAAAACCCGAAATTAAAGGAGGAATTATAAAAATGAAAGGATATGCAAGCCATCCTTACATACCGAACTCAGTTCCTGAGATTCAGGAGGAGATGCTCCACGAGATCGGAATGAACTCTCTGGAGGAGCTTCACAAGAACGTTCCAGAGATTTTAAAATTAAAAGAGAATATGAACCTGCCGAAGGCATTTGGTTCTGAGTATGAGCTGAGAAGACACGTGGAGAAAGTTCTCTCCAAGGATACAGACTGCCACAAGAACTTAAACTTCTTAGGCGCAGGCTGCTGGCAGCATTACGTTCCGGCTATCTGCGACGAGATCAACGGAAAGGGCGAGTTCTTAACAGCATACGGCGGCGAGCCATACAACGATGAGGGACGTTTCCAGTCTCTGTTCGAGTATGCCAGCATGGTTGCTGAGTTAGTAGATATGGACGTTGTAAACGTACCTACTATGGACTGGGCACAGGCTGCCGCTACAACAGTAAGAATGGCACAGAGAATCACAAACCGCTCTGTTGTTCTGGTTCCTGAGATTATCGATCCTCAGAAGCTGGCCGTTATGAAGAACTACGCAGAGAGCGTAATCAAGTTCGAGAAGGTAAAGGCAACCGCTCAGGGAACCATTGATTTAGATGACTTAAAGGCAAAATTAAACGACGATGTAATCGGTATGTATTTCGAGAACCCGAACTACTTAGGCGTGATTGAACCAAACGGACAGGCTATCTCCGATGCAGTACATGCAGCAGGCGGATTAAGCCTTGTAGGTATTGATCCGATTTCCTTAGGCGTTCTGGCTACACCTCCGACATACGGTGCAGATATTGTCTGCGGTGACTTACAGCCACTGGGCATTCATATGTTCTACGGCGGCGGCCAGTCCGGATTTATGGCTACAACAGATGATGAGAAGTTCGTTATGGAGTTCCCGTCCAGACTGTTTGGTATCGCTCCGACTTCCGAGCCAGGCGAGTACGGCTTCGGTGATGTTGCCTACGACAGAACTTCTTTCGGACACCACAGAGAGCATGGTAAAGAGTACGTTGGTACACAGTCTGCACTTTGGGGAATCACAGCAGGCGTTTACCTGGCTACTATGGGACCTCAGGGTATGGCAGAGGTTGACGAGTTAATCATGGCAAATGCACAGTACGCTGCAAAGAAGCTCTCCGAGATTCCTGGAATCAAGGTAAATCCATTCGGAAGCGTATTCTTCAAAGAGTTTGTCATTGACTTTACAGAGACAGGAAAGACTGTTGAGGAGATCAACAAGGCTCTCCTTGTAAAGGGCATCTTCGGAGGAAAAGACTTATCCAAGGAGTTCCCGAATCTGGGACAGTCTGCTCTGTACTGCGTGACAGAGGTTCATATGAAGGAAGATCTGGATACACTGGCAGCAGCAATCGCTGAGGTTATCAAATAGGCTGCGCGGAAAGGAATGATATTGTGAAAAGAATAGATAGATCATCAAAGGTCAGAACAAAATTTCACCAGGCAAAATGGGATGAGCCGATCATTTACGAGTTAAGCACCCCAGGTGAGAGAGGTATTTTAGTAGGTGCTCCTGAGGAAGAGGTTGCCAAGGAAGTAAAAGGTACAGCAGCTATTCCGGAGGGCATGAAGAGAAGCACAAAGTTAAACCTGCCGGAAATGTCCCAGAGCCGTGTTCTTCGCCACTATGCAAGACTGGCACAGCAGACATTAGGCGCTGATGTGAACATCGAGATCGGCCAGGGAACCTGTACAGTTAAGTACAGCCCGAAGGTAAACGAGCAGTTATCTGCCCTGATCCGCGACTACCATCCATTACAGGATCCGTCCACTGTACAGGGTATGCTGGAGATTTTCTACAATACAGATAAGTATATGTGCGAGATTTCCGGAATGGATCACTTCTCCTTCCAGCCAAGCGGCGGTTCCCAGGGTATCATGACCATGGCTTCTGTTATCCGCGCTTACTTCAAGGACAAGGGAGAGGACAGAAACGAGATCATCACAACCATTTACTCCCATCCGTCTGATGCGGCAGCTCCTGCAGTAGCTGGATTTAAGATTATCTACTTACAGCCAGACCCAGTGACAGGACTTCCGACCTTAGAGCAGTTAAAGGCAGCATGCTCTGAGAAGACAGCAGGCTACATTGTAGCAAACCCAGAGGATACAGGCGTTTACAACGGCCATGTAAAAGAGTTCGTTGACTACGTTCACTCCATCGGCGGTCTCTGCGCTTACGATCAGGCAAATGCAAACGGCCTCTTAGGAGTTACAAGAGCAAGAGATGCCGGATTCGATATGTGCTTCTTCAACCTGCACAAGACATTCTCCACACCTCACGGATGCGGCGGCCCAGCCTGCGGCGCTACAGGTGTTCAGAAGGATCTGGTTAAATTCCTTCCGGCTCCGATCATCGACTACGACGGAGAGAAGTACTTCTTAAACTATGACATCTGCGCAAATCCAAATGCAGTTGGAAAGGTCAGAGAGTGGTACGGCGTTGCTGAGGTTGTATTAAAGGCATACTGCTGGATCAGAAGCATGGGTCCGGACGGATTATACCAGGTTGCAAAGACCTCTGTATTAAACAACAACTACCTGTTCAAGAAACTGATGGAGCTTCCGGAAGTTTCCGCATACTACCAGGACGGCAACAACCAGAGAGTAGAGCAGGCAAGATACTCCTTAGAGAATCTGGAGAAGGAAACAGGAATCGGAACACTGGATGTTCAGAGAAGAATGATGGATTTCGGTATGCATTACTGGACTTCCCACCATCCATTCTATCTGCCTGAGCCGATGACCTTAGAGCCGACAGAGACACCATCCAAGAAGGATATCGACGAGTACATCGAGACTCTGAAATACGTATTCAAGGAGGCTCACGAGAATCCGGAGATCATCAAGACCGCTCCTCACAGAAGCGTAACACATCAGGTAGACGAGTCCGGCATGGATGATCCGGCAAGATGGGCAACCACCTGGAAAGTATACCAGAGAAAATACAACGAAGACTAATTTTGTGCGGAACGCAGAAGGTTAGCCGCTGCCCGAACGGAGCGAAGTTTGGGTTTCCCTAAGTAAAGATAAGTGTTTTTTCTAAAAGAAGAGCTGCTGCCGCACCTCTCCGAAGCGTATGCAGGAGAAGTCACAGCAGCCTTCTTTTTCTCTGTCTGTTTCAGGAACTGGAAGTTTGAGGATCAATATCTCTGAAATTAGAAATCAATCTGTGGGGAAAAATTTACTTTTCCGCATTAGCAGAACAGGGGGAATTATGATATAATTTTTTGTGACTTTACCGGAATAAAAAATTATATCATAATTCCTCCGTCACCCCTGCACAGTTATAGAAAAAGGAGTAAATACAACCATGAAAAAATTAGGCCTAATTATTAACCCGGTGGCCGGAATGGGAGGCAGTGTGGGCCTCAAGGGCACCGATCATATGGTGGAAGAAGCGCTCAGGCGCGGTGCCAAGCCCAGGGCCAATGAGAGGGTGCGCATTGCCCTCGCGGAGCTTCTGGAACTGAAGGATGAAATAGAAATTCTCACCTACCCCGGCGATATGGGGGCGGAGGCAGCAGAGGAGCTGGGATTTAAGACCGCTGTTCTGATGCCTGAGGGGGGAAAGGATCTGAATGCCCTTCTCGACAGCTCACGGGCTGATACTCTCTCCCTGGCAAGGCGTCTGAAAGAGGAGGGAGTGGATCTCCTGCTGTTTGCAGGCGGAGACGGAACGGCCCGCGATATCTACGAGGGAGTGGGAACGGAGCTTCCTGCTCTGGGGATCCCGGCAGGAGTAAAAATTCACTCTCCTGTTTATGCCAAAAATCCTCAGAGCGCCGGAAGTCTTGCAAAGCTGTGGCTGTCAGGAAAGGTGACAAAGACGGCGGAGCAGGAGGTACTGGATATTGACGAGGATCTCTACCGCCAGGAAATTATCAACACAAGGCTGTACGGCTACCTTTCCGTCCCCTTGGAGCACGTATTTACCCAGAACAGAAAGGCGCCGACTCCTCTCTCGGAGACAGCTGCCATCGAGTCCATCGCCCATGAGATTGTGGAGCATATGGACCCAGACACCTACTACCTGATCGGAGCAGGAACCACCACCAGGGGAATCATGCAGATGCTGGGGCTGAAAAATACGCTGATCGGCGTTGATCTGATAAAGAACCGGGAACTGGTGGCAAATGATCTCTACGGGGATAAAATCCTTGACTATATCAGAGGCAAGAAGACAAAGCTGGTTGTGACAGTGACGGGAGGGCAGGGCTTCCTCTTTGGTCGTGGAAACCAGCAGATTACGCCGGAGGTGATCCGGGAGATTGGCAGGGAGAATATTATAATTATCGCTACCAAGGCGAAGATCGCGGAATTTCATCATCAGCCGTTCCTGGTAGACACACCGGATCAGAAGCTGAACCAGGAGCTGTGCGGCTATTACCGCGTGGTGACGGCATATGGTGAATTCACTATGTGCAGAGTAAGTGAAAATTAGAGACTGCCATTGCGGCAGAGTGCCGGCTTTAATTAATGAAGGAATGTTTCATAATGAAGGAATATTTAATAATGAAGAAATATTTTGCAATGAGAAATATTTCATAAAAACAAAATAACTTTGAGGTGAAGGATGGCTGCTGCGGGCAGCCGTCCTTTTATCTTACAGACACCGGGGGATTATGGAGATTTTTACTCGTGCTGTTCTGTGTTACAGAAGCTCATGCCGTGTCATTTTGACGCTTTTTTTGCGATGCTTTGACACTGCACCTGAAATCTCCTTCATCAGAAAGGCTCCCGCTATAATTGCGGCCAGGTAAGCAATATTTCCTGCAGAAATACCAAAGCGCTCGGCAATCTGGTGGAAAACAATCTGTGTATTTGGATAAAATGGGGATATGTAAAACATGTCCGCATCCTGCCAGGGCGGCAGGGCAACCTGCCGTGACAGGACGTTGATTCCCGCAGCAATGGCACAGCAGGAGAGAAAGAGGGCGGTGGTTTTCAGGAATACATCATTTCCAGACGAGGTACGGCCGGAAAACAGGATGAAAAAGCCGATGAATACGAGAATTCCATGCCAGAAAAAGCCGTGCAGGGTCAGCGTCCAGTAGGGATGCATCAGCCCGCTGGGCTCTGCAAAAACCAGCAGGGCGCCTAAAAGGTTGTACTGGTACATGAAGGTGAAGAGCAGAGCCCTCTTTCTGGCTGTGAGAAAGGGGAGGAACAGGCAGAGGTACATGGGAAGGCTGCACAGCTGAAAGGGGAAGTACCACCAGTTGTAGTGGCCGTTATTTTCAATATAGTAGATAAAGAGCTGTTTATACAGTTCGCAGCAGAAGAGAAGTATTCCCAGTCCGGTCAGAAGCCGTATGGCCTGCGGTTCACCCAGATGGCGCAGTTTCCAGGCCAGGAGGAGGGCCAGGGAAATCAGAATAAAACTGAGAGACAGGTGAAAGACAGAGCCGGGAGCAGGAGGCTCCATCGGCCAGGCGGTCGGCTCTAAAATATAGTTTAAGAGCAGGTATTTCATAAAATAACCTCTTTTCGTATGGTAATCGTTCGTTTCGGCAGATTCAGTATAGTCCTTTCCAGGGAAAAAGACAAGCAGCTGTGAGGGTGCGGCTTCTGTAAATGATAAAATATTCATGAAACGTGTATAAACCAGTATTTTAGATGTTTTGAATGAATAAATAAACAACTACAAGTTTTATTTATACAAAAAAACAGTTGACTATTTACAGAAAATGCGTATAATAATGATATATCAGAGAAATACAGGGAATACATAAATATTCAAAAGAATAAGAGAAATGGATTCTCTGTACTGCCAACGGAAAAGGACAGCAAGGTTTTGACTTTCAGCCCAGGGTCAAAGAGATCCATGGGCATATAAATGGAAACTGTAAACGAAAATGAAAAGAAGGTAAATGGAGGAGTCTATTATGAAAAAGAAATTTTTAGCATTATCTATGGCAGCAGTTATGGCAGCAGCTCTGGCAGGCTGCTCATCAGGAGGCAGCACAGCAGACACCACAGCTGCGGCAGCTGAGGAGACGACAGCAGCAGGTTCTGAGGCAGTTGCAGAAGGATCGACGGCGGCCGAGGATGCTGAGGCAGCGGAGGAGACTGCAGGCGGCACATTAATTATGGGAACAAATGCAACCTTCCCACCATATGAGTACTATGACGGCGATGCGATTGTGGGAATTGATGTTGAGATTGCAGAGGCAATCGGAGAAAAGCTGGGAATGGATGTACAGGTTGAGGATATGGAGTTTGACGCTCTGATTCCTGCCCTGGTCAGCGATAAGGTAGACTTTGTTGCAGCAGGAATGACTGTGACACCGGACAGAGAGGCATCTGTAAACTTTACAGACACATACGCGACAGCGGCTCAGGTGATTATTGTCAAAGAGGGAAGCGACATTGCCTCCGTTGATGACCTGGCCGGCAAGGTAGTGG
Source organism: Clostridium sp. M62/1 (assembly GCF_020736365.1). Taxonomy (NCBI): domain Bacteria; kingdom Bacillati; phylum Bacillota; class Clostridia; order Eubacteriales; family Clostridiaceae; genus Clostridium; species Clostridium sp. M62/1. The sequence goes on along the minus strand of NZ_CP085988.1, from coordinate 3,452,595 downwards.
GCGTTCAGCTGGGAACGACAGGAGATCTTCTCGTGAGCGAGATTGAGGGCACAACAGTTGAGCGTTACAATAAGGGATTTGAGGCAGTTCAGTCTGTGACTCAGGGTAAGATTGACGCAGTGGTAATCGACAACGCTCCTGCCAAGAACTTTGTTGCGCAGGATGAGGGGCTGGTAATTCTCGAAGAGGCATTATCTTCTGAGGACTATGCTATGGCAGTGAACAAGGATAACACAGAGCTTTTAGAGCAGATCAACGGAGCCATTGCAGAGCTGAAAGAAGAGGGAACTCTTGACGCCATTGTTGACAAATATATCCCGGCAGAGTAAACTTAATGGAAACAGAAAATCGACGGCTGCACCTGTGACTGAATAGGTGCAGCTTTCCTGTGGTAAAAGGACAGGAATGCGGATCAAAAAAGTGAGAGAGAACAGGGAATATGTGGAATCAGTTTGTGGATACGTTTACCAGAAATTTTATTAATGGGGATAACTGGCATTACATTGCAGACGGCCTTGTGACAACCATTCAGATTACATTTTTTGCAGTGCTGGTGGGTATTGTAATCGGCTTTATTGTGGGAATCATCCGGTCGACCTACGATAAGACGCACCGCTTGAAAATTCTGAATTTCATCTGCAATGTCTATCTGACTGTTATAAGAGGAACACCAGTGCTGGTGCAGCTTTTGATTATTTACTATGTAATTTTTGCCAGCGTCAGAATCGACAAGGTGCTGGTGGCAGTTCTGGCCTTCGGAATTAACTCAGGCGCCTATGTGGCGGAGATCTTCCGAAGCGGAATCATGTCCATTGACAATGGACAGTTTGAGGCGGGAAGAAGCCTTGGCTTTAACTACCCGCAGACTATGTGGTATATTATCATGCCGCAGGCGTTTAAAAATGTGCTTCCGGCTCTCTGCAATGAGTTTATCGCCCTTCTGAAGGAGACCTCCATTGCCGGATACATCGGGCTTCAGGATCTGACCAAGGGCGGAGACATTATCAGAAGCCGTACCTACAGTGCATTTATGCCGTTGATTGCAGTGGCATTGATTTATCTTGCGATTGTGCTTATCTTTACGCAGCTTATCAAGATTCTGGAAAGGAGGCTTAGACAGAGTGAGCACTAACAGAATGGAAGAGCCTTTAATCCAGGTGAAGCATCTGGGAAAGAGCTTTGGATCCCTTCAGGTTCTGAAGGATGTGACAGTTGATATTTATAAAGGAGATGTTGTCTGTGTCATTGGAGCCTCCGGTTCAGGAAAAAGTACCTTTCTGAGGTGTCTGAACCTTCTGGAGGAGCCGACAGAAGGACAGATTCTGTTTGAGGGAACGGATATCACGGACAAGAGGACAGACATTAATAAGCACCGGCAGAAAATGGGAATGGTGTTTCAGCAGTTTAACCTGTTTCCGCATATGACGATTCTGGAGAATCTGACACTGGCGCCCATTAAGCTCCAGGGCAAGAAAAAGGAAGAGATTGAGCCGGAGGCCATGAAGCTTCTGGAGAGGGTAGGACTTGCCGACAGGGCAAACGCGTATCCGAGCCAGCTCTCGGGAGGCCAGAAACAGCGAATCGCCATTGTCCGCGCTCTGTGCATGAAGCCGGATGTGATGCTGTTCGATGAGCCCACCTCAGCTCTCGACCCCGAGATGGTAGGAGAGGTGCTGAATGTTATGCGGGATCTGGCAGAGGCGAAAATGACCATGGTGGTAGTTACCCATGAGATGGGCTTTGCCAGAGAGGTGGCCACCCGCGTAATGTTCATGGACGGAGGAAATTTTGTGGAGGAGAATGAGCCGAAAGAATTTTTCTCAAATCCAAAGAATGAAAGACTGAAAGCCTTCCTGAGCAAGGTTCTCTGACAGAGGGAGAGCAGGGGAGGACATATAAAAAGGGGCAGCTTGGCTGCCCTTTTTTCGTATTGTAGGAAATTCTTCCGAATTTCCTATAATACGAAAAGCCCTGCCGGGCGGGATGCGCACGCCGCGCAGAGGAAAAAGGCTGTTTAAAGCAGCCGCGCGGCGGCGCGAAAAAGCAGGCAAGCCCCTCATGATTGAGGGAGTGGAGAGCTGAGGCGGGCCTGCCTGCTTTTTCATGGAAATTCCGTCAGATTTTTTGCTGCTACCAGGTAATGATTCTGTCCAGAAGCTCCTTTTGCTCCACGCTTGAGCGGGTCAGGTAGATTCTGGTGGTTTCAATGCTGTCATGGCCCATCAGGTCTGCCAGAAGAGAAATATCATTGAATTTCTTCAGAAAATTTTTGGCAAAGCGGTGGCGGAAGGAATGGGGATAGACGGTGCCGGGATCGATCCGGTACCGCACGGCAAGCTGTTTGAGCTGGACTGCAATTCCACGGGCTGATATAACCTGGCCATGATGATTGAGAAAAATAAAACCGCTTTTCATTCCCCTGGATTCAAACCACGGCAGGGCCTCGTCGCAGAGCCGACGGGGCAGGTAGAGCCGGCGGATTTTTCCGCCCTTGGAATAGAGATCCAGATGGCCGCTTTTCAGGTTCTCCACCTTGATCTGCAGCAGCTCGCTGATTCTGGCGCCTGTCGCCCCGAGAAAGCGGACTACAAAATACCAGTAATAGTTATTGTCCTTTTTCAGGCGCCTTTTTAATTTCTCATAGTCCCGTTCAGAAATGACGGTGTCAAGATACGTTTTCTGCTGCTTTTTTACGGGGTTCAGCTTGAAGCTGTTTCCGTCAGAGGGGGCGGGGAGTGAGCAGGGATATACAGACTCAGTAGAAGGTGAATATCCCAAAGAAGAGGTTAAGGCAGAGGGGGCAGATTCGGCAGGGGGATATTCACACTGGAATATCTGGGAGTTTGAATATATTTTTTCAGGGGAAGGGGAGGCCTTCAGCGGTTCCAGGCGGAAGGCGGTGAGGGAAGAAACTGCAGATTCGGAATGAAAAGCTTCCTTATTTATATAGCTTTCACTGCTGCCGTGGGGGCTTTCGCCGTCGGCGGCAGAGAGACATTCAAGAAAGCGGTTGATACCGTGGATGCGGGTGTTGACTGTATTGATCCTGTAATGTGACAGAAGATATTCCCGGTAGGCATGGATGACGTATAATTAATTTCGCAAAATTAATTTCATAAAAATAGACATGGTCTATAGCCGTTTGGTAAAATTAAGTCACCACAACCAAATCTATCAAAGGAGGCTATAAAACCATGTCTGATAAGATTATACAGCTAAATGAGGATTTAATAAAGCACGATTTAAAGGATCTTGTCCGCAGCAGTGTTGAGGAGACTTTAAATGCCCTGCTTGATAAGGAAGCCGACGAATTAGTTAACGCTGAAAAGTATGAGCGTTCTTCTGATCGCCAGGGATATCGTTCCGGCCATTATAAACGGAATCTCCATACAGCTGCAGGCGAAGTGGAGCTGAAAGTTCCAAAACTCAAGGGCATTCCTTTCGAGACGGCCATTATTGAAAGATATCGCCGCAGAGAATCTTCCGTGGAAGAAGCTCTGATTGAGATGTATCTGGCCGGTGTTTCTGTACGCCGCGTTGAGGATATCACCGAGGCTTTATGGGGAACAAAAGTATCTCCTGGAACCATCAGTAACCTGAACAAAAAGGCTTATGAACATATCGAAACCTGGCGTACCCGTCCGCTTTCTGGAAGCTATCCTTATGTTTACGTAGATGGCGTTTACCTGAAACGCAGCTGGGGCGGCGAAATCCAGAATGTTTCTGTTCTTGTTGCCATTGGCGTCAGCCAGGATGGCTGCCGGGAGATCCTTGGTGCCGCTGAAGGGATGAAGGAAGATCGTGAAAGCTGGCGTTCTTTCTTCGTATGGCTGAAGGAACGCGGGCTTACTGGTGTTCGATTGATCATTGGCGACAAGAACCTCGGCATGCTTGAAACGATTCCAGAAGTCTTTCCGGATGCCAGATATCAGCGTTGTACAGTTCATTTTTACAGAAATATATTTTCTGTTACGCCCCGTAACAAGATGAAAACGGTAGCGCTTATGCTCAAGGCGATCCATGCACAGGAGAGCAAGGATGCTGCTCGTGAAAAAGCGCTCCAGGTATCGGAAAAACTCCGGTCTATGAAGCTTGCCAAAGCTGCCAAAAAGGTGGAGGACGGAATCGAGGAAACCTTGACCTATATGGATTTTCCTACGCAGCATTGGACCCGGCTCCGGACCAATAACGCGATTGAGCGTCTCAACCGTGAGATTAAACGCCGTACAAAAGCGATCGGCGCTTTTCCTGACGGGCAGAGCGCCTTGATGCTCGTATGTGCCAGACTGCGTCATGTAGCAGCAACAAGCTGGGGAGCCAGACGTTACATGAATATGGATCATCTTTTCAATCCAGAAGAGGATCAGCTGTCTGATATCATAGCCGGCTGACTACCGGCTGCCAAACGGCAAGATTTTAATTTTGCGAAAAACTATTGACACAATCTAGGCATGAAGATTATCCACATTCAGTTCGCTGTAGAGAGAGTAAAAAAGGCGCAGGGAACACAGGTAGGAGAGGATTGTGTTAGAGCTCTTTCCCTGCTTTCTGAGATAAAGTTTAAAATATTCCAACTGTTCTTCAAAATTCATGTTCATTACCAGTCCACTACTTTATTGATGATATCGTACTGTTCGCTGCTGGAACGGCGCAGATAGATCCTCGTTGTCTCAATGTTGCGGTGTCCGAGGAGATCAGATAATAAGGAAATGTCCCCACATTTTTCGATAAAGCTTTTGGCAAAGCGGTGACGGAAGGAATGGGGATAGACTACATCAGGGTTGATGCCGTAGTTGAGAGCCAGAACCTTCAACTGCCCGCGTATCCCGGCTGGGGTAATGCGTTTGCCGAAACGGTTCAAAAAAATATCGCCTGACTGGATCTTAGAAGCCTCCAGCCAGCGAAGGGCATCCTGATGAAGGGCTTTAGGAATATAAATACGTCTGACCTTGTTTCCCTTGGAGTAGAGATCCTTGTAGCCGTTTCTGATATCCTCAGCCTGAAACTGAATGACTTCACTGACCCGGGCTCCGGTAGCGGCCATGAAACGGATAATAAAGTAATAGAGGTATTTCTCATCTCTCAGAAGACAGTTTTTCAGGTACTCGTAGTCTGCCTCGCTGATTACGTTTTCAAGGTAGTTCCTCTGCTGTATTTTTACCATGGAGAGCTTCTGGGATTTGGCCCTTGTAAACTCCAGATAAGAATTCAGTGCCCGAATACGCAGGTTGACTGTCTGCGGCTTATAGTGTTCCAGAAGAAAAACTTTATAAAGGTGAAGGTTGGAAAAGTCAACCTGGCGATAACGACATAAAAACTGCCGAAGAGCATAGGAATAGACATGGATCGTGTTAGACGCCATATTTTTTGTATGCAGATATTGGCAAAAACCCTGGATTGCAGAGTCAATCTCTTTCATTCGTTCGGCGATTTCCTCTTTGTCGGAAGCCTCCAGACGGCGGTTCTCGGAATATACAGAATGTGGTTCAGGAGCCTGAAACTGATTGACAGACAAAGCCATGAGAAACTCTCCTTGATTATGAATGCATAAATATAAATAGTTGCAAAAATGTCTAAAAATGGAAATATTATCCAATTCTAAGAATCACCGTTTAACTATAACATTCGACAGACTGAAAAGCAAGATAATATTGAGAGAAAAATAAAAAAATGGTGGAAAAACAGGAAAAATAGACAAGAAATTGGGGAAAACCAGATAAATACAGCCGTGAACCGGGGACAACTTGCGATAATTTCCCTTATCCGAAGTATAATAGCCACGTAATGCAGTTAGGAATTTCGAAAAAAATGATTTCAAGAAGAAAAAAGGAGAGTGCATTCATTATGAGAAAGCAGACTAAATTAGTTGCAGTTCTTTCTGCAGCAGCTTTACTCGCTGTAGGCGCTTCCATGACATCTTTCGCAGGTTGGGAGAAGGATGAGGATGGTATCTGGCACTACTATGACAGCGATGATGAGATGGTAACAGACGAGTGGAGAAAAGACGGCTCCAAGTGGTTCTACCTCGATGAGGATGGAAACATGCTGACAGATTCCTGGGTAGACGATGAGTACTATGTAGGTTCTGACGGTGCTATGTTAAAGAATCAGTGGGTTAAGACAACAGCTGATGAGGATGTAGATGATCCAGAGGATGACGGTGATCACTGGTACTACTTCTCTTCCAATGGTAAGAAGGTAGAGGAAGATTCCAAGAAGATCAACGGCAAGACCTACTACTTCAACGAAGACGGTGAGATGAGATACGGCTGGCATCAGGATGGTGAAGACGTATTCTACCTTGGCGGCGAGGACGAAGGCTGGAGAGCAGAGAGCCAGTGGTTATGGCTTGCATTACCAGATGAGGATGAGGTTGACAGAAACGGTGTTGACTTCGACTCTGACGAGTGTGAAGACTGTGATGAAGAAGGTTGGTACTACTTCGGATCCAATGGTAAAATGTACCAGAAGGCAGACAAGAAGAAAGTAAACGGAAAATATTATTTCTTCAATGAGCATGGTCAGATGGTATACGAATGGATCAATAACCAGAAGTATGTTGTAAATAAGAACACAACACCATCTGGTGCAGAGTTAGAGACTAATGCATCTGCAAGCAATGCATTAGATGGAAATGCTGTAGCTGACGGTGAGGAAGGCGCTGGATATATCTACAACATGCAGTATTCTAATGTTGTAGAAGATGGTTCCAGAGCAAACGGTTGGTATGAAATCGACGGTTCCTCTGACACAGGTACAGATGGAGATACAGATTGGTACTACTTCGATGATGGAGAGCCAGAGAGAGCAGATTCTAGCAGAGATCTTTTAGATATTGCAGATGGAGATGGAGCTCCTGTTTACAGAGCAAAAATCAAAATTGACGGAAAATACTTCTGCTTCAACGAGATGGGTCAGATGCAGACAGGGCTTCAGTACATTCCAAAGGACAAGGCATTCTACTACTTTGACGACAACGGCTATATGCAGACAGGTAAAGAGAGCAATGTAGAGGATGACGATGACTCCTTCAATTACTACTTTATCACCAAGAATGGCAAGAACGGCCAGGGACAGAAGGGCGAGAAGGATGGTTACTTATACTTCGAAGGAAAACGCATCGAGGCAGATGATGACTACAGAGTTGTTTACTACGAAGGTGCTTACTATCTTGTAAATAATAAGGGCAAAATCCAGGACTCCAAGTCTAAGAAATATGATGTGGAGAATGGAAATGGTCTTACAGATGTACAGTTCACCTTCAGTGGAAATAAGATTACCGGCATTGTAGAAATTGATGGAGAAAAGGCTACAGATGAGGATTGGGCTGACTTAAGAGAAGCAGCAACTATCCCTTACGTTTCCTTATATGATGGATACTTTACATACGAGATTGAGACGGAGGGAAGCGGAAATAGCGCAGACATTCCAGGAACTGGTCTTAAGTGGTTTACAGCAGACAAGGCTCCAAGCTGGGTAGATTAATATCTGGGTAGCCTATTTCAGGTAAACGATTGATTAATTAAAAAAGGCGCTGGCAGACAGATTTGATTATTCTTCTGTCGGCGCTTTTAGAGCCTATGTCAATAGCTGGGGCGGGATTCAAACGAGTCCCGTCCCAGCTATTGACATAGAGCCCAGACCTGCTGCCATATGATTTCAGCCTTGATTCTCGCTCATTATTACATTTCATCAAACGTAATCAGATGTATATTTTTACTCTTTTCTGCATAGTCTATGCAATCTTTTGTGAAGGCCGTTTTTGCAAAAACATAAAACCATTTTTCCTGAATGTAAAATAAATTCCCCTGAAGAATCAAATCCCTTAGTACATCAACTCCTACCGGAGCATTCTGCCATTTGCATTCCCCCAACAGGATATGGCTCTCATCGAGCACCACTATATCAATTTCTTCCTGGCGCTTTTCGACAGGATTATTTCCCCACCATCTTCCGCATTTGCTGTACAGAAACGGGGCAGAAGACAGGTTCTGCGGAAGATACAGATACTGCTGGCAAATTTCTTCAAATACAAATCTCATGAAATGGCTGAGCTGAGGCCGGATTTGCTTTTCATAGATTTCAGCCCCTATTCCCCGGACAATTCCGCTGATATTTGGAGCCACAAAGCGGTACCAGAACCGAAACATCTGATCCTGCAGCAGATAAATAGTCTTCCGGCTTCCAGCTTTTTCTGTAACGGGAATTTCCTTTCGGACGTTCCCCAGCTCTATGAGGGAAACCAGCAGGTTGCTTGCTGCTCCTGTCTCGATTCCTGTCTTAACCGCTATATCATTGAGGCGGCTTGCACCAGAAGCGATTGCCCCAATAACGGAATTGTACGTAGACGGATCCCTCAGTTCCTGCTTCAGAAGATTGGAGGGTTCTTCATAGAGTCTTCCGCTTTCCGTAAAAAACAGATCAATAATATTTTCATCCAGAGAAACAGAGGGGCGAATACGGCTTAAATACTCTGGAATTCCTCCTGTTATGCCATAAATGATGGCCTGCTCTTCCTTGGAAAAATCCTCCAGAAGACGTCTGGACTCGAAAAATGTAAATGGATGAATTTTAAATTGCGCAGTTCTTCCCCCATAGAGAGGGCTTTTATACCCCAGAACCTGATGTTCCATGAAGATCATGGAAGAACCGCATAAAATCAGAAACAGCCTGCTGTTTTTCCATTTCTGGTCAATATGAGCCTGCAGCAGGGAAGAAACTGCCTTGTAGCTGGCCGCCAGATAGGGAAACTCGTCAATTGCCAGGATAATCCGCTCCTGACTGCATATATTGTCTATATAGGAAAATAATTCGTCATAACTTCTGAAAGAAGGAAATGTCAACCCCGGCATTGTGGCCTGAAAGACAGCTTTCGAGAAAAGTTCCAGATTTTCCTGGCTGGCTGCCTCAGATGCAACGAAAAAAATTGTCTTTTTATTCTTGCAGAATTCATTGATGAGGGTTGTCTTACCTACCCGCCGTCTGCCGTAAAAAACGGCAAACTCAAATTGATCACTTTCATACATCGATTCCAGCTTCTGCAGTTCCCGTTCTCTTCCTACAAACATAATTAGCCCCCTTTAATTATTTTTACTAATTTTAAAATTAGTAATTTTATTAAAAGTAATTTTATAATATATGTCAATGTTAAATATTGAATTGAAAAATAATAGAGGGGATATATCGATAAAAGCGTGGAAAAGAATAAGTTTATACTTATAGTTTCATATTTTCTAAATATTAAGTGTAATTATCGATGGATTTTTAAATTTTAGAATGTAAAAAAGAGGATACTATCCTCCTGCGGTTTCCCGCAATTAAGATAGCATCCCCTTTTAAATTCATGATTTACAGGTTATCAATTATTATTTCTTGCGAAACCATTGTACTGATCTTCTGTATACCATCCTAAAACATCTCCGTCATCATATGTAAAGTATCCATCATACAGAGCAATCTCTGGGATTTCCGCATCTTTCTTCCACTCAGTTGCCGGAACTTCGACATCATCGACATATACCTTAGAAATACCGCCGTTGTTCTTGAAAGTAAACTTAGCGTCTGTCATGCCGTTTCCATTCTCCACATCGTACTTCTTGGACTTGGAATCCTGGATTTTACCCTTGTTATTTACCAGATAATACTCCCCATCAAGGAAGTAGATCTTGTAGTCATCATCAGCCTCAAGGCGTTTTCCACCAAAGTAAAGGTAGTTGTCCTTCTCTCCCATCTGTCCCTGGCCGTTCTTGCCGTTCTTGGTAATGAAGTAGAAGTTGTAGGAATCATCATCATCCTCTACATTTGTTTCCTTGCCTGTCTGCATATAGCCGTTCTCATCAAAGTAGTAGAATGCCTTGTCAGCTCCGACGTACTGAAGACCTGTCTGCATCTGACCCATCTCGTTGAAGCAGAAGTACTTTCCATTGATCTTAATCTTTGCTCTGAATACCTTTGCTCCATCGCCGTCTACAGTAACAAAGTCTTTTCCGGCATCTGCCCTCTCTGGCTCGCCGTCATCGAAGTAGTACCAATCTGTATCACCATCTTCGCCTGTATCAGCAGAACCGTCGATCTCGTACCAGCCGTTTGCTCTGGAACCATCTTCCACTACATTGGAGTACTGCATATTCCAGATCTGGCTTCCTCCCTTATAATCAGCATTGTCATCTAAGACGCCGTTGCTGGAAGAAGCAGCACCTGGTTTCTGGTATGTAGTGCCTTTTTCATCTGTACCGCTTACAAGATCAGAGCTACTGCTTACATTGTACTTCTGGTTGTTGATCCACTCATACAGCATCTGGCCGTGCTCGTTAAAGAAGTAGTACTTTCCATTTACTTTCTTCTTCTTAGAATCTCTGTACATTTTGCCGTTGCTTCCGAAGTAGTACCAGCCCTCTTCATCACAGTGTACTTCGCATTCTCTGTCGTCATCACAGAAGCTAACGCTGTTTCTGTCAACCTCATCCTCATCCGGTAATGCAAGCCATAACCACTGGCTCTCGGCTCTCCAACCTTCGTCCTCGCTGCCAAGATAAAATACATCGCCGTTGGCATCCTGGTACCAACCATATCTCATCTCGCCGTCTTCGTTGAAGTAGTAGGTCTTGCCATTGATCTTCTTAGTGTCATCCTCTACTTTCTTACCATTGGAGGAGAAGTAGTACCAGTGATCACCGTCATCCTCTGGATCATCTACATCCTCATCAGCTGTTGTCTTAACCCACTGATTCTTTAACATAGCGCCGTCAGAACCTACGTAGTACTCATCGTCTACCCAGGAATCTGTCAGCATGTTTCCATCCTCATCGAGATAGAACCACTTGGAGCCGTCTTTTCTCCACTCGTCTGTTACCATCTCATCATCGCTGTCATAGTAGTGCCAGATACCATCCTCATCCTTCTCCCAACCTGCGAAAGATGTCATGGAAGCGCCTACAGCGAGTAAAGCTGCTGCAGAAAGAACTGCAACTAATTTAGTCTGCTTTCTCATAATGAATGCACTCTCCTTTTTTTCTTCTTGAAATCATTTTTTTCGAAATTCCTAACTGCATTACGTGGCTATTATACTTCGGATAAGGGAAATTATAGAAGGTTGGCATAGAGAGCCCACAGGAAGGGCTGTAAGAGAAAAATGAGAAGTTTCAAATGTATACCGGGGGTCGCTTTTAGAGTACAGAAAATTTTAAAAAATGAAAGTGCCTGCTGTTTTAGGAACAATCAGCAGACACTCTGGGAATAAAAAGAAATCAGCGGACTAGCAGCCGTCCGCATTAAATTTTTCCATTAATTTCGTCAGGCGGCACAGGCAGTGATCCAGCTCTTCCAGCTCGTCTTCACTGTATGCTGACAGTGCCGCTGTGGTGCTTTTAAGCATGGACTGCTTCAGCTCATCCATCATTTCAAGGCCATGCCTGGAGATCCGTATATATACTCTTCGCCTGTTTGCGGTGTCGTGGATTCGTTCCACCAGCTCCTTGGCCTCCAAATCATTAATGAGCCTGGACAGCTGCTGTTTGGCGATCTGCAGCTTGTCTGCGAGATCGGACATCGTATAATTTTCATCTGCCCAGTTTTCCAGTGCAACTAAAGTGAAAAAGCCTAATGAATTTACTTTCACATCATTCGCCTGCTGGTACTGGCACTTGGTCAGGCTTAGAAAGGCGATGGCAAACTGCAGAAAGTGTTTGCCGGCCGTGTTTATATCAGTACTCATCATGTAATTGCTCCTTTTTTATATATTTTAATGTTTTCTCAGAACCGGGCATCAATCAAGTGTATTGTGAATTTCCTCAGATGAAGTTCTTAAAATGGATGAGGCCATATTATGAATGAAGCTATATTATGAATAAGGCCATATCAGGTGAAACCTCTGCGGAAAGATTTATATATCGGTATTGCAGAAGTTAGATGCCCGGTGTCTGATATACAGGAACCAAACGCTCCTGCGATGTTTTAGGGAAGCGGGATTTAATGTTTCTAATCGAATCATATCATATAAGCGATGATAAATCAATAATTATTAAAAGTAAATAAATATTTACTATAAACCATTGACAAAAGTAAACAACAGAGTTATTGTTATTTGCGTAAGATCAAATTGTATTTTCTGCTCACAAGCAGTGTCAGCTCATCTGTGCCTTTGCTACTGACAGCGGATTGCCTGTCTGCAAAGTATAATATTTTCAGGAATGTCAATGATTTATACAGAGTGAAAAGTCAGTCAGGAAAACTGACTGAAGAGAAACTGCAAGAAACTGCTGAGATTAAGGGAAGCGAAAAGGAGGAATAAAATCTCCGCTTAAGCAGAAGCAAATATTACTGTAAGAGGAAGGAACGGCAGGACTTCGATAAAGATCAGAGACCCTGAACTGAAGCAGAAAATATAATAGAGTGAACCCGTAAGGAAAGAAGAAAAAAGATCAAAAGGAGAGTAAATCTATGGAGAATAAGGATACAGAACAGAAGAAACCGCCAAGACGTTCGTTCCTGTATTACTATGGAATCGTCATGTTGGTTTTGCTGCTGTTAAATATTTTTGTATTTCCGTCTCTGATGGATCGGACGGTGGAAGTGCGGTACGACCAGTTTCTCACCTCTCTGAACGAGGGGAATATAGAGGAGGTCTATGAAACTACCAATGAAGAGGTTATGTATACACTGAAGGACGATGAACACAGGCTTGTGCGCAAGACAGGACTGCCGACCGGAGAAAATCTGGCGGAGCGTCTGGAGGGTACGGATGTGAAGTTCAGCAAGGAGATTCCGACACAGGCATCCCCCCTTCTGGATGTGCTGATTACCTGGATTATGCCCCTTGTATTTTTTGTTCTGATTGGCCAGATTATGGGCCGGGCTATGATGAAGCGGATGGGCGGGCCAAATGCGATGACGTTTGGAAAGTCTAATGCCAAAATTTATGCAGAATCTGAGACGGGAAAGACATTTGCCGATGTGGCCGGGCAGGAGGAAGCGAAGGATGCCCTGAAGGAGATTGTGGATTTCCTGCACAATCCGGGAAAATATGCGGAAATCGGAGCGACCCTTCCCAAGGGCGCATTGCTTGTAGGCCCTCCTGGAACAGGAAAGACACTTCTGGCAAAGGCGGTGGCCGGAGAAGCCCATGTTCCGTTTTTCTCCATTTCCGGTTCAGAGTTTGTGGAAATGTTTGTGGGAATGGGAGCTGCCAAGGTGAGGGATCTGTTTAAGCAGGCAAATGAGAAGGCTCCATGTATTGTCTTTATCGACGAGATCGATACCATTGGAAAGAAACGCGACGGAAACATGGGAGGCAACGATGAGAGAGAACAGACGCTGAACCAGCTTCTGACAGAGATGGACGGCTTTGACGGCCGCAAGGGTGTTGTGATTCTGGCGGCGACCAACCGGCCGGAGTCTCTTGACAAGGCACTTTTGAGACCGGGACGGTTTGACCGAAGGATTCCTGTGGAGCTTCCCGATATGAGGGGGCGTGAGGCCATTCTCAGAGTTTCCGCTAAAAATGTGAAAGTGGATGAAACAGTGGATTACAATGAGATTGCCCGTGCCACCAGCGGCGCAAGCGGAGCGGATTTAGCAAATATTGTCAATGAAGCTGCCCTTCGGGCTGTGCGGATGGGAAGAAAAACCGTTTCTCAGCAGGATTTAGAGGAGAGCGTGGAGGTTGTCATTGCCGGTTATCAGAGGAAGGATGCCGGAGTTTCCATGGATGAGAAGAAGATTGTCTCTTACCATGAGATCGGCCATGCCCTGGTGGCTGCCATGCAGAGCCATTCTGCTCCCGTCCACAAAATCACTATTATTCCAAGGACCAGCGGGGCGCTGGGATATACCATGCAGGTGGAGGAGGATCAGCGCTTCCTCATGAGCCGTGAGGAGGCGTTCAACAAGATTGTGACCTTCACAGGAGGCCGTGCGGCAGAGGAGCTTGTCTTCCATTCCATTACCACAGGCGCCTCCAACGATATTGAGCAGGCCACAAAGATTGCCCGCGCCATGGTGACACGGTATGGTATGAGTGAGCAGTTCGGCATGGTTGCACTGGAAACAGTGACCAACCAGTATCTGGGCGGGGACGCCTCTCTGGCCTGCTCGGAGCACACGGCCATGCGGATTGACGAGGAGGTAATCGATACTGTGCGCAGGGCCCATGACAGAGCGGTCCAGATCCTGAAAGAAAACGAGGAGAAGCTCCATGAGCTGGCTGCCTACCTGCTTGAGAAGGAAACCATAACAGGAGAGGAGTTTATGGAGATCCTGAAGGCAGATTCTGCAGGAAAGCAGCAGGAGAGTCAGCAGAATTAAGAATTCGGCAATGGAGCAGAGGAAGGAAAAACAGCAGATCAGTACGAAAAAATAACGAAACAGGAAGAGAAAACAGAAAGACAGGAAGGAAAAACAGAAAGGAAAACAGGAAACAGACAAGAGCGTTTCATGTCATAATCTGACAGATGAAAAGAGCCTGAGAACAGCAGTTTGTCCGTGAGAAGGGCAGTCCATAAGTAAGTTGCGAAAGCGGGAAAGGAAAAGACGCTGAGGCAATGAACTGGGCTGGGGATCAGCGGATGAAGCGTGAGTTCTCAGGCTTTTTATCTCTGCATGAAAATTTAACAGCCAGACAATCGAACAAATGTTTGCAAAGGGAGATTGCATGTGATATAATGAAGCTAAAACAAAAACCGAAAGAAAAAGCGGTTCCGGCTGCTTTTTAGAACCGCGGCGCAGTTGGATACGGCGCGGCGTGAGGAAACATACAGTGGTGAATTTTGTCTAAAAATATTGCAATTTCCATACCGCCGCACGTGGGGTTATAGTATAATGAGCTCAGACTGGCCGTATGCCTGCAGGCGGCGGTACCGGGCATCATCAGATTCAGAGACAGGAGGCGAATGTCAAATTTTGCCGGGGAGTTCTGGCCGAAAGCCGGATGTCTGAGAGGAAGAATAGATAAAAACAGATGAAGCTGCAGACGAGGCAGTCAGTTTGCGGCGGCAGATGTAAGGGTCTGGCCGAAATTTTGTGAAAATGTGAAAACAGTGAGGGAGTTTAAAAATATGGCAAAACAGTACATTAAAATACGAGGTGCCAATGAGCACAACCTGAAAAATATATCAGTGGATATTCCCAGAAATGAGCTGGTTGTTCTGACGGGGCTTTCCGGTTCCGGTAAGTCCTCTCTGGCCTTTGACACGATCTATGCGGAGGGGCAGAGGCGCTATATGGAGTCTCTGTCGTCCTATGCAAGGCAGTTCCTGGGACAGATGGAGAAACCGGATGTGGAGAGTATAGAAGGCTTATCGCCGGCTATTTCTATTGATCAGAAGTCCACGAACAGGAATCCACGCTCTACAGTGGGAACTGTGACGGAAATCTATGACTATATGAGGCTTCTCTATGCCAGAATCGGAATCCCTCACTGTCCGAAGTGCGGCAGAGAGATTCACCGCCAGACCGTGGACCAGATGGTGGATCAGATTATGGAGATGCCGGAGCGGACGAAAATTCAGCTTCTGGCCCCGGTGGTCAGGGGAAGAAAGGGAGAGCATGTGAAGGTGCTTGAGCAGGCGCGAAAGAGCGGCTATGTCCGTGTCAGAATTGACGGAAGCCTCTATGAGCTTTCTGAGGAGATCAAGCTGGATAAGAATATCAAGCACAATATCGAAATTGTGGTGGACCGCCTTGTTGTGAAGCCGGGAATCGAGAAGCGTCTGACAGATTCCATTGAAACCGTCATGGAGCTTACAGGCGGGCTGATGACGGTGGAGATACCGGAGCAGGGGACTATGAATTTCAGCCAGAATTTTGCCTGCCCGGACTGCGGCATCAGTGTGGACGAGGTGGAGCCGAGGAGCTTTTCCTTCAATAATCCATTCGGCGCCTGCCCGGAATGCTTTGGACTGGGATACAAGATGGAATTTGATGAGGATCTGCTGATTCCGGATAAATCCCTGAGCATCAGCCAGGGGGCGATTGTGGGAATGGGCTGGCAGTCCTGTACGGACAAGGGCAGCTTTACCAGAGCCATTCTCGACGCGCTGACAGAGGAGTATCATTTCAGCCTCGACACCCCCTTCCAGGATTATCCCAAGGAGATTCACGATGTCCTGATCCACGGAACAGGAGGAAAGGTACTGAAGGTCCGTTATAAGGGGCAGCGGGGAGAGGGCGTCTACGACGTTGCCTTTGAAGGACTGATCCAGAGCATGAACAGAAAGTACAGGGAAACCTTTTCTGACGCTATGAAGGCAGAGTATGAGACCTTTATGCGGATTACTCCCTGCCCTGCCTGCCGCGGACAGAGACTGAAGAAGGAAGCCCTTGCCGTTACAGTGGGAGAAAAAAATATCTATGAAGCTACCAATATGTCCATTGTCAAATACAGGGAATTTATTGACGGACTGAGCCTGACTCCCATGCAGGAGGCCATCGGAGCGCCGATTCTGAAGGAGATCCGCGCCAGAGTCAGCTTCCTCATTGATGTGGGACTGGATTATCTGACGCTCTCCCGCGCTACGGGAACCCTGTCAGGAGGAGAAGCTCAGAGAATCCGCCTTGCCACCCAGATCGGCTCCGGTCTGGTAGGAGTTGCCTATATCCTGGACGAGCCCAGCATCGGTCTTCACCAGAAGGACAATGACAAGCTGCTGAAGACACTTCTGCACCTTCGGGATCTGGGAAATACGGTGCTTGTGGTGGAACACGATGAGGATACCATGCTTGCCGCAGACTGTATTGTGGATATCGGTCCGGGAGCAGGAGAGCACGGCGGAAATGTGGTGGCAGTGGGTACAGCCAAACAGATCATGAAATGTAAGGATTCCATCACAGGGGCATATCTGAGCGGCAGGATTAAAATTCCGGTTCCCGCAGAGCGCAGGAAACCTACTGGATGGATTACCGTGCGCGGTGCAGCGGAAAATAATCTGAAAAATATTGACGTCTCCTTCCCGTTGGGAGTGATGACCTGCGTAACCGGTGTGTCAGGCTCCGGAAAGAGCTCTCTGGTCAATGAGATTCTCTACAAAGCCCTTGCCAAAAAGCTGAACCGGGCCAGAACCATACCGGGAAAGCACAAGACCATTGAGGGAACCGAGCAGCTTGACAAGATTATTGCAATTGATCAGTCTCCCATCGGCCGCACTCCCCGTTCCAACCCTGCCACCTATACGGGAGCCTTTGATCTGATCCGCGACCTGTTTGCATCGACCCCCGACGCCAAGGCGAAGGGCTACAATAAGGGGCGTTTCAGCTTCAATAAGAAGGGAGGCCGCTGCGAGGCCTGCAGCGGCGATGGAATTATCAAGATCGAGATGCACTTCCTGCCGGATGTGTACGTGCCCTGTGAGGTCTGCGGAGGAAAACGCTATAACAGAGAAACTCTGGAGGTTAAATACAAGGGGAAGAGCATCTATGATGTGCTGAATATGACAGTGGAGGAGGCTCTCCATTTCTTTGAAAATGTGCCCTCGATTTACAGAAAGATTGAGACTCTGAATGATGTGGGACTTTCCTATATCCGTCTGGGACAGCCCTCCACAGAGCTGTCGGGAGGCGAGGCTCAGCGAATCAAGCTGGCCACGGAGCTCAGCAAGAGGGGGACGGGAAAGACGATCTATGTGCTGGACGAGCCGACCACAGGCCTCCACTTTGCAGATGTGCACAAGCTGATTGAGATACTGCGCAGGCTTTCAGACGGAGGAAATACGGTGGTTGTCATTGAACACAACCTGGATGTGATAAAAACGGCAGACTATCTCATCGACATTGGCCCCAATGGAGGGGATAAGGGAGGTACAGTCATTGCCAAGGGGACACCGGAGGAGGTAGCACAAAATCCGGCTTCCTATACAGGAGAGTATGTAAAAAAATACCTGGAGGCAGCCGGAAGAAATTAGAGGCAGAAAGGTTTGAACGTGAAGCGGATGAGGGATGAGATGGACAGGAATTATCGGCTGGAGCCGGCAGGGGAAGGGCAGGTTTCCAGTTTTATCGCAGTTATAAAAGAGCGCATTGCCTGGATGGAACAGATGGGAATGCATCAGTGGAATGATGAGGAGTATCTGGATTTTTATTCAGAGGAATATTTTGCTGAGCATGCCAGGAATGGAAGGCTGTTTTTCCTGATGAGGGGAGCGGATATAGCAGGAGCGGCAGCGCTTCTGGAGAGTGATGAGAGGTGGGATGGAGACAGGGCATACCTTTATGTCCACCACCTTGCCACGAGAACCGGCCTGGCGGGAAAAGGAGCGGGACAGGCCTTTTTAAAGGCGATTGAGGAATATGCCCGAAAACAGGGCAAAAGAGGCGTCCGCTTAGACTGCCAGGCAGAAAATCAGGCTTTAAACCGCTTTTATGAAAAAAGCGGGTACCGATCTGTCGGGGAAGCGTTTACAGCTGGAGATTATGTGGGGATCCGAAAGGTTCTGGAATTTGCGGAGGAAAATGGGAAGAAGGAAGTGGGAGGGGGAATAAAAAGGCAGAACGAAAAGACAGGTAATGGAAAGAACGAAAGAGAAGGATGGAAAGAAAAGCCAGGAAGAAAAGACAGGAAGAAAACTGCAGAGGAGTATTACGGCTTATAAAGGTAAACTGCGAAGAAACTGCAAAAGCGATAAAACATATAAAAAGCTATGAAGAATACCAAAAAATACTGTCAAGTCTGCATCTGTGCCTGCTGATTTTGTCCTCATTTTATATATCAGGGCTTGGATATTCACTTTGACGTTCACGTTGCAGCGCAGTCCGGGCACAGTTTGGGCATGGTTTGATGCAAAAACAGGTTGCCAAGAGGTGCGGCGTATCTTATAATAGATTGTAGACTGCGGGAGTTTTACCTTTTGCAGGTTGATACAACAGTGAAAATTTATAGGAGGAATACTCGTGGAAAAAGAAATGATTATTGTATTGGACTTTGGCGGTCAGTATAATCAGTTAATTGCCAGAAGAGTAAGAGAATGCAACGTATATTGTGAAGTTCATCCGTACAGTATGCCGATTGAAAAAATTAAAGAGATGAATCCGAAGGGAATCATTTTTACCGGCGGACCTAACAGTGTATATGGGGACGATTCTCCTCGCTGTTCAAAAGAAATCTTTGAACTGGGTATTCCTGTTTTGGGAATCTGCTATGGCGCACAGCTGATGGCATACCTGCTGGGCGGAAAGGTGGCAACAGCCCCTGTCAGCGAGTACGGAAAGACAGAGGTGGATGTTGACACGGCCTCCAAGCTGTTTGCGGATGTATCTCCAAAGACGATCTGCTGGATGAGCCATACAGATTATATTGAGAAGGCCCCGGAGGGCTTTGCTGTGACAGGCCATACTCCTGTCTGCCCGGTAGCAGCTATGGAAATGCCGGAGAAAAACTGGTATGCCGTTCAGTTCCATCCAGAGGTAATGCATACCCAGGAGGGAACGAAGATGCTTTCCAACTTCGTTTACAGCGTCTGCGGCTGCAGCGGAGACTGGAAGATGGATGCCTTTGTGGAAAAATCTATTAAGGAAATCAGGGAAAAGGTTGGCTCCGGCCGCGTGCTGTGTGCGCTGTCCGGCGGCGTTGACTCTTCTGTTGCAGCAGTTATGATGGCAAAGGCAGTGGGCAAGCAGCTTACCTGCGTATTTGTGGATCATGGCCTTCTGCGCAAAAACGAGGGCGACGAGGTAGAGGCGGTATTCGGTCCCAACGGTCCGTATGACTTAAACTTTATCCGTGTCAATGCTCAGCAGCGTTTCTATGATAAGCTGGCCGGTGAGACAGATCCGGAGAAGAAGAGAAAAATCATCGGTGAGGAGTTTATCCGTGTATTTGAGGAAGAGGCAAAGAAAATCGGTGCAGTTGACTTCCTGGTACAGGGAACCATCTATCCGGATGTTATTGAGTCCGGCCTTGGAAAATCTGCCGTGATCAAGTCTCACCACAACGTGGGAGGACTGCCGGAGCACGTAGATTTCAAGGAAATTATCGAGCCTCTCAGAATGCTGTTCAAGGACGAGGTGAGAAAAGCCGGACTGGAGCTTGGAATTCCGGAGCATCTGGTATTCCGTCAGCCGTTCCCGGGCCCGGGTCTTGGCGTAAGAATCATCGGTGACATTACGCCGGAGAAGGTAAGAATCGTGCAGGATGCCGATGCGATCTACCGCGAGGAAATTGACAAGGCCGGAATCGCCAGAAACCTGGGACAGTACTTTGCAGCCCTGACAAACATGAGATCCGTTGGATGCATGGGAGACGAGAGAACCTATGATTATGCCATAGCGCTGCGCGCCGTGCTGACCAGCGACTTTATGACTGCAGAGTCAGCAGAACTTCCGTGGGAAGTACTGAGCAAGGTGACAAGCAGAATTGTCAACGAGGTGAAGGGCGTGAACCGTGTGCTGTATGACTGCACGGGGAAGCCGCCGGCTACGATTGAGTTTGAATAAACAAAAATGTTTAGGAAATCCAGCGTTTATGCGGGTTTCCGGCATTTCAAAAAGTCTTTTGATAACAATTTGATAACAGTTGCATGAAAGCCATTATTCTTGTAATCCAGTGGTTTTGGAGTTGGAGAATGATAGAATGGTGGCTGTGCAACGAATAATCCATATTCAGAAAGCCCTTAGCTGTGGGTAGTAACTCATAGCTAAGGGCTTTTTGTCGTCTTTATGCAGCCTGTTCAAAAATTTGTTTTTGCATATTCAAATAGTATTTTAAATCAGCAGAGGTTTTTTTATGAAAATATTTTGGTCGGTTTATGGAGCGTGTACTAATATTGTTAGCTTCTGCCAAACGTCTGGTGAAATCAAATATGCAATTTATTAAGTCACTGAATTGAGCGGCAGAAATATTGAGGTTAATAGACTTCTTTGGATTATTTTTTTCGATTGCTTCGATGGAGTTAATAAGATTATCCAAAATGTCAATATTTAAAGCTCCGTTACGGGCAGAATCTACGTACTCCTGTAAAGCTAATCCAAATTGCATGTCAAGTTTTCTTTGCTTACGATGTGCGATGTAACCAACAGTACCAGCAACTGTACCGCCTACGACAAGGACACCGCTTATTATAAAGGTTTCCTTTTGGTGTAATCGAACAAAGTCAATAGCTTTGGATGCACCTTCTTTGGCAGCATCAGTTATGGTAGGAATATGTTTAGCTATTCTTTTATTGTCAACGTTTTTGGCTAAACCGTATAGCTCTAAGGCACCTGATTTGACACCTTCATATGTTTTATCGTCTATATTGAGATAAATAGGAACAATAGGCATTTTATATTAACTCCCTTATTTGTTGGAATCTTGCTCATTGAGCATTTTGACCAGAGCGTCGCTGAGTTCCTGGGACGGAACTTTTGCCCAGATCTGTGTGGTATCGAACTCCGGATAGTGATAACGCCAGCTATCATATTCGTCTTTGCTGATTTCACCGGAAGACAGCTTGTCAGCCTGTTCTTTCCATGTATACAGCATTTTCAGCAGTTCGTGAGCTTCTTTTCCTTTGGAGGTATCGACTTTCAGACAGATTTCCTCATCTGCTTCGCTGACAGTCAGACCGTACACATCTTCCAGGGTAAATAAAGTGTGCATCAGACCGACATAGCTGTCAATGTCAGGCACATCGAGGGCATGAGGGGAAACATCCAATGCCTGTGCCAATGCTGCGGTAAGTTCTGCTTTGGGTTTCCGTGTTCCGGTTTCATATTGTGCTAAGCGTACATCGGCACTTCGCTCCGGAAAGCCGACAATCGTACCCAGATATTTTTGTGTCATTCCACGCAAAAGGCGGAAAAAATGGATTCTCTCTCCAATCGCCATAACAGTATTCACTCCTTACACATGATATACATGGAGTATAGCAGATATGTTTAATGAAAGTCAATATAATATAAAACAAAAAAGTTTAATATTTTCCGGAAAGCCACTTGACACAAACAAATATGCTTAGTATAATGAGATTAAAATTAAACAAATAAGTTTAATAAAACTGAATGACCGTCCGAACAGCACAAACCGCCAAGACCTTGCCAGAAAGCAAGCGAGCACCTGATCTGCTGCGGCAGATTGGGACAGCACAGCACCGAACAGGGGATGCCTGCTGGAACTTCCTTCGGATAGAACGGCAATAAAAAATCAAGGAAAGGGATGATAAGATGAACAACAAATTTATTTGTGCCGAAGAAGTGGCACAGGAACTGAGCGTATCAAAGCCGTATGCCTATAAGCTGATTAAACGGCTCAACGATGAGCTGAAAGAAAAAGGATTTATTACGATTTCCGGACGAGTGAACCGCCAGTATTTCAACGAAAGACTCTACGGAATGGGAAAGGGGGAGCAGTGATGCCGGTATTTAAGAACGAAAGCAATGGAACATGGTATGTGATGTCCAGATATGTCAACTGGAAAGGCGAGCGTAAGCAAAAATGCAAGCGTGGATTTGCTACCAAGAGGGAAGCACAGGAATGGGAGCGAATATTTCAGTTGCAGAACTCGTCAGACATGGACATGAGCTTTGAAGCATTTACGGAACTGTATATCCGGGACATGAAAAGCCGACTGAAAGAAAACACATGGATGACCAAGGAGCATATCATCCGCACAAAGATTTTGCCATATTTCGGAAAGCTGAAAATCAGCGAGATTTCCACAAAAGAGGTTATCGCATGGCAGAATGAAATGCTTGCTTATCGGGACGATAAGAGAAAACCGTATTCCCAGACCTACTTGAAAACGCTGCATAATCAGTTGTCAGCTATCTTCAATCATGCTGTGCGTTATTACGAGCTGCGTTCCAATCCAGCTGCTAAAGCAGGAAACATGGGGAGTGAGGAACATAAGGAAATGCTGTTCTGGACGAGAGAGGAATACAAGAAGTTCTCCTTCGAGATAATGGACAAGCCAATTTCCTTTTATGCGTTTGAAATGCTTTACTGGTGCGGCATCCGGGAAGGAGAATTGCTGGCACTGACCGCAGCTGATTTTGATTTTGAAAAAGAAACCGTCAGAATCAATAAATCTTATCAGCGGTTACACGGAGAAGATGTGATTACCACACCGAAAACAAAGAAAAGTAATCGTACCATTAAGATGCCGAAGTTCCTCTGTGAAGAAATGCAGGAATATTTGCAGATGCTCTATGGATTGAAGAAGAAAGACCGCATTTTTACCATCACAAAAAGCTATCTTCATCACGAGATGGACAGAGGGGCGAAAGCCGCAGGGGTAAAACGTATCCGTATCCATGATTTAAGACACAGCCACATCAGTCTGCTGATTGATATGGGATTTTCGGCAGTGGCGATTGCAGATCGTGTAGGACACGAAAGCATTGACATCACTTATCAGTATGCTCATCTGTTCCCGTCCA
This sequence comes from Clostridium sp. M62/1, assembly GCF_020736365.1. Classification (NCBI taxonomy): domain Bacteria; kingdom Bacillati; phylum Bacillota; class Clostridia; order Eubacteriales; family Clostridiaceae; genus Clostridium; species Clostridium sp. M62/1. Next base: position 3,429,255 of record NZ_CP085988.1, on the reverse strand, counting down.
AGCAGACGGAAATGGCAGATAGATTAGATGACGTAGGGAAAGGAGAGTTTGAAAATGTCAGCTAAAAACAGAGATAACAAAAACCGTTGGAGAAACATCACGGTGGGATTCCGGGTATCACCCGAAGAAAATGAACTCATCAATAAGGCAGTTGCTTTATCAGGACTGCCAAAGCAGGAATACTGCTACCGCCGCTGCCTGAATCAGGAGATTGTGGTACAGGGCAACCCGAGAGTGTATAAGGCACTCAGAACGGAGCTTGCAGAAGTTCTTACAGAATTAAAGCGGATTGAAGCCGGAAACAGCGTGGATGAGGAGCTGCTGAATGTGATTGAGTTGATTGCCATTATTCTTGGCGGTCTGAAAGGAGAGGATGAGAATGGAAAATAAAAAAGAAAAGACTGCCCCGGATGTATCTGTTGGCGCAGATACGGAGCAGCCACTTTTCAAAAACACTACCAGTAGTATATCCGAGTATGAGGGAAATATCAAGAGTTTTGAGGAAATGCAGCGAGAAATGCAGTTGAGCTTAGACCCATCCTATCTCAAAACTGTTTCCATGAACGAGCTGTTTGATACGCAGTATGGGAGCAAGCAGCCGTTGATTGACGGTCTGCTTTATCCCGGAACTTATATCTTTGCAGGTTCGCCAAAACTGGGAAAGAGCTTTCTGATGGCACAGCTTGCCTATCATGTCAGCACAGGAACACCGCTCTGGAATTATACAACCCGGAAAGGAACGGTGCTGTACCTTGCTCTGGAGGATGATTACCGCCGTTTGCAGGAGCGTTTGTACCGGATGTTTGGAACAGAGAGTACGGATAATCTTTACTTCTCTGTTTCTGCCAAACAGCTTGGAAAAGGACTGGATGAACAGCTTACAAGATTTGTGGCAGAGCATACGGACACGAAGCTGATTATCATTGATACGCTTCAGAAAGTGCGTGAGGTTGGAGGAGATAATTACAGTTATGCCAATGATTATCAGATTATGGCGAGACTCAAAAGTTTTGCGGATGCTCACTGCCTTTGTATGCTGCTCGTACACCACACACGAAAGCAGAATGCGGATGATAAGTTTGACATGATTTCCGGAACAAGTGGACTACTGGGAGCGGCAGACGGAGCCTTTCTCCTTCAGAAAGAAAAGCGGACGGGCAATGCAGCAACGATGGAGGTATCCGGCAGAGATCAGCAAGACCAGAAGTTATATCTGGTTCGCAATACAGAAACCCTGTTGTGGGATTTACAGAGGGCAGAAACGGAATTGTGGAAAGAACCGCCGGAGCCTTTGTTGGATGAGATAGCGGAACTGATTCTGAAAGAAAATTCTTATTGGGAAGGTTCTGCAACAGAGCTGGCATCGTTGGTCAAGGTTGAAGTTCAGCCTCATGTGATTACAAGAAAATTGAATGTTCTTGCAGGAAGATTGTATGCAGAGCATGGGATTTATTTTAGAAGCGAGCGTACCCATGAGGGACGAAAACTGAGGTTCTGGAAAGACGTTACAGACAAAGCGTGACAGTTCGTGACGGTTGTGACGGTATTTTTGACAGCGGAGCCGGTATCAAAATAACCGTCACTGCTGTCACATACCGTCACGGAAAGGATGGATGGAATGAAAAATGTGCAAATATCACAGGAATTATTCATGCAGTTACTTCGGTTTCATTTAATGGAGGATGTAGATTGCGAGAACGAAATCAAACAGGAATTAGAGAAAAAACTGGACAAGATGGTAATGCGTGACCTGTATGGAAAGTTCAAAACTGCTCCGACAGAGGAAGAACGGGAGCAGGCGAGAAAAGAATATCTGGACAGGCGTGGAGTGCCGGAGAGTTTTCGATGGTAATTTTTCCTTGATGATAAGGACAGGAGCGTGGCACGCCCCTGTATATAGCAGACAAGAGAAAATTTGGAAAGGAGAACCGTGTAATGAGAGAAGGAAGATTAGGTTACAACTGTGAAAATGGCAGATATGGATTGCTGTCCATGGACTTATGGGTAGATACAGGCTTTCACTGCGGAGAGTGCATGGAAGTGCTGGTGGATGATAAGTGGGTAAAGACCAGAATGGAGATGAATCCAGCAATGGAATGGTATCTGGTGGGAACACCGTATTGCGGCGATCTGGAGTACGTCCGGGCAAGAATACCGGAGTGATCTAAAAAGAAAAACAGCCCGGATACGGGCATATAAAATGGGCGGATACGCCCAAGATGAAAAGCATAAGCCAGGCAGCTACGGCTGACCAAAGCACTTACAAAAGCCCTCGGCGTTTGAGAGCGAAATACACCCATCGCACAAATCTGACGATTTATGCTCAGCGTATTTCGCCCTGCCGGGAGCTGTGCCGCCGATAGGCGGATAAGTTCGTAAACAGGTGCCTATGCACCTACTCACAGCAAAGCAGGCGAGAACCGGAAAGACTAACTATTAAAAGTCAAGTCTAAAATGAAGACTTTTGAATGAATTGCGGGAACGCATTTCATAGATCGTTGTACCTTGAAAATCGCACGACAAACAGAGCATCGGATATCGGTGCTCTAAAAGAGTGTTATAGGGCAGAAAAAGTTATGCCGTTTTTATGTAAGGTTTGCCGGATTTTTCCATTGCGTAAATTAACCGTACAAGTTTCTTTGCGGCGTGGGTGATGGCGACGTTGTAGTGTTTCCCTTCAGAAATCTTCTTCTGAAGGTATGCACCGAAAGTTTCATCCCATTGGCAGACGTATTTGGTGGCATTGATCAGAGCAAAACGTAAATAGCGCGATCCCCGTTTCTCCATGTGGGAATAAGAGGATTCCATCTGCCCGGATTGATAGGTAGATGGAGAAGCTCCGGCATATGCCAGGATCTTATCCGGCGAATCAAAGCGGGAGAAATCTCCAATCTCTGCCAGGATCATGGCGCCCATGCGGTAGCCTATTCCTGGAATGGTCAGGATGGGAGAATGGATTTCATCCATGATCCGTTTGATTTCGGATTCAATTTCTGAGATTTCGGAATCCAGTTCACCAATTAGCCGGAGTGTGTGCTTTAATTCCAGAGATTTGGCAGGCATGTTGGAACCGATGGAGGCTCTGGCAGCATTCCGTATTTCAATCGCTTTCTCCCGGCTGTAACGGCCTTTTGAAGCGTTTTCCAACCGCTTCGTCAGGTGTGTCAAATGGCAGGAGGCAATCGTTCCGGCAGAAGGAAACTCGGAAAGAAGGGCGTAGATAGAAGCGATATGAAGCGAAGGAACAAGTTTTTCCAATTCTGGAAAGAGAATGGTAACAAGCCTGGAAACAGACTGTCTAAGCTGAGCGCGTTCCTGAACCTTACGAAAACGATAACGGGTGAGTGACTTTAACTCCTCGTTATGGTATGATGTATCTGAGTAGGACTTCAGGTTCACGTCAGACATGAGCATCAAAGCAATGGTTCGGGCATCAACCTTATCTGTTTTCGTCTTTCTAAGGCTGAGACTTTTTCTGTAAAGATTTGTGTGGAGCGGATTGATAACGAAGGTGTGGAGACCTTTGTCAATAAGATAACCGAGCAGGTTGTAAGAGTAGTGTCCAGTGGCCTCCAGTCCTACTTTTATATTGGACACATCTGAAGAAGAGGATTGAATCCTGGAAAAAAGAACATCAAATCCATCCCGGTTATTCTGAATGGTAAAAACCGGAAAAAGGACTTTGCCATCTGAATTGGTGATAAAGCAGTCATGCTTATCCTTAGCGACATCAATTCCAACGTAGATCATAAGAACACTCCTTAGTAATAGATTTAGATACTGTTTAGGACCACAGAGCTCTCTGCGCTTGTAACCTCGTTCTAAATCAACCGTCATGCGGTATCTAACTGATTAACAACGATACAAAGAGACTGTGGTTGGAGCCTTTCCGTAACCATCAAGTGGTAGGAAAATGAAACCAATCCACAGTATCTCCAAACAGTATAGCATACAGACCTTGGAGAGGGTCTATAAACACTACTACTATATAATACGAGGAGAATGCTTATAGGCAGACATTCATTTATCAGACAAAGCAAGCTGTCCGATGTGGCAGGGAGAATAGATTATATTTCCAATCCGAAACGACAGGAGCATTTATATGCGACCTACCAGACGGATGGAGTAACACAGGAGTTCTGGAAGAATCTTGCCAGAGAGAATCAGTTGGATTTTAAGGCAAGCGGAACAACCGGAACATGTATTGAAGGGCGTGAATTTATCATTGCACTTCCAGAGCGTTTTGTAGAGTACGAGCCTGATGATGTGGTCAGACTTTTTACAGACAGCTTTCAAAAAGATATGATGTGGAATGCAGTGCAGCACTTCATCACAATAAGAAAATGACCAATTATCACATTCATCTGGTATTCAGTGAGCGGAAAATCCTGGAGCATCCCGAAGTGAAAATTGCTACCAGAAATATGTTTTATGATGAACAGGGCAAGCATAGACGGACGAAAAAAGAAATTTTAGATGAGCAGGGAAACATCCGGACAGGGTGCAGCATTATCCCAAAAGGAGAAGTCTACGAAAGCCATATCTTCACGAAGAAAGAGGAGTGGTTTAAGAGCAAAGCATTTACAAGAGAAGTCAAAGAAATGTTCACGGAGATCATCAACTGTCATGTGAAAGAAGAATCAGAAAAGCTGTCTGTTTTTCAGCAGGGCGGTGTGTATCTGGCAACGAAGAAATCGGGAAGAACAACCCGAAGGAAGCTGAGATACGAGCCGACAATGCAGCAAGGCAGGAATGGAACCGGACAGTGGATGTAGCATTGGTGGAAGGTGTCCCGGAAGAAGATATTCTGAAAGTAAAGCAGGAAGAAATCACAGCCAAAACGGTACAATCTATAAGGACACACGGCTGGCTGCCAGATAGGCTCCGACAGATTATCCGTGGGGCGAAAGACATTTTGCAGGAGATGATTTTCAAATTTAAGCTGCCGCCGAAGCCAGTACCGAAGATTGATTTGCAGGAATGGAATGATATGTGGATATTGATGGAGACGATCCAGAAGCAGTCACAGGAAATGAAACACACACAGCAGGAGATTTCTTCTCTGAAGAAACAGCTTTCCGAAACAAAGGGATTTTTCAAAGGAAAAGAACGGAAGTCTTTAGAAAGTAAAATTGAACAGGCAGAGAAGCAGGAGATGCGGATACACACGGATATGGAGCAGAACGTAAAACAGGCAGGTTATCCAGATGTTCAGTCCTTTACAAAGGCGTATCACAAATCAGAGGAGCTGGTCAGGGAATATAACAAGGAGCTGCGGGAGTGGAAAAATCAGACAGCACAGAAAAAAGAACAGACATCAGAACCGCCGACAAAGGCAAGTGTGTTGAAAAAACTGCACAGCTATCAGCAGGAAGGCAGACAGCAGCCGAAGCGGTCAACAAAGAAGAAGTTCAAGGATATGGAGCGATAAGAAAGGTGGAACAGATTATGAAGAAAACAATTTTTGAAGAAATGGGCGGCACTTATATCAGATATGGGGATTATTTTATCCCCTGCCTTACCTTGCCGAAGGAGGAAGAACAGAGATTTGTTGGTGTATGGGGACAAAGACATTTGAAGTATTTGAAGGAATACCGTAGGAATGTATATCTTGATTTGCTCATGAGTGGCAGACTGAACAGCTATCTGGCAGATATAGAGGAACAGGCACAAGAGCGATTTGAAGGGATCATAGAGCAGATGAAGCAGGCACAGGGAATCACAGAGCAGATGAAAGCAGAAAATGCCTGGGAATGGGTAGGTAGAATGAATAACATACAGGCGTGTGCGAGGGAGATTGTGGATAGAGAACTTATTTATCAATAATAAAATGAAAATGATTTCCAAATTATATTGACAAAAGGAAATAATATGATAAAATGAAAATGGTTTTCAAATTGAAAGGCGAGGTGATGGATTTGGCGAAAGCACCCTATAAGACAAAGCAAATGACCGAATTACTTACCTTTTTGAAATCAGTTCAAGGCAGCCATGTTACCGTAAATGACATTTGTGAATATTTTCAGACAAAGGGGATATCCATTGGAACCACAACTGTTTATCGCCATCTGGAAAAAATGGTCGGAGAAGGTCTGGTTGCTAAATATGTTGTAGACGGAACCAGTAGTGCCTGTTTTGAATATATAGGCAGCCATGAAAAAGAAAATCAGATGATATGCTATCATTGTAAATGTGAAAAATGTGGAAAGCTAATTCACTTGCAGTGTAATGAAGTGGAAAGTCTGAAACAACATATGATGGAACATCATGGTTTTGAGATGGATTCTCTGCGTACCGTATTTTATGGAATATGCAGTGAATGCAAGAAAACACAAAATTAAAAACACAGTGTGATTGTGGGAAAGGAGAAACAAATGAATACGAAGAAAAAAAGAGTATTTTCAATGGCAGTATGCATTTTATTCTTATTTGTTACATTTGCTTCTCTTTTCTATATTGTAAAAGAAGAAAATCATCACTGTACAGGCGAAGACTGTCCGATTTGTGCCAATATTCATCAGGCAGAGCAGACATTAAAAAACATAGGGAACGGTGCAATTACGATTGTGACCGTAAATCCTGTGTGTATATTGTTTGCATTATTGATAGTAGGTCAGTTTTTACTTGTTTCTGATACATCTCTTGTAAGTCAAAAGGTAAGACTAAACAATTGAATAAAACTTTTTTATAAGGCGGAAAGGGTAGTCCTAAGGGTGTACCTTTCTGTTTTTGTACCCTTTTTTAGAAAAGTTAAGATAAAAACGGAGGTTTTATTCAATGAAAAAATATATTTCTATTCTTTTAGCGGCAGTTATGGCAGTGTGCTGTCTTTCTGCTTGCGGTCAAAATAATTCCAATACCAATACACAGGCAAAAGATAATAATGATAAGCAGGTTAAAGTTGTTACAACCATATTTCCAGAATATGACTGGGTGAAAGAGATTGCAGGAGATGAAGTATCTAACATGGATCTTACGATGCTTCTTGACAATGGAGTAGATTTGCATAGTTATCAGCCTACTGCGGATGATATTATGAAAATTTCTGATTGTGACCTTTTTATTTATGTTGGCGGGGAGTCAGATGCATGGGTAGAAGATGCATTAAAGGAAGCTGTTAATAAAGACATGAAAGTCATAAATTTATTAGATGTGCTTGGAAGCAGTGTAAAAGAAGAAGAGGTTGTTGAAGGCATGGAAGCAGAGGAAGAAGAGGAGAAAGATGGAGCCGAGGAAGAACCAGAATACGACGAGCATGTATGGCTTTCTTTAAGAAATGCAAAAGTTCTTTGCAAGGCAATCGCTGATGATCTTGCTGAAATAGATACTGAAAATGCGGATACTTATCAGAAAAATGAAAAGGCTTATACAGATAAACTGGATGAACTGGATAAGAAGTATCAGGAAACAGTAGATTCAGCTTCACAGAAAACACTGTTATTTGGGGACAGATTTCCGTTCCGATATATGGTAGATGATTATGGATTAAATTATTATGCAGCTTTTGTTGGATGCTCAGCGGAGACAGAAGCCAGCTTTGAAACAATTACATTTTTAGCAGGAAAGACAGATGAACTTGGATTGAAAAATATTATGACAATCGAAAAGTCTGACCAGAAAATTGCGAAAACAATTATTGAGAATACCAAAGAAAAAAATCAGGGTATTTTAACATTAGATTCTATGCAGTCAACGACATCTGATGATGTGAAAAAAGGAGCGACTTATTTTTCAATTATGGAAAATAACTTAAATGTTTTGCAGGAGGCATTGCAGTAGGAGGAGCTATGGAACAGATTATCTGTCAAAATCTGGCGATTGGATATGATGGCAGAGTGCTGCTGCAAGATATCAACTTTTCTGTGAAAGATGGAGATTATCTTTGCATAATCGGAGAAAATGGCTCTGGTAAATCAACCTTGATGAGAACATTGCTAAACTTGCAACAGCCCATTCATGGAAAGATCACGTTTGAATTTGGAGTAAAGAGCGATGAAATCGGATATTTACCACAGCAGACGATAATACAAAGAGATTTTCCAGCATCCGTGAGAGAGATTATTCTCTCCGGATGCCAAAATCGTGTGGGCATGCGACCATTTTATAATAAGTCAGAGAAAAAACGTGCAAGTGAAATGATGGAAAAGTTGCAGATTACAAATCTTAAAAGCCGATGCTATCGGGAATTATCAGGAGGACAGCAACAGAGGGTTTTGCTTGCAAGGGCATTATGTGCAACCAGAAAAATATTATTATTAGATGAACCGGTATCTGGTCTTGATCCGAAAGTAACGGATGAGATGTATCGTATTGTTGAAAAAATAAACAGGGAAGATAAGATTACGATTATTATGATTTCTCACGATATAAAAGCAGCCATGAAATATGCCAGCCATATTTTACACATTGGAGAAAAAGTATTTTATGGAACGAAGCAGGAATATGAGAGAATGAGAGAAGGTGTACTGTTTGATTGATAAAATGATTTTTTATTTTCAGTACCCATTTGTGAGGTATGCTTTGATTGTTGGTGTGTTGATTGCACTCTGTTCTTCTTTGCTTGGTGTTACTTTGGTATTGAAGCGTTTTTCTTTCATAGGAGATGGTTTATCTCATGTGGCATTTGGAGCTATGGCAGTAGCATCCGTTTTGAATTTTACAAATAATATGATATTTATTTTGCCTGTAACGGTTATTTGTGCGGTTTTGTTATTGCGGACAGGACAGAACACAAAGATAAAAGGAGATGCAGTGATTGCTATGATTTCGGTAGGAGCGTTGGCAATCGGTTATCTGCTGATGAATCTGTTCGCTACAGGGCCAAATCTTTCAGGAGATGTGTGTAGTACATTGTTTGGCTCAACGTCCATATTGACATTGACAAAAGAACAGGTGTTATTATGTAGCGTCTTGTCAGTTATTGTAGTGGCTGTTTTTGTTATATTTTACAATAAAATTTTCTGTGTTACATTTGATGAAACATTTGCAAAAGCTACGGGAATGAAAACCGATTTTTACAATCTGCTAATTGCTGTTATTACAGCAGTGATTATTGTTCTTGCAATGAATTTAGTCGGTTCGTTGCTGATTTCTGCACTGGTGATATTCCCGGCATTGTCTGCAATGCGAGTATACAAGACATTTTTTAACGTTACGATATGCTCTGTTATATTATCGGTAATCTGTGCAGTGATTGGGATTTTACTGTCTATTCTGGCAGGAACTCCGGTAGGATCAACGATAGTGGCAATCGATATTGTAGCATTTATGGTTAGTTGTGCTATTGGAAAAATAGGAGGACGCTCATGAAAAAGTTGATTAAATATATGATGCTGTTCTTGTGTATTTTACTGATGACTGGATGTAGTAATAAAAAGAGTGTTGGTGGGAAAAATATCACTACGGCAAATTCTGTTGATAAGATAATAAACGAGCAGATAAATAATGAAAATAAAGACAAAACAACGGACAATAAGAATCTTTTGTCCAGTAACGATTCAAGTAAGGGAACGGAAAATACTATAAAAGATACAGAAGGTACGCAAAAAACGAAGGGAACTGTTGATTACGACCTTACGCAAATGAGTAGTGATCTGGTATATGCAACAGTATACCAGATGATGGTTACACCTGAAGAATATGAAGGAAAAACGTTCCGAATCGATGGAAATTTCTATGCTACATATTACGAGGCTACAAAAAAATATTACTTTTATTGCGTTATTCAGGATGCAACTGCCTGTTGTGCTCAGGGAATGGAATTTGTATGGGGAGATGGTACACATATTTATCCAGAGGAGTATCCGGAAGATAATGCAGAGATTGTAGTTGAAGGAATCTTTGAAACATATAGGGAAGAAGGAGAGGACAATCTGTATTGCAGATTATCTGATGCAACATTACAGAACGAAAATTAAAAATATGTTGATTTTCTAAGCAAAGTTGCTTATAATTTGTATCGGAACATATTGCTATTATCCACAGTTGCTTGAGTTGTGTTATCAACAGCGATAACAAAATGATAACATTACCTTATACAGGCAGGATAATATGGATAGGTCAAATAATCAAAAGAAAGACAACTATGATAGCAAATAATCCCTAAACAAAATTGATTAGTAGTTGTCGAGTTTGAATAATTGAATATTTTACACGGGTTATTTTATATGACAGGTATTCCATAGGATTACCTGTCATATTTTCAATATATTAACTTTAAACTTTTGGATTGTTGTCAAGCAGTATTAAAAAGAGGGTAGAGTAATGAATTTTTATGAGGTTTTTACGCCAGGCGGAGTGCCAACGTATACGTATAATCCGAGAGACAGTTATAATTTAGAAGTGAAAATAATGCGAGCAAAAAGGAACCTTTGTAAATTGATGATTGTTACAGGACAGACTAAAATGGGAAAAACTGTTTTAGCCGAAAAAGTATATAATCGTGGAAATGATAGTATATGGGTTGATGGTGGAGAAATATCTGATGAAGAATCATTTTGGGATAACATTGTTTCACAATTAGAATTGCCTACACAGTATGAAGATCAAAATACGTCTGGTGTAAATTTTGCTGTTGAAGCAGGAGCGGAAGGGCAATTGAAATTTTGTTTTTCAGAGGCGAGGCCCCAAGGTAGTGTAAAAATTGAACATGGTAGACTAAAAGGTGTAGTATCTACAAGTAAAATGAGTAACTAAAACTTCCCATACCTAAAATGGGATTCGTTCCTTGAAAATTCAATATTTCAGCTAACAAAATAGCGATTTATGCCGCTGCAGCTTCCAAATGGAGTGCTTTTCTCAGATATTCCGGCAATCTTGCTTCAAAATCAGCGGTAAAAGCATTCAGTTGCTCATCGCTTAGTTTAAAGATTCCCTGAAGACTTGCCATCAAGGCTTCCATCAGGATGCAAAGTGACCTGTTGAAAGTAATGTCTGCCATTTCATCAACAAGGAAGAAGAACAGTTCACCAAGCGTTCTCTGATCTTCATTTTGGCGCTGCTCCATTGCAAGTAACATATATCGGGTAAACACGATCGCCACATGGGCTGTCAGTGCATCATAAGATAAACTGTGGCATTCTCCAACCAGATTCAGCATGGATTTGCAGGTTTTGAAAAAGACCTCGATCTGCCAGCGCTTTCCATAAATACGGATAATCTCTTCCTCGGAAAGTGTTGTAGCTGTACAGATAAAAGCAAGCCAGTCCTTGCGGTTTGCCTTGTTCCTTACGCATACGATTTTCGCCGGAATTGGATTCGCCTTTCCTACCATAACATCAACAGAAAGCAGATACTTTGATCTGCCACGGCGCTTTTTGTTCCGGGAATAGATTTCTTTGATATTCAGCTGTTCACCACCGTACGAATATTTGATCCGGCTACTTTTCTTAATCATGGCAATCACATCCATGCCTTTTGCATGGATGGCTGTGACCTGTGCTGGATTGGAAAACCAGGAATCAAACAGGACATAATCCGCTTTCAGCCCTGCACTGAGGGCTGTATTCAGTAAAGTCATCATTGCCTCTGGTGCTTTTGTTTGGGCTAGCGCACGTCTTTTTCCTGCAAGGGTTCTGTTGTCAAAGTCCTTTACCGGGCCGATGATATTTGTATTCTTTGCAGACGCTAACAGGCAGCTGTTTACAGGGATCAGTGTGTTTCCATCACTCCAGCTTAAAGTAAGCATCCTGAAGCCCTTTTTGAAATGCATATCCGTGTGGTCAAAAACTTTTGATCCCAGTTCCGTTTTCTTACAGCTGGTACGGTTGAAAAGGCTGTCATCAATGATAAAGACATTTTTTCTTTCCGGATCTGTCAGATCACGAATGTCATGATTGACAATATCAGCTGCAAGAAGAGAAGTAAAACGAAGCCAGTTTGTTTTTGAAGAATTAAGGAAACGGTAGAAAGTGTTCTTGGAAAACGCCTCCTTAAAAGAGCCAGTCCGCTGCTGCATATACATACTTCTTCCGACAAAAATGTTGCTGAGTTTATAACGAAGCAGGGAAACAGATGAAACACCTTTTTCCTTCATTCCATTACATCTGGCAAGGAGCCTGCCAACATGATGTTTGGAAAAAAATCTCTGAACACAGTCAATTAAGTCGTTCTCAACGAAATAGTTTTGTGGTATACTGGACATGGCATAAATCTCCTTTGTAAAGATGGTTTCTAGTCAATTCCATTATACCAAACGGAACAGATTTATGCTTTTTTTATTGGCTGAAATATTGAATTTTCAAGGATCAACGCACCAATATGGTGTGGGAAGTTTTAGTGAGTAATAAAATGGCGAGCATTAAATATCTTACGGATAATAATATACCTTTAATTGTCGATGACTTTCATTATATAAAAAGAGATATACAGACTCAACTCGTTAGAGCATTAAAATCTCCAATAATGCATGGATTACCTGTAATTTTCATTGCAATTCCAAGTAGAAAATTTGATGTATTGAAGGTTGAGCGAGAAATGACCGGACGGATAGAAATGTTTGAAATTCCTGCATGGTCAGATGAAGAATTGATGGAAATAGCTAATAAGAGTTTTAAAGAGTTACATGTTGAGGTGCCTTTTTCGGTAATAATGAAAATGGCAAAAGAGGCTATGGGGAGTCCACATTTAATGCAAGAGTTTTGTAAAAAGATTTGTGAAGAATATAAAATAGAAAAGAAATCGTTACAAAGAATCAAATTGGGAGATGATATTGCATTAAGTACAATATTTAAAGAAATTGCCAAAATCAGTGGAAGAGAACTTTTTGAAATAGGGCTACCGCAATCCCATTGGCTTTAGACGGTGGGTTAAGGTAGCCAAAAGTGGTGGCTCGTGCTATACTTGTGTTATGGGAACGTGGAAATCAAAAAACAGACACAAGTATTTGTTACAGTATCATATTATTTTCGTATGCAAGTATAGAAAGAAATTGCTGATGCCAAAACAAATAGCAGATGATATAAAGCAGTTTTCTTATGAGATATGTCAAAAGCACAAAGCCGTTATTAGATACATGGAGACAGATAAAGACCATATTCATTACATGATAGAAACAGAACCAACGATGTCCATTAGTAAAATAGTAAATCTGATGAAGAGCTATACAACATATCATATTTGGGAAAGATATCCAAGTTATTTACGAAAACATTTCTGGAAAGAGCATACTTTTTGGACGGACGGATATTTTGCTTGCAGTGTAGGAAATGTTTCAGAAGAAATGCTCCGAAAATATATAGAAAACCAGGGATAGAAAGGTGATGACAGTCAATGCTAAAAGCATATAAATACAGGATATATCCGAATAGCAAACAGAGAACACAGATTGCAAAAACATTTGGCTGTTGTCGTTTTGTTTATAACCGTACACTGGTATATCGGAAAGAAATATATGAGAAAGAGAAAAAGTCTGTCAGTAAAACAGATTGTAATAATTACTGTAACAGAGAATTAAAGAAAGACTATGAATGGCTAAAGGAAGTGGACAAATTTGCTCTGACTAACGCAATTTATAACATGGACTCTGCATATCAGAAATTTTTCAGGGAACATGCAGGATATCCAAAATTCAAGAGCAAACATGACAGCCATAAATCCTATACAACCAATTATACAAATGGAAATATAGCAGTAGACTTTGAGAATGGTAAGGTAAAACTGCCTAAATTAAAAGATGTAAAAGCAAAGTTACACAGGGATTTTAGAGGACAGATTAAGTCAGCGACAGTTTCGCGGGTTCCTAGTGGAAAATATTATGTGTCCATACTTGTAGAAACTGAGCATAAGGAACTGGCACATACAAAGGATAGCATAGGAATAGATTTAGGAATCAAAGATTTATGCATTACTTCCGATGGTAAGATATATGAGAATCCAAAAATCATAAGGAAATACGAAAGATAACTGGTAAAGCTACAAAGGCAACTGTCACATAAAGAAAAGAGAAGTAAAAATTACTATAAAATCAAGAAAAAAATAGCATTATGCCATGAGAAAATAACAAATACCAGAAAAGATTATCTGCATAAAGTTTCACATGAAATTATCAGCGAAAACCAAGTGGTAGTTTCAGAAAATTTACAGATAAAAAATATGGTAAAGAATCATCATCTGGCAAAAGCCATAAGTGATGTATCGTGGTACGAGCTGACGAGACAGTTAGAGTATAAGGCAAAATGGAATGGCAGGAAATATATCAAAATAGATACATTTTATGCCAGTAGTCAAATATGTTCTGTTTGTGGGTATCAGAATCCGGATATAAAAGATTTGTCAGTGAGAACGTGGATATGTCCGGAATGTGGAGCAGAACATGACAGAGACATCAATGCCGCAAAAAATATACTGGCAGAAGGATTACGGCGAATAGCATAAAGAAATATATAGGGCAGGGACTGCCCGAATTAACGCCTGTGGAGATAGTAGGTTACGAGGTCGATGAAGCAGGAAGCCCATTGGCTTTAGACAATGGGTAGTTCACAAATTAGCTAGAGGACCTCGTCGATGTTCAGATAGGATACATAGACAGCTGAAAAGCGGAAAAAAGACAGATATATATGGTGTAGTTATGGAGGAATTAAAAAGTATGAAACCAGGGGTCGTTTCTATAAATTATGTAAGCGCTTTATAACCAACCGGATAGTCAAACTCCAACTTTTGTGAGATACTTCAGATACTTGGAGTAATTCACTTCCTATCCGGTTCTCGGAGTTGCAAAAGCTATGCTTTAATCTCACATCTTGAGTCGCTTTTGTTGTACCTGATTACTCCAAAATCTCACGTTGGAGGAGATGAATCAAATGAGTACAACTTTAAATGATGAACATTGGTTAAATCTGATCACCCAGTGCAGATCCAGCGGGCTTACCGACCGCCAATGGTGCATAGAAAACGGGATCCCTGTCAGCACATTTTACTACCACGTCCGGGCTTTACGCAAAAAAGCCTGCGAGGTTCCGGAAGCAGTGGATGCTGCCGCACAGAAACAGGAAGTTGTCCAGATCCCACTCTGGGAAAGGGAACAGCATTCAGATACCGCAGCTTTCCATACGCCCTCGATCTGTCTGGAAATGCAGGGCATCCGTATCGAGATCCATGAACAGGCCGGGGCGGATGTGATCCGCAATACTCTTCTTGCCCTGCGGCAGCTTTGTTAGGTGAACTGTCCGGTGTGGCCAGATTTTTCCTTGTGACAGGCTATACCGACATGCGAAAAAGTATTGATGGCCTGATGGCAATCGTTCGGGATACCTATGAATTAGATCCCTACAGCAATTCCCTGTTTCTTTTCTGCGGCAGACGCTGTGACCGGATCAAAGCGCTCCATTTTGAAAAAGATGGCTTCTGCCTCTATTATAAACGTTTAGATGATGGGCGATTCCAGTGGCCCCGGGATTCTTCCGAAGTAAGGAATCTTAGCCGGCAGGAATACCGCTGGCTTTTAGAGGGGCTTTCCATCGATCAGCCTAAGGCAATCCGGCCTGCCCGGAAAAAGGACTTCTGACCTTTGTGCAAAAGGGAGAAATTTTTTCTTCCCTTATAGGGCGGAAAAAACGCTGCTGATGGGTTATCCACATAACAATGGAACCGCCGGGAGATTAGGGGGATAACGATTTCCATTTTTCCCGGGTTACTGTTCGTGTGTGGAAAACCCAACGTTTTTCATAGGGAATATCCCGCCGATGCTATGTGTTTTCCACATGTTCCTTTCGTCAAAATGACGACGGCAGTACGGCGGAAAATTCGCTTTTCTGCTGGATTTCCGGTATAATAGGAACCAGCAAAAAGAAAGGTGGTTCCCTATGCCGCAGTCAGAGATGGAAGCGCTCATACAGCTTCAGAAAGAGACCATTGAATCCCTTCGTCAGCTGGTGGACAGCCAGCGTCATACAATCGAGCAGATGACCAAAAGCCATGAGGAGCAGACCGCACAGCTGAACCAGACGATCGCAAATCTCAATGAGACAGTCGAATATCTGAAGAAAAAGCTGTTCGCATCTTCCAGCGAAAAAACAAAAAAAGAGGCATTTCCAGGACAGATGGGTCTGTTCAATGAAGCAGAAGCCACTGCAGATCTTTCTGTCCCGGAACCAGCTCTTGAGGAGGCTGTTGGTGGTTATAAACGTAAGGCAAAGAAACCAAAGGCCACCAGGGAAGAGATCCTTGCAGGGCTTCCTGTAGTGGAAGTTCCCTGCACCGTGCCGGATGAGGACAGGAACTGCCCCTACTGCAATGCTCCGATGGAGGTTATCGGGAAAAAGGTCGTGCGGGAAGAACTGCGGATCATCCCTGCAAAAGTGGAACGGATCCAGTGTGTCCAGGAAGTGCTTGGCTGTCCAGAATGTAAGAAAGACGGCGCTTCTGTTATCGTTGGGGCTGAAACACCAAGCCCGCTGCTGAAGCACAGCCTGGCATCTCCGTCCACGGTTGCTTACGTAATGTATCAGAAATATGGGAACAGCATCCCTCTTTACCGCCAGGAGGCGAACTGGAAACAGCTGGGAGTAAAGCTCCCCAGAGCGACACTGGCTAACTGGGTCATCAAATGCGGCATAGATTATATGGAGCCGGTGTATGAACAGCTTCACCAGCACCTGCTGGAGAGGGACATCATCCATGCAGATGAAACACCCTGCCAGGTACTGAGGGAAGAAGGGAAAACGGCACAGTCCAAGTCCTATATGTGGCTGTATGGCTCCGGGAACGATGGGCTGCCGCCGATCCGCCTGTATGATTACCAGCCCAGCCGCGGAGGATATCATGCGGAGGAATTTCTAAAAGGATTCTCCGGTTACCTTATCTGCGATGGCTTCAGTGGCTGCAATAAGCTGAAGGGTGTCATCCGCTGTGGCTGCCTTGCCCATATGAGGCGGTACTGGAATGAAGCGCTTCCCGGAAAATCCAGGAAGTCTTCCGATAAGACCCCTGCAGAAATCGGTTTAAACTACTGTAACCAGTTATTCGAACTGGAAAAGGAGTATGCGGATCTGGATGCCGACACCCGGAAAGCTAAGCGCCTTGAGACAGAGTCTGCCATCTGGGAGGCTTACTGGTCATGGCTTGAAACAGTGAAGCCAGCTGGCGGAAGCCGTCTGGCCAAAGCGGTGACCTATGCGAAAAACCAGAAGCCATATATGGAGAACTACCTATTGGATGGGCGGTGCTCCATATCGAACAATATCGCAGAAAATATCGCCCGCCCCTATGCAGTAGGGCGGAAAAATTTCCTGTTCCACGATACCGTAAAAGGTGCCCGTGCCAGCTCTATCATTTACAGTTTAGTAGAAACTGCAAAACTCAACGATCTGAATATCTACGCATATCTGGAGACCGTACTGCTCTATATGCCGGACTACAAAAATGAGCCCGAAGGGATAGAAGAGCTGATGCCATGGTCTGACATGATACAGCAGAGATGTCGGATCAAATCGAAAAGTTGAAGTTGGAGTATTTTACTTCAACTATAGCGGAATACCTTATGGGAAGATAGCCATTATTTTATTGAGCGCTTACTAAATTATGAAGAATTTAGAAGTTGTTTAAAAGAAATAATAGATGATGTCCCTCAGTTGCATGAGATTTCTAGAGTTTTAGAAAAGATTGCGGAAATATCATATGATGCAGGTGCGTCTACGCCGGTAATTGATTGGGATAAAGATGAAGCTATGTTAACCATAACAGATCCATTCTTTGCTTTTTATTTAAGATGGTGCTCAGAATAAATAATATGGCAACATTTTGGCAACGGAAAATCAGCAAGCCAGAATAATTGATGTAATTGAAGTAAAAAATGGTGTGTATTTGCATAAAAACTAAACAAATATAGTTAAGATTGGCAAGGAACACGCCGAGTTCGAGTAGCGGACAGAACCCTGGAAATGCTGATAAAATGGGCATTTCCGGGGTTGATTTATGTGTCTCTATGTGATAGTGTCAAGTTTTGGACCTGTTGACAAAATCCCCGAATACTCTATTCCCATGGCTTAATGGCAGCAAAAGAGGTGATGGAGCATAATGGGACGGAAAAGTGGACTCTACCCTTCCTCCACCATCTCCCCCGCCGCGATTCCCCCTCCCATTAAAATCAAAACCACTCCGGCCCCGGCCATACTCCACTGCAATGGCATCCAGTCTGCCATCAGGCCGAAAACCGCCATGCCTGCAGGATAGCACACGGCATACATTGCGCCCATAAAGCCGAATACCCGCCCCTGCATGGAGCTTTCTGTATGTTCCTGAAGGGAAGTGGTGATGGTTGTCTGCACAGCCGTCAGCGCCACCCCGTAGACAGCCATTAAGACAAGGTACAGTGCGAAATCTTTTGCGGCGGCCATGCCCACTGCCATTGCGCCGAATATTGCCATGGAGACAGCCAGGGTTTTTCTGCACTTTTGAGAGCCGCCCTGGACGCTCATCAAAAGTCCGCCTGCCATCATCCCGCCGAAGCCGCATAACTCAGTGGCCGTCAGATACCAGTAGGTATCGCCGTAGACTCTGCTTACGAGCAGTCCTGAGAGATAGCCTGCCGGGACGCATAAGAAGGTAAAGAGCCCATATATCATAAGGAATCCGCCGATGATTTTCTGTGAGAGGGCATACTGGATGCCGGCCTGGATATCAGAGAATGCGGAAGCAGGTATCACTTTTTTCTCCTGCTCAGACAGCTGTAAACAGGCAAACAGCCCGATGCCGATGACTGCCGTAAAAATATCAATCAGCAGTATGGAACGCAGGGATCCCATGCCAAGCGCTGCGCCTGCCGCAGCAGGAGCGGAAAACTGCACGGCAGACTGCATGGAGGCGTTAATGCCGTTATACCGCATGAGATGCTCTTTTGGGACAAGCTGGGGGATGACTGCATTTACAGAAGGGGATTGGATGCCTGCCCCGATTGAGCGGAGAACCGACAGCGCCAGCAGCATGTGAAGCAGCATGCTGCCCTGAGAAATATGAGGAAGGAGGATGAACATTCCCAGGGTGACAGCCGCTGTTCCCGCATCTGCACAGATAATGAGATGCTTCCGGCTGTACCGGTCTGCCCAGACACCTCCCCAGAAGGAGATGAAAAACTGCGGCAGATAGGAGCATACCGAAAAAGCTGCCACCCAGACTCCGCTTGCTGTGTGGAGCGTTACATACCAGACGACTGCCATCTGGACAATCTGCGAGCCAAGCAGAGTGACACTCTGACTGACAAGGAAAAGGATGGTCTTCCTTCTCCAGTTATTCTGAGCTTCAGGCATTGGCTGTTTCCTCCTGATCCTTATAGTTTTGCAAAAGTACCAGGCGCTGGGTCGGATAACCGTACTCTGTCAGCAGTTCTTTTTCCGAAAAGCCGAGACGCAGATACTCCTTCCGGTATCCTGTATCTGCCTTATCGCCCTCCCGGTATGTGGTCAGGCTGATTTCCTGTCCCTGAGGCAGCTCCTCGGCAAGCCTGCGAAGAAAAATCTGTTCCATGCCCAGACCGCGGTACTGGGGATGAATGGCCCAAAACTCAATCCTTCCGGTGTCAGCCGAAAATGCCATGATGCCGGCCGCCATATCTGCACGTTCCAGGATAAATGCCTGCCTCTCGGAAATATGGCGGTACAGGTTGTTAAGATATTCCCCTTCCCTCAGGCAGGGGTATCCGTCAACGGAAAGGCGGACCAGCTCCATCCAGCTGTCTATATCCGCTGATGCGGCAAACCGTATATCGTCTTTTGAAAAGTCCGTCTTGATGGGCCCTCCAGTCAGACGAAGTTCCAGCTGCAGTGGGTAAAATGCTCCGGCTGCTCTGTATTCGCCGGGCGTCATCTTATACATGGACTTAAAGCTGCCTGCAAATGCCTGCTGGCTTTCGTATCCGCTCATAAGGGCGATCTCAATCACCGGTTTTTTGGAAAACACCAGAAGCCTTGCCGCCTCTGTCAGCTGCCGTCTCCGGACGTAATCATGGATAGTCAGTCCGGCTGTCTTCGCAAAACTCCGGTGAAGATGGTATTTGGAGCAGTGCAGGGCTGACGCAACCGTCTGCAGATCCAGCCGGCTGTCCAGATTTTCTTCAATATAGAAGAGTGCCTCAGAGACAATGGGAACACTCTGTCTGTGCATTTCGCTTCCTCCTTTCTGCTGCAATCCACTGATGGCTGTTCTTCCTGACAGCCGGTAAGGGATGTTCCATCCCACTGCCAGATGCCAGAGAGGAATTATAACACAGAGAGAGGAGGATGTTTTCATCATTCTTGCTGTCTTTTCTGAAGAGCCTCCGGAAAGAAATTCCCTGACTGTTTTTGGAAAATATCCAGGGCATGGCTTGTGACACCGGACAAATCTTCACGCTCGCAGGTGGCAAAGTGATAGCTTAAGAATAACTGAAACATCTCCTCATCCATAGCATCAATGGCCTCCCGCATGAACAGAGCACAGCCGTCTGATGCCACATAGTGAAGCCTGGTTACAGGGAATACAGACATCAGATCATCGATATCCTCTTTCCGGACAAGCTCAAATATATCCTTTGGCTCTGACTTGGCTGCAAAGGTTTCCGGATCCAGCAGTCCGTTTTTTACATACTCCGCCACATGGATGTTCTGACGGTGAAATCCCTCGTCCAGCAGGCACCCGTCAGAAATCACATATGCGGCAAAAATGATGCCGCCTGTTTTTGCGACGCGAAGTGCCTCCCTCACAGCCTGCCGCTTGTCCTCTATGCTGTACAGATGGTAAAGAGGGCCCAATAACAGGGTGATATCATATTGGCCGTCAGGGAACATTGATAAATCTAAGGCATTGCCCCGGGTAATGGATACGTTCTCATCAGGCGTTATATGGCTGCGGAATATTTCTATATTATGGTCGACTAATTCCACCGCATCAACCCGGTATCCCCGGTGTGCCAGCGCATGGGAATACCGTCCTGTTCCTGCACCGATTTCAAGAACACGGTCACCGGGTTTGATGTACTTTTCCATATAGCGCATCGTCGTGAGGAATTCAACCGTGCCGTGTTTGAGCAAAAGCCGGCGTTCCTCATCATAGCGGCTATAAAAATCTGTTAAATACTCAGCTATTTTGGCTGCTTTCATAAGACACCTCCGTTTGAACTGAAAAACAGCAGCTGTCAGCAGACTTTCTCTGCATGTTCCTGATTGATTAATGCGGATAAGAAACGCTGCACCATATCTTCGATTTTATCTCGCTGGAGAGACAGCTTTCCGGATGCAGTCAGGACAGCGATGCCGTGGCTGTAAAGAAACAGGTCCAGGAAAATTCTTTTAGCCGTTTCTAAATCCACTCCAATCATTTCAGAGAAGGTCTCAGCCTTCTGTTCATTGCCGATCTCTGTATAGAAATCATTTGCATCCTTCATATCTAAGTCCATATCTGTCACAAACAGGAGCTTGAACAGAAAGGTTTCTTCACTGGCAAATGCAATATAAGAAAGCGGGAGAGATAAGCAGGGATTTCCACCGGCAGTCTGGCTGTAATGTTCTGCATACCGACTGTAAAAGTCAAAAGCATAATCTAAAAATTCTTTTTTCAGTTCTTCCATATTTTCATAGCAGGTAAAAATAGGGCGTGTTGAGCACTGCAGTTCATGGGCGATACTTCTGGCATTTACTGCTTCAAAACCCGTCCTGCGTGTAATGCTTAAAACAGCTTTCAAAATCATATCTCTTGTAATTTTTGGCTTCGGCGGCAAAACACAGTTCCTCCAGTCTTTTTATGCAACTGATGTAATACGACAAAAGTGATAAAATTAATACAACGAATGTAACATAACATATGTAATATAACTGATATAATACAACAAATGTAATATAATATATGAAGGAAGTCAAGCACAAATCTGTAGATGCCGGTTTTTTTTATGTGAAAATCTGTGGACGGCTGCCGAAAAATAAAAAGCCCATGAGCCGTGAGGCTGACAGGCTCCCCTCGCAGCAGACAGATTCAATCATAAAACTGATAAAACTGTCGCTGTAAGGAGGAGTCTGTCAGCTCACTCACAACTCATCGGCTATAGGTTAGTGTTTTACCGGGCCGCTTCTCTCATTTCCTTTTGCTCAAACCGGTTCAGGATGAAGAATGCCAGAATCGCTGCCAGCAGAGAAGTTGCCGGGACATTGAGCCACAGTCCGTTCAGGCCCATAGGCCAAAGTACTGCGATAATCAGCAGAGGGAAGACCACTGCCGTGCAGACGGAGATGATCATAGCGGGAACAGGCTTTTCCACTGCGGACATATAACTCTGGGTGGCAAAGGAAAACCAGCGGATTAAATAGGCTGAACTGAAAAGCTTCAGCGCGGGAACCGCCATGTCGAGCAGCGCCTGGTCGGCGTTCTGGGTAAACAGGCTGGCAATGGGAATCGGGAAGCAGAAGATGACCACGGCGGAAGCGATGGAAAGGATGGCCCCGGCCGTAAAACAGCGCTTCTCAATATCTTTCACCCGCTTGAGAGCTCCGGCTCCCCAGTTATATCCCACAGCAGGCTGCAGGGAATCGCACATACCGTAAAGGAGAGGCTGCACGAAGCCGTCGGCAAACATGAGGATACCGTAGACGGAAACCGCCGTCGCGCCGCCCACACGCAGAAGAATCATATTCATAATGATGGAAGTGATTCTTCCTGCCACGTTATTTAAAAAGTTGGGGCTGCCGCAGGTGACGATGGTTTTTATCATAGTTCGGTTCAGTCTGGGGCGGACAAATCTCAGCTGCATTTTTCTGCCAAAAAACGGGTACAGCGCAGCCAAAGCGCACAGGAACATACTGGTACAGGTGGCCAGAGCTGCAGCCCAGATTCCGAAGCGGAACACAAACAGGAAAATAAATTCCAGCACGGCGCTCAGAACGGACATGACAATATTCAGGGCCATGCTGCTGCGGACCCTGCCGCAGATTTTTAAGTAGTTATCCATGGCAAAGACGATGGTGGTAACGGGGGAGCACAGGCAGTATACACGAAGATACTGAACGGCCAGCCTGGCCAGCTCTCCCTCAGCGCCCATGAGGCCGATTAACGCGGGAGCGGCCAGGAACATGGCCAGTCCCAGAATCAGACCGGTAATGACAATCATCAGGCAGGCGCTGGTAAAAATATTGTTGGCCTCCGCTTCCTTCTTTTCACCGAGGCGGACGGAAATGGGAACGGCGGATCCCACGCCGATCAGGTCAGCCAGGGAAAAGTTGATAATGACTAAAGGCATGGCCAGGTTTAGGGCAGCAAACGCATTCCCCGACAGAATCCGTCCCACCAGCACGCCGTCGATGGTCTGATAGAGGGCCGAAGCCAGCATGCCGATGGAACCGGGAATAGCCGCCGTAAAAAACAGCTTTGTGGGCGGCGTTTTTGAGAACAGCTCCTTATAATTCATAAAATGATAACCTCCAAATTCATAAACCGGCGCTTACCGGAAAAATTCAGACAAAAGAGCGCAGGCACGCTCCATGGATATTTGGGCAGTATTGATGCAGAGATCATAAGACCGCTTGTCTCCCCAGACCTTTCCTGTGTAGAGACCGTAATATTCAGAACGGCTTTTATCGATCCTTCGGATATTGGAAAGTATTTCACGGTCCGTCATCTGTTCGTCAGAGGCTGACCTCTGGCGGCAGCGCGTGAGCTTTGCCTCCATATCTGCGTAGACGAAGACACGGAGAGGATTCATTTCCTGAAGGATGTCGTCTGCACAGCGCCCTACGATCACACAGTCAGATTTCTGAGCCATTTCCCGGATAATGGAGGACTGTTCCCGGAAGATGGAAAGGTTTAAATCCCATGGGGAGTTCTGCATATAGTGAAAGCTCCTTCCGATATGGAGCGGGAAGGAAAACACAGGTTTTTTCTCGGACATTTTCCGTATATACTGTTCTGAAAGCTCTGTTCGTTTGGAAATTTCTGTAATGATTTCCTGGTCATAATAGGCGATGCCAAGTTTTTGAGACAGCCTAAGACCCAGTTCCCGTCCGCCGCTTCCAAATTCCCGTCCGATGGTAATAATTCTGTTCATTGAAAATCTCCTTTCTGGCAGGTTTAAGCCGATAAATCAAAAAAAGCTGGATAAGAACAGACATTTCAGTCCGTGCCTTATCCAGCTTATCATTTCTGACGAATGATAGACCCTCGCGCAAGCCCTTTTATTATATAGGATACATCTGATTTGTCAAGAAATTTTCAGTTAAAATTTGCGGCGGCAATAGGAGCGGAAGCAGTAAGGGCAGAGCCGGCGGAAAGGCCGGACTATCCGAATCTGCCATCCCATCTCTTCCCTCCAGAAAAGCCTGAGGAGAAAAGGGTATCTGACTATGAAGTTTTCTGCTGGAAATGAGAGGAAGAAGATTATCCTGGCAGATAAGGCTTCCAAGATGCAGAAGGGTCAGCAGGCTCCGCTGTGCTGCGGGACCGCCTCCGGTGCAATGGGAGAAACAAAATCGCAGAGGTAAAAAATAGAAAAGCTCTTCAAAAGTTATATTGACAGCTCGTATTTTTGATGATATGTTTTATTTGTCGAAAAGAAGGGAGGAAAATGATGGAACGGAAAGGAAGGGCTGCTGCCGCGGCTTTTTTTATTGTTCTGGTGCTTATTTTTCTCCCTATTTGTCTGCACGCAGAGCAGCTGGAACAGAATATTTGGCTATGCGGCCAGCCAGGGCTCTGGAATCAGACCGTCCTCTGGAATCAGAAGGAAGGCGCAGGCCAGATGGAACCGGGTTGGGTGCGTGGAGATATGAGTGATAATGAAAGCGCAGGGGATGCTGAAGGAGCTTGGAAAAGCCGGCCGGCTGTATATCATAGCGGACTTTCCGCTGTGAGAATGCCGCCGTGTCTTAGTATTCTGATAGGGATTGCCGCAGCATTTGCACTGGCAGCGTATGGGACAGGATGGACCGCCCCGTGTCTTCCGCCTGCACTGCCCCGCAGAAAGCGTTTTTTGTGTGAGCTTTCGGTTTTGCTTGAAGCTGACGGAAAGAAATGACAAGATACGTGCCGGCCGCTTTTGTTTTATAGGCTGCATGCCGGCATTCTATAAAAATAAGAGCAGTCACAGACAAAAAATGTACCAAATAAATACTGTACATTTCAGAAAGGAGCTTTTATGGAGGTATCATTTTCATACTTCTGGCAGGATATGGCAGGAAATCCCATTCTCTGCATTATGGTTCTCTTCACGCTGGGGGTTATTTTTGTAAACGGCTGGACAGATGCGCCGAATGCGATTGCCACCTGCGTGACAACTCGCTGCCTCAGCGTGCGGGGAGCTATTTTGATGAGCGCTGCGTTTAACTTTTTAGGAGTTTTTATCATGACGCAGCTGAACAGCGCTGTTGCGTCGACCATCAGCAATATGGTGGACTTCGGAAATAATACACATTATGCGATGATTGCCCTGTGCGCTGCGCTGCTGTCGATTGTAGTTTACAGCGTGACGGCATCCTTCTTTGGAATCCCCACCAGTGAGAGCCACAGCCTGATTGCAGGACTTTCCGGTGCGGCTATTGCGCTGCAGCATGGAACTGCCGGAATTAACGGATCCGAGTGGATTAAGGTTATCTATGGACTGGTTCTCAGCCTGGCCCTTGGCTTTTTTACCGGATGGCTGATCTGTAAAATAATTACGATTCTCTGCCGGGAGCTTGACAGGAGAAAGGCTAACCGCTTTTTCCGTGTGGCCCAGATTATCGGAGCCGCAGCTATGAGTTTTATGCACGGCGCTCAGGACGGACAGAAATTTATCGGCGTTTTGTTTCTGGGAATTGCCTTTTCAAATGGACAGAGCTCTGTGAGCGGCATGGAAATTCCCGTCTGGCTCATGCTTCTGTGCAGCATTGTCATGGGACTTGGAACCAGCGTGGGAGGAGAGAAGATTATCAAGTCAGTGGGAATGGATATGGTTAAACTGGAACGGTATCAGGGCTTCTCGGCAGATCTGGCCGGAGCTATGTGCCTTCTCTTTTCCAGCCTGTTCGGTATTCCCGTGTCCACAACCCATACAAAGACCAGTGCGATTATGGGTGTAGGAGCTGTGAAGAGGATTTCAGCCATCAACTTTGGAATCGTAAAGGACATGATGCTGACATGGATTTTTACGTTTCCGGGCTGCGGCCTGATCAGCTTTGTGATGGCTAAGATTTTTATGTACGTGTTTGGATAGAGTGAGGAAGTGAAGGTTAGATAACAGGGAGGTACTAGGATGTCAAAGAAACAGGATGCTTTTTATTTTGATAATTTTGTTGCATGTGCGGATTATTCTGTCAAGGCGGCACGTCTTCTGAAGGAGATTCTTTCCGATTACAGGCCGGATGAGATTTCCGGGCGTCTGGATGAGATGCATGAGCTGGAACACCAGGCTGACGGTCAGAGGCACAAAATAACTGATAAGCTGGCTAAGGCTTTTATAACCCCCATTGAGAGAGAGGATATTGCTGCATTGAGCCAGTTGATCGACGAGGTTACAGACAAGGTAGAAGAGGTTTTAATCCGCATTTATATCAATAATGTGCAGACAATCCGTCCCGAGGCCCTGCCTCTGGTGGATGTGATGAGCCGCTGCTGTGAAGGAGTCTACAATCTTCTGAAGGAATTCGCCGACTTCAAGCATTCATCGAAGCTGAAGCAGGAGATTATTAATATCAACTCTCTGGAGGAGGAGGCCGATTCCCTCTATATTTCCAGCATGAGAAAGCTCCACACAGAGGAAACGGATGTGCGCCAGATTATTGCCTGGAGAGAAATATACGATTACCTGGAAAAATGCGCCGATACCTGTGAGCATGTGGCTGACACAGTGGGCAGCGTGGTTATGAAGAATTCATAGAAGAGCGCAGAAGGCAGAGAGACGTGCGAAGAATGCAGTGATTTTTGTAAAGCTATTTTGGACTGGCCGCCGGGCCAGTCCTTTTTGTTTATATAACAGGAAACTGAAAAAAGTTCCGCCGTTTTTGTTCCGCAGACAGCGGTGGAACAAAAACAGGCGGAACTTCTGCAAGTCTTCTTTTATGCCAGCTTCTCTCCGGTCAGCATCTCATAGCTCTGGAGGTATTTGTCAATGGTTTTCTGAACTACATCCTCGGGAAGAGTCCAGTTATTTCCGGGATTCGCCTTGAGCCAGTCGCGGGCGAACTGTTTATCAAAGGAAGGCTGTCCATGTCCCGGCTCATATCCGTCAGCAGGCCAGAAGCGGGAGCTGTCCGGTGTGAGCATCTCGTCGCCCAGAACGATGGTTCCGTTCTCGTCGAGACCGAATTCAAACTTGGTATCAGCGATAATGATTCCGCGGCTTAACGCATAGTCAGCACATTTCTTATAGAGGGCAATGGTGTAATCGCGCAGCTTGGCGGCGTACTCCTCACCCTTTCCCGGGAAGTACTTCTCCAGATGGGCAATACTCTGCTCATAGGAGATGTTCTCATCGTGATCTCCGATCTCAGCCTTGGTGGAAGGGGTGTAAATCGGCTCCGGCAGCTTGTCAGACTCCTTTAAGCCCTCCGGCAGGCGGATTCCGCATACGGTGCCGTCCTTCTGATAGCTGGCCCAGCCGCTTCCAGTAATATATCCGCGGACAATGCACTCGATGGGGAGCATGTTGAGCTTTCTGCACATCATGCTGTTTCCGTCAAACTGGGGCTGCTGGAAAAATTCCGGCATGTCCTTCACATCAGCGGAGATCATGTGGTTTGGAAGGATGTCCTTTGTCATATCAAACCAGAACTTGGACATCTGAGTCAGTACAGTTCCTTTTTTTGTCACAACATTATTCAGAATTACATCGAAACAGCTGATTCGGTCAGTGGCAACCATAATTAAGCTGTCGCCGTTGTCATAAATCTCGCGGACTTTTCCCTCTTTGATCGGTTTCATTTCCATACCTCACTATCTTTTATTTAATAAGTATTATATATAATAGATAAGCAGACTTTCGGAGAAAAAGCAATACCTTTTTGCGATTTTCTGGATATTTTTTTGAAACACAGGGAAAAACAGGGGAAAAATGGAGGAAAAGGGAAGAAATCTAATATACTTATATAATTTATACTTATAAATTGAGACTGGCTGGAATATTCCAGAATCTTTCTTCCTCCTGCCTGCCGGAGGGCTCTTTCCTTTTGATTCCCCGGCCTTCCCAGCCAAAACCAGTCAAAAGAGAAGGTCTCTCCCTTTCGGCAAAGCCGCTGAGACGCCTTCTCTTTTTCTGCTGCACCTTCCGCTGTGCTATTTCTCTTCGCACACCTGGAAAATATAAAATTTCAGATAATAGGACTCGTCTGCCGCCCAGAGAATGGGATGATCGGCAGCCTGAGTCCGGTACTCCACCTGCCTGAGCCGTTTGTGGACATTTCCTGCGGCCTCGCGGATGGTTTTGGTGAACAGCTCCGGAGTCATAAAGTGGGAGCAGGAGCAGGTAGCCAGATAGCCGCCGTCCTTTACGAGCTTCATGCCCCGCAGATTAATTTCACGGTAGCCCTTGACTGCATTTTTCACAGAGCTTCTGGATTTGGTGAAGGCCGGAGGATCCAGGATGACTACATCGAACTTCTCACCCTTTTTCTCAAGCTCCGGAAGCAGTTCAAATACGTCGGCGCAGACAAAGGAAACACGGTCAGAGACCTGGTTCAGTCTGGCATTCTCCCGGGCCTGACTGACGCCAAGCTCCGAGGCATCCACGCCCAATACCTCTGAGGCCCCGGAAACGGCGGCGTTGAGGGCAAAGGAGCCGGTGTGGGTGAAGCAGTCCAGCACGCGCTTTCCTCTGCACAGCTTCTGAATGGCCAGGCGGTTATATTTCTGATCCAGGAAGAACCCTGTTTTCTGTCCGTCCTTTACATCCACCAGATAGCGGACGCCGTTTTCCACGATCTCCACCTTGGTGTCAAACTCCTCTCCGATGAAGCCCTTTGTGCGCTCCATTCCCTCCTGGAGGCGCACCTTGGCGTCGCTTCTCTCGTAGACGCCGCGGATACGGATTCCATCCTCTGCCAGGATACGTTTCAGAATTTCCACGATCAGGGGCTTCAGCCGGTCAATTCCAAGGGCCAGGGACTCTACCACCAGCACATCTGAAAATTTGTCGATGACAATACCCGGCAGGAAGTCCGCCTCTCCAAAGATAATGCGGCAGCTGGAGGTGTCAACGGTGGCCTTCCTGTACTCCCAGGCATTTCTCACGCGCATCTCGAGAAACGCCTCATCGATGACGGCATCCTTTCTGCGGGACAGCATTCTCACCGTAATTTTCGAGCGCGTGTTGATAAAGCCGTATCCCAGGCAGTAGCCGTCAAAATCCAGCACAGTGACAATATCCCCATTTTCAAACTCACCCTCGATCCGGTCAATCTCATTGTCGTAGATCCAGGCTCCGCCCGCCTTCAGGGCGCGGGCCTCTCCCTTTTTAATATGTACAACTGCGTTTGTGTTCATGATTTTCTCCTTTTCTTCTGCCTGTCCATTTTACCGGAAGCTCCGTTTTGCAGCATCAGAATAATATTTCCCAACTGCCCGGTCACAGAGCGGCAGTTTCCGTTCAGAACAAGTATATCAGATTCAGCGGCAGCAGAAAACACAATTTCTCTATAATTTTTTCACAGTTCTATCACAAATCCCTGTTAAACTATCGCTGTAAGATAAAAAAGAAGAAAACAGAATCCAGAGAGGAGTGTTTTTTTATGTATAATGAATGGGAAAAAAACCAGAAAAATATAGATTCAGAAAATGATGTGGACATGACAGAGGGGTCCTATGTAGACAGCACCCATTATGAGAGAACCCAGGAGAACCGGCAGGCGGACAGAAACAGAGAGGCAGGACAGGAGAGAGAAAGTCAGGCCGGCAGCCGAAGCCAGTCAGGGACAAGGCAGATGTACGGAAGGATCAGCAGCCAGGACAGCGGCCGTCAGAGCTACGGCTCCTATGAGTACGCAAGTCAGGAGAACCAGAGAAACACGGAAAATACCGCCCATATGGACAGCCGGGGGAATGAACCGGAGAGGCGCAGAAGAAAGAAAGGGAAATTAGCCAAAACAGCGGCCGGGGTGGCTGCGGCAGGAATCCTGTTCGGCTGTGTGGCAGGAGGCACCATGGCCGGAATCAATTATCTGGCCGTAAAGCTTGGAGGACAGCCGGAGCTTTCGGCAGAGGCGGGAACACAGGAAAGCACAGAGATCCAGACCCAGGCAGCCGAGACATCAGGTACAGTGGTGCAGGCCAGCACGGGAAATGATGTGTCTGCCATTGTGGAGAAGGCTATGCCGTCCGTTGTGGCCATTAATAATAAGACCCTCTACACCACCCAGGACTGGTTCTTCGGAACGCAGCAGTATGAGGTTCCAAGCGCAGGCTCCGGAATTATCGTGGGACAGAGCGACACAGAGCTTCTCATCGCCACCAACAGCCACGTGATTGAAAATGCAGAGGAGATGAATGTGGTATTTATCGACGGTAGCTCTGCTCCGGCGGCGCTCAAGGGAACTGATACTGAGGCGGATCTGGCTGTAATCGCCGTTCAGCTCAAGGATATCCCTGAATCCGCCCTCTCACAGATTAAGGTGGCAACTCTGGGGGATTCGGACAGTCTGAAGCTGGGAAATGGAGTCATTGCCATAGGAAATGCTCTGGGCGAGGGACAGTCTGTTACGGTCGGATATATCAGTGCGCTTAACAAGGAAGTGGATATTGAGGGTATTACGAAGAACCTGATTCAGGTAGATGCGGCAATCAACCCGGGAAACAGCGGCGGAGCCCTTCTCGATATGAATGGAAATGTCATCGGAATCAACGAGGCCAAATTAGCCAGCACAGAGATTGAGGGCGTAGGCTATGCAATCCCGATCTCCTACGCAAAGGATATTATCGATGATCTGATGACCAAGACAACGAAGGTGGCTGTGGACGAAGATGAGCAGGGTTATCTGGGCGTTCAGATTCAGAATATCAACAGCCAGATGGCCGAGGCCTACGGAATGCCTGAGGGAATCTACGTCTACAAGATTGTGGAAGGCCAGGCAGCCGACAACTCCGACCTGAGAGAGCGCGACATTATCACGGCAGTCAACTGCGAGACCGTGAAGACGGCAGAGGATCTGCAGAAGATGCTCACCTATTATAAAGGAGGAGAGACCGTGACCCTGACTGTACAGTCTCTGGACAATGGCTCCTATGTGGAGAGACAGGTTCAGGTGACATTAGGCTACAGAAAGGACATGGCTGACAGCGCGCAGGATCAGGGCCAGGGGAACTGACAGAGCGAGAAGATGAACAGGAGCAGAAGGAAAACAGGAGCCTTTGAAAGAGGGCTCCTGCTTTCTTATTCAATAGGAAATTTCATTTCCTGTTGAATAAGAAACGCTCCGAGGGGATCGCACTGGGTTGGAAAAGAAAATGCCGCTTCTGCGGCCCGCCGCAGGCGGAGAACCCTGCTTCGCAGGATTCTTTATTATTGATTACCCTGTTAAAATATAGTATGATGGTTTTGTGCAGTCCGGAGGGTGCTCTGCAGGATTTCAGGCCTCACGGCGGCCGGAGAGGGGGCAGGACAGCGCGTTGCAGAAAACCAGCCAGAGAAGAGGAGAATATGTTGGACGACAGAGAAAAAGATAAAACAGAAAATGTTTCAATAGAAGATTTAATAGAAGATTCAATAGAAGATTCAATAGAAGATTCAATAGAAGAAAATGAGAGGGCAGAGGACAGCCAGACGGCAGCTCCTGCGAAGCCGGACAGGAAGGACAGCTCTGATGATGAGTATGAGAAGATCTGCTATGTGTGCCGCAGGCCGGAGAGCAAGGCCGGCCCTATGATCACCATGCCTGGGGGAATGAATTTCTGCCATGACTGTATGCAGAAGGCCTTCGACACAGTGACAAACAGCGGCCTGGACCTGAGCAAGCTGCAGAATATGCCCTACATGAATCTGAATCTGAGCGATTTTTCAAACCTGCAGAATCTGAATACAGAGATTCCGAAAAAGAACAAGGTGAAGAAAAAGAGTCAGGACAAAAAAGGAGGGAAGAAGGAATTTTCCATCAGGGATATTCCGGCGCCCCATATCATCAAGTCAAAGCTTGACCAGTATGTGGTCGGCCAGGAGCAGGCCAAAAAGGTGATCGCAGTGGCTGTTTACAATCATTACAAGAGAGCCTTCTGCCAGACAGCAGAGGGGGAGGACGGCTCGCAGGATGAGGTTCAGATTGAGAAATCCAATATCCTGATGATCGGACCGACTGGAAGCGGAAAGACTTATCTGGTCAAAACCCTGGCAAAGCTTCTCGACGTGCCCTTAGCCATAGCCGACGCCACGACTCTGACAGAGGCCGGCTATATCGGAGATGACATAGAGAGTGTGATTTCCAAACTTCTGGCAGCGGCTGACAATGATGTGGAGCGGGCGGAAAAGGGGATTATCTTTATCGACGAGATCGACAAGATTGCGAAGAAGAAGAATACCACAAGCCGCGATGTCAGCGGTGAATCCGTGCAGCAGGAGCTCTTAAAGCTTCTGGAGGGCAGCCAGGTGGAGGTTCCGGTGGGCTCTAACCAGAAAAATGCCCTGACGCCCATGACGACCGTAGACACCAACAATATCCTTTTTATCTGCGGAGGAGCCTTCCCGGATTTGGAGAATATTGTGAAGGAAAGGCTCAACAAGTCCAGCACCATGGGCTTTGGCGCTCAGCTTAAAGGCAAATATGACGATGACCCGAATCTGCTTGGCCATGCCACCACGGAGGATCTGAGAAAATTCGGAATGATCCCGGAGTTTCTCGGAAGGCTTCCCATCACCGTGACCCTCCAGGCCCTCACAAAGGACCTGATGGTGCGCATTCTCACGGAGCCGAAGAACGCCATCTTAAAGCAGTATGAAAAGCTCCTGGCCATGGATGAGGTAAGGCTTGTGTTTGAGGAGGACGCCCTCTCCTGGATTGCCGAGGAGGCCATCAGGAAGGAGACGGGGGCGAGGGCTCTTCGGGCCATTATCGAGGAGTTCATGCAGGACATTATGTACGAGATACCCAAAGATCCCAATATCGGCTCCGTGGTAATCACCAGGGCTTATCTGGAGAAGAACGGCGGGCCGATGATTGAGATGAGAGGGTAAGAGGACGGGACTACGGGAGCCTTTTTTGAAACAGCCCGGGCTGTGCCGTCTGAAAAAGAAGGAGGATGGAAAGGATTTCCGTATCCGTCAGCGTCATATAGAGCCGGCAGTGATAAGAGAAGTAACGGAAAAGCAGCATAAGAATCCCATATAAGACGAAGCCGGCCAAAACGGCGAGGACAATCCTTTTCCAGGAAGCGTTGGGATTCCTCATAATAAGGTACAAGAAGGATAAAATAAAAATACATTTAAAAAACAACTCCACAGCGGCGGCAAGCTTCACCGCTCCGTCAGCAGAAAAATCCGCCCAGTAATCTTCGGAAAACGAGCGGAAGGACGGATCGAGGACATAAACATTATAATTGCATATAAGCTCATATAGAAAGAAGAGCTGAAACAGCAGTATCATTGCTGGCAGGATATTTTTTCTGATTTTTGTCATGGATGCCACCTCCGGAAAAAGTAAGTTTTTTAAGACTGTATGAAATTATAGTTACTATATCATTGCCGTTTCCAAATTACAAACGGATTTTTCCCGGACGGCCAAAGACTCTACTCCCTCATCCGCAGAAAAGCATTATAGAGATTCAGCGTCCCATATCCCCACTCCCTGTTGGGATAGGTGAATACAGGATTTCTTTCTGCGCCGCGGATCAGGAAGGTCTTGGCGATGGAGGTATTCATATAGGAAAAAGAGCCGTTTCGGAAAGCCCAGGACAGAAGGTTTGCGGCTGCTCCGGCTGCATGGGCGGCCGCCGCAGAGGTGCCGGTTATGCGGATAGGGGAAAGCCCGGAGCTGGAGGGAATCTCCACGTCCACACCGGGTGCTGCCAGATCCGGTTTGACTCTCCCAAGTCTGGTATAGCCGCGGCTGGAGTGAATGTAGATTCCGCCGCTGCGGTGGTTGTAAGCGCCTACGGTGATGGGAAGGGAGGCGTTGCCCGGCTCGGTGATGACTGTGTCCGGGTGAGGGCGCAGAAAGAAGGTGTCCTCTGACAGAAAGCCGTGGGCGGGAAGCCAGAGATGGTAGGCTCCCTTCAGGTACAGGGAATTATAGACCCGCAGTCTCCAGATCCCCGGAGTGGGGCGGACGAAGCGCATGACAATGAGCTGGCTTCCTGTCTCAAATTCCGCCACCTGGTAATTCAGATAGATAACCGTGTCCTCCAGGAGAAAGGTGATCCTCTGCTCCATGGGAGAGTTGTTTGGAATCCGTCCGATGAGCTCTCCGGTGGGGGAGAGGAACCCGACGGAGAAGAGTTCCGGCTCCTGGGTCCACATTTCCATGGTAAAGCCCTCCTCGCCGGAGGCTATCCGCAGCTCCACATCTTCAAATTCTTCATCTGCCTCCACTGTCCCGAAGTAGTGGTGGCTGTAGCCGGTCTCATTTCCGGCGGCGATGACGGTGACGACGCCGGGAAAGGCGCTGACGGTGTCAAGATATCTGGCAAGAGGCGAGGTCCCCTCATGGCTTCCCATGTTTGTTCCAAGACTTATGAGAATGGTCAGGGGCAGCCGGTGCCGTCTGGCCACCAGAAGAAGGTATTTTATGCCCATCATAATGTCATTTTCCTGATAGGCTTCAGAGGAGGAGGGGATGAGGTAATAATCCCTGAGATACTGTTTGGCCTGCTTCAGCTTCACCACGGCAAGAAATGCCTCAGGAGCAGCTCCGGTGAAGGAAGCAGAGTCGGTCTCGTTTCCAGCTGCAATTCCCGCCAGCAGGGTTCCGTGCTCGCTTTCATCCCGGGAGGGGACGACGGAAAAGGGATCTTCTGCTTCCAGAGCCCGATTGATCTCCTCCCGGGTATATTCCCTGCCGTAGGGAATATCCTCGAGAATATTTCCCATCATAATTCCAGGTCCCTCCTCCGTCTGATCCCAGAGCCCCAGGATTCTTGTGGAGCGGTCAGAGCCGAGGAAGATAGGATTTCTGTAATCAATTCCGGTGTCCACAATACCGATGAGCGTCCCGCGTCCCCGAAGGGCCAGGGAGGGCTGGGCAAAAGCTGTCAGGATGCCGGAGCTTTCCATGCTGGACGTGTCAAGAAGCGTGTAGAGTTTGGGAATGGATGGATAGGAAAAACGGTTCAGCGTCAGCGGCAAAGTTTCCGCAAGAGGCATATGGTAGACGGCATACTGACTGCTGATAACAGAAAAACAGCTCTCCTCTGTCTGTCCCTGAGAAAATCCGGGGGCAGACGAATTGAAGGTCAGTGCAGTCTGAGAAAAGGAAAAATAGCGTATAATAAAATCAGAGTAATCCTGTGAGAGATCTGGCTGAATGCAGGGCATGGAGGACTCCGGCAGTTTTTGCTTTAATATATGCAGGAAAAGATGGGAATATTAATAGGAGAAGTTCCGGAAAGAGAGCAGAAAATGGCCGGCGGAGCTTTACCGGCCAGCAAAAACATGGTAGGATGGAGACAGAAAGAATGGAGCCAGAAAAGCCAGCCGGAGGGTTCATAGCCCTCTGACATAGCTGAAACTGGAAAATTTCGGGAGAGGGAAAGAGAGGAATTGTATGGGGATTTTAGGACTTGTGGCAGCTCTGTTTGGGCTTGACCAGTATCTGAAGCAGAAGATAGAAAACCAGAGCCCGGACAGCTTTCCGAGGATGATGGAGGGAACGGGAGGGATGATTAAGCTTTACAGAAACCACAACAGCGGGTTCTGTTTTGAGTTTCTCAGGCAGAAGCCGGAGCTGGTGCGCATGCTTCCCGTCTGCTTTACCAGCGCGGCGGCCGGGGTTCTCTGCTTTCTCATGACAAAGAAGGGACACAGGGCAGAAAAAGCGGGCTATGCTCTGATTGTCTCGGGCGCGCTCAGCAATCTCTGCGACAGGCTTAAGAGAGGATATGTGGTGGATTACTTCAGCTTCCAGCCGGGATTTCTGAAGAAGGTAGTGTTCAATATCGGGGATCTGTGCATTGCGGCAGGGGCGGTGATCCTGGCAGCCAGAAGCCTGCTGGGAAAAGAAGACTAGAACTGCCTCAGAGTTTTTGCCTTTCGTCTCCGGGCCTTCGCTCAGACGGGCAGCAGGTTCCCGGTGGAGCCTGGAGGGAAGGGAAAACCTGAC
This sequence comes from Clostridium sp. M62/1, assembly GCF_020736365.1. Classification (NCBI taxonomy): domain Bacteria; kingdom Bacillati; phylum Bacillota; class Clostridia; order Eubacteriales; family Clostridiaceae; genus Clostridium; species Clostridium sp. M62/1. The sequence continues at coordinate 3,393,100 of NZ_CP085988.1, read as the reverse complement.
GCAGAAGACGGATACCCCCACAAAACAAGGATTGACAGAAAAAGGGGATTCGTGTAAAATTACCAGTAAAAACAGTCTGGCCCGGGGATACGCCCCAGGCAGCAAAAAGAAAGTAGAGGTTGATTTTTTTGGAGTCGAGTGACGCCATACAATTATTGGTAATTCTTATTTTAGTTGCCCTCTCTGCATTTTTCTCATCGTCAGAAACGGCTCTTACCACTGTAAACAAAATCCGGATGAGGACGCTTGCGGATGCCGGAGATACGCGGGCCGCCATGGTTCTCAAGGTTACGGGAAATCCTGGTAAGATGCTGAGTGCGATTCTGATTGGAAACAATATCGTAAACATGTATGCTTCTTCCCTTACAACCCTTTTGTCCTCCAAGCTGTTCGGCAATGAGGCGGTCGGTGCTGCCACAGGTGTGATCACGTTCCTGATTCTTATTTTCGGCGAGATTACCCCTAAGACGTCAGCGACGATTTCCTCCGAGCGAATGTCGCTGCGATGCGCGGGGGTGATTTTTGTTCTGATGACTGTTCTGACTCCTGTGATTTTCGTGATCAATAAGGTATCCATGCTGGTACTGCAGCTGCTCGGGGTGGATCCGAACAAGAAGTCAGAGTCCATCACAGAGGATGAGCTGCGCACCATCGTGGAAGTGAGCCATGAGGAGGGAGTTATTAAAACGGAAGAGAAAAAGATGATCAACAATGTGTTTGACTTCGGCGATTCCGTGGCAAAGGATGTTATGGTTCCCCGCATCGACATGGCCTTTGTGGATGTAAATGCAACCTACAGTGAGCTGATTGAGATATTCCGGGAGGAGAAGTACACCAGGTTCCCGGTCTATGAGGACACGACGGACAATGTCATTGGCATTTTAAATATCAAGGACATTCTGCTGGCAGGGGAGAAGGAGGGATTTTCCGTCCGCGATTACCTGAGAGCGCCGTACTACACCTATGAGTTCAAGAAGGTTTCCGAGCTCATGGTGGAGATGAAGAAGGCGAATGTCAATATCATCATTGTTCTCGACGAGTATGGGGCGACAGCAGGACTTATCACGCTGGAGGACATGCTGGAGGAGATCGTGGGAGAAATCCGCGACGAGTACGATGAAGACGAGGAAAACGAGCTGGTGGAGGTTGCACCGAACGAGTACGTGGTGGAGGGTTCCATGAAGCTCGACGATCTGAATGACCGGCTGGAGCTTAAGCTGGAATCAGAGGACTATGACTCCCTGGGAGGCCTTGTCATCGGCCTTCTCGACCACCTTCCCGAGGAGGGGGAGGATGTGGTTTTTGACAATGTCCGTCTGGTGGTAGACCGGGTGGAAAAAAACCGGATTGACCGAATCCATATGTACATTCTGAACCCGGTTCAGGCTGTATCTGCCCGCCTCAAGGAAGAGGAGGAAAAGCGGGAAGATAAGAAAAAAGAAGAGAAAAAAGAACGCTCATAAAAATCCGGAATCCAGACAGCCAAAAGGCAGAGCTGGAAGCCGGAATAAAAAAGACGATCGGAGAAGGGGAGACGCCTGCCGGAGTGCGGGCGTTTCCCCTTCTCTTCGTGATGCAGCTGATACAGATACAGATGTCCTGGAGAAAGCAGAAAATGGCCGGGAGAGAGAATCAGCTGAGCATCCCTCCCAGAGTTCCGCTGCCTGCGCACATGAGAAACACCGTCATAAGCTCCTTTGTGTCAGAGCCCAGAGTACGGTTCATGGCAAAGGAAACGGCCAGAAGGATCAGAAAGTAGAGGGCCCCGGAGAGAAGTCCCCAGACAAAGCGCCTCTGGCGGATGGCCTTTCCGGCCAGAATGCCGCCGATCAGGCAGGCGATAATGTAAATCACATTGATGCCCAGGCTGATCTGAGCCTCTTTAAGGCGGAACCGGTAGAGCAGAAAAGCCAGAACAGCCAGAAATATGGCAGTAAGCAGGTAGGAAGCCAGAAGCGATCGGAGCATGGCCTGCAGTTTTGATTTTCCCATAAAAACCCCTCATTTTGATTTGATCTGTTTCATGTATATTCCGGCTTCGCGAAAAGTATGCGGACAGGTAGCTTTGCCGGCTTTTTCCGGTGCCGCTGCATCTGCGCTTGTGCTTGCGCTGAGGGAAAACATGTGATATAATCTCTACGAAATTATATCGAAATCCATGATAGGAGGGCATACAGCATGAAGCACGTTAAGACTTTAAGCACAAACACATTAAAGAATACAATGAAAAAGGGCGGCTGCGGCGAATGTCAGACATCCTGCCAGTCCGCATGCAAGACTTCCTGTACAGTAGGAAACCAGAGCTGCGAGAACAAGGATCGCTAGTTTAAGGAAACAGTGCCTGAATGTCAGGCAGTCATAAGGCAGCTTGATGCCCCTGCAATTTTCACCGGTTGCAGGGGCTCTAGTTTGTCCGCACGGGGGTGTGCCCCGGGGGACAGAAATGTTAAACGATTAGACAAGGAGAAAATCTGTGATTCATCAGTATATTAATAACGGTTACTATATCGTAATGGATGTGAACAGCGGCTCTGTCCATGTGGTCGATCCGCTGCTCTATGATATGATCGCACTTCTTTCTGAAACGATCGATAACCTGACCGAGCCTCAGAAAATCCCGGAGGAGGCAAAGCAGGAGATCTGCAGAAAATTAGAGGGAAAATACCGGCAGGAGGAGATGGAGGAGGCATTTTCCGACATTCAGGAGCTGATCGACCAGGAGCAGCTCTTCACTGCCGACATCTATAAGGACTATGTAATTGATTTCAAAAAGAGAAAGACCGTGGTAAAGGCTCTGTGCCTGCATATTGCCCATGACTGCAATCTGGCCTGCCGGTACTGCTTTGCCGAGGAGGGAGAGTACCACGGCAGAAGAGCCCTTATGACCTACGAGGTGGGAAAGAAAGCCTTAGACTTCCTGGTGGCAAACTCCGGCAACCGGATTAACCTGGAGGTAGATTTCTTCGGCGGAGAGCCGCTGATGAACTGGGACGTGGTAAAGCAGCTGGTGGCCTACGGCCGTTCCCTGGAGAAACCCCACAACAAGAAATTCCGTTTCACTCTCACCACCAACGGAGTTCTGTTAAACGACGAGATCATGGAGTTCTGCAATAAGGAAATGAGCAACGTGGTTTTAAGCCTCGACGGCCGCAAGGAAGTCAATGACAGAATGCGCCCCTTCCGAAACGGAAAGGGAAGCTATGATCTGATCGTCCCGAAATTCCAGAAATTTGCGAAGCTGCGCGCAGACAGGGATTACTTTGTGCGCGGAACCTTCACGAGAAACAATCTGGATTTTGCAGACGATGTGCTGCACTTTGCCGATCTGGGCTTTGAGAAAATGTCCATCGAGCCGGTTGTGGCTGCCCCTGAGGAGCCCTACTCCATCCGCGAGGAGGATCTCCCGAAGATCATGGAGGAGTACGACAAGCTGGCTAAGGAATATGTAAAGCGCCATAAGGAGGGAAGGGGCTTTACCTTCTTCCACTTTATGCTGGATTTAAACCAGGGACCGTGCGTGGCCAAACGCCTGTCCGGCTGCGGTTCAGGAACTGAATACCTGGCTGTCACCCCATGGGGCGATCTCTATCCGTGCCACCAGTTCGTGGGAATTGACAAGTTCCTTCTGGGAAATGTAGACGAGGGCATCACACACCCGGAAATCTGCAATGAGTTCAAGCTCTGCAATGTCTATGCCAAGGACAAGTGCAGGGACTGCTTTGCCAGATTCTACTGCAGCGGCGGCTGCGCAGCCAACTCCTACAACTTCCACGGCTCTATCACAGACGCTTATGATATCGGATGCGAGATGCAGAAGAAGCGTATTGAGTGTTCTATCATGATAAAAGCGGCGCTGGCCGATGAAAATGAAGTAAAGGAGAATTGCAATGAAGAACAGTAAAGGAAGAGGTCTTTTGAGGCTGGCACTCCTCCTGCTCCTTGTGGCTCTGGCCGGATTTTTCGGCTACGGCTATATGGATGACATCAAGCTGGGCCTTGACCTGGCCGGAGGCGTGAGCATTACCTACCAGGCAAAAGAAGAGAATCCTTCTGCGGAGGATATGAAAGACACGATCTACAAACTCCAGCAGAGGGTGCAGAATTACAGCACAGAAGCGGAGGTTTACCAGGAGGGAAACGACCGCATTAACATCGACATTCCAGGCGTTTCCGATGCGAACGCAATCCTGGCGGAGCTTGGAAAGCCGGGATCCCTGATATTTATGGATTCTGAAGGAACAACTATCCTCACCGGAGATCAGGTGTCGGCTGCCCAGGCAGGTATGGTAGACGGCACCACAGGAAAGGAATATGTGGTATCCCTTACCTTCACAGAGGAGGGAACGAAGGCCTTTGCCGACGCCACAACCAACGGTGTCGGAAAGCCTATTTACATTATCTACGACAACGAGGTAGTCTCCGCTCCGGTTGTTCGGGAGGCTATCACAGGAGGCCAGTGTACGATCGACGGAATGGCGAGCTTTGAGGAAGCGGAGAACCTGGCTTCTACCATCCGCATCGGTTCCCTGTCCCTGGAGCTTGAGGAGCTTCGCTCCAATGTGGTTGGCGCCAAGCTGGGACAGCAGGCCATCACCACAAGCCTGAAGGCCGGAGTGGTAGGATTTGTCATCGTGGCGGTGTTCATGATCGCCGTTTATCTGATTCCGGGACTGGCTTCTGTCATTGCCCTCTGCCTCTATGTGGGACTGATTCTCATTCTCCTGGTGTCCTTCAACGTGACGCTGACCCTTCCTGGCGTGGCGGGAATCATTCTCTCCATCGGTATGGCTGTGGATGCCAATGTTATCATCTTTACAAGAATCAAGGAAGAGATCGGGGCAGGAAAATCTGTTAAGACAGCCATTGAGAATGGCTTCCAGAAGGCTCTCTCCGCCATTGTGGACGGAAACGTGACAACTCTGATTGCCGCTGCTGTCCTGTTCTGGAGAGGCTCCGGTACAGTAAGGGGCTTTGCGTCCACGCTGGCCATCGGTATCGTCCTCTCCATGTTCACAGCTCTCTTTGTGACACGGTTTGCCCTGAACGCGATGTTTGCGATGGGAATCCAGAATCCCAAGTTCTATGGAACGAAAAAGGAGAAACCGGCAAAGCCGTTCCTTAAATACAGAAAGATATGCTTTGCTCTGTCTCTGGCAGCGATCGCGGCGGGCTTCGTGTTTATGGGAATCAATAAATCCTCCACAGGGGACATCCTGAATTACAGCATGGAGTTTAAGGGCGGAACATCCACCAACGTCACTTTCAACGAGGAAATGTCCCAGGAACGCATTGAATCTGAGGTTGTGCCGTTAGTGGAGGAGATTACAGGGGACGCTGATGTACAGACCCAGAGAGTCAGCGGCAGCAATGAGGTGATCATCAAGACCAGAACTCTGAATATGGAGGAACGTGAAGCGTTCGAGAAGGCCATGGAGGACAGCTTCGGCGTAGAGAAGGAAAAGATTACAGCGGAAAGTATTTCGGGAGCAGTGAGCCAGGAGATGAAGCAGGATGCGTTTGTGGCTGTAGTCATCGCGACGATCTGCATGCTGATCTACATCTGGTTCCGGTTTAAAAATATTCGCTTTGCCGCCAGCTCCGTTCTGGCGCTGATACACGACGTGCTGGTTGTGATTGCCTGCTATGCGGCATTCAAGTGGCCGGTAGGCTCCACCTTTATCGCCTGCATCCTCACCATTGTGGGATATTCCATCAATGCGACAATTGTTATTTTTGACCGTGTAAGGGAGAACCTGAAGGAGAAGCGCCATGACCAGACCATTGAGGAGATCGTAAACCTGAGTATTACTCAGACCTTTACGAGAAGCGTAAACACTTCTCTTACCACCTTTGTGATGGTTCTGGTACTTTATATCATGGGAGTTTCCTCCATCCGGGAGTTTGCCCTTCCGCTGATGGTCGGCATTGTCTGCGGAACCTACTCCTCAGTCTGCCTGGCAGGCTCCCTGTGGTTTGAGATGAACCGCAGAAGGGAAAAAGCACTTGCAGCCGCTAAGGAGGAGGCAAGGGCCAGAGAGAAGGAAGCCAGGGAAAAAAAGAAAAACAAAAAGAAACAGTAAATAAAGAGAGAAAATAAAAAAGAAAACAAAAAGAGAAGCAGCGAAGGGGAGCGCAGATCAGCCTGCCGGGGCGAAAGCAGCGCTTCCCTGCTTTTCTTTTTGGCTGATATGGCATAATTCACTTTGATGTCTGAGAAACTGTCAACTGAAGCAAAAAGTCAGGAGAAAGAAGATGGAATACAAGATTCTGGCAAAGGACGGGCGCGCAAAGAGAGCGCAGATGAAAACCGTCCACGGAACAATACAGACGCCTGTGTTCATGAATGTGGGGACTGTGGCGGCGATCAAGGGAGCCGTCTCCACAGACGATTTAAAGACAATCGGGACCCAGGTGGAGCTTTCAAATACGTACCACCTGCATGTGAGAACGGGGGATAAGCTGATCAAGGAGTTCGGCGGCCTTCACAAATTTATGCACTGGGATCGCCCGATCCTTACCGATTCCGGTGGATTTCAGGTTTTCTCCCTGGCAGGGCTGCGAAAAATCAAGGAGGAGGGAGTGTATTTTAACTCCCACATTGACGGCAGGAAGATCTTCATGGGACCGGAGGAGAGCATGCAGATTCAGTCAAACCTGGGCTCCACGATTGCCATGGCTTTCGACGAGTGCCCGCCCAGCAAGGCCAGCCGCGAGTATGTACAGAATTCCGTGGAGCGCACCACCAGGTGGCTTAAGCGGTGCAAGGCTGAGATGGAGCGGTTAAACAGCCTTCCCGATACGGTAAACAGAGAGCAGCTTCTCTTCGGAATCAACCAGGGAGCTGTCTATGAGGACATCCGGATTGCCCACGCAGAGGAGATAGGGGCTCTTGATTTAGACGGGTACGCAGTGGGAGGACTGGCAGTGGGGGAGAGTCATGAGGAAATGTACCGGATTCTCGATGCCGTCGTTCCCCACCTGCCGGAAAACAAGCCAACCTATCTGATGGGAGTGGGAACACCTGCCAATATTCTGGAGGCAGTGGACAGAGGCGTAGACTTTTTTGACTGCGTTTATCCGTCCAGAAACGGCCGCCACGGCCATGTGTATACCAACCACGGAAAGCTCAACATGTTCAATGCCAAATACGAGCTGGATCCGAGGCCGATCGAGGAGGGCTGCCAGTGTCCGGCCTGCCGTTCCTACAGCCGGGCATATATCCGCCATCTGATGAAGGCAAAAGAAATGCTCGGTATGCGATTATGTGTCTTGCATAATTTATATTTTTATAATAAAATGATGGAGGAGATTCGCGACGCAATCGACAATCACTGCTATGCAGAGTACAAGGAGAGAAAGCTCTCCGGCATGGCAGCGGGAGAGAAAAATTAAGATTTCGCAGCGAGGCGGCGGATCTGGATTAAGGAGGAAAAAACATGGGCACAGCAGGATGGATAGTGTATTTTGTCTTTCTTATTGGACTTATGTACTTTATCGCTATCAGACCTCAGAAAAAAGAGAAGAAAAAAATGCAGGAGCTTCTGGCCAGTGTGGCAGTCGGCGACAGCGTTTTAACATCCAGCGGAATGTACGGTGTGATCATCGACATGACAGATGACACTGTAATCGTGGAATTCGGAAGCAATAAGAACTGCCGCATTCCGATGCGCAAGGATGCGATTGTACAGGTTGAGAAGCCGGAGCTGTAATTTTAAACAGACGCAGTCACAGAGAGGAGCCGTTTCCAGGCATTTGTCTGGATATGGCTCCTTTTTGCGTACGCCGGTATTTATGGAAGAGAAATAACTTCAGGTTATACGATAAATTCCAAATTCCTATAGGTATTTCTCTGCAAACAGCCGTCCTGCAGTTGAAAAATGCGGATAAATAAGATATTATGGAAAGAAGCACGAAAAATATCGCTCGAAAAACCAGGTAGTAAAGGAGAGAGGCAGGATGAATTACAACATTGCAGTGATTCCGGGTGACGGGATCGGACCGGAGATTGTCAGGGAGGCGTGCCGTGTACTGGACAGGATTGGAGAGGTCTATGGGCACAGTTTTGACTACACAGAGGTTCTGATGGGAGGCGTTTCCATCGACGCGCACGGAGTGCCGCTGACGGATGAAGCCCTTGAAACGGCAAGGAAGAGTGATTCCGTCCTGTTAGGAGCAGTGGGAGGAAATGTGGGCAATTCCAGATGGTATGATGCGGCACCGAACCTGCGCCCGGAGGCGGGACTCCTGGCCATCAGAAAGGGCCTGGGCCTGTTTGCCAATATCCGGCCGGCCTGCCTTTACGGGGAGCTTGCAGGAGCCTGTCCGCTGAAATCCGAGATCATCGGTGACGGCTTCGACATGGTGATTATGCGGGAGCTTACAGGAGGACTCTACTTTGGCGAGCGCTACACGAAAGAGGTCGACGGAGTCACCACAGCTGTTGACACCCTGGTTTATAATGAAAATGAGATCCGCAGAATAGCAGTAAAGGCATTCGATATTGCCATGAAGAGGAAGAAGCATGTGACCAGCGTAGATAAGGCCAATGTGCTGGACTCTTCCAGGCTCTGGAGAAAGGTAGTGGAGGAGGTGGCCGGGGATTATCCGCAGGTAACCCTGACACACATGCTGGTTGACAACTGTGCCATGCAGCTGGTGATGAACCCGGGCCAGTTTGACGTGATCCTCACTGAGAACATGTTCGGCGATATTCTGTCTGATGAGGCCAGCATGATCACAGGCTCCATCGGGATGCTGTCCTCTGCCAGCATGAATGAGGGAAAGTTCGGACTCTACGAGCCCAGCCATGGTTCAGCGCCGGACATTGCGGGAAAGGATATTGCAAACCCCATCGCAACCATTCTCTCAGCGGCCATGATGCTGCGCTACTCCTTTGACCTGGATAAGGAGGCAGAGGCTGTGGAAAAAGCCGTAAAGCAGGTGCTGAAAGAGGGATACAGGACAGCCGACATTATGTCAGAAGGCTGTGTCCAGGTGGGAACCGGACAGATGGGAGAGTTGATCTGCCAGCGGATTCGGTAGACGGCTGTAAGCTGCTTGCAGCGACAGCATGGAGAGACGTTTTACACTGAAACAGCACGCTGCCAGGGGACCTGAGAGCCCCTTGGCAGCATTTTCCATAAATCGGGAGGGAGCCGCGGACAGCCGGAGTGCTGCACAGAGAGGCAGAGACGGTTGAACAGCGCTTCCAGTATCATTCCAGTAATTGAAAATATGAGAGAAAAGGAGACAACAGATATGAAGAGTGACGCAGTGAAAAAGGGATCCCAGGCAGCTCCCCACAGATCCCTTTTAAATGCTCTCGGCATGACACCGGAGGAAATGAAAAAGCCCATGGTGGGAATTGTCAGCTCCTACAATGAAATTGTGCCGGGACATATGAACCTTGACAAGATTGTGGAGGCAGTGAAGCTGGGTGTGGCCATGGCAGGGGGAACTCCCGTGGTATTTCCCGCGATTGCGGTATGTGACGGCATTGCCATGGGGCATGTGGGCATGAAGTATTCCCTGGTGACCAGAGATCTGATTGCCGATTCTACGGAGTGTATGGCTCTTGCCCACCAGTTTGACGCTCTTGTGATGGTTCCCAACTGTGACAAAAATGTGCCTGGCCTTCTGATGGCCGCCGCCAGGGTTAATGTGCCCACTGTGTTTGTCAGCGGCGGTCCTATGCTGGCAGGCCATGTAAACGGGAAGAAGAGAAGCCTTTCCAGCATGTTTGAGGCAGTGGGAGCCTATGCAGCCGGAAAAATCACAGAGGAGGAGCTGACCGAGTACGAGAATAAGGTCTGCCCTACCTGCGGCTCCTGCTCCGGCATGTATACGGCCAACAGCATGAACTGTCTGACAGAGGCTCTCGGAATGGGACTTCGCGGAAACGGAACGATCCCGGCTGTCTATTCTGAGAGAATCAAGCTGGCCAAGCACGCCGGCATGAAGGTCATGGAGATGTATGAGAAAAACATCCGGCCAAGGGATATTATGACGGAGAAGGCCTTCTTAAATGCCCTGACTGTGGATATGGCCCTGGGATGTTCCACAAACAGTATGCTTCATCTTCCGGCCATTGCCCACGAGGCAGGCATTGATCTGAATATGGATCTGATCAATGAGATCAGTGCAAGGACTCCGAACCTGTGTCACCTGGCTCCGGCTGGCCCCACCTATATCGAAGAGTTAAACGAGGCCGGCGGCGTCTATGCGGTCATGAATGAGCTGTCTAAAAAAGGCCTGCTGAATCTGGACTGCATGACTGTGACAGGAAAGACGGTGGGAGAAAATATCGAGGGCTGCGCAAACAGAGATCCGGAGGTAATCAGGCCTGTTGACAACCCCTACAGCAAGACAGGGGGAATTGCAGTTCTGAGAGGAAACCTGGCCCCTGATACAGCCGTTGTAAAGCGGTCTGCGGTGGCCCCGGAGATGCTCAGGCACGAAGGCCCTGCAAGGGTGTTTGACTGCGAGGAGGATGCCATTGCCGCTATCAAGGGAGGAAAGATTGTGGCAGGCGATGTGGTGATTATCCGCTATGAGGGTCCAAAGGGAGGACCCGGCATGAGAGAGATGTTAAACCCTACCTCCGCCATCGCAGGGATGGGGTTGGGAGAGAGCGTCGCTCTCATCACAGACGGAAGATTTTCAGGCGCCTCCAGAGGAGCGTCTATCGGGCACGTTTCGCCTGAGGCGGCTGTGGGAGGCCCCATTGCCCTGGTAGAAGAGGGAGACCGGATCTCCATCGACATTGACAATCACTCCCTGAATGTGCTTGTATCCGATGAGGAGCTGGAAAGAAGAAGGGCAAAATGGCAGCCAAGGGAGCCGAAGGTGACCACCGGCTATCTGGCCCGCTATGCGTCCATGGTGACAAGCGGGAACAGGGGGGCTGTGCTGGAGATTCCAAAAAGCAAATAAGACAGGGAACAAAAAGGAGAGGCAGATGAAAAAGTTAAATGGATCAGAAATTGTCATCGAATGCCTGAAGGAGCAGGGAGTGGATACAGTTTTCGGGTATCCGGGCGGCTCTATCCTGAATATCTACGACGCGCTCTACAAGCATCAGGATGAAATTACACATATACTGACATCACACGAACAGGGGGCGGCCCATGCGGCTGACGGCTATGCCAGGGCAACAGGCCGGGTGGGCGTCTGCCTGGCCACCTCAGGCCCGGGGGCTACGAATCTGGTGACGGGAATCGCCACCGCCTATATGGACTCCATCCCCATTGTAGCCATCACCTGCAATGTAGGGGTGAATCTGCTGGGCAAGGACAGCTTCCAGGAAATCGATATTTTAGGCGTAACAATGCCTATCACGAAATACAATTTTATTGTAAAGGATGTGACAAAGCTGGCCGGCGTGATCCGGAGAGCTTTCCGGATCGCAAGGAGCGGCAGGCCGGGCCCGGTTCTGGTGGATATCACTAAGGACGTAACCTCTGCAGAGTGTGAGTATGAGAGGCAGGAGCCGGAGGAGGTGAAGCCTCAGTCTGATACGATCACGGAGGAAGATCTGGAAACGGCGCTTACCATGATACGGGAGTCCAAAAAGCCTTTTATCTTTGTAGGAGGAGGAGCCGTTTCCGCCAATGCTTCCGAGGAGCTGAGAGCCTTTGCCCACAAGATTCAGGCTCCGGTGACAGACAGCCTTATGGGAAAAGGGGCCTTTGACGGTACAGATGAGCTCTACACCGGCATGATCGGAATGCACGGGACAAAGACTTCTAATTTCGGCGTGGCAGAGTGCGACCTGTTAATTGTAGTGGGCGCCAGGTTCAGCGACCGGGTGGTGGGAGATTCCTCCCGCTTTGCAAGGAAGGCCAAGATCCTTCAGCTCGATGTGGATCCTGCGGAGATCAACAAGAATATCAGGACTAACGCCAGCGTGATCGGGGATGTGAAGGTGATTTTAAGGAGGCTGAACGCAAGGCTGGATCCCATGAACCATGATGAATGGATCGCCCACATCGAGCGCATGAAGGATATGTATCCGCTGCGCTATAATAAAGAGGTTCTGACAGGGCCGTATGTTATCGAAAAGATCTATGAGATAACAGAGGGGGACGCTATTATCACCACAGATGTGGGCCAGCACCAGATGTGGGCTGCACAGTACTATAAATTCAAAAAGCCCAGAACCTTCCTCTCTTCCGGCGGCCTGGGGACCATGGGATACGGCCTGGGCGCCTGCATCGGCGCAAAGATGGGCTGCAGGGATAAGACGGTTATCAATATTGCAGGTGACGGCTGCTTCCGGATGAACATGAACGAGGTGGCAACGGCAACCCGCTACAATATTCCGATTATCCAGATTGTGCTGAACAACCATGTTCTCGGAATGGTGCGCCAGTGGCAGACACTGTTCTACGGCAAGCGCTATTCCCAGACGGTTCTGGACGATCAGGTGGATTTTGTGAAGGTTGCGGAGGGGCTCGGCGCAAAGGCCTTCCGGGTGACGAAGAAGGAAGAATTTGAACCGGCATTTCGGGAGGCTCTGAAGCTGAACATACCGGTGGTCATCGACTGCCAGATCGGAAGCGACGACAAGGTATTCCCCATGGTTCCGGCAGGCAAGCCCAATGAGGATGCCTTTGACGAGATCGATCTGAGAATCGAGGCAAGATAAGGGGCCGGGAAAAATAAGGCAGAGGAAGGAAACGGCAGAAAAGGGAGAGCCGTCTGAAATGCCAGGGAAATTCCCCAAATGAGTATGAAAAAGGATAAGAGGAGGAGCGAATATGAGCAGAGTCTACAATTTTTCGGCAGGGCCGGCAGTTATGCCTGAGGAAGTGTTGAGAGAAGCGGCAGCAGAGATGATGGATTACAGGGGCTGCGGGATGTCAGTGATGGAGATGAGCCACCGCTCCAGGGATTTTCAGGATATTCTCGACGAGGCAGAGAAGGATCTGAGAGAACTTATGAATATTCCCGACAACTACAAGGTGCTGTTTATCCAGGGCGGCGGCCATGTGCAGTTTGCCATGGTTCCCATGAACCTGATGAAAAACAGAGTGGGAGACTACATTATAACAGGCCAGTGGGCCAAGAAGGCATGGCAGGAGGCGAAGCTCTACGGGACGGCCAATGCCATTGCGTCCAGCGAGGACAAAACCTTCAGCTACATTCCCGACTGCTCGGATCTTCCGGTGGATGACAAGGCAGACTATGTGTATATCTGCCTGAACAATACCATCTACGGAACCAAGTTTCACGAGCTTCCCGGCACCAAGGGAAAGCCTCTGGTGGCAGACGTTTCGTCCTGCTTTCTCTCTGAGCCCTTGGACGTTTCAAAGTTCGGGATCATCTGGGGAGGCGTTCAGAAGAACGTAGGGCCCGCCGGTATGGCCATTGCCATAGTCAGGGAGGATCTGATTACCGAGGACGTTCTGCCGGGGACACCTACTATGCTGCGCTATAAGACGTACGCGGACAATGACTCTCTCTATAATACCCCGCCTACCTACTGCATCTATATGTGCGGAAAGGTTTTCAAGTGGCTGAAAAAGCAGGGCGGTCTTGAGGCTATGAAGGAGATAAATGAGAGAAAGGCAAAGATTCTCTATGATTTCCTGGATGAGAGCAGACTGTTTCGCGGAACCGTGGAGAAGAAGGATCGCTCTCTGATGAATGTGCCGTTTGTGACAGACTCTGAGGAGCTGGATGCGAAATTCATCAAGGAAGCAAAGGAAGCCGGATTTGTCAATCTGAAGGGACACAGAACGGTCGGAGGAATGAGGGCAAGTATTTACAATGCCATGCCTGAGGAGGGAGTGGCAAAGCTGGTGGAATTTATGAGGGATTTTGAGGCCCGGAATCAGAATCTGTAGAGCAGACAGAAGAAAAGGCGCAGGGAGGACGAAACATGAGAAAGATTCATTGCCTGAACCCGATTTCCAGATACGGGACAGAGCTTTTTACAGATGGATATGAGATGACGGATCGGATGGAGGAGGCAGACGGCATTCTGGTCAGAAGCGCTTCCATGCACGGGATGGAGTTCCCCGAAAGTCTCAGAGCAGTGGCAAGAGCCGGAGCCGGGGTCAACAATATTCCATTAGACGAGTGTGCAGCCCGGGGGATTGTGGTGTTTAACACCCCGGGAGCCAACGCCAACGGCGTCAAGGAGCTGGTGATTGCCGGGATGCTTCTGGCTGCCAGGGACGTGACAGGAGGCATCGGCTGGTGCCGCGAAAATGCCGGCAATGAAAATATCGCAAAAGATATGGAAAAAGCCAAAAAAGCGTTTGCGGGGACAGAGATCCGGGGAAAGAAGCTGGGTGTGATCGGCTTGGGAGCCATCGGAGCGGAGGTGGCCAATGCGGCAGCATCCCTCGGAATGGAGGTGCTCGGCTATGATCCGTTTATCTCTGTCAGTGCAGCCTGGATGCTTTCCAGGGATGTGCGCCATATCACAGATATTGACGCCATCTACAGTGAGTGCGACTATATTACCGTCCATGTGCCGCTCCTGGATTCCACCAGAGGGATGATTGGAAAAGAGAGCATCGGAAAGATGAAGGACGGTGTGGTGATCCTGAATTTTGCTAGGGATCTGCTGGTAAATGACGCTGATATGAAGGAGGCGCTGGCCTCCGGAAAGGTAAAGCGCTACGTGACGGATTTCCCAAATCCCGCTGTTATGGAGATGGAGCATGTGATTGCGACTCCCCATCTGGGCGCATCCACGGAGGAGTCGGAGGACAACTGCGCAGTGATGGCTGTAAAGGAGCTGATGGACTATCTGGAAAATGGAAATATCCATCATTCCGTTAACTATCCCGACTGCGATATGGGCGTGTGCGCTTCCGTGAGCCGGGTGGCTCTCCTCCACAGGAATATTCCGAACATGATTGGCCAGATTTCAGCTATCCTGGCCGCAACGGATATGAATATTGCCAACATGGTCAACAAGAGCCGCGACAAATATGCCTATACGCTGATCGATCTGGAGACAGAGGCAGACAGCGAAACCATCGAAAAGCTGAAAAAGATCAGCGGAATGAAGCGTGTCCGGGTGATCCGGTAGGATTTTCAGTCAGGAGAGGGAAGCTCAGAGGGGTGTTAAGATACTGTTAAATCCATGGACAGGTCTGTTGACAGAGCAATTTGCGTGTGATATTGTCCACTGTGGAAATTTGAGGAAAGTGGATAGGTAAAACACGATGGAACAGAAGAAAAATGCAGAGCTTTTCAGACTCGACGGAAAGCCGTCCTTCGGACTTGCGTTTCCCCAGGCCATGCAGCATGTCCTTGCCATGCTTGTGGGAAACATTACTCCCCCGATGCTGATTGCGGGGACCCTGGGCCTTCCGCCAGAGGAAGAGATTATGCTGACGCAGGCTGCCATGATTATCGGCGGCATCACCACCCTGCTTCAGCTCTACCCTGTCTGGGGATTTGGAATGGGGCTTCCAAGTGTAATGGGCGTTGCCTTTGCCTATATGCCGATCCTGACGATGATAGGAACTCAGCACGGAATTGCCGCTATTTTCGGCTCACAGCTTGTGGCTGGATTTCTGTCAATTTTTATCGGCATGTTTATGGGAAAACTGCGGAAATTTTTCCCTCCCATTGTCAGCGGAACCGTTGTTTTAAGTATCGGTCTGTCTCTCTATAAGACAGCCATCACCTACATGGGCGGCGGTTCCGGAGCGCAGGCAGACGGAACCTTCGGCTCCGGACGGTTCTGGATTCTGGCGATAGTGACACTGGCGGTCACTCTTGCATGCAGCCTTCTTGGAAAGGGCTACGTTAAGGTATCGGGAATGCTGATAGGAATTGCCGTGGGCTATGTGATTGCCCTGGCGATGGGAGATATGGTCAGCTTCAACCAGGTGGGACAGGCGGGCTTCTTTGCTCTGCCGAGGCCGTTTTACTTTGGGCTTGAGTTCCCGCCGGATGCCATTATTATGATGGTTCTGATGTATGTGGTTCAGGCCGTACAGACGATCGGCGATGTGTCCTCCACCGCTATGGGCGGCTTTGGAAGAGAGGCCACGGATCGGGAGCTGGGCGGCGCGATTAAGGGACAGAGCATCTGTGGTATGATCGGAGCCTGCATCGGCGGTCTGCCTACAGATCCGTACAGCCAGAACGTGGGACTTATCTGTACCACCAGGGTAGTGGCAAAAAAGGTGTTCCTGATTGTGGGCGTGATTATGCTGGCAGCCGGTTTATGCCCCAAGTTCAGCGCGCTGATGGCGACAATTCCGCAGCCGGTGTTAGGCGGAGCTACGGTGACTGTATTTGCGGCCATTACCATGTCAGGAATTCAGCTTTTGGGAGAACAGCCTTTAAATTACAGGAACAAGATGATTGTGGGGATTGCCCTGGCCATCGGCATCGGAATTGACAGCGTGCCTTCCATCCTTCAGTTCTGTCCGCAGCTGATTAAAAACATTTTCGGAAGTTCCCTGATGGTATCCTTCCTGATTGTATTCTTCCTGAATCTGATTGTCCCGGAGGATAACAGTGCCGAGTAGGCAGCTTCGTGAAGAGCGTACAGAGCCGGGCAGGAACCGGGGCCAGGATGCAGCTTCATGATTAGGCTTCTGGGTAAGAGCCGGTGCATGGTGATTGTGAGATCATCCATGCACCGGTTCTTTTCAGTCTGACGGCCCGTTTTCCACTCCGGACTGGATGGCAGTGACTGAAGGGTCCTTCATATCGTAGACCCGGGACCACTCCTTCGTGCCCTCTACTTTTGCAGCCTCAGAGCGGTTGATGGACAGGAATTTCATCAGTTCATAGCAGTCCACCCAGATTTCATTGTTCCCTTCTTTCTGAGATTCGTCAAAAATAAGCTGAAGGCCAAAGTGGAGATGCGTCTTGTCAATATTGTTGGTATTTTCCGAAGCGCTGTAGCCGGTGCGCCCCATATACCCGATCACGTCTCCGGCGGTCACAATGCTTCCCTCGCTCAGTGTGCTCTGGTAGGGGTAATCCTTGCGCAGATGGGCGTAATAGTAGTACCGTTTCTTGTCGAAGCTGCGGATTCCGATTCGCCAGCCTCCGTACTGGTTCCAGCCCAGGGATTCCACATAGCCGGATTCCACCGCAATAATGGGAGTTCCCGTCTGCCCCATCATATCGTGGCCCAGATGCTTCCGGCTGTAGCCGTAGGAGCGGGAAACGCCAAAGTCATTGTAGTCGGAGTAGGGGAAATTTTTGGCAATGGGAAGGAAGGCTTTCAGGCCGTATTTTGTCACCCACACCTTTTCGGGCGCTGGGCTCTGGGCGCTTTCACCGCCTGACTGTGTCTGCCCGGCTGCCGGATTCGATTCATAGATCTGAGCGTCTGCCAGGGCAAAGGGAGGAGCCTCGGAGGCCGGTATTTCGATTTCGTAATAACCAACCATTCCGCCGAGGACTGCCGTGTAGGCTTCCAGGTAATAAGGGTAGTATTTCATGGAGGCGGTGAGCTGTTCCATGGAAGCTCCGCTTTGAAGACTTGATGCCACCGCATCCATATCGGCCTCCCTGTAATTGGAAAAATTGCCTCCGTATTTTGCCCCGAGATAGGCCAGAAGCTCAATCCAGTTCAGATGGATCTGCTGCTGGCAGGTGTCCACATCATAGCGGAAGGCCTTAGTCAGCGCCGCTTCCGGCACGTCAAAATCTACCCATTTGATGAAATCCTTCTCCTTGCCCTCTTCTGAGCCCTCCGTGCCGGGGAGCAGGGAGAGGAGACTGGAGAGGGCAGGGGAAGCGGGATTTGATTTGAGGTACCAGCCTCCCATCAGGATACAGAAGGCCAGAATCTCGGCTGCTATGAGAAGCCTGGTGCGTCTGCGGTAAAAGAAAAGCAGAATCCGTTCATAAGTATCAGAAATTCGTTTCCATGCTCTGTGCAAGGACATCCCTCCAATAAAAGAGCCGGAAAACGCTTCGTCCGGCCGAAAATGCTTATTATAATCATATGAGGACATGGCTTCGCTTATGACAAAACGTGACATTCGTTTTTCTGAAGGATGAAGGATGTGGTACAATAACTGCAGAGCGGTCATTATACCTGCGCATACCGGTTTCAGCATGTACTGCTGAAATCCGGGCGCTAAATTCCGCCGGAGGCTGCGAGGACAGATAAAGGAGATAAAAGAAATGGAACTGATCAGAGATCATTACAACGATTGCACAGAAAAGGGAAAAAACACAGAAGGACAGGGGAAAGAAAACAGAGGTGCAGAGCAGAAGACAGACTCTGCAGGTTTTAGAGATGCTCTTGGAATTCGGATTGTCGAGAGGGGCGAGGGGTTCGCCAGGGGAGAGATGGAGGTAAAGGAATGGCATCTGAATCCCCTTGGAATCATTCATGGCGGCTGTCTGTTTTCCCTGGCAGACACAGTGTCAGGGGCTGCCATCATGGGCCATGGGCACAGAGTGACTACAGTAAATGGCTCCATTAATTTTCTGCGCCCGGGAAAGCCCGATGGAAAGATGACAGCAGAAGCCAGAGAGGTGAAATATGGGAGGACCTTTTCCGTCTGTGACTGCCAGATTTTTGACGACAGGGAAAAGCTGGTAGCCACAACCACCATGACCTTCTATCATCTTGTGGATCGAAAGATCGATCAGGGGGAACAGCAGAAGGAGAGCAGAGACAAGTAAGGGTGGGTGCCTGCGTCATATGCTGGGGCAGGTCCTGACGGGATAAAACCGGTGAAGGAGCCCTAAAGCTTCAGAATCTCCCCGTCATCAGGCACAAACAGGTTTCCGCTGTAGTAGTTTCTTCCCTCCGCTGTGTAGAGAATTTTGCGGCGGCTGAGGTTCTTCTCCTCGGTGTGCCAGAGCACAAGATTTGGGATATGCAGCCGTTCAGCCAGCTGGCAGGCTTCTCTGACTGTGCTGTGATGTTTTTCGTAAGGAGAAAACTGCTCTCTCTCACTGTAGAGACAGAAGGCCTCGTGGAGGAGCCAGAAGCTGTCTCTGACATAAGGCTCGCACAACTCGCTTAAGGGTTCATCTCCGGTGCAGGTGAGCTTTTTTCCGCTTTTAAGCACGAAAGTAAAGCCAAACTGCCTGGCTTTCGTAGAGTGGATGTCAAAAAAAGTGACCGGATAGCCGAGAATTTCCCGTGTTTCCCCGTCACTCACTGGAATCAGAAGGATTCTGTCGCCTATTAAATCATAGAACTTTTTCTGCAGGGTCAGGCGGCAGATGGTCTTTATGGTTTCCACAAGGCCGTCATGGCAGTAGATGGACAGCGTTCCCTCATAACTTCCCTTTTTCATCTGCGTGCCGATCATGCGCACCATCCAGACAATGCCTAACAGATGATCGGTGTGTTCGTGGGTGATAAAAATATGATGGATGTGAAAAAGAGATACATTCATGCGCTCCAGAATCCCGAAAATCCCGTTTCCGCCGCCTGTGTCCACCATGAAAAATTCTTCCCGGGAGCCGCTGCCAGGCACATAAGTCTCAGTCCGGATCGCAAAACAGGTATTGTAGCAATGGGTGACTGCGGCATTTCCTGTGCCGAAGACGTACAGCTCCTCAGAGGGAGAGATGGCTTCAGTAATCATATGGTTTCCTCCTTGGTTGTAATTTAGAAGCGGCAGTTTCAGAAACTCTCTGCCTTCGTTTCTGCCGGCTGTCCGGCCCTGCCCTTCATAGGGGTTTATGCCCTCTATTATAGCAGGACAGCAGGGGAGAGGGAAGATACGGTTTACAGCATTTTCAGGGCTGGCTAAAAAAACTGATTTGTGATACTATTATTCTGTCAGAAAAGCAGTGTAACGGCAAAATATTAGGAGAAGCATATACATGAGAAAAGCAGAATTTTTAAAGGAGCTGGAGGCGTCACTGAAGGGGGAAATTCCGGCAGGGGCAGTTTCCGATAACCTCCGCTACTATGATAACTATATTTCCCAGGAGGTGGCGAAGGGGCGCTCAGAGTCTGAGGTGATTGAAGAGATAGGGAGTCCCCGTCTTATTGCAAAGACGATTATCGATACCAGCGGAGCCGGTGAGTATGAGAGCCAGGAAAGTTCCTATTCCGGATACGGCTCCCAGGGATTTGGCCGGGAGTATGATACAGGCTATGACAGACAGGAAAAACAGCGCACAGGCTTCCACTATTTTAACTTGAACAAGTGGTACTGGAAATTCCTGATTTTTGCAGTTGTGATACTGGTGATGATCTCTGTCCTGTCTATTATCGGAGGTATTTTTGCCCTTCTGTTCCGCTATGCCACTCCGATTCTGATTATCTTACTAATCTGGTCACTGTTTCGAAATTCGAGAAGGTGACACAGGCCTTCAGAGAAAGGAGCCGGCGGAAAGTTTTTTTCCCATCTGAAAGAGGAAATCTTTTGCGGCAGGGAGTTTAAACAGACAAATAAAATAGAGAAAGACTGGCCGGCGAAGAAAGCCGGCCATTTTTTCAGAGAGGAGATAACGGAGAGTATGGCTCAGTTGCAATTAACAAAAGAGACAGAGAGGGAGAGAGAAAGGACGGCACAAAGACAGGGGTCTGCCTTTCAAAGACCGGTGATTTTAGGCGTCTTGGCAGTCTTTTGCTGTGCACTCTGGGGGAGCGCGTTTCCGGGAATCAAAATAGGATACCAGCTGCTGGAGATCCCTTCCGACGCACAGGGCAGCCAGATTGTGTTTGCGGGATATCGTTTTTTTCTGGCAGGACTTCTGGTTCTGATATTCGGAAGCCTTGCTGAGAGAAGACTTCTTGTCCCCTCCTCGAAAGCTGTGCCAAAGATCGTGAAGCTGTCCATGCTTCAGACAGTGCTTCAGTATACGTTTTTTTATCTGGGCGTGGCAAATACCAGCGGCGTTAAGGGCTCGATCATTGTGGGAGCCAACAGCCTGTTTGTCATATTGATTGCGGGACTTTTATTCAGGCAGGAGAAGCTGACGGGAAATAAGATTCTGGGCTGCGCTGCAGGCCTGGCAGGCGTAGTAGCCGCAAATCTGGGACAGGGGGGAATGGAGTTTTCCTTCCGGCTCTCAGGGGAGGGTTTTGTGCT
This sequence comes from Clostridium sp. M62/1, assembly GCF_020736365.1. NCBI lineage: Bacteria > Bacillati > Bacillota > Clostridia > Eubacteriales > Clostridiaceae > Clostridium > Clostridium sp. M62/1. Next base: position 3,372,098 of record NZ_CP085988.1, on the reverse strand, counting down.
CTGTTCTTCTCTGTCATATGCGTTCTCAACAGTTTTTATGAAGCGGTATTCGAAAGAAGAGGATCCGGTTATGCTCAGCGGATGGCAGTTCCTGCTTGGAGGTCTGATCCTCACAGCATTTGGTTTTCTGCTCGGGGGAAGACCGGGGAACTTTCACGCTGCATCTGCGGGAATTCTCATTTATCTTGCGTTTGTGTCGGCTGCGGCTTATTCTGTCTGGGGCATTCTCCTCAAGTATAATCCTGCCTCAAGAGTGGCAATTTACGGCTTCATGAATCCGGTCATAGGCGTTCTTCTGTCAGCTGTTTTCCTCCATGAGGGAGGGCAGGCGTTCAGTCTGAAAAACCTGGCTGCTCTTATTCTGGTATGTGCCGGGGTAGTGATTGTCAACGGAAAAAAGGAGGAGGCATAAGGCATCGGTCTGTCTGGAGAGCCGTGTATTTCCATTCAAATCATGCTCTTAAGAGTTCTTACGGTTTTTTTAAACGGAGCTGATTTCATTGACACCGGGATAAGAATTGTGTATAGTGTCATTACCGGTAACAAAAACTGAAAATATCTGAATTAATCAGAAAATATTTGTCAAACTGGATATCCGTGACAGAGAAAAGAGGAAAACGATGAGAAAATTACTTTTACTGACAGGAGCCGCTGCTATTTCCCTGAGCCTGGCTGCCTGCTCTGGAAAGAGCAGCCAGGTACAGGGGCCGGAGCCTTCCGAAGAGATAGAGATTAGTACTGATGCAGGTGAAGAGACAGATACAGAGACACAGGGGGATGAGGAAGAAGACATGACAGAAGCGCTGTTCCGCTCCTCAGCCTCTGTGGTTCAGATGGAGATAACCACAGGACTCACCACAGAATATCTGGATGGGCTTTTGAACTATCCGGTGCGTGTGAATTTTGAGGAACCGGTGGAACTTAAGGGGCTAAAGGACCTGGACGCGCTTGGACTGGATAAGCTGTACACAGATGAGCTGCTGGAGGCGGTGGGTTCCTGTGATGTGGACTCCCTTGCAATTGAAGACGGGAAGATGACGGTTGGAGATCCAGACGGTGCGAATGTGGTTCTGTCTGAGGATGAAAACGGAAATATAGGAATCTGTGAATTCAATTACGGACTTTAACAGGCATATTGCAGGGATTCTGCTGCGGCCCTTCAAACGTTTGTCTTTCTGCTGCTGCGGGATCTATTAGGGCAGTGTTACGGAAAAATGCGCCTGCCGTATATTTTTTTAAAGTTCTGAAAATCAAAGGAGAGGGAGTTCCACAGTGTCAGACTCTGTGGGATGCCCTCTTTTGATTTTCTTCTCCGGTTTGCCGCAGTTTCAGTACCTTTTTTTATCCTGCTCTGAAAACTCAGAGAAAAGAACCACGACTCCTGTATATTGCAAAAGTCATATTCAGCTGCGGAGGCGGCTGCTATGCGATTTTAAGTACCATAACCCGCTCGTTGCGCATATCCCTCTCCCCGGTGTAGGCAAAGCCAAAGTGATGGTAGAGGGCTGAAGCGGTCTGATTATCATCTGTGACGCTCAGATAAATATGTTTGCGGTGGTATTTTTTCCACAACCTTTTCAGAAGATCCATAAGGGCTGCTTTTCCGTATCCCATACTCTGATAACGGCGGTCAATGAGAAAGCGGTTAAGCCACAGACGTCCGAATGGAAGATATTCCCAGAACAGGCCGTACATGGCAAAGCCAATAAGGACATTTCCGTCATAGATGCCCACCGCATGCCAGCAGGAGTGGGAATCTGCCTCAGACAGACAGTTCTCTATCGATTCGATAAATTTCTTCTGGTCTTCCCTGAGCTCAAGGCTCAGGATTTCCTTCCGGTTTTTCTCATTGACCGGTTTAAACTGTAGTTCCATAATTCCTCCTGTACAATCATTTTGCGGAAAAATTCTGTATGCGGATTTCCGGCAGCAGAAGCGGGAGCCTCTGCCTTCTGGAATCATCCGACAGCAACTATCAATATACAAGACAATTTAGAATATTGCAACCGAAATCTGACGGCTTTACAGAATTGTAACAGGGTATCCAGGCGAAGGCTGAAAGAAACATCTGTGTTCTGGAGAACTGTCTCTCAATACACAAAAAGGGGAGCAGGACAGGGGAATGTTTTCCTTTACAGAGGAGAAAATAGCTGTTAGAATGAAGCGGTATGAGCGTCAGATAGCTCCGGGAAGGGAAATCTGGCGCTTAAAGGCGTGTGCTCCGTGAGGAAACGAAAAAATCAGAAAATAGGATATCCGCTCCTCCTGTCTGATGGCAGGAAAACGGACAGCAGATAAAGAAGCAGGACGGCGGTGTCTGAGGAAAGGAAGAGTCAGACAGAAACCGTCATGGGACAAGGAGAATGAAAAGTATGTATATTATAGCTGGACTGGGAAACCCCGGGGAAAAGTATGACAATACCCGCCACAACGCAGGCTTTCTGACGATTGATGCCCTGGCGGATCGCTACGGAATTGACGTGAGGGAGAAGGCGCACAAAGCGCTGATTGGCAAGGGAGTGATTGAGGGGCAGAAGGTAATTCTTGCCAAGCCCCAGACCTACATGAATTTAAGCGGGGAGAGCATCCGGGCTCTGGTGGATTACTACAAGGTAACACAGGAAGAGCTGGTGATTATTTTCGATGATATCAGCTTAGAGCCGGGACAGCTGCGCATCCGCAAGAAGGGAAGCGCAGGAGGCCACAATGGAATCAAGAGCATTATCGCCCATCTGGGAACCCAGGAATTTACAAGGATCAAGGTGGGAGTAGGGGAGAAGCCGCCGAGGATGGATCTGGCAGACTATGTGCTGGGCCGTTTTGCAAAGGAAGAGCAGGACACCATGAAGGAGGCCTTCGAGACTGCCGCCAAGGCGGCCGTCGCTATTATGACAGAGGGAGCAGACGCGGCTATGAACCAGTATAATGGTTCTAAAAAGAAGAAAGAAAAGGCAGAGGCAAAGGAAGAATAAGCCGCAGGGCCGCAGCGGCAGGAGAACAGGCTGCCCAAACGGGCAGGGGCTGTGAAGGCGTGCAAAAAGCGGGCCATGGAAACACGGCGTATCAGGCAGAGAGTCAGGAGGGATGAAAATGGGAGTGATATTTGCAAATCCGCTGGAAGAGCTGGTGGAGTTTCAGGAGATGAACCGGGATCTGGAACAGGGAAAGGGGCCTCTTCAGGTCAGCGGGTGCGTGGATTCCCAGAAGGTTCACCTGATCAGCGAGACGGCGGGAAGCCTCAGGTGGAAGCTGATTGTGACCTATGACGATTCCAGGGCCAGGGAGATCTATGAGGACTACAGGACCTTTGATCCGGCAGTGTTCCTCTATCCGGCCAAGGATCTGCTGTTTTACAGCTCCGATATCCATGGAAATCTGCTGACACGCCAGAGGATGCAGGTATTCAAGCATCTGATGGAGGACGAGGCGGGAACGATCGTGACAACGGTGGACGGGCTGATGGATCGCCTTCTGCCGCTTTCGGAGATCAGAAACAGCCGGATTGCCGTTGTTTCCGGGGAGAGCCTGAAAACGGAGGAGATGAAGGAAGCGCTGGCAGGGCTGGGCTACGAGAGAGTCGGACAGGTGGACGGAATGGGACAGTTTTCCGTGCGGGGCGGAATCATCGACATTTTCCCGCTGACCGAGGAGCTTCCCGTGCGAATCGAGCTGTGGGGGGATGAGGTAGATTCCATCCGCAGCTTTGATCCGGAAAGCCAGCGTTCAGTGGAGGAGCTGGAGCGGGTGGAGATCTGCCCTGCAACAGAGCTGCTGCTTGAAAAATCCCGGGTGGAGAAGGGGCTTTCAAAGATCGAGAAGGAAATGAAAAAGTATGGGAAGGCTCTGAGAGATCAGATGAAAAATGAGGAGGCCCACCGGATTGAGGGGCTGGTGAGGGAGCTGTCCGAGGAGATCAGAGAGGGCTTTAAGGTACATGGCCTGGGCGGCTTCATCCAGTATTTTGCCGAAAAAACCGTTTCCTTCCTGGAGTATTTCCCCAAGGAGGAGCTGGCTGTATTTCTCGATGAGCCTCTGAGAATCAGGGAGAAGGCTGAAGCGGTGGAACTGGAATTTCGGGAGAGTATGGCCCACCGGCTGGAGGGAGGATACCTGCTTCCCGGGCAGACAGACTTTCTCTATTCGGCAAAGGCCACAGCCGCTATGATGTCAGGAAGCCATACGCTTCTGGTGTCAGGGCTTGATCAGAGGATGACAGGCTTTTCTGTGAAAAAAAAGTACAGCATTGAGGCCAAGAGCATGGGCTCCTATCAGAACGGCTTTGAGATGCTGATCAAGGATCTGACCAGGTGGCAGAAGGAGAAATACAGAACAGTCCTTCTGACTGGTTCCAGGACAAGGGCCAGCCGTCTGGCCGGCGATCTGAGGGAGTACGGGCTGAAGGCCTATCTGCCGGATGAGGACGGCGGACAGGTGAAGGCCGGAGAGATTATGGTCACCTACGGAAACCTCCACCGGGGCTTTGAGTACCCGCTTCTGAAATTTGCTGTCATCACAGAGGGCGACATGTTCGGAAGCGGTCAGGGAAAAAAGAGAAAGAAGAAAAAGACGGCCTACGAGGGAAGGAAAATCCAGAGCTTTTCCGAGCTCTCCGTGGGAGACTATGTGGTACATGAAAACCATGGCCTTGGAATCTACCGGGGAATCGAGAAGATCGAACAGGACAAGGTGGTAAAGGACTATATTAAAATCGAGTACGCAGACGGCGGAAACCTCTACCTTCCGGCCACAAAGCTGGAGGGAATCCAGAAGTATGCGGGAGCGGACGCCAAGCGGCCGAAGCTGAACCGTCTTGGAGGAAGCGAGTGGAATAAGACGAAGACCCGGGTGCGGGGAGCGGTAAAGGAGATTGCCAAGGATCTGGTAAAGCTCTATGCCGCAAGGCAGGAGCAGGAGGGCTTCCAGTACGGCCCTGACACAGTATGGCAGAGAGAATTTGAGGAGATGTTCCCCTACGAGGAGACAGAGGATCAGCTGGAGGCCATTGACGCAGTCAAGAGAGACATGGAGAGCAGGAAGATCATGGATCGGCTGATCTGCGGGGATGTGGGCTACGGAAAGACGGAGATTGCCCTGAGGGCAGCCTTCAAGGCCATCCAGGAGGGAAAGCAGGTGGTTTATCTGGTTCCCACCACGATCCTGGCCCAGCAGCATTACAATACCTTTGTCCAGAGAATGAAGGATTTTCCGGTCCGGGTGGATATGCTGTCGCGGTTTCGCACGCCGGCAGAGCAGAAACGGACCCTGGAGGATCTGAAAAAGGGCTTTGTGGACGTGCTCATCGGAACCCACCGGGTGCTGTCAAAGGACGTGGAGTTCAAGAGTCTGGGACTCCTCATTATCGACGAGGAGCAGCGGTTCGGGGTGGCCCACAAGGAGAAGATTAAAAAGCTGAAGGAAAACGTGGATGTCATCACCCTGACGGCGACGCCGATCCCCAGGACACTCCACATGAGCCTTATCGGAATCCGCGATATGAGTGTTCTGGAGGAACCTCCGGTGGACCGTCTGCCGATCCAGACTTATGTGATGGAGTACAACGACGAGATGGTGCGGGAGGCCATCAACAGGGAGGTGGCCAGAGGCGGGCAGGTGTACTATGTATACAACCGGGTCAACAACATTGAGGAGATCGCAAACCATGTGGCCTCCCTGGTGCCTGACGCCCAGGTGACCTTTGCTCACGGGCAGATGAGGGAGCACGAGCTGGAGCGGATTATGCTCGACTTTGTCAATGGCGACATTGACGTGCTCGTTTCCACCACGATTATTGAAACGGGGCTGAATATCCCCAATGCCAACACGATTATCATTCACGATGCAGACCGCCTGGGGCTTTCACAGCTCTATCAGATCAGAGGGCGCGTGGGACGTTCCAGCCGTACCTCCTATGCCTTTCTCATGTACAGAAGGGATAAGCTCCTCCGGGAGGAGGCGGAAAAAAGGCTTCAGGCTATCCGGGAGTTTACAGAGCTGGGCAGCGGAATCAAGATTGCCATGCGGGATCTGGAGATCCGGGGAGCCGGAAACATCCTGGGGGCAGAGCAGCATGGCCATATGGAGGCCGTGGGATATGACCTCTACTGCAAGCTGTTAAACGAGGCCGTTCTGGCCTTAAAGGGAGAGACAGAGGAGGGGGCAGAGTTTGAAACCACGGTGGACTGCGATATTGACGCCTACATTCCTGCCTCCTATATTAAAAATGAGTATCAGAAGTTAGATATTTACAAGCGGATCTCAGGCATTGAGTCTGAGGAGGAATACATGGATATGCAGGATGAGCTGATCGACCGCTTCGGAGAGATACCGGGGCCGGTGGAAAATCTGCTGCGGGTGGCTGCCCTGAAAGCTCTGGCCCACAGGGCAGGGGTGACGGATGTGTTCATCAACCGGCAGGAGGTAAGGCTTGTGATGTTTAAAAAGGCAGAGATCGATGTGACAGGAATTCCCGAGCTCATAGGAAAATACAGGGGCGATCTGAAGCTGCGCCCCGGCGATGCTCCGGAGTTTCTCTACCAGGATCAGAGGAGCAGGAATAAGGACTGCATGAAAATGACAGAGAAGGCAAAGGAGCTTCTGACAGAGCTCTTCAGCCTGTGCGAGAGGGCCAGGGAAGGCGTGAAGAGATAGAGCGCGCGAAGAAACAGAGAGAAGCGCCGGGAGATGGAGAAAAGGCGTCAGGAGAGACAAGAGGCACGAATGGGAGGATACGGAATGGAAAAGGGAACGCAGGAGATCCGGCTGAACAAATTTCTCAGTGAGTCAGGATTCTGCTCCCGCCGGGAGGCGGATCGCCTGATTGAGGCGGGAGAGGTCCTGGTGGACGGAGCTGTGGCATCTATGGGGATGAAGATCAGGGAAGGGCAGCAGATAGAGGCGGACGGGACTCTGATTTCAGGAAAAGACAGGCCTGTAGTGCTGCTGGTCAATAAGCCCAGGGGGATTGTCTGCACCACCTCTGACCGGGACAGGGCAGAGAATATTGTGGATTTTATCGGCTATCCCCTGCGGGTGTACCCGGTGGGAAGGCTCGACAAGGATTCAGAGGGACTGATCCTGATGACCAACCAGGGGGAGCTGGTGAACCGGATTCTGAAGGGAAGATACGGACACGAGAAAGAGTATCTGGTGAGTGTGGACCGGGAGATCACAGAGCAGTTTCTGAACCGGATGAGGAAGGGAGTAAAGATTCTCGACACGGTGACAAGGCCCTGCACCGTGGAAAAAACAGGAGAAAAATCCTTCCGCATCATACTGACTCAGGGGCTGAACCGGCAGATCAGGAGGATGTGTGAGGCTTTAGGATACCGGGTGAGAACTCTGAAAAGAGTGAGGATTATGAACCTTCGTCTGGACGGCCTGAAGACAGGAGAGTACAGGGAGATTACCAGGGGAGAGTGGAAGGAGCTGACAGAGCTTCTGGAAGGAAAAGGAGAGCGGAGAAAAGCGGACCAGAAAAATGCAGGGAAACACAGTGAATTGGGACAGAGAGAGCCGGAAAAAGGCGGGAGATAGGCTGCCAGGGCCGGCCCGGGGCATTGAATGAAAAAGAATAAAGCCGCAGACGCGTGGACGAAAGGAGCTGAGCCATGCGCCTGCGGCTTTTCCTGTTTTGCCGGTATCTTTTTTCAGCAGTTCCCGCTTCTGAGAAACGGCTCCGGATTCAGCAGCGTCTGCATCCGCCCCAGGAAAGACGGGCTGTTTACCGGTCAGAGTCCCAGCTGTTGTAGCTGACAATGGAAGAGAGTTCTTTTCTCTGCTTTCTGCGGGGAGCGCCCGGGTTGGCCGGATAGCCCACGGTGATGATCAGGCGGGCTGTGGTGTCAGAAGGAATATGAAAGGCACTGTGCAGCCGTTCCTGGTTCATGGTGCAGATCATACAGGTTCCGAGTCCCAGGGAAGCGGCCTCGCAGCAGAGGGACATGGCGGCCATCCCTATATCCATCTGGGCGAAATGCTGGGAGCCGTAATGCTCGGCAACGCCAGGCTGAAGCTTTGCCTTCTCCTCGCAGATGATAAAGAAAGCGGGAACCCTGTTTCCCCACGGACAGCCGTTTAATCCCCCGTCCTCCAGACATTCGGTCAGCCGTTTTTTCGCCTCCGGCTCGTCAACGATGAGAAAATGCCAGGGCTGGGAGTTGCAGGCGCTGGGGCTTAAACGGGCCACATCTGCCAGGTGGGTGAGAAGCTCCCTGGAAACAGGAGCGTCGCTGTATACGCGGCAGCTTTCGCGGGTGTTCTGAAGTTCTTCAAATGTGTGAAAGTTCATACGAAATTCTCCTTTTTTTAAAATAGAATAGCGGCAAGTTCCGAAGACGGACAGGGCGCCGCCGGGAAAACAGGATGGATTACTTTTATTGTACTCCCGGCGCGGGAGATTTGCCATAGGATTTTTTCGAGGCAGCCCCGACGGACGTGCGGGGAGGAGGATGAACTGCTGTTCGGCTGTTTTGATGGCTTATAGGCTCCGGAATCAATGGTAAAATAAAACATCTCTGTCGGGATAATGCTGTTTACCTGAGTCCACATTAATATGGACAAAACATGGAATGGCCATCTGTTTCTATTTACAAACAAAGTTGTTACAATAAAGAAAATAATAGATAGAAAGGGAGAAATGAGAGAAAGACACGAAAAATTTATAAAATTACTGATAGAAAAAGAACAATTTATTCCCCTTCACATCTGCGCCGGAGAGCTGGGAGTATCGGAGAAAACCTTAAGGCGCGATATGGAGAGCCTGAACCGGGAACTGGAGAGAGATGGAGCATTTATTGAGAGGAGAGCAGGAGTCGGCATCCGTCTGAACCTGGATGGGGCTGACAGGGCTGCATTTTTTAATAATATGGCTCTCTGGGAGGCAGGGAAGGCAGAACGCCAGGGGATTGTCTGGGATCGAAATTCCAGAAGAATGGATCTGGCTTTGAATCTGCTTTTGTATACAGATGAGCCTGCCTCGCTTTCCGATCTGGCCTACAAATATTATGTGAGCAGGAGCAGCATTACCAAGGATTTAAAGGCAGTGGAAGAGTTTTTCAGCCGTCATGGCCTTCTGCTTGTTAAGGCGAAGAAGGGGGCGAGGGCAGATGGACCGGAGCAGAACATCCGGAAGGCTCTGACAGAGCTGATTGTCATGCTTCTGGACGCATCCGGGAAGGAAGCAGAGGAACCTGCGGTGGAGTCAGACATGATGATGACAATTCTGGACTGTTTTTCGGAAGATGATCTGATCTGTGTGGAGAAAATTCTGAGAAGGATAGAGGAGAGGCAGAACTACTATTTTGATGAGCTGGAGTATGGCCGCGTATCAGTGGGGCTGCTGGTCACGATATACCGTATCAGGGAGGGATTTTCTATTCCGCCAAAAGAGACGGGAGAGGATGGGAAGCACAGAGGAATCTACAGGGATCTTGCAGGGAAGATTGCCGATGGGCTCACAGAGGACTATGGTATGGAGATTTCTGCCACAGAACAGGCTGCCATGGCAGCTCTCCTGGAAACCACCCACCTGTCGGACTCTCTTGCAGATTCCGGCCAGGAGGCAGATACAGAGCTGTTCGACGCCTTTGGGAGTGACTTTATCGACGCCTTTTCTGTCATCATGGAGGTAAATCTGCGGGAGGAGTCGGGGCTTTACCAGAATATTATGGCTCACATTGCCCTGATGCTGAGGCGTGTGAAGGCGAATACAACGGCCAGAAATCCCCTGACTGCACAGATTATGGAAGAGTATATGGGAACGATCAATGTATGCCAGGTTATCTGCTGGATTCTTTCCAGAAAATTCAGGCTCCCGGATATCAGCATGGATGAGATCTGTTATCTGACTCTCTATATACAGGGAGAGATCCTGGAGAAGGAGGAGAAGGCGAAGGTGCTTCTGGTGTCGAACCAGCAAAAGGGCATTGTCAACCTGATGCGGCATAAGCTGCTGACCCGCCATTCCAAGTGGGAGATTACAGAATGCAGCTATTATGGCTTTTTTGAGAGAGAGCAGGAGACCTATGACTTTGTCCTGTCCACGCTCTTTCTGGATCCGAAGGAGTGCAGGATTCCCTATGCGTTCGTGTCTCCTATGCTGAGTGCAGAGGACTGGAAGCATATAGAAGCAATATCACGCTATGCAAAAGAATTTCCTCAGAGGTATCTGCAGAAGCTGGCAGGGACGGTGAATGATCTGAGAGACATTGGCTGTGAAGTAAGAACCGTGGGCAGAGAAAAAACATTTTTGCCGGATCTTCAGTCAGTCTGCATTGAAGGGCAGAAGAAGATACGCTATCACTACCTGTTCCGGCCTGGAGGAGGAAACAGATGCCGTTTCGTGGCAGACTGTCCGTCCGGGAAAATCAGAGCTGTGGAATTTGAGATGGATAACTGGGATTTTATGCTGTTTGCCTCAAAGCTGATTTACCTGCTGGGAAGCTGCAGGGATGATATTCTGGACGAATTTTATAACTATCTGCTGCATGGCTCGGGGGAGGAATCCCTGTGACCACAGAGGGGAGGAGAAGGATGTATAAAATTATTATTTTTACCCATGATGTGCTGTCGAGGGGACTTCTTGAGACGTCCCGCATTGTTATGGGGGAACAGCCGGACATCGAGACGTATTCGGTGACCCTTGGCTGTGATCTGGAGGAGCTGAGAGCGTGTGTGAAAAACTCGATTGAACATTCTGAGAGGGAGGGGCAGGAGGTGCTTGTTCTTACGGATCTCATGTACGGCACACCGTTCAATATGATGGCAGAGCTTCAGGAAACCCACTGCTTTTCACATATTACAGGGGTCAATCTGCCCATGCTTCTGGAAGCCATCAACAGGCGGCAGGAGCCCCTGTCTGAGAGCACCAACGGAGAGCTGGTGAAGGCAGCTAAAAACAGCATTTTTGACTGCCGAAAGTTCTTAGGTACAATCTGAATCCGCGGCAGAGCGGAGGAAGGGTGAATACTGCAAGGCAGAAGAATGAGAAGGGAGAAGGAAGGCAGGGAAGAGGAAGAGCAGGGAAAAGGAAGAGCAGGAGAAAAACAGATAACAGGAGTAAAAGGAAGAAAAGAAAGAAAAGAAAGGTGAAGGGAAGAATGAGAAACATTGTGCTTACAAGGATTGACGATCGTCTGATCCACGGGCAGGTTGTGACCGCCTGGATCAGAAGGTATCCGATCAACAGAATTTTGATTGTGGATGACGAGCTGTCAAAAAACAGGCTGATGGAGCGAATTTACAGGGCGGCGGCCCCGGTCGGGACGGAGGTGCTGATAAAGCCGGTGCAGGAGGCGGCAGCCTTTCTTCGGGAGGACGGGGAGAGAGGAGAAAACATTCTGATTCTGGTGAAGGTTCCTCAGGTGATAGAAGCACTCCTGGAAGGGGAGGTGGAAATAAAAAAGGTGATACTGGGAGGAATGGCAGCAGGAAAGGGACGGAAAACCTTTATCAGAAATGTGTCAGCCAGCAGGGAGGAGATAGAGTGTATGAGGCACATTTCAGAGAGAGGAATCGAGCTGAGCTATCAGCTTGTGCCGGATGAGAAGGAGACGGATCTGAAAAAACTGCTGTAGAGGAGGAAGAGATGGGGGATAAAAGTTATTTAAAATCATTTTCCAGAGAGGAATATCTGACCCATGTAGGAAAGCTGCAGAGGCGCATGGAGGAGGAGGGACTTGACCTGCTTTTACTGTCATCGCCGGAAAACATCTATTATGCCACAGGATACCGCTCCTGGTACACCTCAAGCCTGTTCCGGCCGGTATTTGTCTTTGTGCCGGTGAAGGGGGAGCCTGGGATCTATCTGAGAATTCTTGAGAAAACCACGGTGGAGAATACAAGCTGGTGTCCGAACATTTACTGCTCCGGCTCCCCGGAGAGGAGGCTGGGAAAACTAAATGACGCAGATCCGAAGGATGCCCTGAGACAGTTTATCTGCTCCCTTGACTGCACGGTAAAGCGTGTGGGCCTGGAAGCCGGGGACGGCCTCCACTACTTCTGGTCTTTGAACCTTCTGAAGGAGTTATCAGAGGAATTTCGGGGACAGCTTGAATTCTGTGACGGAACCAGGGCAATTCAGAGGGCGAGGATGATCAAGACAGACTGGGAGACAGAGCGGATCCGGACAGCGGGCTATGTGACAGAGCGGGCTATAGTGGATGCGTTCCGGGAGATAAGGGCAGGCATTACAACGGAGAAGGAGATTGCCAGGAGCATTGCATCGAAAATGGCTGCCGGGGGAGTTGACCGGATTTCCTATCTGACGGTCAATTCAGGAACAGACAAGTACAGTACCTTTAACAGCTACGCTACAGACCGGGTGGTGAGAGAGGGGGAGATTGTGCTTGTGGATATCAGCGGGCACATCGACGGCTATGCCTCGGATCTGACGAGAACCATGTTTTTGGGAAAACGGCCTCCTGAAATCTACCTGGAGATGGCAGAAATTGCCAGAGAATGTGTCCATGAGGGATTCCGTGCTCTGAGGCCGGGAAGGCCGGTGAGAGAGGTCAGTGATGCGGTGGAGGAGTATCTGAGAAATGCCAGGTATGGAAGGGAAGTGCTGCACACAAGCGGCCATGCCATCGGGCTGAATGTGACAGAATATCCCAATATTACAGGCTCTGAGGAGGAGACTGTACAGCCGGGAATGGTATTTGCCATCGAAAACGGTGTGTACCCCTATGACAGGGAGCAGGGAGCCTCCTCGATCTGGATCTCATTCCGGATGGAGGACGAGGCCCTGGCCACAGAGGGGGAGGCGAAATGGCTCTCCGGCCCCGGGCATGCCCTGTATACATATGAGGACTTTGTGTAGCAAGAAAAGCCGCGGAAAAACAAAGAGAGGGAGGGTTACTGGATGATTATTATTAAGGCGCTGCTGCTGGCTGTCACGGCCAATCTGGCCAGCGGAAGGGTTTGGAGCCCGATTACATGGCCGTTTTGTTACCCGTTAATTAATGGAACTGTAGTGGGATTTATTTTGGGCGATCCGCTCTTGGGACTTATGGCCGGAGCCACCATCAACCTGGCCTATATCGGCTGGATCTCTGCAGGGGGAACGATGCCGTCCAACATCGGAATCGCAGGCGTGTACGGGACAGCTATCACGGTGCTTGCCAAGGCGTCGCCGGAGCTGGGCATCACACTGGCCATCCCCATCGGCCTTCTGGGAGTCCTTCTGTGGAATCTCCAGATGACGCTCAACGTGTTCTGGGTGCACAGACTTGACAGCAATGCAGAAAAGGGAGAGATAAACAAGATTTTCTTTAACGCCTGGCTGTTTCAGCAGCTTACCTGTCTGGCAATCAACGGATTTCCGGCCTTTATCCTGATGTTCTTAGGCGGAGATTTCTTTACAGAGCTTCTGGGAAGGATTCCGGAGTCCTTTGTCAATGCCCTGAGTGTGACGGGAAATATTCTCCCGGCAGTGGGAGTGGCCATGCTGCTTAACTATCTGGGAAAGAAAAAAATGTTTCCGTTTTTTGTCATCGGCTTTTTCCTTGCAACCTATCTGAATCTGCAGATTATGCCGATCGCTATTTTCGGAGCCTGCCTGGCACTCTTAAGCTACTATGGAGGCCAGGGAAATAAGAATTTAACAGAAACGAGCTGGGCGGCGGAAGAGACGGATACGGAGGGAGACAGCAAAGAAAAATCAGGAAAAGAGGGACTGTCGGTACGTCTCAGGCGTTCGGATCTCATCAAACACTGGCTTATCGGACTGGGAGCTGAGGTAGGATATAACTATGAGAGGATGCAGGCGTCGGGAAATGTTCTGGCCATGGTTCCCATTATCAGGAGGCTGTATAAAGATCCCAAGGATATCAGCGATGCCCTGAAGCGTTACCTCGTATTTTTCAATACAGAGCCGTCTTTCATCGGCAACGTGATTCCCGGCATCTGCGCTTCTCTGGAGGAGGAAAGGGCGAACGGAGCTGAAATTTCAGATGAGATGATCAATGGGCTGAGGACAGGCTTGATGGGACCTCTGGCAGGCGTCGGAGATAGTCTGGCAGGCGGCGTGATTTACCCCATTGCAGTGTCTATGGGCTGTTCCATGGCTTTAAACGGAAACTTTGCCGGCCCGGTGCTGTTTTTCGTAATTTTTACAGGGATTATGCTTGTGGTGGGTTATAATCTGTATTTTATGGGATACAGGAAGGGAAGTCAGGCCGTGATGGCTCTTCTGGGAGAAGGAGGAAATTCCATCACAAGGCTGACAGACGCCTTCGGTATTTTGGGACTTATGGTAATAGGAGCCATGGGAGCGCAGAAGGTTCTGGTGTATGTGCCGGCTGTATTTTCTGTGGGGCAGACCTCCGTTGTCATCCAGGATGTGCTGAACGGGGTAGTCATGAATATTCTTCCCTTTGGAATTATCATTGGAGCCTGGATGCTTCTGAGAAGGAAGGTATCCCCGATCCTTGTGGTTCTGCTTTTGATGGCAGTGGGGATTGTGGGCTATTATCTGGGAATCCTGGGACTGGCCGTGTAGAAAGCACAGAGGGCAGCTTTGCTATTCCAGCCAGGGGAGATCTACAAGCGTATACTCGTGCCCCAGAGCGGGAAGGATTTTATCCAGCAGATCACAGGTTCTGATTTTCAGGCTGGAAGTGTTGATACAGGGGTGACAGCCGAAGTATCCATCCTTCAGCACATCTCTGTCAATCGCCAGCCTGACACGGTTTTCTGTATCGTTCATCAGCCCCAGAACACTGACGGAACCGGGGGTGATGTCGAGAAACTGTTCCATAAATTCAGCAGATGCAAAGGACAGTCTGGAGCAGCCCATCTGTTTGGAAAAAATGGCTGTTTTGAACTTTTTTTCACCCGGCATCAGCAGAAGGTAAAAGTTTGTCTTCTGGGCATTGCACAGGAACAGGTTTTTACAGATACGGATCTGCAGCAGAGCCTCGACTTCATGGCAGACCTCGATGGTATCTGTGGGATCGTGATCCATCCTCTGGTAGGAAACGCCGAGGCTGTCTAAGAAGTCATAGGCTCGAAGTTCTTTGGGAAGGCGGCCCTCCTCAAAGGAGGGCCGGCCGGTGTATATGGTTTTATCGATGAAAAGGTTGGTCATTAGTTAGAGCTCCTTTGTCAGTATAGTTGGTAATTGGACTTTGGGGTACAGTGGGGGAACGGCGGCTCGAATATGCAGGCAAAGGCCAGCGAAGCAATATTAATTTGAATCCGCGCTCCCGGGCAGGGAGCGACAGCAATTTTTTGTAAATAATTTCCCCGTTCTTTCAGAACCATTAAGCAATTATACTTGATGGATTTTCCCAGTGCAAGCCTGCATTCTGTTTTACCCATGAAATACAAAAATGGTATCGGTATTCAGGTGCGAATCTTCCGGGAAATCTATATGTGCCTGGTATTCGCACCTGTTTTCAAATTTTTCTATTTTCTTATTTTCTCCAGTTTCACCACACACTCGCAGTGTGTTGAAGCTGTGTTTCTGATTCCCCAAAAGCAGAATTCCCTCTTGGCGGAACCCTAAATTACAGCCATTGAGTACACAGGTTGTAATTGTGCCACAGCCTGTGGCACAATTACTCCAGCTCTTTTTCAATTTCTTCAATGGACGGAAGACTGCTTCGCAGTTCCTCCGGCAATGACTTGGCAATCTGATTTTTCCATTCTGCTACACCAATCGGATTCTGGTATCCGGCCAGAGAATACTCCACTACGGTTTCATTTTTCCCTTTGACCAATAACAGACCAATTGTCGGCTTATCATCTGGATGTCGTAAAACATCATTAACTACGTTTTGATACATATTTAACTGGCTGATAAATCCCGGCTCAAAATCACAGGCTTTCAGTTCAATCACAACGTAGCACCGCAATTTCAGATGATAAAACAAAAGATCAATATAGAAATCGTCACCGCCAACTTCCAGATGCACCTGTCTGCCCACAAAGGCAAATCCCTGTCCCAATTCCAACAGAAAACTTTGAATATGTTCTGTCAGCTGTCGTTCTATTTCCACCTCTCTGCGAGGCATATCTGTTCCAAGAAAATCAAACAGATATGGATCTTTGAACGCCTGATTTACCATATCAGAGTCCACCGGCGGAAGCGCTACTGGGAAATTGTTCACACTTCTGCCCGATCGTTCCATAAGTCTACTCTGAATCTGCAGTTCCAGAACATTACTGCTCCAACCGTTTTCTATTGTTTTATGCGCATACCACTTACGGCTTTCTTCCGAATCCAATTTATCCAACAACATTCGATTTGTTCGCCACGGAATTTGTGCCACAACCTGTTGCACAAATTCAAAATCAGGCCAGCATTCGGCAAATTTCCGCATATATTTGATATTTCTCGGAGAAAATCCAGACATATCGGGGAATGCGTCCTTCAAGTCTTTAGCCATGCGGTCGATAACTTTCGCTCCCCATCCGTCCTTCTCCTGCTTTTTTATAATAGCTTTGCCAATGTTCCAGTAAAGACAAATCATACTGGAATTTGCATTCAATACGACCGCGATCCGCTGCTTTTGAATCTCTGCTTTTATTTCTTCTATAAATTTCAAATAAGTATCACTTATCTCGGAAAGATTTGGAGCGACAGGAAATATCACCCCGTCTCTATTCTTTCCCATACGCTTTCTGTTATCCAATTTATCGCCTCGCAATTTTTCACATTTCTATGATTTTAAAAAATGTACTTCTTTCAAAGTATTAATATTTCCGCTTTAAAACTATCGGTTCAATCCAAAATCAGGGTATTATTTTTTCGCATTCTTCTCTAATTCCCGCATACACTTGTCAAAATCAGACATGCTGTCCTGAACGCCACGATACCTTTCAAATTCTGTCTCATCTTTTGGATCAGCCATATATTCCCATAGTGCATTTCAATGCTGTCCGACTGGTCACCTGCAGCGGCGATATGGGGCTGATATTCTGCCTGTGTATCAAAAGATTGCCTTCACATACATCCATACTGCACCTCCATTACTTCTTTTCTCCATAAGGAAACGTAGTCTCTGCCACCATGCCCAGTTCTGTTTCAGATACATATTTATAGAGCTTTGCCTCTTTTTGGGGATCAACATTATCTGTCCAAAGCTCGCACTGGCTGATTACTGTGCTTATTGCAAAATCGTAATCTTCCGGCGGGTACTTATATTTCTTAAGAAGCCGCTTAACCATCTTTCGCATCTGCGCTCTGGCTGTTTCTTTCTTTTGCCAATCGATGGTTCGATTCTTGCGGAGCATTTCTGTAAGTTCTCTTGTCAGAGAAATCAATTCATCATTCTTGTAAAAATCCTTGATATGCTCTGGTTTTGTAAGGGCATCATAGAATGCAAGCTCTTCTTGTGAAAGCCCCAGTTCCTTACCGTTCTTATAAAGATTTGCAATTTCCTCCGCTGTTTTTAATAGTTCTTTTATGACCTCTTCATTGGTAATAAGGCCGTTATAATAAGAATTCATCAGCTGTGCTATCTTTTCAGAGAATTTCTGTGACTGCACCACATTTGTTTTCTTGTAGAGAGCTACCTGCTCTGCCATGAGTTTTTTCAAAATTTCGACAGCTATATTCTTTTCCTTCATTCTGGAGATTTCATCCAGAACTGCCGGATCAAACAAGCTGAAATTTTCACCGCCGTTCTTGCTGCTATCAAATAAGCTGATAACACCTTCGCTCTGTACTGCTGCCTTCAGAAGTTCATTGATCTGGTCATTGATCTCAGTAAGTGACAGGCTCTTTCCACCGGTGCCACCATAAGTAATCTTGATAATCGTGGAACGTAAAGCTTCCATATAAGCCGCTTCATGCCTTTCCTGCTCCGTTGTCATACTGGAGCAAAGCGAATGGGACTGCTTCAAAAGCATAGCTTCCTTCAAAAACATATCTTTTCTTTCTGGTACACTTGCATCGAGAATAAAGTTCACACCACCCGTGATGAGCTTAGCCATTGTAAGCGGAGAACCTCCTATAAATCCGCTGAAATCAAAGCCATGCATTAAATCTTTACAAACCTGCAGCTTTTCTTGAAACTTCGGATATGCCATCTTTGCAATGTTCATGTCACCGTATTTAGATTGATCACGCTTAGTATATTCTTTCATTGCTGCCTTTAGGGCTGAAGCAATTCCAACATAGTCTACGATCAATCCACCTTCTTTATCCTTAAATACACGGTTAACACGGGCAATGGCCTGCATCAAGTTGTAACCACGCATTGGCTTGTACACATACATGGTAGCTAAAGAAGGTACATCGAATCCGGTAAGCCACATATCTACAACGATGGCTATTTTCATTGGATCATTATTGTCTTTAAACTTCCTTGCAAGTTCTTCTTTATGTGCCTTTGTCCCAATAATCTCTTTCCAATCTTCAGGATCGTTATTGCCCCCAGTCATAACTACACCGACTTTGTCCGCCCATGTAGGTCTCATTTCCAAGATACGGCGATAGATTTTCATTGCAATCGGACGGGAATAAGCTACAATCATTGCTTTGCCCGTAAGAAGGTTTGCTCTGTATTTTTCGTAATGGTTAATAATGTCGTCACAAAGTGAATCAATAGTGGAGTCAGCACCCAAAACACTTTCCATCTGACCAAGCATTTTTTTACTCTTCTCAATAGCTGCGGCATCAGACTGTTGCTCTAAGACATCGTAGGTAGAATCGATTAACGCCAGTGTATTCTCATCCAACTTCAAATGAACAACTCGACTTTCGTAATAAACAGGTCTTGTGGCGCCATCTTCCACTGCCTGTGTCATATCATAAACATCAATATAATCACCGAAAACTTCACGGGTATTTCTGTCTTTAACTGAAATTGGTGTGCCGGTAAATCCGATAAATGTAGCATTGGGTAATGCGTCATGAATAATGCGTGCATTACCAATTACGGTATGGGCTTCCTTTTCACCATTTTCATTCTCTGACATAACGATTTTCTCATCAAAACCATACTGACCACGATGCGCTTCGTCTGCCATAACAACAATGTTCCTGCGTTCCGAGAGAGCTTTCTCTCCACGCTCAAACTTAAACATCGTAGTAAATATAATTCCATTAGCACTCCTGCCCTCCAGAAGCGATTTCAAATGTTCCTTGCTTTCTGCCTGTACCGGCGTCTGGTGCAAGAAATCGGCACACTGCGAAAACTGTGCATAGAGCTGATCGTCCAGATCAATACGGTCTGTCATGACGACGATGGTTGGGCTCTCTAATGCTTCCTGCAGTAAATGTGCATAGAAAACCATAGATAATGACTTACCGGATCCCTGTGTATGCCAGAACACACCGCCCTTGCCATCGGTCTTAGTAGCTACTTTTGCTTTCTCAATAGCTTTGCGAACTGCAAAATACTGATGGTATCCTGCTAGCACTTTAAATCTTCCAGTGCTTGTACCAGAAAATAGAATAAAATTTTTTAATATATCCAGTAGACGCCCTTTCTGGAACATTCCTTCATAGAAAGTTTCAAATCTGGCAAATGAAGTATCTTCATAATTGCCATCTTTCGTCTTCCACTCCATAAAGCGGTCAAGCCCAGAAGTAATTGTTCCTGCTTTATTTGTAGACAAATCGCTAATTACACAGATTGCATTGTAATAGAAAATAGACGGAATATCTTTCATATAGTTGCGAATCTGATTATAGGCATTTTCCGCACCAACCTCGTCTTTTGCCGGACTTTTCAGTTCCATCAAAACTAGCGGTAATCCATTTATAAATAAAATAACATCTGGACGTCGATTATTTCCATTTTCAAGGAAAGTAAACTGATTTACTACATAAAAGGTGTTATTCTTCTCATTCTCATAATCAATAAGACGCACTATCGAAGAATACTCTTCACCTTTCACAAAAAATTTCACGGTAATACCATTTTGCAAATAGTCCATAAAAATAGTGTTTTTCTGCAAAAGGCTTCCTGTTTCAAAATTTCTAAGTTTAGATAACGCCTCATCTATAGCTTCCAGAGGCAGACCACGGTTGATACGTACCAAACTATCTCGCAGAATAGAGTCCAGAAATGGACTGGTATAATCTCTATCTAAATCCGGAGCGTAGAGATGGTCATAGCCCATGTTTTCAAACAATTCGATGATTGCTTGTTCATATGTATCCTCTGTAAATATATTTGGCATATTCAACCTCCTGTATTTTTCGCTATATTTCTATGGTAAACGATAATTTAGTAGCTTAGAACTGGATGTCGGAGACATCGATCTCGCCGGACATCAATCTAGGCAAAAGAGTGTCTCGGAGTTGTGCCAATCGCTGATTTTCAAGCTGATTACTTATAATGGCTTCAAACATCGGAAGTGTTATCTCAGAAAAAGCCGTATTTACTTTTTCAGATGGCAAAATAGTTCGAGAAGCCTTAATTTCAGCAGATGACAGATTAACTTGAACGCCACTATTGGCTCTACTGCGAAGGTCAATAAGAAAATCTTTGCTGTTTGTGAGTAAATAGATAAATGGATATGTAA
Organism: Clostridium sp. M62/1; assembly: GCF_020736365.1. Lineage (NCBI taxonomy): Bacteria > Bacillati > Bacillota > Clostridia > Eubacteriales > Clostridiaceae > Clostridium > Clostridium sp. M62/1. The sequence goes on along the minus strand of NZ_CP085988.1, from coordinate 3,351,620 downwards.
TTCCTTTATACCCATTTGTCCTCAAGAGTCCAACTCGTTGATTGACAATGTATTCATTATCTATCGGCATAATAGCCGTGTTTCCCAATATTGCGACATTGTCTTTCATATCAGTCATTGCCATAAGTATATCGCCTTTTTTTAAGACAAATTTTCCCAATTTTGAAGCAAGCCTCTTCGGATACCAGCTTTTTGTTCCATCGGGAATAAACCCACCACCACGAGCAATATGCCCTTGTTTGAAAACCTGGTAGCAATCAGAAGATGGTTCGTTAAGAAGTTCTTTGCTCTTAAAGGCATAACCGTTTTGGAAGTCAACAATTTTTTCAAAAGGAACAACTTCCAACTCTGATGGCATAGTTCCATTAAAAGGTTCAAAATCAACGAACCACGACTTAAATAACAGCTGAGCTTGCCGCTCTAAATTATCGTTTATCTTTTTGTTTATTTCAATTTTCTCTGAAAACGCAAAATAATAATCCCCAATTATTTTTTGGATTTCCATTGAAGGTATTGGTATCAATAATTGGTCAAAAAAACTTTTCTTGAAATGCGGTATAACATCCCCAACACTTGTCTGTTCTATCTGTTTTTGAATTTTTACACTTCTTAAAACAGATAGCAAATATTTGTTATAAACTTTTGCATCATTTACTCTCAACGCTACCATATCCTGGGCAATACAAAAATCAATAGGATCAGGAACCATACACACTCGTCCTGGAGTACCTTTGCATACAAATAAAATATCGCCCGGTTTTGGATGTGCCCGAAACCAATTTTGATATGTTTCCTCGCTTAAATATCGAATTTTTTCATATGATGGATATAAACTTTCATTTCTCACACAATTCGTAGCAATTAGAATATGTCCACTATGTGTCGTTGGCACAGTCTTTCCTCTATTATCAACAATAAATGATAATATTTCCGGCAATGGTTTTTTCTCAAAACTCCAAATATCAAACTTCATACCCAATCGCCCCCAATTTCTTACGAATTTCATCTTCTAACTCGTGGGACTTAGCAAACATATTCGACAACTCAGATGTAAGACGTGTCATCTTTTCTTCAAATGGCTCATCGTCCTCTTCCTGTTCCTCGATGCCTACATAGCGACCAGGTGTAAGAATATAATTTTGTTTCTCAATTTCAGCTGTATCTGCAACAGCACAAAAGCCTTTGATATTTTCAAGTGTTCCATCAACAAAAGCTTCATAGGTGTCTGAAATCTTATTGATGTCCGCATCTGTCAACTCACGAAGTTTTCGATTCACCATCGTTCCCATCTTGCGAGCATCAATAAATAAAGTCTTTCCTGATTGTTTCTTTTGCTTATTGATAAACCATAGGGAAACTGGAATCTGCGTTGTATAGAAAAGCTGAGTGGGCATTGCAACAATACATTCCACCAAATCAGCATTGATGATATTCTTACGGATTTCACCTTCTCCACCTGACTGGGAAGAAAGTGAACCATTCGCCAATACCATGCCAATACGACCTGCAGGTGCAAGATGGTAAATCATATGCTGCAGCCAGGCAAAGTTGGCATTTCCTGCAGGCGGTGTTCCATATTTCCAGCGCTGATCTTCTTTTAGTTTATCCAATCCCCAATCGGAAAGGTTAAAAGGAGGATTAGCCATAATATAATCTGCCCGCAATGTTGGATGGCAATCCTTCAAAAATGTATCTGCAGCATAAGGTCCGAGATCCGGTTCAATTCCTCGGATAGCAAGATTCATTTGTGCCAACTTCCATGTAGTAGGATTTGAGTCCTGACCGTAGATAGAGATATTGCTGATGTTGCCACTGTGATTCTCTACAAATTTTGCAGACTGGACAAACATACCACCAGAGCCACAACAAGGATCATATACTCTGCCCTTAAAAGGCTTTAATACTTCTACTAAGGTACGTACTACACAAGATGGTGTAAAGAATTCACCACCACGTTTACCTTCTTGTTCAGCAAACATAGAAAGGCAATACTCATAAGTACGGCCCAGTATATCTTTTTCGCTCCCATGCTCAATCATCTGGATATTAGTGAATAAATCCACCACATCTCCCAGTCTGCGTTTGTCTAATTCCGGACGCGCGAAATTCTTAGGAAGAATATCCTTTAGTCGTTTATTTTCTTTTTCGATGGCACGCATGGCATCATCAATAACTGTACCGATTTCCGGTGTATGTGCTTTCGCTGCAATATCTCTCCAACGTGCACCTGCTGGTACAAAGAAAATACCTTCCGATGTATATTCATCAATATCTTCCTCGAATCCGTCTCCTTCTTCTACTAAAGCCTTATATTTTTCATCAAATCGGTCTGAAATATATTTCAAAAAAATCAATCCTAGAACCACATTTTTATATTCTGATGCATCCATGTTTCCTCGAAGAACGCAAGCAGCATCCCATATTTGTTTTTCAAAGCCAATTGCAGCTGTATTTTTATCTGGCATCTTCGTTTTCCCCCTCTGTTAGCTTATCTGGAATAAATTCCATAATATCGGAAACATCGCAGTTCAATTCATTGCAAATCCTTACCAAAACATCGGTAGTAACATTTTCATCATTGGTAAGCTTGTCTAAAGTTGATGAACTGATTTTGGCATCTTTTCTCAAGTCAGATTTTTACATCCTGCAGCTGTTCCTGAAACATAACAAAATCTACCCTGCAAAATATTAACCATAGCCTAAGCTCATATTCACAAGACAACGTTTCCCTCTTTAAGTTGGAAGTATTTTGAAATAGTATATCAGTTATATGTCCCTTCGTCAAAATTTTCATTCGCATTAAGGACATTTCTCCACTTAAAAGAAATTTTTCTGTGAAGCAGATATACCGACAAGAGTTTTGATCTTACAACATCTGACATTACTGTAAAATATTAATTGGCAAATAAAACAGGGAAGAAGGATGATCCCTCTTCTCAACATACAGTTTTTTAATTGTCCAGAAAAACACATAAAGGAGAATTACTGTTTCCTTGCACATATCTTCCATTATTTTGTAGTGTCCGATAACTAAATTCTTCCCTTCCTCTCCAGTTTCACCACACACTCGCAGTGTCCAGTCCACGGAAACAAATCCACCGGCCATGCCTCTCTGGCCTTATACCCCTTTTTCTCAAATACCCTCAAATCTCTGGCCAGGGTCTCCGGCCCGCAGGAGATGTAGACCACGGTTCTGGGCCCTGCCTGTGCTGCAGCCTGGATGAACTCCTCTGTGCTTCCGCTTCTGGGAGGATCCATAAATACCACATCCAGCCGTTCGCCGTCTGCTGCCATCCGGCTCATAAACCGCCCTGCATCATTGCAGTAGAATTCGATATTTTTGATTTCATTTCTCTTTGCATTCTGCACAGCGTCCCTGACAGCGTCACGGTTTAATTCCACACCGATTACCCGGCCGGCTCTGCCGCTGGCAGTGATCCCGATGGTACCGATTCCGCAGTAGGCATCCAGCACGGTTTCCCGTCCTGTCAGGCCGGCCAGTTCCATAGCCTTATTGTAGAGCTTTTCTGTCTGAACCGGATTTACCTGGTAGAAAGAGCGGGAAGAGATTCTGAATCTGTGACCGCAGAGAATATCCTCAATATAGCCCTTTCCCCAGAGGACATGCTCCTTCTCACCGAGAACCATGCTGGTGCTTCGGCCATTTACATTCTGGATAATGGTGGTAATCTCCGGATGCTTCTCCCTGAGAGCTTTGACAAAGTGATTCTTGGATGGAAAAACGGGGGAAGCGGTTACGAGAACCACCATGATTTCCCCTGTTGCAAAGCCCCGCTTGACGAGAACGTGGCGAAGCAGTCCGTAGCCTGTATCCTCATCAAAGGTGCGGATCTTAAAGGAGCGCAGCATCCCGCGGATGGTTCCGATGATCTCATCCGCCTTTTCATCCTCAATGAGGCAGGTCTCCACAGGAACCAGCTCATGGGTGCCCTCTTTATAGACGCCGGAAACCGCATTGCCCCTTCTGTCATGGCCGAAAACAGCGTGCACCTTGTTTCTGTAGTGGTACGGATTTTCCATTCCGATAATCGGTTTTACAGGGCACAGTCCCTTCAGGAGCCCGTTTATCATCTCCTGTTTGACTGCAAGCTGTTTTTCGTAGGAGAGGTGAAGATACTGGCAGGCGCCGCATTTTTTGTACACGGGACAGGCGCTCCGGCTTTTGCCGGAGGATTTTTCCCCGGTCTCAGACGGGATACGGGAGGACTTTCCGTCTGGAATCTGCCTGTCCGGGCGTTTTCTGTCTGAAAATCTGTCAGAAGACAAGCCCATGCCGCCGTTTTTCCTGCTTTTCTGAGAGGGAGCGGACCTCCTTTCACCGGACTTTCCAGGGCGATCTCCAATTTTCGGTCCTGCCGTCTCGGTTCTGCTGTTTTGTCTATGTGTAGGTTTCATATTTCGTTCTCCTTCTATGTTCTTTCATTCATTTTCCTGTCTGATTCAGTTCGGCAGATTCAGAAAAACTGTATCAGCCCGCCTCGGTTCTGTCTGGGGAACCGGCGTTTTTTCTGTACGGTTTTCTTTACTCTGCGCGTGGGTTTCTGTTCCGGGCTTTATCAGCCGGTTTTAGCTGTATGGTAATTATAAAAGATCTCCTGACCGCGATCAATCCCTATAAAATAACTGCGTCCCCAAGAGGAACCGGATAGTTCCTCTGCCGGATAAAGGGGCGTTTTCGGCGTTTCCTGTGGAACCATAAAACTATTTCATGATATAATGAGCGCAAGCGAGCCTGTGGGAGCTTGCTCACACGAGACGAGCGGCGAATGACGATCACAGGCTGTGCCTGTGATATAATGACCGCAGGGCGGACATTATATCTGTGCCGAGCCGCTGGCTCCCGAAGGGAGCCTGAATACTCCTGCGGCGAGTGCGCATCCCTCGGAGAGATACATATCCGAAGGATATGATAATAATGAGCTGCGATAAAGGATCAATTCCATTTGAAGGGGGAAGTATGTGATGGATATATGGGAAAAGTTATATATCAGAGCAAAAGAACAGTACCATCCAGAGGACGTGTCACCTTTTATCTATGCACATCATGTGGTCTGTGCCTTAGAAAGTGAGAACGGGGAAATTTACACGGGATTCTGTATTGAAAGCTGCTGCGGCGTTCTCGATCTGTGCGCAGAGAGAACTGCGGCGCTGAATATGTATATGAACAGCGGTCAGACGGTTGTGAAACGGCTGATTGCATTCAGAGACAAAGCGCCCTTTGGTGAGGGAAGCGGAATGCCCTGCGGCGCATGCAGAGAGCTTTTTATGCAGCTAAACAGTAAGAATGAAGAGATGGAAATCATGGTTGACTATGACAGGAGAAAGACAGTCCGGCTGAAAGAATTGCTGCCCAACTGGTGGGGATGGGACCGGTACAAGAACAGTGAAGGGAACCAGTAAGCCTACGCTCAGTCAGATTTTTTCTGCTCCGTTTCATTCAGATGGAATACATTTCGTTTGAAATCAAGCACGCCTTCCCGCTTCAGCCGGCCAAGCTCCGAAGAGAGCGCGCTCCGGTCTGTGCAGAGGTAATCGGCAAGCTGCTGCCTGTTGAATGGGATGGAAAAGGAGCTGGAGCCTGCCTGGGCGGAAACATCCGACAGGTAGGCCAGGAGCTTTTCACGGATAGAGCGGCGGGACAGCTGCTCCATCTTTTTCGTGAGCATCAGATTTTTCCCGGCAAGAGCGGAGAGCACATTCCGGATCAGCGTCTGGTGGAAGGGGCAGGAAGAGGGGCAAACGTCAAGAAGCCGGCTGACATTGACAAACAGCAGGGAGGAGTCCTCAGCTGCCAGGACGCTGACTGATAGGGGAGTTCCCGGAAGGCTGGCATAAGCCTCGGCGAAAAAGTTCCCTTCCCCGGCTTCCGACAGCAGATGCCTCCTGCCCCAGAAATCTTCTTTTACAATGTGCACAGATCCGGACAGCACGATTCCCATGGAAGAAACAGGTTCCCCGCTGTGATAAATAAATTCATTTTTCAGAAAGGTTCTTTTTCTCGCATCCAGACAGCCTAAAAGCCCGGTAAGCTCCCCGGCGTCAATCCCTGAAAACAGGGTACAGCCAAGCAGAGCCTTCAGCTCCCGGCCGGAATACCCCTTCGCTGAATTCTCAGATACATGATTAGTTTCTCCTGATATTCTGTCCATGTCCATGTTTTCTCCTGTCATTTTGATTTTATTCAAGCGGTTTTATTCAATCAGTTTTACCCCAAACGGTTCTGCCTCAAACGTCCTGAGCAGGCTGAAGCTTCCCCTGAGCCGGTTTATGGCGGAAATAACTGCTGTTTTTGTTGTAAATACAACAGAACTTTATTCCTCATTATAGTATAGTATCCCCAGACAGTCAATGGCGCCCACTGGTGCGTCTGTGCTGCCTTAAAAGAATGGAGATCACATCTTGCTGAAAAAGACAGAAAATGGTCTTCAAATTCATGGAAACAGAGAGAAAAGCGCCAGAAAAGGAGGATACAATGGCTTACAAAATGTTTTGTTATCAGTGTCAGGAAACGTCAGGGTGCAGCGGATGCACTCAGGGAGGGGTCTGCGGAAAGACGGCCAGGACAGCAAATCTCCAGGATCTGCTTGTCTATGCGTCAAAGGGGCTTGCCGCCGTCCTGTACCTGTCCGGTGAGAATGGGGAGGGCGCGGGAAGGCTGCCTATTAAGGAGGACAGCAGGCTGCTTCGCGACAACCTGTTTGCTACCATCACCAATGCGAACTTTGACGATGAGAAGCTCGTCTGCCGTATCTTTGCGACACAGAAGAGAAAGGAGGAAGCTCTGAGAAAACTGAACAATCCTGACGCCATCCTGGCGGGAGCCTGCGAGAGCCTGAAAGATGCCGTTCTCTGGATGCCTGGGACGAAGGAGGAAATCCTGGATCTGGCCGGGGACAGAGGAGAGAAAGAGAGTTCTGTTTCAGAGATATTCGGAATCCTGTCTGCAGGAAATGAGGATATAAGAAGCCTGAGAGAGCTGATCACCTATGGACTGAAGGGAATGGCCGCTTACCTGAAGCATGCGGACGTTCTCGGAAAGAGGGATGAGGAAACGGAGAACTTTATGATCCGCGCCCTCTCCGCCCTGGCTGATGACAGACTGTCGGCGGAGGAGCTGCTCTCCTTAGCCATGGAGACAGGGAAATTTGGCGTTTCTGCCATGGCACTTTTAGACAGGGCCAATACGGAGCGGTACGGCTCACCGGAGATCACAGAGGTGGAGCTGGGAGTCAGAAAGAATCCGGGAATTCTGATCTCCGGACATGATCTGAGGGATCTGGAAATGCTTCTTGAGCAGACGGAGGGGACGGGAGTGGATGTGTACACCCATTCGGAAATGCTCCCCGCCCACTATTATCCCGCATTTAAGAAGTACAGCCACTTTGCGGGAAATTATGGCAATGCCTGGTGGAAGCAGACGGAGGAGTTCGAGGCCTTCAACGGCCCGGTGATCCTTACCACAAACTGTCTGGTTCCGCCGAGAGCTTCCTACCGGGATCGCGTTTACACAACAGGGGCCGTGGGCTTTCCGGGCTGCCGTCATATTGAGGGAGATAGTGGAGAGAAAAAGGATTTCAGCGCAGTGATCGAGCAGGCCAGACACTGTGAGCCGCCGAGGGAGCTGGAGAGAGGGACAATCACAGGAGGTTTTGCCCACAGCCAGGTGCTTGCGCTGGCCGATAAGATTGTGGAGGCAGTGAAAAAGGGAGCTGTCCGTAAATTTGTGGTGATGGCAGGATGTGACGGCAGACAGCAGGGAAGGAGCTATTATACGGAATTTGCAGAAGCTCTTCCAAAGGATACGGTGATCCTCACTGCCGGCTGTGCAAAATACAGGTACAATAAATTAAATCTGGGAACCATCGAGGGAATCCCCAGAGTGCTTGACGCAGGACAGTGCAATGACTCCTACTCTCTGGCTGTCATAGCCATGAAGCTGAAGGAGGTCTTCGGTATGGAGGACATCAATGACCTTCCGATTGTCTACAATATTGCCTGGTATGAGCAGAAAGCCGTGATTGTGCTGCTGGCCCTTCTGCATCTGGGAATTAAAAATATTCACCTGGGGCCCACCCTTCCGGCCTTCCTCTCCCCGGGAGTAGCCCGGATTCTGACAGAGAAGTTTGGAATTCAGGGAATCACAGAGCCGCAGAAGGATATGGAGAGAATGGAGATTTTGTAAAGAAAATCGTGGAGCTTAAAGGCTTATAAGAGAAGGCAGAAAAGCCGAAGAAAAGGAAAAGCCATGGGGCAGGTTGCTATTTTCCCTTTCTGGATTATAATGGAAGCAGAGCGAAAACCTGCTCCCGGGATAAATAAGGGAGCAGGGCGGGCAAAGGAACGACTGATAAGAGATAAAAGATGCAAAGGAGAACCCATATGTATATTGCCGATCTGCACATCCATTCCAGGTATTCAAGGGCAACGAGCCGTGATCTGACGCCGGAACAGCTTGACTATTCTGCAAGGCAGAAAGGAATCAGGCTGCTGGGGACGGGAGATTTTACCCATCCGGCGTGGAGGGAGGAGCTGAAAGAAAAGCTGGAGCCTGCTGAGGATGGACTCTACCGCCTGAAAAGAGCGTACAGGAGGGAGGAGGAGCTGGCGTCCGGAGAGGAGGAAACACGTTTTGTGATATCTGGAGAGATCAGCTCCATCTACAAGCAGGACGGAAAGGTCCGGAAGGTTCACAGCCTCATCCTGCTTCCGGGACTGGAGGAGGCCTGGAAGCTCTCGGCCAAGCTGGAAACCATTGGAAACATCCACTCAGACGGCCGGCCGATTCTGGGGCTTTCCTGCCATGATCTCCTGGAAATCATGCTGGAAATCTGCCCGGAAGGGATGTTCATACCGGCCCATATCTGGACGCCCCATTTTTCCATGTTCGGGGCCTTTTCCGGCTTTGACCGGGTGGAGGACTGCTTCGGGGAGCTGACACCCTATATCCATGCGGTGGAGACAGGACTCTCCTCCGATCCTCCCATGAACTGGCGGGTCTCCGCCCTGGACCGGTTCCAGCTCATCTCAAACTCGGATGCCCACTCTCCGTCTAAGCTGGGGCGGGAGGCAAATGTGCTGTCCTGCGAGCTGTCCTATGAGGGGCTGAAACGGGCCATTGAGACAGGAGAGGGACTTTGCCGCACCATCGAGTTTTTCCCGGAGGAGGGAAAATACCATTTTGACGGGCACAGAAAATGCCATATCTGCTTAAGCCCTGCCGAGGCAGAGCAGTGTGAGGGGATATGCCCGGTCTGCGGAAAGAGGATGACCACAGGCGTTTCCCACCGGGTAGAGCAGCTTGCAGACCGGCCGGAGGGCTTTCTTCCAGAGAAGGTCAAACCCTTTGAAAGTCTGGTTCCCCTGCCGGAGGTGATTGCCGCGTCCACAGGGCGGTCGGCGGCGGGAAAGAAGGTGCAGGAAGAGTACGGGAAAATGGTGCGAGAGCTGGGCACGGAATTTGCTATTCTCAGGGAAATCCCCACAGAGGATATTCAGAAACATTCCGGCCGCCTGATCGCAGAGGGAATCAGGCGGCTCAGGGAGGGCAGAGTTACACGGCTTCCGGGCTTTGACGGGGAGTATGGAACCATACGCCTGTTTGAGCCGGACGAGATAGAGAACACGGACGGACAGATGAGCATGTTTGACATGATGGGACCAGGTGATTTCACGGAGTCTGCCGCCGGGCCGGAAAAAACAAAAGACCTGAAACAGGAGCCCCAGAGAGAAAGGGATGCAGAAGCCGGAGAGGAAAGGGGCATAAAGGCAGGGGACAGAGAAGAAAAGAACGGAAAAGAGGAGAATGGAGAAAAAAAGAACGGAGAAAAAGAGAACGGAGGAGAGAAATTCGGAGGGGACAGGGCAGAAAACGGAAGCGGAACGGATCTTTCCAAGCCGGAGAAGTTTTTAGAGCGTCTGAACCCGGAGCAGAGGCGGGCGGCTGCGGTGCCTGCCCGCTCCATGGCCGTCATAGCAGGGCCTGGAACAGGAAAGACCGGGACTCTGACAGCCAGAATCCGCTGCCTTCTGGAGGTAAGGCGGGTCAGGCCTTCGGAGATCACGGCAGTGACCTTTACAAAACGGGCGGCAGAGGAGCTTCGGGAAAGGCTTAAACGGGAGATGCCCCGCCACCGGACGATTTCCCGGATACAGACGGGAACCTTCCACTCTCTCTGTTATTCCATGCTGCGCCAGACCGGAGTGGAGTTTGAACTGGCGGACAGCCTGGAGCTAACGGAACTGGCCTCGGATGTGCTGAAGGAGAAAAAACTGAAAATCCGTCCGGCAGAATTTCTGAGGGGAGTGTCTGCAGAAAAATGCAGAAGGTGGGAGACAGGAGATGCAGCCTGCGGGAAGGAAGCCTGCAAAGAGGAAAAGAACCTTTTACCTGAAAAGCAGGAGGAAGCCTTTGAGCTGTATCAGAGACGCCTCAGAGAAGCGGGACTTTACGATTTTGACGATCTGCAGATAGAGGCGCTGCGCCTTCTGGAAGAGGACAGGGAGGCAGCGGCAGGCCTCTGCTCCCGTTTCCGGTATCTGCTGGTGGATGAGTTTCAGGATATAAGTCCCATCCAGTACCGCCTCATAAGAAACTGGAACCAGGAGGGAAGGGAGCTGTTTGTGATAGGAGATCCGGATCAGTCCATCTATGGGTTCAGGGGCTCCGATCCAGAGTGCTTTCGCAGACTTTTAGCGGAGTTTCCTGAGACATGCACGGTCCGCCTGGAACAGAACTACCGCTCCTCCTTACAGATCACAGAGGGAGCCTGCGCCATGATTTCCAATAATCCGGGGGGAGAGAGAAGACTCATCTCCGCAGCCGGTGAAGGGCTTCCAATTCGGATTGCAAAGGCGGCGGGAAGGCTCTCAGAGGGGATCTTTACCGCCAGAGAGATCAACCGGATGATCGGCGGAATCGATATGCTGGATGCTCAGGAGAGAGAGGCGGTTCAGGAGAAAAAAGTCAGGAGCTTTTCCGATATTGCCGTGCTGTGCAGAACCCACAGACAGGCAGAGGAGATAGAAGAGTGCCTGAGAAAAGAGGGGATCCCCTGCATTGTAACGGGAAGAGGGGAATTTCTGGAAGCGGAGACCGTGCGGGAGGCCACGGGCTTTTTCAGAAGTCTCTTGCATGACAGCTCAGATACGGAAAAGGCCCAGCAGCAGAGCAGAGAGATTCCGTTTATGAAAAAGCGTCTGGGAGAGAGTGTCTACGGCGGTCTCAGGGAGAAATACGAGCCAATGATGAAGAAGAAACCGGCAGAGCTTATCAGAAGCTACAGAGAGGACAGAGGGCTTTTGGAGGATGAGCCTCTTGAAAAGCTCACAGGGATGGCTCTGTTTCACAGGACGATGAGGGAGTTTCTGGACAACCTGGCCTTCGGGGCAGACGGAGATCTGAGAAGATGCGGGGAAAAGCGCTATACAGCAGATGCTGTTTCCCTGATGACGCTCCACGCCGCCAAGGGCCTGGAATTTCCTGCGGTTATCATAGCGGGGGTGAGAAAATACTCCATTCCCATGGAGCCGGAGCAGAAAAAAAGAGAGGAACCGGGCAAGATAACGGCTGAGTCTGAGGAAGACCGGTTAAAGAAGGAGGAGGAGAGGCGTCTGTTTTATGTGGGCATGACCCGGGCAAAAGAGGAGCTGATTCTGGTAACTTCCGGGACAGAGTCGGAATTTCTCGGTGAAATTCCGGAGCGCCTGGCTGTGAGGGAAGAGACAGGCGGAAAAAAGACCTTTGCACCGAGGCAGCTCAGCCTGTTTGATTTTATGAAGTAACAGAAGAAGAGAGAAAAGGCGGGCCTTGGGAGCACGCCGTTTAAACGGAGGTTTGCCAGACCTCCGTTTTTGTGGTATAAAAGAGGGGATACTATTATATAAGTATACTCCCTGTGAGCAGCAGCGGACCGGGAGTGTGAAGCACCTGAGGAAAGAGAAGCATACGAAGATGAAGCATACAGGAATAAAGCATACAGAATATGCGGAAAGTACAGAAAGCAGACAGGGAAAAAAACTGCCGTATCCGGTGATCCTGGCCTCCGCCTCGCCCAGGCGAAGGGAGATTTTAAATCAGATCGGCATAGAGCCCACTGTGATGCCGGGAAATCTTGAAGAACAGGTGACATCGGAAAGACCTGATGAGGTGGTGATGGAGCTGTCAGCCCAGAAGGCAGAGCATGTCTATAACATGTGCAGAAAAGACAGGGAAAACGGCAGTTTCATTGTCATTGGCTCAGATACGGTCGTGGCTGCCGGAGGAAAGATCCTGGGAAAGCCCGGGAATGAGGAGGAAGCGAGGGAGATGATTCGCCTCCTGTCCGGAAACGTCCACCAGGTCTATACAGGCGTCACCCTGATCCGGGGGGATAGGAAAATCACCTTTGCGGAAAAGACGGAGGTTTCAGTCTGGCCCATGACAGAGGAGGAGATAGAGGACTATATCGCCTTTCATGGTTCAGAGGACGATGGCGAGTCCGAAGAGAATCCCGGAAAGCCGCGGCATGAGTGGGAAGACAAGGCCGGCGGATATGGAATACAGGGCAGTTTTGCAAAATTTATCAGGGAGATTCACGGAGACTATTATAATGTGATGGGCCTTCCGGCCAGCAGGACGTATCAGGAACTTAAAAGGATTTCGGAGGAGAGGCTATGATTAAACTGATTGTGTCAGACATTGACGGAACTCTGGTGCGTGATGGGGAAAACCAGTTAAACACAGAGCTGTTTGATGTGATTATGAGGCTGAAAAAGGAGAAGAAAATCCACTTTGCGGCTGCCAGCGGCAGGCAGGTGGCCAGCATCGAGTATACTTTTGCGCCTATAGGGAAGGAGATTTTCTATGTGGCGGAGAACGGGGCCTATCTGGGATGCCTGGGCAGAAACCTGTTTCTCTACCCTATGGATCAGGCTGCAGCGGCAGAGCTGATTGAGGATATAAGAAAGAACCCTGTGATGGACATGGTGGTGAGCGGTGCAAAGCACGCATACATGGAAACGAAGGATCAGGCGTTTACGGACTGGGTGAAAAACGGCTACCACTTCGATGTGGTTCCGGTAGACGATGTGACAAAGGTGGACGATGTGATCATCAAGGTAGCTGCTTATAAAAAGTCCGATATTCAGAAAGAAGCGGGATTTTTCTTTGATAAATACGGCAGCAGAATGAAAATCACTATCTCCGGAGACATGTGGATGGACTGCATGCACACGGGCGTCAACAAGGGGGAGGCAGTGAAAACACTTCAGGAGAGCCTGGGCATTCTGCCGGAGGAGACCATGGTATTTGGAGATCAGCTGAACGATATTGAGATGCTGAACCGGGCCTACTACAGCTTTGCCGTGGGCAACGCCAGAAAAGAGGTCAAGGAGGCTGCCAGATTTCAGGCAGATACCAATGTGAACGACGGTGTTCTGAAAATTTTAAAACGCCTCCTTTAACAGGGGCAGTCCCGCCGTAGGGAGAAGAACAGAAGGAGAGATGGAATGGAGAGTAAAAACAGAAGGAGGGCCTGTGGGGCCAGACTGACGGCAGCTGCGCTTTTGGGCGCTGTGCTTCTGACCGGCTGTCAGAAGGCAGAATCCATGCTGGCCGGGATCACCAGCGAGCAGGGGTATGACCTTCCGGAGATCATGATCGTGGCAATGTCCCAGAAAAATACGTACGAGGAAATCTGCACGGATCAGATCTGGAGCGTGCAGGTGGATGATTCTGGTCAGACCTTTGAGCAGTATACAAAGGATCAGATAAAGAGCTTCATGGACGAGATGAAAACCATGACCCTGCTCGCAGAGGAGAGGGGAGTGGAGCTGACCAGTGAGGAGAGCGCAGCCATGGACGCGGCTGCGGCCGAGTATGTGGCTGCGCTGACACCGGAGGATATCGCCTATATGGGAGTGGATGAGGAGACCGCCGAGACCGTGTTCCACGATTACTGTCTGGCCAATAAACTGGTGGGCGAGCTGACAGAAGGAATGGATATGGAAGTCAGTGACAGTGAGGCGAAGGTGATCGACATTACTGAGGCAAGGGCTGAGGATCAGGAGACCGCTGAGCGGATTCTGGCCGGCATTTCAGAGGGCTCTTCTCTTGAAAAGGCCGCCTCTGCCGAGGGACTTACAGTCTCTGAGAGAAAGCTGGGAAGAGCCGAGGAGAGTGAGGATTTTGAGTACGCTGCCTTTGGTCTGGAAACGGGACAGGTGAGTGAGGTAGTGGAGGATAACGGACAGTACTGCGTCATCCGCTGTGACAATGACTATGATGAGGAAGCCACGGCTGAGAGAAAGGAACAGATCTATGAGGCCAGACGGGAAAAGGCCTTCCAGGACATCTACGGCAGCTTCAAGGAGGGCATTGCCCTGAAGGATTCGGAGAAGATCTGGGAAGGCGTAAGTCTCAGCGGAGAGCCTCACGCTGTCAGCGCTGACTTCTTTGAGATATACAAAAAGCATGCAGGCGCTTTTGAAACGCCGGGAGACAGATAATGGACAAGGACAGTTTGGACAGAACAGAGGGACTGGAGATCATAAGGAGACGAGGGGACGCAAAGAGGGAAATCCCCGCTGCGCAGGATAGGACAGGACAGAGGGAAAGGGAAGAGAAGCCCCGCTCCAGAGACAGGAGAAGCCGGAGGCGCCGCAGGAGAGGGAGAAACAAGGGCAGGATAGCTGCGGTTATTCTTATTGCTCTCCTCTGTGCTGCGGCATTGGCCGGAGTATTCTGCTTTGCAGGAAAACGAAGAGCTGAGGCTGGCAGAGAGGAAGCCGGAGCGATCCGTCCGGAACGGATTCCGGGGGATGACACAGGGACGGGGCTTGGCGGAAAGGCTTCAGAAGCTCATACGGCGGCAGAGTCCGGTGAAAAGGCCCCGGGAGAGGAGACTGGGCAGTCAGGAGAAGGCGCACAGGCGGAGGGCCGCTCTGAGGCGGAAAAGAAGGCAGAAGAGATTTTGGATTCTATGACCCTGGAGGAAAAAATACTGCAGCTTTTTATGGTAACTCCTGAGGCTCTCACCGGATATGACGAGGTGTATGCTGCCGGAGAGGCCACGAAGGCTGCCATTGAACAGTATCCGGTAGGCGGCATTGTCTATTTCAGCCAGAACCTCCGGGATGAAGCCCAGACAAAGGACATGCTGACACGCACGAACCAGTACGCGAAAGAGCGGACAGGGCTTCCCATGCTGCTGGCTGTTGATGAGGAGGGAGGACAGGTCGCCCGCATCAGCGGCAGGGAGGGCTTTGCCCTTGACGCTTTTCCGGATATGAGCGATATTGGAGCTCAGGGTGATTCGGAGAAGGCCTACGAGGTGGGGGACGCCATAGGCGCTTACCTGGCAGAGCTTGGATTTAACATGGATTTTGCCCCGGTGGCCGATGTGCTGACAAACCCCGACAATACGGTGGTAAAAAGGCGTTCTTTCGGAAGTGACGCAAAGACCGTGGCCAACATGGTGGTGCGGGAGACGGAGGGTCTGAAAAAACATGGAATCAGCCCGGTTCTCAAGCATTTTCCGGGTCATGGCGGCACGGCAGAGGACAGCCATGAGGGAGCAGCAGTGATCCACAGGACGGTGGATGAGCTTTTGGAAAATGAGCTGATTCCATTTTACACAGGGATTGAGGCAGGCGCCGACTTCGTCATGGTGGGGCATATCAGTGATCCGGAAGCCGTGGGGGATGACCGCCCGGCCGTGTTTTCCAAAACTCTTGTGACAGAGGTGCTGAGAGATACCCTGAAATTTGACGGGATCATTATCACGGATGCAATGAATATGGGAGCCATTACCGAGTCCTGCAGCAGCGGCGATGCGGCAGTAAAGGCGCTGGAGGCAGGAGTGGATATGATCCTTATGCCGGAGGATTTCAAAGCTGCCTGTCAGGGAGTGGAGGAAGCTGTGGAGGCGGGAACCATTGGCGAGGATCGGATCGAGGAGTCGGTTTTAAGGATCCTCACTCTGAAGGCAGAAAAGCAGCTTGGCGCGTCAGAAAACCAGGAGTGAGACAGCACAGAAAGGCGTCTTGCGGCTTCAGGTCAGAAAAAAGATACAGAAGGAAAAATAAAAGAAGGGGAAGTAAATAAAAAAAGAGGAAATAAATAAAAGAAGAGGAAATAAAAGAAGAGAACACAGAAGAGAAAATACTGACAATGAGCGAAAAAGGAGACAGAGCAGCCCAGGCAGCCCTGCCTCCTTTTTCGCTCTGAATTAAGATGTTTTCCAGGTGTATTCCCTGTGACCTGATCTTTAACTGCCGTTTTTCCGGCAGGATGTCCGGATTAAGCCAACAGGCAGCGGGCCAGCTCAGCCAGAGCCCACTGATCCTTTACCCCCATCATCTCGCGGGCAGAGTGCATGGCAAGGATTGCCACACCTGCGTCCACTGCCGGCATGGTGAGCAGGCAGGAGGAGATGCTTCCGAGGGTGGAGCCGCCCTTGATGTCAGACCGGTTGGAGAACTTGCGGTAAGGAATGTGGTTCCTGCGGCAGATTCCCTCGATGACGCTGACGTGGGAGGCGTCGGTGGCGTAAGCCTGGCTGACTGCCAGCTTCAGCCCCACGCCGCCGTTTAAAGGAACCCGATCCTTAGGATCGTATTTCTCCCCCTTGTTGGGGTGGTAAGCGTGAGCCACATCCAGGGAGAGGAGGAAGCCTCCGAACAGGGAGTCTAAAAATTCACTTCTGCTGTAGCCAAGGCTTAAGTAAATTTTTTCCAGAATCCTGTCTGTCAGAGGAGAGGCAGCGCCCTGCTTCGTGCTGCTTCCGATCTCCTCATTGTCATAGAGAGCTGCAACGCTGATTCCGCTCTTTCTGCTGCTGTTTATAAGGCCGCTCAGGCAGGCGTGGACACTTGTCAGGTTGTCCAGGCGCGGGGAGGATAAAAATTCATTGTTTATGCCGAGAACCTGAGGCTCGTCGCAGTTGTAAATGTAGAATTCGTAGTCTAAGATATCCTCCTTCTTCACCTTTAATTCTCCGGCCACCAGCTCCAGGAAGAAGTCGTCTCTGTTCAGACTTTCATCCAGCATGGCGATAATCGGCTGCATGTCGATCTGCGGATTCAAGGCAACGCCGCTGTTCACCTCCCGGTTAAAATGGATAGCCAGGTTCGGAACCGTTAAAAGGGGGCGCTTAAAATCTACGAGATGCACGTTGGGGCTGAACGGATCGTCGGACACAGTGCAGACCTTTCCGGCCATGGAGAGGGGGCGATCCATCCATGTACTTAAAATAGGGCCTCCGTATACGGCTACATTGAGCTTTGCGTAGCCCTCAGAAGCGATCTCGGGAGACGGCTTGACCATCAGGCAGGGCCAGTCCGTATGGGAGGAGGCGATGCGGAATTTCGGGTGGTTTTCTGCATCCTCTCCCACAGTAAAGCCTACAAGGGTTGTGTCAAAGGCGTTGACGAAATAGCCCTTTCCGGCCTCGATGGACCACGGCTCGTCCAGCTTAAGTTCTGTAAATCCGCGGCTCTCAAGAAGCTCCATGGAGTAGCGGATCGTATGAAGCGGGGAGACTCCTGCACGCAGGAGCTCCATCAGCTCGTTTAAATCATTTGTATACTGTTCCATTACAGTTCCTCCTATTTTGCAGTCGTGCCCTGCAGCTTAGAACCAGTTCCCGGCCGGGGCCTGCTCTGAGCGGACAAAAGCACACATAAGAGTATAAATAAAAGTGATGTTTTTTGCAACGGAAAGAAATGAGAAAAGAAGAAAGGCGCAGGCAGGCTGCGGTTTCATCTTGTAATGACAGGGCGGTTCATAGTATACTTGTGTTATCTCTTTGCAGCCGGGAGACCAAAGCTGGCGTGAAACGGAAACTGGCAGAAAACTGAAAGCAGCCGGTAAGCCGGAAGCTGACAGCAAGCCTGGCATGAACAGAGGGGAAATATTTGGAGGAATGAAAATGGTAGCGCTGCAGACAGACGAGTTAAAGGAATTTACAAGACAGCTTTTTATTGGAGATACATTTGACCATTTCCTGGTCAGGGAGGTAAAGATCGTGACCTTCAACAGCTTTCAGATAGACGGGCGAATCCGCCCCGGCTATTATTCCAGCGATGAGGCACAGGTTCGCCGGCTGGAGGACTTTTCTGCGTGGAGCGCCCTTCGCCCGTTCTGCTTCTCACTGATTAAGGGCAGGCATCTGCCGGAGAGCTTTCACATTGTGCTGCAGCTGTCGGACAGTGAGAAGGAGGCGTTTGTGAGCGGGAGAGCCTCCGGCTTTGCCCCCTCTGAGGTAAATGGGCTCTATCTGAACATCCGTTATGAGGACAGAGCCCTCACCTGCATCACAGGAACCTCTGTGAGCCGCTTCACCCTGGACCGC
Organism: Clostridium sp. M62/1; assembly: GCF_020736365.1. Taxonomy (NCBI): domain Bacteria; kingdom Bacillati; phylum Bacillota; class Clostridia; order Eubacteriales; family Clostridiaceae; genus Clostridium; species Clostridium sp. M62/1. Next base: position 3,333,270 of record NZ_CP085988.1, on the reverse strand, counting down.
TCGCTGGAACAGGAGTGGGACGGGGCAGTAAAGGAATTTCTGAAAAAGAAAGGGCTGGCCTTTTTTGAGGTCTAGGCCCGGACACAAAAATGAAATCGGACGGACTCTTCTGCAGGAAGGTCCGTCCGGTTTTTTCTTTATTTTTTAGCATGTGATTTGGAGGCAGCAGCCGGTGTCAGTCCGGCAGCGTCTGCTCCGGGAGTTCCATGACCCTTTAATGGGTGAGAACATACTCGATGACAATGCCTGGAACGGCCCGGTTCTGTTTCCAGAGTGTTTCGTACTCAGAGAAATTCACAGGGCAGGTAGATTTTCCCACTTCAATGGTAATGCCTGGGATTGCGTTCTCTCTCTTCTGGATCCAGTCTTTATAGCCGCCGACGCCCTTGCTTCCTAGAATCTGGTAGCCGTTATTTTTAGAAACCAGCTCTGCCAGCTCCCTGGAGGCCGTCTCTTTCCTGTTATTCTCCGTATCCCAGTAGATTACCTGGCCCATGGCGTGATAGCTGATGCAGGCGGCAAAGGGATACTGATCCGTGAGGGCCGCTAACGCCCTGGACTCAGGCTCGGAGAGGGGACTTTCGCCCTTATAGTCGGTGGAGGACGGATGAGCCACTGTGTTCAGGCCGTCCCAGCCTGCGTCAAAGTTGTGGTTTAAGTCAACGCCGCGGCCGTTGCTCTTCCAGCGCCTTAAGTAGGAGTCATAGTCAGCTGTGGTGCGGCCGTCGGCCTTGTCAGCCTCGTAGGCTTTCTGTATCTGAGCCCTGAGCTCTTCGGAGCGGATGCCACCCTCCCCGTTCTGGCTGATAGAGGCGCCGTCAGGGTTTGCCAGGGGGACAAAGTGTACAGCCACCTGGCCAAGCATATCGGACAGGTTTCTGCCCTGGAAGGTTCCTGTATTCTGGTAGGCGAGAAGGTATTCAAGCTGCTGCATCATCAAAGGCACGTTGATATATTCCCTCCCATGTATGGTTCCCTGGAATAAGATGTGCTTGGAGGCGGATGGATTGCCGATGATGATGTGGTACAGGTTTCGTCCGTCTGCCGACTGCCCCATAATATTGACATTCATCTGGTTTGGATAGCGGTTTTTCAGGGCGTTTATATCCTGCTCCATCTGCTCGTAGCTGTATTTATCCACAGGCTTTACTATGGGATCAGAGAGGCGGCCGTTGTAATAGTTGGACGCGCTTAAATCGGCTGCCGGTCCAAGTGCTGCCGGTACAGACGGTTCGTCAGAAGAAACGGTGGCTTCCTCTGCCGGCCCTGCGAAAGCCGGAAAGGCCAGGGTCTGTGAGACAGACAGGGCCAGGGCCAGGACGCCGGCGCAGAGAGAGAGGCGGGAACGGCGGCGAGAGCCGCCGGATTTTGCTGTGTTCCGTAAATGCGGTGTGTATTTCATGTGAGATCCTCCAAAATGGCGTGTCAGTATCGCTTTTCAGTATCGTTATAAAGAACAAAACGGCGGAACAGATACAGACAGGGCTGTCCCAGACGCCGTATGAAATCCATTATAGGAAGCCCGCAGGCAAAAGTCAATGAAGAGAAGGACAGGCAAAAAAATTGTAAGAAATGGACCCGGGATATATGGATTATTAGCACTCAATCAAAATGAGTGCTGATTTTCTATTGACATCTGCTAAAAGGAATACTAAAATATAGAAGGAATTTGAGAGAAGAGACAGGCAGAGGAATGTCTGTTCAGAACTATACAGAATCAGAAAAAAGGAGTGTTATCTATGGCAAAGTCAGGCAGTTTATCCATTAACAGCGAAAATATTTTCCCAATTATTAAAAAGTGGCTCTATTCCGACCACGACATTTTCTACAGAGAGCTGATCTCCAACGGCTGTGACGCTATCACGAAGCTGAAGAAGCTGGAGATGATGGGCGAGTGGGAAAAGCCGGAGGATATGGAGTTTAAAATCCAGGTGACAGTAAACCCGGAGGAAAAGACCATCGTTGTGGAAGACAACGGTATGGGTATGACGGAGGATGAGGTAGACGAGTACATCAACCAGATCGCCTTCTCCGGAGCCCAGGATTTCCTCAACAAATATAAGGACAAGGCAAACGAGGATCAGATCATCGGTCATTTCGGCCTTGGCTTTTACTCTGCCTTCATGGTGGCCGACAAGGTGACTATCGATTCCCTCTCCTACAGAAAGGACGCAAAACCGGTTCACTGGGAGTCAGAGGGCGGTACGGAATTTGACATGAAGGACGGCGACAAGGAGGGCATCGGTACAAGGATTACCCTCTATTTAAACGAGGACAGCACAGAATTTGCCAATGAATACCGGGCCAGAGAGGTCATTGAGAAATACTGCTCCTTCATGCCGGTTCCGATCTATCTGACCAATGCGAAGGCTGAGCCGGAATACGAGACAATCGAGAAGGATGAGTTAAATGAAAAGGACACGATTGTAGAGACGATCGTGGAGGAGGCCAAGACAGAGGAGAAGGAAAAAGAGGACGGTACCAAGGAGGTTGTGGAGGTTTCTCCTGCCAGAGAGAAATACAAGATTTTAAAGAGGCCGGTATCCTTAAGCGATGTAAACCCGCTCTGGAACAAGCACCCCAATGAGTGCACAGAGGAGGAGTACAAGTCCTTCTACCGCAAAGTATTTATGGACTTTAAGGAGCCCCTGTTCTGGATTCACCTGAATATGGACTACCCCTTCAACTTAAAGGGAATCCTCTACTTCCCGAAGATCAACATGGAGTATGAGAGTATTGAGGGAACCATCAAGCTCTACAATAATCAGGTATTTATCGCCGACAACATCAAGGAAGTAATTCCGGAATTCCTGATGCTCTTAAAGGGCGTTATCGACTGTCCGGATCTGCCGTTAAACGTATCCAGAAGCGCCCTGCAGAACGACGGCTTTGTGAAGAAGATTTCCGATTACATCACAAAGAAGGTGGCAGACAAGCTGTCCGGCATGTGCAAGACAGACAGAGAAAACTATGAGAAATACTGGGATGACATCAGCCCGTTTATCAAGTATGGCTGCCTGAGAGACGAGAAGTTCGCCGAGAAGATGGAGGACTTTATTATCTTCAAGAACCTGGACGGAAAGTATGTGACTCTCAAGGATTACCTGGAGGCAGCAAAGGAAAAGCATGAAAATAAGATATTCTATGTGACAGATGAGAAGGAGCAGAGCCAGTACATCAACATGTTCCGCGAGGAGAAGCTGGACGCTGTCATCCTGACACACAATATCGACAATCCCTTTATCACCCATGAGGAGCAGAAGCACGAGGGAGTGAAGTTCCTGAGGATTGACGCCGATGTCAATGAGATGTTCAAGGAAGAAGTGAAGGAGGAGGACAAGGAGACTCTGGAGCAGGAGGCCAAGACTCTGACCGAAACCTTCCGCAGGGCCCTTGGAAACGATAAGCTGGAGGTGAAGGTGGAGAAGCTGAAAAACGAGTCCGTTTCCTCCATGATCACAGTGGCTGAGGAGACCCGCCGTATGCAGGAAATGATGAAAATGTACAATATGTACGGCATGGATCCGTCCATGTTCGGCGGCACAGGTGAGGTTCTGGTGTTAAATGCCAACAACAGCCTTGTTAAGTACGTGTTAGAGCACGGAGAGGGAGAGGAAACGCCGGTAATCTGTGAGCAGCTCTATGACCTGGCCCTCTTAAGCCACGGCAGTTTAAGCCCGGAGAGGATGACAAAGTTTATTGCAAGAAGCAATGAGATTATGGCAAAGCTCGCAAAATAGAAAATAAACGAAATACAGGGCAGACAGGAGCAGAAGAGATCCGAAGGAGATTTCTTCTGCTCTTTTTGTTTGCGGGAGACTCCGCTTTCTGTGAGAGGCGGATTTTCTGCCGGCCGGGAGCGTGTCTGGCCAGACCTCTTTTCCGGTCTGCCGCATTATGTTGCGTTATTGCATATTTCGATAAAGACGGGTCTGTATGGGATTTTTGAATTTGTCTCACAGGGGGATGGGTTATATAATGCACCATAGACTGTTAAAAGACAGAACAGAGAAAATGAAAAAAGATGGAGGAACGACATGAGAAAGAGACTGCTGAGCTTTGCTCTGTGCGCAGCTATGGCGCTGACGGCCATGACTGGATGCGGGGCAAAAACAGAGGACACGGCAGCTTCGTCAAAAGGTGCGGAGACAGGCTCTGAGGCTGCCAAAGCAGAAGAGGAAGAGACAGAAGCCGCCAGGGAGGCTGACGGAGAGGAGAAGGGACTTGTGATTCCCAGCGCCAGCTGTGTGGCCAACTTAAACCCGCTGCTTGAGAGCTACAAGGAGGGCGTGATTATGTTAAATCCCCTCTACGATCCGCTCTATGTGATTGATGTAAATGAGACAAGGTATTACCTGGCTGAATCCTATGAGGTTTCCGAGGACGGAACTTCCGTTACCCTGAAGCTGAAGGATGGGCTGAAGTGGCATGACGGGGAGCCGATTACGGCAGACGATGTAATTTTTACCATGGATGTCAATGCTGACACAAACAACGGAGCAGGAAACACGAACGTGGTAATTTTAAATGACCAGCCAGTGAAATATGAGAAGGTGGATGACCTGACGGTAAAGATTACCCTTCCCATGGCGTCCGCATCCTACCCGGCCCTTCTCGGAGAGCTGACTCTGATTCCGGAACACGTGTATGGAGGCAATACGAGCATCGTGGGAGCGGAGGCAAATATGTCAGGCATTGGCTCCGGCCCTTATAAATTAAGAGAGTTTAAGCAGGATCAGTACCTGATTCTTGAGAAGAATGAGGATTACTACATGGGTGCGCCGGATATCGACACAGTAACCTTCCGGATTATATCTGATATCTCTGCCCAGGAGGTTGCTCTGATGAATGGGGAGATCAACCTGATGGAGCTTTCCAGCGCCCCGGCAGTTGCAAAATATTCTGAGGATCCGAACTACACGGTGGTTATGTATCCGGAGGGACGTGTCAACTACCTGGCAGTCAATAAGTTCTGTGAGACCGTTCAGGATCCGAAGGTAGTGGAGGCAGTGTTCGCAGCCTTAGACGCCCAGGAGATTATCGACGGCGCTTACGGCGAGGGAATGGCAGTTCCGGCCAACACGGTTCTCAGCAATATGACAACCTTCTATGACGAATCCGTGGAGGGCTACAGCCAGGATATTGAGAAGGCAAAGCAGCTGGCAGCCGAGACAGGCATCGAGGGGTCAACCATGACGCTCTATTTCAACTCAGAGCGCGCCTATATGAAGGAATCTGCCCAGGTGATCCAGCAGCAGCTCAAGAACGTGGGCATCAATCTGGAAGTAATTCCTCTTGAGTCCACCGGCTTCTTTGAGAAGGTGTTCGGAACAGACGGAGATTATGAGTTCTACCTGAACGGCTACGCTGCAGTTGGAGATCCAGATACTGTGGTTGCGGGAATGTATGACGGAACCTGGGGAGTAAATCTGGCTGTCAGCGACGAGCTCTTAGGACTCTGGCAGGAGGCCCGCTCCGTGTTCACTGAGGACGAGAGAGCCGCAATCTACAAGGAGATTCAGGAGAAGACAAAAGAGGAGATGAGCTGCTATCCGATAGCATATCCGAACTATGTATTTGTCACAACAGGCAATGTAAAGGGAACGGATACGATCAAGCGCACTCCGATCTTTGAGGATTACACAAAGCTGACTATTGAATAAATGCAGGTTCAGCCGGCCCTGAAACAGGGCTTTCTGCAGGGCTGCCGCAAAATGAAACAGCTCATATGAGAATGTCCTTAAAGGACTGTATGAGAGTACCGTTTTGCGGCGGCCCTTTGTGCTGATAAAAACAACGGCCTGATAGGATAAGGGCCCTGAAGGAAAGGAGAGACAGCCTTGAAGCAATTTATAGTAAAGCGTCTGGCCCAGATGCTCTTTGTATGGATTCTGGTCTCCATGTTTTCCTTTTCCATCATCTACTTTGCTCCGGGAGATCCCCTCTACATCTACATGACGCCGGGAGCTACGGGACACAAGATGACGGATGAGGAAATGTACCGGATGAGAGAGTCCCTGGGCTTAAACGGAAACGTGGTGGAGCAGTATGTGAGCTGGGCAAAAAAGACGGCCCACGGAAACCTGGGAATCTCCATCAGCAACCGACAGCCGGTGTTAGACCAGATACTGGAAAAGCTGCCCTGCACAGCCGGGCTGATGGGAGCGTCCCTTCTGCTGTCACTGGCGATTTCAATCCCTCTAGGGCTTCTGGCGGGAGTCTATAAGAACAGACTGCCCGATCATATCATCAGCGGTTTTACCTACCTGGGAATCTCTGTGCCTGCCTTCTGGCTGGGTATTATGCTGATTATTATTTTCTCCATGAAGCTCAAAATACTTCCCAGTTCCGGTATGCGCACCATCGGAGTGGACAGCGCCTGGGATCTGATCAGGCATGGGATTATGCCGGCTATTGTCCTGGGCCTTAATAACATGGCTGTCTTTGTCCGCTATATTCGTGCCAACACCATTGTACAGCTGGAGGAGGAGTATGTACAGACAGCTATATCCAAGGGACTTTCAAAACGCGGGATTCTGTACGGCCAGGTGCTTAAAAACTGTATGCTCCCGGTGATCACCACCGTCGGCTCCCGGCTGGGAACCCTGGTGACAGGTTCCTTTATCATAGAGTCCGTTTTCGCATGGCCGGGGCTGGGAACCCTGGGAATGTCTGCCATCAACAACCGGGACTATCCGATGATTATGGGCATCACCATGTTCTCCTGCACCATTCTGCTTTTGGGGAACTTCCTGGCAGATCTCCTCTATGGCTTTGCAGATCCGAGAATTAAGCAGGGAAGGGGGTAAAAGGTATGGCGAAGTTAATATCACCCTTAAACCAGGCAGCTCTCCGGGCGGAGGATTTTGCCCGGGCAGAGCTCGGGGGAGAGGAAAAGGCGCCGGACTGCGGCAGAGGACTGGGACATCAGCTGAAAAAAGCCTTCTGGGAAAATAAGATGGCAGCTGTCAGCCTGGCGATTCTTATCCTGATCGCTGCGGGAGCACTTGCGGCCCCGTTTCTGCCCCAGGATCCGGATTACATGGATGTGCTTAATAAGATGGCTCCTCCCAGCGGGGAGCACTGGCTGGGAACGGATGAGCTGGGGCGCGATACCTTCACGAGAGTCCTCTACGGCAGCAGAATTTCCCTGTTAGTCGGTATTGCCACCATGATTGTGTCAGTGGTGGCGGGAACTCTGGTGGGAACCATAAGCGGCTACGCAGGGGGGAAAACAGACGCGGTTTTAATGCGGATTGTGGATATGTTTCAGTCCGTGCCGAGCCTTCTGATGATCATTGTCATCTTTTCCTTTATCCCCAACAATATGGTGACGCTGGTGTTTATGCTGGCCCTGTTTTCCTGGACCGGAGTTGCGAGGATTGTCAGGGCCCAGACGCTGACCCTGAAGGAGAGGGATTTTGTGGCAGCTGCCAGAACTCTGGGGGTGGGCCATACCACCATCATCATGAGACACATTATCCCGAATATGTCAGCCCAGATTATTGTGGCTGCCTCTTTGAGCATTGCGGGGGCGATCCTGGACGAGTCGGCTTTAAGCTTTCTTGGATACGGCGTGGCTCTCCCCATGTCCTCCTGGGGCAGCATGCTCCAGAACGCACAGCAGTATATTCTGTATGATCCGCTGCTGGCACTGGTTCCGGGACTGTTTATTCTTCTGACAGTTCTTTGTCTGAATATTCTGGGAGACGCGCTTCAGTATGCCCTGGATCCGCGTCTGCATAAATAGGAGGTGGCTTTATGGGAAAACTTCTGGAGGTAAAGGAACTGAGAATTTCCTTTTGCAGCTACGCCGGGGAGGTGCAGGCTGTGCGGGGAGTGTCGTTTTCCGTGGAGGAGGGCGAACCGGTGGCCATTGTAGGCGAATCCGGCTGCGGAAAGTCCGTGACGGCAAAGGCAGTTATGGGGCTGATCCGGCCGCCTCAGGGAGAGATCAAGGCGGGAAGCGAGATCATTTTTGATGGAAAAAACATACTGGAGCAGACGGCAAAGCAGTGGCGGGAGTACCGGGGGAAGGACTGCGCCATTGTCTTTCAGGATGCACTGGCGGCCTTAAACCCCACCCTCACCGTAGGGCGCCAGATTGTGGAGAAGCTGCTGGTTCACACAGATATGACCAGGGAGGAGGCGCGGCGCGAGGCAGTGCGGCTCCTGGAGCAGGTGGGAATCCCGGAGGCGGGAAGGAGGGTAAGGCAGTATCCTCACGAATTTTCCGGAGGAATGAGACAGAGGGCGATGATAGCCATCGCTCTGGCCTGTCAGCCGAGGCTTCTCATCGCCGACGAGCCCACCACGGCTCTGGATGTGACGATTCAGGCAGAAATTATAGAACTCCTCAAACAGATCCAGAAAGAGACGGGGATGGCGGTCATTATGATCACCCACGATCTGGGAATTGTGGCAAATATTGCAAAAAAGATCGTTGTCATGTATGCGGGAAAGGTGGTAGAGACCGGCAGCAGCGCAGATATTTTCTACAGCGCCAGACATCCCTATACCAGGGCACTTCTACGGGCGGTTCCGAGGCTTGATCTGGAGAGCGGGCAGGAGTTAGAGTCTATTGAAGGTGCTCCGCCCAGTATGCTCTGCCCGCCGCCAGGCTGTGCCTTTGGCACCCGCTGCCAGAACTGTATGAAAATCTGTACAGAGCAGGAGCCTCCTCTCTATGAGTTTGAGCCAGGCCATACGGCCAGGTGCTGGCTTTATCACCCCATGGCAGGGGCCGCAAAATGAAATTACAGGGGAAGGGTTAGATTAAGAAAGGTGAAAGCATGGAACAGAAGGAACACGCAGAGAAAATACTGGAGGTCAGCCATCTGAAAAAATACTTCCAGTCAGGAAAGAAAACCTTAAAGGCTGTGGACGACGTGACATTTTCATTGAACCGGGGCGAGACTCTCGGAATTGTAGGTGAGTCCGGCTGCGGCAAGACTACCTGCGCCAGAACCTGCATCGGCATCTATGACAGGACGGAGGGCCAGGTTCTCTATCGTGGAAAGAATGTCCATGAGCTAAGAGGGGCCGCAAAGAAGGCATTTACGAAGGAGGTACAGATTATTTTCCAGGATCCCTACTCCTCTCTGGATCCGAAGATGAAGGTACATGACATTATTGCTGAGGGCTTGAGAGCCCATAAGCTGTGCAGAAGCAGGGAGGAGGAGAGGCAGAGAGTAAAGGAGCTTCTCCTCACTGTGGGGCTGAATGTGGAACACGCCGCCCGTTTTGTCCACGAATTTTCGGGAGGACAGAGGCAGAGGATCGGGATTGCCAGAGCTCTCGCCGTGGATCCGGAGCTTATCGTCTGCGATGAACCGATCTCCGCTCTGGACGTATCCATCCAGGCACAGATTGTAAACCTGCTTATGCGGCTTCAGAGAGAGAAGGGCCTTATCTACCTGTTTATCGCCCATGATCTGGCTATGGTGCGCCACATTTCCGACCGGGTGGCAGTCATGTACCTGGGAACGGTGGCAGAGCTCACCAGCTCTGAGTCTCTTTATAAAAAACCGCTGCACCCGTACACGAAGGCGCTGCTGTCCGCGATCCCCATTCCGGATCCGAAGGTGGAGGAGGAGAAGGAGAGAATCCGTTTGACAGGAGAGATACCAAGTCCCATTGACCCTCCTCCCGGCTGCCGCTTTGCAGGCCGATGCCGTTTTGCAGCAGACAGGTGCAGAAGGGAACGGCCAGAGCTTCTTGAGGTGGAGGAAGGCCATTTGGTAGCGTGTCATCTCTATGAAAAAAGCGGAAAAAAGAGCGGACAGTAAGAGCAGAGGCAGATGAGAGTACAGAAAAATAAAACCGTCTTTGGTGCGAAACCAAAGGCGGTTTTATTTTTCTGTACCTTCCGATTCTGTGTGGGGCTCAGCCGGAGAAAACTCATTTTCCGGCTCACCAGGACGATCAGGGATAAATGTGGCAATATCTGAGATGTCAGAGCACTGAAGGATATTGCACAGCATATCCAGCGTACTGGTATATACGACCTGATTATGTTTTAATCGGTATATCTGAGCTCTGCTGATATTATAATATTTATATAGCCGGTTCTGAGATATACCCTTGTCCTTGAGGGCAATCCACAATTTATCATAGACAATCATAAAAATGTCCTCACAAAACTCATCTGTAGCTTGCAATAATTGTATTATCTCATTAAGATAGAAAATAAATAAGTTTCCGAGTTCGGAAACTGCTGGGAAAGGGGAACGGGGAATGAAGGAAAGGAAACTTCTGGGGGCGCTTGAGCCGGTACAGAGAGAAATAAAATGTTTTATGGAGCAGTATGGCACAGCAGGATGGCAGATTATCCTGAATGGGGAGCAGGATGCAGACAGCTATCTGCGCTCCGAGGTAGTCTGGGAGCTCTTTGACAAAATCACGCGGGTCAGTGAGCTGATCGGCTACCTGGACAGAGAGGTGTCAGAGGAGGGCAGCCTGAAAACAGAGGCAGATGGTTCTATCAGCCTGAATGATGCCGGGCTGAAGCCGGGCCAGGAGGTAGAGGTTTACGTCTATGAACCGCTTCTTCAGAAAATGATCTGGACAAGGGTCAAGGTGAGTGCAGGGAAAAATCAGAAGCTGATAGGAATTGACAGAGGAGTGAAAATAGACGGGCTGAGGGCGCGGATACGGTAACGGACATTTTCCTGGGCTCCATACAGGCTGCAGCCTCTGTCTTTATTTCCGGAATCTCCGGAATCACGGAAAAAGAACACTGCGGCCGCCTGCAGAAAAGGGGGCTGCGGCTGAGGATGGCTTCTTACAGATTTATGAAGGCCGCCTAAAGGCTCCTGCCTGCTGAACTTTATAAAAACTGCCGCGAAAACAGAAGGTACGCTTATAGAAGGTGGAGGAATACTGTCCGGCAGATATATTACAAAATATTAAAAACCCTTAAACCGCCACACAGAAAGCAGATTTTATGGTAAAATATTGGAAACCATTTTGTCAGTCTCTGAAATGGATATACCGAAGAAAGGAAATCATGCTTATGGAATACACAGGAATGAACGAGGAGCAGGAGAGAGTACAGAGGGAAAGCCGGGAGAACGGCGGGATGGGCACACCGGGCAGATATCTTGGCTCTGTGAGAAAGCAGTGCTCACGTCTTGGCTTCGCCCTCATTATAATCATAGCTTTCTCCTACATATCCTCTTTTGCCTGGAAGCAGCTTGTGGCCTTGATGGCCGCTTCCGGAAGCAGTGCAGGACAGGAGGCGGTACATTTTCTGACTGACCGAGGGGCGGTCATTGCGTTATCGTCCCTCTGCGGGTATCTGGTATCCCTTCCGCTGGCAGCACGGTTTCTGAAGCCTTTTCCAGAAGAAAAGTCTCTGAAAATGAAAATGAGAGCCGGGAAATTTCTGATGCTTCTGGTGCTTGCCATGGGACTTGGCTATATCGGGAGCTTTGCGGGAAATCTGATTAATATGCTGATTTCTGCCGCTACAGGAAAGTCGCTATTTGAAATGAACCCGGTGAACCAGATGTTGAATATGCTGAGCTGGCCCAATATTCTCATGATTACGGTAATGGCGCCCCTCGTTGAAGAATGGATTTTCAGGAAGATGCTTTTAAACAGGGTCCGCTTTCTGGGAGAGCAGAGAGCCATCGTGTTCACTGCGCTGCTGTTTGGCCTGATGCATGGAAATATAAGTCAGACGATCTTCGCCACCATAATCGGACTGGTTCTGGGGTATGCAGCTGTAAAGACAGGAAGAATTGTGCACTGCATTCTGATTCATATGATTGTGAACAGTTATTCAGTTCTGGCCTCTCTGCTCACGAAATGGACAGGAGAAGGAAGCTCCCTTTCCGTGTACGCAGGATACGGCCTACTGACGCTGTTTGGTCTTTCCGTCTTCGTATTTATGATTGCGGCTGTGGTTATTTTGATCCTGAAATGGAATAAGGCAGTATACAGGAAGGGGAGTGTTCCGGACGGGATTGGGGGAGGCGCCCTTTATCGGGCAGTTTACCTGAATCCCGGAATGATCCTCATGTATCTGTACTGCATATGGGAAACGCTTCAGTACATTCTGTAACGGGCAGCCAGTGCCGCAGAAGCCCGGGCAGACGGAACTGTTTTCTGCACCGTCCATTCTTGACTTTATGTAATGTGATTACTATAATAAATAGTAATGAATACCACATTATATAGAGAATACAGTTTCAGGAGGAAGCCTATGACATACAAAATTATTGGGGACAGCTGCATGGACCTGACGGAAGAGCTTAAGAGAGATCCGCATTTTCACACGGTTCCCCTTACACTGCAGGTAGACAGCCGTCAGATTCGCGATGATGAAACCTTTGACCAGAAAAACTTTCTGGAGCTGGTAAGGCAGGCAAAGGAGTGCCCGAAGACTGCCTGCCCGTCTCCGGAGGATTTCAGGGAGCAGTTTGAGGGGGAGGCGGAATGGATTTTTGTAGTCACTCTCTCCCACCATCTGAGCGGCAGTTATAATTCCGCCTGTCTGGCAAAACAGCTTTACGAGGAGGAGCATGGGGCAGATGGAGAGAGTGGGGGAAAACGGATTGCCGTGATTGATTCCCTGTCTGCCTCCGCCGGAGAGCTGAGCATAGCCCTGCAGATACGAGAACTGTGTGAGTCGGGACTGGATTTTGACTCTGTGGTGGAACAGACAGTCGGGTACAGGGATCGGATGGGAACTTACTTTGTCCTGGAATCCCTCGACATTTTGAGAAAAAACGGCAGACTTTCAGGGCTTCAGGCCTTTTTTGCCACCGCTCTGAACATAAAGCCCATCATGGCCGGCGACAGAGGAGTGATCGTCAAGCTGGAACAGGCGAGGGGGATAAACCGCGCTCTGGGCCGCATGGCGGATCTGGCTCTGAAGCAGGCAGGCAGGACAGAGGACAGGCGTCTGGTGATCGCCCACTGCAACAACAGGGAGAGGGCAGAGTATGTGAGAGACCTTCTCTGCGGCAGGTCACAGTTTAAAGAAGTAGTCATCACGGACACAGCCGGAGTTTCTACTGTCTATGCAGGGGACGGAGGCATCGTCCTGACATTGTAAATGGAAAGGAAACAGACAAAGATGAGGAGACGATCACATGCCTGGCTCCTGATTTTGGCAGGCTTGTTCCTGACAGCGCTTTTGCTGCTGCTTGGAGTCAAGCAGATTTTAAAGGAAAGAACGGGAAACCCTGTATACCGGGAACAGGAGGCAGGGACAGAAGCGGAGGAAGAACTGGAGGCAGAGAAGGAGGACATATCCCGTCCAATCCTGCAGATTAATACAGAGGAAGGAGCGGATACGGCCGGTCCGGGAGGCCGGAATCCGGAGGAGCAGGCCATGGACGGTGAGGCATCAGGCAGCCGTTCGGTGAAGCTCCTCTTCGGCGGAGATATTTATCTGTCAGATCACGTGCTGAACGCCTGGCAGAGAGGAGGCGGACTCGAAGGGATCCTGGATGACGGCTTCAGGCAGGAAATTGGGCAGGCCGATATTTTTATGGCCAATCAGGAGTTTCCCTTCAGCAACAGGGGCACTCCCGAGACGGACAAGCAGTTTACCTTCCGGCTTCCGGAGGATAAGGTATCTGTCCTGCAGGCCATAGGCCCTGATATTGTGGCGCTGGCCAACAACCATGCTCTGGATTACGGGGAGGAGGCGCTTCTCGATACCTGCCGCGTGCTGGACAGCGCCGGAATCTTTCATGTAGGTGCGGGAGAGGACCTGGATGCGGCGAAAAAGCTGGAGGTGATTGAGGCGGGAGGAAAGAAATTCGGCTTTCTGGCAGCCTCCCGCGTATTTCCCAAAGGATATTGGGCGGCAGGGGAGGAACATGCAGGCATGCTGACGGCCTATGACTCCACCGTGCTGCTGGAGGAGATAAAAAAGGCGAAGGAGATCTGCGATTTTCTGACCGTATATGTACACTGGGGAATTGAGAAAAGTACAAAGCCGGAGAGCTATCAGAGAACGCTGGGGCAGCAGTATATTGATGCGGGAGCGGATCTGGTAATTGGAAGCCATCCCCATGTGCTGCAGGGAATTGAATACTATAAGGGAAAACCCATTGTATACAGCCTGGGAAATTTTATATTTGGAAGCAGTATTCCAAAGACCATGCTGCTTTCCGTCACAGTGCCTCCGGAGGGAGAACCGTCCCTGTCCATGCTTCCGGGAACCTCCTCTGCCGGGTATACGAGAACTCTGACAGATGAGGGGGAGAGGCAGGCCTTTTATCAATATATGGAAGAGATTTCCTTTGATATAGCTGTGGACAAAGACGGCACGGTCATTCAGACCCACTCGCCCTGATAGGCGCCGGTCTCCCGCAGAGCCCTGGCGATGGAGTTTAAGACAAAACGCTTGTTTGCGCTCCACTCAGGGGCAATGAGGAGGCGTTTGGGCCCGTCGCCGCTGATCCGGTGAATGACGATATCCTGGGGCAGAAGACGGATGCAGTCTGCGATCAGGGAAACGTATTCCTCCGGCTCCATGACAGGAAAGGACTCCCTCTCATAGAGACGGGCCAGCTCCGTGCCCTTCAGTATGTGGAGGAGCTGCAGCTTGATGCCGTCGATGTGATCGGTTCCCGGCGCTTCAGCGCTCAGGGCAGAGCCTGCAGGAAGCGACGGAGTCTGCAGCCCTCCGGCGCGGAGGCTTCCGAGAAAGCGGACTGTTTCCAGCATATCGCTTCGGCTCTCTCCGGGAAGTCCCAGTATCACATGGACGATGACGGAGAGCCCGGCTGTCTTGAGCCTCTCAAAGGCGTCCAAAAAACAGGGAAGCTCATAGCCCCGGCGGATGAGGCGGGCAGTTTTTTCGTGGATGGTCTGCAGCCCCAGCTCCACCCACACCGGCTTGATTTGATTCAGCCGTGAGAGAAGGGCGACTGTCTCCCCGGAGAGACAATCCGGCCGTGTCCCTATGGAGAGGGCCTCCACATCCGGATGGGACAGGGCGGCAGAGAACAGCCGCTCCAGATAGGAGACGGGAGCATAGGTATTTGTATAGGACTGGAAATAGGCGATATATTTCCCGTCCTTTATTTTTGCCGAAACCCGCTCCTTTGCCTGCTCGATCTGTGAGAAGACGGCCTGCGTCAGCTCCGGGCCGTCCTGCCTGAGACCCGGGCCGGCCTTCTGTGCAAAATCTCCCGAACCGCCCTCGCTGCAGAAAATGCAGCCTCCCGTTCCGAGGGTTCCGTCCCGGTTAGGACAGGTCATTCCTCCGTCCAGGGCCAGCTTGTAGACCTTGTGTCCAAAGGTTTCCTTTAGGTAAAAATCAAGAGAATAGTAGGGCTTTTCTCCCCATCTGCGTCTTGTTTCGTTCATGCTGCGACGTCCTTTCCGGTTTCATATTCCAGTAGTATATCATCAAACCGCCTGCCTGTCACGGCAGAGCAGGCGGCTGTGCTTCAAAAAATCCGTGGCGGCTGCAGCTTTGCCGGGGGCTTCGGGCGGCTTTGCAGTATTGATTTTTGCACGTATTTTTGGAAGATATCGTATTGAGGTTCAGCGTCTAAAATGGTATACTGAAAGCAAAAAAACAAACAAAAAATTTGCGATGTATTCAGAGAAAAACGATTACATCCAGGCGGAGGAGATAGTTATGACTGTGAATGAGACACTGCAGAAACTTGATACAGCAGAAGCTGGCAAACTGATGGAAACGCTTTACGGCGCGGCCCAGGCTTCCGAGAATACAGAGCGCTACCGCCATGTGACAGAGGGCTTTTTAAGAGAGTACGGAGATAAGGACATTCTCTTATTCAGCTCACCGGGACGCACAGAGATCAGCGGAAACCACACAGATCACAACCACGGAAAGGTTCTGGCAGGAAGCATCAACCTGGACTGCGTGGGAGCGGCTGCGAAGAACGGCACTGACACGGTAAGGATTTTAAGTGAAACCTTCCACCAGAAGTTCATTATTAATTTAAAGGATTTAAAGCCCAGCAAGGACATGGCCGGGACGATTGATCTGACAAAGGGAATTCTCCAGGGCTTTAAGGAGAGAGGGTTTGAGATCGGCGGCTTTGACGCGTTTATCACCAGCAATGTTATCAGCTCAGCCGGCGTCAGCTCTTCCGCCTCCTATGAAATGTTAATCTGCGCCATGATCAATACATTTTTCAACGATGGAAAAATGAATGTGGTGGACTATGCGCACATTGGAAAATACTCCGAGAACAAGTTCTGGAACAAGGCATCCGGCCTTCTGGACCAGATGGCCTGCGCGGTAGGCGGCCTGATCACGATTGATTTTAAGAACCCGGAAGCTCCGGTCGTTGAGAAGATCGATTTCGATTTCGGTGCCCAGGATCACAGCCTGATTATTGTAAATACAGGAAAGGGACATGCAGATCTGAGCGCCGACTATTCCTCCGTGCCCAACGAGATGAAGAAGGTGGCGGAATTCTTTGGAAAGGAAGTCTGCGCCGACATTGAGGAGAAGGATGTGATTGAAAACCTGGCGAAGGTCAGGGAGTTTGCAGGGGATCGCTCTGTGATGAGAGCCTTCCACTTCTTCGAGGAAAACAAGAGAGTGGAGGCGCAGGTAGAGGCTCTGAGAAACGGTGATTTTGCCACCTTCCTGACAAAGATCACAGAGTCCGGCAATTCCTCCTGGAAGTGGCTGCAGAACTGCTACACGACTGCAGACCTGCAGGAGCAGGGAATCTGTATTGCCCTGGCTCTCACAGAGATGTTTATCGCTGAGAAAAAGCGCGGCGCCTGCCGTGTTCACGGAGGCGGCTTCGCGGGCGTTATTATGGCTATGCTGCCCAATGACCTGGTGGACGAGTATGTGGCATATATCGAGGCAGCTCTCGGAAAGGGAAATGCCTACCGCATGAGCATCCGCCCATACGGGGCCGTGTGTGTCAATGAGCTGATGAAATAGAGTGAGATAAGTGAAAGAAAGCGCTGAACTCAAATCCGGACACAGGGGAGAACGGGCGCTGAAAGGATGGAGGCAGGACAATGGATATAAAAGCAGAGCTTTCGGCCCTCTCCGATGAGGAATACAGAAAATTTCACAGCCGGCTCCTGCCCGGGACGGAGCATATCCTGGGCGTCAGAGTGCCGGAGCTGAGAAAGCTTGCAAAGCGCCTTGTCAGGGAGGAGGGGCTGTCCTGCCTGGAACGCCTGACAGACGATACCTACGAGGAGCTTCAGCTTCAGGGGCTTGTGATCGGAGGCCTCAGGGAGGATCTGGAGACAAAGCTTTCCAGGATTGGCAGTTTCGTTAGGAAAATCGACAACTGGGCAGTCTGCGATGTATTCTGCGGAGCGTTGAAATTTACCCAAAAGCACAGGGAGGAGGTTTTGAACTTCCTCCGGCCCTATCTTACCTCAGAGAGAGAGTTCGAGGCGCGTTTCGGCGCGGTGATGCTTCTGAGCTATTTCGTGGACGACAGGTATATCGGGGAGACGCTCAGGCTTCTCGATCAGGTGAAGCAGCCAGGCTACTATGCCAGAATGGCTGTAGCCTGGGCAGTTTCCGTCTGCTATGTGAAATTTCCTGCTCTGACAGAGCAGTATCTGAAAGAGGGAAATACCCTTGAGGACGATACCTACAATAAGGCGATACAGAAAATTCTGGAATCTAACCGCGTAGGAGCAGAGGAAAAGCGCCGCCTGAGGTCCTGGAAGCGCAGGCCTGCTTTGGGGGAAACGGTTTCGTGATTTCTGACTGGAAATAAAAGATTTGAAAGACGCCTCTTGAGAAGGGCGAGAGAGGAAGGGAGGCTTATTATGGGAAATAAAAATCTTGTAATTACGATTGAGCGGGAGTATGGAAGCGGAGGCCGTATTGTAGGCCGCAGACTGGCAGAGGAGCTGGGAATCCATTTCTATGATGATGAAATTTTAAAGCTCACCTCTGAAAAGAGTGCCATCGGTGAGGAGTACTTCCGCCTGGCGGACGAGAAGGCGGGAAACAACCTGCTTCACAGAATTGTGGGGAGAAAGCTTGACTTTACGGAGGATCCGGTGCTGAGCGGAAATGTGACCGCGCCTGAAAATCTGTTTCGGTTTCAGTCCTCTGTGATAAGGGAGCTGGCCAGGGAAGAATCCTGCATCATAGTGGGCCGGGCTGCCGGGTATGTGCTGGACCAGGAGGAGGATCTGGAGCGGCTGATCCGGATCTTTGTCTGCGCTGACAAGGTGAGAAGAGTGCAGAGGGTCATGGAGGTAGATGCCATTGACGAGGATCGGGCAAAACGCCGCATTAAGAAGATTGAGAAGTCCAGGAGGGAATACTACAGGTATTTTACAGGAAGTGACTGGCATAATATGAAAAACTATGATCTTACGATCAACACCACAAATTTTGATCTGGACCAGACCGCAGAGCTGGTGAAGACTTATATTCGCCTGAAAGGATTTGACAAAGAGGCATAAATCTGGTAAAATCTGCTGGATTAACTTTTAAAAGAATATGACTGCCGGAGGCTATAGATTTTCCTGTTTCTGATTTTTAAACAGGGAGTCATAGCCTCTTTTTTTGACAGAAAGGAGCTGACTGATTAATGGAAGAAAGAGAAAATACCATGGGCAGCCGGCCGGTGTTCCCGCTTTTAATGTCCATGTCTGTCCCGCCTATGATTTCCATGCTGATCCAGTCCCTCTACAATATTGTGGACAGCATTTTTGTGGCGAGAATCAGTGACAAGGCCCTGACGGCGGTGTCCCTGGCCTATCCCCTTCAGAACCTGATCATAGCCGTGGCGGTGGGATACGGTGTGGGGATCAATGCCTGCATCGCCAGGAGCCTGGGGGCCAAGAGGCAGGAGGAGACCAACCAGACGGCGGCCCACGGAGCCCTCGGGACGGCCCTCCACTGCATTCTTTTCATCCTTGTTGGAGTATTTCTGACGGAGCCCTTCCTTAGGCTATTTACAGATGATCCGGAAATTTTCTCCATGGGCTGCAGTTACACCTATATTGTGGTATGCTTTTCCTTTGGAAGCCTTTTCCATATCTACATTGAGAAAATGTTCCAGGCCACCGGAAACATGGTAATGCCTATGATCCTGCAGGGAGTGGGCGCGCTGATTAATATCATTCTGGACCCGATTATGATTTTCGGGCTGTTCGGATTTCCCGCCATGGGGGTGACCGGAGCGGCAGCAGCCACCGTGGCAGGCCAGATACTGGCCTGTATTCTGGCGGTGACTCTGTTTAACCTGAAGGAAAAAAACATCAGAGTGAGCTTTCGGGCCTTTCATTTTGACAGAAGGATATTCTTTCGGATCTACTCCATCGGGATTCCTTCCTGCATCATGCTCTCGCTGCCGTCCCTGCTGGTAGGCATTCTGAATTCCCTTCTGGTAGGGCTTTCTTCTGTGGCTGTGGCAGTGTTCGGCCTTTACTTTAAGCTTCAGAGCTTTGTCTATATGCCGGAAAACGGAATTATCCAGGGAATGCGCCCTATTATCAGCTACAATTACGGGGCGGGGCATCTGGACCGGATGCGGGAGACCGTCAGGTGCAGCATGATCTCCTGCGGAGCGATTCTGGCAGCTGGAACTCTGCTCTTTCTGGCAGTGCCGGACTACATCATGATGATGTTTGGAGCTGAAGGGGAGATGATGGAGATGGGAATGTCCTGTCTGAGAATCATCAGCCTTGGCTTTATATTCTCGGCGGCAGGCACCGTGTTTTCAGGATGCTTTGAGGCGATTGGGAGAGGTCTTCACTCTCTGGCAGTGTCCCTGGTCAGACAGCTGGTTGTGATCCCGCCTCTCGCCTTTCTCCTTGCCGAAACCATGGGCGTGACTGGCGTGTGGATCGCTTTCCCGGCAGCTGAGATTTTAGCTGCCCTGCTTGGGCTTGTGCTGTACAGAGGACAGATGAGGAAGGTGAAGCTGGAGCTTTTAGGCTCTCTGAAAAAGGAAGAACGGCGCTGAGGACAGAATAAAACCTCCAGGGACAGCGGAGAAATAAGACAGAAGGAAACAGGCGAAAGATAAACAGACGAAAGATATGCAGGTGAAAGATAAACAGACGAAAGATAAACAGGCGAAAGACAGACAGAAAAAAGGAAATAGATAAAAGGAATAATTCAAAACAACAAAACCAGGAGGAAAGACAATGGGAAAGAAGATTTTGCTTGCAGGGGAATCATGGATGAGCTATACCACACATGTGAAGGGATTTGACACCTTTTACACATCTGTCTATGAGACAGGTGAAAAGTATCTGAAGGCGGCTATGGAGAAGGGCGGCTATGAGTTTGTATTCCTTCCGAATCATCTGGCTATGGAGGAGTTCCCGTTTACCATGGAGGAGCTGAAGGAATACGATCTGATCATTCTCTCAGACATTGGAGCAAACACCCTGCTGCTTCCCACAGCTACCTTTACGAGAAGCGAGATGAGGCCTAACCGGTGCAATCTGCTCCGGGACTATGTGCTGGAAGGAGGAGCCCTTCTGATGGTGGGAGGCTATATGACGTTTTCCGGTGTGGACGGCAAGGGAAAATGGCAGGATACGGCGGTACAGGAGGTACTTCCGGTTCAGGTGCTTCCCACAGACGACCGCATGGAGCACTGCGAGGGCGTAAGACCTGTGACGGTACAGGATCACCCGGTATTAAAAGGGCTTGACAGGGAGTGGCCGAGAGTTTTAGGATACAATAAGACGATTTTGAAGCCGGAGGCAGTAGAGGTGGCTTCTGTCTGCGGTGATCCGTTTATCGCCCTTGGCGAATACGGAAAGGGACGGTCTGCAGCCTTTACAACAGACTGTGCGCCTCACTGGGCTCCGCCGGAATTCTGTGAGTGGAAGGGATACGACATACTGTTCCAGAATCTGGCCAGATGGCTGATGCGGGAGGAGTAGGAAGACGCAGACGGCGGAATGCTCCCATAAAAGAGGCGGACTGTCCCGGACAATAAATGACAAGGTGGTTAAACAGATGAAGGTACTGAATTTTGGATCGCTGAATATTGATTATGTGTACAGCCTGGATCACTTCGTGCAGAAGGGAGAGACGATCTCCTCAGAGCGGCTCGATATATTCAGCGGAGGAAAGGGATTGAACCAGTCCGTGGCTCTGGGGAGAGCGGGGGCCGAGGTGTACCACGCGGGAGCAATCGGACAGGACGGAGAATTCCTCATAGAGCTTCTCTGCGAGGCTGGAGTCAGGACGGAATTTGTCAGAAGGCTTGAATCCGTCCGCACGGGAAATGCCATTATACAGAGAGATAAGGCAGGAGATAACTGCATTATCCTCTACGGCGGGGCGAACCAGAACATTGAGCGGACACAGGTAGATGAGACCATTGGCTTTTTTGAGGCAGGGGATTACATTGTGCTGCAAAATGAGATCAATGAGATGGCCTACATTATGGAAAAGGCCCATGAGAAGGGTATGAAAATTGTGCTGAACCCTTCGCCCATGGATGAAAAAATTCTCGCTCTCCCCCTCTCCTTCGTAGATCTGTTTATTCTGAATGAGATTGAGGCCTGCCAGCTTCTCGGGCTTTCCGGAGAGGAGAGAAGGGATGCCGCATCCAGAGGGGAGGAGCTTTTAAGAAAACTCTCTGAGCGGTTCCCACAGGCGATGATCGTTCTGACGCTGGGAGAGATGGGGTCGGTCTGCATGGACGGGCAGGAGACGGTGAAACAGCCCATCTACAAAACCAGGACAGTGGATACCACAGCGGCAGGAGATACGTTTACAGGATATTTTGTGTCCGGTCTGATGCGGGGGCTTTCTGTGAAGGAGTCCATGGATCTGGCTTCCAGGGCTGCGGCGATTACAGTGTCCGGCCTGGGGGCAGCTCCGTCCATTCCAGCCCTTGTACAGGTGATGGAGAGGGAGTTTTAGATCCAGGAACGGGCCGGGAATGGAGAAAATGATCAGGGGATGAAAACGAAAACAGAATAGGAGACAGGGCGGACAGGCAAAAAACAGGAAAAGGCACAGGCAGGGAGAACTCTCCCTATCCTGTGCCTTTTCCTGTTTTGCCTGCGAAGCAGCGCCTGTTCACGCTGCCTGGCCTGTACCAGTCATGAAAGATTTCCCCTTCCGGCAATACCCTGAAATGGCAGTGTGGCAGAATTCCTGCAGAAGGTGCTATAATGAAACCAGCAGAAACTGGTTTCTGCGGAGAGTGACCTGGGAGGAATGAGAATGTTTGATCGGGATGGATATATGGCTTTCGTGGGAGAGAAAAGCAGGAATAGCTATGCCAGCGGCCTTAACAGAATAGAAAATTTATACGCAGCAGATATTGATGAGCAGTATCAGAGGGACTGCTGCCGTGCTCTGCTGGAGCAAATCGAGGAGGATAAGAAACGCACTGATTTAAGCCGCCAGGAACTGAAAAGCCGCAGTGACATGGCGTCCCACCTGAGACGGTATATAGCGTTTAAGGCTGGAATTATCCCGGCAGCCGGCTCCACGCAGCCGGCTGCCCCGGATTCAGTGAACGAAAAAATCCGTATGGTTATCGAAAAATATAAAACTGAGTTTGCAGAGACAGACAGTAAGGAACGCTACAAATGGGAGGGAATCGGCTGGTACAAATCTCATTGGAATATAGATGCCCCCGATTTTGCAGAAATGGTTGAACTGGCGTTTCGAAAGATGGCGAATTTGCTGACCTCCGGTATGTACTACCCCTACAAGATGCTGGTGGAATACGCACAGGCAGAGCCGGAAGCGGTCAGGGAACTGTTTCGCATGCTCTACAATGAGGAGCTTCCCCTGGCTCAAAGATATACTGCGTTCAGGGAGGGGTTTGAGAACTACATAAAACAGAGAAGGAAACAGGAGACGGATCAGAACAGGACCTTACAGCATTTTCAGGATCTGCGTGCCGTTATGGTATATCTCACATGCGAATATCCGGCAGCATACTATCTGTTTAAATCCAGAGTGTTTGCAGCTTTCCGTGATCGGATCGGCTATGCGGAAGAAAAACCAAAGCAGAAATCGGTGGTCTGGAAGGTGGAAAGCTATACCCGGATGTGCCGGCTGATCCTGGAGGAAATTCAAAAGGATCCGGAGCTTATGGAAATGAGCCGCTCCCGCTTAGACGACAACTGCTATCAGGATGAGGCATACCATCTGCTTACGGCAGACATTGTATTCTTTGGAAGCGTATATATGTCGGAAGAGGAGTTTAAGGGAGGAGACAGGGAGACTCCCGCAGCGGACGCCTGTCCTGATTCCGGAAAGGAAGCCGCAACAGACGTTGGCCTGAACACCATTCTTTACGGCCCTCCCGGAACCGGAAAAACTTATCACACAGTGATTTATGCCGTGGCAGTTATTGAAAACAAGGAACTGGCCCAGGTGGAACAGGAGGCGAAGAACAATTACCCGGCTGTTCTGGGACGCTACCGTTGGTACAGGGAGCAGGGACGGATTGAATTTACAACATTTCATCAGTCCTACGGGTATGAGGAATTTATCGAAGGGATCAGGCCTGCGGTTGCTTCCCCGGACGGTACAGAGGGGGAATCCGGCGAGATCCAGTACGGTGTGGAGCCTGGCGTGTTTAAGAGGTTCTGTGAAAAGGCCCAGCGTCCAGGCCCTTCAGGAACGGAGGATTTTGGCTTTAACGAGTATCCCAGCATCTGGAAGGTATCCCTGTGGGGAACCGGCGATAACCCGGTCCGCTCAGAGTGCCTGGAACAAGGCCATATCCGTATCGGGTGGGACGGATATGGAAAGGATATTACGGATGAAACAGACTTTGCCGATGGCGGAAGCGCAGTTCTGAATGCGTTTATGAACCGTATGAAGATCGGAGACATCGTATTTTCGTGCTACAGCTCCACCACCATCGATGCGGTCGGTGTTGTGACAGGTGAATATGAGTGGCACGACGAGTACGGCACCATGAAACGGCTGCGGAAAGTCAAATGGATTGTGAAAGACATCCGGGAAAATATCCTTTCCATCAATGGAGGCGTTACCATGACACGGGCGTCTGTCTACCGGCTTGGGAAGGTGTCACTTGACGATGTATACCAGATTATTGAGAAATATCATCCGGCGCCGGCCGCTCCCATGGCAGAAAGCCGTGAAAATTATGTTTTCATCATTGACGAGATCAACCGCGGCAATATCTCGAAAATTTTCGGCGAACTGATTACCCTGGTGGAACCGGCAAAGAGATGGGGGAGGCCGGAAGGCATGAAGGTGATGCTGCCCTATTCTCAGAAAGCCTTCGGCGTGCCTGAAAATGTCTATCTCATCGGCACTATGAATACGGCTGACCGTTCTATCGCAGCCATAGACACAGCGCTGCGCCGCCGTTTCTTTTTCAGGGAGATGCTGCCTAATCCGGATGTCCTGTCCGATATTTTTGTAGAAGATTTGTCTGTTGCGGAGATGCTTGACCGCATGAACAGGAGGATCGCGGTTCTGTATGACAGGGAGCATACCATCGGTCATGCCTACTTCATGCCCCTGAAGAAAAACCCGACGATAGAGGTTCTGGCAGGCATTTTTGCAGACAGTATTCTTCCCCTTCTGCAGGAATATTTCTATGAGGACTATGAGAAAATCAGGCTGGTGCTCGGCGATAACAGAAAGACAGATGCAGAGGAACAGTTTATCACGGTTAAGCCCAACGACTACGGGGAGCTGTTCGGTGATACAGAGGTTGGCCTGGATGACGGGTGCAGTTATGAGGTGAACGATTCTGCATTCGGCAATATAGAGGCTTACCGTTCCATCTAAGGGAAAAAGAAGCGAGGTGCGGCAGTGAAGCCGGTTTATCAAATTAAAGAGTATGGTTCGTTTATTTCCGAAAAAGAGGCTGCCGGCTATGAGACTCTGCCGGAATATATCTTCAGGCAGCTGGAAGATTTCATTCTGACAAGCCGCAGCAGCGATACGGATGCTCTGGAACTAATGGGGATTTCCGCAAAGAAGGGGATTGGCAAGGTTATCACAGCGAAAAATTATGTCGGAATCATCACATTGAAAGATGGGGCGGTTATTGAAATTCTTCCGAAGATTCACTCCTCTATCCGGGATGACGCATGGAATACCAGAACAAAGAAGGTATTAATCAATATGCTGAAAACCCTCCGCGAAGCGCCGTATAAGTCTCTGCAGACTTCCAGTGTGAATGTGGAGAAGATGAATCTTTTTGAAGTGTTTATCCGGATGTTTGTGGATGAGGTTTTCTCCATCGTTAAGCGAGGACTCAGATGCAGTTATGAGCTGACAGAAGAAAACACCTCTTTTTTTAAAGGAAAGCTGCTGTTTTCAGAGCAGATCAGGCACAACTATTCCCACAGAGAGCGAAGCCATGTGGAATATGGTGATTTTACCGCCAACCGACCGGAAAACAAACTGCTGAAAGCCACTCTGCTTCGCCTTTACAGACAAACTTCCTCACAAAAAAACAGAAGCGATATAAAAATTCTGCTGACCGCATTTTCCGGGGTAGAGGCCTCCACCGACTGTAAGGGAGATCTTGTCAGGTATATTCCTGACAGGAATATGAAAGGCTACCGCACAGCACTGATGTGGTGCAGGATCTTTCTGACGGGAAAGAGCTTTGCCTCCTTCGCCGGTTCGGAGCAGGCGCCGGCATTGCTGTTTCCGATGGAAGTTCTGTTTGAAAGCTATACAGCAGCCTTGCTTAAGAAAAAACTTGACGGGAGCCGGTTTGCCGTGCTGGTTCAGGACAAAACACATTACCTGTTTGATGAGCCGGGAAAGAAATTTTTGCTGAGGCCGGATATAGTGGTAAAACGAAAATCAGACGGAGCGATCTTTGTGCTGGATACGAAGTGGAAGGTGCTGGACTTAGGCAAGACAAATTATGGCATCTCCCAGGCAGATATGTACCAGATGTTTGCCTATCAGAAAAAATATGGTGCAGAACACATGACCCTGCTCTACCCGGAAACAGAAAAAGTGCCGCCGGACAGACGGATTGAATTTCGGGCAGATGACGGGGCGGCAGTTCTGGTGAAATTTATTGACTTATTTCATCCGGAAGAAAGCCTGACAAACGTGATACAGTCATTTGAAGCCCCCTGCTGATACTTCTTTCCTAAAAGGAAACCAGCTGCCGCCGTATGGGAAACGCCTGTGCGGCGGTTGCTTTTTAAACAGTATTTTGCTAGAATAAATCGAGATGAAGACAGGAGGCGGTGAAATGGGCAGAAGCAGGAAGAGACGCTCCGGCGGGCCGCTGTCAGACCAGGAGCTCAGAAGGTACGGCTTATTTCTGACAGTTCCGCTCATAATCCTGGTGCTTGCAGGGGTGCTGCTTGCAGCAGGCCTTATAAGAGAGCGGGGGCACGGGCCAAAATCAGAGCCGGAAACAGTAGATAACCTGGACAGTATCGGTGAGGAGCAGGATGTGGTGATTGAGCCGGATACGAAGGAATATCATTATAATTTTGGCGGCAGCATTCTGGAGAAGGATGCGCACCATGAAATCAACCAGCTGATGGAGGAGTATTTCCGCTCTGTGTCCTCCTGTGATATGGATACTTTCCTGAATCTGTTTACCTCCCAGGATACCTCTCAGGAGGAGCAGTTCAGAGAATCCTTTGAAAAGCAGAGGGCGTACATAGAGGGATATGAAAATATTTCCTGCTATACAGCAGATGGACTTACGGAGGATGCCTATGTGGCTTATGTATCCTACGATGTAAGATTTTCCGGAGTGGCGACGCCTGCGCCGTCTCTGATTGCCGTGTATGTGGAAAAATGCAGCGACGGCCAGTGGCGCATTTTCGACGGAGAGCCGACGCCGGAGCTGTCTGCCTATCTGGATGCAGTGGCAGCCAATGAGGATGTGGTGCTGCTGGGAAAACAGATTGATGATGCCAAGGAGGCAGCTATGGCCGCTGACGAGGATTTGAAAAACAGGATTCTGTTTATGGAAAACGGCCCGTCCCACATCGAGGAGTCCGAAGTCTCCCTGGAGGAAGCAGGGGCAGAAGAGGAAGCAGGGGCAGAACAGGGACAGTGAGAGAAGAGAAGGAGAGGCCAAAGGCTCTCCGGCAGGCAAAGAACCGATACGGTCATGAGAAGCCGGAAAAGACAGGCCCTGTCAGGACAGGGCAGGCGGGGGAGAAAGACAACGCCGGAATAGCCGGCAGAGATTCACAGAAAAGAGGATAAGAAATGGATGTAAAGGACTTTTATTTTGATTTACCGCAGGAGCTGATCGCCCAGGATCCGCTGGAGGACCGGGCTTCCTCCAGGCTTTTAGTGCTCGACCGCAGCACGGGAGAGGTGGAGCACAGGAAATTCAGGGACATTTTAGAGTACCTGAATCCCGGGGACTGCCTTGTAATCAATGACACAAAGGTCATTCCGGCAAGGCTCATCGGAAGCAAGGAGGGAACAGATGCCAAGATAGAGGTTCTGCTTTTAAAGAGAAAGGAAAACGATATCTGGGAAACCCTTGTAAAGCCTGGAAAAAAGGCAAAGCCGGGAACGGTGATCCGGTTTGGCGACGGCATATTGAAGGGGACCGTTGTGGATGTAGTGGAAGAGGGAAACCGTCTGATCCAGTTTTCCTATGAAGGAATTTTTGAGGAAATCCTCGATCAGCTCGGCCAGATGCCCCTTCCCCCCTATATTACCCATCAGCTGAAGGACAAAAACCGCTATCAGACCGTCTATGCAAAGCATGAGGGCTCAGCGGCGGCGCCGACGGCAGGCCTTCATTTCACAAAGGAGCTGCTTCAGGAAATTGAGGACAGAGGGGTAAAAATCGCCCATGTCACCCTCCATGTGGGGCTTGGAACTTTCCGTCCGGTGAAGGTGGAAAATGTCCTTGACCACCACATGCATTCAGAGTTTTACGTGGTGGAGAAATCAGAGGCAGAAAAGATCAACAGCACGAAGCGGGAAGGCGGGCGCGTGATCTGTGTGGGAACCACAAGCTGCCGGACCATAGAATCTGCCAGCGATGAAAACGGAGTTTTGAAGGCAGGAAGCGGCTGGACTGATATTTTTATTTACCCGGGATACCAGTTTAAGATTCTGGACTGTCTGATCACGAATTTCCACCTTCCGGAGTCCACTCTGGTGATGCTGGTTTCTGCCCTTGCGGGAAGGGAACATGTGCTGGCCGCCTACGAGGAGGCTGTAAAGGAGAGATACAGGTTCTTCAGCTTTGGTGATGCCATGTTTATTCACTAGGCACAGACAGCTGCCTGCTGAAATATCTGTCTGTCATGGAGGAGAAATGGCCTGAACGTGCCGGCAGACGGTAAGTCTGTGGGACACTTCAGGCTATTTTTTGTTGTGGAGGAAAAGTGGCAGTGGTTTCTGGGAATATGAAGCTGTAAAAGTTGCCATACAGAATACAAACAAAAAATGCCTGACAGACCATGCAGCCTGTCAGGCATTCCAGTTATAAAAACTGGGGTACAAGGATTCGAACCTTGAAATGACGGAGTCAGAGTCCGTTGCCTTACCATTTGGCGATACCCCAACAACGAGTGCTATTATACGACATAACATCCATATCGTCAATACTTTTTTTAGAAAAAATTCAAAAAAATTTTATGGAAAAATCCCCCTCACCCGTTCGAACCACATGGACAAGCAAGAGCGGATCATTTATAATGAAGAATAGCTGAGCACACGGGAGTGTGCGAAGCTATTCGCTGCTCAAACGGAACGAAGAGAAGTTTGAGGAACCCGAGAGAGCACACGGGAGTGTGCGAAGCACAGACATCTGCCCGAAAGAGGTGAGGAGTATGTACACATTTGAGAGCAGAGTCCGCTACAGTGAGACAGACGAATCGGGAAGGCTGTCGGTTACCGGGATCATGAATTATTTTCAGGACTGTTCCACCTTTCAGTCGGAGGATCTCCATATGGGTCTTTCCCATCTGGAACAGGTGAGGAGAGCCTGGTGGCTGAATTCCTGGCAGATTGTGGTGAGCCGATATCCGGCTCTGGGAGAGAGGATCCGCATATCCACCTATCCCTATGGATTCCGGGGAATTTACGGATACCGCAATTTTCTGCTTCAGGATGAAGCCGGAGAGTGTATAGTCAGGGCTGATTCCAGATGGGTGTTCTATGATTTGGAGCACGAATGTCCGGCCAGGGTGACACAGGAGGAGATCAGGGGCTATGGGGAGCTTGGCAGTCCCCTTTCCATGCCGGAGACACAGGGAAGGCTCTGCCTGCCTGAAAACTGCGGGGAAAAAGAGCCGGTAACGGTTTCCAGACATCATCTTGACACGAATTTTCATGTAAATAATGCCCGGTATGTGGAGATAGCAAGAGAGTTTCTGCCCGAAAATTTTGAAATAGAGGAGCTTCTGGCAGAATACAGAAAGGCAGCAGTTCTGGGAGATGTGATGATCCCGAGAATCTGCAGAACAGAGGACGGATATATGGTTTCACTGACAGAACAGAGCGGCCGTCCATTTGTCAATATGAAGCTCAAAGGAAGGCTGAAATGAGACTTTCAGAACCTGGAGCGAAAATTCCGGTGACAGGACAAATTCTGTAAAAAGACGGGCCTGAAGAAGGCTATTCAGATCATACAAAAAGAGAGGACGAAGCACATGATTGAATTAGGAAAAAGACAGGAGCTGGAGGTACTCAGAGAAAAGGAATTTGGCGTATACCTGGGGGAAAAAGAGCGCCCGGAGGCATCGGTGCTGCTCCCCAGAAAGCAGGTTCCGGAGGGAACGAAAATCGGTGACAGGCTTACGGTATTTATCTATAAAGATTCAGAAGACCGCCTGATAGCCACAACGGCGGTGCCAAAACTGGAGGCAGGAGAGGTAGCGCTTCTGAAGGTAAAGGAGATTACAAAAATCGGTGCTTTCCTGGATATGGGACTTGAAAAGGATCTGCTTTTGCCCTTTAAGGAGCAGACCGGGAAGCTGAGAGAGGGGGAAGAATGTCTGGCCGCCCTCTACATTGACAAGAGCAGCCGTCTGGCCGCCACCATGAAGGTATATCCCTATCTCAAGACAGCAGACGGGTATAAAAAAGAAGACAAGGTCAAGGGCCATGTCTATGAAAACAATGAGAGATTCGGTGTTTTCGTGGCTGTGGACGATCAGTATTACGGGATGATTCCGGTCCGCGAGGTATTCAGAAATTTCCGCATCGGGGAGCTGGTGGAGGCCCGTGTCACCAAGGTTCGGCCGGATGGAAAGCTGGATCTGAGCTGCCGTGAGAAGGCATATCTGCAGATGGACGAGGATGCAGCCATGATTTTAAAGGTGTTAGATGAGTTTGACGGCGTTCTTCCGTTTAATGATAAGGCCTCACCGGAAGTGATAAAACGGGAGTTCAATCTGAGCAAAAATGCGTTCAAGAGAGCTGTGGGCCATCTGCTGAAAGAGGGGAAGATTGAGATCACAGAAACCTCCATTATCAGGAAATAAGAGGCTGAGATAAGAAAATCAGAAAAACAGAGACCCTGTCAGAGACAGATAATCAAAAAATTCATATACTCAAATTTAAAGGAGGAACCTGAACATGAAACAAGTAATCAGCACATCCAATGCACCGGCGGCTATCGGCCCCTATTCACAGGCCATTGAGGTAAACGGAATGGTCTACACTTCCGGCCAGATTCCGGTAAATCCTGCCACCGGTGAGATCGCAGACAGCATCGAGGGACAGGCAAGACAGGTCATGGAGAATGTGAAAAACCTTTTGGAGGCTGCGGGAACCAGCATGGGAAATGTAGTAAAAACCACCGTTTTCATCAAGGACATGAATGATTTCGGAAAAATCAATGAGATTTATGCCGAATATTTCGAGGGAGCCTGCCCGGCCAGATCCTGTGTGGAGGTGGCCAGACTTCCGAAGGATGTTCTGATGGAGATGGAGGCTGTAGCTGTAAAATAAAAGCTCAGATGCCTTGGGACAGACGAAGATATGATACAGAGAAAGGTGCGGAATTCAGGTTCTGCACCTTTTTTCGCGGAAAAACGGATCCTGCAGTCCTCTCTTCTGAAAAAGCTATGAAAGAAAGTGCTGTTTCTTTTATTGGCAAACGAAGCGGCGGGGATTATAATGGATGTAGGCCCGGACCGGGGAGGGTTTGAAAGCCGGAGTAAGGGTTCAGGGAATTGGAATGTCCGGGAAAAGTCAGAACAGAACAGCTGAAACAGGGACCAAGATGGTAAGAGAGATTAGAGCAGATGGCAGAAGGGGATAGAACCATGCTTCAGAGCAGACGCGAAAAAATTATGGAAATGATACAGGCAGAGCGCATGATCAAAGTCAGCGATCTGATAAAACAGTTTGGAGTTTCGATTGAAACAATCCGGCGGGACCTGGAGTTTTTGGAAAAAGAAGGTCTGCTGACCCGGGTATACGGGGGCGCTGTCCTGAATCAGAAAAAGGCCGCAGAGCCTCTCTATGAACACAGAGAGGTAAAGAACTACGAGGAAAAAGCAGCCATTGCCAGGCGGGCAGTGGAGCTGATAGAGGACGGGGATGTGCTTGGAATCGATATTGGGACAACAGCCAGGGAGTTTGCAAGAGCGCTTTTGGGAAAAAGGAAGGTGATTGTGCTGACAAACTCCATGCCGATCGCTGAGATTCTGAGCGGGGACGATGATATAAGGGTGATTATGCTGGGAGGCGAGGTGAGAAAAGGAGAATTCTCCGTTTCCGGTTTTGTGGCGGAAAATATCATGCAGCATTTTAACCTGGATAAATATATCCTGGGGATTGGAGGAATTACCGTGGAAAACGGGATCACCGACTATCACATCGAAGAGACCAACCTGAGACGCGTGATGCTGTCGCGGGCCCAGAAGGTGATCGGGCTGGCAGATTACAGCAAGTTCGGAGTCATTGCCATGAATACAGTCTGCCCGCTGAGCAGGATGGACGTGCTGGTGACAGACGGAAGGGCCGATCGGAGCATCATCGCGAGAATGCATTCCATGAAGACGGAAGTGATCCAGGTGGAGACCGAAGAAAGGTAAGGGCGCATTTCAAAGGGCCGGAAGCAGATTCAAAGCCTGGTAAAGACTGGCCTGTATACACTGATACTGCAAAAGGGCTGGAAGCCGTAGGACTTCCGGTCTTTTTTTGTGGAAGCGCCTGTAAACCCCCTCATTTTTTCCGTTTCCAGAGGGACGAAATCTTTTGCCTCATCCTTTCCGGTTGCAGTTTCTTGTATTTTTCATCGATTCAGCAATAGAAGAGCCGCCCATGACAGAGCAGTTCCCCTGTCTGCCGTTTTACAATCTTTGGGGAGGAGGAAGGGGCAGGGTGAAAAGCCCTGTTTTCTCTTCATTTTCAATGTGCAGTTCTTTTCGGACGAGTTCGGCAATAGAATGTTTTAGAAAACAAGGATGTGCATTTTATTGTAGTTTGAATAAAAAACACAATTATTACGTAAAAGTGCACAAAAATTACCTGAAAAAATAGGATATTTTGTGGTATTGATTTTAAAATAAAAAAGAATTACAATTAACTACAACAAAAAGCACAAAAAATGTGGATTTTACAACATGAAAAAAGTGTACGGAAAAACAGATGGGACAAGAAAAAAATGAGAGAAATGAGAGAAAAGAGAGGGAAGGAGGAAAGAAAAAAATCTGCAGCAACCAGTGAAAACGGGAGGAAGGATATGACATTTGATCAGATTATTTTATGGGTAATGGCAGCAGGGGTGATAATCGGAGCTGCCGATAAGATTTTTGGAAACCGCCTGGGGCTTGGGGAGAAATTTGACGAGGGGTTTAACGCAATGGGACCTCTGGCTCTGGGGATGGTGGGAATTGTCTGCCTGGCGCCGGTGATCGCGGATCTTTTAGGACCTGCGATTATTCCGCTGTTTGAAGCCCTCGGCGCAGATCCGGCTATGTTCGGAGCGATTCTCGCTAACGATATGGGAGGCTATCCTCTGGCCATGGAGCTTGCAAAAAACCAGGAGGCAGGGCTTCTGGCTGGAAACATTGTGGCATCGATGCTGGGATGTACGCTGGTATTTTCCATTCCGGTGGGTCTCGGGCTGATTGAGAAGGGAGACAGGCCGTATTTTTCCAAGGGACTGTTAATCGGGCTTGTGACGATTCCGGCAGGAAGCCTCATTGGAGGACTCATTGCCGGCTTTGGCCCTGGAATGGTGCTTAGGAATACGGTGCCGGTAATTATACTGGCCGTACTTCTGGCTCTGGGACTGAAATTTATCCCGGAGGCTATGGTAAAGGGCTGTATGATTTTCGGACAGTTTATAACCATTGTCATCTACATAGGACTGGCAGCGGCAGCATTTGAGCATCTGACCGGGGTGGTGATCATACCCGGAATGGCCGATATTATGGAGGGAATGAACGCCATCGCCGGAATCGGCATTGTGCTTCTGGGAACCTTCCCGGTGCTTACGATTCTCACGAAAATTCTTGACAAACCTCTGAATGCAGTAGGGAGGAAGATTGGACTTGACAAGACCAGCGCAGCGGGACTTGTGTTCACCCTTGCCAATTCCGTTCCTGTCTATACCATGATGAAGGACATGAACAAAAAGGGAATCATTGTGAACACAGCATGGCTGGTTCCCGCTACGGCAGCTCTGGGAGATCATCTCGGATTTACGGCAGGCGTCCGTCCGGAAATGATCACTCCTGTTGTCATCGGAAAGCTGGCAGCAGGTGTGCTTGCTGTTCTACTCGCCCTGTTTATCTGCAGGAATATGAAGGAGCCTGAGAAGACAGCGGCCCCTGAGACAGAGGCAAAATAGGGGGATACAGAAGAAAAGGGGCAGAAAACAAAGGCAGAAGCAGAAATATCAAAGAATAAGATAAATGGAAACATGATGGGTCAGGCGGCAGGAAAGCCGCAAATTTATGGCAGGAGGAGGAAATTTTGTGGAGAAGTATTATTTAGGGTTAGATCAGGGGACCACAGGGACGACTGCACTCATTTTTGATTCCCAGTGGAATCAGGTGGCAAGGGGATACAAGGAACATACCCAGTATTATCCTCAGCCGGGCTGGGTGGAGCATGATCCCATGGAGATATGGGGGAGCATTCTTGAAACCATTGATTCGGCTGCAAAAGAGGCTGGCATTCAGGTGGCAGATCTGACCTGTATGGGACTGGACAATCAGGGCGAGACGGTGATGCTCTGGGACCGCTTCACCGGTGTGCCTGTATACAATGCCATTGTGTGGCAGGATCGGAGAACTGCGAAAATGGCAGATGAGATTGCAGAGCAGTATGGCGACATGATCCGCGAGAAAACAGGGCTTGTGGTGGATGCCTATTTCAGTGCCACGAAGATTCGCTGGATTATGGATCATGTGGACGGAGTCAGAGAAAAAATTGAAAACGGCCATGTGATAGCAGGAACACTGGATACCTGGATGATCTGGAAGCTGACTCACGGCCATGTCCATGTAACGGACTACTCTACGGCTTCGAGGACCATGCTGTTAAATATCCACACCGGAGAGTGGGATGATGAA
The DNA here is from genome assembly GCF_020736365.1 of Clostridium sp. M62/1. Taxonomy (NCBI): domain Bacteria; kingdom Bacillati; phylum Bacillota; class Clostridia; order Eubacteriales; family Clostridiaceae; genus Clostridium; species Clostridium sp. M62/1. The sequence continues at coordinate 3,298,854 of NZ_CP085988.1, read as the reverse complement.
ATTCTGGAGGCTCTGGGAATCCCTAAACAGATTCTTCCGGAAATTCATGACAGTGCCGAAGTCTACGGAACCACAGATCCTCTGGACTTTTTCGGGGCAAAGATCCCCATTTCCGGTTCCGTGGTCGATCAGCAGGCAGCACTTTTCGGTCAGGCCTGCTTTAAGCCGGGGACAGTAAAGACCACCTACGGAACGGGCTGCTTTATGCTGATGAACACAGGAGATAAGCCGGTATATTCGGAAAACGGGCTTCTGACCACGGTAGGGTGGGGGCTGAACGGAAAAAAGATTACCTTCGCCCTGGACGGAGGCATTTACATATCGGGAGCGGCAGTTCAGTGGCTGCGGGATAAGCTCCATCTGATTGCCACTGCGGCTGAGACAGAGGAGCTGGCGAAATCGGTGCCTGATACGGGAGGTGTATATTTTGTGCCGGCCTTTGCCGGACTTGCGGCCCCTCACTGGGATCAGTATGCAAGGGGAACCATCGTGGGCATTACAGGAGGGACGACCAAGGAACAGCTGGTGAGAGCGACCCTCGAAAGCATCGCCTATCAGGTAAAGGACAATCTGGATGTTATGGTGAAGGATTCGGGGATTCCCATTGAGGTCATGCGTGTGGACGGCGGGGCTGTGGTCAATACGTTTCTGATGCAGTTTCAGGCAGATATTCTGGGGATTCCGGTGGATGTTCCGGTGATTACGGAAACCACGGCTCTCGGAGCTGCCTATCTGGCCGCCTGCGGAATCGGAGAGTTCCACGATTTATCGGAGCTTGAGAAGAACTGGAAGCTGTACCGCCGCTATGAGCCTCATATGGAAGAGGACGTGCGCCAGGAGCTTCTCAGAAACTGGCACAAGGCAGTAGAGAGGGCGAAAAACTGGGCAGAAAGCTAGGAACTGACAGGAAAAATAGGAGGAAAAAGATGCTGAAAACAGATGTGGTAATAATCGGAGCAGGAGCAGTAGGCTGTGCCATAGCCAGGGAACTGTCAAAATATCAGATTGATGTGACAGTGGTAGACAAGAATGAGGATATTGGAGGAGACGCGTCAAAATCAAACAGCGCCATTATCCACACCGGCTACGACGCCTCGCCGGGAACACTGGAGTCAGAGCTTGTGGTGGCTGCAAACCCTATGTATGATGAGCTCTGCCGTGATTTGGACGTTCCCTTCAGGCGGATCGGCGCAATCCTTCCGGCCATTACACAGGAACAGTATGAAAAACTGCCGGAGATCAAGGCCAAGGCCTTTAAAAACAGGGTGTACGATGTAGAGTACAAAACGGGAAAAGAGCTCCTTGAGATGGAGCCGAACCTGAACCCGGAGGTGAAGGGCGGGCTTTACATACCGAGGGAGAGCATTATCGATCCCTTCATCCTGGTGCAGGCTCTGGCGGAAAACGCCAATGAAAATGGGGTTTCCTTCCTCTTAAACACAAAGGTGACAGGAATCCAGACAAAAGAAGGGCGCGTCACGGCGGTGGAGACAACGGCAGGCGTGATCGAGACAGAGTATGTGATTAACGCAGCGGCTCTGTACTGCGACGAGATCGCGGCAATGGTGGGTAAGGCGGACTACAAGGTCGTGGCAAGAAGAGGACAGTTCTATATTCTCGACAAGAATACCAGCTGCAAGGTAGAGCACATCGTGCTTCCGATTCCGACGAAGGTGACAAAGGGAAAGCTTATGTGTCCCACAATCCACGGAAACATGCTGGTGGGCCCCACTGCGGAGGATCTGGACAACAAGACGGACAAGAGCGTGACAGAGGAAGGACTTTTAAGTATTGTGGAGGATGTGAAGAGGCTGGTTCCGGAGGTGAATGTGAGAGATTCCATTACCCAGTACAGCGGACTTCGCCCCAACAGGAATCCGGAGGGACTCCACGTAGACATGTGGGATGATCTGAAGGGATTTGTCAATCTCTCCGGTGTCCGCTCCACAGGACTTACCCTCTCCGTGGCCATGGGAAAATATGTAGCCCAGCTTCTGCTGGATCACGGCTGCCAGCTTGTGTTTAAAGAAAATTATAAGAAAACGCGCAAGGGGATTGTGCGCTTCCATGAGCTGAGCAGAGAGGAAAAGGAGCAGCTCATAGCAGTAAATCCAGCGTACGGAACAGTGATCTGCAGGTGCGAAACCATCACCGAGGGAGAGATTTTAGACTGTATCAGGAGGCCTCTGGGCGCCAGAAGCATGGATGCTGTAAAGCGCCGTGTCAGAGCCGGGATGGGACGCTGCCAGGGAGGCTTCTGCGGCCCGAAGGTGCTGGAAATCCTGGCAAGAGAGTGGAAGGTTCCGGTGGAGCAGATCAATAAAAACAATGAGGGCTCCTATATGGTGACAGGAAAGATGAGATAAGCCGGGCTGAAAGATGACGGCAGGATAATCAAAGCTTAAACAGGGACAAAAGGAGAGGGAAAGCATGTATGATATTTTCTGTGATGTAGCGGTGATCGGAGCAGGCCCGGCAGGCCTTTCGGCAGCTGTTGCGGCAAAAAAGGAGGGGGCAGAGCGCGTTCTCCTGATAGAGAGAGATGAAAGCATTGGCGGAATTCTGCAGCAGTGCATTCACCCGGGATTTGGGCTCACCTATTTTAAGGAGGAGCTGACAGGACCGGAGTATGCCAGCAGATTTGAGGATGAGGCGAAGGAGCTGGGAGCAGAGGTTCTCTTAAATTCCATGGTACTTGAGGTGGACCCACGGGAGCCGGCTGTCTACTGCGTCAACGCCCAGTACGGTATGACGAGAGTGAAGGCGGGGAGCATTGTGCTGGCCATGGGCTGCAGGGAAAAGACGAGGGCGGGAATCCAGATCCCAGGAACACGCCCGGCAGGAATCTATACGGCAGGCGCTGCCCAGAGACTTCTGAACCGTCAGAACACGATGGTGGGAAAGGAGATTGTGATTCTGGGTTCCGGCGATATCGGAATGATCATGGCCAGGAGAATGAGTCTGGAGGGAGCACACGTAAAGGCAGTTGTGGAGATTATGGACTTCCTGGCAGGCCTTACCAGAAATAAGGTGCAGTGTCTGGATGACTTCGGAATTCCTCTGATGCTCTCACACACGGTAACCAGGATCGTGGGAAATGAGAGAGTGGAGGGCGTGTACGTGGCCCGGGTAGATGAAAATAAAAAGCCTGTTCCGGGGACAGAGGAGTTTCTCTCCTGCGATACCCTGCTCCTGTCTGTGGGTCTGATACCGGAAAACGAGCTGACAAGACAGGCAGAAATCGAACTTTCACCTCTCACCAACGGGCCCATGGTAAACCAGTATATGCAGACCTCAGAACCTGCTGTGTTTGCCTGCGGAAACGTGGTCCATGTCAATGATCTGGTGGACAATGTGACAGCAGAGAGCATGAGAGCCGGTACCTTCGCAGCCCGGTATGCCATGAAACAGAAAGAGGAGGGAGCGCCGGAAGAAAGCAGAACCGGAGCCCAGGAAAAACGGGAACATTCAGTAAAAACCGTTCCCGGCAGCAATGTGCGCTATCTCTGCCCCCAGTATATCAGGACAGACAGCGCCCTGACGGCTCAGGGTCAGGAGGAGTCTGAAAAGATACAGCTCTTTTTCCGTGTCCTTCATCCGGACAGGAAGGTGAAAATTACTGCCAGGTGCGGCGGGCAGGAGATTGCAGTAAAACGTGTTCTTCGCGTAAGCCCGGGCGAAATGGAATCGATTGTCATTCCTGCCGCAGCTGTGACAGGGGCTGTGACAGTAGAGGCAGAGAAGGAGGTGTAGGGAATGAAGAAGGAAATTATCTGTACCGTTTGTCCCATGGGCTGTCATATCACGGTAGAAGGGGAGGCAGACCAGATACAGTCCATATCTGGTTACACCTGTAAGCGAGGCGAGGAATACGGACGCCAGGAATTTATCAGCCCGGTCCGGATTCTCACCACAACCGTCAGGACAGATGACAGAAAGCAGGAGCTTCTTCCTGTGCGCTCCAACCGTCCGGTGCCGAAAGATCGGATCATGGACTGCATGGAGATTATAAAAAAGGTAGAGGTCAAGGGACCGGTAAAACGGTATGATGTGATCGTGGAAAATATCTGCGGCTGCGGGGCAGACATTGTGGCTTCGGGGGAACTGAAGTAGAGTATACAGCAAAAGATAAGCGTTCAGTCCCAAAAGTTCTGAAAGTAAAAAATTAAAAGACACTAAAACAAAGCAGACATAAATTCTCAAAAGTATGTGGGGATTATGTCTGCTTTATATTGTGATGATTTGTCGATTGTGGTTATTTATTAAATAGATATCTGCTTAAAGTGCGATTTAGCTGTCCCATCATAGAATCCACTGTCTTTGTGGAGAGAACCGTTACTTAAGAGATACCGGCGTGAGAATAGTCTAGCGAACCTTTTTCCCCTCAGACAGCCAGTTTTCCAGCTCCCTGTGGCTGAGAGCAAGAACCATCTGGAGATCCTGCTGCTTTTTCAGTAAGAAGGCCATACCGGCGATAATGGCGCACAGGCAAAAAATAATAGCAATTCGTATGTCTTTCATGTTGGTTATACCTCCGTTTCAAATAATTATAATCAATTAATGGATAATATTCAACCTGTAAATCACAGGATAGTCTTTGCTTTTTTTTATATTTTCACTCGCCAGTTAAAAAATCAGGAAACAGTAGCCCCGAATTCCGCCTGAAAATAGACAGACTCGGAAGCAGAGGCAGAATGATAAACGGCAGGAATGAATCTGTCCCAGACGATACAGAGCTTCAGGCTGCTTTCCGGACAGTGTGCAGGGAAATTAGGCAAATTTTTTTGAATGGCAGGCGAACGGATACAGACTGGAACGGATACAGACTGCAGTTTGAGTATCACAGGTGAGAAACAGACTTGTCTGCTGCCGTCTGCGAGACTGATTGAAAACGGAATGTAAACTAAAAAATAAAAATAGTTGACAAACAAAAGAGACAGATCTAAGATAGACACAGACAGAGGATAAATGATCGGGCTGTCTGTTTCTTAGGCAGAACTGTGTGCAGAAAATCTGCGGCAATGAGAAGATAAACAGAAAAATTTTGGGAAAGCCAAAAATGAAAAGGAGAGGGAACATGGAGAGAACAGCGGAGCAGAAAGCAGGACGCAGAGCAGGGGTGAGAGATCTCACCTACATTGGAATAATGGTTGCTTTTATGGCGGTATGTTCATGGATTTCCATACCAACGGCAGTGCCGTTTACCATGCAGACGTTTGCGGTATTTCTGGCAGTAGGCGTATTTGGAGGCAGGAGAGGAACGATGGCCGTGCTGGTATATATTCTGCTGGGAGCCGTGGGAATGCCGGTATTTGCCGGATTCTCAGGCGGCATCGGAGTTTTGGTGGGCCTGACGGGAGGCTATATAGCGGGATTTGTCTTAACTGCCCTGATTATGTGGGGGATGGAGCGGGCCTTTGGAAGAAAAACTGCTGTTTTCTGGTGTTCCGCCGTGCTGGGGCTTATGGCATGCTATGCCTTTGGAACCTTCTGGTATCTGTTTATGTATGCCAGAACGGCTGAGCCGGTGGGCATTATGACGGTTCTGGGATGGTGTGTGATCCCGTTTGTCATCCCCGATCTGCTGAAAATCACACTGGCGGCAGCTATGAGCAAAAGACTCGGAAAGGCTGTAAGAAGCATGGAAGCCTAGGAGCGGTCAGAAGTAGACTGACTGAGATTCTGCAGAAAAAGGAAAGAGGATTGAATCGGAAAGAGGATTGAATCGAGAGATGACGAATACAGATAAAAGGACAGAAAAAAATCTGCCGCTGAGACTCAGACCCCACCACGGACTCTGTATTTACTATTTCAGAGGAAGCGGGTACAGCGAAGAATTTACAGAGCACATGAAAGAGGTAATCCGCAGTCTGAAAGATAACCCGAGGATTATTCTGACAGTCGGGGAGGACGAGGTCTGCTCCTCCTGTCCCAACCGGACTCCCCGGGGATGCAGCGAAAGGCAGAAGGCAGAATCATACGACAGAAAGGTGCTGGAGCTCTGCGGCCTCTTCGGCAGTCAGAATGGGCCGGGAGGCTCAGAAAATGAGCTGCGCTGGGAAGAGTTCAGGCAGGCGGTAGTAAGCAGGATTATCAGAGCCGGAAAGAGAAGGGAAGTCTGCGGGAACTGTGAGTGGGACGGACTGTGTGAGAGAATCGCAGAGAAGGCTTAAGAGACAGAAGTTCAGGCCGGTTAGAGTCAGAGACTGAAAGAAAAGAAAAAGCGAAAGAACGGAGCGCGTGAGGCGTTTTGTCCTTCCGCTTTTTTTATTATAACAGGAAACTTCGTTCCCTGTTATAGAAAAACGCTCTGCGGGGATCGCACTGCGGCGAAAAGGACTCCTTTTACTCTTTCTCTCTTTTTCCCTCATGCACCACCCAGAGCATCCCTCCGTATGCTGCACAGATCACGCCTCCCTTTGCCGCCAGCTGCACGAACCCGTTCATCTCCGAGGCTTTCATCCAGGCAGTCACAGGCTCCAGAGCATACAAAATTCCCACCGCCACGGCCAGGCACAGGCAGGGCTTTACAATCATCTCACCGGCTCTCATGGGAACTTTCACCTCGCCGTTCAGGCACACAATGTGCAGAAGGGCCAGCAGAAGCTCGCTGAGCAGGAGCCCATAGAAGTAAGCTCTCATTCCCATATGGGGAATCCCAAACACCACAAAGGACAGATTGAGAAGCATGGAAACTGCGTTGTGAACGAAGACGGAGGAGGTTTTTCCGAGGCCGTTTAAGATACTGCCCATGGTGGTGGAGATGTACATGAACGGGCAGAGCCAGGCCAGAATGCGGATATAGTCCCCGGCAGCGGTGTTCTGGAACACGGTCATTCCAAGCTCCGGCCCGAAGAGGACAAAAAGTCCTACACAGAGAATTCCCATGTACAGGCTGTAGCGCAGAGCCATGTAGATTGTTTTTTCAATCCGGGCCGTGTTTTCCTGAGCCTGGGCTTCGGCTACAGTGGGGAGCAGGACGACGGAAAGAGAGTTGGTGATGGCAGAGGGAAAATAGATAAAGGGGAGAGCCATTCCTGTCAGAACGCCGTACATACTCAGGGCATCTGAGTGGTTCAGCCCAAATTCAATCAGTCTGTTTGGGACAAAGATTGCTTCCAGGCTCTGAAGGCAGTTTAAAATCAGCCGGTTTCCCATGAGAGGCACTGCCATGGCCATGAGGGGGACCGCTGTGGCGAGAAAACCGGCTGAGGGGACAAAAGAGGAAGATTCGCTTTTATGTCGCCTTCTCTTTGCATGTTTCTGAGCCTGCGGCCGTCTGCCGTTATTCCTGTCTTTCACTGCATAAACCAGATAGCTGTACACAGCCGATCCAGCTTCGCCGATAAACATGCCCCAGACCGCCACAGACACCGTTACAGGCTCTCCGTTTGCCGTCAGGACCTGTACCATCAGAAAGACGGCGCTCATGCGGATGACCTGCTCGAACATCTGGGAGAGTGCCGGAACGGCAGTGCGCTTCATACCATAATAGTAGCCGCAGATGCAGGCGTGGATGGAGGAAAAGGGAATGGACAGGGCCATGACCGGCAAAAGCGGCTCGCAGGCCGGCTCTAAGAGGACAAAGCGGGCGATAAACGGAGCGAACTGCCAGATAAGTCCTGCAAGAAGCCCTGATAAAGACAGGGAAATGATAAGTCCTGTCCGGAGAGAAGCCTTTCCGGAGCCGGCATCCCTGGCCACCAGACGGGAGATTGAGGTCTGGATAGCCCCGCAGCACAGGGCAAATGCAACCGAATGGACAGGAAATACCATCTGATAAATGCCGAGTCCCTCGGCCCCTACGGCCCGTGAGAGAAAGATCCGGTAGAAAAAGCCGAGAATCCGGCTTAAAAAGCCGGCAGCCGTCAGCAGGAGAGTGCCGGCAATCAGTGGATTTTTTTTCATAAAAGCTCCGAACCTGGGGAATTAATAGTATTATATTTTTATAAACAAGAATTATTACTACTTGTGTTTCGCAAAATTTCCTTTATAATAGTAAACGTAGATGAAGCTTTTACCTTTATTCCTACAAAATAAGACGAAAGGCGGATTTAAAATGAAACAGTTGATTTATCTCGACAATGCGGCCACCACAAAGACCAGGCCGGAGGTAGTGGAGGCTATGCTTCCCTATTTTACAGAGCAGTATGGAAATCCATCCTCTGTCTATGATTTTTCCTCGGGCCCTAAGAAGGCGATTGCCCACGCAAGGGAGACTATCGCGAAGGCTCTGGGCGCAAAGACGAACGAGATTTATTTTACAGCAGGGGGAACCGAGTCCGACAACTGGGCGTTAGTGGCTACGGCCGAGGCCTACCGGGCGAAGGGAAACCACATTATTACTTCAAAGATTGAGCATCACGCCATTCTCCACACCTGTGAGTACCTGGAAAAGCGCGGCTTTGAGGTGACATACCTGGACGTGGATGAGAATGGCGTTGTAAAGTTAGAGGAGCTTAAAAAGGCAATTCGGCCGGAAACTATTTTAATCTCCATCATGTTTGCGAACAATGAGATCGGAACCATTGAGCCTGTCCGCCAGATAGGCGCCATTGCCAAGGAACACGGAATTCTGTTCCACACAGATGCTGTCCAGGCTTTCGGCCATGTTCCGATTGATGTGGACGAGTGCGGCATAGATATGCTGAGCGCCAGCGGACACAAATTTAACGGGCCGAAGGGAATCGGATTTTTATATATCAGAACCGGCGTGAAATCGCGCTCTTTCATTCACGGAGGAGCACAGGAGAGAAAGCGCCGCGGAGGCACAGAGAACACACCCGGAATTGTGGGACTGGGAAAGGCCTGCGAGCTTGCCATGGCTTCCATGGAAGAGCGCACCAAAAAGGAGAAGGAGATGAGGGACTACCTGATCGCCAGAGTGATGAAGGAAATCCCCTACACAAGGCTTAACGGGCATCCCACAGAGCGCCTCTCCAACAATGCGAATTTTGCCTTCCAGTTTATTGAGGGAGAATCTCTTCTGATTATGCTGGATATGGATGGGATCTGCGGCTCCAGCGGTTCTGCCTGCACCTCAGGCTCCCTGGATCCGTCTCACGTGCTTCTCGCCATCGGCCTGCCTCACGAGATTGCCCACGGCTCTCTGAGGCTCACCTTAAACGACGAGATCACAAAGGACCAGATTGACTATACCGTGGAGAGCATCAAAAAGATTGTGGAGAGACTGCGCTCCATGTCCCCGCTCTACGAGGACTTTGTCAAGCATCAGAGATAGCGGCGGGAGAAACAGGCAGCCGGGAAACCGGCCTGTCAGGCACGGTCTGGCCAAGCTGCTTTGGCCTTAGAAAAATTTCAGCCTGCTGCAGCACAGCCTGACAGAGAAGGACGGCAGACTGCAGCAGAAACGTGAATTTATGCAGAAACACGAAAACAGTATGACAGAAAAGACAGGAGAAATACTATGTATTCAGAGAAAGTTATGGACCACTTTCAGAATCCCAGAAATGTGGGAGAGATAGAGAACCCCAGCGGAATGGGAACCGTTGGAAACGCCAAGTGCGGAGACATTATGAGAATTTACCTGGACATTGACGAGAACCAGATTATCCGGGATGTGAAGTTTAAGACCTTCGGCTGCGGAGCAGCCGTTGCCACCAGCAGTATGGCCACAGAGCTTGTGAAGGGCAAGAGTATTAAAGAGGCCATGCAGGTGACAAACAAGGCCGTTATGGAGGCGCTTGACGGGCTTCCGCCGGTGAAGGTTCACTGCTCCCTGCTGGCAGAGGAGGCTATTCACGCCGCACTCTGGGACTATGCTGAGAAGAACGGAATCAAGATCGAAGGCCTTGAGAAGCCAAAGTCTGATATCGGTGAAGAAGAAGAGGAAGAAGAGTACTAATCACCATGGAGAAAAAGAAGGTAGTGGTAGGCATGTCAGGAGGAGTTGACTCCTCCGTGGCTGCCTGGCTTTTGAAAAAACAGGGGTATGACGTGATCGGCGTGACCATGCAGATCTGGCAGGATGAGGAACCGGAAGCTGTGGAAGAGAACGGCGGCTGCTGCGGACTCAGCGCGGTGGACGACGCCAGAAGGGTGGCGGAGGATCTCGCCATCCCCTATTATGTGATGAACTTTAAAAAAGAGTTCAGGGAGAACGTCATGGATTACTTTGTGGCTGAGTACTTAAGAGGCCGCACTCCAAATCCCTGCATTGCCTGCAACCGGTTTGTGAAATGGGAGTCCCTCTTAAAACGGAGTCTGGAAATAGGAGCGGACTACATTGCCACAGGCCACTATGCCAGGATTGAGAAGCTGCCAAATGGCCGCTATGCCCTGAAAAAATCTGCCACAGCAGCCAAGGATCAGACCTACGCCCTCTATAATCTCACTCAGGAGCAGCTCGCCCACACACTCATGCCTGTGGGCGAGTACACGAAGGACGAGATTCGGAAGATGGCGCAGGAGCTGAACCTGAGAGTGGCCCACAAACCCGACAGCCAGGAGATCTGTTTTATCCCTGACAATGATTATGCCAAATTTATCAGGGAGGACATAGGAAAGGAGCTTCCGGAAGGAAATTTTGTGGATCTGCAGGGAAATGTTTTAGGACGCCACAAAGGGATCACTCACTACACGGTGGGCCAGAGAAAGGGCTTAAACCTTTCCATGGGCCATCCTGTTTTCGTGGTCGAAATCCGTCCGGAGACCAACGAGGTGGTGATCGGGGAGAACAGTGATGTATTTTCCAGAACGCTGCGGTTTAACCGGATCAACTGGATGGCAGTGGACGGGCTTCACGGAGAGGAACACCGCTTCATCGCCAAAATCCGCTATGGCCACAAGGGAGCACCCTGCACAGTGAGGGAAATAGGCAGTGACCTGGCGGAATGTGTATTTGACGAGCCTCAGAGAGCCATCACGCCGGGACAGGCCGTTGTGCTGTACGACGGGGAATATGTGGCTGGAGGAGGTACCATCCTATGATTCAGAATCAGAGTGAAAAGCAGAGAGGAAGATCCCGCCGCAATGTAAAAAATGCAGAGAGGAAAAAAGGAGGCGCCAGATTCCCTGTGCAGAAGCTGGAAGCCCTCCGCAGCCTAATTTCTGACAGGAAGTCAGGGCTGGGAAGCAGGCCTTCAAAGAGTCTGAGCCTTGGCCGGCCGGCCGCTGCAGGGCGGACGGCGAACCAGGGGCGTAAGGTTAAAATTATGCAGGGGGCAAGGCCCGGACGAGGCAAAAGACCCAAAAGAGATTTGGCATATGGCCTGGCAGCAGCAGCTCTGCTTGCTGTCTGTCTCTGCGCCGGAGGGTTTTATCTGGGAGAGGGCTTCAGGATTTTTTCAGATAAAACGGAGGTACTGAAGGAGGCACAGGCAGAGACTACTGCAGAACTTATGGCAGCCGAGGCTGCAGAAGGGCAGGAAAAAGAAGGAGAGAAGCAGGAGCTTTATCTGAGCGACGCAGTTGCGGGCGGAGCCGGCAGCCAGGCAGAGGGTCAGGCTGTTTCCGGGGACGGAGAGCCGCAGATTGATCAGCTGGACAGCGCCCTGACTACCTCCAATGGTTTTGCGGATACAGAGGATCTGGTGACCGTTCAGGAAAACGGAGTTAATCTGAGGGCGGAAAGCCAGACGGGAAGCCGTATCATTACGCAGCTTCAGGCAGGAGAGGTGCTTGAAAGGACCGGAAAAAATGAAGAGTGGAGCCGTGTACTCTATGACGGAAGGACCTGCTATGTGGCGTCCCAGTATGTGAAGGTTCAGGAGCCGGAAAAAATCGTACAGGAGCCTGTGCCGGAGGCTGATGCGCCGCAGGGAAGAGCTGTGCCGGCCGACGCGGCAGTTATGGCGGCCTCTGACGGGACGGTGATCCCAGTCTCCAATGGGCGGATTGTTGTGCTGGACGCAGGCCATCAGGGAAAGGAAAATACCTCAAAGGAGCCGGCAGGGCCGGATTCTTTCTCCCAGAGGCAGAAAATGCCGGCCGGAGCTGTGGGAAATTCTCTGGGACTCAGAGAGTGTGATGTGACGCTGTCGATCGCCAGGAAGGCGAAGCAGATTCTCACAGAGAGAGGTTATACAGTCATTATGACCAGAGAGAGCAATGACATCAACCTGAGCTGCGCGGAGAGGGCGGAGATAGCCAACCGAAGCGGTGCAGGAGCCCTTGTCCACATCCATACTCACAGCCAGGAGAGTACATCCGTATCAGGTATCCTTGCCACCTGTCAGTCATCGGGAAATCCCTACAACAGCGGCATATACGGCAGAAGCTACGCTCTTTCCAGAAGCATCTCGGGCAGCGTCAGCCAGGCTACAGGAGCCAGAAACCGCGGTGTACAGCAGACAGATACACTCAGCGAAATAAACTGGAGCCAGGTTCCGGTTACGGTTCTGGAGGTTGGATTTCTGAGCAACCAGCAGGAGGAGCTGCTTTTATCTCAGGAGGAGTACCAGGACAGAATCGCTCTGGGAATTGCCGACGGCCTTGATCAGTTTTTCAGCTCCGGAGAGTAGAGAAGACAGAAGAAAAAGGCAAAAAAGCTGTAAAACCAGGTGACAAACCGGGAAAAATTTTGTATAATACAAAAGATGCCGCTGGAAGGCCAGCGGTACAGACTGGAGATGTAGCGAAGAGGCCGTAACGCGGCGCACTCGAAATGCGTTTGTCGGTTCATCCCGGCACGTGGGTTCGAATCCCACCGTCTCCGCTTGAAACCCTTGATTTTTCAGGGGTTTTTCTTGTATTATAGGAAATTCCTCCGAATTTCCTATAATACAAAAAGCCCTGCCGGGCGGGATGCGCACGCCGCGCAGAGGAAAAGGCTGCTTAAAGCAGCCGCGCGGTTCTATTATGTATTCCCAATAAGCAGAACTGGCGGCGGGAAGATAGAACCGGGAGAAAAGAAAATACCGCAGCCAGAACCAGGCTGCATGCAGGCCCGGTACTGGCTGCGGTATTCTGAGCGGAAACAGTTTAAAACAGGAAGCTGTTTCACGCCTGTCTTTTATTTATTTTCCAGGTTGTAGAGCAGGGAGATGTCTGTCAGTTCTCTCTCTAAGGTATCCTCAGCCGGGTGTGCGTGTGCATCCTCTTCCTTTTTTGTATCTGTATTAAAGCTGTAAAGAGAAGCAGCTACGTTTACCTCATGAACTAAATCCTTTTTCTCATTGTTGGACATGATAATCATCCTTTCGCTTTTAATATTATGCTGTTTTTGCAGAGGGAATCCCTCAGCTTTTCTAAGTTTTATCAAAGGCACGTTCCCTTTGATTGCCCTCAGTATAGCACCCTAAAATAAATTGTCAATAACGGAAACCATATTTTTTGTACCTTTTCAAAAACAATTTTTCGTCTATAAACAGGGGATAATACGATGTTTCATCGGGTGTTTATGAGCTCCGTCAAAAGGACGAAATGAGGCTGAAAAAAGAAAAGAAATTTGTGAGAGAAGACGATTTGACATTTTTGAGCAGATAAACGGAATTTGATCAAAAGATAAGAACGGCTGAAGAATAGAATATCCAGAAAATGGGGCATATAGCAAAATAAAATTAAGAGGAAGCGGGAAGGAGCAGCTCCACAGATTCTTTACAATCGAAAGTGCCTGTACTATAATGAAATTTTAAGATAAGAGTATCCGCACAGCCAGAAGCAGGCGGAGAGAAGGGAAGAACGATGACATGAAGAAAACTCGTATCTGGCACATAGTCCTTGTATGCTATGTGCTGTTTATATATTCCAATTCCATGACCCCGGCTGCTATTTCATCTCAGGAGAGCGGTTTTGTCCTGGAACTGGTTCACGGCCTGCTGGACAGTGCGGGGATCAGCGCTTTGTGGCTGACAGACCATATTATCAGAAAATGTGCTCATTTCTGTGAGTACACACTCCTGGGAGTTCTATTGACACAGAGTCTGAATCAGGTGCAGGGCTTTGGAAGATGCCGGGTTCTGCTTCAGCTTTTCCTCAGCGTCTTTCTGCCGTTTGTGGACGAGACAATCCAGCTTTTCACACCGGGGCGCTCCGGGCAGATCAGCGATGTGTGGCTGGATATGAGCGGTGTGCTGTTTGGAACTGCCGCCGCCGTCTGCTTTTTCAGGGCAGCGGCATATCTCATGAAAAAGGGAGAAAGAGAAGGCTGAGGATAATTTGGAAAATACAGGGAAACATAACAACAGGCGTCAGGCAGCCTTAAAAGAGGGCTCCGGCGCAGGCAGGGAGAAACGGCAGTGTACAGAAATATAAAAATCGTTCTTCAGTATGACGGAAGCCGATATGACGGCTGGCAGAAGCAGGGCAATACAAAAAATACCATCCAGGGAAAGCTGGAAGCAGTTCTGGAGAAACTGGCAGGCGAACCTGTGGAGATTCACGGTTCAGGGCGCACAGACGCAGGCGTTCATGCTCTGGGACAGGTAGCCAACTTCCGGTTAGAGGAACGCTGTCTGGAAGAACTTGTGGATAAAACACCGGAAAAGAAAGAAAATGGAGGAAAAGCATCAAGCGTATCCGCCGCAGTGATGGACTATCTGAACCGTTATCTGCCGGAGGATATTGCAGTCATCAGTGCCATGGAGGTTCCGGAGCGGTTTCACAGCCGCCTGAACGCAGTGGAAAAGACGTATCTCTACCAGATCGAAACGGCCGGCCGGAAAAATGTGTTTGAGAGAAAGTATATCTATGGCCTGGGAGAGGAGCTTGATCTTTTGGCAATGAAAGAGGCAGCGAAGCTCCTTCTGGGAAGCCATGATTTCAGGGCGTTCAGTTCGGCAAAGAGGATGAAGAAGTCCACAGTCCGGGAACTTCGAAAAATCGAGATTCACAGGGACGGAAGCCGTGTGCTTCTGGAGTTTACGGGAAACGGCTTTCTCTATAATATGGTGAGGATTCTGACGGGAACGCTGATAGAGATCGGACTTCACAGGAGAACTGTCGATTCCGTGAGGAAGGCGCTTGAATCGCAAGACAGGGAAAACGCCGGTTTTACGGCTCCGGCGGAGGGACTGCTGTTAAAAAGCGTGAGATATGATGAAAAAAGTTTACAGCTCATGCAATAATAAACGGTTCTGGTGCATTAAACTAATAGAAAGGAAACAAAATCCATGTTTTTGATGGGGATGTTTGCCGCCCTGGAGGGGCCTGACGATTATGGGAGGCTGAGTGACGAGAAGCTTCTTTTAAAGATTGCCGGAGGCGATCAGGAGGCATTCCGCCAGTTATATCAGAATACGGATAAGTCCATGTACAGCTTTATTCTTTCTGTTGTGAGAAATCCTCAGGACGCGGAGGAGATCATGCAGGAAGCCTATCTGAAGGTGTGGACCTCAGCGGGCAGCTACCAGTCCCAGGGAAAACCCCTGGCCTGGATGTTTACGATAGCCAGAAATCTCTGCTATATGAGATTCAGGGATCAGAAGCATGAGTCGGACATGGGGCTTTCTGATCTTTCAGAGATGGAGACAGGTGAATTCTGTCCTCAGATAGAAGATGCCGCCGATAAGCTGGTGCTCTACGGGGCCCTGAAAATCCTGAAGGAAGAGGAGCGGCAGATTGTACTGCTACATACGACAGCAGGATTGAAGCACAGGGAGATCGCGGCAGATTTGGGTATGCCGTTAGCCACTGTGCTGTCAAAGTACAGCCGCGCCATGAAGAAATTGAAAAATTATTTGAGAGAGGAGGGATAACATTGGCCGATGCACATGAAAAATGGAATAATGATGAGATTGCCAGCCATTTGAAATCGGCGGTGGAAGCCCTGACTCCCAATGTATTAGACAGGATCGATCTGGACACCCCGCAGCTTCGGTATATAGAGCAGCCAAAACGTCTGAAGGTATACAGGAAGATGAGAAGAGCGGTTACGGCGGCTGCAGCCTGTCTCTGTGTGGCAGCCCTGTACGGCGGCGTGATGCATTATCAGAATACACGGGTGGATTCGGTTATCGGGCTGGATGTAAATCCAAGCATTGAAATTTCAGTAAACCGTAAGGACAAGATACTCGAGACAGAGGCACTGAATGAGGATGCCGTCACAGTTCTGGCGGACATGGACTTGGAAGGGGTTGACCTGAATATAGGAGTCAATGCCATTATCGGTTCGATGGTTCGATGCGGCTACCTGGACGAGCTGGACAACGCGATTCTGGTTACCGTTACCAATGAGGATACGGAGAAGGCCTCCGTGCTCAGGAAGGATGTGGTGACTGACATTGAGACCTCCCTGGAGGCCCATAAGGTCAATGCGGTGGTCTATGATCAGCAGGCGACGGATACCCAGGAGATTGGCGAGATTGCAGATCAGTACAATATTTCCTATGGAAAGGCATGCTTCCTGTATGAGCTGGTAGAAGAAAACGGATTGTCTGAAGCGGAGCTGGAGGCTTTTGCAGGAATGACCATGGAGGAGATTGCCAGGGAAATTGCGGAGCGTTCCTATCAGATAGGCGGCACTGCAGAAACGGAGGAAGCATCTTCACAGAACACAACCTCTGCAGCCGAGACAGAAACTTCACAGATACAGACAGAAAGCTCTGAGGAGAGTCAGAGTACAGAGAGTGTGAGCACCTCTCAGCCAACTGCGACGGCTCCCCCTGTCTCTACAGCCGGAACTCCTGAAACAGAGGAGCAGGAGGAAGAGGCAGAAAGCGGAAAGAAGGCCAGAATCGACTATGTAGATTACTACGAGGGCATTTTAGATGTGACCTTTAAAGAACGGGTGAGATGGAAAAATCCGACTATTTCTGTGCAGGACTCAAACGGCGGAAGCTATTCAGCCAAGATCACAGATACGGGTCCTGACTCCTGCGCCATCGAGATAGAAGGCCTGGAAGGAGGAGAATCCTATGTCTTTATCTTAAGCGGCGTAAAGCCCAGAGAGGGAGGCTCCTACGGAACGGTGAAGGGCTATTTTGATACTCCTGACATCAGCGACGGCGCCATGGGCAATGGAGACGAAGAAAGCCCGGATGACCCGGACGAAGATGACGGAGATACAGAGGAGGAGACTGAGGAGAGCGAAGGAGAGCAGGGCAGCCAGGAAAACGAAGGATCAAAGGGTGAAAGCCAGGAGGGCACAGAAACCTCGGATGCAGCCGCAGCAGAACTGCCTGCGCTGACTGAGCCTGCAGAATCCAGGTCTGTTCCGCCTAAGGAGCAGGGAACGGAAATACAGGTCTGATGTTAAGTGCGCGTGTGACTTTTCGGACAGTGCGAAAGAGGCGAGCGGCATGCCAGTCACTCTGCCCGCCCCAAGCGGAGAGTGGAGACCGGGTGAGGAGACAGAATACTGCATGGACAAAAGCGGGCGGGACGGAAGCTATTGATAAAGACACAGAAAACAGACAGAGATTAAAACAAACGGAATTTTAATAAAAGAAAACCAGACAAAGCGAATCTGCACAGAAAAGAGGAGAGAAATCTTTGGGAGGCAGATCCGCTTTGTCTGTTTTACGAAACGGCGTTTCCTGTTTGCCACGCAGCTGTTTTTATGATATAATAGCGAGAAAAATGCATGCCATGCTTGCATGAGCATGCATTTGACTAACGTCCCGATGGGACCCGAAGGGAGCCAAAACACCACTGCGGCGAGTGCGCATCCCCCGGAGAGAGTAGCATATCCAGAGGATATGGCATTATGTTTGGGCTGGCAGTGATGCCTGCATTCCCGGATCATGCTGGAGCTGAAGCACCGACATGCCATCGGGAAGGGAAACTAACTAAAGGCAGGAGGAATGATCATGAAATTTGCATATCCGGCAATTTTTATTCTGGATGAGAATGGAAGATATAAAGTTGTATTCCCTGATTTGGAGGGATGCGTGGCTGAGGGAGATAACTTTGAAGAGGCCCTTGAGAGAGCCAAGGAGGCTGAGGAGGCATGGATTCGTGTGGAGCTGGAGGACAGCTGGGAGCTTCCTGGAATCAGCCATGAAGCAGATTTGGAACTTCCGGAGGGCGGTTTTATCAACACAGTGGCTGTCCGCATTAAGCTGGTAGATGACTATGATTGATGCTGAAGAAAAAGCTGATTTGGCAGAAAAATAAAAAAAATTAAAAAAACTATTGACGGACACGAAACCATATAGTATAATGACATTCGTTGTTGGGGTATCGCCAAATGGTAAGGCAACGGACTCTGACTCCGTCATTTCAAGGTTCGAATCCTTGTACCCCAGTTATAAACTGGAGAGAGCATCAGTTATCTGCGAGAGCAGAAGCTGGTGCTTTTTTTCTGCAGAATTTTTCTGTTTTCAGAAAAAGACGTGTTACATAGACTTACGTTCTGTTTGCCTCCTCTGCTTAGAATTCTCTGACATTTATGCAAAACACTCTCACATTCCCCGAAAAGAGGCGGTACCTATTGTGAACTTTTCACAGAAATATTCGGCACTTTTGAAGCAACATGGGATTCGTAATGATTTTATATGGAATTGGGAGAAAAGAGAGTGTAATATTTGGCAAATTGAACAGTTTTTTTCCGACTTATTACAACATATACAAAAAATAAGGCTTTTTTTGGCAGTTGAGACGATAGTTCAGCGTGGATGTTTCAAGGTATAATGACTGCAAAGGCTGGCGATGAAATTTGTCTGGTTCCGTATCAAGATATGATACATATAAACGAAAGGGTTATCTAGGAGGAGAAGAAATGGCTGGATTGTCACTGAAGAACATCACAAAATACTATCAGAACGGACATGTAGTTGTAAAGGATTTTAATCTTGAGATAGAAGATCATGATTTTGTTGTGCTTGTGGGGCCGGAAGGCTGCGGACGATCCACTGTGCTGCGTATGATAGCAGGACTGGAGGATATTTCTTCGGGGGAGCTTCTGATAGACGGACAGAGGGCAAATGAGGCAGGACCCAGAGAGCGGGAGATTGCCATGATTTTTCAAAACTGTACTCTCTATCCCCAGATGTCTGTCTATGAAAATATGGCTTTCGGACTTAAACTGAAACATCTTCCGCAGAAGGAGATTGACTGCCTGGTGAGAGAGACAGCAGAGATTCTGGATCTGGCAGAGGTGCTTGACTGTATGCCGGAAAAGCTGACAGAGGCCCAGAGACAGCTGGTGGCAGTGGGGCGTGCCATTGCCAGGAGGCCCGGAATTTTTCTGATGGACAAACCCTTTTCCAGTCGGGATGAAAAGACCAGGGAGGATATGCAGAACGAGCTGCTGAAGCTGTATGAGAGAATGCAGACCACGGCGATCTATGCGACAGGCGATCCCATGGAGGCTCTCAAGATGGGAAAAACGGTCGTTGTAATGAAGGATGGCACCATTCAGCAGGCAGATTCGCCGAGAAATATCTACTGCTGTCCGGTCAACCGCTTTGTGGCGGAATTTGTGGGTAATCCTGGCATGAACATGATGGATGGCACTGCAGTCAGCGAAGGCCCTCAGGTATATGTGGAATTAGAGAAAGGCCGCATCCTGCTTCCAAAGGAGCTGGGAAGAAAGATAAAGGAGCTGGGGTACGACGGAAAGGAAATCACCGTAGGAATCCGTCCGGAGGATGCCTGTCTCGGGGCAGACCGAGAGCATCCTGAGAATGAGGTGTTCACGGTTCCGGCAGAGGCGTGTGAACTGTCCGGGGACGGGAAGCTGCTGTCCATGAACAGAGAGGAGGGGGCCTTTGTGCTCCGCCTTGCAGAGCCTCTGGGAGAACTTTCGAAGGAAACAGTATCCTTCCATGTGAAAAAGGAGAATATGTGTGTGTTTGACAAGGAGAGCGGACGCAATATCCTCAGATAGCTTTCAGATAAGCATTCAGATGGTCTTCAGAGCGGAGGTCTTAAGACCTTTGTCTGCAGCTTAAAAAGTTTCCCGATTGGCAGGCTGTTTTCGCACAGTCTGCCTTTTTTGCGCTGCAGGAAAGACCTTGCTGCCTTGGCAGTGACTGGGAATTTTTAACAGCTTCCTGTCGGAATCGAATCAGAATCGAAAAAAATTTGCGTTTTTTTGTGAAGAATTAATAATTACTCTTTCATTTTTCGGCGTTTTGCATTAATATAGTAATCAGGGAAAATTTTTGAAAAGGAGAGAAGGCTATGATATCAAATCAGATACTCCAGACAAATATTGAGGGGTTAAAAGGGATTACAAGAGTTGATCTGTGTATCTGCGATACAGAGGGAAAGATTCTGGCCTCCACTTTTTCCGGTGCGGAAGAGTACGAAAATGCAATTCTGGCATTTGTGGAGTCACCGGCTGACAGCCAGGTGCTTCAGGGGCATCAGTTCTTTAAGGTATTCGATGAGCATCAGCTGGAGTACGTTCTGCTGGCAAGAGGCGGAAGCGATGATGTATATATGGTTGGCAAGATGGCGGCGTTTCAGATACAGAACCTGTTGGTTGCCTATAAGGAGAGGTTTGACAAGGACAACTTTATCAAGAATCTTCTGCTCGACAACCTGCTTTTAGTAGATATATACAACCGCGCAAAGAAGCTCCACATTGAGACCAATGTGAAGCGTGTGGTATTCATTATCGAGACACAGATGGAGAAGGACGGAAACGCCCTGGAAACTGTGAGAAGCCTGTTTTCCACAAAGACGAAGGACTTCATTACGGCAGTAGACGAGAAAAATATTATTCTTGTCAAGGAGGTAAAGCCGGGTGAGACCTACAGCGATCTGGAAAAGACGGCGAACATGATTCTCGACATGCTGAACACGGAGGCTCTGTCGAAGGTCAATGTGGCATTCGGAACCATTGTCAATGAGATTAAGGATGTATCCCGCTCCTACAAGGAGGCCAGGATGGCCCTGGATGTGGGAAAGATTTTCTACAGCACAAAGAACGTAGTGGCCTACAGCAACCTGGGAATCGGACGTCTGATCTACCAGCTTCCGCTGCCCCTGTGCCGTATGTTTATCAAGGAAATCTTCGATGGAAAGTCACCGGATGACTTTGACGAGGAGACCCTGACCACGATCAACAAGTTCTTTGAGAACAGTTTAAACGTATCAGAAACGTCCAGACAACTCTATATTCACAGAAACACTCTGGTTTACCGCCTGGATAAGCTCCAGAAGAGCACAGGTCTCGATCTGCGGGTGTTTGAGGACGCGATTACCTTTAAGATTGCGCTCATGGTTGTAAAATATATGAAGTATATGGAAAATCTTGACTATTAATCCCGATGGCAGGGCGATAAATTTTCTGGCGGCTTCGCAGCCGATTCAGAGAAAAGCGGGGAGCGCTGTCCGGGGAAGGTTTTGAGGAATACTGTCCGGGAAGTTTTGGGGAATGCTGCCCGGGAAAGCTTTAAGAAACCAGGACTGGTGTGCACGGCTGAAAATAGTGAGTGCCTGCGGCGGTACTGTTCAGGACCGCCGGGCCAGTGTGAAAAGAAATATAAGCAGAAAGCGGACTGCTGCAATATGTGGGGGAGCAATTGTGCAGAAATGGGGCCCATGTGTTGCAGCAGTTTACATAATCTGAGGAGAAGAGCATGATAGAGATCATCAATCTCAATAAGACATATGACAATAAGAATAAGGCTCTGAAAAATATCAACATACGCATCGAGGAGGGAGAGTTTGTTTTTATCATGGGGCGCAGCGGTTCCGGCAAATCTACCCTGATGAAGATTCTTTTAAAGGAAGTGGAGCCAACATCCGGAAAGGTTATTGTAAATGATATGGAGCTGGGAAAGATGCCCCGGCGCTATGTGCCGAAATACAGAAAAATGCTGGGAGTCGTGTTTCAGGATTTTCGTCTGCTGAAGGACATGACCGTATACGAGAATGTGGCCTTTGCCCAGCGGGTTCTCGGAATACCCACAAGGAAGATAAAGGAAAATGTTCCCGCCATCCTGCGGCAGGTGGGACTTTCCTCAAAATATAAGTCCTATCCGAACCAGCTCTCAGGAGGAGAACAGCAGAGAGTGGCCATCGCAAGGGCGCTGATCAACAATCCGGCGGTTCTTCTGGCCGATGAGCCCACAGGAAACCTGGACGCTCATAATTCCATGGAGATCATGGGACTTCTGGAGCAGATCAACCGGCGGGGGACTACGGTGGTGGTCGTTACCCACAGCCATGAGATTGTGGAAAAAATGGGAAAACGGGTGATTACCATTGACAGAGGCTGTGTCGTCAGTGATGAGGTTATGGAGCCGTGGGATTACGGGGAGCTGCAGGTGGAAGAGATTCATTCCAGGCGGGGACCTGTCGTAAAAGAGTCGGAGAGCACAAAAAGAGCAGTCAGGGATGAAAGAGAAAAGTATGAGAGAAGTGTCCGCAGTCAGGCAGAGAGCCGGAGCGGCCGCGGCTTGGGCCGTGAGGAATATGGTTCTGGCGCAAAGAGTTATGGAGGAGCCATGGAAGTGCCTGTGGACAGCCAGTCTGCGGACAAAACTGTATCCTTCAGCCAGGTAAGAGAGCAGAGAGGACGGGACAGAGGAAGAGGAAAACAGATATGAGAGTAGGCACATTTTGGTACTGCCTGAAGGAAGGCATAAAAAATATAGGAAAAAATATTTGGTTTTCGCTGGCCTCTGTGGCTGTTGTATCCGCCTGTATCTTTTTGTTCTGCATTTTTTTCTCCCTTGTGGCGAATGTGCGCTACATGGTGAAAAATGTGGAAACTACGGTGGGAATCACAGTTT
This sequence comes from Clostridium sp. M62/1, assembly GCF_020736365.1. NCBI lineage: Bacteria > Bacillati > Bacillota > Clostridia > Eubacteriales > Clostridiaceae > Clostridium > Clostridium sp. M62/1. Next base: position 3,276,265 of record NZ_CP085988.1, on the reverse strand, counting down.
TCTTTGATGAAAACCTGACACAGGAGGAGATTCAGGCTATTGGAGCTGAGATAGTAAAACAGCCGAATGTGAAGGAATGCGTCTACACCTCGCCGGAGGAGGCCTGGGAATCGTTTAAGGCGGACTATTTTGCGGGTATGGAGGATTTGGCAGAGGGGTTTGAACAGGATAATCCCCTGGCAGACTCTGCTTCTTATGAAATTTTCCTGACGGATCTGACGAGCCAGGAACATATGGTGTCGTGGCTTCAGTCCCTTGACGGAGTGCGGAGAGTCAACTACTCCAAGGATGTAGCTGCAGGGATGACGGATTTTAACAAAATACTGGGGAGCGTGTCTCTTGGGATTATTATTCTTCTTCTGGCCGTGTCTATTTTCCTGATCAGCAATACCATCAGGACAGCGGCTGCCTTCAGGAAGAATGAGAACAGAATTATGAGGCTGATCGGCGCCACAAATTTTATGATCCGATCCCCGTTCGTGGTGGAGGGAATTATTATCGGTCTGGTGGGAGCTGCCATTCCTCTGGGGCTGATCTATATGGTTTACAGACAGGTGATATCCTATCTGGGAGAGCATTTTGAGATGCTTTCCAATATTGTTGTGTTCATTCCGCTCCACGTTATTTTCCCGTATATGGTGGGAGTGGCCATGTTGCTGGGAGTAGGGATTGGCTTTGTGGGAAGCTTTTTTACAATCCGCAGGCACCTTAAGGTTTAGGAGATGAGGCACATGGGAAAACGCAGTATAAAAACTGGATTGATTGCGCTGGCTGCGGTTCTGGCCGTTATACCGGTTCAGGCGGCGGGAAAGGGTGATATTGACAGCGCAAAGGACAAAATATCTTCTCTGGAGGAGGAGAAGAAAAAGACGGAGGAAACGATACAGGAGCTGGAGAAGCTGAAGGCAGATACGGAGAGTTATGTGAAGGAGCTGGACGGGGAACTGGCCCGGTTAGATGATGAGCTCTCTTCCCTGGACAGCCGGATTACAGACAAGGAAGCCGACATTGAGGAGACGAAGGCTCAGCTTGAGGAGGCTAAAAAGACGGAGGAAGAGCAGTATGCCTCCATGAAGCTGAGGATAAAATATATGTATGAAAAAGGGGATACAAGCTATCTCGATCTGCTTTTGGAATCCGGCTCCATGTCTGAGATGCTGAACAGGGCAGAGTATATCCAGCAGATTTCATCCTATGACAGAAAAAAGCTCACCGAATACGGAGAGATAAAGGAGAAGATAGCTGACGATGAAGAGAAGCTGGAAGCAGAACATGAAGAGCTTCTGACCCTGCAGGAGCAGACAAAGGCCAAGCAGGACTCTGTGGAGAAACTGGTGGGAGAAAAGTCGAGGGAGCTGCAGAAATACCAGAATCAGATTGCAGCCAATGAATCGCAGCTTGCCTCCTATCAGGAAGATATAGAGGCCCAGGAAAACAGAATTCAGCAGATAGAGGCAGAGCTGAAACGCCAGGAAGAGGAGGCAAGGAAGAAGGCCCAGGAGAAGGGAGAGGAGTATAAAACGGTAAGTATTGGGAATATTAGCTTTATATGGCCGTGCCCTTCCAGCAGCCGTATCACCTCCGGGTTTGGCGGGAGAAGCTCACCGACGGAGGGAGCTTCCAGCAACCACAAGGGAATCGATATAGGGGCATCGTCGGGAAGTGATATTGTCGCAGCTGCCGACGGAACAGTCACTATCTCTACATACAGCTACTCGGCCGGAAACTACATTATGATAAACCATGGAGGCGGGGTATCCACTGTATACATGCACTGTTCCAAGCTTCTGGTATCTGTGGGTGAGACAGTTAAGAAGGGGCAGGTTATAGCCAAGGTTGGCTCTACCGGATATTCAACGGGGCCGCACCTTCATTTCGGAGTCAGAGTGAATGGGGCATACGTCAACCCTTCACAGTATGTGAGCCCATAGAAGGCTGAAGTAAAAACTGGCATAAAATACCGCATAATAGAGAGTTCGGCTCCATTTTCTGCAAACAGGCAGGGGGCAGATTTGCTCTGCGGCTGGTGAGGAGGCTAATTATGGACAATAAAAATAAATTTTGGAAGGGTGTAATGGTGGGCGTGTTCGCCACAGCATTTGTCTGCCTGGTGACGGTGGGGGCTTCCATTGGAATCTATATGTTCGGACGTCAGATTCTGCTGAGAGCAGGAAGCGGCCAGGGCGGCTCCGGGCAGGAGGCAAGCTCGGACGAAGCAGCTTCCCTTGATATGAACCAGGTCACCGGGAAACTGGGAGTCATTCTGGATTTGATTAATGAGGTCTACCTGTTTGACACGGATCCGGCCATTGAGGAGGCGGGAATCTACAAGGGGCTTATGTACAGCCTGGGAGATCTCTACGCCGACTACTATACCCCGGAGGAGATGACCGCCATGATGGAGGAAACAAACGGGGAATACTGCGGAATCGGTGCCATGATCTCCCAGGACAGGATGACAAATGTTTCCACAATTATCAAGGTTTACAAGGATTCGCCGGCTGAGGAGGGAGGACTTCTTCCGGGCGATATTCTCTACAAGGTAGACGGGCTTGATGTGAGCGGCATGGATCTCGACACCGTTGTCAGCCAGTATGTGAGGGGAGAAGAGAATACTTCTGTAACGCTCACGGTTTACCGCGACGGGGAAGAAGTAGAGGTTACTATGAACCGCCGTAAGCTGGAGGTTCAGACAGTAGAGTACCAGATGATGGACGATGGTAAGACAGGATACCTGCTGGTGACAGAATTTGACACCGTGACGGCAGAGCAGTTTAAGTCCGGAATCGACGGGCTTCTCAGTCAGGGAATGGAGCAGCTCATTCTGGATTTCAGAAATAATCCGGGAGGTGAGCTGAACGCCGCTGTGTCCATGGTTGACTACCTGCTCCCGGACGGACAGACAATTGTTTCCATTGCAGATCGAAATGGAGTGGGGGAAACCTACACATCAGAGGATGGACATGAGCTGGATATTCCCACAGCAATTCTCGTAAACGGAAATTCCGCCAGCGCTTCCGAGGTATTTACAGGAGCCATGAAGGATCATGACAGGGCAACGATCGTCGGAACTACCACATTCGGAAAGGGAATTGTGCAGTCTCTGTACACTCTGCAGGACGGAAGCGGAGTCAAGCTCACAACGGAGCATTACTATACGCCGGACGGAACAGATCTCCACGGAACGGGAATAGAGCCGGATGTGACGGTGGAGCTGAACGAAGATCTGGCGACGATGATAGAAATACCCAAGGATCAGGACAATCAGCTCACCGCTGCTCTCAATGTGCTGAATGGGGAAGAGGCCAATACCCAGGAAGACAGTACTGAGGCAGGAGATGAGGCAGCCTGATAAGAGAACCTGAAATAAAAAATACGTCTTGCTGAAGAGTTTTTCTCTAATGCAAGGCGTATTTTTTGTGCAGTTTTTCAGCAGGCGGTTTCAGAAGCCCCAGAAAAGTACCCTGGCGAGACAGAATTTGAATATCCTGAATGTATTTTATCGCTTTCTGCTATGCTCCAAAGGCTGTCTCCCAGAAACAAAGAGTTTAAACAGCAAATAAAGGGTGTGGATAGAAAACAAAGAGTTTGGATAGCAAATGAAGGGTGTGAATAGAAAATAGAGAGTTTGAATAGAAAATGAAGGATGTGAATAGAAAATAGAGAGTTTGAATAGGAAATAGAAAGTTTGAACAGAAAATAGAAAGATGAATAAAAAGACAGAAATAAAAACATAAGACAGCAATAAAAACTAAAAAAATAAATGAAATATTGAAATACACTGATTTAATTGGTAGAATAAAAGATAACAGGAAGTTCACTGGTTCAAAAGAGAAAGGAAAGGGTATGGGTATGGAAGAAATGAAAAAAGTCAAAACAGGTTCGATTATTGTGCTTGTCCTCAGCATTATCACCATTGTTGTGATGCTTATAGGCATGGCTGCCGTCGGTCTGGTCGTAAGCGGTATGGCAGGAGCAGCGGGGGCAAGCGGAGCGGTAGTTGGCGGGGTGATGGCTGCGGCCACGGTTATTGCTCTGGTGATGAACGGAGGGATTCAATTCCTGTTTAGTCTTCTGATTCTGATCAAGAGCAAAAATAAGGAAAAAGCGGGTCTGTGCTTTGGATTTGGGATTGTGATCCTGATCATTTCCGGCTTCTGGTGCCTGACCAGCCTTACATCCTTTAATTTTATGACAGTAGTAATGGCCGGAGAGGTAATTGCCGCTGTGTTTATCATTGTCAATGCCAATAAGGCCAGGAAGGAACTGGCCGTGCAGAGAGGGGACAGCGGAACAGAGGATGATGGAGCGGAGAAGATGGACAGCTAATAATGAACAGCTAAAAACGAACAGATGAAAACAGATTATCACCCCCTGGCAGGTCTGCATTTCTGCGCCCTGTCAGGGGGTGTTTTATGCCAGATATGCCGGACAGAACAAAAGCAGAGCAGAAGCTCCAGCCAGAAGCTCAGGCCGAAATGTTCAAGACGGCTGGGCAGTGCTGCATGGGCATACGGAAGCTATACCATCGCTTTCAGCTCCCGGACAAACTCCTGGGCAGCTTCCCGGGGAGTTGCCCAGGATGTGACAAAACGGATGGCCGTATGCGTGTCATCTGTCTTTTTCTCTGCGTTGGCTCCGTACAGTCTCATCAGCTTTTCAGCCAGGCTGTCATCGACGATGGGGAAGAGCTGGTTTGAGGCAGAAGAAGATAAGAAGGGAATCTGGCAGTCCTCAAATCCCTTTCTCATGATTTGTGCAAGTTCATTGGCTTGGGCAGCCATTTCATAGAAAAGTCCGTCTGTAAAGAGTGTTTCAAACTGGATTCCCAAAAGCCATCCCTTTGCCAGCATAGCGCCGTTCTGCTTGATCATATAGCGAAAATCTTTCTTGATGGAATCGTTGCGGATGACAAGGGCCTCGCCAAACAGGGCGCCGTTTTTCGTTCCTCCGATATAGAAGGCATCTGTCAGGTCAGCCAGATCCGCCATGGTCAGATCATTGATGGGACTCGTGAGGGCGGAGCCGAGTCTTGCGCCGTCGAGGAAGAGATAGAGTCCTTTTAAACGGCAGAGACGGCTGAGTTCTTCCAGCTCTTTTTTAGTATACTGTGTTCCCAGCTCTGTGGTATTGGAGATGTAGACCATTTTCGGCTGAACCATGTGCTCATCCCTGTGGGCGGAGAGCACCTTTTCAACGGCGCTGGCTGTCAGTTTTCCGTCCTCACCCGGAACAGCAATCACCTTGTGGCCGGAGGCCTCAACAGCTCCTGTTTCATGGACATTGATGTGACCGGTGGAGACGGCGATCACAGCCTGGTATGGCCGGAGAGCCGCGTCGATGACAATCCGGTTGGTCTGTGTCCCGCCCACAAGGAAGTGAATATCCAGATCCGTTCGTATGGTTGGATGACTGTCTGCGCCAGAGGCTATGTGACTGCACTCGCGGCAGATCAGCTCTGCCGCCTTCTGGCAGTGTTCATCCATCCCATAACCGGTGTGCTGAGTAAGGTTTGTATTCATGAGAGCTTCCAGAATCCGTGGATGGGCCCCTTCGCTGTAGTCGTTTGTAAATCTGTGATGCTGCATGGTTCAATCCTCCTGTTTTGTAAGTGATGTGCAGAGCAGACGCGTTTCTGCATACCGGCCGCCCTCGCAGCCGGCTCTGGGACGGGCTTCTGTTCTGGCTTTAAATTTGTCTGATTTGTTTCTATTTTGATGGATTGGCAGGGAGTTGTCAAGGAAAATGAGAAGAAGGGAAGAGGGCATTCTCACCGTTATGCCCTTTACGCTGCTTCTATTTGGAATATTGGATGGTTTTAGTCTGGAGGCAGCCTTTCTGCTCCTGTGTTCTCTGAATTATTTCAGAGATTATTTTTATCCGCTTCTTGAATTTTTCGTCCAAAGTGAGGAAGCAGATGGAAGAAAGGATAAAAGAGCGGATAAAAAGAGGATGAAGGCTTTGGAGCGATAGGAGAAATTTTGGTGTTATAAGGCTGGAAAATCAACTGCGGGAAAGGCAAAAATTAGCCCTGCATAGTCAAAATCCCTGAGCGCAGGGAAAGGTATACCCTCAGGACATCCTGGAATCCAAATTCCTTCGGGGCTGGCGCGCTCTGTACGAAAAAGTACAGCAAAAAAGAACAGATGTTCTGTTTGCTGGCTATACTTTTTTTACTATTCATGCTATAATTTGTCTGACTGGCAGAAAAGCAGGTATGCTTAAAGGGAGCATTAACTATTGCCGATCTGGCAGCGAAGAGCCGAGGTTCTGAGGCTTACAGAATCTGCGAAGTGAATTCTGAGATGTTTGATGCTGTTTATGCACCAGAATCGTGTACTATATGACTGTATGGGCAGATAAAACAGGTGGCTTAGGTAAAACAGGTGACCTTCATTCGCAAAGATACATACAAGGAAGAAAGAAGCAAACGAGACATTATAGCAGAGAGAGAGCTTTGTGCCTGCTTCAAGTATTCCCCGAAATTTTATCATTGCTGGCAAAGGCAAGGGAGAAACTTGTCAATATACTGGAAGAATCAGAAAATGATGGTATGTCTTTATGAAGAGTAGCAGCGAGACAGATGACAGCTCCTCAAGAGATTAGGACACTGATGACGAAAAGCGATATAAGAAGAACCTATAAAATTTGAATGGGGTATATAAAGTGGAGAACAATAAAAAGGAAATTATTTTATATCACGGAAGTCCGAACAAAGAGGTTGTTCCTACATACGGATTGGGAAACGATAAGCACGATTACGGCAGAGGATTTTATCTGACGGAAAGCCCGGCATTGGCATCCGAGTGGTCTGTCTGCAATCCGGTAGAAAAGAATGGTTGGGTGCATAAATTCATATTAGACACCAGTGATTTAAAAATACTGGATTTTGAAAAACGTGATATTTTGTCATGGTTGGCGGAACTAATGAAGCATCGCGATGCTGATACGGGACGAAGATACAAAGTGCTGGCACCGAGGTTTATTGAAAAGTACCAGATCCCTACAGAGGACTATGATGTAATTAAGGGATGGCGTGCAAATGCATCTTATTTTTATATTGCAAAATGTTTTGTCAGAGATGAAGTGGATATCAGTATTCTTCCAGATTTATTAAAACTGGGTGATCTGGGGATTCAGTATTGCTTAAAATCAGAAAAAGCGTTTCAGGCCTTAAAAGAAGAGCATTCGGCTTTGAAGGAGGTTGAATTTTCAAAAGCAAATCCTCAATATATTCAGCGTGACAGAACGGCGAGAGAGGCCATGTATGCTTTGATTAATTCCGATGAAAATAAGATAGACAAGGTATTCAGCAAATTGATATAAGAGGTAGAAAATGGACGTGTTCAGCAAAAGTTATTTAGAAGAAGTAGTTGAAAATCAGGGAAAGCTGTTTGAATATGCACAGGATAATTACCCGGAGATGGACATCGAAAATTTTATTGAAACATATATGAAAAGTCATACCCGGGCAATGATTGATAAAGGACAGGCTTATGTATGTACCATGGATGCGGAATCGCTGTTTCATTATTTTCTTTCAAATGATCACTATGAAATCAAAAGAGGAGAGTCTAACGGCGGATTTGCACCTAACTGGATCGGGCAGTTCTATGCGCTGTTTCAATGGACTTACCAGCTTACCAGTAAAGATGTAGTGGAGTTAATTCCGGTTCATTTTATGTTTGAAGGTTATCCAGGACTGCATGATCTTGATCTTCAGACAGCCGTCTACAAAGTTGGAAATCAATGCGGTTTGAAAGAGCCAAAAGAGGACAGATGATTTTGGGAGGGAAAACCATTGATATGTTTTCATAATCCGGAAGAACAAAACGGGTATTTGAGTAATTGGTACCGTTCCGCGTTTACGGTTGATGAAATCACGTTTTCATCAATGGAACAGTATATGATGTTTAAAAAGGCAATTCTGTTTCAGGATCAGAGGACAGCGGAAAAGATTTTGGAGACGGGTGATGTGGCCGAGATAAAGGTTTTGGGCAGAATGGTGCAGCATTTTGATGAAAAAATCTGGAGGGAGAAGAGAGAAGCAATCGTCCATAAAGGGGTACTCCAGAAATTTCTTCAAAATCCTGAACTGGCTGAAAAACTTCTGGAGACAGGAGAACAGATGATTGCAGAATGTGCAGTAAAAGACCGAATCTGGGGGATTGGTCTTTCTATGCAGGATGAGGAACGATTTTGTGCGGATAAATGGAAGGGTCAGAACCTTCTGGGGAAAATTTTGATGCAGGTGAGGGCAGAAATATCTGTGCAGAACCAGAATACAGAAAAATAGTATAATTGTGATTGAAGGAGTAAATTATGGACCATTTCGAACTAGTATCCGAATACGCCCCCACCGGCGACCAGCCCCAGGCCATCGCCGAACTGGTTAAGGGCTTTAAAGAAGGAAATCAATTTGAAACGCTGCTTGGCGTTACCGGCTCCGGCAAGACATTCACCATGGCAAACGTCATCCAGGCCTTAAACAAGCCTACGCTGATCATTGCCCACAATAAGACCCTTGCGGCTCAGCTCTACAGTGAATTTAAGGAATTTTTTCCCAACAATGCAGTGGAGTATTTTGTCTCCTACTACGACTACTACCAGCCCGAAGCTTACGTCCCGTCCACGGACACCTATATTGAAAAGGACTCATCCATCAATGACGAGATCGATAAGCTTCGCCACTCGGCTACCGCAGCCCTCTCCGAGAGAAGCGATGTCATTATCGTGGCTTCTGTCTCCTGCATCTACGGTCTGGGAAGCCCTATCGACTATAAGGAGATGGTGATCTCCCTGCGCCCCGGCATGATCAAGGACAGGGATGAGGTGATACACAAGCTCATCGACATCCAGTACACGAGAAACGACATGGATTTCAAGCGCGGTTCTTTCCGTGTCCGCGGCGATGTGCTGGAAATCTATCCCGCCTATTCCGGCGGCGATGCCTACCGGATAGAATTCTTCGGGGATGAGGTGGACCGGATTACAGAGATCGATACCCTGACCGGGGAGATCAAGGCGCAGCTGGGACATGTGGCTATTTTCCCCGCGTCCCACTATGTCATTCCAAAAGAGAAGATGGAGCTGGCAGCTAAAAACATTCTGGAAGAGCTCAAGGAGCAGGTGGCCTGGTTCAAGAGCGAGGACAAGCTCCTTGAGGCGCAGCGCATCTTGGAGAGAACCAACTTCGATGTGGAGATGATGCGGGAAACAGGATTCTGCTCGGGAATTGAAAACTACTCCCGCCACCTGACGGGCTCTGCGCCGGGGGAGCCGCCCTGCACCCTCATCGACTATTTCCCGGAGGATTTCCTTATTATAATAGACGAGTCCCATATTACCCTGCCCCAGATCAGGGGAATGTACGCCGGCGACCGATCCAGAAAAAAGACCCTGGTGGAGTACGGCTTTCGCCTCCCGTCAGCTCTCGATAACCGTCCTCTGAATTTTGAGGAGTTCGAGTCGAAAATCGATCAGATGCTCTTTGTCTCTGCCACTCCTTCTGACTATGAGGAGGCCCACGAAATGCTCCGGGCAGAGCAGATCATCCGTCCCACCGGCCTTCTCGATCCGCCCATTGATGTGCGCCCGGTGGAGGGGCAGATTGATGATCTGGTCAGCGAGGTCAATCGGGAAATCAAGAAGAAGGGAAAGGTGCTCATCACCACTCTGACGAAGCGGATGGCTGAGGATCTGACGGATTATATGAGGGATGCCGGCATCCGCGTGAAATATCTGCACTCCGATATTGACACGCTGGAAAGGGCAGAGATCATCCGTGATATGCGCCTTGACGTATTTGATGTTCTGGTGGGCATCAACCTTCTGAGAGAGGGACTGGATATACCGGAAATCTCCCTGGTGGCGATTCTCGACGCAGACAAGGAAGGCTTCCTGCGCTCAGAGACTTCCCTGATCCAGACTGTGGGAAGGGCAGCGCGAAATTCCGAGGGGCATGTAATCATGTATGCCGACACGATCACCGATTCTATGCGCGTCGCCATCGAGGAGACGAAGAGGAGGAGAGAGATTCAGCAGGCCTACAATGAGGAGCATCATATTACGCCGACGACGATCAAAAAGGCAGTACGGGATCTGATCAGCATTTCCCAGGCGGCAGAGGGCGTGACCAACGAGGTGACAAAGGATCCGGAGTCTATGGATGAGAAGGAGCTTAAGAAGTTGGTGAAGGAGCTGACAAAGAAGATGCACCAGGCAGCTGCAGAGCTGAATTTTGAGGAGGCGGCCATCCTCCGCGACCGGATGGTGGAGATCAAAAAAATGCTCCTTCAGCTGGAAGAAGATTAGGAAAGACAGTGGAGAGGCATGGCAGATACCAGACATTGACAATGAATGCGTATTCTATTAAAATAAACGTGCAGTTCAGAATGAGGAGGAGGCCCGGAAGGCTGCCTCTGGAAATTAATGTCTGGACGAAGGACGGAGAGAGATATGAAACTATATGAAGGAATAAAAGGAGAGAGCTACCTTGTCAGAGAGGTGATGGTAGCCGACCGTCTGACCAGGCGTCTGGAAGCCCTTGGCGTCAATGAAAAGACAAAAATTACCATTATGAATAAAAAAAAGAGCGGGTCCCTGATTGTAAAGGTGAGAGGCACCCGGCTGGCTCTTGGGCGCGGCATTGCAGAGGGAATTGAAATCCAGCCCTTGGACGGAAGGGAGGGAACGGCACAGTGAGCGGACAGAATCAGGAAAAACAGATAACCGTTGGCTTTGTGGGAAATCCAAACTGCGGAAAGACTACGCTGTTCAACGCATTTACAGGAGCAAAGCTCAAGGTGGCCAACTGGCCAGGCGTGACAGTCGAGCGGGTGGAAGGGGAGACAAGCTACAAGGGGCGCCCCATCCGGGTCATCGACCTGCCGGGAATCTACAGCCTGACCTCCTATACTATCGAGGAGCGGGTCACGAGAAAATGTATTGAGGAAAATGAGGTGGATGTCATCATCAATGTTGTGGACGCCTCATCTCTGGAGAGAAATCTCTATCTGACCCTGCAGCTTCTGGAGCTTAAAAAGCCGGTAATCCTGGCCTTAAACATGATGGATATTGTGGAGGAGAGGGGAATGGAGATCGATCTCCACCGCCTTCCCGAGATGCTTGGCGGCATCCCGTGTATCCCTGTATCGGCCAGAAAAAGAACAGGTCTTGATGTGCTGATGCATGCAGTGGTTCACCACTACGAGGAGGGGCCTCATGGCATTGTCGTCCGCTATCAGGAGCCTATTGAGAGGCTTATTGAAAAGACGGAGGTGGTCCTGAGAGCCAGGTTCGGCGAGATGGAAAACCTTCGCTGGCATGCGATAAAAATGCTGGAATACGATGAAACCGTGTGTCAGGAGCACCCGGTGGATCTGAGCAATATTATCGACAGAAGCTACGAAAAGGACATTATCAATGAGAAATATGACTACATAGAGGAGATTATCTCTGAGTGCCTGGTCAACAAGGAGAGCAAGTCAGAGCGGACCGATCAGATAGACCGGCTTCTGACACATCCGGTTCTGGGAATTCCGGTTTTCCTTGGAATTATGGCGCTGGTATTTTTCTTCACCTTTACCGTAGGCGATTTTCTGAAAGGTTATTTTGAGGCAGGGCTGGACTGGTTCTCTGCCTCGGCCCAGGCGTTTCTGACGGGTATTCACGTGGCCGGCTGGATGGAGTCTTTAATTGTCGATGGCATTATTGCGGGAGTAGGCGGTATTTTGACCTTCCTCCCCAACATTTTCATCCTGTTTCTTGCGCTGGCCTTTTTGGAGGACAGCGGCTACATGTCCCGTGTGGCCTACGTTATGAACGAAACCATGGGAATGGTGGGCCTGTCGGGAAAGGCCTTTCTCCCCATGCTTCTGGGATTTGGATGTACGGTTCCGGCGATTATGGCGACCAGGGCACTGGAAAGCCAGAAGGACAGGCGGCGCACCATTCTTGTGACCCCCTTTATGTCCTGCTCCGCCAGACTTACGATTTACGTTCTGTTTGCAGAACTGTTCTTCCCGGATCATGCCCTTCTGGTAGCTTATTCCCTCTACCTGATCGGCCTTGCAGTGGCGATTCTGGTGGCATTTATCGTATACCGTTCCTCAAAGGAGGAGTATGAGAATATACTCCTGATTGAGCTTCCGGAGTACAAGACGCCCAATGGGCGTACGGTGGCGATCTATGTCTGGGACAAGGTGAAGGATTACCTGACAAAGGCGGGAACCACCATTTTTGTGGCTTCCATCATTCTCTGGTTTATCTTAAATCTGGGGCCGTCTGGTCTGGTGACAGATGTATCGGACAGCTTTGCCGCAATGATTGGCCATTATATTTCCTTCCTCTTAGTTCCGGCAGGACTTGGAAGCTGGCAGATTGTCGTTGCCCTCATCTCAGGGATCTCGGCAAAGGAGGTTGTGGTTTCCAGCTTTTCCGTGCTCTACGGAATCGGAAACATCAACTCGGCAGGAGGCATGGCACAGCTTGGCACAGCGCTGTCGGCCTCTGGCTTCGGACCGGTCAATGCTTATGCGCTGATGATTTTCTGTCTGCTCTATACCCCATGCGCGGCCACGATTGCCACGATCAAGCGGGAAACCCATTCCTGGAAGTGGACCTGCGGCATGATGGCATTCCAGCTGATCGTGGCCTGGGTAGCTGCCGTGGCGGTCTACCAGGTGGGAAGCCGGCTTTTCTGACAGGACAGAAATCAGAGAGCGATTCTGAAACAGTTCTGCAGAGCGGATGAAAGATATTCCCCGCAATCCGAAATTTGCGGCCTGGAGGAGTTAAAGGAGTACGACGAATGAAAGACAGAGTGCTGGTAGATATGGCGGCGCTGGCAGGTGAGATTATGCTGGTCAGCGGAGCGGAAATTTACCGGGTGGAAGATACAATTATCCGTATTCTCCGATATTCGGGAGCAGCGGAGACAGAGGTGGTTGTAATGGCCACCGGTATTTTCATTACTTTAGCGTCCGCTGAGGGGGAACCTCTCAGCGTGGTGCGCAGAGTCAGGAAGCGGGCGACGAATATGAACCGTGTTTACCGGGTAAACGATGTATCGAGAAGGTTCTGCAGGGGAACGCTTTCCCTGGAGGATTCTGGAAAACAGCTGAGGGAGATTGCAGGGGAAATCCAATATGGCAGAAAGCTGCGCATCCTCGGCTATACGCTCACGCCGGCCGCCTTCGCCATCATGTTCGGCGGCGGCTGGCTGGAGGTTCTGGCAGCCGGGGCCTTCGGAATGGTGATGGCTCTCCTTGAGATTCTGATTGGACGGGTGCGGCTGAATGATTTCTGTTCCAGCGCCTCGGAGGCTTTTATCGCGGCGTTTCTCTCCCTGGCTGTCCAGGCTGCTTTTCTGCCCTCTCTCAATATCGATGCAGTGATTATCAGCGACCTGATGCCGCTTGTGCCGGGGGTAACCTTTACCTCGGCTATCAGAGATACTTTAAATGGAGATTACACATCTGGAATAGCGAGGATCCTTGAAGCCATTGTGGTTGCCCTGGCGGTGGCTTCCGGCACAGGAGCGGCCATGATGCTTGGCGGAATGTTGGGAGGTGCGGTGTAATGGCGGCTCAGGCAGTAGCTTCGTTTATCGCGATTGTGGGTTTTGGAATTCTTTTGGAAGTGCCGGCGAGGCATGTGATCCATGCAGGGATTGCAGGTGCTGTCTGCTGGCTTTCCTATCTTCTGGTGCAGGAGATGGGCTATTCCCTTATTGCTGCAGCATTCTGGTCAAGCATACTGGTGGCTTTGCTGAGCCATATTTTTGCCAGGGTGTTTAAGGCGCCTGTTACAGTGTTCCTTGTATCGGGAATTCTCCCGACTGTACCGGGGGCTTCCATTTACCGCTGTGTCTATTACATGATACAGGGGGATCCGGCTCTGTCCAATTCCTATTTCATAGAAACTCTTCAGATTTCAGGTGCAATGGCTATGGCGATTTTTATTGTGGATTCCATTTTCCGTCTGATGCAGAAACAGTAAGGGGCAGGGAAATCCGATCACAGGAGGCCTGATAATAATAGACATGATCAGACAGCTGCTCTTCGGCAGAAACCTCAAGCCGGTTGATCTCGCAGATCATCTGATTAGTTTCTTCAACTGTGAGGCTCTTGTTCACAGGGCTTAAGAGGACTTCGTGGATGCTTGATGGGAGGATGAACAGATCATCCCCTGTAAGCGCTGCGAAGTCTTTTAATATGTCCGGATAAAACATACAGGCAGCGCCGTAAAGTCCTGCTGAATTTGTCAGAATATAGAGGTTTACAGGCGAAGCCTCCTCAAAAAGACAGGTGAGCGCTTCCTTGTCGAGAACCTGTGTGAGAGTATTTTTGGGAACAGAGAAGAGAAAATTTTCGATGGGCTCGATTTTGGCAGGAAGGAGGCGGGGAGTGTTTTGTTCTGCCAGGCGATAAAGCTCTCTGGAGTCCGTGCCCCACAGGCTTGCATGTTCGTTGCGGATCAGAACGGTCATCTGTCCGTCCTCCTTCTGTTCCAGGATCAGATAAAAAATCAGAGCCAGATCCAGAAAACGGATATGTGGTACAGAAGAGAGAAGAGCTTCATTCTTCCGGCTGGAAACGAGACGGAAAGCTACTTTTTCTGACACCTGTGAGAAATCGTAAATCCATGTGTCAAGCTCTGGGCTAAAGGCTCTCCTGTCTGCAGATGCCTCCAGAATCGAAGAGGCTATCTCAGAGACAGGGGTGCCCTTCAGAGCTTCCTCATAGTAGGACTCAAGATAGACTGCCGGGGCAAAGGGGGAATCCTTTTCCCGGATGCACAGCCCGTCCATCTCGATTCCGTTGTTTTTCAGGACTTTCTGGATACTGACGGACACTTCCGGGCCGGCCTGTGCCTTCACAGCTAAAAGAATTGCAGATAGAAAATTTTCGTATGTCATAGAATCTCTCCTTCAGATTAAGAAAATGTGTAAAAGTGGAAAAATTTCAGGGATAATCAGAAAAGGCGCAGGCGCCGTTCAGAATTATCAATGAGATTAAAAGAAATTAAAAGAAATCAAAAAGTTTAAGAATGTTAAGAGCAGCTTCAGAGGCGAAGGCTTACAGCCAGACGGGAGCAAACAGATAGGAAGATATCTCAGGCTGCCGGTCAGAGCATAAAAATAGAGTGCGTAAGAGCTGAAACCGGTACAGAAGGCAGATGGAAATAAGCTGCAGACCAGAAAACAGAACTTAAACGATAGAGAAAAACAGAAGAGAAACAGAATCTGGAAAGATGGAAATATTATACCGAAACAGAGAGGAAATTACAAGGACTTTTCAGAAGAATTGCAGAAGATTTCCTAAAAGAATGAAAAATCTGCCCTTGAGTAGGAGCATAAGTAAGAGCAGGATTGGGGGGACCGCCGGTGCCGGTGCCGGAAGAAAGCAGACCGTCCCCTGAAAGAGAAACAAAAAAGACTGAAATTAAATATATAATACAAAAAATATCTATAAATATTAAAATATAAACATTGATAACAAAATAAAATGGGATAAAGTCCTGTATAAAATAAATAACAATAAAAAACAACAAAAAAGTATTGACAAAATCAATTTTAATGTATATAATAAAGACAACAAAACAAAAGAACTTAACCACTAATCCAAAGGAATTTTCCAAAAGGAAAAAGTCCAAAGGAAATCTCAGATAAGGAGGTACAGACCACCAGGAGAATCAATTTAGTCTGATACATTTCAAATAAATGAATCAGACAGAGGAACCCCCTAAAACCTTTATAGAAGAGGAGGCCGAAAAAATATCTATTAAAAATTCGAAAGAGTCGGCTTAGTAATATGACGAGAAAGTATTATTAGGAAGAACGGTTCGCAGCGAAATAGGTAAAGGAGTGAACGAAAAAGATTCGGCAGAGAAAAATAAAGGAAAGGGGAAAAGAAAACTTCATATAGATAAACTAATGAAACGAGGTACAAACCCATGGATGAGATAGTTTAAAGCGGGTATTGATGAATAAAATAACATCAATACCCGCTTTTTCTGCGGTAAAATCCTGGCTCGGCTGAAGGAGCAGGTGACCGGTTTAAATTCCCTGCAGCTCAAACGGCGGCGTATACTCTTCCTTTGCGCTGCTTTTTTCCTGCATAAAACCGCTGTCAAGCCCGAGAGCTATGGCATGGTCGACTACTTTCTCATATTCATAGGTGGTGATGCGGCGGTTTATTTCAGGATAGTCCTGGCTTTTATAGAAGGGGGTGTACTGGCTCATCAGGCTGATGAGGAACTGTTCTCTGGGAAGAGACCGGCTGATCCAGTCCAGCAGCCGTATAGAATCTTCCTTCTGGCCGGGCAGAACCATATGGCGGATAATGGTGCCTCTTTTCATCAGGCGGCAGGTCTGCTGGCCGTCGGAAAAATCCTCGAAGACAAGAGGGCCGGTCTGACGGATCATGAGTTTGACAGCCTCAGATGCAACCTCAAAATAGTCAGGGGCCGCAGAGTAGCGCCGGGAAAGGGAGCTGTCCATGTATTTCAGATCCGGCAGCCAGATGTCTATATACGGCTCAAGGGTGCGGATGGTTTCCAGACTTTCATATCCGCCGCAGTTGTAGACGACCGGGATGGTGAGCCGCCCTTTGACGCGGTCAAGGGCCTGTATGACAGAGGGCACATACTGAGTGGCTGTGACCAGGTTGATATTGTGCGCGCCCTGCTCCTGCAGTTCCAGAAAGATATCGGCAAGACGGGAGAGGCTGATTTCCCGCCCAAATCCCTCACTGCTGATTTTATAATTCTGACAGAAACAGCAGCGCAGAGTACACCCGGAGAAAAAGACGGTGCCGCTTCCGTTTATGCCGCTGATGCAGGGCTCTTCCCACTGGTGCAGAGCAGCCCGGGCTGCTTTTGCGACAGGGCCGCAGCCACAGAAGCCAGATTCCCTGTACCTGTCGACGCCGCAGCTGCGAGGACAGAGGCGGCAGGACTTGTAGGCGTCCATAAAGGATAAACTGTTATAATCTGAAGTTATATCTGATGTCTGATAATTCATATCTCCCCCGATTGACATGGCTGACAGAAGCCTTTAAAATAATTTAACATATCAGTCTGCCGCAGGGCAGTTTTCTGTGACTGCTGCCGGCCCGGAAAACTCCTCTGCAGACAGATTCGACAATAAGTATAGCAGGAGCAGGGGAAAAATGGCAAGAAAAAAACGGACGGACAGCCCTTTTATGCAGGCATTTCCCAAAACAGTACCCGTGATGGTAGGCTATCTGTTTTTAGGGATCGCTTATGGAATTCTGATGAGTGTGAATGGTTTTGGCGCCATATGGGCTGTGCTGATGAGCATTATCGTGTATGCCGGAAGTCTGCAGTACGTGGGCATTAATCTTCTGACAGCAGCCGTGAGCCCGGCAGCTGCTTTTCTGATGGCTCTGATGATCAATGCACGCCATCTTTTCTATGGAATTTCCATGTTGGGAAAATATTCCGAAATGGGAAAATGGAAGCCCTATCTGATTTTCGGACTGTCAGACGAAACCTTTTCCGTCGTCTGCGCTGAGCCCCGGCCTGAAAACCAGACAGAGAAGAGAAAATTTTTCTGGATCACATTTCTTGACCAGTGCTACTGGGTGGCAGGAACCCTTTTAGGCTCTGCTGCCGGAGAAGTGATTTCTTTCAATACGGAAGGGCTGGATTTTGCCCTGACTGCGCTTTTTGTAGTAATTTTTACAGAACAGTGGCTGTCGGCTGACAGTCACGTTCCGGCGCTGACGGGAGTGATCTGTTCTGTCATCAGCCTGGCCCTGTTCGGTGCAGACCGGTTTATCATTCCGGCTATGCTCCTGATCCTGGCTGCGGTCTCGGCCCGTTACAGGAAGAATGCGTCGGAATTAAAGGGAAAAGGGATAACAAAAGAGAAGGGAGAAGAGTTTAATGGACAATAGATATATGCTTATGATTCTGGCAGCCCTGACAGCGGGGACGGTGATAACCAGGTTTCTGCCCTTTCTTCTGTTTCCCCAGGGCAGGAAAATGCCCAGATACGTGGAGTATCTGGGCGGGACGCTTCCCTATGCCACCATGGGGCTTTTAGTTGTCTACTGCCTGAAGGGAGTGGATATCCTTCAGGCTCCCTTTGGGATTCCGGAGATTTTGTCCTGCGCAGCTGTGGCGCTGCTCCATGTGCTGAAAAGAAATTCTCTTTTGAGCATCGGGGCGGGGACTGTGCTCTATATGGTTCTGGTGCAGGCCGTATTTTAGGCGGGCACCTGGAACAGGGAACAGAAGGCAGAGCAGAGTCCTTCTCTGACCGGACATAAACTGATCAGCCAGAGGGAAATTAGTCCCCGCATACTGCGACTTAAGGGGTGTCCGTGGCGGAAGGAATTTTGGGAAGCATGTGGTGAATATCATCATATGCTTCCCTTTCTGCTTCCGACTGGGGAAGGGAGGGAATCAGTCCGGTGCAGTCCGTGGCGGAGCAGGTATCCAGATCCGATATATCTGAAAAGCGGGGAGGATTCCTGTCCATAGCCCGCAGCTCTTTTTCATACCGTCTCCGCAGTTCATCCGCGGTCATTTTCCGGATGGGAGGATTTTTTTCCGGATGCATCCTCTCCCCGTTTCTGCTGTAATTGCTGTCATCACTTTCATGGATAGATTTCATATGATCACCTCATCCTATAATGTGTTCCGCAGATGAAAAAATATGCGCTTGCGTTTACGCATCCTGCAGAGCAGTTCTGACAGCATTCCAGGCTGTGACAAGGCGGTCGAGAGACCAGGCGGCATTGGCAGGGCTTGTGGAAGGAAGGCAGAGGGCAGGTCTGCCGGTATCGTTCAGACAGTATTTGTCGTAGAGCCTGCCGGCGGTTCTGCCGTTTGTAAAAATCTGGCACACAGGGGCGGCGCAAAGGATGCGGTTCAGGTTATTTGGAACTGCATTCCGGATGGAACTGTCGCTGGACCCCGTTATCTCGCAGCTTTCTATGACGTCCCACAAAGCGATATGGTTTCTCAGCAGAAATTCCTTTTTTTTCAGCAATGTCTGACGGAAGCGGCTGGCCGGTTACGGCTGCCAGCACACGCCAGAAACGATTCTGGGGATGGCCGTAAAAAAACTGGCTTTCCCTGGATTTGACGGAGGGAAAGGAACCCAGAATCAAAATTTTGGAATGGCTGTCAAAAACAGGGGGAATCGTGTGTATTTCTCTTGACATAAGTGCTCTCCTTCGCAGATTTTTTCAAGCGTACCACAAAAAAGCCGGGTGCGCAACCCGCCCCAGGGGGAGAAGGGACGGCTGATCTTTATAACATTTTAATATTTTCAGTTCTTGATTTATGGGGAGATGGACACTATAATGGTATAGAATAGGTGGAGCATAATCTATTCAGAATGGAGAACTTACATTTATGGATAACAACAGTAAGAATGGCAACAATCAGAAAGAGCCGAAGAGAGGGAACATTACGGTTTTTGTCATTACCATGATCTTTACATTAATCTGTGTCATGGGCATGAACTCACTGCTGAACCGGACGAATACGGAAAAGCTGCCGTACAGCGAGTTTAACGACATGCTGGAAAATGGTGAGGTAGAATCGGTAGTCATTAACGGAAATAAGATTACGATTATTCCAAATGAGAAATCTGACAAGTACACAGCCAGCAGAGATAGATGGGGAAACCTGATTGGAAAGGAGTATTATACAGTACCGATCTACGATCCGGATCTGTTGAATAAGCTGGAACAGGCGGGAGTGGAGAGATACGAGGAGGCTGAAGCTGATGCCAGCGCCCAGGTTATGGCTTTCCTCATGAGCTGGATTCTGCCGGTTGCGCTACTGTTCCTGCTTTTTAACTTTATGATGAAAAGGATGGGCGGCGGAAACGGAATCATGGGTGTTGGAAAGAGCAACGCCAAGGTCTATGTCCAGAAGGAAACAGGCATTACCTTCAAGGACGTGGCAGGTGAGGACGAGGCCAAGGAGTCGCTGAAGGAGATTGTGGATTTTCTTCACAACCCCGGAAAGTACACGAAGATTGGCGCAAAGCTGCCCAAGGGCGCGCTGCTGGTAGGCCCTCCGGGAACCGGAAAGACACTGCTTGCCAAGGCTGTGGCAGGAGAGGCGAAGGTGCCGTTCTTCTCCCTGTCTGGTTCTGACTTTGTGGAGATGTTTGTGGGCGTGGGAGCCTCCCGTGTCCGCGACCTGTTTAAGCAGGCTCAGGAGTCTGCGCCGTGTATTATTTTCATTGACGAGGTGGACGCCATCGGAAAAAGCCGTGATTCCCGTCTGGGAGGGAATGATGAGAGGGAGCAGACCTTAAACCAGCTTCTCTCGGAGATGGATGGTTTTGATTCCTCCAAGGGACTTCTCGTTATGGCTGCCACTAACCGTCCGGAGATTCTGGATCCGGCTCTTCTGCGCCCCGGCCGTTTTGACAGACGGGTGATTGTAGATAAACCGGACTTAAAGGGAAGAATCAATATCTTAAAGGTTCACTCAAAGGATGTAAAGCTGGATGAAACCGTAAACTTTGAGGAGATTGCGCTGGCTACCTCCGGCGCCGTAGGCGCGGATCTGGCCAATATGATGAATGAGGCCGCCATCACAGCCGTCAAGCACGGCCGCAGTGCCGTTTCACAGAAGGATCTGTTTGAGGCGGTGGAGGTTGTTCTGGTAGGAAAAGAGAAAAAGGACAGGATTCTCAGCAAAGAGGAGCGCAGGATTGTATCCTACCACGAGGTAGGCCATGCGCTGGTAAATGCCCTTCAGAAGGATGCAGAGCCGGTTCAGAAGATTACCATTGTTCCGAGAACGATGGGTGCTCTGGGCTACGTGATGCAGGTTCCTGAGGAGGAAAAATACTTAAATACAAAGAAAGAAATCCATGCCATGCTGGTAGGCTTTCTGGCCGGCCGCGCGGCAGAGGAGATTGTCTTTGACACGGTAACCACAGGAGCAGCCAACGATATTGAACAGGCCACAAGAATTGCCAGAGCTATGGTGACCCAGTACGGAATGTCTGATAAGTTCGGACTGATGGGGCTTGCCACCAGAGAGGATCAGTACCTGAGCGGACGAACCGTGTTAAACTGCAGCGACGAGACAGCGGCAGACATTGACAAAGAGGTCATGATGATTCTCAAGGAGGCTTACGACGAGGCGAAGCAGATGCTGTCAGAGAACAGGGATGCTCTTGACGCCATAGCGGCCTTCCTGATTGAGAAGGAAACGATTACCGGCAAGGAGTTTATGAAGATCCTTCGCGAGATCAAGGGGCTGCCTGAGCCGGAGGAGGGCAGCAGGGAAAGCCGTCTGGAGGAAAAGAAAGAATCGCCAGACAGAGGCGCCCTGCAGGAGACTGAAAGCTCCGCTGCTGAGGCGGCGGAAGAATCTGAGGCTGACTGTTTGCCCTCCGGTGCACCGGCAGATTCAGACACAGGGGACAGCGGGAATGTGACTGTGAAAGAAAGCGGAGCGGATAAAAAAACGGACTCTGAAGAATAGGAACACCCTAAGAAACTGAGAAAATAAATGGAAAAGCAGGCCGCTTCGGCGGCAGCAAAAAACGCCTGTGCAGATGGAAAGTATACATGAATGTGTCTTTCTCCTCTGCACAGGCGTTTTTTAACAGTTTTTCCGGGGCCGTTTCTGCGGCTCCCGAAACGTCTAGTGGTAGAGCTTTTTATGCTCGTAAACGGGTTCACAGGTCAGCTCCACGCCGAGCTTCTTGAACACCTTAATGTCCACATCGGAGAGCATAACAGAGGTGTGAACCTGGCAGCCCTTCAGCTTTGGAAGCTGCTTCATAGCCTTCTGTGCAACCTCGTCGGAGGCTGCGCAGGCGGAGAGAGCGATGAGGATTTCATCTGTATGGAGGCGAGGATTGACACCGCCCAGGTAATCCACCTTCAGCTTCTGGATTGGCTCAATAGAGGCCGGGGAGATCAGATGGCGCTCATGGGGGATCCCTCCCAGAACCTTTACTGCGTTGAGCAGGAGGGCGGCAGATGCACCCAGCAGGTTGCTGGTCTTTCCTGTAACGATAGTTCCGTCCGGCAGTTCAAGAGCAGCAGCCGGAGCACCTTCTTTTTCAGCCAGCTCATTGGCGGCAGGAACGACGGCTCTCATGTCTGTGGAAATTTTGGCCTGTTTCATCAGGAGCTCAATCTTGTAAACCTCGTTCTTAGCGCCTGGCTGCTCCTTGACTACACGGCTTAATGCCTGATAATAGCGGCGGATAATCTCCTGTCTGGAGGCCTCACAGCAGGCTTCGTCATCACAGATGCAGTTGCCGGCCATGTTTACGCCCATATCGGTGGGAGACTTGTAGGGGCAGCTTCCGTAAATGCCCTCGAAGATAGCATTGAGAACAGGGAAAATTTCAATATCCCGGTTGTAGTTGACAGTAGTTACGCCGTATGCCTCCAAGTGGAAGGGATCGATCATATTTACATCATTCAGATCCGCCGTGGCCGCCTCATAGGCCAGGTTGACCGGATGCTTGAGCGGAATATTCCAGATAGGGAAGGTTTCAAACTTGGCGTAGCCGGCCTTGATCCCTCTCTTATTTTCGTGGTAGAGCTGGGACAGGCAGGTAGCCATCTTTCCGCTGCCGGGGCCTGGAGCAGTCACGATCACCAGCGGCTTTGTAGTTTCAATGTACTCATTCTTTCCATATCCCTCGTCGCTGACGATAAGGGATACATTGGATGGATACCCCTCAATGATATAGTGGCGGTAAACCTTGATTCCGAGATTCTCCAGCTTCTTTTTAAAGAGATCAGCGCTGGACTGTCCTGAATAGTGAGTAATCACAACGCTTCCTACGTAAAGACCCTTATCCGTGTAGGTCTGAATCAGGCGGAGAACATCCACGTCATAGGTAATTCCGAGATCGGAACGGACTTTGTTTTTCTCAATGTCTGCCGCGTTGATGGCGATGACGATTTCAGCCTGATCTGCAAGCTGAAGAAGCATGCGCAGCTTACTGTCAGGTGCAAAGCCCGGGAGCACCCTTGAAGCATGGTAGTCGTCAAACAGCTTCCCGCCGAATTCCAGATAAAGCTTGTCACCGAACTGTCCGATTCTCTCGCGGATGTGATCGGACTGCATTTTCAGATACTTGTCATTATCGAATCCTGTTCTCATATTTTACCGTCCTTATCTAATCTGTAAATTTTGTACCACTGTAAATTTTCCTATCTATTATGCTACAAAAAATGGATTTTGAGTAGAGGGAAAATCAATTTTTTTGGAAAAACTTTCTCTGAGGCGGTGAAACGGAGGATGCAGAAGGGTCAGGAGAGAAAATCAGAGCTGCTATTTTTCTGCAGGTGAAGAGGGATTTTGACTGGCACAGGCGGGTGGAAAATGATATAATAGCCAGGATAAGAAGGGATAAAAGAAAAGAGAAAAGTTATGTTTGAAAATAGAGGAAAGAAGAGAGCGCTGCTTGCTGCGCTTTTGCTTGCCGCAGCTTTGCCCCTGGCAGGCTGCACAAGATATACGCCTCCGGAAATGGAGAGCGGGGAGGCTGTACCGGAGAGCGGGAGGGCTGTCCAGGAAACAGCGGAAACTGATGAAGGCCAAGCGGCGGCCGAAGGAACAGCTTCCGGTAAATCGGGAGAAGATGAGAGCACTGTGAGGGCAGAGGCTGCCGGGCCTGTGATTGAAATTTACGACGATGCCTGGAGCACAGACAGCCCCAGGGAACCCGTAAAAGTAAAAGGGATCTATATCTCGGCTTATGCAGCGGGAAGCAGGGAGAGGATGGCCCGGATTATCGAGGAGATCGACAGGACAGAGCTGAACGCTGTGGTGATTGATTTTAAGGATGACAACGGAAATATCACGGCAGAGGTGGAAAGCCCGATGCTTCAGGAGCTGGGGGTCTGCAGGCCCTATATCAGTGATCTGCCCGGACTCCTTTCGGAGCTCAGGGAACATGGCATTTACACCATTGCCAGAGTAGTCTCTCTTCGGGATCCGAAGATGGGTGAGACAAGGCCCCAGTGGTGTTTTCAGTCAGAGAGCGGAGAGGTTCTGAGAGACAGTGATAAAATGGCCTGGCTGGATCCGTACAATGAGGAGGTACGGGAGTACCTGGCGGAAGTCGGAAGGCAGGCGGCGCTGGCAGGATTTGACGAGGTGCAGTTTGACTATATCCGTTTTTCTACAAATAACAGTCTGCAGAAGGCAGCTGCGAAAGCAGCGGGAGAAAGCTCAAAAACAGACATTATCACGGAGCTTGCAGGATATATATATGATGAGCTGAGCAGTGAGGGAGTGTATGTGTCGGCGGATGTATTTGGAGCGATTATCTCCAGCAGCGGCGATGCCCAGGCAGTGGGACAGGACTATGCCGCTCTGGCCTCCAGCCTGGACTATATCTGTCCTATGATTTATCCGTCCCACTATGGAGATGGAAATTTTGGACTGGACCATCCGGATCTGCATCCCTATGAAACGATTATGGGGGCCCTGGCAGACTCAAAGACGGCTCTTGACACGGCAGGAGCTGAAACGACACAGAAAACGGCGGTGGTGCGGCCGTGGCTTCAGGATTTTACGGCTTCCTGGCTGAAAAATCACATTGCCTACGGCGGCGAGGAGATCCGAAGCCAGATCCAGGCGGTTTATGATGCAGGCTATGAGGAATGGATCCTGTGGAGCGCATCGAACAAATACCATTACGGCGCATTGGAATCAGAGGAAGAGCAGCAGAATTAAAGGACGGAGGCAGATATGATGGACAGAATCCCAAAACCGGGAGAATTTTACCGGCATTTTAAAAATAACATGTATCAGGTACTGGCAGTTGCAGAACACTCAGAAACAGGGGAGCAGCTTGTGATCTACCAGGCACTTTACGGTACGTTTGGAATCTATGCCCGCCCCCTGAGCAGCTTTGTGAGCCCGGTGGACAGAGAAAAATACCCCGATGCGGCCCAGCACTACCGCTTTGAGCGGGTAGAGCTCAGAAAACCGGGAGCAGTCACAGCTGCCGCCTCACCTGCTTCTCAGCCGGCGCCGTCCGGACAGGAGGAAAAGGCGGGAGAAGGGCCAGGCGCAGACAGCCGGTCAGAAAAGCTGCAGGGCCTGCAGGAACCGGGAAGAGGCAGCCAGAACGGGGAGGCGCAGCCCGGGGAGGAAACAGGGGAGAAGAATTCAGAAGCTCCGTCAGAGGAGGAGCGCTCCCGCATTTATGAGAGGGCAGCCTATGAGAGGGAGACTTATGGGAGAGACAGCGGTCTTGCAGGACGGGGGATTGTATCGTCCCAGAGAGCCGGAGGCTACGGCTTTTCTCCGATTGAGCCGGTTCCGGATCAGCCAAATCCCTTTCTGATTGAATTTCTCGATGCCGAGGACATAGAGGATCAGCTGGCCATACTCCGCAAGATGGAGGGCTGTGTGGGAAAGAGGGAGCTGGACAGCATCTGCGTGTACCTGGATATCAGCACCCGCTATGGCAGCCTTGAGGAGCAGACAGAGGGAATCCGAAAGTACCTGAAAATGCAGCTGAAGTATGACGCATCACGGCTGCGCAGGGGTTATCAGGAGCCGATGGGGAGAGGCCGGGACTAGGACAGACCGGGTGAGGCAGCGAACCGGGGACAGGGCAGACAAGATGAAAAAAGCGTGAGAACAGCAGAAGGTGGAGAATCAGCCCAATGTTTAATATAGAAGAGGAACTGAAGAAGCTCCCGGCCCAGCCGGGGGTTTACATTATGCACGACGACAAGGATGAGATAATCTATGTGGGAAAGGCCATCAGCCTGAAAAACAGGGTGCGCCAGTATTTCCAGAGCAGCAGGAACAAGACGGCGAAGATTGAAAAGATGGTTTCCCGGATCGCCAGATTTGAGTACATCCTGACTGACTCGGAGCTGGAGGCTCTTGTGCTGGAATGCAATCTGATCAAGGAGCACAGGCCGAAATACAATACCATGCTCAAGGACGACAAGACGTATCCTTACATTAAAGTGACGGTCTCCGAGGCTTTTCCCAGAATCCTGTTTTCCAGGACAATGAAAAAGGATAAAAACAAGTATTTCGGCCCCTTTACCAGCTCCGGGGCAGTGAAGGATATGATTGACCTGCTCCATAAGATTTACCGGATCAGAACGTGTTCCAGAAACCTGCCGAGGGACATCGGAAAGGACAGGCCCTGTCTTTACTACCATATCAGGCAGTGCGACGGGCCCTGCCAGGGATTTATCTCACAGGAGGATTACCAGAAGCAGATTAAAGAGGTTCTGGATTTCCTGAGCGGAAAATACGATCCGGTGACAAAGCTCCTGACAGACAGGATGTACGCGGCCTCAGAGGAGATGGAGTTTGAGAAGGCGGCGGAATACAGGGACCTGTTAAAGAGTGTGCGCCAGATTGCCCAGAAGCAGAAGATCACGAGCCAGAGCATGGATGACCGTGATATTATCGCTATGGCCAAGGATGAGCGGGATGTGGTGGTACAGGTATTCTTTGTCAGGGACGGAAGACTGATCGGCAGAGAGCATTTCCATGTGGAGGCTGGGACGGCGGAGACAAACAGCCAGATTTTAAACGGCTTTGTCAAGCAGTTCTATGCGGGGACGCCCTTCATCCCCCATGAGATCTGGTGCCAGGAGGAGCTGGAGGACGCAGAGGTAATATCCAGCTTTTTAAGCGGCAGAAGAGGGCAGAAGGTGAAAATCCTCGTTCCCAAGAAGGGGGAGAAGGAGAAGCTGGTAGAGCTTGCCAAGAAGAATGCCAAGATGGTGCTTGACCAGGACAAGGAGAAAATCAAGAGGGAGGAGCTGCGCACGACAGGCGCCATGAACCAGATAGGAGGCCTCATCGGGCTTTCCAGGGTGAGGCGGATTGAGGCTTATGATATTTCCAATATCAGCGGCTTTGAGTCAGTAGGCTCCATGATTGTCTATGAGGATGGAAGGCCAAAGAGGAACGACTACAGAAAATTCCGCATAAAGACGGTCCAGGGACCCAACGACTACGCATCCATGAGGGAGGTTCTCACCAGGAGATTTTCCCACGGGCTTGCGGAGCGGGAGGAGATCCTGGAGGGAGGCGGGGATCTCTCCATGGGAAGCTTTACCCGTTTTCCGGACCTGATTATGATGGACGGCGGCAGAGGCCAGGTCAATATTGCCCTGGAGGTGCTTGAAGAGCTTGGAATCGCCATCCCCGTCTGCGGAATGGTGAAGGATGACAGCCACAGAACCAGGGGGCTTTACTACAACAACGAGGAGGTTCCCATTGACAGGTATTCAGAAGGGTTTAAGCTCATCACAAGGATTCAGGATGAAGCCCACCGGTTTGCCATAGAATATCACAGAAGCCTCAGGGGAAAGACGCAGGTGCGCTCGGTGCTGGATGACATCAGGGGGATTGGCCCTGCCAGAAGGAAGGCGCTTATGCGCTATTTTAAGACCATTGAGGCGGTCAGAGAGGCAGGCGTGGAGGAGCTTCTTGAGGTCCCTCAGATGAATCAGGCAGCGGCGGAGGCCGTTTACAGCTTCTTTCACAGTCAGGGGTGACAAATAGCAAAAAAGATGGTACGATCAGAAAATATGAAGACACAGGACGCGGAAGGAACGAACAGAGGGAAAAACCGCGGGAAACGTGAAAAAAGAAAACGCAGAAAAGGAGAAACATGCCATGTATGGAGTAACGATCAAAGAGCTGATTGAGAAGATGGATCTGAAAAATATGACGCCAGAGCTGGATACGGAGAAAACAGTGCTGGTTCACCCGGATGTAAACCGTCCGGCTCTGCAGCTTACCGGCTTTTTCGATCATTTTGACAAGGAGAGGGTTCAGATCATCGGGTATGTGGAGCAGGCCTATCTGGATACGCTCACCAGCGAAAGACGGCGTCAGGTCTACGACAAGCTGATTTCCAGCAAGATTCCGTGTCTGCTTTACAGCCGCGGGATGCAGCCGGACGAGTGCGTGCTGGAGCTGTGCAATTATTACGGAGTTCCCTGCATGGTGTCTAAAAAGCCTACGTCCAATCTGATGGCAGAGGTGATCCGCTGGCTGAATGTAAAGCTGGCCCCTATGATCAGCATTCACGGTGTTCTGGTCGATGTGTTCGGCGAGGGCGTGCTGATTATGGGAGAGAGCGGAATCGGAAAAAGCGAGGCTGCCCTGGAGCTGATTAAGAGGGGACACAGGCTGGTCAGCGACGATGTGGTAGAGCTCAGGAGAGTCAGTGACGACACTCTGATCGGCTCCGCACCTGATATTACCCGCCATTTTATCGAGCTTCGGGGAATCGGGATCATCGATGTGAAGACGCTGTTCGGTGTGGAGAGCGTGAAGGATACCCAGTCCATCGACATGGTAATCAAGCTGGAAGAGTGGGATAAGGACAGAGAGTACGATCGCCTGGGAATGGAAGATCAGTATATCGAGTTTTTGGGAAATAAGGTAGTGTGCCACTCCATTCCCATCCGTCCCGGCAGAAACCTGGCGATTATTGTAGAATCCGCCGCCGTCAATTACAGACAGAAGAAAATGGGCTACAATGCGGCAAAGGAGCTCTACAACCGTGTTCAGGCCAATCTGGCTGTAAAAAACGATTAAGGGACTGAGAACAGTTTTTTTGCCGGAAGAACGCTTCGCCTGCAGAAAGGCACACTTGACCTGCTCAGGACGGGAGCGGTGGAAAAATGGAAAGGATAAAGACAGCTTATGCGTGATTTTTATGAGAGTCTCTGTGAGGCAGCAGGGGGAGAGGCCGTAAGGGCAGACGAGCCCATGGCTGCCCACACGACCTTCCGGACAGGAGGAAAGGCCGCATTTTTTGCGGCTGTGCAGAATGAGGCAGCGCTGCGGCGTGTGACGCTTCTGTGCAGGGAGCGGGGGGTACCATTTTATCTTCTGGGAAACGGAAGCAACCTTCTGGTGGGCAGCAGGGGCTATGACGGGGTGATGATTAAGCTGGAGGGAGAGTTCCTTGGCTGCAGCCTGGAAAAAGACAGGGATGCCGTCTGCGAGAAGGACGGAAATAAAGGCCAGGCAGCAGGAGAGAGGCTTCCCCTCCGGACTGCGGAGGACGGCAGCGTGACTGTCTGCGCCGGAGCCGGGATTCTTCTCTCCCGAATCGGACGTCTGGCTATGGAAAGCGGGCTTACAGGCTTTGAGTTCGCAGCGGGAATCCCCGGAACCCTGGGAGGGGCCGTGGTGATGAACGCCGGGGCCTACGGCGGCGAGATGAAGGACATTCTGAGCTCTGTACGGGTGATGGAGAGGGAGGGGCAGATCCGCGAGCTTCCTGCACAAGAGCTTGCCCTGTCCTACCGCCACAGCTGTGTTCCGGAGAGGGGACTGACCGTCCTCTCTGCAAGGCTGACTCTCAGAAAAGGGGAGGAAGGAAGGATACGGGCCAGGATGGAAGAGCTTTCCGCAGCCAGGCGGGAAAAGCAGCCCCTTGAATACCCCAGCGCGGGAAGCACATTTAAAAGGCCGGAGGGCTATTTTGCAGGAAAGCTCATCCAGGATGCAGGGCTTAAGGGGTACTCTGTGGGAGGAGCCCAGGTTTCTGAAAAGCATGCCGGCTTTGTCATCAACAGAAATCAGGCCACACCGGAGGATATAAGAGCACTGATAGAGGAAGTACAGAAGAGAGTATGGGAGACGTCAGGCGTTTGCCTTGAGCCTGAGGTAAAGTTTCTGGGCTTTGAAAATGAAAACAGACAGCAGGAGCTTTTCAGGGGCAGGCAGGAGGCAGACGGTGCAGAGAAGGAGTAGATTATGCGTCTTGTCATCGTAACGGGAATGAGCGGAGCCGGAAAGACGGCAGCCCTTAAAATGCTTGAGGATATGGGATTTTACTGTGTGGATAACCTTCCGATCCAGCTGGTGGGAAAGTTTGCGGAGCTGATAAGCGCTGGAAGAGGAGAACACAGCCGGGCGGCCCTGGGAATTGACATCAGAAGCGGGGAATCTCTGGAAGAGCTGGGAGCCGTTTTGAAGGAATGGGATCAGAAGGGATTTTCCTATGAAATCCTGTTTCTGGACGCCAGCGACGAGGTTCTCATCAAGCGGTATAAGGAAACCAGGAGAAGCCATCCCCTGGCAGGCCTGGAGCGGATTGACCGGGGGATTGAGAGGGAGCGAAGGAGGGTGGCTTTCCTGAAAAAGAAGGCCGACTATATCCTGGATACCAGTATGCTCCTGACTAAGGAGCTTCGGATGGAGCTGGAAAAAATCTTTGTGTCCAATGAGGATTACAGGAGTCTGTTTGTGACCGTGCTCAGCTTCGGTTTTAAGTACGGCATACCGGTGGATGCGGATCTGGTGTTTGATGTGCGCTTTCTGCCCAACCCCTACTATGTGGATGAGCTGAAAA
Organism: Clostridium sp. M62/1; assembly: GCF_020736365.1. Taxonomy (NCBI): domain Bacteria; kingdom Bacillati; phylum Bacillota; class Clostridia; order Eubacteriales; family Clostridiaceae; genus Clostridium; species Clostridium sp. M62/1. The sequence continues at coordinate 3,245,922 of NZ_CP085988.1, read as the reverse complement.
ATCACACGGGCAATGAGGCGAAGGTACAGGAGTTTGTCATGGGCGGAGGGCTTGCAGAGGAATTCCTGAAAAAGCTCTACGATATGGTTGTCTTTCTCCTTCCCCACTATGTGGAGGAGGGAAAGAACCAGCTTGTCATCGCGGTGGGATGTACCGGAGGAAAGCACCGCTCTGTCACCATCGCCAATCAGCTCTATGAGAGGCTTTCCTCTGAGGAGGATATAGGTCTTAAAATTGAGCACAGAGATATTGAGAAGGACAGCAGGAGAAAGCAGGAGGGTTAGATTTGTCTTTTTCTTCACATGTGAAAGAGGAGCTGTCTAGGCAGGTGAGCCCTGCCAGACACTGCCAGATAGCGGAGACAGCGGCTATTCTGAGCCTGTGCGGGAAGGTTCATATTACGGAGGACAACAGCTACACCATACGGATCCATACGGAAAATGTGGCTGTTGCAAGAAAATACTTTACTTTACTGAAAAAAGCATTTAATATTAGAGCGGATGTGGCAATCCGCAGGAATGCATTTTTGAAAAAAAACAGAACGTATACAGTGGCAGTCAGGAAAAATGAGGATGCGGTGAGAGTGCTGCAGGCGGCCCGGCTTCTCTGCGAGGACGGGGACGTGTATGAGAACATGTCTGTTGTCAAAAACCTGATCATCCAGAATTCCTGCTGTCGTAGAGCCTTTATCCGGGGGGCCTTTCTAGCCGCTGGATCTATCAGTGATCCGGAAAAATTTTATCATTTTGAGATTGTCTGCGCGTCCATGGAGAAGGCGGAGCAGCTGAAAGAGATCATAGCGACTTTTTCCGTTGAGGCAAAAATAGTTGTCAGGAAGAAGTATTATGTGGTATATATTAAAGAGGGCAGTCAGATCGTGGAGATCCTCAGTGTCATGGAGGCTCCTGTAGCTCTGATGGAGCTTGAGAACATCAGAATTCTCAAGGAGATGAGAAACAGTGTGAACCGCCAGGTCAACTGTGAAACTGCCAATATTAATAAGACAGTGTCCGCTGCCGTCAAGCAGCTGGAAGATATTGAGTATATCAGGGACACAGTCGGACTGGACTATCTGCCTGAATCACTAGCTGAGATCGCCCAGGCGAGATTGGAACGGCCAGATGCAACTTTGAAGGAACTTGGAGAAGCCCTCAGTCCGCCAGTGGGAAAATCAGGAGTCAACCACCGGCTGAGAAAGGTCAGCGCCATTGCTGAGAACCTGCGGGGGCAGAGAGAACAGCAGTAGGGAATTGTTCCTTAAAAGAATGAGGAGGAAAGTTATGAGAAGTAAGGAAATCACTATCGAACTGGCATCAGGTCTGGAGGCGCGCCCGGTTGCCATGCTGGTACAGGTGGCGAGTCAGTATGAAAGCCGTATTTATATGGAATACGCAAATAAAAAGGTAAATGCCAAGAGCATTATGGGAATGATGTCCCTTGTACTTCCGGTAGGCGAAAAGGTGTCTGTCACAGCAGACGGAAGCGATGAGGAGCTGGCGATCGAAAATATCGAGAGATACCTGTCTGCACAGTAGGAAGCTGTATGTCCGGCTGCTGTGGAAAGGCAAGATATAGATGGACACGGAGGGAGCAGGTCAGCTGTTTCCCTCTTTTTTTGTCTGTTTTTGCCCGGACGGGAAGCAGACGGAAGGCAGAGAAGCTGCCCCACAGAGGGCACCGCAATTTTGCAGGCCGGGGGAGGATAGAGGTCGCCAAAAGAGGATTTTTGTGATACACTATCGTCATGGGACATGGAAAACCCAAATCAGAACCAAGGTATCGTTCAAAAGATAGATTCAAGAGATAGATTTATAGAAGAAACAGAAGAAAGAGATAAAAGAGAGAATAGAAGAAAAGGAGAATACATGGCTTTTACACATCTTCATGTGCATACAGAATACAGCCTGCTGGACGCGTCGTCCAAGATAAAGGAACTGGTGGCGAGGGCGAAGGAGCTGGGCATGGACAGTCTGGCAATCACCGATCACGGCGTCATGTACGGAGTGATTGACTTTTACCGCGCCGCCAGGGAAGCCGGAATTAAGCCTGTTCTGGGCTGCGAGATCTACGTCGCCCCGGGCTCCAGGTTCGACCGGGAGATCGGCGCGGGAGAAGATAAGTACTATCATCTGATTCTGCTTGCAGAGAACAATGAGGGATATCAGAACCTGATGAAAATTGTGTCCACGGGCTTTGTGGAGGGATTCTACTACAAGCCCAGGGTGGACTTTGAGACTCTGGAAAGGTACAGCAGGGGACTTATCTGCCTTTCTGCGTGTCTGGCAGGTGAGGTGCAGAGAAATCTGGCCCGCGGCATGTACGAGGAGGGAAAAAAGGCGGCTCTCAGGTACCAGAGCATTTTCGGGGAGGGAAACTTCTTCCTGGAGCTTCAGGATCACGGAATCCCCCTGCAGAAAACCGTAAACCAGGGACTTCTGCGCATGAGTCAGGACACGGGCATCCCTCTCGTGGCCACCAATGACTGCCACTATATCTACAGGGAGGACGAGAAATCTCATGACATTCTGCTCTGCATCCAGACGGGGAAAAAGGTGGCAGACGAGAACCGGATGCGCTATGAGGGAGGCCAGTATTATCTCAAGTCCGAGGAGGAGATGAAGAGTATCTTCCCCTATGCCCTGGAAGCCCTTGAGAACACCCATAAAATTGCAGAGCGCTGCAATGTGGAGATTGAATTCGGCGTCACGAAGATCCCCCAGTTCGACGTGCCGGGAGGAAAGACCTCCTGGGAATACTTAAATGAGCTGTGCGAGGAGGGATTCCGGACACGGTACCCGGACGACGACGGCACTCTGAGAAAGAGGCTTGACTATGAGCTGTCCGTAATTCAGTCCATGGGGTATGTGGACTATTTCCTCATTGTCTGGGACTTCATTCACTTTGCCCGCTCCCACGATATTATGGTGGGGCCGGGGCGGGGCTCTGCGGCTGGAAGCATTGTGTCCTACTGCCTCAGGATTACAGACATTGATCCCATCCGCTACAACCTGCTTTTTGAGCGCTTTCTGAACCCGGAGAGGGTGTCTATGCCGGATATTGATATAGACTTCTGCTTTGAAAGGCGCCAGGAGGTCATCGACTATGTGGTTCAGAAGTACGGCAGGGACCGGGTGGTTCAGATTGTCACCTTCGGTACCCTGGCAGCCAAGGGTGTGGTCAGGGACGTGGGAAGAGTGCTCGACATGCCCTATGCAAAGTGCGACGCAGTGGCCAAGATGATACCGGGCGATCTGGGCATGACCCTTGACAAGGCTTTAAAGACACCGGAGCTTCGGGAGGCCTATGACAGCGATCCGGAGATCAAGTATCTGATCGACATGAGCCGAAGGCTCGAGGGACTTCCCAGACATACGTCCATGCATGCGGCCGGCGTCGTGATCAGCCGGAATAAGGTAGATGAGTACGTGCCTCTCTCCAGGGCTGCAGACGGCTCCATCACCACCCAGTTTACCATGACTACCCTGGAGGAGCTGGGGCTTTTAAAGATGGACTTTCTGGGGCTTCGCACCCTCACGGTGATTCAGAATGCCGTGCGCCAGGCGGAAAAGACACACCATATTAAAATCGACTTAAACAAGATTGACTATAATGACAAGGCGGTGCTGGAATCTCTGGGAACGGGGAAGAATGACGGCGTGTTCCAGCTGGAGAGCAGCGGAATGAAGAGCTTCATGAAGGAGCTGAAGCCGGAGAATCTGGAGGACATTATCGCCGGAATCTCCCTGTACCGCCCGGGTCCTATGGATTTTATCCCCAAGTATCTGAAGGGAAAGAACGACAGGGCCTCCATCACCTACGACTGCCCTCAGCTGGAGCCTATTTTGAGCCCCACCTACGGCTGTATCGTCTATCAGGAGCAGGTAATGCAGATCGTGCGGGATCTGGCCGGCTACACCCTGGGACGAAGCGACCTGGTACGCCGTGCCATGTCAAAGAAGAAGGCGGCTGTTATGGAAAAGGAGCGTCAGAATTTCGTCTACGGAAATCCGGAGGAGGGAGTGAAGGGCTGCATCGCAAACGGAATTGATGAAAAGACGGCCAACATCATCTACGACGAGATGATCGACTTTGCAAAATACGCCTTCAACAAGTCCCACGCCGCGGCCTATGCGGTGGTTTCTTACCAGACAGCGTATCTGAAGTATTACTATCCGGTGGAGTTTATGGCGGCCCTTATGACATCCGTGAAGGATAATGTGTCCAAGGTTTCCGAGTATATTCTCACCTGCCGCCAGATGGGGATGAAAATCATGCCCCCCGACATCAATGAGGGAGAGGGAGGCTTCTCCGTATCAAACGGCGCTATCCGCTACGGCCTGTCGGCGCTCAAGAGCATCGGGCAGACTGTGGTGGATGAGATTGTAAAAGAGAGAACAGAGAGAGGACCCTTTGTATCCCTGGCAGACTTTATTGACCGGATGAGCAATAAGGAGGTAAATAAGAGGACCATCGAGAGCTTTATCAAATCGGGAGCCCTCGACAGTCTTCCCGGCACAAGAAAACAGAAATTCCTGGTGTCGGCCGCCCTTCTGGAGCAGAAAAACAAAGAAAAGAAAAATTCCATGGAGGGGCAGATGTCTCTGTTCGACTTTGTGGAGGAGGAAGAGAAGGAGCAGTTCCAGATTACATTTCCGGATGTGGGAGAGTACACCAAGGAGGAGCTTCTGGCCTTTGAGAAAGAGATGCTGGGCGTGTACGTCAGCGGTCATCCCCTGGAGGAGTATATGGACCTCTGGAAAAAGAACGTCACCGCCGTCTCCTCGGACTTTATCGTAGACGAGGAGGAGGGACATGCCAAGGTGAGAGACGGCTCCTATGTGACAATCGGAGGCATGATTACGGAAAAAACGGTCAAAACTACCAGACAGAATAAGATGATGGCCTTTATCACCGTGGAGGATCTGGCGGGAACCGTGGAGGTGCTGATCTTTCCGAAGGATTATGAGAAAAAGAGGGATCTCCTGATTGTGGATGAAAAGGTATTTGTCCAGGGAAGAGTTTCCATCGGAGACGATCCGGTGGGAAAGGTGATTTGTGAAAGAATTATCCCATTTTCCATGGTGCCCAAGGAAATCTGGCTGAAATATCCAAACAAGGAGGCCTATTTCGGGGCGGAGCAGGAGCTTCTCGAAATGCTCCGGCTCAGCGAGGGTCATGACCAGGTTGTGATTTATCTCGAGGCAGAGCGGGCGAAAAAGGTGCTTCCGGCCAACTGGAATGTGAGCGCCGACGAAACCCTGCTCAGAAACCTTTCTGCAAAACTTGGTGAAAAAAATATCAGAGTCGTGGAAAAAACTATTGAAAAGATAGGGAAAATGAATTAGAATGGACACGATAAAATACAGAAACATTTGTGTTTTGATAGATGTAGCAAATGGAGGTAGAGGAAGATGGCAAAAGAAGTTAAGACAATCGGCGTTCTCACCAGCGGCGGCGACGCACCGGGAATGAATGCGGCAATCCGCGCGGTAGTCAGAACAGCAATCAACAAGGGGCTGAAGGTAAAGGGTATTATGAGGGGATACGCCGGACTTCTCCAGGAGGAGATTGTGGATATGAACGGACTCAGCGTTGCCGATATTATCGGTCGCGGAGGCACAGTGCTGTACACAGCCAGATGCCCTGAGTTTACCACTGCTGAGGGCCAGCAGAAGGGCGCGGAGATCTGCCGCAAGCACGGCATCGACGGCCTTGTGGTAATCGGAGGAGACGGTTCCTTTAAGGGAGCCGGAAAGCTGTCTGCCCTGGGCATCAACACAGTGGGCCTTCCGGGAACCATTGATCTGGATATTGCCTGCACGGACTATACCATCGGCTTTGACACCGCAGTGAATACGGCCATGGATGCCATCGACCGCGTGCGCGATACATCCACATCCCATGAGCGCTGCAGCATCATCGAGGTAATGGGCCGCAACGCCGGATACATCGCCCTCTGGTGCGGTCTTGCAAACGGAGCGGAGGACATTCTGCTTCCGGAGAGATATGACGGCAATGAGCAGGAGCTTATCAGCCGCATTATCGAGAACCGCAAGCGCGGCAAGAAGCATCACATTATCATCAATGCCGAGGGAATCGGACACTCTGCTTCCATGGCGAGAAGAATTGAGGCTGCCACAGGAATCGAGACAAGGGCTACCATCCTTGGCTACATGCAGAGGGGCGGAGCGCCTACCTGCAAGGACAGAGTATACGCATCCATCATGGGCGCCAAGGCTGTGGAGCTTCTGTGCGCCGGAAAGAGCAACCGGGTAGTGGCATATAAGAACGGAGAGTATGTGGACTATGACATTCAGGAGGCTCTGAACATGAACAAGGATATTTCCGAGGAGCAGTACAATATTAGCAAGATGCTGGTTCGCTAAAGGCAGGCAGAAAGCCGCCCTTCGGAAAGAGAAAAGATGACAGTTCAGAAAGAGACATCAGGACGTGGAGAGACGTCCTGGTGTCTTTTTGTACGGACAGGAGAGGCGAAGACATATAAGAGGCTTCGGAGCCCCAAAGCGGCGGACCGGAGCAGATAAGGCAAAAGAAGAGAAAGGGGATGACAGAGGAAGATGGAAGAAACTATGGTGCTCTGCGGAGCCAACTCCTATGTGGAAAAATACTATTTTAACGAAAAATTCAAGGGCCTTCCTGAAGCAGTGAAGGAGGAGCTTCAGATTATGTGCGTCATGTTTACGGAGGATGTGGGAGGCGTGCTGACACTGGAATTTACGCCGGAGGGAGAGCTCCAGTTTAAGGTGGCATCTGCTGATACGGACTATCTGTTTGACGAGATCGGAAGCGCGCTGAAAATCAAGCAGTATCAGAGGGAAAAGAGAGAGCTGCTGGAATCACTGGAACTCTACTACCGTGTATTCATCCGCGAGGACGGGGAGAAAATTGCAAAGCTTCTGAAGAAGGCTGAGGAGATGGAGGCGGCAGAGAAGGCCGGAAAGGAAGGAATAGAGGAGCCGGAGACCAGAAAGGAGAAGGCCGGGCTTCAGGAAGAGAGGACGCAGGAGAGCGGGAAAGGGCAGGACAGATGAAGCTGAAAATCGGAAATGTGGAGCTTGACAGCCCGGTGGCCCTGGCGCCCATGGCGGGAGTGACGGATCTGCCCTTTCGCATCCTTTGCAGAGAGCAGGGATGCGGTCTGATGTGCACGGAGATGGTCAGCGCCAAGGCTCTTCTCTACAAGAACAGAAATACGAAGCCCCTTCTGGAGACGAAGCCGGAGGAACGGCCTGTGGCAGTCCAGCTTTTTGGCTCTGATCCGGAGATCATGAGTGAGATGGCCTTGATGCTGGAGGAAGGGCCTTATGATATCATTGACGTCAATATGGGCTGCCCGGTTCCGAAGATTGTGAACAACGGGGAGGGCTCAGCCCTGATGAAAAATCCCAAGCTGGCAGGAGAGATCCTCTCGGCCATGACGAGAAAGCTGAAGAAGCCTGTGACAGTCAAGTTCCGAAAAGGGTTTAACGATGAGAGCGTCAATGCCGTGGAGTTTGCAAAGATGGCGGAGCAGAGCGGAGCGGCGGCTGTGGCAGTCCATGGGAGAACCAGGGAACAGTTTTATTCCGGAAAGGCTGACTGGGACATTATCCGGCAGGTGAAGGAGGCAGTGAGTATTCCGGTCATCGGAAACGGGGATATTTTCACACCCCAGGATGCCGGGAGAATGATGGAGGAAACCGGCTGCGACGGGGTGATGGTGGCCAGAGGAGCCAAGGGAAATCCGTGGATTTTCAGCAGGATTGACCATTATCTGAAAACAGGGGAGGTGCTGCCAAAGCAGGGGCCGGAGGAAGTGAAGCAGATGATCCTGCGCCATGCAGAGCTGCTTGTCGCATTCAAGGGCGAGTATACGGCCATGCGGGAGATGAGAAAGCATGTATCCTGGTACACGGCCGGATACCCCCATTCGGCAGCCCTCCGAAATGAAATCAACCTGGTGGAAACCATGGAGGAGCTTACGGAGCTGGTGCTGGAGCGGATGTAGAAAATGCAGAGAACGGAGGCGGCGCGTCAAGCCCTCTTTCGGTACTTTTATGACACCCCGAAAACCCTGTAAATATGAGCGTTCAGGGGGATCTATTCTTGACATCGCCGGTCAATTCAGTTATAATATTGCGTTGCAGAATAAAGAATAGAGAAAAAGAGAAAAACAGGTGCCAAAGTAAGGTGCGGCACAGGAATAGAAGGGATGATTTCCCTATAAAATGTATCCGAAAGGAAGGAAAGTATCATGGCAGATAAGAAACACATTCTCACTTACACAGGCTTAAAGCAGTACGAGGACGAGCTGCAGGATTTAAAGGTGAACAAGCGCCAGGAGATCGCCCAGAAAATCAAGGAAGCGAGAGAGCAGGGCGACCTGTCTGAGAACGCAGAGTACGACGCTGCTAAGGATGAGCAGAGAGATATTGAGGCAAGGATTGAGCAGCTGGAAAAGCTCTTAAAAAATGCGGAGGTTGTTGTTGAGGAGGAGATTGACCTTGAGAAGATCAACATCGGCTGCCGCGTAAAGCTCCTCGATGTGGAGGAGGATGAGGAGATGGAGTTCAAGATTGTGGGCTCCACAGAGGCAAACAGCCTTCAGAACAAGATTTCCAACGAGTCGCCGGTGGGCCATGCGCTGCTTGGCAAGAAGGTGGGCGACGTAGTGGATGTGGAGACACAGGCAGGAATGATCCAGTACAAGGTGCTGGAGATCCAGAGAGTATCATAAATAACCGCACAAAGGAGTGAAGACAGTGGCAGAGCAGCAGAACAACAGAGAAGAGCAGGAGTTAAACCATTTATTAAAGGTGCGCCGTGAGAAGCTTTCCGAGCTTTGCGAGAGCGGCAGGGATCCGTTCCAGATCACGAAGTACGATGTGACAGCGCACAGCATGGAAGTAAAGGAAAACTACGAGGAGATGGAGGGCAAAGAGGTATCCCTGGCAGGACGAATGATGTCCAAGCGTGTCATGGGAAAGGCGTCCTTCTGCAACCTCCAGGATTTGCAGGGAAATATCCAGTCTTACGTTGCAAGGGATGATATCGGCGAGGAGGCCTACAAGGATTTCAAGAAGCTGGATATCGGCGATATTATCGGTATCCGCGGAGTGGTGTTCAAGACTAAGACAGGTGAAATTTCCATCCATGCAAAAAGTGTTGAGCTGCTCTCCAAGAGCCTTCAGATCCTTCCGGAGAAGTTCCACGGCCTGACCAACACAGACATGCGCTATCGTCAGAGATATGTGGATCTGATCATGAATCCGGAGGTAAAGGATACCTTTATCAAACGCTCCCAGATTGTAAAGGAGATCAGGAATTTCCTGGACGGCAGGAACTTCATGGAGGTGGAGACACCGGTTCTCGTAGCCAATGCAGGCGGCGCCAACGCAAGACCGTTCCAGACTCATTTCAACGCTCTGGACGAGGATGTGAATTTAAGAATTTCCCTTGAGCTCTACTTAAAGAGACTGATCGTCGGAGGAATGGAGCGCGTTTACGAGATCGGACGTGTATTCAGAAACGAGGGAACAGATACAAAGCACAATCCGGAGTTTACCCTTCTGGAGGTTTACCAGGCATTCACCAACTATGAGGGAATGATGGAGCTGACAGAGACCATGTTCCGTGAGGTAGCCAGAAAGGTGCTGGGAACCCTTCAGGTAGAGTACGACGGTGAGATCATCGATCTGGAGAAGCCCTTTGCCCGTATCACCATGATCGATGCCGTGAAGCAGTACAGCGGCGTGGATTTCAGGGAGATCCATACAGACGAGGAGGCAAAGGCAGCTGCCAGGGAGCATAACATCCAGTTTGAGGCCCGCCACAAGAAGGGCGACATCCTGAACCTGTTCTTTGAGGAGTACGTGGAGGATAAGCTGGTTCAGCCTACCTTCGTCACCGATCACCCGGTAGATATTTCCCCGCTTTCCAAGAGAAAGCCTCAGGATCCGGAGTATACAGAGCGCTTTGAGCTCTACATTACCCGCAGGGAGTTTGCAAACGCTTACTCTGAGTTAAATGATCCCATTGACCAGAGAGAGAGATTTTTAGCCCAGGAGGCTTTAAAGGCAGCAGGAGACGACGAGGCCTGCTCCATGGACGAGGACTTTATCAACGCCCTGATGATCGGCATGCCGCCGACAGGAGGCCTTGGAATCGGCATCGATCGGTTCGTTATGCTGCTGACCAACTCCTACGCTATCAGAGATGTGCTGCTGTTCCCGACAATGAAGAGCTTGGATAAATAAACCTAGTGTTTATGCGGGATTGAGGCATTTGAGTACGTCAAAGGACGCATTAAAAGACGTATTTTGGCATAGTCATTTACATCAGTATGAAAGAGTACACAATCTGAAAAGAATAAGACTCAATCGAATATGAACTACTAAGAGGACATTTTCTAAAGAAATTTAGAAGATGTCCTCTTTTTTGCGTTATGGAGAAAATACGTCATTTGTTATGAAGTCAAAGTGAAAGGAGCACAGCAATGGATGAATCAAAGAAAAAAGATAGATATGAGGATGCAAAAAAGTTTGTAAGATATTCAGATGGTGCAAAGATGTACAGTATGGGAATGACAAAATTTCAAGAAGTGGCTAAGGATGCCAAGGCTTGTTATAAGATTGGTCAGCTTGTACTTGTTAATACAGAAATATTGGATAAGTATCTTGAAACTTTTCATATTACAGATTCTGAGTTTTATAAGTAGGTGATGTTATGGTAAATACATTGAGTGGTTCAGTTAGTGCCTATAGAAAAGAAATTGTAAAACCAAGATTTATTCGTATTGATGAAGTAATGGCTTTATTAGATGTAACACGAGATGAGGCAATGGATATAGCATTAGCTGCTGGAGCAAGATATCAGCTTGCAAAGATTATATTAGTACATAAGGAAAGGTTGATGAAATTTATGAAACATTTTGCAAGAGTGCCTAGTTCAAACAAAATCGTAGAAAAGAAGTTTGTAAGAATTGGGGAAGCTTCAATGACATATAGCATAGGGCATCATAGATTTATTGAAATGGCTAGAGCAGCGGGTGCTGTATATAAGATTGGAACAGCTAAGGGAAATACTATATTAATAAATTTGGAAATTTTTGATGATTATATGGAGCAATTCAGAGAACCGCCAACAGAAATGAAACATCCATTGCCAAATGTGAAAGGAGACTGATGAATGAGTTACTCATATAAGTGCTATTCAGATACAAAGGATTTTATGAAAAAATTTGTCAATGCAGAGGAAGGAGCGATTATTTATGGGATAAGTAAATCTAGAATCATAGTAATTGCGAGAGAGGCAGGAGCAGTCTATAAAGTCGGTAATTCAGCATTAATCAATACGGAATTATTTGAAAAATATCTTGAACGATTCAGAGAGCCGGCAAGAGAACTGCCTAAGCATACATGGAACAAATTAAAGGAAATGACAAATACACCAAAAACTGGTGAAAATTCGTAAAAATACACCAGTGGTGTCACTTCCGTAAAATTAAAGTGCATTGTAGAATATCAATTGTCCAAGAGAGATTGGACATAACAATTGAATAATCAGTTACAGATTTGCAAAGTAGTTTGCACTGCAGAGTATCTGTAGGTAGTAAATTTACGGGGTATGTACCTGGAGGATGAAAGTCACAGCTATCATATTAGTAGTCTGATGGATCGAAAGATGAAGGGCGAGAAGCTGGATGGAAATCTGGTAAAAGGAATAGGCATGTTGCGTAAGGATAATTAACCACAGAGGGCGAGAAGTTCGTCCTTATCCTCAAAAGGCTAAAAGAGGAGATAGTGCTTCTGATAATTCAGAAGGGCGTCGTGAAACACATTTTGTGGCTCGTCTGTAACTCCCGGAGGTGAGAACACCTCTTTGTACACGGGGCGATATAGGAGTCTAGAAGACTGGCGTGTACCTACATGCTTAGCGTTAAGCATAGCCATGTAGACTATATCACTTCCAAATTCAAATTCTGTCTATATGGCAACTAATTTGAAGGAGGATAAAGTGGTGATGGGATTTAGCATAGCATTAATAATTATTGTTCTTATCGTATTGTATTCGTTAGCTAGGACGGCAGGAGAGTCGGACAGGACAATGGAACAGATAAGAGAGCAATCACTCCTTGGAAGGGAGGAGAGCTCTGGTGGGAACAGTTGAAAAAAGAGATAAGCATAAGAAACGCAGGTTTGTATCTTCAGAAGAAAAGCTTGAAAGAGAATTAAAAGATTGTATGCATTGTAGATTCTTCTGGGGACATAACAACAGATGTGCCAATGGAACATGTTGTAAACCATCTAAGAAAAAGGAACAGAAACTTCCGACGGAATGTGTCGGATGTCCATATTATCGAGGGAATGGTTATTGTTTTCCTTGTATGCGAAAGCTGATAGGAAAGTAGGTGGTTAAGATGTTCAAGTGGCTGTTTAAGAAGAAAGGATGTGCAAAACACATGAATAACAAGTTAGAAGTAATCGGCATTGATCATGGATGGTCAATGATGAAAACAATCTCTCAGGTATTTGTCACAGGTGTTAAGGAGATTACAACAACTCCGGCACTTTTCGGCGATGTACTTGAGTATGAAGGAAAGTTCTATAAGGTTGGAGCTGTGAGGCAGGAAGTAAAGGATACAAAGATCGAAGATGACAGCTTTTATCTTCTCACTCTTGCAGCAGTTGCTAAGGAACTTAAAAGAAGAGGTCTTGCAGAGGCAAAGGTATTTCTTGCTGTAGGACTTCCACTTACAAGATTTGGAGCAGAGAAGAATGATTTTATCAAGTACCTGACAAAGAATAAGCGTGTAAGCTTCAAATATGAGAATGAGTCATATCATATTGAAATTGATGATGTGGCAGTATTTCCTCAGTGCTATGCAGCAGTAGTGGACAAGATTCCTGCTATGGCAAAGAAAACACTGATAGTAGATATTGGAAGCTGGACAATCGACATTATGCCGGTAATCAACAAGTCACCGGATGAATCAAAGTGTGTGACGATTCCAAAAGGTCTTATTACCTGTATGCGTTCTATCAATGAGCAGTGTGTAAGACAGCTTAACGGAGAGGTAGACGAGTCAGAGATACAGAACATCATGCGATATGGCAGGTCAGATATTGATGATGAATACTTTGCCATTATCAAGGCTGAGATAGAGGATTTTGTTGATAAGGTATATAACTCAATCCGTGAGTTTGGGTATAACTTAAAGACTACACCGATTGTATTTGTCGGTGGCGGGGCAGTTGTGATGAAAAACTTTGGGAGCCACGATGCCAAGAACATTTCCTATAACCTTGATGTAAAGGCAAATGCAAGAGGATATGAGCAGCTTGCCACAATGGGACTTAAAAGCACTAAGCGATTATCATAAGGAGGCAGATGATGGGAAGAAGACTTGAATATGAAGTAAAAACTTCTGTCCGCCTCAACATGAGCAATCCCCAGCATGTGAAAATCAATGATGTGATTCAGAACCTTGATCCGAAGATTTTCAAATCTAAGAACCAGTTCATTATAGATGCGATTCAGTTCTACATTGATAATTATGGAAAGGAAACCTTTGTTATCAAGAAGAAGGAAAAAGAGAGGGCTGAATATATCCGGTCAGAAGATATTGATGACATTAAGGAAGAAGTCATTGAAGCAGCAACCAATGAGGCTAGAAAAGAGGTAATAAAGCTGTTAGGCGGAGTGATATCCGGGATGAATGTTGGTCAGCCGGTAATTATGCAGGCAGCCAATAGTGAAGCACAAGAACTTACAGAAGATGTTATGGACGATGCAGATGTTGCAGGTCTTGCAATGGGATGGATGTCGAAAGGAGACTGATTATTATGAGAAGAGTTATGGGAGCCGTAGGAACAGTGATTTTAGAGATACTCAAGTGGATATTAAGGATAATTCTTGGAGCTTTGAAGCTGGTCTTAGGACTTGCCAGAATAATTCTTCTTCTATTCGCAATGGTGGCAAGGGTATTTCTTTCATTCGTAAGAATGGGCACATTCTGAGAGGAGGTGAGCGTATGCAGGTAAAGGGTTTATTCTTAAATTATAAGAAAAACAGAAGACTTATGCAGTATTTCTTTAAAATAAGAGAGCTGGTATAATGAAAGGAGTTTAAGATGCACAGAATACGGGACAGTCCTATGTGTCCCGTGCATTACAGATAAATAGTTCACTGCAAGGGTGGATGGCACGGAACACAAAGCCCGTCCCTCTTGCGGAGAAGGGATGGGTGATTACTATGAAGAAGATAAGTATTATCTTATTATCCGCAGTACTGGTCTTTTCAATGGCTGCCTGTAATGGTGGTAAGGAAAAGGCTGATAATCAGACAGAGAAACAGACGGAAAGCGTAAAGCCAACTGAAGAAGCAGAAATGGCAACGGAAGCTGTCACAGAGGTCACAACCGAAGCTGGAAGTGATGAGACAGAGAAAGATATTGCCGAGGCTAAAGATTCAGAAGAGAGGACTGATAAAGAAGATAACCGATCCGCAGATAATGAAACTGCTTCAAAGCAGGAAGAAAAGCCAAAGCAGAATGACGAGCCGGAACAGAAAGCTCCTGTAAATGATAATGAGGAAGCTGGCGGAAATCAGAGTAATGCAGGTAATGGTGGTCAGACTACAGACAGTCCGAAAGACAATGTGAGCAACCCACAGCCTGCATCCGTGGCATACAGTCCACAGAATGTTGTGTCACTTGCAACAGCAAAGTGTCAGGCAGGAGGAATGATTACCACACAGCAGAATTTACAGAACCATTTGAATGATGGCAGTATCACGCAGGAAGAGTACAATGAGTATTATCCTTACGATGGTATGGAAGGCTCTTATTATAGTGTGTTTGTAGAGACAGACCTTAACAAAGCAAGTACCATTGATGGACAGCGGTTATCATCTGAGGATGCAATCGCAGAATATATTGCAAGTATGTTACTTTTGGAAACAGATCCGGTATTCTACATCAGTTATGATGGAGTTTACACGACAGGCGGCACAGACTATTACGAGTTTCGGTGTCACAGATAAATAAAAACGAATAGAAGCAGAAGGAAGAAAGATGTAAGCCATAAACTTATGTCTTTCTTTTTTTATGCGTTAATTAAGGAGGAAAGAGCACATGAAACAGAAACTAAAGCGTTTTATGGCAGGATTTATGGCTATGCTCACACTGGTTGGAACACTCTTTACGAATGGTACAACAGCATTTGCAGCCAGTCCGCAGGCAAATATTGCGTTCTGGAATGCATCAGTCAAAAATTCCGGAGAAGTAAGTGAGCTGAAGCCCGGATTTAATCATGGCAAGATTCTGTATTCAATTCTTGACGGAAATTCGGCATATTGTATGAATTTCGGATTAAGAGCAGATGGCGGTCAGCTTATGAACAGCTACGATGATGCAAGCACATCAATGTCAGCACAGCAGAGAAAGCTTTTAAGTTACTGCCTTTATTATGGGTTTAACAGTACACAAAAGGCGGCACCAAGCAACAGCCAGTGTGATGAGTATATCGCAACTCAGGCAATGGTATGGGTTATTGTAGCAGATATCTTTGGAACCGGAAGTGGTGATTCGGCAGCAAGAAAGCTCTGTAACACAGCACCAAGTCCTGATTCTTCATACAGCTATTATGAGAGACTCAGGGACAATATCAACAGTTCCTACAATGCAACGCTTCCAAGTTTTGCATCACGCAGAACCAGTGAGGCACCAACTTATGAATTAAAGTGGAATGAGGGAAGTCAGAGATTTGAAACAACATTATCTGACAGCAATGGTGTTTTATCGGATTTTGATTTTGGCATCAGCGGATATTCTGTTGATAAGAATGGCAACAGTATTACAATCTCTTCAACGAGCGTGAATACTACAGCTACAACAGGAACATTCACATCCAATGCTGGCAAGGTTGAGACAACATCAAGCTGTGTATTCTGGCTTACAGGAAAGAGCGGATATCAGGAGTTTATTTCTGAAAGACCGACAGCAGATCCTGTCAAAGCCTATATCAAGGTCAAGACAGAGAACATCGGATATGGTGAGCTTACAAAGACAGATGAGTCAAGCGGAGTGAAGCTTTCCGGTGCAGTTTATGGAATCTATTCTGACAGCGGATGCACAAACAGAGTACAGACCATGACAACAGATGGAAACGGATATGCAAAGTCAGCTGCACTTGTCGCAGGCACTTATTATGTAAAAGAGATTACCGCACCAAAGGGATATGTCCTTTCCGGTACAGTTCATACACTTACTGTAAAAGCAGGACAGACAACGGGAATCTCTGCAACAGATAAAGAGCAGCTTGGAGCAATCACAATCTATAAAGAGGGTGAGGTGCTTAGCTCATGGAATGGAAGCAATTTCACTTATGAGAAAAAGAAGCTTTCCGGAGCAACCTTTAAGGTAACTGCCGGAGCAGATATCTATAAGGCAGATGGTACAAAGGTGTATAGTGCTGGCGATGTTGTGGCAGAAAGCCTTACAACAGGAACTGACGGACAGGTGGTATTATCTGACCTTCATCTTGGAACCTATGTGGTAACTGAGATTAAGAGCATTGACGGGTATACAATCAATACCACACCTCAGACAGTAGCAGTTGAGTATAAGGACCAGACTGTGACAGTACAGTATGAATCAACTACGATTGAGAATACAAGACAGAAAGCGGATGTATCTGTTGTAAAGAAGGACTCTGACACAGAGAACCCTCTTGATGGTGGCAAGTACACACTTTATGCCGGAAATGACATCAAAAACTATACCGGACAGGTTATTGTCACAAAGGGTACAGCTCTTGAGACAGTAACTACAGGTGAGGACGGAAAGGCAAGCTACAGCGTGGATCTGCCAATCTCTAACGGATATTATATCCAAGAGACACAGGCACCATATGCGTATATCAGAAACAGTAAAGATGTTTACAGCTTCAATTTCAATGTATTACCTGAAACACAGGCAAAGGCATCATTCAGTCACACATTTGTGAATGACAGAACTACAGCAAAGATTCATATCTACAAGGTAGACAAGGAATCAGGCAAGGCAGTAGCCCAGGGAGATGCAAGCCTTGAAGGTGCAGTTTATGGTCTTTATGCGAGAAACGATATCGTGCATCCGGACGGAGCAACAGGAGTCGTATTCAAAGCAGGAGACCTTGTAGCAACACTTACAACAGATAAGAATGGCGAAGCAGAGGTCAATAACCTTTACCTTGGAAACTATTATGTGAAAGAAATCACACCATCAGAAGGCTATCTTCTTGATGAAGAGGAGCATGATGTAGTATGCGACTACGAGGGAGACTTAGTAGCAGAGGTATCAAGAAGTACAACTTCCGCAGAGCAGGTCATCAAGCAGCCATTCCAGCTTATCAAGGTATCGGACAATGGCGATGATACTGAAGCAGGACTTCTTGCAGGAGCAGAGTTTACAGCTTACTTAAAATCATCTTTACCTGTAAAGGCAGATGGAAGCTATGACTTTGATAAGGCTACTCCTGTGGTAATCGGGGAAAACGGAGCAACAACAATCGCATCCGATGACAAGGGACATGCAGTTTCTATTGCAATTC
Source organism: Clostridium sp. M62/1 (assembly GCF_020736365.1). Taxonomy (NCBI): domain Bacteria; kingdom Bacillati; phylum Bacillota; class Clostridia; order Eubacteriales; family Clostridiaceae; genus Clostridium; species Clostridium sp. M62/1. The sequence continues at coordinate 3,228,331 of NZ_CP085988.1, read as the reverse complement.
CTTATGGAACCTATGTGGTAGTTGAGTCAAAGACTCCGCATAACATGAAAACAATCAAGCCATTTGAGGTAAAGATAAAGGAGAATCATCCAACAGAGCCTCAGACATGGAGAGTATTTCTTGACAGGGAGTTTACTGCAAAGCTTCGTGTAATCAAGAAGGATTCTGATACAAAGCAGACAGTACTTGTACCAAACGCAGAGTTTAAGATCTTTAATATTGATAAGAACGAATATGTAAAGCAGTACACAACTTATCCGTCAAAGGTAGAGCATACTTCATTCTTTACTGATGAGGACGGAGATTTAATCTTACCGGAGGCACTGAAAATCGGTAACTACCGCATTGAGGAAGTGTCTGCACCATTTGGCTATGTTGTAAATGATAAGTATGTCAGCATCTCTGTTGATACTGACACAGCATTTGAGACAGATGGTGATACAAATGATGCAATCATTACTGTGGAATATTCCGATGCCCCTGCAGTCGGAGAGCTGACTGTAGAAAAGAAGGGAGAGGTACTTGACGGATTCAAGGGTGGACTTCTTGCAAGCTCATATGAGAAAGAGTTTGTTTATAAGGAAGGCTCACTTGCCGGAGCAAAATTCAAAGTTTATGCTGCCGAGGATATTTACACAGCAGACAACCAGAAGGATGCAGACGGAAACCGCATTAAGTATTACAGCAAGGGAGACCTTGTGACAACTCTTACAACTGGCAAGGATGGAAAGGCAACAGCTAAGAATCTTCCTCTTGGACAGTACAGAGTTGTGGAAGTGGAAGCTCCATACGGATATGTATTAAATCCGAATGAGCAGAAAGTGACATTCACATATGTGGATGATAAGACACCTGTTATCAAGGAAAGCCTTACTTTCTCAGATGACAGACAGAAGCTTGATATGTCAGTGACTAAGCTTGATTCAGAAGATAATACACCGATTGCAGGTGCAGTATTTGGTCTTTATGCAGACGAGGATATCAAGAATGTAGATGGCAAGGTAATTATCGAGAAAGGCACACTTCTTGAGAAGACAACATCTGATGAGAATGGAAAGATTGCTTTTGTTAAGGATTATCCATTTGCAAAATATGTTGCAAGGGAGCTTGTAAAGCCTGCCGGATATGTGACAAATGAGGAAGCAGTAAACTTTGATACAAAATATCAGGGACAGGATGTTAAGACTGCTGTATATAACAGCGAGTATAAGAACACTCCGACAACCTTTGAGTTTACAAAGATAGATATCACAAGCGGTGCAGAGCTTACAGGTGCAACACTTACTGTACTTGACAAGGATGGAAATGTGGTAGACACATGGACATCTGATGCTAAGGAAGCACATGTGATCAAGAGACTTGTCGTAGGAGAGACTTACACTCTTCGTGAGGAATTTGCTCCTTACGGATATCTCAAGGCAACAGATATTCAGTTTACTGTAGAGGATACAGGAGATGTGCAGCATGTAGAAATGAAGGATGAGGTTCCGACTGGTTCTATCGTGATCAACAAGGATGGCGAGTTTGTAACAGATACCACTCTTATGAAGGGACACTGGTATGATTTCATTTTCAATTACTTCAAGGACAGTCTTGCAGGAGTAACCTTTGATGTATATGCAAAGGAGGATATCGTGAGTGCAGACGGACTTGGAAGCATTTACCATAAAGCTGGGGAAAAGGTAGCAACTATCGTAACAAACGATAAGGGCATTGCCAGAATTGATGACCTTCCTCTTGGCAAGTATTATCTTGTAGAGACAAAGACATTAGATGGATTTGTGCTGGATGATACACCGATTGATGCAGACCTTTCTTATATCGACCAGAATACAAAGGTTGTATTTGCGGGAATGGATGTAACCAATGAGAGACAGAAGGTGCAGATTACTGTCACAAAGACTGATTCAGAGACGAAGAATGCTCTTGAAGGTGCAGTATTCGGCTTATTTGCGAAAGAGGATATCGTAAATAAAGATGGAAAAGTCATTGTCAAAGCAGATACACAGATTGAGAGAGGTGTTACTGGAAAGGATGGCAAAGTAACATTTACCTCTGACCTTCCGCTTGGACAGTATTATGTCAAAGAGATTGAGGCACCAAAGGGCTATGTGAAGTCTGATAAGATTTTTGATGTGGATGCTTCATATCAGGGAGATAAGGTAAAGGTTATCGAGTTTAAGGCAGCATTTGAAAATGCACCGATCAAGGTAGAAATTTCAAAGACTGATATCACAGGCAAGAAAGAATTGCCTGGAGCAAAGCTTTCGGTTATTGATGCTGATGGAAAGCTTGTTGAGAGCTGGACATCAGAGGCAGGAAAGACTCATATGATTGAGAGACTTCCTGTCGGAAAGTACACACTCAGAGAGGAATCTGCACCATATGGATATAAGGTGGCAAGTGATGTAACCTTTGAAGTAAAGGAGACAGCAGAAATCCAGAAGGTATCCATGAAAGATGAACAGGCAGTCGGTAAGATTGTCATTGAGAAAACTGACAAAGTAACCGGAAAGCCGATCGAGGGTGTTGTATTTGAAGTAAGGGATAAGGACGGAAAGGTGCTTGATACACTCACTACTGACAAGAATGGTCATGCAGAGAGCAAGGAGCTTCCTATCTGTACTTACAATGAGGATGGTTCATTTAAGGAAGATATCCATTATACAGTAGTTGAGACAAAAGCAGCTGACGGATATATCCTTGATGAAACAGCTCACGATGTAACTCTTCGATATGATGACAATGCACCGGAAGTTGTTGTAACAATACTTAAGCTTGTCAATGTACCGACAGAGCCTAAGCTTCCACAGACAGGCGACAATGCAAATCCGCTTCTTTATCTTGGAATTGGTGCACTTGCACTTATTACTGGTGTCGGAGTAGGACTTCGTGGAAGAAAGAAAAAGAATAAACAGTAACAATTAACCTTGCAGGGAATGTAAGCCAGTGACTTATGTTCCCTGCTTTTTTAGATTAAGGAGGAACCGTAATATGATGAATTACGAGATTTTTAAGGAAGTAGTAAAAGAAAAGTTTATGGATTATATGCCAGAGAAGTTCAAAGGAATGGAGCTTGTGGCAGAACCCGTGGAAAAGGTGAATGTGACTCTTGATGGCATCATCTTAAGAGAAGAAGGCAGGAACATTTCGCCTACGATTTATATCAATGACATGTATAAGAAGTATCAGGACTGTGGTGATCTTGAGGAAACACTTATGGCTGCATGTGACTTTATGGAAAGGGCATATGAGCAGGTTCCGGTTGTTGATGTGGACAGCATTATGAAGGATGCTAACGAGAAGATTGTATTCCAGCTCATCAATACAGAGCAGAATAAGACATTTTTGGAACAGGTGCCGCACAGGGAGTTCCAGGATCTTTCTATTGTGTATAAGGTAATAATCAGTGCAGATAAGGATGCGGTGCAGAGTTCAAAAATTACAAATGAATTTGCAAAAAGACTTGGAATGAGCGAGGAACAGCTCTTTAAGTGTGCAGCGGAAAACACAAGAAGACTCTTCCCACCTGTCGTTCGTAGCATGAATGACATTATGAAAGAAATGTTCGCAAGGGATGGGATGCCACAGGAGATCGCAGAGATGATGATAGCTGAGATTCCACCGGAGCAGACGATGTGGGTGATTTCCAATGAAAAGGGTATCAATGGTGCAGCATCCATGCTTTATGAGAATGAGCTTCATGAGCTGGCAGAGAGTCTAGAGAGTGACCTTTATATTCTCCCTTCGAGCGTGCATGAGGTTATTGCAGTATCTTCAGATATGGGAAGCCCTGAGATGCTTGCACAGATGGTAGTCGAGGTAAATATGCAGGAGGTGTCTTTGGACGAGAGACTTTCCAATCAGGTATATCACTATGATAAGGATTTAAGAAAACTCACCCTTGCAACTGATACACCGAACAAGAGACTTGATGGTATCGTTGCAGAACCTCCCCTTGTATATGATGCGAAGGAAAAGTCCAGATAGGAGGCAGTTATGGAGCAGGAACTTACAATGGAAGAACTCATTGCTCTCATAAACAGCCAGAAAGGTGACTTTGTTATCCGTGTCGAGTCTGGAGAGGAGGCGGTGTCTGATGCCAAAGAAGAATGACTTCAAGCTTGATGTGGTTTCGGTAAGACTTGTAAAGGATGCTCCGATTTATTCGGAGCACACCTTTAACAATCCGGCGGATATAGCTGCTGTCATGGGAGACTGTATGTGCCAGTTTGACAGGGAAGTAGTGTGTGTGGTCAATCTAAGGTCAGATTTAAAACCTATCAATGTGCATTTTGCAAGTGTTGGTTCTTTAAATGAGGCAATGGCACATCCGAGAGAGCTGTTTAAATCAAGTATCCTAAGCAATGCGGCAAGCATGATGTTAATCCATTGTCATCCATCCGGGAATGTATTCCCAAGCAAGGCAGACACGATGATGACAGACCGCATGAACAAGCTGTGTGAACTGATGGGAATACCGCTCATTGACCATATCATAGTCGGTGGAGACAATCGTGAATTTTTCAGTTTCAGGGAAAAAGGCATGATTGATAATCCTAAGATTACACTAAGCACAGATTACCGGACACTTGATATCAAGTCACCGCTTGTAGCAGAGCAGGGAAAGGCAAGGTGAAAGCATGGATGGAAGATTTACGGATGAAGAGCTTGCCATAGCAAAGAGTGTTGACCTGTGTGCAGTAGCAGAAAGCCTTGGGTATACAGTAAAGAGGATTGGCAAATACCACACTTTAAAGGAGATGGATTCCATCCGTATCTATAACAGAAGCCATTGGTACAGATGGTCAAGGCAGTTTGACAAAGGCAACAATGGCGGCTCACAGATAGATTTCTTACGGGTATTTTGTGGAATGAGTGTAAAAGAGGCTGTGTTCTGGCTTTTAGATTTCGCAGGATACAGAAGAATTGAGAAGCCTGTAAAGCAGCCTCTTGTTCATCAGGTATCGCAGAAGCAGGCAGAGGAGAGAAAGCCATTTGTCCTACCGGAACTGGCAGGAGATAATTCCTATCTTATTTCATATCTGAATCAGGAGAGAGGAATCAGCAGGACTGTCATAGATCTGTTTTTAAAAGATGGACTGATTTATGAGAGCAGGCATTACCACAATGTTGTTTTCAAAGGAAATGATAAAAATGGAGTGACAAGATTTGCAAGTATGCGGGGAGTGTTTGATAAGCAGGGCAAGCCATTCAAGTGTGATGTCACAGGAAATGATAAAAACTATGGATTTAATGTGGTAAATGTTAACAGTACAGAGCTTGTAGTATTTGAGGCTGCAATCGACCTTATGAGTTATGTCGATATCTTCGCAGATTATGAATCGAATAAGCTGGCACTTGGGATGCTTGCAGATGCACCACTTGAGACTTTTATTCGGGAACATCCGCAGATTACTTCCATCCGGTTCTGCCTTGATGGAGATGAGCCGGGGAGAAAAGCAGCAGCTGAACTTATGAGAAAGTATTATGAGCTTGGATATGAGGTAGAAGACTGTCCGCCACCTGCCGGATATAAGGATTACAACGAGTGGCTTGTAGCGGCAAAGCTTAATCTGAACAGGATGAATAAGCGAGCAGATGAACCAGTCAGGGCATGAGAAAACGGATTTTGATGTGTGGGGGCAGAAAGCGCCCCCAAAACAGCAAAGTGGGGGCAGAAAGCGCCCCCAAAATGTCAAAGTGGGGGCAAAAAGTGCCCCCACAATTTGGACACGACAAAATCCGGACGAAAGCAAAAATAAAAGTGGGGGCAGAAAGCGCCCCCAAAATAACAAAATGGGGGCAGAAAGCGCCCCCAAAGTAGCAAAGTGGGGGCAAAAAGCGCCCCCACTTTCATAAACAGAGGGTTTTAGGGAGATTTTCTCCCTAACTAGATGGCATTAGGACAGAGATGTCTCTAATGCGTATCTAGCCGTAAACCTAAGAGATTCAGACAGGCGTGTGGGTGGAAGAGATATACAAAACACGGATAAGGGAGGTGCAGGAAAGCAATGGATAAAGAACTTACAATAATCGCAGAACCAGAGGAACTTATTGCCTGGGCAGACACATTTGATATCTTACTAAACCCTTCGATAGAAGATGCTGCAATTCTGCTTAACTATATGGAAGGACATGATTATGCCATTGGCATAGATTCAGATGGGAAGATGTACAGGCAGGATGTAGCTGAGGAGAATGGTGAAATTGAACCATACCCGATAGATGATGTTATAGATATTGTCTGTGAATGGAACTATGAACTGATACTTGATGCGGAAGCACACAGGAGTGATCCAAAGGATTTTAACGACTATAACGAGTATCAGAGCAAGTATGAAAGTCTGAAAGCAGATGAAAAGAGACTGGACAGATTGTTTGATAAAACCAGTTATGGTAAGGAACTTATAGAAGTTGCTACAGAGCTTGCAGACAGGGTTATTGCCCAGTTGGGTAATAAAGAACTGGAAAAAGTTGCTGTAACAGTAGCAGAAGGAGTAAGAGAATACAGTACGGGTAAGAGAGGAAGGTGATTCTATGGCTGATAAAGTTCATTGTATAAGGAAAACACTAAGACTTATGCCACAGGAAGCGAAGGTACTTTCTGATAAGGCAAAGGCAAATGGAATGAATGAAGCCGAATATATCAGGCTTCTAATCAGTCAGAAACCAAATGATTATCCGGAAGTAAGGAAACTTCTTAAAGAGCTTATCAATGAGATAAACCGAATCGGCATTAACATCAATCAGATTGTATTTAACAGTAATGCTCAGATATATTCCAAGAAAGATAAGGAACAGCTTGTGGCATATATGAAAAAGCTGAATCAATCTGTCAGCGAGGCGGTGGTAAAGATTGGCAATCAGTAAGATACTTCACATGAAGGACAGCGGGAATTCTTTTCATGCAAGGCATTTAAAGCGGGCACTGGACTATGTAATGAATCCTGAGAAAACGCAGGGAGGAAGACTTGTGGGAGCCATAAACTGCCAGGCAGATATGGCTTTTGAACAGATGATGGATACAAAGAAGCAGTTTGGAAAAACAGACAAGCGACAGGGGTATCATATCATTCTTTCTTTCAAAGAGGATGAGGTGGAACCAGACAGGGCTTTTGAGATAACACAGAAGTTTGTAGCAGAATATCTTGGTGATGCCTATGAAGCGGTATTTGTGGTTCATGATAATACAGACCATGTTCATTCACACATTGTATTTAACAGTGTAAGCTTTGTGGATGGGAAAAAGTATCGCTACGAGAAAGGTGACTGGGCAAAGTATATCCAGCCGATTACCAATAAGCTGTGTCAGGAGTATGGTCTTTCCATTATAGATGTGGAGGATGGCAGCAAAGAGAAACAGCACGAGAATTATAAGGATTGGAGCGAATATCGTGAAGGCAGCTTTGTGTGGGCAGATATGATAAAAAGAGATCTTGATGCCTGCATTTTACAGGCAAATGATTTCAGTGGATTTCTGGAGCTGCTGTCGGAAAAAGGATATGAGGTCAAGCAGGGAAAGTATCTGGCAGTCAGACCACAGGGGATGACAAGATTCAGAAGATGTAAGACTCTTGGCGAGAATTATTCACAGGAAGCTATTGTGGAGCGTATTGCTAAGGAAGATTTATCTTTTTACCAGTCACAGAATGAGGAAAAGCAGGCAGCGATAGTAAAGTGCTATGTCAAAAGATACCGCAGGGCGAAGATGTCAGGCTTGCAGAAAAGATATTATGCAAAGCTTTACCGGATTGGAAAGCTGAAAAAGAAGCCATACAGTCAGGTATGGAAGTATAGGGATGATATCCGAAAGATGCATAAGCTGCAGGAGCAGTATCTATTTCTGGTAAGGCATAAGATTGAGAGTGCGGAAGAACTTGTGTCGGTGCTTGATAATCTGACGGATAAGAAGAAAGAAGCATCAAAGGAAAAGAGTAAGACCTATAAGGCTAAGGAAAGATTCAAAGATATTTTTGACAAGGCTGAACAGATCCGGGAGCTTGATGATGCGGAATCGTGTTATCAGGGTGGGGATACCTTCTTTGAAGATGAGCACAATGCATGGGAAAGGCTTAACACTGAACTTTTAGCACAGGGATACAGTGTGGAAGAGGTCGAGAGTCTTAGAAAGAAATATGAGAGCAAGTATGCACAGGACTGTAAGGCAGAACGGGCGGTATCAAAGGAACTTAGCCTTGGAAGATCAATATGGAAGGAACTTACGGTATCAGCTTCGGCAGAAGAGAAGCAGTATGACAAAGAAACAATAAGAGACAGAAAAGAACAGGCCGGTACGTTAGGCTGTTTTTTTAGTGGTTAGGAGGCATATATGGAAGAAAAAAGAGAGCCATTAAGTGAAATGGCGATTGAGAGAAAGATACAGATTCTTCGTAATAAGCATATGGACAGTGAGGTAATTGCTCTTGTCAAAAGCGATTATGAATATGGACTGACTGATGATGAAATTGGTCTGTATCTTAACAAAAGTTATGACATTGAGCAGATGAAGGTGTTATCAAAATGTCTGCATAAGGGTGTATCAGAAGAGTTGTTAACGCTGCTGAAAGATAGCAGGATGGCAGCACCTAAGATGCAGACAGCATTGGATTACTATGAAAAAGGTGTGCCGATTGATGCAATCAGAGAGGTAGTCCAAAAAGATGATACAGCAGTAAACATGCGCAGGATGTTTGATGTCGTATTAGATAAGCTTAATAAAGCCAAAGAGCAGGTGCCACAGGATTTAGAGTATGTGAAAAGTCTTGTAACCCAAATGGATGAAGTGGTTGAAAAGATCAATCATCAGAATGAAAGGTATGATGCCCTGAATAAGAAGCTTTCTGAAATAGAAACTTCCAAAGATGATGAGGAAGTCAGGGAGCGTCTGGTCAAGGAGAACCAGGATAAGGATGCTCTTATCAACAGTCAGCAGAATGAACTGAATAAGGCAAGCAGTACGATTGCAAGACTCAGGGATGATATTGAGAAAAAGGATAAGGAGATGAAGCGTATGGGAGACAGAATAGAGTCATTGGAAGATAAGATCATAAGTGTTGCCACAGAGAATAAGAACGAGGCAGAAAGTAAGGCAGAGCCGCAGGAAAGCCAGTCCGTACCACAGGCAGATAAAAAGATGGTTGATACAGTTGCAGTTCCGCAGAATATGCAGGCTGTGGCAAACGGGATTCCGGTCTATTATCAGATTCCGGTAGTTGATGGTACTGGAAATGTGGTGCAGAGACTTCCGATTGAGCGAAGTGTGAGAAAGAGCAGTAACAATGGAGTGGCAAGCCTTTTTGCAAGACTTTCTTTTAAGAAAAAGTCAAGAGCAGACATTGTAAAGCTGGTTGCATCGGGAGACCTTGTTCCGGCGCAGCTTGTGCAGATTAAGAGTGCAATAGAAAAGGGACTTACTGAGTCACAGCTTGTAGAGCTTATAAACAACAACATTTCAGCGGAAAAGATGAAGGAGATCATTGAGATTGCTGTGCTTGAAAACAGCATGGCAGATTAGGAGGAACTTATGAATTTAGCAGTAGTAAATGAAGCAGTAACAGAGATGAATGGTGTGGAGCATCAGTTTACAGAGGAAGAGAAAAACTTTGTTGTCCAGTTCGCATTCAGAAGTGGCAGCAAGGAAGACACGATTTCTCTTATTGAAGCTTTGGCACATTCAGCGGATAAGGCTGAGTCGGACGAGATTATGGTCACATACAGGTCTAAATATGATATGAAGCCTGCATGGGTGGAGCAGGTGGAAAACCTGCTTGTGGCACTTGAAATGTACCGTATCGAGGAGGAAAAAGCAATCAATCATTTGGCAGATATTTTGACTGCTTATGGTATTGATGTATCAGCCGAGGAAATCCGTACAACAGAGACAGAAACACTTAAAACAACAGTCAGAGAGAAAGTAGAGGTGCGATAATGGCAGAAGAGATTCAGGAAGCGGTGCAGATCATCCGTGTAGCTTATGATGGCATTGAGATTACCATGAAGGTAGGAAGCGGCGGCATTGCTGCCATGCAGAGGGCAATAGATTTCTTAAAAGGGATGCTTGATTATGAGAAGTCACTTGGCAAGACATGCATGAGAAAGCTGCTCCTAAAGGGTGGCGATTTACAGGTGTTGCAGTTTAATACCGAAGATATGAAAAAGGTCGAAAAGATGGCAAAGAAGTATGGAATACTCTATTCAATACTTCCGGACTGCAACAGGAAAGACGGACTGAGTGAGGTAATCTTTCATACAGAGGCAGTTCCCCGTGTGAATATGATGATACAGAAGCTCAAGTTTGGTAAGATTGCCACATTTGACGATTATCTGAAGAATGGAGATGAAAAGTCCCTCGGAAAGCTGATGGATTTTTTGAAGAAACAGCAGGGAAACGAGAAAAGCCACACGATAGAAGGGGATAAGGTTAATTCAGCCATTGACGGACTGATTGAGAAGGTCGGAATGTTTGCAATGGAAAAGAAAGCTATCAGTGTGGATCAGGTCAAGGAGAATTTCAGTATCAATGGTGAGCAGGCTGAAAGTGTTATCAGACAGCTTGAGACAATCGGTGTGCTTGGCGGCAAGAATGAAGATGGCACCCATACAGTAATGATGGACAAGGATGCATTTATCAATCGTGTCAGAGGTTATCAGGACCTTGCTGAGAGAATGAGGGCAGTTGCAGCATCAAAGAATGCGAACCTGTCAGATGTGACTATCAGCAAGAAGCTGATTATTGAAGAAAATGACCATGCTGTTAAGACCAGAGTTCCTGGCACATGGGGAGAAGAGGTAAGATATGTATGGCTCCGTAAGGAAAACATCATGGAGATTCATGGTGGAAAGACAATGCTTACCTTCCTTGATTCAACCAAGGATTATAAGCTTTACGATGAGCAGAATCGTGTGGTGACAACCCAGAAAGGAACCGAGCTTTATACTCACTACGACAAGGTGGAGTCATCTGTCAGGGAGCGTTACGAGAAAGTGCAGAAGCAGCAGAAAAAGACCACACAGAAGAAAACTGTTACCACAAAGAAAGCGAGGTAGCAGCCTATGCAGACAACAAAGAAAAAGCCGTCACTGATATTCATTCTTGTGGGTGCAGTGTTAGCAGGGTATCTTGGTTATCTGATAAATGGTGCGTGGACGGAAGGGATTGCCTTTAATGAATTTATGGACAGATTCAATGATATATGTGCAGTTCCCTTTGCCAACTATTACAATTCCAATACAGTAAAAGCAGTAGCCATTGCATTAGGTATCTATGCGATGGCTATTGTCATGTATTACACCAGTCAGAGAAACTATATGCCCGGCAAAGAATTTGGTACGGCAAGATTTGAAAATCCGAAGCAGGTCAACAAGATACTTGCAGATAAGGATGAAAATTTCAACCGGATACTCAGCCAGAATGTGAAGATGTCGCTGGATTTCAGGAGACTCAAGCTCAATGGAAATATACTTATCTGTGGTGGTTCCGGAGCAGGAAAGACATTTTATGAAGTAAAGCCGAATCTGATGCAGATGCCGCATAACTGTTCCTTTATCTGTACCGATCCAAAGGGAGAAATCCTTAGAAGCTGCGGGCAGATGTTAAAAAATAACGGATATAACCTGAAAGTCATTAATCTGTTAGAGATGGATAAATCAGACTGTTACAATCCATTTTCTTATATCAGAGAGGAAACAGATGTGGTCAAGCTGATTACAAACCTTATCAGCAATACGACACCAAAGGGAGCGACACCAAGTGATCCGTTCTGGGAAAAAGCGGAAGGATTGTTCTTACAGGCTATCTTTTATTATGTGTGGCTGGAGGTACAGCCGGCAAAGAGAAACTTTGAGACAGTACTTAAACTTCTTGGAGAGGCAGAGGTTACAGAGCAGGGGAAGGCATCAAAGCTCGATGTGCGTATGAAGTTTTTAGAGGAAAGTTCTCCGCTTGGAGCTAATCATCCGGCAGTCAAGCAGTACAACAAATGTATGAGAGGTGCAGGAGATACCGTCCGTTCCATTATCATCAGTGCCAACTCAAGACTTGCATTTCTTGAGAACAAGCAGGTTTTACGATTACTCTCAAAAGATGAGCTTAATCTGTCTGATATCGGCATTGGAGTAAATGGTGATGGGGAGACAAAGACAGCACTCTTTTGTGTAATCCCTGATAGTGACAAATCCTATAACTTTATTATTGGACTACTTTATACGCAGATATTTCAGGAACTGTACTATCAGGCGGACTTTAACTGTGGCGGCAGACTTCCAATTCATGTGACCTTTATGTTAGACGAATTTGCGAATGTCGCATTGCCGGATGACTACTGTTCATTGTTATCGACAATGCGAAGCAGGGAGATTTCAAGTATTATCATCATACAGAACTTTGCCCAGTTGAAGGCACTTTTTAAGGACACCTGGGAGACAATTCCAGGCAACTGCGATACTTTCATCTACCTTGGCGGCAACGAGCAGTCAACGCATAAGTACGTCTCAGAGCTGCTTGGAAAAGGTACGATTGATAAGAAGTCAAGCGGTGAGACAAAGGGCAGACAGGGAAGCTCTTCAAGGAATTATGATGTATTAGGCAGGGAACTGTTTACACCCGATGAAGTCAGAAAGTTGGATAATAAGAAGTGTATTATTTTTATCCGTGGTTTTGATCCTATCATGGATAATAAGTTCATACCATTCAATCATCCGATGTTTAACCAGACAGCAGATGGCAAGGGAGAGCCTTATGTTCATCAGATAAGGGGAGCAGATAATCTTATCGGTCCGCCATTTGAAATTTTATCGGATAAGGCAGTAAAGCATTATGAAAAGATGAAGGACAAGGGCGAGAATGTGTATATAGATTCTCTTACCTATGAGCAGTTTATGATGCTTGGTGATGCGGAGTTAAGCAGAAGATTCTCCATGCAGGATGAGGCAGAGCAGAAAGCAAAGATTGACAGGGAGCAGGCAAATGAGCTTGAGTATGTCGATGAGTCACAGAAGTCTGATACTACAGAATGTGCTAACTCTTCTAATGGAAGTGCTGGTACTAAGCCTGTAAGGAATCCTGAGAGGGAAAAGCCTAAGTGGGAGGATACAATCACAAACCGAATGCTGCACTGGTCATATACACCGGAGCAGAAAGAGGAAGTGAAGAAGGCACTTGCGGCAGGAGTTCCGAAGGCAACGATTCTTACTTACTTTTATCCGGAGGTTACTGTGGAGAAGATGAGTTCATATCGAAAGAAGCAGTAATGTTTTTAGATATATTACAGAGTATATGATATAATTTGCTCACATGGTATGCTTCAGCTTATTGGACTACTAACATGTGAGCAGTTACAAAAGACAGAAATTATTTTATATTGGAGGTACAGGATGAATACGGAAAAGACTTTTGCAGATAGATTAAAAGAGTTGCGTAATATACGAAACTATACACAGGAAGAGCTGGGTAAGATAACAAATATATCTGTTCAGAGTATACGACGTTATGAACAAGGTAGACTCAATGAAGAGCCAAGTGCGTATAATCTTTTACAACTAGCAAAGGCACTAGATGTAACACCTGAATACTTATTGATAGGAGATAATAATATGACAAGTTACACGGAGGCAATTAAGAGAGAATTGAAGCAACTTAATGACTATGGACAAATATCTGAAATTAAAGAAACCGAGTTGAATTCCACGATTTTATCACATCTTGAGATGAGTAATGATTTAGTAGATGCTGTAAAGACGGATTGGAATGCAAAAGGCATATTTAAGAGGATAGAGAAAGAGGAAGATAAACAGATTGTGGTAGACAGTTATTGTACAAGACCTTATGTACAGGATGTCATATTACGATATTGCCAGAATAGATCTATATTTAAGACAAAGTTTGCAATAATTGATGGAATGCTTTTAGAATAAAGCAAATTTGAGAGTAAATTAGCACTTTAGCCATATGGTTAAGGTGCTTTTTTTCATACCTTGAAAGGAGATGGTCACAGCAAAAACGCATCGGGGAAAGCCCGATTAACCAGTACAACAGGCATTGCCTGATTATCATAGAGTAACTATCAACAGGACAGAAAGGAATGCATATATTCCGTTCGGAAAGCTAGCCGGATTGGAATATGTGTATTCCTTTCTGGCTTTTTCCGCTTCTGTCACTTCAAAAAAGGAGATTAAACAACATGAGAAAAGAACAGGTTATTTCAACAACAAACAACAATCAGATGGAGGAGAAAGGCATGAAGAGTAGATTCATTCACTTAAAAAAGAGATTCGTTCCGGCATTATCCGGAGCACTTATGGGAGTGATGCTTATGAGCACTACCTGTTTTGCAGCAGGTACAGGTACTTCCGCAGTAACACAGCCGCTTGAGAATTTAAAGACACTTATCATTGCAGTCATTGGTGCGGTTGGTGTCATCATTCTTGCAAAGAATGTTATGGAGTTCGCACAAGCCTACCAGCAGCAGGATTCATCTACCATGAACTCTGCACTGAAAGGAATTGTAGCAGGTGTCATGATGGCTGGTATTTCAACAGTTCTGACATTCTTAGGCTTCTAAGATTGGGGAAATGCATTTCCCCTTTTAGTAAAAGGAAAGAGGTGAATAACAAGTATGGATATTTTTAAGCTTGGAGACAAGATCCTTGCACTTCTTGAGGCAGTGTTTGGGTTTTGGAACAATCAGATATCCCTGGTCTTTGCAATGCTTGGACAGTCACCGGTCAGTTTCAAGGGCGGAGGTCCCTGGGCAGTCATTGAGGGTATAGAGCCGGTCTTTGTAGCGGTCGGCTCTTCCCTCGTTGTGCTGTTCTTTGTTATCGGTTTCTGCTCGGAAAGCATAGATGTAAAAGATGAGATGAGGTTTGAGTCTATATTTCGTATGCTTATCCGACTGGGACTTGCAGAATGGTTTGTTGCAAATAATGTCACGATTATGAAAGCGTTTTTTACTTCCATAGGAAATCTGGTGGGACTTATATCTGCGGGGACAACGACGCAGCTTGCCATTGACAGTACACAGGCAGACATCATTAAGGGACTCGGATTTGGTGAGAGTCTGGTAATGCTGATACTTACAGCTTTGCTTGCAATCATCATTATTATCTGTGGATTCTTTATCATTTACACAGTGTATTTCAGGTTCTTAAAGATACTGATTATTGTGCCGCTTGGTGCGATTGCATGCTCCACAATGGCAGGAAACAGAATGGTCAGTCATACAATGGCTACCTACTGCAAATATTTTCTTTCGTGTGTATTCGAGGCAGTAACGATGGCACTTGCAATTGTGGTATGTAATGCATTTATCAATGCAGGACTTCCGGCATTTACAGGAAGTTATGCTGACTGGGCACAGACGCTTATATATCTGTGCGAAATGACATTTACGATAGCAATGACTGTTGGAAGCGTGAAGGGTGCACAGACACTTACAAGCAAGGCATTTGGATTATAGAAGGAGGCAGAAATGGATAATGAAAAGAAACAGGTTACTTATAATTCAAGCATAACCGGAGAAACGCAGGTGACATTTGATATCCAGCAGTATATGAATAATAGGGCAATGTTTATTGGTCTTATGTGTAATGAAGATGGATATGAGGAACCTTTTGGTGATGTGACAGTGAATTTATCTGTTGCAGCACCGAATTATTGTGGATATCTGAATGTAAATGACATGCCGGATATAGAGAAGTTTATCACAGACAATGATTTGGGTGAGTTTACAGGATTCACACAGAGAAGCGGTTTCTGCGAATATCCGCTTTATCTGTTCAATGTAGACAAGTTAAGAGAACTCTGTCCGGATGGAATGTCAATGTATGAGGCAAATATTGGAATGGTACGAAAGCCGGAAACAAAGGATTTAGCAAGATAGGAGGAATGAACAGTGGTTATTGAGATTAACAAGGATATTGACCGCTATCAGGAATCAGTGGCAATGGGACTTACAGCAAGACAGCTTATATTTTCCATTGCCAGTGTAGCAGTTGGCGGAGGTCTTGTACTTCTTCTTTATAAGTATATTGGACTGACAGGAGCAGCTTATGTTGCCATTCCATGTGTAGCACCGATTGCCCTTGGTGGATTCTATTCCTTTAATGGCATGAATTTCTACGAGTATATGGGAAAGAAGCTGCATTTTATGTTTGGCAACAGGGTGCTTACCTATGTATCAACAGAGGGAGAGCCTGCAATAAAGCAGTTAGAAGCAGAGCAGAATGAACAGGTAAAGAAGAAAGGCAGAAAGGCTGAACCGAAGACTGTAACAGCTGATTCGGCTGTAAAGAAGCAGGAGGAGTTTGAAGCGATGAAGAAAAAGACAAGAAATATGCTGCTTGGTCTTGTTGCAGTAATTGTTGTAGCAGTAGCAGGCATTGCAGCATATAAGGCGATGCATTAGATAAAAAGTATCTGACCGCAAGGTCGGGAACACAGCCCGCAGGGTGAAGTTCCCGGCGGGCTTTCATTATAAGAAAGCGAGGTTAGAGACATGGGTTTATTTACAGACGGATTTAAGTTATTAAAGAAAGCGAGTGAGCCTTTGTATAAGACACCTAAATCCATTCAGGAAACCATAGAGATTATGGCGGTGGCTGAAAACGGCATTTTTGAAGTAAGCAAAAATAAGTATTCCAAATGCTACCGCTTTCAGGACATCAATTACACGACAGCAACCGAGGATGAGCAGATCGGTATTTTCGAGAGATACTGCAAGTTCTTAAATTCGCTGGACTGTAATTATAAGATTACGATCAACAATAAGAACAAAAACATGGATGAACTCCGTGACAAGGTTCTGATTGCTGAGAAAAATGATGGTTTCAATAATTACAGAAGAATTTACAATGACATCATTGAAGAGAAGATTATTGCGGGCAGACAGGGGATTGAGCAGGAGAGATACCTGACAATCACGATTGAGAGAAAGAACTTCGAGGAGGCAAAGGCACAGTTTGCAACCCTTGAGGCAACGATACACAAGGCTTTCATTGAGCTTGGTGCGGAGATTGTACCACTTAATGGCAATGAGAGACTGAAAGTGCTCTATGACTATTATCATCTTGGAGATGAGGGCAGCTTTGATTTTGATATCAAAAAGGCAAAGAAGGTCGGGGCAGATTTTAGAAATGACCTGTGCAATGGGATGGTGAAATATTTCCCGGACCATTTTGAGGATGAGAGTAAATTCTGCAAGGCACTTTTCATCAAAAAGTATCCGAGCAGTTTGTCAGACAGATTCATCAATGAGATTACTTCCCTTCCGGTTCATTCCATCACGAGCATTGATGTGGTGCCTGTTCCCAAGGATCTGACAACAAAGGTGCTTCAGAAGAAATACCTTGGTATTGAGTCGGATATCATTAAGCAGCAGAGAGTCCGTAATAAGAATAACGATTTTTCTACGGAAATCTCATATGCCAAGAGAACGGAGAAAAAGGAGATTGAGGAAATCATGGATGATGTCCGTGAGAATGACCAGTGCCTTTTCTTTGTAGGAGTAACCATTATTCTTATGGCAGAAAGCAAGAAGGAGCTTGAGAGTGTATGTGAGACAGTAGAGACTATCGGAAAGCGTAACAGCTGCACGATTGACACACACTACTTAAAGCAGAGGGAGGCACTCAACACAGCACTTCCGATTGGTGTGAGACAGGTGGAGACAATGCGTACCCTTCTTACCCAGTCACTTGCGGTGCTTATGCCATTTAATGTGCAGGAATTAAATGACAGCACAGGGAACTATTATGGTATCAATCAGATCAGCAAGAATGTGAATATCGGTAACAGAAAGAAGCTCATCAACGGAAATGGATTCGTATTCGGAGTGCCTGGTTCCGGTAAATCGTTCTTCTGTAAGATGGAAATGGGCAGCGTATTCTTGTCGGGTGATGATGAGATAATCGTCATAGATCCAATGAACGAATACTTTGATATTGCCGAGACTTATGGCGGAACTGTAGTAAATATGTCTACCTACACGGATAACTATGTGAATCCGCTGGAGATGGATGTATGGAGCCTTGATCCGAATGATTCCAAGGGAATGGTAAGAGAAAAGGGCGAGTTTATGCTTGGACTTTGTGAGCAGTGTATCGGGGACAGCTTAAATTCAAGACAGAAGTCAATCATTGATCGTTGTGTGAGAAAGCTGTATATCGACATTGCAAGGAGCAAAGAGAAGTATATCCCGGTGATGAGTGATTTTTACGATATCCTTATGGCACAGCCGGAGGATGAGGCAAAGGACATTGCATTGTCTTTGGAGCTTTTCGTAAATGGTTCACTTAATATCTTCAATCATCAGACAAATGTGGATGTGGATAACAGATTCACAGTATATGGCATCAGGGACTTAGGTACGGAGCTTAGTCCTATCACAATGCTTGTTATGATGGAGTCCATTCAGAACAGAATTGTTGAGAATGGTAAGCGAGGCAAGGCAACATGGCTCTATATTGATGAGTTTCACGTATTACTTAATTCTGAGTATTCTGCAAAATATCTGCAGCAGCTTTGGAAGAAAGTAAGAAAGCAGGGAGGTCTTTGTACCGGTATCACGCAGAATGTAGTCGATCTGTTGCAGAATTACACAGCAACAACAATGCTTGCAAACTCAGAGTTCGTGGCACTTTTAAAGCAGGCAAACACGGACAGTTCCAAGATGGCGGAGGTTATCGGAGTATCAGAGGCACAGCTTAGATTTGTAACTAATACTGCATCAGGAATGGGACTTATCAAGTGTGGCTCAGTGGTAATTCCTTTTGATAATCAGATCAGTAAGGATACAGACCTCTACAGACTGTATAACACCAATATTCATGAGAAAATTGCAGAACAGAAGAAGCGTGAAATGCAGAATAATGTCGAATAATGTTGATAGAGGTCGCAATTTGCGACCTCAAAGTATAGCCATCCGGGAAGCTGGGTGGCTGTTTTGCATTTTGAGTGAAAGAAGGTGAGAACATTGAAGATAAAGAAAGTGGATGACAAGCCAATGGTCATTCACACCAAGGAGAAAGCCAAGATTCATGCCCACGAACCAAAGGGTGCCAAGATAAAAGGCAGCAACATCTACACAGTAGAGAGAGGTCCTAAAACTATCGGTGCAAAGGTATCTGATGATAAAAAGAAGTCCTATCGCAAGAGCACCATTCATCAGTCAGAGCCGAAGAATAAGGGATTATCAAGATTCAAGCGAAACCTTAAAGAATCAAACATTTCCATCAAGACCAAGAACACCAATCTTCACATAGCAGGAAGAACCAGTGCACTTGCAGCCGGGGCAGTAACAGAGCAGGTAGAAGGTGGGCAGGAGGTATCGCAGGCAGCATATCTTGCATATGAATCAAGCCGACCTGTTACCGGAACTGCTTCTAAGGGTGCAGCACTTTTCAGGAAAAAGGCGGCAGCCGAGGCAAAGAAGCGTATCAAGAAGGTAGAGGCAGGAAAGAAGCTGGCAAAAAAGACAGCAAAGAAAGCTGCCAAAGATACAGCCAAGGAGGTAGCTAAAGAGACGGCAAAAGAAACAGCCAAGACAACTGCCAAGGTTGCAACAAAAACTGCGACAAAGGCAGCTACTACAGCGGCAGGAACAGCAGTTGCACCGGGAGTTGGCACGGCAATCGGCATGGCAGCCGGATATGCTGCAGGTGTGTCCATAGAGGTCAAGGATGAAAAGATGACCAACCGGAGCAGGAAGATAAAATTCTTTCTGGATAAGATGAAAGCACAGGAGAATCAGACGGATAGTGTGGCAAAGCTGGTAAAGGATCTGATTGTGCGAAAAGCGATTACCTGGATAAAGGCAGCTGCACCGATTATCGGATTGGTGCTTTTATTACTTGTTCTTGTAGTTGCCATGATTGCGGTTCCGGTTATAGCGGTGATAGCAATCCTTTACAATTCTCCATTTGCTTTATTCCTGCCACCACTTGAATCAGGAGATACCGTGCAGACAGTAACGAGTGCCTATGTGCAGGAGTTTAACCAGGATGTGAACACGAAAGTGAATGAGCATACCGGATATGACCTTGGAGAGCTTGTATATGTGGACTATGAAGGTATGGAAGAAAACCCAAGCAATTACTATGACATCATGGCAGTCTATATGGTCAAGCATGGTGTCGGAGATACTGCAACAGTCATGAATGACATTTCAAAAGGCTGGCTGCAGGCAGTTGTAAATGATATGTGTTCATACACCACAAGCACCGGAACAAAGGATGTGGAAGAAACGGATGCAGACGGCAATGTGACTACTGTCACGAAGTCTGTTCTGTATGTGAATGTCACACTGAAATCGTACAGAGATATGATTTCGGTCTATGGATTTAATTCTGATCAGGTGGAAATGCTTGAGCAGATCATGAGTCCGGAGTTTATGGGACAGCTTGGATATGCCGGAAGCGGAAGTGGCGGCGGAGGCGGAAGTCCGGGAGTAAGCTCCATGACTGAGGATGAAATCAATGCCATCCTTAGTGGAATTACAGACAGCAGGCAGAAAACAGTCTGCTCCTATGCACTTCACAGAGTTGGCTTCCCTTATAGTCAGGATTTAAGAGACAGCGGTAACTATTATGACTGCAGCTCCTTAGCCTATTATTCATGGAAGGATGCAGGCGTGGATATTAGTTTCGGCGGTGCAACCACAGCGGCAGCGGAGGCACAGGGACTGGATGAAGCCGGAAAGACAGTCTCCTTTGATGAGTTACAGCCGGGAGACCTTATCTTCTACAGTTTTACAAGCAACGGAAGATATAAGAACATCAGCCATGTGGCAGTATATGTCGGAAATGGCAAGGTGGTAGAGGCACTTAATGAAAGTCTTGGTGTGGTCTACAGGGATGTGGCAAGCACAGGAAAGATTGTTGTGATAGGAAGACCATAACAGGAAATTTGCAGAGAGGGCATAGTCCCTCTCTGAGACTGGAGGTAAGAATGGATTTAAAAGATATGATATTGGTAACAGAAAACGACAGGGGAACAGAGATAAATATGCTGATGACTCTGGATGATTATAAGAGTTTTATAGCAATTGATGACATGTCAGAGCTTGCAGACCATCTGTTGCAGCTTGGAAGGACACTTGGTGAAGCAGATAACTTCACAGAGTATTACAGGGCAGCAAATGTAACTGTATCTGCGAGATTCTGTCTGGATGATATTCAGCTGGGACATTTTCTTCAGGGGTTTTATAACGATTCCAAAAAATTTCGGTTTGATAAAGAAGCCAGTTCTTCTGAATGTGTTGCAAAGCTTAAGGAGATTGGAATGACCGATAAGGGCTGGGTGGATGATTTTAACCTGCATTATGAAATGGAGAACCGCTCATTTGAAAGGGGACAGACATTTCATAACTTCAATGACCATGATTACATGGTGCTTGAAGCATTATCACCAAGAAATCTTGTGGTGATGGATATGAAGTCAGGTTCCCTTACAATCGCCCTTGGTGCGACAGAGTATAAGCGTTATCCCAAGGATGAGAAGCCTACAAAGGACAATACCACAATCGGGGTATCGTGGGAGCATGGGATTTATCTTGGTTCCACACTCTCAACCACGAATTTCAAGGCATACAAGAGGGAGTATGGCACACCGGAAAAGATAGAGGATATCTATGATTACAGGGCAAAGCTAAAGCAGAAGTTCTATTTTTATCAGGATATGTCAAAGGATGATGATGTACCAAAGAAGCTGCAGAATGACTTCCTTCACCAGATGTATGAGGATTTCGGAACGATTGAAGAAGACTGTTTTTACGACAGGCTGGAAGATGGAAAGTACGATGAAGGCTTTAAGGAAAGACAGGTAAAGGAAGAAAAGAGCCGATGATGAGATTTTTACAGGAGGCGATATCATATGGAGCAGGAATTTGATGTTGAGATAAAGGAAGTGCTTTCACGAGTACAGAAAGTAAAGGCAGAGTCGCTTGATGATGCCATCAATAAGGCAATGGATATGTATTATGCAGAGCAGATAGTCCTTGGAGCAGAGGACATGAAGGGAGTTGATTTTGCGCCTATCAGCGAAGGTCAGCGCCCTTCTTCATTAAAAGAAAACGGAGGAAGAGCAAGATGAAAAGTGATTCAACAACAGTAATTAAGAACATGGAGTTTTTAGTAAAGGAACTTCATAAGGAGTGGGACAGATCGGGTGCTTCTAAGGCATCCGTTATTATTTCCCTTGAGGAAGTAGATGGTATCAATGATAAGTTAAAAGAGATTATCTATCAGACACAGAAGTCAGTCGATGAGGATGAGCTGACCTTTAAACAGAGCATTGCAAAGTCCAAGGAGTGCTATGTGATTCTTCGTGTGGTGCGTAAGATTGCAAAGAAAAAGGATAAATGCGAAAAACAGGCAATCGACAATGAATTTGCAATCGAGCTGGATAAGGATGAGTTAAAGCTATTTAAGGGATTGTTTGCAGAAATGTTTAAGTAGAGGAGGACAAAGGTATGGGCGTTGATATGAAGGTCAAAGCGATATACGATTCTGAAATTGGTAACATCACCAGATCAGAAAAGAACTGGAAGGATGTGTTAAAGGTCGCAGGTCAGTTATACCGCTATGAATTTGACAATATCGTTATGGTAACAGCTCAGAGACCTCCGGAAAAAAGCACACTCATGGCAGATTATGATACCTGGAAAAAGGTGGGAAGATATGTAAAGCGTGGTGCGAAAGGCTGCGCTATCTTCCCGTCGAGGGCGCTGAATCCACGCATGAGGTATATCTTTGATATCAGTGATACCGGAGGGAAGAATGTCAAACTGACATGGGACCTTGAGGGAGAAAATCTTAAGGATTATGTGGATTTTCTTGTGTCAGAAGGTCAGATTGAGCAATACGATAACAGCGACAGGGAGTCTCTAAAAAATATATTAAAACAGTTTACAGGAACAGATGTTTGGCTTATAATAAAAGAAGAGTTCGGAGACCGAATGACCGAGCTTATGCAGCTATCAGGTAGTGTGATAAAGGAAGAAAGTAAGAAACGCAATGGCTTACAGCAGGAAATGGACATGGAGCAGCTTGTATATGCAAGTGTCATGTATGCTGTAGGGACGAGATGCGGATTTGACTTATCTGTGCAAGAACAGGATTTTAGTCAGATCGTAAATATCAAAGACGAAGAGATCATTTACCGTCTTGGTTCCATTGTATGCGATGTCTCCTGTAGTGTTCTTAGAGAATTTAGTCGTAACTTAAAGGCAATCGAGAGCGAAAGGAGAATTGGATATGTTAGAAGAAATGACTTACAAGGAAGTGGACGGACTGCTTTATCCGCAGATAGAGATGCCGGACGAGACGGAGAATCTCACGAAGCTGGGCAAATACGGAAGGATGGCGATGAACTATCTCAAAGAGAACGAGCCGGCAAGATACAAGACGCTGATGAGATTCGGGAAGATGTACGAGAAGATGTCAGCGGTAGAGGAGGAAGCGAATCAGCTGTACGACCAGTTAGAGATGCAGTATCTGGCGAAGCACAAGCCACAGGATCCGTCATCGACAATGGAGATGTGGAAGATAAGAGAGCAGGCGAAGATGCAGGCAGAGGAAGTGGTACTGAATCAGATAGTGATGCGATTCCACTAGAATCAGATGATACAGAACTGAATAGGGAACTTGATGAAATCAATTCATTGGGTGTCAGTAAGGAAGCCGAATATACACAGGCTTCCTTTTTTTTCGACCAGAATGGGCAGGCAAGCATTGGCACCATTCATACTGAGGACGAAAACAATAATCAGTTTATGCGTCAGTTCGAGCAGGACAGAAAAGCTGCATTAGCAGGTAAATACAATTACCTGAATCCCAAAAAGTCTGCAACAGTACCAGGTGAGTATATCAAACAGGTGCTTATGAGAGGTACAGGTTTTATCGGTGGTAAGGGCAGGGTATGCAAGATTTTTGAAACAGAGATTGATGCAGGAACCAGAGCAAAGCGTATCAAAGCAGAATATGGTCAGGGAGGTGCAGGCTGGCCGGTTGACGGACTGGGACTGCACGGATATGACACATTTCATGGGAACGGACTGCGTTTTCAGTGGCGAGATGAGGATGGAGAGGTTGAAGGATATGTTTCATGGAAAGATATCGAAAAAGAGCTTGGTGTCCTTATTCTTACAGGGGAATACCAGCCTGAGACACCTCGTATTGATGAGCTTGCGATGGACGGACTCCGTGAGGATGATGAGGTCATTGATGCCGAATACCGGGAAGTGGAACCGGAAGGGGCAGAATCAGAGATTGATGATTATGCAATACCGGATGAGCCGGAGAGCTATGCTTCTAACCGAACTGTAAAAGTAGCAAATTCGCATGAAGATGTACATGAGGAAAGTAATGAAGCATATGTATCTGCATATGGCATGACACCACAGGAAACTGCTGATGAAGACCGCATGATAACACAGGCAGAATATGGTGCAGAGATAGAAGCTGAAACAACTGAAAAAGATCCATCAGAGCTTCAGTATATTACACCGATTGATTATGCCAAGCGTATTGCAGAGCTTGATGAAGACCTGCGTGATGCGGCGGAGATTCTTGTAACAGATTGCAGCTGCTACACTCCGTTTAGGGCATTCCTTATGGATGTGGTGCAGTCTGATTTTGCATTTATGCCCAATAAACTTGACCTTATCAGGGATATTGCATTAGGGACAGATAATGCAGAAAGAAAAGCATATTCCAACAATAAGTATGGTCTTGTGGAGTACTCAATCAGAAGCGGATATGTGAAGATCAGCTATAAGAACAGGAATGGTGTGCGTAAGGAAGGTGCTATCGACTGGCGTGAGTTATATGAAATCTTATCCTATATGGTAAAACAGCCATTTTACTGTGGAGAAGACCAGAAAAAGTATTATCAGGAGACAAAGCAGAAAGCTGACAGGGATAAGATGAATCCGGTCTATAAGAGATTCTTTGATATCGAGGATAGTGTAAAAGCCAATCGTCTTGAAACCAGGGAAAGAGCAATAGCGAATGGCTGGGAAACCAAGATTGATGAGAATGGACATGTGGTTTCAGATGATGCAGCACAGAAAAAATACAACTTCCACTATAATCTCTGGGAAATGGAAAAAGGCGGTGCTAAGACCAGATACCAGTGGAATATGGATGCAATCCGCACTTTAAAGCAGATTGAATCAGAAAACAGGCTTGCCACACCGGAGGAACAGAAAGTTTTGTCGAAGTTTGTCGGCTGGGGCGGACTGTCACAGGCATTTGACGAGGAAAACGCAGGCTGGAACAAACAGTATGCAGAGCTGAAAGAACTTTTATCTGATGAG
Source organism: Clostridium sp. M62/1 (assembly GCF_020736365.1). NCBI lineage: Bacteria > Bacillati > Bacillota > Clostridia > Eubacteriales > Clostridiaceae > Clostridium > Clostridium sp. M62/1. The sequence continues at coordinate 3,203,018 of NZ_CP085988.1, read as the reverse complement.
GAATACAGTGCTGCAAGGGCAACAGTAAACAATGCCTTTTACACTTCACCGGAGATTGCCATGTGCATAAATTCGGCACTTGTCCAGTTTGGTTTCAGAGGCGGCAATGTATTAGAGCCATCTATGGGTATCGGTAACTTCTTTGGGAGTATGCCGGCACCTATGCAGAGAAGTAAGCTGTATGGGGTGGAGCTTGACAGCATTTCAGGAAGAATTGCAAAGCAGCTTTATCAGAATGCCAATATCAGCATCACAGGATTTGAGAATACCACTTATCCGGATAACTTCTTTGATGTGGTTGTCGGAAATGTGCCATTTGGTGATTATAAGGTTTTTGATCCAAAGTACAACAAGTATAACTTCCGTATCCACGATTATTTTCTGGCAAAAGCACTTGACCAGGTAAGACCGGGAGGAATGGTTGCTGTAATTACCACAAAGGGAACACTTGATAAGGCAAATCCTACTATCCGAAAGTATATGGCTGAAAGGGCAGAGCTTGTGGGAGCGATAAGACTTCCGAATACTGCATTTAAAGACAATGCAGGAACCGAAGTGACAGCAGATATCCTGTTTTTGCAGAAGAGGGAGAGAAAGATTGATATTGAGCCTGACTGGGTACACCTTGGTGTGACCGAGAACGGAATTGCAGTCAACTCTTATTTTGCAGAGCATCCGGAGATGATGCTTGGATCTATGGAATTTGATACAAGGATTTACGGACAGGACAGCAGATATACAGTCTGTGTGAATGATGATGAGAACTTCAATATGTATGAAGCATTAAACAAAGCTATCGGTAATATCAAAGCACAGATGACAGATTTTGAGAGAGTGGCAGATGAGGCGGAGCAGACGGAGGAAGTTATCCCGGCTGATCCGGATGTGAGAAACTACACTTACACATTTTTTGAAGGAAAACTCTATTACAGGGAAAATTCTGAGATGGTAAGAAAAGAGGTATCACAGACTGCCGAGGAGCGAATCAGAAGCCTTGATGAAATCAGACAGATAACAAGAGAGCTGATTGATATTCAGATGGATGGCTGCAGTGAGGAGGAGCTTTCTGATAAGCAGAGACTTCTTAATGTGAAATACGATGCCTTTATAAAGCAGTATGGAGCCATTACTTCAAAAGCAAACAGAATAGCTTTCAGGGATGACAGCGATTACCCGCTTCTTTGCAGCCTTGAGGAAGTAAATGAAGACGGGGAGGTGAAAAAAGCGGATATGTTTTATAAGCAGACGATTAAGGCAAAGACTGTCATAGACAGGGTAGAGACCGCTGTGGAAGCATTAAATGTATCCGTCAATGAATTTGGATATGTAAATCTTGCCTATATGCTCTCTATCTATGAGCCGGATATTACAAATGCAAAGGAAGAGCTTGCTGAAAAGTCCGGGCAGACAGCTGATGAGATAACATTTAGTGATGATGCTTTGGCACAGCTTAGAAGGGCAGTTCTTGTGGAAGAGCTGGACGGACTGATTTTCCTTAATCCCGACCGCTACAACGAGAATAATCCGGACATCGGCTGGGAGACAGCAGACGAGTATCTTTCCGGAAATGTGAGAGACAAGCTTCGTGTAGCAAAAGCTATGGCGGCTGATACAGACAATCCACAGGCAGAAAGATTTGCAGGCAATGTGGCAGCACTTGAAAAGGTGCAGCCGGAATGGATTGAAGCTTCAGATATTGATGTAAAGATTGGTACGACATGGATTGAACCGCTTGATTATGAGCAGTTTATCTATGAACTTCTCAATACACCAAGACGTGCAAGAGCAGTCAGAAGTCAGTTTTACAATACAGGCATTCAGGTACACTTAAATAAGATGAGCATGGAATGGTTCATCGAGAATAAGAGCATGGATAAGCATTCAGTGGCAGCTACTAAGACCTATGGTACAAGCCGCATGGATGCTTATTCTATTTTTGAGGATACGCTGAATCTTAAAACTGTAACAGTAAGGGACAGGATTGATGACGGTGATGGCAAATATCATTACGAAGTCAATAAGAATGAGACAATGCTTGCAAGGGAAAAACAGAACATGATCAAGGAAAAGTTCAAGGAATGGCTGTTTTCAGAGCCGGAACGCAGACAGAAATATGTGGAGTATTATAACGAGACATTCAATAATATCCGCCTGCGTGAGTATGACGGAAGCCACTTACAGTTTCCGGGAATGAATCCGGCGATTGAGCTAAAGCCACATCAGAAGAATGCGGTGGCTAGAATCCTTCTTGGAGGAAACACCCTGTTGGCACACTGTGTCGGTGCCGGAAAGTCCTTTGAGATGATGGCTGCCTGCATGGAGCAGAAGAGACTTGGACTTGCCAATAAAACGATTATGGTTGTTCCAAAGCCGCTTATCGGGCAGACTGCATCAGAGTTTTTAAGGCTTTATCCGTCAGCCAATATCTTAGTTGCCACAGAGCGTGATTTTGAAAAGAGCCGCAGAAAGCAGTTTGTATCAAGGATTGCAACAGGTGACTATGACTGCATTATCATGTCCCACTCGCAGTTTGAGAAAATCCCGATCTCAGCAGAGAGAAAGGAAAGAATGCTCAATGAGCAGATAGATGAAATCAGCTATGCGATTGATGAGATGAAAGAGCGTAATGGAGAGCGTTGGACTGTAAAACAGATGGAAAGCCAGAAGAAAAAGCTGGAGGAGCAGCTTAAATCACTATCTGATGAAAGCAGAAAGGATGACCTTATTACCTTTGAGGAGCTGGGGGTAGATTCTATCATGGTAGACGAAGCACATAATTTTAAGAACCTTGCGATTTTTTCCAAGATGAACAATGTGTCAGGTATCAGCAGCAGTGGAGCAAAGAAGTCAACGGATATGCAGCTTAAATGCCAGTACCTATCAGAGATAAATGATGGCAGGGGCATTGTGTTTGCTACAGGTACACCTATATCCAATACCATGTGTGAGATGTATGTCATGCAGCTTTACTTACAGAAAGCGGCACTTGAAGAGATGGGGATTTATCACTTTGATTCATGGGCAGCGAACTTTGGTGAAGTGACAACAGCACTGGAGCTTACTGTAGAGGGAAGCGGATTCCGTTTTAAGAGCAGATTCAATAAGTTTACGAATCTGCCGGAGCTTATGAATATCTTCCGTGAGGTAGCAGATGTGCAGACAGCAGACATGCTTGACCTTGATGTGCCGGCTCTCCGTGGCGGCAAGCCTATTATTGTGGAGTCGGAGCCTGACTGGTATGTGAAGCAGGTCATGGAAGACTTTGTTGTGAGGGCAGAGCGTATCAGAGGCGGTGGAGTTGATCCAAGCGTGGATAACTTCCTAAAGATTACCCATGAGGCAAGACTATTAGGAACAGATGCCAGACTGATTGATAAGGATGCACCGAACAATCCGGACGGAAAACTCAATAAGGTAGCAGAAAATGTGTGGAAAGAATACGAGAAAGGAAATGCCAACGGTCATATAGGCTGCCAGCTTATTTTTTCGGATATCGGCACACCGGGACCGGATAAGGACTTTACCATCTACGATTATCTGAAGGAAACACTTATCCAGTATGGTATTCCGGCAGATGAGATAGCATTTATTCATGATGCCAAAACGGATGCACAGAGGGACGCACTTTTTAAGGAGATGAGGACAGGTAAAAAGAAAGTTCTTATCGGTTCAACGGACAAGTGTGGAACAGGTGTCAATGTGCAGACACACCTTGTAGCAATGCATCATGTGGACTGTCCTTGGAAGCCAAGCTCCATTGAACAGAGGGAAGGACGAGGCATCAGGCAGGGCAACGAAAATGAAGAGGTGGCTATCTACAGATATGTCACAAAAGGAACCTTTGATGCATACAACTGGTCACTTGTCGAGAATAAGCAGCGTTTTATCAGTCAGGTTATGACAAGCAAGGCTGTAAGCCGAAGCTGCGAGGATATCGACGAGGCTACACTTTCCTATGCAGAGATCAAGGCGGTTGCTACAGGTAATCCTCTGATCAAGGAAAAGATGGAGATTGACAATGATGTCCAGAGATTAAAGCTCTTAAAGGCATCCTATGACAATCAGAGATATGGCTTGCAGGATAACTTTATGATCAAGTATCCGAAGCTGATTAAGACAGCAACAGAAAAGCTTGCCAATGTCCGTGAGGATGTAAAGGCAAGGGATAAAGAGCTGATTGATAATCCGGAATTTGCCATTACTATAGGCAAAGCAACTTATACTGAGCGTGTGGATGGCGGAACGATGATGCTTGAAGCAATCAGCAAATGCAAGACCGGAGAGACAACTGCAATTGGTAAATTCCATGGATTTGAGCTGCTTGTGGAAAAGAACTTCCTTGACATCAATTATATGGTGCTTCGTGGAAAGACAGAGTATAAAGTAGAGCTTTCCACCAGTCCGGTCGGCAGTATGGTGAAGCTTGAAAACCTGTTCAATGGACTCCATGAGAACATTGATTTCTTAGAAAAGAAGATTGAGCAGTACCAGAATGACCTTGAAGCATCAAAGACTGAGTATGATAAGCCATTTGCATACAGCACGGAGCTGGAAGAAAAGCTGGCAAGACAGTGTGAACTGAATGCCCAGCTTGACCTTGAGAACGCAAAGGCTGTGGATGCAGACCTGAGCGGACCGGAGGAAGAAAGAGAAGCAGATGACAGGATGGAAGCTGCAGCAATTGTAGCTGAGGATAAAGGCACTTATTCAGCCGACAGAGAGGGCAGAACACGATAGGAGAGTGAATAATATGAGCATAAGAAAAGTGGTCGCAGGACTACTGATTACAGCAGGGATTGCCATTATGGCAGTCCCTTTTTTCTGGAGGGCAACCGGAGAAAAACAGACAGAACAGCTCATAAGTGAATTTGAGCAGACATTGGAGGATGATTACGATGAAGAAACAGATGTGGAGGAAGAGCAAACCTCCATTAGTGAAGAGGATGAAGCCATTCTTAAAGAAGGCGGTGTTATCGGCATCATTGAGATACCGGGGTTAGATATCAGGTATCCGGTAATGGAAGGAACCACAAGTAAAGTGCTTAATGCAGGGATTGGTCATATAGAAGAGACTGCAGGAATCGGTGAGAGTGGCAACTGTGTATTGTGCGGTCACAATGGCAGCAGATATGGCACATTTTTTACACCACTAAGTCAGATATCCATAGGTGATGAAGTGATGATAACCGACAAAAAGGGACAGGAGCATATCTATGAGGTAACAGAGACAGAGGTAGTAAATCCGTATGATAACAGCATCAAGACACAGGGAGATGAAAAAGAATTAACTCTTTTTACCTGTTCCCAGAAAGGAACCATGCGTTTTGTGGTCAGGTGCATTTATAAGGAGGCGGTTATGGATGAATAAGAGATACCGGTTAGCTGAGATAGAAGAGGCAGTATCGGAAATGGAAGAGTTAATTGACATCGAGGATGATATTGCAGAGATTGATGATGACTTTCAGATAGTTGTAAGCGGCTGGTCTGTGTATGTCGAAAGTCTGAATCTGACACTCAGACAGGGAATAGCCTGTGTATGGGATGCAGAGGAAGGATTATTTATGCCTGATTTTGATGTGACCATCGTGTATGAGGGGAACATTGAAACACAGGAGTGGCTCTACTACGAGCAGGACGGAATGGTTGTTACACTTGGCAACTGGCTTAATGGCAGATTGTCTTGTGAACAGATAGAACAGCTTTGGTGTGAGCTTATCATACCGGAGCAAAACAAAGAACAAAAAGAAAGCGAGGAATAGCATATGAAGTATTCAATTAAGGTAAACGAAGTAAGAGCAAAAGAGGGCAGCAATATCAAAGGATTTGCAACAGTGGTATTTGGTGATTCATTTAAGATTACCAATATTGCAATCCTTGAGAATAAGGACAAGGGAGAGCTTTTTGTTTCAATGCCTAGATACCGCTCCAATGAGCGTGATGAAAGCAATGGTGTGATCTATAAGGATGTGTGCAATCCTATCACAGCAGAGTTTCGTGAGGAACTCTATACCAATATCCTTGATGCCTATGCAAGAATCAGGGAACCGGAGAAAGAGGAGACACAGAAGCAGGACAGAACACGTGAAATGCCTGAGTTTTCCGTAACTGTGACACCTTATGAGAGGGAAGGCAGTAACATCAAAGGACTTGCCCGTATTTACTTTGAAAACAGTTTCATCGTAAATAACATCAATATCGTGCAGGGCAAAGAGAAAATCTTTGTATCAATGCCTTCTTATAAGACAAAGCAGGTGGACGAGCAGGGCAAGCCAATCTATCAGGATGTCTGTTATCCGGTCACAAAGGATTTCAGGGAAAAACTCTACAATGAGATTATCTCTGAATATGAGAAAGCAAAGGATAAGAGCAACGAAAAGGCAAGAGAGAGTGCAGAGAAACATCATGGCAATCCCGATAAAGAGAAGGACAAAGAGGCGACGCCCTTTCGATAATCAGTAATCAGAGTACAGGGGCGGCCAAGGCTGCCCCATTTACAGAATGGAGGAAACAGAATGGATATGGAAGCAGGAAAAACACTTACCAATGAGGAGGTTATAAGGGAACTTCTCGAATTACTAAAGAAAAATGCCATGAAAGAGCAGGCAAACGATGTATTTGAGATATGCAGCTATGTGGACGGACTGGAGAAAAAGATTGATTCCATGACGGAAGAACTCACCAACATGCAGAACCAGATCAAAGAAATGCAGGAAGATACACTTGTCAATAATGCAAAAAAGGTATTGTCGGAAGCACAGGAGCGACTTAATACCAGATGTGAGCAGATAAAGTCACAGGTATTAGAAGTGAAAGAACAGGTCAAATCTACTGCTAAGGGCATAGTCGAAGAAGCAAAGGAAAAGGGAAGAGCTGCATTATACAGGGTATCTGAGTTCTTAGGAATTAAGAAAAGATTTCTGGATATTCGAGAGAATGTAAGAGGTGCAATCAAGACCACAGATACGGATATAGCAAAGACAGCACTTCTTGCAAAAGGATTTCGTGAAGCAGGGCAGACAGTAGCCAATGCATTCCGTACTTTTGCTGACAAACCGGAGGTGGATTACTCACGGAAAGAACAGAAACATCCCATTACAAAGGCGGTGCTTGCACCTATGAAAGCAGTGAAAAAGATACTTGTATCAATGGAGCTACATCTTGATGCTTCGATTGATAAGCTGGATAATCTGGATATGAATGTGCAACTTGATAAGGAAAAGCATATGGAGAATGTGAAGGAGCAGGAACAGACAGAGCCTGAGAGGACAGAGGCTGAGCGAGTAGAAGCAGAGATTGTATATTCACCGATGGTCGCTGAACCACAGGAGTATCAGTATAATGCAGATGCATTTGAAAATTATTTGAGAGATAATGCTGCAAATGATAATAAGAACAAAGAAATAATAATGCAAAAGGATAAAAATGTACGATGAGTAGGCATAATTCGTAAATTAATTGCCACTACGTTTTTGAAATAGCATTGAAGTGGTATCTACGATGTTTTGATGTGAAATGGATTCTGCGGTATACACAAGGAATACAAATTGACTTTTCCAGGTTGGTGTTGTAAACTATGATTAGCATTGACTAACCATAAGGAGGGCGCTCATACATGACAAATCAATACATGAATAATCTTTATCGTGATCTGCTCTCTAATTCACCGCAGACGATCACCATAGATATTCCGGCAGACATGGGAACCGGTCAGATTTCGCAGATCGTCACGAAACAGGGAGCAGTTGTTTCAGACTGGAGAATGAATTACTTTTCGGATATGAACGTGCAGGGAGTGAGCAGTGAAGAATACATACAAATGCTGTTCTGCTTCAATGACGGTGTTTCCTGGAATATTGCAGACAACCGGCAAAGTGCCAGCATACAAAAGGGTGAATCCTGTATTTATCGCGGCCACGGGAAAATGGAATATCTGTGCTATTCTAAAAAGAGCGATTTCCTTTTCAAAAATGTGAAAATACCTCTATCCTATTTCTATAAGATTCTGAATGACTACTTTGAGGCTGGTGAGATCGAGGTCTATCGGAAAAAATTATTGGACGGCATATCAAAGGTGAATATCACGCCCTATATGGAACACATTTTTGCGGAGCTGCAAGACTTCACGCAATATCGTGGCGGGTTGGGATACCTGTTTCTGGAAAGCAAGGTCTTTGAGCTGCTATCGGTATATTTGAGCGAGGTCCTGGAGCTGAGTATTCTCGCGTCAACCTACGTTGCAATTTCCAGAAGTGACCGGGATTCCATCATAGAGGCAAAGCGAATTATTGACAGCCAGCTTGCCCTGGCTCCGAGCTGCGAGGAATTGGCGCGGCAGGTCAATATCAGCACTTCAAAATTGACGAAGGGCTTTTCCTCCCTGTTCGGAACATCGGTTCATGCGTATGTCATCGACCAGCGGTTAGAAAAGGCGGCAAGCCTGCTGTTAGAAAGTAATTTGAATGTCAGCCAGGTGGCTATACTGGTGGGATATTCAAAAGCGAGCAATTTCGCAGCGGCGTTCAAAAGGAAATACGGAGTGAATCCGAAAAACTATAAAGCAGAAGCTACGATTGGATAAACGCAAAAATACTGATTTTGGGTAGAATAAAATTGGTTTTGGGTTGGAATCGTGGGTGCAAATTGTTATTATATGTGGTGTGGTTAGAAGAAGCTAACCACACCACATTTTCATTTTCTCAGAGATAAGGAGGATACTGGTATGAGTTCCCAGAAAAAAAGTTCCCGGCTTGAGGGAAAAGATTTAATTACTATCGGCATCTACACCGTCATCTATGTTGTGATTGTTATGCTGGTGGCGATGCTTGGCTTCATCCCCATTTTTATTCCGCTGATGGCGGTGCTGTGCCCTTTGATTGGCGGCATCCCCTATATGCTGTATGTTACAAAGGCTAAAAAATTCGGGATGACTGCAATCATGGGTTTCCTGATTGGCCTAATCATGGTGTTCTTCGGCAACGGCTATCTTACCATGGTAACTGGTCTCGTTGGCGGCCTGTTGGCCGACGTGATCCTGAAAAAGGCGGACTACAAAAGTGCAAAGAGTACAGTTCTTTCCTGCGGTGTGTTCAGCATCTGGGTGTTTGGCAACTTTGCTCCCATTTTCCTGAACCGTGAAAGCTATATGGTAATGTTGACTGAAGGATACGGCACTGAATATGCAGCTACCCTTAATACATATATGCCTATGTGGATTGCGCCTATTCTGCTGGTTGCCTGCTTTGTGTTTGGCCTTGTCGGAGGTATGATTGGGAAAGCCATTTGCAAAAAGCACTTCCAGCGTGCCGGTATTGCATAATGGCGCGGGAAATTCTGCTCAGCAAAAAAACAGAACAAGGGTTACGGCTCGATCCGCGTACAAAACTGTTGCTCATCTTCATCATAAGCATTTTTGTCATGGGCGGAACAGGCGGAGAAGCTATGGGGCTGATCCGCCTTGCTCTTTGTACGGTTCCGGCTATATTGCTGCTTACCTCGAAGCAATGTGTAAAAGCTGTGGGCTATATTGCTGTGTTTTCTGCTTTTTATGCTGTTCAAATTTATGTTTTGCCGCACCTTACGGGGATATTGAATTTCCTCGTTCTGTTTACAACCGGATTCTTCTGCCGAATCCTTCCCAGTGTTGCGATTGCTGCCTATGCAGTGAAAACAACAACGGTCAGTGAATTGATTTCCGGCATGGAAAGAATCCATATGCCTAAAGAAGTGACGATCCCCTTAACGGTCATGTTCCGCTTCTTTCCAACTGTCTTTCAGGAGTCAGAAGCAATCAGTGACGCTATGAAAATGCGTGGGATTAAACTTGGAGGGAAAAAATCTTCAAAAATATTGGAGTATAAGCTGATCCCGATGATTACCTGCTCCGTGAAAATCGGTGAGGAACTTTCCGCTGCGGCAATTACCCGTGGCCTCGGCGCTCCTGTCAAACGCACAAACATTTGCCAGCTTAAATTCAATTTTGCCGATGTGGTTCTGATCTTGTTTTGTTGCTTTGTAGTGTTTTGGGCGATTGCTTCCCCGATAATTTCCGCAGGAGGGATTTTGCCATGATAGATTTTCAAAATGTTTCTTTTTCTTATGGTGAAGAATCCAGCGGCGGAGGGATTAGAAATGTCAATCTCACCATAAACACAGGGGAATTTGTTTTACTCACGGGAGAATCCGGCTGTGGGAAAACAACGATTACCCGTTTGGTAAACGGGCTGGTGCCTCATTATTACGAGGGCAATTTAGAGGGCGATGTCCTTCTGGACGGAAAAAGCGTATCAGATACGCCGCTTTATGAATTGGCTGCTATGGTGGGATCTGTATTCCAGAATCCCAAAAGTCAGTTTTTCAACGTGGATACGGATAGTGAATTAGCCTTTGCTTGTGAAAATTTAGGCTATCCTCAGGAGGATATCCTGAAAAGGATTGACCGGACAGTTTCCGATTATCATATTGAAGATTTGATGGGGCGAAGAGTGTTTGCTCTGTCCGGAGGCGAAAAGCAAAAAATAGCCTGTGCTTCATCAAGTGTATTGCTGCCGGGAATTATGGTCCTGGACGAACCATCTTCTAATTTGGATATGGCTGCTATTGATGACCTGCGGCAGGTCCTGAGCCTCTGGAAAAAGCAGGGCAAAACAATTCTGATTGCAGAACACCGCCTCTACTACCTTCACGATCTTGCAGATCGTGTGCTGTATGTAAAAGATGGGGAGATTGAACGGGAATACACGCCTGCTAAATTTGACAGCTTATCGGATGGCACTCGAAAAGAAATGGGGCTGCGGCCGTTTTCTCTCTCGAAGTTGAAGCCTGCGAATCAGTATCAGGCGCATACAGCTAAACATATGGAATTTCAAAATTTTTGCTTTGCGTATAAAAAGCGGGAACCGGAAAGCCTCCATATTCCGAGTGCAGAACTGCCTGTTGGAGAAACGATTGCCATTATCGGTCTGAATGGCGCTGGAAAATCTACTCTGGCCCGCTGTATTTGCGGACTGGAAAAGAAGTGTGGCTTTTTGCAGGTTGACGGGAAAACCCTTGATTGGAAAGCCCGGCTCAAACATTGCTACATGGTAATGCAGGATACCAGCCATCAGCTATTTACCGAAAGCGTGGCGGATGAAGTGCTTCTGAGCATGGACAATAAGGATGAAACTGTTGTGGATAAAATCCTTAAACAGTTTGATCTGCTGGAATATAAAGACAGGCACCCGCTTTCTCTTTCTGGCGGGCAAAAACAGCGGGTAGCGATTGCGTCTGCCATTGTGAGTAACCGGGAGATCATTGTGTTTGACGAACCAACAAGCGGGCTTGATCTCAAACATATGCGGGAAGTTGCGCGGAGTTTGAAGTCACTCGCGGATCAGGGCAAAACGCTTCTTGTTATTACGCATGATCCGGAGTTGGTGATGGCGGGATGTTCGTATGTAGTCCATATGGAAAAAGGGCAAGTAAAAGAAAGCTATCCATTGGACGAATCCGGCAGTAAAAAGGTTTTGGATTTTTTCCGAATCCGCCAGTGAATTTTAGAAATTATGAATGTCAGGGCCGCCTTGACTGGACAGAAAGATAATGATAAGAGGCCGCTTTACTTTGGCGGCCTCTTGTTTTTGAAGCACAGACAGTACGGCTCAATATAAGGAGGGCTTATGTTCAAAAAAATCTTTGAGTACGCAGGGCCATATAAGAAAAATATGTATGTGGCCACGGTTGTCGTACTGGTCAGCGTTCTTATGGGCATCCTGCCTTTTGTGCTGGCCTATCAGGTCATTTCGCCATTGGTTATTGGCGATTCTGTTGAAACAGAATTTGTTTTATTGCGTGTTATAGGGGTTTTGATCTGTCTTGTTTTGCAGGCGTTTTTTTATGGATGGGGATTATCAATTTCTCATAAAGCAGCATATAACACATTGTTCCGGCTGCGGGTATCTCTGCAAAAGAAGTTTGAGAAACTTCCCCTTGGCATTGTGGAGGAAAAAGGGACAGGGACAATCAAAAAGCTGTTTGTCGATGATGTGGACAGCTTGGAATTGCTCCTTGCTCATTCAGTCCCGGAGGGTATCGCAAATTTACTGATCCCGCTGGTGATTTATGTTGCTATGTTTTGTGCGGACTGGAAACTGGCTCTTATGTCTTTGGCCTCTATCCCGATCAGCCTGCTCTCCATGGTCATTATGTACTCTGTTGGAATGAAGCGCATGGGTCCCTACTATCAGTCTGCACAGAAAATGAACAACACGATCATTGAGTACATCAATGGTATGGAGGTTGTCAAGGTTTTCAACCGGGAGAGTGAATCTTACGAGAACTTCCGCAAGGATGTAACGGACTATCGGGATTATACCTTGGCATGGTATAAGGCCGCCTGGCCCTGGATGGCGATATACGGAAGTCTACTGCCCTGCACTGTTATTCTGACTTTGCCTCTTGGGGCATGGTTTGTTCTCTGTGGCATAAGCACTTTACCCGATTTGATTTTAGTCCTCTGCCTTTCCCTCAGCATTGGGATTCCTCTCCTGAAAGCACTGGGCTTTATGGAGACGATTCCGAATCTGAATTATAAGATCACGGCACTTGAACAGATGTTAAATGCGGCACCGCTGCAAGCTGCTGAGGATGATTTCCACGGACAGGATTTTAACATTTCTTACGATCATGTTTCCTTTGCGTATCAGACGACACAGCCTGGCCCAGATGGGAAACCGATAATAGCGGAAAACGAAGTCCTCCACGATATTACTCTTGTGGCAAAAGCAGGACAAAAAACTGCCCTGGTTGGTGAATCCGGTTCTGGCAAGAGCACCCTTGCAAAACTGTTGATCCACTACTATGACCCGCAGAAAGGGAGCATTTCCATTGGCGGGCAGAAACTTTGTGATATGAGCCTGGAGGCATTGAACAGCCGCATTTCCTATGTGGCTCAGGATCAGTACCTGTTTAACACCTCCCTGCTGGAAAATATCCGTCTTGGACGTTTGGATGCTACCGATGAGGAAGTAATGCAGGCGGCGAAGAAAGCCCAGTGTATGGAGTTTCTGGAAAAGCTACCGCAAGGTATTCACTCCATGGCGGGCGATGCGGGGAAAATGCTTTCCGGGGGGCAGCGCCAGCGAATTTCCCTGGCGCGGGCAATATTGAAGGATGCCCCGATTGTAGTGCTTGACGAGGCCACGGCCTATGCTGATCCAGAAAATGAGGAAAAAATGGAGGCTGCTATTGCGGAGCTGGTGGAGGGAAAAACCTTGGTAGTTATCGCTCACAAACTTCCCGCTATAATGAACGCAGATCAAATATGCGTTATGGATCACGGAAAGATGGTGGCAACCGGAAAACATCAGGAGCTGATTCAAGCTTGCCCAGAATACCAAAAGTTGTGGAAAGCGGCTCAGGACAGCGCCGAGTGGAAAGTATCTACTGCAAAGGAGGGAAGATAAATGTTTGCATTGATTTCAAGAATCCTGAACCTCTCCGGGAGGTATAAAAGCCGTATTCAGGCTGCATTTCTATGTGCATTTGTCGAGTCCATTCTCTCCAAAATGCCGATCTTCATGGCGTTTATTGTCTTGGCCGGGTTTGCTGATAATACGCTGACTGGAAAGACCTGTCTGTTTGTCGGACTTGGATTATTAGCTGTTGTAGTGGTTCAGACAGTGGTTCACTATTTGAGCGACCGTCTGCAAAGTGCCGCTGGATTTATGATCTTTGCTGATAAACGGATGGAGTTGGGAAATCATTTAAGAAAAATGCCGATGGGTTACTTTACATCGGGGAATATTGGCAAAATCAGCTCTGTTCTCAGTACGGATATGGTATTCATTGAGGAAGTTTCTATGAGTACCATTGGCAACATGATGAGCTATATGCTGTCTACTTTGGTTTTAGTTGTTTTTATGTTCGTACTGGATTGGAGACTTGGGCTGATTGCGGTAATCATTACCTTGCTGGCATCACTGGTTGCAAAATATATGAATAAGGTTTCCTTCAAGGAGGCTGTCGGGCGTCAAAACCAAAGCGAGAATTTGACGGATGCGGTCTTGTCTTTTGCTGAAGGAATTGGGGTTATCAAAAGTTACAATCTGCTCGGAGAAAAATCTGACGAATTAACGGAAAACTTCAAAAAATCAAGGGATGTCAATACGAAGTTTGAGCAGAAAATGACACCGTGGACCACTGGCTTAAACATTCTCTATGGCGTGGGTATTGCCGCTATCTTCGGTTTATCCGTTTTTTTACATCAGGAAGGCGTACTCTCCCTGGCTTATCTTTTGGGCGTGCTGCTGTTTGTCTTTGATCTCTTTGGACCTCTGAAAGCTCTTTATGGAGAAGCAACCCGACTGACCGTGATGAATGCCGCATTAGACCGCATTGAAGCTGTTTTGGACGAGCCCGAACTTCCCGATAACGGAAATCAACATATTCTGTCACAGGCACAGCCGGATCAGCCAGAAGTACAATTTAGCGATGTGGGCTTCGCCTATCAGGACAAGGAAGTCCTGCACAACATCAGCTTCTCTATGCAGAAGAATACCATGACCGCACTTGTGGGACCGTCTGGCGGTGGCAAATCCACGATTGCGAACCTTCTGGCGCGGCTGTGGGATGTGAAATCCGGCAAAGTGACAATCCGCGGTACAGATATTCGGGATATACCTCTCGCCGAACTGATGGAACAGATCAGCATGGTTTTCCAAAGGGTGTACTTGTTCCAGGATACCATTTACAACAATATCAGCATGGGTAAACCGGACGCTACCGAGGAAGAAGTCTATGAGGCTGCAAAAAAAGCCCGCTGCTATGATTTTATCATGGCGCTGCCAGATGGATTCCAGACAGTCATCGGTGAAGGCGGCGCTACTCTGTCCGGCGGCGAAAAGCAAAGAATCTCTATCGCCCGATGCATTTTGAAGGACGCACCGATTGTCATTCTGGATGAAGCGACTGCAAGTGTTGATACCGATAATGAAAGCTATATCCAGGAGGCAATCAATGAGCTGGTAAAGGGTAAAACATTACTTGTGATTGCACACCGCCTGAATACCATCCGTCAGGCAGATCAGATTTTGGTGATCTCTGATGGACGGATCAGCGAACAGGGAACCCATGACGAGCTTATGGCAAAAGCCGGGATTTATCAGGATTTTGTAAATATCCGTAAAAAGGCTTCCGGCTGGAGCCTTGCATAAAGGAGGAACCGATGAAGATTCATGCGTCCGGGGAGGATTATCTGGAGGCTGTGCTGATTCTTCAAAAGAAGCAGGGCATGGTCCGCTCCATTGATCTTGCTCGGCACATGGGCTTTTCAAAGCCGAGTATCAGTCATGCGGTGGGCGTTCTGCGGGATGGCGGCTTTCTGACAATGGACGAGGATGGATTTCTCCACCTGACCGATATAGGCCGGGAGGTGGCAGAGAAAATCTATGAACGCCATCAATTCTTTACGGAGCAGCTTGTGGCTGCTGGCGTAGACAGAGAAACGGCGGAGCAGGACGCTTGCCGGATAGAACATGTAATCAGTGATACATCCTTTCAGAAGTTAAAGGAAAAAATGCGGGGAACCGATTAGCGCACACCGGCTCCGCTCTGCATAATAAGTTATCTGCCCCGTCCGGGGAAAGAAAAAAACCGTTGACTGGGGCAGATAATTTCGTGCGCTATTTTAAAGTTTGAACTCAATCGGCGGTTTTGAAGGACAATTTCAGAGCCGCCGTTTCTTTGCGTTTACACAAACTAATGACGACTTGCAGGGACACGGTAGCCGCTTGGAGGTTAATTTGCCGTGTCTTTTTTGCTTTTTCAAAGCTCCCATGATCTACATTAATTAAAAAAAGCATTGCCCCTCCTCCGGGCAAGTATAGCATTGCATCGGCATTATCGTTCCATGTGATTCAGCATAATAATGACTGTTCTTGTTGCGCCAGTTTCCCATTGTGTGGAGCTGGCGCTTTTTGCTGTCGATTTTTCGGGAAAGTTCCCGAAGTACGTCGCTGCCGTTCCCCACCTCCATTCGATTCACCCGTCAATCACCCGTGAATCGAAATGGAGGTACATAATGAAGAAAATTAACCTTCGGGAGCTTTATCCTGATGTTTATACAACAGACTTTTTTGTAGATGTGACAGAGGAAGTAATGGAGACTATTCGAGCAGCTGAACGTGCGGAGGCTGCGTATGAGCGAAAGATGTATCGTTATAAAGCACAGTATTCTCTGGATTGCGAGAATGGCATTGAAAATGCGGTGCTGTTGAAGCCGCAGACACCGGAGATGCTTCTGGAGGAAAAACAGTTTCAGGAGCAGGTCTATGCCGCTGTGATGAAGCTGCCGGAGAAACAGGCAAAGCGAATTTATGCCCGATACTATCTGGGAATGACGGTAAATGAAATTGCCGAAGTAGAAGGTGTAGATTCAAGCCGTGTTCGAGACAGTATCCGCCGTGGCTTAAAGCAGCTCGGAAAATATTTTTGATAAAGTTTCATTTGATGCGCCTGTTTTTTGCTTTTTTTGTCAGTGTTAATAAGAAGGACAAGTTTTCCTCCTTCATCAAGTACATTGACAATCGAATAGGGAGGCTAGCAGTTTTATCCGCTCATCTATGAGCCGTTTTTTATTCTCTGTGACATAAAAATTCATCTGGATATTCCGTTTCCGGTTCGCCATGCGCTGCCTCCATTCTTCATAAGAGTTTGAGATTATCTCAACAAACATTTTTCATTTTCGGTCAAGAGATCTGAAAATACGAAAAATCGCAAGCGGGTACTCGCTTGCTGTGCTTGTTATCAAGCCTTACCTTCTATTTTTCTCTCTACTAATACTACAATTTGGAAAGGGGAAAATGGCTATATCCGTAAAGAAAAGCAGAAAAATGCCACGACTGAAACTCCGTTGTAGAGTGATCTGTCGTGGCATTACATTGTGAATTTATTTTTGCTGAGCCATTTTCCGATATTCAATCGGCAGGAGGCCTGTACTCTTGCGAAATAATTCCGCAAACCGGCTAGAAGTAGAGTAACCGATCATTTCCGCAATCTGTCCCATTGTGAAATCCGTATCGATCAGCAAATGCTCTGCCTGGCTCATGCGGCGCTGTTGAATGTACTCTGTGATCGTGCAGCCTTGCAGCTGCTTAAAAGATGTTTTCAGCTTAGTGGTTCCCATACAGGCGATTTTTGCAAGACGTTCTAATGGAATATCAAAAGCATAGTGGTCATTGAGATAAGCAATCACATTTTTCAGTTGCGCCACATCCTGCTCGGACAAACGTTTCTCTTTACGGGACAGAATTTTTTTCTGTTCTTCCACGACAAGAGATACGGCCTCGGCTACTTTCGCTTCATAGAATAATCCTGCGGCAATCCCATCCCCACGGTAGACCTTTACTTCATGGAGCAATTTAGCCATAGCTGGGAAATCTGTTGTCTGATCGATCTGCCGGAAAGCTGCAAGCGGGCTGATATAATCCCCTGGATATTGCTTTTGGAGATAATCCTCATAGTATGCCGGCATGACTTCGATACCGATGGAACGGATGGGGATTTTTTTGTGGATCAGCGCCTTGTATGGCTTATAACCGCCGATAAAGGCTTTAATACATCCGGCAGACATCCGCCGATAGGGATTTAATTCCTCCCCGGAGATAGATTCATACTGGGTAATGCTTAAGGCTTCTGGCAGGTTAAATTCCATGAAGAAATCTTCGTGAAAATAGAAATCGTGGATTTTAATGTCGTACAGGTCTTTTTTCGCATAGACCCAGTAAAGGCCTTCCCCAAATTCAGGCGATAACCGCCAGCATTGTCCGGCAGAATTGAAGCGGTTATTGCTATCTACCGGGATAAAATGGTTATCTGTTAAAAGCGGTTCATAGTAATCCGCAATAATGCTATTGTTCAAATGACGGCCTCCTTTGAAACGATTGGACGGAGCTTTGCAATGAAAGGACGAAGATGCCCTGAACGTATTGCAGACCGCCCGGAAAGTTAGTATCATATAGACCGTGGTTAGCAGCAACTAATCATAATATAACAGATTTCAGGCGGTAGGTCAACCGTTCTTGAAGCAGGAGGAAAAAATATGAGTAATCAAGTAAATGCAAAGGCAGGATTGTCCGTCAAGGACTTAGTAACAACAGGGATTTTCACCGCACTTTTGTTCGTATTCATCATGGTGGGTGGCGTCTTTTTTGCTACCAACCCGATGCTGACCTTTTTCATGCCCGCCGGGAGTGCTCTGCTTGCCGGGCCGGTTTATCTGCTGATGATCGCAAAAGTACATAAGCGCTGGAGTATCACGATCATGGGCGTTATCATGGCCATCATCTGGTTTGTCACCGGTATGCACTGGGCGTTTGCGCTGGGCTATCTCATTATGGCCGTCGTAGCGGATTTTGTCGCCGGTACAAAGCAGTACAAGAGCAAGAAAATCAACAGCCTGTCCTATATCCTTTTCTCCCTGGGCGGAACAGGATCGTACCTTGTTTTCTTCGCTGATCCCCAGGGCTGGGCACAGACCATGTTGGGAAATGGAACCGAGCAAAGCTATATCGACACCATGCAGGCGACCGCAAACGCGGGAATCTTTATCGCCATGTTTGCCGCTCTCCTTGTAACAGCTTCTATCAGTGCATTTGTGGGCTGCAAAATGCTGAAGAAGCAGTTTGAAAAAGCAGGTATTACAGCATGATGGGTAACACCGTCCAGAAAGGGCTTTGGCTTGACCCGCGGGCCAAGCTCTTTCTTATTTTAATGTGCGTACTGTGTTCCATGTTCGCACCTTCCCTTTCGTATCAGTTTGCACTTGTCCTGCTGATTGCTGTATTGGGAGTGCTTTGCGGAAAGTGGAAATATTCCATAAAAGGGGTCTGCTTTTATGCCGTGGTCTGTGTACTGACGGTCTGGATCATGGCGGCCATGACGGGGACGCTACGGACCATGTTTGTTGCGTTCCTTGGACTGTACCATAAAGTTTATGCTTGTGGGATGCTGGCAGGGATTGTCCTGTCCACAACGAAAGTCAGCGAGTTTTTATCTGCCATGAACCACATCCATGCCCCGAAAAAATTTGTCATCACATTTGCGGTCATGCTGCGCTATATTCCAACTATCCAGGAGGACTGGCATTTTGTTAAGGACGCCATGCGGATGCGGGATGTATCGCCCTCCCTGGGCGGATTCCTTTCCCATCCGGGGATGACGGTAGAGTGTATTTATGTGCCGCTGATGATGATGGCCTCCAAAGCAGCGGACGAGCTTTCCATTGCCTCTGTTACTCGCGGGATTGAGAATCCCAATCCCCGGACCTGCCTTGTCCAGATAAAATGCGGGATTGCAGATTGGATGGCGATGTTGATTGCTGTTGCTTTCTTTATTTTTGAATTATGTATGCGGGGAGGTGTGACCGGGTGATTGAATTTGAAAATGTATCATTTTCTTATGAAGGACAGGAGCATGGCGGTCTGCATGGAATCAGCCTTAAAATTGCAGACGGGGAATGTGTCTTGTTCTGTGGCTGTAGCGGGTGTGGAAAAACAACGGTCACAAGGCTGGTAAACGGCCTGATTCCACAATTTTACCAGGGAGAACTTCAAGGGCGTGTGCTGGTGGACGGACAGGAAATCAGCAACCTGCCCATGTATCAGATCGCCGCAAAGGTGGGCTCCGTCTTTCAGAATCCCCGGACGCAGTTTTTCAATGTGGATACGGACAGTGAGATTGCGTTTGGAATTGAAAATGAAGCCAGGCCGGTAAAGGAACTGGAGGAACGGGTAGAACAGACAACAAAAGATTTGCATATTGAAAAGCTACGGAACCGCAATATTTTTGAATTGTCTGGTGGGGAGAAACAGAAAATCGCGTTTGCGTCTGTCTATGCCATGAACCCGGAAATCTATCTGCTGGACGAACCATCCTCGAATCTGGACATGGCTTCCATCCAGGAATTGAAAGAACATCTGCGGCTGATAAAAAGCCAGGGGAAAACCATTTTGATTGCGGAGCACAGACTCTATTATCTGATGGAGCTGGCAGATCGCATTGTTTATCTGGAAGATGGAGAAATAGCAAGGATTTTCACGCCGGAGGAATTTCTCCGGCTGCCCGAAACCGAACGGGAACACATGGGGCTGCGGGCGGTTGATCTGGCAAGGGTGCTCCCTCCGGCCAGTCATCCGCCTATTTCCTCTCCCACATTAGCACTCCATGATGTTACTCTGCGCTATAAAAAACGGACGATTCTACACCAGATTGCTCTTTCTGCGGCAAAGGGGGAAGTCATTGGGGTGGTCGGTCATAATGGAGCCGGAAAGACCACGTTTTCCCGCGCCCTGTGTGGGCTTCATAAAGACTGTGAAGGCGCGTTCCTTTGGGACGACCAGCCGATGGAACACAAGGCGAGGTTGAAACGCTCTTATATGGTTATGCAGGATGTGAACTATGAATTGTTTGCGGAGAGTGTGGGGGCAGAATGTTCCTTCGGAATCCGAAACCCGGATCAAGATTTAGTAGAGGAAACCATGAAGGAATTGGGGCTTACAGCCTACCGGGAACGCCATCCCAACACGCTTTCCGGTGGACAGAAGCAACGTGTGGCTGTGGCAGTCAGCATGATCTGTGGAAAAGATTTGCTGGTGTTCGATGAACCCACCAGCGGACTGGACTTTGACAGCATGGCGCAGGTGGCAGGTCTGATAAAACGGTTATCCGAACAGGGGAAAATCATTTTTATTGTCACCCACGATTTTGAATTTGTCTGCCGTACCTGCTCCCGTGTCCTGCATTTTGATGAAGGGGAAATGCCGGATGACATCCCTGTTGTGATGGATTCCCTTCAAAAGCTCCGGGAACTGTTCTCTGTTTCAGAGAGAAAGGAGATGTGAAGTGATGAAACAGAAAAAAGAAAACAGGATTGCACTGCTGCTTCAATGGGCCGGTGAGCAAAAAATCTGGCTGCTGCTGGCAATCCTGCTGGCCATGGCAAGCGGCCTGTGTATCATTGTCCCGTATATCGGGATTTATCGCCTGATGGATGCCGCTTTCCAGCATATCTGCACAAAAGAGCTTGTCGTACAGACGGTAATGATGATCTCCGTTTCTGTGACCCTGCGCTTTGTTTTATTCGGGTGTTCCGGTGTGGCGGCCCATAAAGGTGCTTACGGTGCTTTGTTCAAGGTGCGCTGCATGGTGGCGGAACATCTGGCAAAAGTCCCCCTTGGTACATTGAATGAGCGGCGGACCGGGGATATTAAAACGGTTCTGAATGAAGATATTGAAAAGCTGGAGTTGTTTTTAGCCCATAACCTTCCAGACCTTGTGTGCTATATGGTAGGGCCGGTAGCAATTTTCATTTATTTGATGACAGTAAATATCCCATTGGCACTGGTTTCCCTGGTGCCGTTGATTTTGGCCGTTGTGGTAATGGGGGTTATGTTTCGGAATACGGACGGTTTGATGGACCGGGCGAACCGATCCATTACAACACTCAATTCCGTTATGATCGAGTATATCAGCGGCATGAAACTGATTAAAGCGTACAACATGGGGAGCAAATCGTTCCAGAAATTTTCCGGTGCGATCCAGGAAGAGAATGCCATGTGGAATGAAACCTCCCGGAGAATGGGGCCTCCTTATGCAACCTTTGTGGTTCTGATTGAATGTGGGATGCTGCTGATGGTTCCCTTGGGCGGGATGTTCTTTCTGAAAGGCTCCCTGGCGGCCAGTGCATTTTTGCTGTTCGTCTATGTCGGCTCCATGTATCTGACGGAGATCCGGCCTTTACAGGAATTGGGGACAAACTTTGCGAATGTCCTGGGCGCCATTACCAAAACGAAAGAAATATTGGACGTTCCTGTTTATGAAGGTGGAATGGACTTCCCGGAAAACCATGATATTGAGCTTAAGAATGTACGTTTTTCCTACGATGGGAAAACGGATGTCCTGCAAGGCGTCAACCTCAAGATCAGGGATGGGGAACGCATGGCACTTGTTGGACAGTCCGGCGCGGGCAAGAGTACCGTGATTGAACTGATCTCCCGGTTTTATGATGTGCAGGAGGGGGAGGTGCTGATCGGCGGGATCAACGTGAATGAACTGAACTACGATACCATCCTGAAGAATATTGCCATTGTATTTCAAAAGACATTCCTTACCCGTGACAGTGTACTGGAAAATATCCGCATGGGTTCAGACGCCAGCCTGGAGGAAGTACGGGCTGCCGCCAGGGAGGCGCAGATTGATGACTTCATCATGTCGCTGCCGGATGGTTATGACACAAAGGTAGGCAGCTTCGGCTCCCGTTTCTCCGGTGGGGAAAAACAGCGGATTGCTATTGCAAGGGCGATCTTGAAAAATGCTCCCATCCTGATTCTGGACGAAGCGACAAGCGCCTCTGACCCGGAAAATCAGATGGAAATTGATAAGGCCATTCAGAACCTCTGCAAAGGCAGGACGGTCATTGTGGTAGCGCACAGGCTGAGCGCCTTGAAAATGTGCGACCGTGTGGCGGTGGTAGAGAATCATACGATCACCAGCGTCGGTACCCATGAGGAAGTGCGGAAAGAGAACGCTTATTATCGGAAAGCATGGGAGGACTACGAAACAGCGAGGGGAATTACTTATCAACTGGAAGGAGGCGGGCAGAATGAATCCAAATAACGTATGGAAGAAGAACCGGGAGTTTTATATTGGCGTTGCCGGGACTGTCCTGGAGGGACTGTTCTCTGGTAGCCTGTTTATGCTGCTTTATTCCGTCATGCGGTTTTTATGGGACGGTCAGTTTGATATGAACCGTGTACTGGTCCTGACAGGTGTTATTGCACTTATCTTTCTGCTCCGTATTTTGATATACAGCTATGGCTATACCAAAGCACAGATCGGCGGCGCAAAAGTCAGTAAAAATATCCGCTTGTTTATGGGCGACCATCTCAAGCGTATCCCGCTTTCCCGGTTTACACAAGGGCAGACAGGCGATTATATCAACACCATTACCAGTGATGTAAATAACTATGAAAAAATTCTGACCCATAAGATCGGGGACATTGCAAAGAGCTTTGCCCTGTCGCTGATGTTGATTGTTTTTGTGATGACGATCTACTTTCCAGCCGGGCTGATCCTTCTGATTGCCGACCTGCTTTTGATCCCCGGATTGTGGCTTTCTTTCCGGCAGGTAGCGAAGTATGGCAAAGAGAAGAACGATATTTGTGCAGAGAATGTCAGCAGCATTGTGGAGTATGTATCCGGTATCCAGACTTTCCGGGCCTATGGCGTTGGCGGTCTGAAAAACAAAACCGTGATTCATGCCATGCAGGAGTTTAGCAGGATCAGCTTTGTGTATGAAGCCAAGGTTCTCCCGATAGGTGCGGGATTTGGTATTTTGAGCTGGCTGTCCTGCCCGGTTGTGATCTGGACGGCCTATGGCCCCTGGGCAGCCGGAACTTTAGATACCGTGTCCTATCTTTTGATTTGTATGCTGCCTTTGTTCTGTGCGAAGCTGGCAAATTCCATTTTTGTAGACCTCACCAGCTATAAGAATCTGATGATCTCGAAAAATAAAATCATGGCTGTGATGAAGGAACCGGAAGAAACCGGCAGCATGGAGCCGCTACAGGCAGCCTCCCATGAGATTGTATTTGACCATGTGAACTTTTCTTATGTTCCTGGGGAACCGGTGTTAAAACAGGCTTCCTTTACTGTGCCGGATCAGAAGCTGACCGCCATTGTGGGGGATTCCGGCTCCGGCAAGTCTACCATCCTGAACCTGATTGCAAAATACTATGAAGTATCTGGCGGCACGATTTCCATAGGAGGCAGACCGATCAATCATATAGCTGCGGAACGGGTATTAGACCAGATTTCTATGGTGGACCAGGATGTGTTCCTGTTTGATGATACAGTGCGGGAGAATATCCGCCATGCCCGTCCGGATGCTACGGACGCAGAAATTGAAGTGGCCTGCCGAGAGGCAAACTGTGACGGCTTTATCCGCAAGATGGAGAGGGGTTATGATACGCCGATTGGGGAAAATGGAAATCTCCTGTCCGGCGGCGAACGCCAGCGCCTTTCCATAGCACGTGCCATTTTGAAAAACAGCCCGATCCTGCTGCTTGACGAGGCGACGGCCTCCCTAGACATTGAGAATGAATTGGCGGTAAAGCAGGCGATTGCGAATCTACTGAAAGAGAAAAAAACCGTGGTGATGATCGCACATACCCTATCCATCGTAAAAAATGCCGATCAGATTCTGGTGGTTTCCGATGGTCGGATCACCGAAGCTGGTACACACGAAGAATTGTTAGCAAAGGATGGAAAGTACGCTGCCATGTGGAACGCAGAACAGCAGCTTTCCGCCTAAAAGGAGGCTACGATGAAGATTCATGCGTCCGGGGAGGATTATCTGGAGGCTGTGCTGATACTCCAAAAGAAGCAAGGCATGGTCCGCTCCATTGACCTTGCCCGGTACATGGGCTTTAGCAAACCGAGTATCAGCCATGCGGTAGGCGTTTTGAAAAATGGAGGTTTTCTGACCGTGGATGATGATGGGTTCCTTCATCTGACCGTCATAGGTCGGGAGATTGCCGAGAAAATCTATGAACGCCATTTGTTTTTTATGGAGCAGTTTATCGCTGTTGGCGTCGATCAGGAAACAGCGGAACAAGACGCCTGCCGGATTGAACACGCCATCAGTGATACATCTTTCCGAAAGCTGAAGGAGAAAGTACAAGGAACCGATTAGCGCACATCGGCTCCGCTCTGCTCTGCATAATAAGTTATCTGCCCCGTCCGGGGAAAGAAAAAAACCGTTGACTGGGGCAGATAATTTCGTGCGCTCATTTTAGAAATGTGATGCTCTATCGGCGGTTTTGAAAGATCAGGGCGCCGTTTCTTTTGCCCTCAAAGGGAATGACGTGCTGACGCTGGCGGATACGGCGGTTTACTGGAGGGAGCCGCTATGATACAACCTGACCGCAGACAAATTCTGACGATGTTTGCACTATCGTTAAAAAAGTCAGACCGCCCAACAGGAACAGTCTGACGACGATTGCGAAAATCGTCGCTTTTTAAAATTTATGTTGAAAGTAGATAGTAATAGAGCTGGGTATCATGTGCCCAGCTCAATCTTCTACATGGAAGACATCTTCCACCATCATATTAAAGTATTTTGAAATCCGCAGCATAAACTCTGCGGATGGGGTGCTTTCCCCACGTTCTATTCGACCGATGGTTTTGGTACAGTATCCGGTAGCTTCAGCAAGTTCATCCTGGTAGATGCCACGCTGCTCACGGATTTCTTTGATATTGTTGACAACCGCCATAAAAATTCCTTCTTTCAGATTCTGATTTCTTAGTGTTAATTATGCAAGAACATGTGTCCAATAAAAAGGACTTGCATTAATTGGCACTGGTCTTATTTGTAACTCTTAGCAATATCAGCAGGATTACATTTTCCGAGAACCTTACCAAATATATCTAAACGATCATCTTCTCCGACGGGGATAGGTGCATACTTTTCATTAAGTGAGATAAGGAAGATTCCGTCTTTATCGTTTTGCAATTTCTTGATGTAGGCTTCTCCGTTTAGAGCGAAGATGCCGATTTCTCCATTAGCAACAGATTCCTGTTGTAATACCCATGCAATCTGACCATCAGAAAACTCAGGCTCCATACTGTCGCCACTGATACGGACACCAAAAGTAGTATCTTCCGGTAAGATAGATTCATCTATACATACAGTCTCTTTTGGTCCGTCTACAAGGAAGTTACCGGTTCCGGCTGATACAGCATTTTCAAAAATATCAATGCTTCGGAATGGAATTATCTTAGCAGTCTGCTTTTCATACATTCCGGATGCGTGGAGCAGATGGATGTAATCCATAGCCTTTTCTCTGCCTTCATCAGTAAGAGAAGAGAGTGGATCTGCAGGATTTACTCCAAAATATGCTTCATACATATTAGTAATACCAAGGATTCTACACACCTTGTAAAATATGGTAACGCTTGGTTCAGCAAGATTTCTTTCCCAGTTAGATATAGCTTTGTAGGAAATGGTAACACCTTCCTTAGCTAATTCATCAGCGAGATCCTGCTGGAGCAAGCCTTTCTTTTTTCTATATGATGAAATGATTTCTCCGATTGAGTACATACATACGCCTCTTTTCTTTCATTTTGTTGATTTCTAATGTCTCTTTTCACTCCATAGTATATAGCAACAGTACCAATTATTCAAGCTAAAAATCCAATATAATGAGAAAAAGGACACATGTGTCCGTTGACAGTCGATTATTCTTAGAGTTATACTATGCCCTGTAAGAAACATTACTCATATACTTGGACTAAAGGTTATGGTAGAGACTGATTAAATACAGGAGGTTATGCAGATGGGAGACAGGGTAATACTTCATTCGGATATCAACTGTTGTTATGCTTCGATTGAACATCTGCATCATCCTGAGCTTGCAGGAAAGCCATTGGCAGTAGGCGGTGACCCGGAGGCAAGACATGGGATTGTCTTAACAGCTGACTATATTGCCAAGAAGTACGGTGTGAAAACAGGAATGGCACTCTGGCAGGCAAAGCAAGTCTGTCCGGACATAACATTTGTTTCACCAAGAATGGACTTATATCTTCGGTTCTCAAGGATGGCGCATGAGATATATGCAGAATATACGGACAGACAGGAGCCATATGGGATTGATGAATGCTGGCTTGATGTGACAGGGAGCAGTTCCCTTAAAGGGGATGGATTGCTTATTGCACAGGAAATCAGCAGGAGAATGAAGTCAGAGCTTGGCATCACAGTGAGTGTTGGTGTTTCTTTCAATAAGATATTTGCAAAGCTTGGTTCAGATTATAAGAAGCCTGATGCAATCACAACTATGTATAAGAGTGAGTTTAAGCAGAAGGCATGGTCACTTCCGGTGGCAGATCTTCTATACATTGGAAAAAGTACGAACAGAAAGCTTGCATTATTTGGTATCAAAACCATAGGTGATCTTGCAAGGGCAGATGAAGATGTGCTTAACAGTCACCTTGGGAAGATGGGCAGTATCTTATGGTCGTTTGCTAATGGCTATGATGATTCACCTGTCAAGTTGGAGAATACCCACTCTCCAATCAAATCGGTGGGAAACAGCACAACGACACCAAAGGATTTAGTATGCGATGAGGATGTAAAGATTGTTCTTTATATTCTGGCTGAGAGTGTTGCAGCAAGACTTCGTGAGAATGGATTTCGGTGCAGAGTGGTTGAGATAAGTGTTAGGGATAATGAGTTATTCTCTTTTACCCGTCAGAAAAAGATTAACCATGCAACGAATATCACCGGAGAGATAGCGGCATATGCTTATCAGATATTTAAGGAAAACTATAACTGGAGCAAACCAATCCGTAGTGTTGGTGTCAGAGGTGCAGATCTGGTAACAGATAATTATTGGGAGCAGATAGATTTGTTCTCAAGTGTGGAGAAGCGTGAAAAGCAGATGAAGATGGATTCAGCGGTGGATGAGATACGCAGAAGATTTGGATTTTACAGTATCCAGAGGGGACTCATGTACCGGGACAGGATTCTGTCGGCAGTCAATGCAAAAGAAGAACACACAGTACATCCACATGGGTACTTTTCAAGTTAGCAACGAGAAGTGCCAATAGAGTAAAAAAGAGGGAGGCGGAACATGGGCGAAACAGCAAGAATTGATCTGGTAGACAGGGCACCATTGACAGAGAAGCAGCAGAATGTGTATGAAAGCATTATGCAATATCAGCGTGTGAATGGCTATGCTCCTACTATCAGGGAGATATGCAAGATGGTAGGGGTGGCATCGACTTCAAGTGTTTATGCACATCTGAAAATATTAGAAGAAAAAGGCTATATAGCAAGGAAGATGGATGCTTCCAGAGCAATAGCAATCTTGTAAGGAAGGTGATTACATTGAGCAATAAGGTATATGTTGATGTACTTGCAGAGTTTTCAAAGGACGGACTGCTCATTCCCAAAGAGATAACATGGGAAGATGGCAGAAAGTATGAGATTACACGAGTAAAAGACAAGCGCAGAGCAGCCAGTACAAGGGCTGGTGGAGTTGGAGAGCGTTATACCTGTGTGGTAGATGGAAAGGAAATATTCCTTTTCTATGAAGATAACAATATGTGGTTTATGGAAAGAGCCGGAGCCTGATGTGATTGTGTGCTGACAGCACACAATATGTCAGTTGGCTTTAGATCAGCAAAGCCGGGGAATGTGCAGACATTCATCGGAACTCCCGGCAAAAGGCTTGCAAAGGTGATTTCCCTTTCCTTTACGAGTACAGAATTGTAAATTGATGATTTTGTATGAATAAGGAGCGAACTGAATTGAACAAAGAAAATGTTATAGAAATTAGATGTAAAAAATGCAACAAGTTAATGATGGAATATTTTGTATGCGGTGATGATTCCGCTGTAGCACTTCAGAATATTGGAATTAAGTGTGACAGATGCAAGCGAGTGATGATACTCAAGAAGTATTCCGAGGGAATGATGAAGGAACATTCTGAGAATGGAACTTTCAGAATATAACGATTGAAAATTAAATTATAGCCCACCTGATAAGGGCACATCAAAAGATGGAAGCACCAGAGACGCAGGGGAAACGAACAGTATTTATGATACTGGTTTCCTCGTGCGTCTTTTTGTGCTGTAAAGGTAATCCGACTTGTTCGTTTCCAAGGGCGGCAAGGAGGATTTATGAGCAGTAAAGCACAGACAAGAGAAAAGGATTATGAGAGAGGAATACGAATTGCTGATAGAAGAAAGGAGATAGGATTATCACAGGATGAGTTAGCTCATAGAGTAGGTATAGGCAGACAAGCATTATCTGCGATTGAAAATGGTGGAGATTTTAAGACACAGACATTAGATAATCTAGCAATCGTACTTGGTGTATCTGTTGATTTCATAATGTATGGAAAGAATGAAGAAAAGTCGGAACTATTATCTGAGGCAATGGATGTTCTTTCAGATATGGATGAATTGCAGATAAGACAGTGTCTTGCAATGATGAAAGCAATGAAAAGCGTGTCAGTTGAAAAGTGATTGTCGTGTTTACACGACATAATTGTCGCCTGTACACGGTCGGCAATTAAGGTGTGGCAGATTACAATATACTTGTGCTTGAGATACAGCACACCACGAGAGTGGAGGCGCCAAAACTCTCCAATACGAAATCGTAAAGGAGATAACAAAATGAAAAAAAGAGATTTTAACTTAGTAGGAAACGAAGGTACAGATAATCAGGAGCTTGCAAAGGGTATTGCATTTGTAAAGTCACGCAGAGCGGAACTCAATGTAGTCCAGATGGTTGAAAGTATGCGTGATCAGGCAATACCTAATGGAGTAATAATAAATGATGCGTATTGTGATCGCTCAATGACAAGGGACTATGACAGAGAAGCACTGAATGCTTTCTTTGCAACACTTAAAGAGGAAGATTTTGAGGTTGTAGTAGTCAGAAGCCTGAATGAGATCACCGATGACATTTATGATCTGGAGGAATTTGTGAAGACCATCACAGATATGGGCATATGGCTCTATTCTCTTGAAGTCGGTCCAGTGCCAATTACTGTATCTCATGCAGAGGACTTTGGATGCTAACGGAGTCCTTTGGTAGATCGACAACAGAAAATCATTCCGGTCGGGACAAACAAGTCCCGGCTGTGAAGGATTGCAGATTTACACAGACTGCATTCGGAACAGTTGTACATGATTCAAGTGGGAAGTGGCTTGGTCAGTATGAAACAGAAGATGCGGCGGTAGAGATGCTTAGAGAAATGGCACGGGACAATGGAGGGTACGACGATGAAATATGAAGGATATAAAATTGGTCCGGTGATTCGTGATATCCGTAAGGACAAAGGACTTCTCATTGAAGAGGTTGCCGCTAAAACCGGAATAAGTGTTTCGACGCTTGGACAGGTGGAGCAAGGAGGAAGAAACTTGAGCATGAAAAACCTGTATATGCTTATGGAAGTTTATGAAACAGATGCAAATACCTTACTTGCAATAGAATGTACACCGGATTCATTAGATTCGAGACTTAAGCAGTTACCTGCAGATAAGCAGGATTATTTGAAAAAGACATTTGATTTTATGATAGAGCAGGCTTTGAAGTCAGCATAGGAGGCAGAAAATGAGAAGAAAGATTAAAAAGATGGATTGCATAGAATATCTTTCAGTGCAGGCTCCACTAGAAAAAGTAAATATGCTTGAAGACAAGCAGAGCAAATATATACATGAATTTGTAAAGAGAAAAGAATATTCAATCGTTGGAAAGATGAGACGCAATGGCTTTTCGCAGAGTGATGTTGATCGCCAGTGGAATCAGATTGTGAATATGATCCGCAAAAAGCAAATCAGTGGAGTAGTTGTTGCGAATATGGCAGCTATATCCAGCAGTGTCGCAGATGCTTATTTTAAGGTAGGACTGGTTATTGAAGCAGGCGGCATTGTGGTGACTGTAGATGAGGGCAGATTGGATATGCACATCAAGAAGGGAGCATAGATATGAGCAGACGAACAGAAAAAAGAAAGTATGGTAAATATAATAAATTTGATGTCGTGTATGCGGATTTTGGGAAAAACCCACATGGCATTCAGGGCGGAATCAGACCAGGAATAATTATTTCATGTGATGCAAGCAATCATGATGGTGCACCGCAGGTGTCAGTAGTCCCTTTGAGCAGTAAGTTAAAGGATATTCCGGTACATGTGATTTTAAATCCGAAGGATGTGAGTGGATTTGGATTAAGTAAGATCTCTGATTTTATGCCTGAAGATGCACAGACAATTTCAAAAGGCTGCATTAGAGCAAAAAGTGGAACTGTCATTGAGGATTCAGGCGTGAGAGAAGAAATAGACAGAGCATTGATACGACAGTTTGATCTGTTACCTGTAGCTCGCAAAATGGTAATGGAGGAGTTAGCAAATGGACAGCAGAACTAAAAAGACTAATAATAAAAGATTTGTTAGATATTCAGAAGGAGCAGAGATGTATTCAATGAGTGTGTCAAAGTTTATGCAGTTAGCGAAGGATGCAAAGGCATGTTATAAAGTGAATCAGCTGGTGTTGGTTAATCTGGATATTATTGACGAATATCTTGAAACTTTCCACATTGTAGATGACGAGTTTTATAAGTAATTATGAGAAATGACGCATTAGTATAGAAGAAATACAAACAAGTATGGAGAAAAATGAGCCAAAAGAGAAAAAATGTATTGACTTTCGGTCAGACCAAAAGTATAATATGATTAAGATATGAAGGAGGCATACAGATGGCTAGAACTGGAAGACCAAAAGCAGAGAAACCTTTTGATCATAAGGTGACTGTTAAATTCAAAGAAGAGGAATACCAGATAATGGTTGAGTATGCTGAGACTCATAATCTATCCATTTCGCAATTGATTAGAATGGGTGTTGAATTACAAATGAAGCAGCAGGCTAATCAGTAGAACAGGCTCTTTTCTCCGGAAAGGAGAGAATAATGGCTTGTAGAAAAGATGGTAAAGGCAGAGTATTAAGAAAGGGTGAGGGTTACAGAAAAGGCGACGGAAGATACTCATATGTATATATTGATCCATTAGGCAAGAAAAGAACCATTTATGCAAAGTCTTTGGTAAAACTTCGAGAAAGAGAAGAACAGTTACAAAAAGACCAGTTGGATGGACTTGATATCTATGTCGCAGGAAAGGCTGATGTAAACTTTTTGTTTGACAGGTACATATCAACTAAAACAGAATTGCGCAGCACTACTTACAGTAATTATTTGTATACATGGAATCATTTTATTCGTGATACATTTGGCAAGAAGAAAGTAAGAGATGTGAAATACTCAGACGTGTTGTTCTTTTATACAGACTTGATTAATAATCAGGGATTACAGATTAATACGCTTGAGACAATTAACACAGTATTAAGACCTACATTTCAGCTTGCTGTCAGAGATGATATCATAAGGAAGAATCCGGTAGACGGAGCATACTGTGAAGTAAAAAAGCGTAATGGTGGTGTCAGAAAAACAAGGCGAGCGTTGACTGTGGATCAGCAGAGAAAATTCATGGAGTATGTAGCAAAGAATCCGTTCTTTTATCACTGGTATCCATTTTTTGTATTTTTGTTAGGAACTGGATGCAGAATAGGAGAAGCAATCGGAGTACGCTGGGATGATATTGATTTGGAGAATCGAATCATTGATATCAATCATAGCTTAACCTATTACCAGAGAGCGGATGATTCATATAAATGTGAGTTTAGAGTATCTTTGCCAAAGACGGAAGCTGGTAATCGTAGAATACCTATGATGCAGCAGGTATATGATGTGCTTCAGGAAGAATATGAGAGACAGAAGCAGGAAGGCTTTTGTGTTGAGAATGTGGATGGGATGACCAATTTTGTATTTACAAACCGATTTGGGATGCCACATAACCCAGCAGCAGTAAACCGGGCAATCAAGAGAATTGTGGATACACATAATTCAGAAGAAGAGGTAACTGCTAAAAAGGAGAAGAGAGAACCTGTTATGATT
The DNA here is from genome assembly GCF_020736365.1 of Clostridium sp. M62/1. Lineage (NCBI taxonomy): Bacteria > Bacillati > Bacillota > Clostridia > Eubacteriales > Clostridiaceae > Clostridium > Clostridium sp. M62/1. The sequence goes on along the minus strand of NZ_CP085988.1, from coordinate 3,170,472 downwards.
CCAAGATTCTCCTGCCATATCTTTAGACATACGTTTGCATCAAGATTTTGCGAGAATGAAACCAACATCAAAGTAATTCAAGAGGTAATGGGACATGCTGATGTATCAACTACCATGAACATATATGCAGAAGCAAACCCAGATGTTACCAAATCAGTAATTGAGAAATTATCAAAAAATATGGATATTTTTTAGAAAAGAGTCCTGCGATTGAACTCTTTGAAGATTGAAAAATATACCTATTCATACTGTGGCAAATATGTTATACTTGCTAAGTATTGTTGTGTTTGACACAGCAGTACATGCATAAAATAAAAAGACGTATTTTAAGGCGAATGACATCTTTTGGACGCACAAAAGTCAAAAAAACGTCCAAGAGTATCCAAGTATATAGAATCCGGGAAAGCCCATTTTCCAAGGGTTTACAAGGATATACAAGAGTTAGCTTAGCAATCAAAAAAATTCCCCACAATGAAGACCCTGGACCCAAAGAAGGCTGAAAACAAAGCCGAAAAAGCAGCGGTAAATGGTTCTGCAGAGGCTGCAACCGTGTCCGCGCCAAGCGTACAGATTGATCTTTCCAAGGTGAAAATCGAGCCTTTGTTTGCAGATGATGTAGACTTTGAGACATTCAGCAAGTCTGATTTCAGAGTGGTTAAGATCGAAGCCTGTGAGGCAGTGCCGAAGTCCAAGAAGCTCCTGAAATTCACACTGAATGACGGAACAGACCGGAAACGCACCATTTTAAGCGGTATTCACGAGTATTACGAGCCGGAAGAGCTGGTTGGGAAGACCTGTGTGGCAATCACAAACCTGCCGCCGAGAAAGATGATGGGTATTGATTCCGAGGGTATGTTGATTTCCGCAGTGTACGAGTATGACGGACGGGAAGGCTTAAATCTTTTGATGCTGGATGACAGTATTCCGGCAGGAGCAAAGCTGTACTAAAGAGGTCATTTACTACAAAAAATCGCGTTACTACAACTTTTCTACAACTTTTGCGTGAGACCCTACGAAACCGGATGAAGCAATATGAAAGGCGGATCTGCTTATAAAATGCAGATTCGCCTTTCTTTTTACATCAGCTTCATGTTCACACTAATGTTTTTTGCCTTCTCCTGCATATTCTCTTGTGTGATATGGGTGTAGATGTCCATTGTGGTAGAGAAATCGGCATGCCCCATGACTTGCTGAATGAATTTAACATCGTTGGTGCTTTCGCAGAGCCGGGTACAGAAGGTGTGCCGCAAGTTGTGAACACTAAAATGAGGGAGCAAATCCGGTTCACGGTCTTCCAGTTCAGCCTGATCCATTTCCTCCATGTTGTAAGTTACGCTGATTCTCTCAATCGCCCGATTGATATTGTGGGCGCTCATGAATGAGCCGGTTCGGTTGCGGAAAACAAAACCGTGAACTCCTCCTAACACCAGTTGATCGTCTGGATACAATGCGTCGATGGTTTCAATCTGGAGGCGAAGCTGCTCGGCCACCTCTGGATAGAGGATAGGGATAATTCGTGTACCGCTCTCAGTTTTGGGAGTGGTAATGTGAAATCCGGCTTTTCCGTCAATGACCCGGTAGATTAAGTTGTGGTTGACGGAGATTGTGTTTTCGCTCAAGTTAATATCGCTTTTGGTAATGCCGGTACATTCTGCTACACGCATTCCTGTTCCAAGGAGCACAGTCATGATGGGGAGCCAATGGCTGTATGTAGGGGACTTGGCAATAAAACGCAGGAAATTCTGCTGTTGCGTTTTAGTGAGTGCGATCCGCCGTTTAGGTTTTGGAGCGCTGCCATCCGTCTTGAGCTTGCGGTAAATGCCCTTGCTGGGATTTTTGCGGATGTAATCGTCGTCCACGGCCATTTCAAGCGTAGGGTGAACAATGGTGTTGATGCTCTCCAGTGAGTTGATAGCAAAGCCGTGTTTCAGCAGTTTGGTATAAAACGCGAGAATATCACTTCTGTGGATTTGTGGCAGAGGCATGTTAGCGAAAGGCTCTTCTTTCACATAGAAGTCCCACAGGTAAAGATAATTTGCTCTGGTAGAGGGCTTCAGTTTGATGTTGTTATTCATGTAGACCTTGAACATATCATTCAGGGTAAGCTTCATGGCTTCCTGAGTACGGATGCCATCATCCTTATCTTTGTTGATCTGCTTTTCTTTGACACGAAGACTTGCGAGATCGGAGTCGTAAAGATATTTCTTTTTAGTGCCTAACTAAAACTTCCCACACCATATTGGTGCGTTGATCCTTGAAAATTCAATATTTCAGCCAATAAAAAAAGCATAAATCTGTTCCGTTTGGTATAATGGAATTGACTAGAAACCATCTTTACAAAGGAGATTTATGCCATGTCCAGTATACCACAAAACTATTTCGTTGAGAACGACTTAATTGACTGTGTTCAGAGATTTTTTTCCAAACATCATGTTGGCAGGCTCCTTGCCAGATGTAATGGAATGAAGGAAAAAGGTGTTTCATCTGTTTCCCTGCTTCGTTATAAACTCAGCAACATTTTTGTCGGAAGAAGTATGTATATGCAGCAGCGGACTGGCTCTTTTAAGGAGGCGTTTTCCAAGAACACTTTCTACCGTTTCCTTAATTCTTCAAAAACAAACTGGCTTCGTTTTACTTCTCTTCTTGCAGCTGATATTGTCAATCATGACATTCGTGATCTGACAGATCCGGAAAGAAAAAATGTCTTTATCATTGATGACAGCCTTTTCAACCGTACCAGCTGTAAGAAAACGGAACTGGGATCAAAAGTTTTTGACCACACGGATATGCATTTCAAAAAGGGCTTCAGGATGCTTACTTTAAGCTGGAGTGATGGAAACACACTGATCCCTGTAAACAGCTGCCTGTTAGCGTCTGCAAAGAATACAAATATCATCGGCCCGGTAAAGGACTTTGACAACAGAACCCTTGCAGGAAAAAGACGTGCGCTAGCCCAAACAAAAGCACCAGAGGCAATGATGACTTTACTGAATACAGCCCTCAGTGCAGGGCTGAAAGCGGATTATGTCCTGTTTGATTCCTGGTTTTCCAATCCAGCACAGGTCACAGCCATCCATGCAAAAGGCATGGATGTGATTGCCATGATTAAGAAAAGTAGCCGGATCAAATATTCGTACGGTGGTGAACAGCTGAATATCAAAGAAATCTATTCCCGGAACAAAAAGCGCCGTGGCAGATCAAAGTATCTGCTTTCTGTTGATGTTATGGTAGGAAAGGCGAATCCAATTCCGGCGAAAATCGTATGCGTAAGGAACAAGGCAAACCGCAAGGACTGGCTTGCTTTTATCTGTACAGCTACAACACTTTCCGAGGAAGAGATTATCCGTATTTATGGAAAGCGCTGGCAGATCGAGGTCTTTTTCAAAACCTGCAAATCCATGCTGAATCTGGTTGGAGAATGCCACAGTTTATCTTATGATGCACTGACAGCCCATGTGGCGATCGTGTTTACCCGATATATGTTACTTGCAATGGAGCAGCGCCAAAATGAAGATCAGAGAACGCTTGGTGAACTGTTCTTCTTCCTTGTTGATGAAATGGCAGACATTACTTTCAACAGGTCACTTTGCATCCTGATGGAAGCCTTGATGGCAAGTCTTCAGGGAATCTTTAAACTAAGCGATGAGCAACTGAATGCTTTTACCGCTGATTTTGAAGCAAGATTGCCGGAATATCTGAGAAAAGCACTCCATTTGGAAGCTGCAGCGGCATAAATCGCTATTTTGTTAGCTGAAATATTGAATTTTCAAGGAACGAATCCCATTTTAGGTATGGGAAGTTTTAGTTTATAATTATATAGCAGGTTGACTTTTGCAACAAGATTTTATAAGTGTACATAAAAATAAATAACTATTTCATAGAGAAAAATGCACCGAATACAGAGTCGATAGGCATACTGTATCCGGTGCGTTGCAGACTTTTTAACCTTTCAGATAGTAATGTACATACACATTATAATCTCGACGCCTGGTAATCAGCCGCAGCCAGATATAAAAGTGAGCAGTTTCCGAATACAAATTGAATTCGGTGGGCTCGCTGGTGGGCTGGGCGTACCCTCGGCAGAACCGTGTCAGGGTGTCCAAATTCCGAAACTCCGGCAGTTGGAATAGCGCATCCTGGAAAGCATCAATTTCACGGGCAACTTCCAGAACAGGCGTATCCTTTTGGCACTGATGCCAGGTGGTCCACCATTTCCATCCATCATAATCAGAACGGGAATAGGCTATCTCGCTGGCAGGACGGGAGCCTTGCTGAAACAGATCTTCAAAGGCGCAGGAAGTAGTCAGTAGCGGATCTTCAAAATTGGTCTGCTGCTGGCTCAAACCGTTTTTGACAGCTGCCCATTCTGTTAGAGGGAGTGGGCAACGGTTGGCATCACGCAGGGCTTCATCCATACCGCACGCCTCGCAGATATGGACATCTGCATAGCGGCTCAGGGCGTTGATGACCAGCCTGCGGTCCAGCGTCTGACCACACCGAAGACACAGGGATGGTTGCTCTGCCTCTGGGGTAAACAGCAGTTTGTCCTGCTGCCATACGGTTTCCAACAGGGATTTGGGATAGATACGGATCTTCAATGATGATGTCCTCCTATTTTATTGTCTTTAATATTCGTACCGTTTCCTCCGGTCTTCAGACCAGGGAGGGTAGACACGCAATTCTTCCTGAAACATGGCCATCAGCTCGGTTGCCATGTCCTCTTTACGCCGATAGATGCGCTGCTTCTCTGTACCATCTGCATAGAGGATGGTAGTTTGGAGTGCGGGACCTTTCTGCGTGAAGATGAATTTGCGGCCATGAGAAGGGTCAAATGCCTCGATCCAGAGGGGCAGGGTGGAGGAACTCCCATCCAGACACCGCCAGCCGCTGTAATCGGTGTAGCTGAATCCGTTGATTTCTCGCGCCAGTCTTCGCAGGGCAAGATACAGCCGCTCAAAGCGGCGCCCCAGTTCGCCTTTCTGCCGCCGGATGTAGAGGGTATGCCCCTCATGGTCCAGGGCGTCCAGTTCTTTGCCATTAAACAGGTATTCAGGGTAAAGGCAGCCATCCGATTCAAGAATTTGCCCGGTAGGTTCCGCAAGGTGATTGTCTGACAGCCAGACTGGAAAAAGTCCGTCTGCGGCTTTTATATTGATGAAAGCGCAGTGGTCGGGCCGGATTCCGGTTAAGTTGGTGGTAAGGGTTTCCCAAAAAATCAGGATGCCGTGATCCTTTTCATAAAGCTTGATGGCGAGATTGCCGTTGGGATATGTACTGATTTTCAAAGTCAGCTGGGATCGGTGTTCGCCCAGTGTAAATACGAGAGTATTCATAAGCGTTTTCCTCCAAAGAAGCACCGGACGCCTGCAAAAATGCAGATTGCCGGTGCTTCTTAGTGTGTGTTCCGGACAAGGAAACCGGAGCAGGGAGAGGAATGCAGTTCCTCTCTGGTCATCGTCAGCTACACAGCCAAAGTTTTTGACTCGAACTGATAGCGCAGAACCTGAGCCAGTTTTGTCCTGTTTTCACAAGTAATGCGATAGGTAGGGCCATAGTTGTGCCGCTGTTCATCCATCCTTCGAATGGAAATGCTAAATCGGGGGCCCTCCTGAGTGATCCACAGACGCCTGCCCGTGGCAGCATCTTCAGCAATAATCCATAAAGGGCACTGCATGGTCATGTAGGTCTGGGGGTAAGCACGCCAGCCGCTGCGGTCATGGTAACAGAAACCGGGGGTAGTCTGCCGCCTTTCATTCAGTACATCATAAACTGCCTTATATTTCATGCGCTGCACCGCCTTTCAAAGTTTTTCAGGTAGCCTGCATACCCTTCCGGGTCCAGCTCCTGCAGCCGGTTGGCACGAAAACGATATTCGGGATAGGTGCAGAACCCACTCTGCATGGTGCGGCCGGTTGGGATAGCCAGACCATGTCGTATGAGCCAAGTGGGAAATTCCGAATCGGCATTGGTGTCGATAAAGGCATGGTCTTTTTGCCGTTGGCCGGGCAGGTTGACGGTGAGAGTCGCCCAGGGTTCCGGGTCGCCGCTTTCCCATGTCACCATTTGTATGGCAAGGTTTCCATTCAGGTAGGAAGTCACCTGCAGCTGGATGGGGTGCGTGGCGCCAAATTTCTTGTAAGGCAAGGTAACAGGTGCCGCATCGATATCCGGTTCTTCGTCCGCCACGCCCAGTTCCCAACTAAGGGACAAAATCTGGCTCTGACTCAGCGTGCGGGCATATTTCTTTGCGTATTTTGGCTTGAAGAGCAGGGCGCCGTCCTGCAGGAGCAGTTTTCCTTCTTTTTGGTCCTGGATACAGCGCAGGCCATGCAGACGGGGCTTTGCGCGCTCCACCGCATCGTGGATCTTCGGATGGTCAAACCATATGGAATACTGTACGGCTACATGGAGATGGGGATGCTCCTGAAAGCGTGAGCATAGGAGCTCCAGCACCTGTTGACAGACTTTTCTTCGTTTCTCCAGCGTCTGACGCTCGTTAAAGGTCAGCGTGAAATATGAGAAATCCCGTTCGGATGCGTCTGCGGCACTGTTAAAGGGATTACACCAGAAGTACAGATCCCATCGGTCGCTGCCATAGGACACAGGGATATTTTCGTCATACTGGTAGCAGACAAAGTGCTGTGCGATGGCTTCCATGACGGGTTTCATTGCTGCGCTGCTCTCCAAACTTGCCTGACGGATATACTGTTCCCATTCTTCGCGGGTGTGGCTGTCATAAAACTGTTTGTTGGCTGCGGCCTCTGCTTCGGTGCATAGGGATTGCAGGCGCAGGGAGTGGACGTCTTCTTTGGCATAGCCTTTTTCAAACCATCTGGTATCAATATTCATATGGGAACGATCTTCGTGGATTTTCATTTTGCATCCTCCTTGTGTATAGTTGCTGCATTTTTTGACGCAGTGTGGTCATTGGTCTTTCCAGTCATAGAGCAGTAGGTCATGTCCGGAAGATTTGGCTTCGGCTCTTTTGTCCCGGAAACGGTAGTTGGTAAACGCAAAGCCGGTGGGCTTGTGGGTATAGCGGATAGCCAGAATGTGGAACTGACTATTTAGCCATTCGGCTGAGTCTACTGCTTCCTCAGCGGTGTTCTCAACATCGGTGGCAAAGAGCCAGTTTTCCCAGTACCAACCATGCCCAACCGTTTCTCTGGCATCCGGCAGGGAAAGCAGTTTTTCCCTCAGTGCTTCATGATCCTGCAGGTGCGGATGCTGTGTATGAACGGACTGCACCAGCGACTGCCGGAATTGGTAGAAAGGCACGAAGGGTTTCTTGCCTTCAAAGTTACCATTGCCATCCAGTGCACAGACTACACCATTTGCAATCACTTCAAAGATAAGGTCTTCCCGGATGAGACTGCCATTTTCATGCCAGTCCGGTGTAGAGCTGTACCATGCGCCGCTTTCGGTATCCCGGTTGTAGTAGCGTATCGGTTCTGCAATGGTGCAGAATACATCTATACAGAATCCGGGATCTTCAAACAGAAAAGATATTTGTCGTTTTATCATCAGGTGTTTCCTCCTAAATGAAAAAAGGACCGGCAGGCCGCTAAATGCAGTCTGTCGATCCTTTCGGTTATAAGCCGCAGGTAATGCGGCAGGGTTCCTCGTTAAATCAAAGAGATAGGCACGATCAGATTGTTCTGATCAAAAGCGCCCAACTGGTCAGCCATGCACAGGATAGCACCAGTGCCGCGCTGCAGTGGGGACTTGTCGATCAGGTCAAATACCTTCGTCAATTTCTTTGGCGGCGAGGCCATCTTTTTGATCTCGATGGGAAACAGTTTTCCGTCCCGCTCCAGGATCAGGTCGATTTCTCTGGCATCCTTATCCCGGTAGTAGTACAGGAAAGGCTCCTGACCGGCGTTCTGATAGGTCTTGATGATTTCCGCTACGGTATAGTTTTCCAGCAGTGCGCCGCTCATGGCTCCTTCCATGGCTGTCTCCGGACTGCTCCAACGGGTCAGGTAGCAGACAATGCCGGAGTCGTAGAAGTAGAGCTTGGGTGTGGATACGGTGCGTTTGAGGACATTATTGGAATAGGGCTCCAATAAAAAGATGATCCCCAGCGCCTCCAGAACATGAAGCCAGTTTTTGGCTGTGGTCTGGTCGATCTCCGCATCATCGGCAATGCCCTTGTAATTGACCTGCTGGGAAGTCCTGGCGGCGACAGAACGCAGGAACCGCAAAAACTTCAAGCTGTCAATGTCATTGGATAGCCGCCGCACATCCCGTTCCATGTAAGTGTCAATGTAACTGGAATAGAAGATGGAGGCATTGGAATAGGTTCCTGTGACCAGAGCAGGCATCCCGCCCTGATGGATACGCTGAAAGACCTCTGGCGTGTTCAGCATTTGGCGTCCGTTCTGCCGTTCGGACAAAAGAGGCAGCTCCAGGCTGAACGGTGGTTCAGGAGGCCGTTTCATGATCTCACTCTGGGAAAGCGGTGAGAGGTGGAGCAGAGCCACCCGGCCTGCCAGAGATTCCTGTACGCCCTCCATCATCTTGAAAAGCTGAGAACCCGTCAGCCAGAAATCGCCGGGCTGATGGCGTTCATCTACCATGATTTTGATATATGGGAACAGTTCCGGTGCGTATTGCACTTCGTCAATGAGCAGCGGCGGCTGATACAGCTGAAAGAACATCTTTGGGTCCGTCTTGGCGAGTTCCCGCAGCGTCAGATCATCCAAAGAGACCTTTTTGCGCCCCTTGCCCTCGACCTCTATCAAATGTTCCAGCATGGTAGTTTTTCCAACCTGCCTTGGGCCGGTAAGCAGAAGCACAGGATACTGTTCATTCAGCTCCATCACCGGTTTCTCCATGTGTCGGGTGATATACACAGGCGTTCCTCCTTTCTTGATTTCGGCTGATATATTATTATATACCTATTTTAGCCGAAAAAATCTGATTTTGCAAGTAGGCAGTCTGCAAAGTAAATTTCAGTAGCGATTTTAAGGGTCATTCCTGCGCAGCGGAGGGGTTGATCATTTCCTTCAGACTGGCGATATACTGCCTCCATGCCTGCCTGGATTCCTCAGCACGCTTCAACTCGGCAAGCTGTTCTTCCGGAGACAGGGCTTCAAACTCGCATTGGCGGCAGTCTCTATCAATATCCTGAAAGATACGGTTCAGGATGGAGAGAGCCAGTTCTGTAACAGTGGGGCTGTGTTCATCAAGTGCCCTGCGACCTTGACGGAACAATTCCAGATAGTGCTCATACTGCTGTTCACTGATGAATTCCCAGCCGTAGGCTTCCTGGATGTCGCTTTCGCTATGGTATTGCATGGCCGCTTCAAATTCTGCCTCGCGGTCTGCGGCTTCCTTTTCGATGTGCCGCCTGAGCTTGGCGCGGATGCGCTCCAAGTCTTTGAGCAAAAGCGTACAGGCTTTGGCCTCCATGAGATAACCGTGAGCCTCGCTGTTTAGATATCGTTGGGATGTTTCTTTCATGCGGCAGATTCCTCCTTGGATTTGGATTGGACAAAGAGCAGGAACCCTTTGCTGGTATCCTCCAGGAGTTGCCATGTACCATCCCTCCAGACGCAGGCGGTTGCATCGTTGTAGATTTCTGGCGTTTTGGGCGGGTCATCAAAGCATTCCGGCGTCACATAAAGGCACATATGCCCCATATAGAAGGGCTGCAGAGCTGCTTCTATCTCTTTGCGCAGGGCAAGGGCGAGTGATTCGATCTCGTCAATATCCTGACGCTGGAAGGCAGCATCTGAGATCTGTTTGAGCCGCTTGGTTTGCTTCACAGCTGCATCAATATAGGGTACGGCCTCATCAAAGTATTTGTGTTTGATCCGCATACCATCGAATACCAGAAAGCGGGTATAAGCGGTAGCGGCTTTACAGATGTCTTGCCGCAGGGCATCAAATGGTTTTTTGTATTTGGTTTTCAGCACCTCCATGGATACGACCTGCAGGTTGCGCCGCAGGGTTTCCAGATGGTTCACTAAAGTGGTGCGTAGTTCATCTCGTTCCATAGGCATCCTCCGTGGGTAGCTTCCGGGCGGTTATCCGCGCCGGAAGTGGCGGCAGTGCTTATGCACATTGGCGTGGGTAAACGCAAAATTCTTGCAAGCCAGCAATCGGTTCCGTTCTCTGGGGGATTGTCGGGCAACGCTTGCATGATACTTTTTAACAGGTGTTTTTATAGGGTTATTCGAGTTCAGGTTCCCAAGGGGTATCTTCCTCATAAGGCGCAGCCTCCTTTTCATTGTCAGCGGACTTGCCGGCAGCCCGTACCGTCAGTAGAAGGGCATCTTCCCCGACATCGTTGCTGTGGGACTTTCTGGCGCGTTTCTTTTTGCATTTTTCCACCGCTTTGTCATAGTCGTAGCCGATACCAGCTTGCAGTTTATCCGCAATTTTACGCAGTTTTTCTGCATGGTACTCGTAGGTAGCACGATGGAATCCAGTCAGCTCCCACTGATCGCACACCGATTCCAGAAGCCGGACATAGTCCCGCAGTGCATTGACCGTTTTGTAGATATCGCCATAGCAGGTAGTAAAGGTATGAACGCCATCAAGATCCCGAAAGCAAAAAATCAGTTCTTCCCCTAAAAACTGTTCCAGTTGGACTGATTGTGCGATCATTGGCCGAAAAGCTTCCTGGGGCAGTTTGGGCAGTCTGTTCTCATCCATTATTATCCTCCCCATGTTCCGGTACTGGCGGTTGTGGGCCTAAGCCTGCCGCAAACATCTGCACAGCGGTACGGTAACCAGAGGCGTATGCCTGCTCCAATACAGCAGAATTGCGACATTGTACCGCAGTCTGATACTGTTCAAAAGCGATGGACGCCTCGTTGGAGAGCAGCGGAAGCAGAGCTTTTTCTTTCTGATGTACTGCTTGGTTAAAAGGTGCGAGGCGTTTATCGGGCTTGAACACATCTGCTTCATATTCGCCATAATAGAGCGAAGTGAGAAAGCGTGGGTCTGCCGGAAAGGATATAGCAGATGGTGCAGGGCGAGAAAGCGCCGCCGCAATATCTTTGAGTGTGTTGATCAGTGCAGGGAGCTGAACATTAAAAAATCTTTGCCCCATTGCTGTTTCGTGTAAATTCATAAAATAAGGCCCCCTTTCTAAAAGCCATTTGCCTTTTACTGTTCCCTGACAATCCGGTGCAGGTCTGCTAACAGATGCCGGTTATTCTGCTCATACTGAGGCTGAAAAGGCTGGTCTAAATCAAAATTGTAATAGCGGTAGTAGAGCACCTTGAATACAATGCCTGGCCACATGGCAGGATCAATGGCGCGCATCAGTTTGCCCAGTTCGGTAGCGATCTCATATTCCCGCTTTACATATTCTTTGTCTTCCCGCTTGAAATTCTGATACAGCCAGTCCTTGACGGATACCCGGCCGCCGGTAAAGTGGCTCTGGTGTCGGTCCAGACACAGGCAGTATTCAAAATCGCGGCCACGCTCCCCTGGACCTACGGTAAGAGGATAGATACGGCAGGTACGGGTACGGGCAGGGTAGACAGAACAGCGCCCATCCGTAAGGAAGATGCAGGAGCCGTTAGGGGCTTTTGTCTTGAGCATATAGATAGGGAAGCCTTCCTCAGTCAGTGGTTCTGGTTCGCAGTAACGGAACAGGAAATCCTCTATTCCTTCGATGGGCTCACCTTTTGTTCGGAGATAGCGAGCCAGACGGTAGGCGTCCAGACTTTCCACCATTACACAGCCTTCGATATTGCGGCAGCACGCCCCGCATTGACGGCAGGAAAAGGTGAACTGGTCTTTGGGGCGGACTGATTGGATATCATTCATGATTTCTTCGTTCATTTTGTTCCTCCATAAAAAGAGCCGTGACGGAATGGTATCCGCCACGGCCAGAACTTGTGGAATAGTCAGCGTGAGCCGGCTGTTCCAATCCATTTACAGCCCCTTCACGCACATGCGGCCAATCTCACAGGGAGCGGACTGACAGCCGCCAGCGGAAAAGGGGACATGGAGAGATGGTAGTGGGAGTTCTGCGTTTCAAAACGGACGCAATCCTCCGACTCCTCCAGAATCGCCACCACACGCGAAGTATGGTAGATGTTTCCTCCGGCGTGCAGAATCGCACCCCGTCCAACAGACAGTGGACGCAGCAGAGAACCATTCAAAACGATCTGTTTCTTTTCTTTCTTCATTCGGTTTGACCTCCAATCTTTTTGAAAATGTGGATGTAAGGGTATTTCTTATCTGTAATGGGTTCATCCATAGCAAATATCCAGCAGCACATCATGGACTTCAGCCAGCAACTCTTTAATGCGCCGCATAGGAACCTTCTGGGTGCGGGCAATCTCACGGATGCCATAGCCGCCCTGTTTCAGATGCACAATATCCATTTGCTGCTTAGAGACTCTGCCGGCCAGCTCGTGGAGAAGAAGATCCATTTCCAACTGCTGCATGATTGGGTCATGGGCAGGAATGGTATCTTCTAAAGGCGCACCATCGGGATATAACCCGACATGAATACTGAGAACCTCCATATTGCGTTTGCGGCGAGTTTGGTATCGATTGTAATTAGATAAAGCCCCCTGCATTGATTTCCAGCTGATTGTGGCGAAGGAGTATTTCTGAAGCTTGGGCTCGTTGAAATAGCGATACACTGCTCGGAGATAGCCAAAAATGATCACATCGTAAAACTCATCTTCCGGCAGACGGTTTTCATTTAAAAACTTGTAGACTAGACCATGATGATCGGCGGCAAATGCCTGCTGTTCTTTGTTTAATGGTACTTCACATAACATAGTGGTTTCCTCCTTAAATAAAAAAAGAGGGATACCTCCGGTGTGTTAGACCGAAGGCATCCCTTTGTTTATGTGTCATGTGGCACAAACCACATCAAGATACTTATGCAGGCAGCTGTTCGCAGTCACCATTGATCTGGCTGACAGTATAGTGACCATCTGCCGGCTCGTTGGTCATGGCGCCAGGCTCGATTACATAATCGCAGCCGGTGTCGCGCTGCTCCTCAGTGATTTCGGCACGCTGCTGGAGCAGGAGTTTGATCTGCTCCTTAAAACTGTTGGCGTAAGCCCGGATCTGAGCCAGCTCCTCGCCCTGGAAATCCTGCAGCAGTTTGAAGGTAGCAACACTGTAGTCATTGGTGCCGTTGTTCTCACGCTTGAGACCAATCTGCACGATACTGCCGTAAGTGGCGCGGCGGCGGAGCATGAAGGCCCGGTTCAGAAATTCCTTGAAGGGCTTGATGCTGGTAGGAGGCAGATTTACCTGCAGAGGCATGTATTCACCACTGCGAAGCAGGTAGAGCACACGCATATTTTTACAGGCTTTTCCCTTGCTGCCATCAGGTGCAGAACCAAAGCGGTTCATCACGCAGGCAGCACAGGCGCCTCCGGGAGTGCCGATGCCAACCTTGCCATCCACAGAAGAACAAAGCGGCGTGGTATCGTCGTCATATTCGCTGCCAGCCGGCCAGTAGGCGCAGGTGGCGTGGTTATGCAGAATAACGCCTACCAGATTCTTTTCATAGTCGGGATTGTCCGGATCATCGGACGGCATCTCAAACTGGAGTGTGCCGCCGGCGGGAATCTTGACACGCTGAAAACTCATCTGCAGACCATCGGCGTCCTCAGCCAGTTCCTCGGCGCTGAAATCGCCTTCGATCATAGTGGGGAGCATGAATTTTTCCTGTTTCATCAAATCGCTGTTCTGATTATACATAGTGGTTCCTCCTTAAAAACTGTGATGGTTGCAGATGGTCAGGCGGCCATCTGATTGATACGGTTCCACTGCTGTCGGGGCATGGACAGGATATTGTATCCGATCCCCTCCAGGGCAGTGGCGCGGTCATAGCTGTCCACATCCTGACTAAAGCGTGTTACGGCATTGGATAGCCCATAGAGGGTCAGATCCTTGCCTTCAATCAGACGCTGCAGAACGCCGGTGCTTTCTTCCTCGGTGATATTGAAATCCTTGCTTGCCAGACGGACAACGCCGGGAATATCAGTGGTATTCATCTGAACGGTTGTGGCTTCACGCATCATGCCAACTACCCGTGTAAACCGCGTTTCATCCACGGCGGCCATCACGGTATCTTTGATCTTCATGGCAAATGCGTGGTCATCAGCGGCCAATGTCTCCTGTGAGAACAGTTGAAAGTTTTCATCTGCCTCATTGACCCGGCCGATGTGAGTGCGGCGAGTCTGGGCATCGTTGACGACCATGCCGTTACTGCATACCAGCCGATAGACCAAAGGCTGGATGTTGACGGAACCCAGTCCAACTTCGCTATTGCTGATGATAACGCCGGACTGTACGATGTCACCGGGTACAACTTCGGCTTCAAGCCGCTTGTTGACTACCTTGATGTACATACGGCTGTCCGTGATCTGGCAGCTTTCAAAATAGGCGTCCTCCATTTGCTGAATGACAGGGAGGACGATTTCTGCAATGTCCAGATTGTCAATGCGGCGATAGCGGTTGCTCAAAAACGCCCGTACAGTGCCATCCAGAGTGCGGACCATACGCTGGGTCGGTTCCCGCTGGAACCAGGAATTCACATTCTCCGCCAGCAGTTCTGGATAATCGGAAAGCATACGGTCATAGTAAGCAGCCGGAATCTTCAGATGTGTGCCGATCTGCCGATGGGCGATCTGGTTAATCTCCAATGGCTCTACCAGTGGGTCATCGTGGTCATCAAAGGTATGGAGATAAAGTTGAGAACCAAAAGGTTCTACTTGAAGCCGTCTGGTATCAAGCAAATAGTCTTGCTTGAGTTTGGATTGGCGTTCAATCTGCTGTGCCATTTCCACGATGGTAAGTCCTGATTTCATTCGTCAAGTTCACTCCTTTCTCTTCGCTCCTTGGCGTCAGAAGCATTACCAGGACACCTGAATGCCCTGGGCAGTGACTTCTGCGGCCAGACCATTGCTTTCCAGTACCTCTGCCAGACGGGGCCAGTAGACCTTCTGGGGAAAGTTGTTCAGATGCTCCTGAGAAACAGCATCTTCGCCCTGCTCAATGCAGATATCACCGTCTTCCCGAAGCGTCAGTTTGCTGTGCCCACGGGAATTAAGGTCGGAGATCAGTGTTTCCAGTACAGAGCGTCCCTGTGTTTCATACCAGATACGGGGATCAACGGGCTGCCTGTTCGGAGGTGTTGTATCATCCTCACCGGTTTCTCCGCCGACCTTGGATAGCGGAACGATCTTGACCATATCGCATTTGATATTGGCGTTCTGATCCAGTGTCACATCAGCGTGATCAAACTCGTCAATGCCAAAAACACGGATGCGGCCGGTACCGCCATTGCGGATCAGCTGCTCCGGCTGCTTTTCACACCACTCGAAGGTGGCTTGCGGATAAGCGGAGCGCAGATATGCCAGAATACGATGGTTGGTGTGGCGAACCAGCAGGTCATCGGAGCTGGTGCTGCCCAGGTCAGGAATTTCAAAATTTCTTGTTTGGATGCCTTCTGCATGGAGTTGTCTGGTGCGCTGCTGACGCTGGCGATGCCGTTTAGCCTGCTGCATATAGGGGAGAAGCAGGATCAAAACTACCCACAGTCCCCAGAGAGTGAAAACGCCCAGAAGCAGCCAGACTTGCCAGGGCCCGCGTACCAGAGCCATAATTGCGATGACCGCACCAATCAGGATCGTGATGCTGCCACTCAAAAGTCCTCTGTCATTATTCATGTTTGATACCATCCTTTTTCTGAATTTGTTGGAAAACAAAAAAAGAGGGACCGCACCAAGCTTTCAGTTTCATTCTGAAAAACTTGATACGGTCCCTCTTGGGCGCCGAAGTAAACTACTCCGGCAGGGATTCACGGTCACCGTCCAATACCTCTGTGGGAGGCGGTGCGGGTTCCGCAGTAATGTCCGGGTCATTCTCCTGTCTGTTCGCTGTGGCGGGCTGTTTGGGGAGGAAACCAAAGTCATTTAGACTGACCTTCAGTTTCTTTTCCAATTTACCGTCCTTCATGCGAACATCTACCAGCCGCTGTGAGCCGGCAAGCCAGATCATACTGCCTTTTTTGACCTTGAATTGCATGAGCCGGGTGACATCTGCATCCCAGGCCCATACCTGATAGAACTGCGTCCAGTTTTTGGTGCGTTCCATCAGATCAAAGCATACATAGCTTTGTTTGGACTGGCTTTCTTTGGGTACGAGGTCGTTCATGACGCGCCCGAACACAAAAATCTGTGCCATAACACTCCTTTCTGCCATTGGCATTATTATCTATATAAAAAAGTGCCAGCAGTTTTTCGGCCCTAAAAGGGCGCAAAAAATCACTGACACTTGCATACAAACTTAACAGCGTGTGCAATGCAGGCTTTTGGCCTACGGTACAGATCAAAAAGACCTGTATTCCCAAATGGGATACGCACAAAAATCAATTACAAGTTCAGTATAGCACTGGATCTTGTGTCTGTCAAGATATAAAACACTATATATAGATTTATTGCCAGTGACAAGCACGATATGTAGTAGTTGAAAAGGTCTTACTCTGTAAGATGGTTCATAACACGGTAGTAGTCATCCAAAAGGTAGAATTGAGTCTTTGTTGGGGATGCCGTTTGATAGTCAAAGGTCAGACCGTATAGGCTGCCGGTGCCATCTACTCCCAGAGGACCAAACCAGCAGGACATTGTATGGCCGTTGAAATACCATAGCTGCAGGTCATTATATTCCGATTCGGTAACGAGTCCTTTGCGTGCCAGCCGAAGGGCCTCATCTTCACTGATCAAAGGATGAGACAGAAAATGGCGGTAGAGATCATCGGACATACCAAGCGCCTGCTGGTAGGTAAGCGGGTTGGGATTGTCCAGCCACCAGCGGGTCAGCGCTTCAAAGTCATGGATGACTGGGTGGGGCGTAAGGCTGCGGAATTGTTTTAGAAAAGCGGTTACCGTTTCCGGATCGGCTGGAGCTGGTACGGGTATTTCCTGCACACAGTTATTGAGAAAGGCAAACGCGATTTTCTCATCGGTTTTGTCCTCCAGCATCAGTCCGAAGCGTGACAAAGGAGCGAGCAGGAAATGCTCCAGCGCAAAGTTTTCTTCCAGAAAGCGATAGACTTTGTATTGTTCAATGGTGTGGGGCTTATACATGGGAAACCCTCCTTTCTTTTATCTACCTAATAAATAGGGACGGAAGGAATGTATTCTGCAAAATATAAGGAAAATGAAATGCTCCCTTTATGGGAGACAGTGAAAATAAACTGTCATCATAAAAGGAGCATTTCAAAACAACTTCATGATTGTTGGTTTGTGACTTCTTATGCAATATTCTTCTTTTTCTTTGCCATAATAAATCCAATTATCATAATCACATTCAAAACAAATACTACAACACTGCCTTCAATTTTATAAATTCCACCAGATAGCAGTTGATTGCCACCGAATGTCATATTAAACAAATGTGGATAGTCCTCTGCAAGTGATACTCCTCCCAAAATAATCGCTCCTACACTATTCCAGAGAAAATGAACGATTATAGGGGCAATTAAAGAATTTGTATATTCCAAAACTGCTGTCATAAACAAACTCATTGTCAAAACATTCAAAACAGGGAGAGTTCCTGCTTCAAAAGCACCTCCATGTGCAAAAGTAAACAGCATGGTAGACACAACAGTTGCCGCAACTACATTGTAGTTTCTCTTTATCATCTGATATAGATAACCACGAACCAACATTTCCTGCATAATTGTGTTGATAAAGGCTGATAGTATCCAGAGCCAGAGCATAGAAATATGATTAGTACCTTCTATCCGTGCAGACCCGGTAAAAAGCAAAATACCGACAGATATACCTAACCAACTTAGTCCAACTGTCCCTCCTAATACACTGCTATAGACGGGGCGCTGTGTGAGATGTAACTTGGTTTTTTTACGATCTACAAACCAAAAAATGACGGTCATAATAACAATCGCCAAAAACGGTATTAGTTCTGCAAAAAACCTCCACAACGCTGTATTGTCAATATCAGGAATCGGTATAACTGATACGAAAATTGCCCATCCAATAAAGAAAATGATAGATTTTAATGATACTTCTATTAGTTTTTTCATATCTCTAAAACTCCTTGATGCTAATTTACATAAAGTACATTATACATCACTTTGTCAAGGAGTTGAATCCTTTTTGTAAAATGATTGCAATATAAATAGATTTCTGTTCCCTCAAAAAACATTAGGGGGATGTCAGTCATATCTTTCAGTTCCGCTTTCTACGGCTCGCTGATTGCTTCATAGCCCAAAAAGCTGTTCGTTGAAAGTGCGGCATCCAGATAGTCATTTCCAACGGTAGGTCGTGCCCCTTTCTGAAAGTAAAATCGGTAGGGTTCGCCTATTTTAAGCCGGGCCGATTTACTGAGAAGCAGTGTGATCTCTACGCCATGGCTGTCTATCAGATGTACTTTGCGGTAGCGGCGGAGCATAGGTGTACTGATACCGGCGCAGATGCCTTCCACTACTTCGTAGTTCTTATGTGCCGCAGTCACCCAGATTCCTCTACAGGATATAAGACAGGCGCAGAGTACGATAATTCCCAATGCCAGCAGGATATGATCTTTAGTCGCCACGCAGATGATGACGCTGATTCCCGCACTGGCGATTCCGGCCAGCAGAGTGAGCAGAAACTTTCTCTGCAATACAGTGGGAAAAAGAGTCCATTGTTCCATCATGCTCATACCCTCTCAAAGATAATCTGCTGCCGCAGATAAAGATTGGCAACGGCTAATGTCACCGGCTTGCTGCTCTGGCTGATTTTGACCATGCTGGCAATGTTGTCACTGGTGGTCGTTTCATCGCCGTAGAGGGAATCCAAAAGCGCACATTCATTGGGGAGACGGGAAATATTTTTATCTATGCACTTGATGATCTCAGCAGTGGAGAGCAGGGCTTGTCCGGCAAGGCGCATGACCAGAGCTTCGTATTTGGTGCGTTTCTCTTTCTGGAACAGTTTCCGCGCGGCGGATACCGGAACATGTGCCAGCAGCGTCAGCTTGACAAAAGAGGCGAGCCGGAGGAAGAACGGTCCGCTGGTTGGGATAATGCTGAGCGAGCCAAGCAGGTCATACAGAGCATCGTATTCTGTTTCACCACTGCCGGATACCAGAAGGCCACGGGTCAGCAGGCGGTTTGTACAGTCTTCCCAAGACCGCTCGGTACAGTAACCGGATGCGGTGGATAGCTTTTCGTATTCTTGTGCGATGTCATCCCAGCGCAGGATTCTCCAGTTGAGCATGCTCCAAATCACCATTTCCTGCATATCGACCATGTACTCTTGACCGCCTAACAGGATGATTGGACAACTGCGGTTGCAGCCGTTTGTCCTTCTCTCAAACCGGCCGACCGCAGTGTATAGGGTTTTGATTGCCATATTTCGATACCTCCTTTTTATACATATCCCTTACTGATATTGATGCTGATTTTCAACAAATCAAAGCAGGCAGGTCAAAAAGTCAGGGTCATTGCGAAGTTTTTCCAGAGAACGGGAAATCCAGGCACCCACATGGGAAGGAGGGACTTGATAGAGGGCGGCGATGTCTGTAATGCGCATTCCCTGGACCTTCAGCGCCAGCGCTTCGATGCCAAGTCTGGCAACGCCCTGATAGTTCTGTTTGCTGGCTTCCAGCAGATCAAGGGTCTCCAGACGAGAAAGATGGGAGTCAAAATGGTCGTCTGGCTGGTCTATCTGTTCTCCATCTGCAGCCAGTTCGCCCTGTTCTCCGATGATCAGCCGGCTGATGTGCCGTCCCTGGCTACAGATTTTGCGGCAGTAGGAGAGGATTCCGTTTTTCACAACCTTTTTGGCGTAGGTTGAAAACTGTGCCTGTCCGGCATGGTAGGTAAAGGCGGCCTTGCAGAGCCACAGGCACCCTTCCTGAAACAGATCTCCATACTCCAGACCACAGATGCCGGGATTCACATGAATGTTGTTGACAATGACCCAGTGAACGATGGACAGGTTTTTTTCTACCAGTGTCTGCTGGTCTTTGGTAAGCTTAAAGTTTTGCTTCATCCGGCTTCACCTCCGTTCAGGCAGCACGCCCGGATGTGTACGCCGGAGCCTGCTGACAGAGGGAAATGACTTGCTCGCACATATATTCGGAAAACTGGCCGATGTGGGTCTGGTGTGCATCCAGTCCCAGCTTGGCTTGCAGCCAGATATAGACTTCCCATTTTTCCATATGGCAGTCCTGCTGCAGTTTTTTTAGGGCACGATGGGCTAGAATGCGTTTGTGGCGCAGATCGCCATTCGCCAGTGTCCCCATGGGGAGCAATGTGCGCTCATGAGCACTGACATAGGCATTGCAGGCCGGCCATCTGTCGCAGACATACAGGAATTTTCCTCTGGTCTGTGGAGTAGATCCATACACAAGGCTTGCAGGCCGAAGAGAAGCGTGAGCATGACAATAAGGACATTTGATTTGCTTTTGTTTCAATAAAATCACCTCCATTACGCGCCGATGACGGCGGCATTGCGTCTTAACAGGCAGAATCATCCGAAGTAGGTATCCCGGTCTGGGCATAGCTGTAAAAACGGACATACATGGTCCGAAGAGGTATGCCATTCCAGAAACTTGGTATAAGCAGTCCGAAACGAGCGGCACTCCAGAATTGCAGAGCATTCTTCGGGGTCCACTGCTTCTCCACTCAGCTTCCGCACTGTCTGAACGGACAGAAAGATCGGCTGACAGCCTGCGTCTGCTGCCATCAGGAATCCCTCACAAGATGCCTGCCGGATCATTGGACAAAGTGAACCGCTGCAGCGGATGAACAGGGCGTTACGCCAGTTACCCCGGACTGCCTGCAGAAAGGAATAGAACTGACACGGTTTTTGATTCATGCTTTCACCTCCGTTACAGTACATTTGCATTTCTAAAAATAAAAAAAGGAGCCAGCTGCAGAAGTTCTGCAAACTGGCCCCTGATTTGGTGCTTAGGAGAACAGACTTTCAATCTCCTGGGTGATGCGGGGGATGACCGTATCATTGAAGATGAGGGTCAGAGCCGCCAGGAGCAGCGCACCCAAAACTACGGCGATAATGATTTTGACGGCGTCCGAAATGTAAAAATCGCCGCGCTGATTGGACAATGCCATACGGCCGCGGTTGAGCAGATAGTTGGCTTTGGTATAGATATGGGTCGTGAATTTTCTCATGGGTAACCTCCTGTTATATGTTTGATGATTGAGTGGATGGTATATCAAGTCCACCGTCTGTTAAGCGCGGCGGATAGGCTTGATCAGATTGTTTTTGTTGGAACGGGGCCGGTTCGGATATGCTTTAGGCCGCTGGAACAGCAAGCAACGAAAGCGGCGTTTTTTGGTGCCGGTATCATTCGGCGGATAAAATTTCTTTTTGGGCATAGGCATTCTCCTGTAAAAAATGGAGCCGGGCTGATGAAACAGTCCGGCTCAGTCCAGATGAAAAAGAATGGTGTGCCTGCCGCTATGGAAAATCGCTTGGGTACAAACGCTCACCTCCCTGTGTATCTGTCTTCCATATGAGGAGCAGGTATGAAAACGCCCGGAAATACCGTGGCGGATGCCGATTAGCCAAAGAATGCCCCGAGCGAACTCATAACCTCGGTACAGAGCACCACCAGATAGATGATCATAATGCAAATCAGCATCATCATAGAGTAACGCTGGATCTTTTTGGGACGTTTGGCAGCTTCCTTTTTCAGATTGTTCTGCTCGATCTGGCGCATATCGAAGGTAATCATTTTGAAGTACATCCGCTGGTCATCACCGCGCAGGACACCAATCAGGCCACGGATCACATCGGACAGCATGGGGCTGCCAATGCGGGTTTCAAATCGAATGAGGGCATTTTCATAGTTGCCGGTCTTCATATCAGCAATGGTCTGATCCAGCTCGGCGCCGAAGTCTTTCCCAGCCACACGGCGGTAGGAAGTCAGAATTTTAAGTACATCCCTGTCATTTTCAAGGCTCTGGCCGACGGTCAAAGCAAATCGGGGAATCTCGCCCTCAATCAGTTTGCGGCGTTTTTTAACAAAATCAAAGGCTGCATAGTAGGTTGAAAACCACAGCGCCACTGCAAGACCGATCAAAATAGGCACCAGCAGCGGAATAAGAAGTGCCATGGGGATGGCACACAGGCCAACTGCCCCTGCAGTTACCCAGGCTCTGGCTGTATAGACCTCCGGGGTAAGCTGCAGACCTGCAATGTCCAGAGCGCGTTGTACCTTATTGCGCTTGAGCCGGTCCAGCCGCAAATAAGGGGCGATCCAACCGGCGATTTTTGTCACATAGACATCAAGCAGCTTTTCGTTTTTGGTGCCCTGCTGTTTGCGGGAGAGCATCATCATTTGTGAGGTCTTCTTGGTCGGGATGTCCACAAAGGCGCAGGTCAGGTTGTAGACAGCAAAACTGAAGAAGATGATGGCGATGAGCGCCAGAAAAGTCATACGCTATCACCTCCATATTCGATGGGCTTGCTCAGTTTCATGATCTGGGTCAGCGCAAATAGGATGATGGCTGCGCAGATCGCCAGTGCAATTTTGCCCGGTGTGGTGAAGATAAGGGTGTGGAACCAATCCTCATTCAAGAAATAGAGCAGCGGCACATTGGCGATAACCAGAAATATCATGGTGATGGCTTCACGCCGCGGCCCTTGCATCATTGCCTCAAGTTCCGACTGCACCACACGCACATCGGAGAATTTCTGGTTGATGGTAGGAAGGGTATTCTTCATACTGCGGTCGGACTGGCACTGGATGAGGGTGCCGCACCATTCATGGAAGACCCGGTTGGGAATCTTCATCTTCAGGCTGTTGATAGCACTGGTGATGTTGGCGTTGATCAATTCCGCTTCATAAACGAAGGCTTCAAAGTTGGCTTTTACCGGCTCATTGATATAGGGCAGGTTTTCCTTGACAGAACGGATCAGATCCTCGGTGCGCAGGTAGGAAGTCGTGATGATGGAAATAGCGGTTTCCAGTTCTTCATTCAGGTGCTTTTTATAGCTGGCGGCAGTGCTGCGCAGATACCAGATCGGTATAAGAGAAAAACCGATACCCAGAATGGGCACCATGTACACATTCCCAATCAAAAGAGCCAGCACAGCCCCCACAGCGAACAGAATCAGGGACAGTCGTTTTATTGCCTCATAGCGGTCCGCCCGTCCGGTACCCTTCAAGATCTGTTTCAGTTCGTAATCCTGATTAAAAAAGCCCTTGGCTGGTGTGCCCAGAAGAACATTCAGTTCATCCGACAAGGTGGCGGATTTTCGCTGGGAGCGGAAGAGGGCGTCGATAAAATCACCCGGCTTCACACCAAACAGAGCCAAAAGCCCAGCACTGAGCAGGATAAAACAGATAAGATAGATCCATTGCAATTAACCCACCTCCTTTGGCGGCTGCATGAATTCTTCCAATTCCTTGTTGGAAATGCCATTGTCCAGCAGCCTTTTCTTCAAGGAATCGGAGATCAAGCCAATTTTTTTATGGTGCCCTACCACACGGGTTTCACCACGGTCATCAGTTACATTGTCCTCCACTTCATATTTGTATAGGGAATGGGCGATCAGCCGCCCGTCCTGGTAGTCCTCGCCCTCGATGATCTCCATGATCTTACGGGAACGGTCCTCCAGCTGCTTGGTAAAGACGATGATGGGATACGCCTCTACCATGATCTGCATGAGGATGGAGTCATCCATGTTGTACTTGCGTTTGGCAAGGGTCATCATCCTGCGGTAAGTACTGTTGCAGGAATTGGAGTGGATGGTGGTACATACGGTATGGCCGGTGCGGGAACTTTCGGCTGCGGACAAGCTTTCTGCTGCTGACCGCATTTCACCCACGCCGATGACATCCGGATGCTTACGCAGCACCCGCTCCAGAAGAAAATCCTGATTGATGTTCAACGCAGGGTTCTCGCTGGGGCGGGTCAGCAGATGTACTACGGAATTAAGGATATTGCCCTGCGCATCCCGCTTGACCAGATCAAATTCGCGGCTGCCTTCTTCAATGGTAATAAGGCGCCGGTTATTGGGCACATTGGACAGCAGCCAGGCCATGATCGTGGTCTTGCCGGAGCCGGTGGAGCCGGCAATGCAGACAGACACCCCATATCGAATACAGGCAGTCAGAAAGTGAAGCATTTCAGCGGTGGCACTGCCGGAGTTCAGCAGTTTTTCTTCACTGACGGTCTGCTGATTGACAATACGGATGGAGGCATTGACGCCTACATCTGCATCCACAATGGGAGTTTTGTCCACCGAAATACGGATGTTCTTGTCCAGAAATCCCACAATGCTGGGCATAGTATCATCAATGACCATGCCGCAGGCGTTGAGCATTCGGCGGATCACATCGATGGCGTGCTGGGGCGAACTGAATTTATCAGGGATCTTGATACTGCGCCCACTGGATTCGATCACTTCAATGTCGTTGTAGGCGTTGATGTTGACCTCCTCAACACCGGGCTTATAGATCCATTTCTTCAAAAAGGAGTAGCCGGCCATGTCTTCATAGAGCTTGGAACACAGTTCTTTTGTAGAGAGCCCGTCAAGGGCATATTTGCGTTTGACAATGTAGTGTTCCATCAGTTCTTTCAGCAGGCTTGTGGCACGCTCTGCATTGCCTTCCCCAGCTTCGGCAATGGTGGAGGCATGGTTTTCGGCAAAATACCGCTGTACATCCTCCAGTATCTGGTCATAGGTCAGCTCCTGATTGGCGGCCGGTGTGAAGAATATATCATTCAAATTACTCATCGGCATCCTCCTCACATTCATACGCCACATCCTCCTCTGACTGCTCGGCCAGTTCCATTTGCTCCAGAATTTCCAGTACCTTGTTCAGTGAAGCAGTGTATTTGGGGTTACAGTAGGTGATAGCCTTGAACATACCGCCTTCGGTAGCACAGCGGTCGATCTCCTTACTGTAGGGAAGCAGGCCGTCAAACCCGCCAATGATATAGCCCATTTCATCCAAGGCGTGGAAGGGACGGGCCAGACCGGCGAATGTCATATGCTCAGAAAACCGGAAGCGCTCGTCCACAAGCAGAGGCTGATGGGCTTTCAGGTAGTTGATGCCCTTTAGGTCCGGGGTGAGGATACGGATGACCACATCGCCGGCTTCAATGGCGGCGGGAGTGAACACATTGGTCATGCTGGTGCTGCAGTCCAGAATGACGAAATCTACCAGTTTGGCGGCAGCATGAATGAGCTGCAGTACCATGGTATATTTGACCTCCGGGTAGCTCAGCGGGTTTTCTCCTGCCGCATAGCCCATCATCCCAATGAAGGGATAGTTTTTCAGCACTGTCACATGACTGGCAACCAGAGATGTATCAATCTCCACACTGCTCAAAACCTGGCCGATAGAGGTATTGGTCTGGATGATCTGCTCCGGCAGCCAGACCGGCAGCATAGGGACATTCATATCGGCATTGATAATGATGGCTTTCCGCTTGTCCCGGGTCAGGGCTTTTGCCAGAATACAGCAGAACATGGATTTGCCGCTGCCGGGGCTTCCCCAGACGGTGATAACTTTACCCATAACGAAGATCCTCCTTCCTTGATTTGATTATTCTGCCGAGGGTGCAGTTTCATTAGTGGATTGTGCAGACTCTGCAGTTTCCGTTTCCTGGGGTTCACTTTCAACATCAGAATTTTCCGCATCTGCAGCTTCTTCCTCAATCAAAGTTTCGGGGAAGTAGATTTCCTGCAGAGTCTTATCCTGCTCGGCAAGCAGCTCATCTGCCAGTTTGTCATTGTTGCGGGAGATAAGAGCCACATGAGCTACGCCGTCATTTTCAAGACCGGTAATGATCTTCGCCTGTTCAGGGCTTGCCAGCACAGTGATGGTGGCTGACTGCTGCTTTTCTTCATCCTCCGTGGGCTCCTTGGCATTATCCACATTGATGCCGTCTGAGTCGGTGACGGACAATACTTTGACAAAACGCAGTTCCGGTACTTCGGCGGCCGTATCAAGAAAGTGGTAAATACGGATGATGTCACCGGGCTGAAGCTTGTCAGAGAGGCCGGAAGCAAGTGTTTTGACGGTCAGCGAGATAGCAACCTTACCGGAAGGGATGCTGTTGAGCGCCACATCGGACGAAACCGGTACAGAGCTGATCTTGCTGGTAAGGATATAGTCACCCACAGCCAAGTCGGCGGTAGCGTAAAGACCATTTACATCGGAGAGCTGATGGGCGATGTTGGAGGGGAGGTTATAGCCGCCTACCTCAACCACCTCGGCATTTTCTGACGAGATTTGCTCGCCTTTCAATACCGGCTGGGTGATACGGACGATTTCCTCTTTTCCATTGGTCTGACGGGCGATGGTTGGAAGTGCCACAAAGGCGATAACTGCCGCCAACAGCAGAGAGAGGATCCCGAAGATGAATCGGTTATTCAGTTTCATAAGCGTTGTCTCCTATCTTAAAAATAGTTGGGCCAGGGTCGCTGTACAGCAGCCACAGGCGAGAAATGGCAGGAACGGGATAGCAAGGGGCTGCCCAGTTCGATAAAGCCGCCTGAGAAGAAAGATCACAGGCATTGCGGTAACAGCGGCAGTCAGAAAGACCAGCGCCATGCCGGAAGGACCATAGACCAGCCCTAATATCCCGCAGAACTTGATATCCCCGCCGCCCAGACCAGTGCTGTTTGTTGCCAGTGCAGCTGCCAATGGAATACAAAAGCCGAGCAGGGCACCTACCAGGGCATGGGTAGCGACCGGCCAGAGGAAGAGCGGCGGGAGCCCGTGATTTAACAGGAAATACCCCTGCAGGACCGGCGCCAGGGCAGCTAAGGGGATAAAAAAGACGAGTGCCCGGTCAGGCACCCGTCTGTAAAGCACATCGTAGACAGCAAAGCCGGCCACCACAAAAAATATGGTAAGCAGGTAAGCTGTCCAGAGGTTATTCTCGATTGGTATACCAGTCATCATAAAGGCTCCCTTGGATTGAAACATAGTCATTTAGGTTGATGGATAACATGCCGTCAGGAGTCCAGGTATCCCACACCTGTGTATAGATGGTGTAGTCGGTGGCATCGGGGAACCACAGCGGTGTGAAATGCACTGTCCGGTCATAGGTGGAAAACTCGTTGGGCTTGAAGATGAATTTTGCACTTTGGCCGCCGGAACGCTGCAGAAGCCGCAGATAGGTCTGATACTGGAACTCAGGAAATACGGAAAAAGCAGTTTGGGGATAAGTAATGTGGCTGGTCGGGGCATCTGTGGACAGCGTTGCCCGCACTTCGGTTTTAACGCCGTACCCGCTTTTCATTGTCTTGCCGGATGCTGTGGGTACAATATCGTCTGGCATTAGAGACATCTCGCCGCTGATGGAAGCGGAGTAGCCCGTATATTCGTATTCCCAATACCCTTCATCAACCCAGTGCCCGCCATCTTCACCGTGGTCGCACCATACCCATACAGGCACCCAGTAGCAGCTCCAGACGCCCCAGTTGGCAGTGAGCTTCTGCGTTTCATTGGGCAGGGGCGGCACAGAGTAGCCGGGATTGGTGTCGGTTGCCACAGGGTCAGGCGGAATGTGCTCATTCAGATCCACGATCTTTGCAACAAAGGTATCCTGAGCGGTATAGGCGCCGCTGACAGATACCGTAATGGTCACGGTCTGCGGGGTGGAGGGGGTATGCCATTTGACCCAGACTACCTGACTGTCACCGGCTGGGATCACTATATCATTGACTCGGTAGGTGGTGCCGAGGATATGGAAGGTAACCGATGCCGGATTATCCGGCGTCAGATCCTGATCTGTCCGCAGTGTGACGGCGGTAATCACATCCGTATCTACTCGGTATTCTACATCAGGGGCCTGAATTTCTCCTTCCGGCGGAGCTTCATCAAACCAGACAATACCAACGCCGAGGGTGCTGATGATGTCGGAATTGTTCTGCTTTCCAGTGGTGCTGCCTGTCCAGGCGGAGATGCCAAGGTCGCTGAATTCCAGGAACATTGACAGCGGCAGATTTTTATGGGTAAGTGAGGTCATGGTTTTTCGCAGATTGCCGCCGGACATCTGATCATACAGGCCGGCTTCAGTAGCTGTCATACAGTAATACTGGCCGTTGTGCGTGAAATAGGCAATGGGCTCGATCAGCAGCTTGTACTCGCCGGCAATCATCCGCTCATAATCGACTCCGGCTGCCTGAGCGACCATCATGCACGCATATTCAGAACAGAAATACCGTTTGATGGCTTCGATGTTGCTCTGCCCCTTGCTGCTGACGATTGTGGGCATAGATTGTGCAGGTCTGATGCAGGAATAGGCAACGCCGGACTGAAGGGAGAGGCCGGCGCCGCCCAGGTATTGCAGTTTGTTGACTTTGCCAAAGTGGAGAAGACTGGTCTTCTGCGTCCGGTTTGAAAAGTCCAGTGGAGAAGATACGGCAGTTCCGCTGGATGCGTCAACAACAGTAATGCGGACACCATCATTGCCTGAATTCCAGAAGTTGCTGCTTGTGCCGTGACCCATGCTGCCACCGCCGCCATCTATGTTTCCGTTTCCGCCCGTTGCAAAGGCAGAGGAGGGGAATAGACAGAAAACAAAGGCAAAGCAGCATAGGAAGGCGAGAAGTCGTTTCAAATACATCACGCTCCATTCCTTTTGAAAATAAGAAGGCCGCCACAATCCTGTGACGGCCAAGTAGTGCCATATTCAGTTGTAGTAAATCAGCCCATATTGCCGACCTGTTTGTTCAGATCTCCATCGCTGTCACCGGTGGACTGCTGTACATTGCCGGGAACAACCCAGCCAAACACCGGATCATATACAGCTCCATTTCCGTTGCTGGAGCCTGGAACCGGCTCATTGCTGGGCGGCGCTTGCTCGGCGGGCGGGGCAGTAACCTCCGGAACTGACGGGTCGGGATTGACGGTATGCTCCTGACCAGGATCTTTGATTTCGGTCTTACCTTCCGGCACCGGAGGAGGCGTTTCTTCAAACTTTTCAGTATCGGTGAAGTCGATCACAACCTCATCCTCCGTTTGGGAGGTTACTTTGGGATATTCTTCTTCGGCATCTGTGGACTGGCCGGGAGCATAAGCATCTGCTCCATTATCACCATCTGTCTGTGTGCCACCATCTGACCAATCGCCGGTGACGCTGCTGGGTGGGGATTCATCCGGTCTAAAATCTCCGGTACGGTCGCGGCTTACGAACCAGCAGACACCCAGAATAGTGACGCAGAGGAGAGCCAGCGAGGAAACAATAAAGCCTTTGGATTGGAAAAACTTCTTCATATTTTACATACACTCCTTTTTTGCTGTTATATAAAGCCTATACGGTAGAATGTGCTGGGCTTTCAACAGTATTGTTAGAATTTTGTGTTGTGGTAGCCTGTCAGCTCTACCCGTTGGGTGATAGCCGGATAACTGTGGCCGAACATCCGCACATAAAACTCCACGTCACAGTAAAAGATGTACTCAACCCGTCCATCTTCTACATTGAACTCCAGGCTGATGTCGGAAACCTTGTAATCCTCCGTTGAAAGCGGAATCTTGGAGTCCAGGCCGCCTGCCACTGTAGCCTCCAGCATGTCGGTATAGTCACTGCTGGAGTAAAGGGTATTTAGGTACTCTTCAAAGTTAGTTTCACGCTGGGAACGGTAGGTATCTGCATAAATCGTGCCGCTAAGGTTATTTAACTCCATTTTAGCGCCGTTGCGGATGTTGATACAGGTGATCCGTATGGAAGCGTACAGGAGCAGGAAGGAAATCAGCATCACGATGCCTACCACAAAAAAGCAGGCGAAAAAGGTGATCTCGCCCCGTTCGTTTCGCAGCGGCTGTTTCAGTCGCAGGAATATG
Organism: Clostridium sp. M62/1; assembly: GCF_020736365.1. Classification (NCBI taxonomy): domain Bacteria; kingdom Bacillati; phylum Bacillota; class Clostridia; order Eubacteriales; family Clostridiaceae; genus Clostridium; species Clostridium sp. M62/1. The sequence continues at coordinate 3,140,691 of NZ_CP085988.1, read as the reverse complement.
CGTTTCATAGGTCACCTCACTTCCAGTAGTGCTCACTGACGCCGCTGCCGCGGGCAACCACTGTAATGTTTACCAGGTCAAAATTCCAGAACCCGCCCAGTTTAGCATCTCCCTCGATAGTAATGAAGAAGGGGGTGCCCAACTGGATGGCATTTGTCATACCGGATGGCCTGGGTGATGTATAGGTAGCGTCAATGGAGTAGGAAATATTTTCGGCTCCCTCGATCTGAGAACTCAAAAATTCAAACAGTTCATCGGTCTCACTGTTGACGCCGCCGGAAAGCTGGATCTGTTTGACCATCTGATCGGCGGCATGGTCAAGTTCCTGCTTGGTGGAAATGATGCTGAACAGGTCAATAATGAAGGCCAGCAGCAGGACAGCGATGAAGATAAAGACCACCGTACTGAAATAGTTGGCCTCGCCCCGCTCGTTGTTCAGCACCCTCCGGGCTTTTTGAAAGAGAATAGAAACCACCACCTTTACTGAAATTGAAAACAGCCACTCCAAACCGGAGCGGCTGCTATGCAAAGTTTTGACTGTACCAAGTATAACAGATATGGATTTACGGCGAAAGGGCAGGACTGTGCCAATGTAGAGACAATTTTGTGCCAATTACAGCCCACCCTTAATAAAAGGAATCGCACCATAACGGCCGATCAAATACCCCTTCTCAATTTTGGTATCTTTGCGGATAGAAAAAGATTGGAGGGAAAACAAATCGGTAGCAGCGGTCAGTTCATCTTTTTCGGTGAACCAGATCTGATCTCTCCTCAGCACATCCAAGTCAAGAAGATTGGTGTTGTGTGATGTGAAAATCAACTGGCCTCCATTTGGATTGAACTCCACGCTGTTAAAAAGCGAGACCAGATGCTTTGTCAGGAGGGGATGCAGATGAGCGTCCAGTTCGTCTACTATAAGGAGTGTTCCTTCATCCAGCACCTTTTTTACCACACCAATCAGTTTGAAATAACTGTTGGTGCCATCGGATTCCTCTGCCATATTCAGTGTGTAGGAAGAAGTATTTCCCTCTGTGTCTTGTACCGTGTGAATGGCCTCAATATTGGTGAAAATATCGCCCTGCTGAGAAGTGGTGGGTTCTAAATCACGCATTTGAAGGGACTGTATACCAAAATCTGCGCCACGCAACATAGAGGCGATCATATGCCGGTAGCCATCGTCTTTGAGCTGTTCTGCTTCAAGTTCATAAGCATCTGCAGCAGAATGTTTCGTGATGATCCGGCAGGAAGCAAACCACTCCAGAACAGGAATTACCTTGGAATAGCTCCAGTTTGATGCAACAGACAGATAGAGCTTGTTAGGTGAAGTACGATTTTTGAGCATGCTTTGTTCATCGACATCAACAGTAAAACGAAAATCGTTTGTGTTTTGCCGCTCAAAAATGATCGCCTGCCTGCCATTGGGATAGTAATATAGGTATTCTTCAATAACAACTTTGTCTGTTACCGAAAAGCCATACGCGTATCGGATGCCATTTGCGGTGAAGATGACCTCAAAGCTGCTGGGGCGGACGGGTGTTTCACGGTCAAACTTGAAAGGCGAACGTTCGATGGCTTTGTGGAGCTGCTGGTTATGCGAAGTCAGCACATAATTTACCATGAACCAGAATGCATGAAGGACATTGGACTTCCCGGAAGCGTTGGCTCCGTAAATTCCGGCAGACTTCAAATACCGTTTGCTTCCATTCACAATCAGATGCTTCGGATGCTCTTTATCCTTACTGGCAAGCAGGGATAATACGACACTGCCTTTGATAGAGAGAAAGTTCTCTGCACGAAACTGAATCAGCATAAAATTGCCTCCTAAATCCTCGATTATATATATTATAACTGTATTTTCGTGAAAAATAAACGCATATAGAAGATAAAATTATGTATTGGGAAGTTTAGAAAGAGACGCATATACTGATAGTATGTGCTAAAGGGGGCAACAGCGACAAAACTAACTGAAAATGAGAAGCTGGTCTTGGAGTATATCTGTTTTTCTTCCTCCCATTGACTGCAACAAGAAAAAGTGTTATTATGAATACATAAAATGAAGGAAAAATGAGTATTATAATAACAAGCGCAACAGAAAGGAGATCTGTATGGAAAAGATAAAGTACCGGGATTTGATCATGCAGTATCTGACTGCTCTGGAGCCAGATCAAACAATTACAACCGAACAAGTCGCAGAGTATGTGGCGGAACGGCTTTTACTTGATACAGCGATGGTAAAAAAGACAGTCAATGTAAATATGGCTCGGCTTGAAAAAGAGGGGCAGATTATGCGCCTAACCAAAGGAATTTACTGCAGGAGAGTAAAAACAGCATTTGGATATTATACTCCAGATAAAGAAACACTTTTTTGTAAGCAGTTACTTCGGAAAGAAAACGAGATAATTGGATATGAAACAGGGTTGTCTGCATTAAATCGTATTGGTCTTGTTTCTCAAATGCCAAAAAGGAGATGCATTGCAACCAACCTGCATACAAAACGAATTCCCGAAGGAATGCAGATTGAGATTCGGAAACCGCCTATTGTAGTTAATTCTGGAAATTTTCGATATCTGCAAATTTTGGATGCAATCAGAGAACTGGATATGGCGCCAGTAGATACTGCAAAGCCGATTGATGTGGTAAGAGCTACTGTTGAGGAATTTACATTGAAAACTGAGATGTTGATTCTGATGGCCAGAAAATATTATGGGCAAAAAACTTTGCTTCGGACCATAGACATTTTGTTGGAGGGTAGTTATGAAACTGCACGAGGATAAATTTGCTTTTTTGAATATTATCAATTTAATCCATGAGGATAGTAGCATTCGGGCTGATATTTTGGAGAAGGACTATTATGTTACGCTACTGTTGAGGGAGTTGGCAGGGAAACAGGTAACATTACCAGCCTATTTTAAAGGTGGAACAGCCCTGTATAAAGCACAGAAAAGTATCCGCCGGTTTTCAGAGGATATTGACTTGACGGTGTGCATCGATAATTGCAGTAACAGCCAGGCTAAGAAACGGCTGGAGATGGCAACAAAGAAATATCAGGCCTTGCCACGCACATCCAGAAAGGATCTCGAAGATGATCGGAAAGGTAGTATCACAACTGTCTATGATTACACTCCACTTGTAGGCATTGACACGGATGATCCGCTCCAACGGTTTGGATATGTCAAAGTAGAAGGTACATCTTTTACTGTCAGCGAGCCTTTTACACCACTTGAAATTGAACCGATACTTTACACCTATGCCACCGAAGAACAGCGAAATATTCTTCGGTCACAATATGATGTTGTCCCTTTTATGATTAACACGATTCGGTTAGAGAGGATTTTTGCCGACAAGATTTTTGCTGCTGAATTCTATTATGAGCGTAAGATGTATTTTGATGTGGCAAAACATCTTTACGATGTCAGTGTCATGTTCGACTTAAAGCAGATTCAGGAAATGATTCAAAATCAGCAGATATTCCTTGAGATGCTGGGATATAAAAGGCTGGAAGAGACCCGAAGAACAGGCAGTGATCTGGCGGAAAAGAAGTTTTCTGATTTTCAGTTGCTCAGAGGGTTTTCTGATAATGAAGCACTTCGTAAGGACTATCAGAATATGCAACGTAACTATGTTTTTGCGGAAGAAGATACACTGTCTTTTGATTTTGTGGTAGAGCAGTGGAAGAAACTCGGAGAGGTATTGCTTGCGCTTGAGTAAGTGCAATATGAAACAAAACTGTGGACAAAAATTAGCCAGGGGAGCAGTGGTTTATCTGCTCCCCTGGCATTGTTTTGCTTACAGGTTCTGACGGATGATCCGAGTGATAATACCTACGGCCACACCCCGCTCCATATCCAGACGGGTGACGGCAAAAGATACATCGTCCTTTTTGCCGGGCATCCGGTAGTCATAGCAGGAATGGGCTACCGCATTGACACCATTGGAGAGACGCACATAGACAACGCCCTTGTGGACATCTGTGACACGGCCGGCATACTTGCCCTGGATACGGCACTTCTGCAGGTTGTCCCTGTCGGTGTTCTCGGAAATACTCTTGATGTCAGCCTTGATGCCCAAGTCCTCCAGACTGTTGCGCCGCACGCTGAGAATACGGACCAGCACCTCGTCGCCTACGGAAAAACGCTCATGGGCGTCACCAATCCAGTCCCAGGCAAGGTCACGGGCAAGAATGGAGGTTTCAACGCCGAAAACTTCCACGCGCACAACCTTTTCGGCCACTGCAATCACACGCGCCTGGACGATGCGGCCCTCATAGACACGGTACATACCGGCAGCATCCGTATCCAGATAAAAAATCTGGCGTTTGCGCAGCATGGCCTCCTTGCGGCTGGCAACTACGCTGCGGGTTTTGGAGTCGATACCACGCACGATGAAGTCAATGTCAGCGCCGAGCATGTTGCCAAGAATCTTATTTTGGCGCAGCATAAGGTCGGCGTATTCCTGACCGGAAGGGCTGCGGCCCAGATTGATCATCATTTCCTTGATAGGGATAATGACACGGAACCCCTTGTAATCCACAACTGCCACCGTCTTGCGGTTGTCCAGCTGTTCAATGCCTCCCAGCTTGCCGGTGATGATCTTGCGGGTGCGGTAGGCATTATGAATTTCATGCCAGATTACATCATCACGGTCTTCGGCAGTCTCGACATCATCCCGGTTGCGGATAGTAAGGACGGGGGCCTCGCTGCGCTGGGGGCGGGGCTGGCGCTGGGGAGGAGAAGGAGTAGGGGCAGGAGCGGCAGCTTCTTCCACGACAGGAACATCAGGCTCCACAGCAGGTTCCTCCGTATCAAGAATAGAGTCGGCTGTATCCGCCGACTCTGTTGTTTCGGCAGGGACTTCCTCTGTGACAGTTTCTTCAGGAGCAGCAGCTTCTTTCTTCTTTCGGCTGGTACGCTTGGGCTTGGGAGATGCAGGGGGTTCCTGCACAGCGTCGGCGTTATCTTCGTAAACATCAGGCGGCTGCACATCAAAGTTTTCCGGCATATCAGTGGGAGCAGCGCTTTGATCGTCTGTTTCAGCAGGCGTATCTCCGAACATTTCCTCCTCGGTGAGTTCAGGAAGGGGATCTTCAGCCATATCTTCGGTAGAGGTGTCCTCCAGGGGCTGATCCATCTGCCCCAGCAGTTCGTTCAAATCCAGACTATTGCCAGTATCAGCAGGAAGGGATTCAGGTTGAGCAGTATCGGCCGGCAGAGTTTCGCCTTCCGACATAACGGTTTCGGTAACAGGAGCCTCCTGTTCCAGAAGTTCTTTTTTCTTGGTTGCCATAGATTAAAACCTCCTATGAATTTGATAGTTTTGTTTAAGACAGGATGGAATCCTTGTCTGTGGTGATAATGCCTTCCGGCGTACCGGCAGATTTGGGGGCCGGAGCCTCTTTGGGTGATTTATCCGTGGGGGATGCCGGTTTGGTGGCTTTGCGCTTTGCCGGCTTCTTTGCTGCAGGAGCCGGTTTCGGCGCGGGCTGCGGTGTTTTGGCGGCTTCTTCTTCCAAGCGGCGCCATTCCGGTACATGGGCAGATGCTTTGCAGGAACGCAGGTACTTGGCTTCCGGGTGTTTGGAGTAATCCATTTTGTCTACCTGCAGAACCTTCTTGCCACGGATGATGATGAGCGCCTGATCCAGCGGGAGCCGCAGGACTTCATCAGGAGTAAGTACAGGGCGTTTTCCAACACCAGAGGTCTCACGAAACTCCGGTGTATAGTTGGAGATACGCCAGGTGCCCAGCTGTTTGGACTTACTGGATACTGCTACGGAGGCAAGCCCTGTCCTGGCAGAAATAAATTCGGCAGTAAGCTGGTCTGTACAGCCTAAAAACAACTGCGCGTCACAGTTTCCAATGATCTCCTGCCACAAATTCTGCGGGTATCGGTTCTGCAATCCTGCGAGATTTTGGAACACACAGGACATGGAGATATTCCGGGAGCGTATTACGCTGAGCCGGCGGGAGAGGTCGGGGATCGTGCCGCACGCTGTCAGTTCTTCCCCAAGGATATGGACAGGCACAGGCAGTTTGCCGCCCTCGCAGTTGTGGTCTGCATATCGCACCAGTTTGATGAAGCAGAAAGATAGAAACAGCGAGGCCAGAAAATCAAAGGTGCTGTCCTGGTCGCTGGTAACGAGGAAGTAGGCACAGGGCTGCTGACCCGGAAGCTCCAGATCAATCTCATTCTTAGCGGTAATTTTTTTGATCAGCTCAGACTGGAATACCTGCAGGCGGCTGCCCAGACCGATAATCACGCCGCTTCGCACTGTGTCACTGGCCTGCTTGAACAGGCTATAGGGTGCTTTGGCAGGGTGCGTGGAAGGAAGGGCTTCGAATAATGTATCAAGCTGGGATTCCCCATTGAGGGTCAGCAGCCGGTAGACTTCGCCAATGTTGCGGTTTTCTTCCGCATAGCCTTGATCCACATACAGCACCAAAGCCTTGAGCAGATTCATCTCGCAGGCATCCCAGAAATGGTCGCTCTTGCCGTTGTTCGTGGTGTTCTTGATGATGACATCTACAAAAAGCTGGGCCATTAGTTCCTGTCCCTCAACTTCGGCAAGACAACACCAGGAATCTGAGTTTTCAGGCGAAACCAGGTTGAATACCTTGACACAATAGCCCCGGCTGCGGAGAAATTCGCTTGACTTCTCGTACAATTCCGATTTGGGATCGCAGATGATCAGCGATTCTCCGGCACCATTTTCGCCTCGGACAGTGGCCTGAAGGATACGGTTCATACAAAACGAACGGGTTTTCATGGAACCACTGGCGCCGTAGACTGCCAGATTGCTGTTGATTCTGGTATCTTCCGGTATGCAGACTGCTTTGCCATCCAGCATACCCAGTACAACACCCTTGTGTTTGCGCAGATCGGGCACCAGATCCAGTACGCCGGACATTTCTTTGCGGGACATCCAGCCGGAGGTGCCATAAGTGCCTTTGGCGGAGTAGGAGAAATTGCGGTCTTCATCATACTCACCGGTATCACCATATCCCATGCGCATGACCATGATGAGCAGCACTGCTAACAAGCCAATGCAGATCAAAATGCCATACACGCCATAAGGCGGTCGGAGCACAGAGGAAAGGCAGAGAAGGAAGTCGGGCGAAGCGGCCAGCGGTGAAGTACCATCGCCGGGAATACCGCCGCCCTGTTTCCAGGTTGCATAGTTACCCAAAAGCTGTGCCAGAAAGCCGCCTGCGTATAGAATTGCAAGAATGGCAAAGGGCGCTGCAATCAGGCTCACGATCAGTTTTTTCTTGTTTATGGGAATAACCTCCCCTCGAATTTTGTGAAATCAATGGTCTGGAAGCGCACCCGGGAACCACAGTAGCTGCGAAGTACCTCTGCCTGGAAGTCAAAACAGATCAGTGTGCCTGGGCGCTCGGATAGTTCGAGGGAGGTGTTGAAGCGTGCGATACGGGGCAGATCGCAGAAATAGCCAAACAGGACTGGTGAGCCATCCGGTGAAACGCCGTCATGCTCAATAGCCAGTCCGGGCTGCCTCGCAGTAAGACCTTGGAGCAGAATGCGGTCCAGCTCCGCAGTTTTCACAGGGTCGCACAGCAGTGCAAGTATCACCTCCCCCTGATGGTTGTTGGTAAGATAAAGAAAATGCTCATAGCTGCTATCCAGCATGAAGAAATCATGTTTGCGTCCTCCGGTGCTGGTCAAAATCTGGTAAGCCAGATCCATGCTGTTGCCCAGAATCAGTCCATGAACATCCTCATGGCGAAACTGTGGGGCCAGGCGCTGTTGGCAGATTACGCTCCAAATCAATGCCTTGACCCGCATTTCCGATTTGTAGCGCCACTTCATCAGGGCGCTGCTGCTGTTGTAGGTCACGAAGATGCCGGAGGGCGCAAGGAGTATTCCAGTGGAGCGGGAACTGCGGATCTTCGTGGTGTCGATCCCCATTTCTTTCACTTCTCTGGAACTGAAAAAAGCAGGATAGACAATCCTGCCGCCAGCGTAACCATCCGGCGCAAAAATTGCCGGTTTTTCATCCCGATACACACATACACCCGCATTATCCATGGTCACATAGGTTTCTGCCAGGCGGTGTAGCCGGAGTCTTCGGTCAATTTCGCATTTCAAACGGTTGGTGTCGGTGTCTCCTGTCAGGTAGCTGGCAAACCTGTCCGGCCGGCTTTCCAGCAGAGTGGCTTTGGCTCGCGGCCCCAGACGGTAGCCGCGCAGTTTATCCCGGTAATAGGTACGCAGCAGCCCGTCTTTTTTCAGTGCAGTGACAACAGACTCCAGATAATATGGACTGCCGGGAAGTCTGTTAAGCTGGTCTGTGGGGAACTCGCCGGAGATGGCAGTCAGAGAGAGAAGCCTGTACGCCATCGTGTCTGGCTGTGGGAATTTCCCAAGTGATCACCTCCTTGTGGTGTGTGGCTTTTACCGAGACTGCAAGGAACTTCGGTAAAAATCCGTGGTGTAACGACAGAAAAAAGCCCCGAAATCCGGGGCTAAATACGATGTTGCGGCAGGTCGGACAAGCAATGGCTGAAAATGCTCAAAAATCCGAGATGGATTTTAGGGTGTTTTCATGCTCAGCAAGCCAGGCGGGAAACCGCTTTTTTTCCATGACACTGATTCTGGTACAGTCCTTTTCGCCCAGCGCAGCGGTGTTGTAGGCATCGCAGAGCAGGCCGGTATCGTCAGCCATGACGAAGGTGGAGAGGACATCCAGAAGCTGCTTTTCTTCCAGATTGTCGTAGTCACGGATACGCCGGGTGGGAAGGCACTGGTCATAAACCTGCGTAAAGCACACCACACAATCGCTGAAGCGGGGCATGGGATGCTCTTTGGCGTATTGCTCCAATGAGAAGTAGAACGGGTCGAGCAGAAACTCAGTGTTTTGCCTCTGCTTGCGTTTTGGGAGCAGACCAGGCAGGGTGACCTCCAGTACACCGTCCTCATAGACAACCTCAATTCCGTGTACAATACCGGCGGATGTCAGGTAATCGCCTTTGCGGATGGTGGTGCTGGAATATATCAAATGCCGCAGCCTGCAGGCAATTTTCTCTGCCCGCAGGGCGGCATCAGTGGATAAGACTTCATAGTTGTCCGGATAGCGCTGAATATCCGTGGTATCCATCGCGTAAAGAGCATTGCTCAAACGGGATATATCATCAAGAATGCTTCCGATCCGGTGTGAGATGATTTTTCGTTCCAATCAAGTTCCTCCTGTTTTCTTAAAGTAATGCACCTGGCCCGCTGCATCCACGGTGCAGAAACCGGAAATGCCAGGGCAGTCAATGCGGCGAATGTCTTCCGGATTATCGACCAAAATGATGCGGCGTCCACCGCTGCGGTCATCCCGAAGCGCATGGTTGATCAGGGCCTCCTGGCCGGAAGCTGCGTAGACGATTTCGTATAGTTCACCGTTTGCAAAGAAGATAAGCTTGACCGGAAAATCACCGGGAGCATGGTATTCCACCTGCCCGATAAAATCCAAGAGTACCCAGGCAGCCCGTATCAGGGAGTTGTCTGATTTTGCTGCCCAACCAGACGGAAAGTAACCGCCTGTATCAGTTTGAAAAATACGGCCCTGCTTTTGCAGATGGGAGAGCAGGGTCTTGATGATTTCTTCTTTGCCAGGGTGAAAGCAAAGAAGCTGCTGCATATTGAGACCGGGATACATCGTGACGATCCGCAGCAGAGCCGCAGCTTCATTTCCATAGATTTCAGCCCTGGTCTTCATGGGTATCACCTCCAATGGCGTAATATAGGCGTATTCAAGACGCATTAAAATAGGAAGGAAAGCCAGTCAGTGTAAGCCAAAAGATGATCTGGTTGGCAAAACTGGCTTTTAGGCGTAATACAGACGCAAAGCAGACGCATAGCGGCGTCTGGCAGGAAAGTTGCACATGGGAATCACCTCGCTTTTCAAATTGTTATATCTGCTGTTCGGCAGATGTGGATTGTTCACGGCGTTTTCGCTCTACGATTTCACGCAGCTCGCGGCGGTCGGTAGTAATCAGATCCTTTTCCAGAGGGCTGGCTTTGAATTCCACCATAATATTGTTGTTATTGGTAGAAATCAGACCGTGACCTCTTTCAAAGTGAGTGATCTCCATTGTTTCAGCATCGGACAGGTGCAGGGCTTCCTGTACCCGCTGGGCTTCGTCGTCCTCCAGATTCAGAATGATCTTGGTCTTGGAGTTGTTGATGATGCCCTTACCAAATCTGCCGCCGTCAAGGTCAAAGAAATCGGCAAGATCCTGGCTTGCAAAAATCGAGGCGCCGCCGTAACCGCGTATGGTTTTGGCAATTTCCAAAAGGAAATCGCCAGCCAATCTTACACCAGCAGCACCGGCACCGGATAGAAGCTGCCAGCACTCGTCGATGAAGATGGCTTTTTCTTCTGTACGGTCGGCTTTGGCTCTGTCCCAAACAAAGTCCAGCGCCACAAACATACCTACGGTGAGCAGGTCTCCGGTGAGGGAGGAAATATCCAAAACAGTGTACTTGTTGTCGAGCCGAACATTGGTCTGCTTATTGAAGGTGCTGGCGCTGCCGTTTACCAGACGGTTTAGGATGTGGGCCATGCGCATCGTTTCCTTGGAGGTTTTCAAAATTTCGTACAGGTCACCAAGCACCGGCATTTCACGGTACTGGCCGGGCTGTGCAGGGTCTTCCAAAGAGGCGTTATCATGAGTGATGCCTTTTGTGTTATAGGTACGAACAAGGGCTTCGTCCAAAAGCTGTCGTTCTTCGTGAGACATATCGGGGATCAGCAGACTGAAAAATATGTGGAGCTGCTGGATCTTTGCTGCAAGCTCAGATAACTGGATGCCTGGACCGTCCAGAATTTCATTCACCGAGCGGTCTACCCGCCGAATCTCCATAACATTGATGCAGTGGGGACTGGCCGGTGAAATCTGGATAAAGGAGCCGCCCACATTGGAGCAGGCGCGATGGAATTCATGGCCTTTTAGGGGCGCAACAATGAAAATGGGGATATTTTTCCGCCTCATTCGCAGCGCCATCAACTGCATGGTAAAAGTTTTGCCGGCTCCGCTCGTGCCAAGGATCGACATATTGGCGTTCTTATAGACCGCAGAATTGAAGATGTCCACGATAATAAGGGAGCTGTTGTACTTGTTGACGCCCAGCAGGATACCGTTATCATCACACATCTCATAGGAGGTAAAGGGATAACAGCTTGCCGCACCGCCTGTCAGCAGGTTGCGTTTACCGCGCTCATACAGTTTCTTTTCCATTGCCACCAATGGAAGGGCAGATAAAAACGCCTGTTCCTCCCGAAAATGGCAGGTGCAGGCGTTCATGTCTTGTGAGAGCAGGAGCTTTTTCATTTCGCTGACCTTCCATTCCAAGTCTTCCTCGTTGGAGGCAGTAATGGTAATCAGCAGATTCAAGTAGTAGAAGTCCTCGTTGTTGGCAAGGCCCTCTTTGAGAAAGTACCCGCTTCGGATAGCGCCATCAATGTCATCAAAGTCGGTGTTGGTGTCGCTGGCGTCCTTGATTTTGGAACGGTTGATACGCAGCTGCTGTCCGACTTTCTGGATGATGGTTTCTTTGGGCTGACGGGAGAGGAACATATCCATATCGATCCCGTCACCGGCATTGACGATAAGACTGAGCCAGCCGGCTGGAACCTGCGTTTTGTAGCCATCAGAGGGCACCAGCAAATAAGCATAATACAGACCGTCAATGCAGATATGGTGACCATGCGTGAAGTCAATGCTTTTTGGCGCACAGAATTCGGTGGCAGGGATATGGTCGATCTCACTGTCGCGCCCTTTGGCAAGGTACTCAGCCACAACCTCCTGTGCCCGGACGGAGAGCGGCTTTACAGCACTTTCATTTCTGCAGAGCAGGTTATAGAGGACATCTACGGTAAACTCATCCCAGTTTTCCGGAACGATGACCTCGTTACCGCACTGACGGAGGTAGTTGGTAGCAGTATGGACTGCACTTTGCAGGGCATTGATTGCCTCGCCTTCTTCATCAGAGCGCTTGGTGTTGCTCCACGGCTCATATTCAAAAATCAGGAAGAAACGTCGGGTAATTGCCTCACGGGAACCGATCTGCTGAACGAACTGGAGGTAGTCTTCCTGCATGAGCAGACACTGTTCATTGGTCTCCTGTTCCATCTCCTTCCGAACGGTATCCAGATGGCGGTTGATCTCTGCCCGACGTGTCAGTACTTTGATTTGCAGCTTGATGGGGCTGATTTTCAAGTAGGATACAAAGGAATAGATGATGTTCCGCTGTTCCTGGGCGCTGCGCAGCATAAAATTGATGGGTACTACCTCGACGACCTTGACATAGCGGTGGTCCTTCGTGTAGATGATGCCGTTTTCAATTTTGGAAATCGGCAGATAATCTGCTACCGGGTTAAGGCAGGCGGGCTTCGGCTCCTGAGTGCGGATAGGGCGTTTTACTTTGCGCTCCTTGGAGACCTTCTTTTTTTGCTTGGCGGCTTTCTTCTCCTTGGCAGGCTTCTGCTTTTTCACAGGACGGAGTTTTTGGCGGATCTCGTAGCCACGAACTTCATCAAACTCCGCTGGGAAATCCTCTCTGCCGGAGCGCCGTGACCGTCTGGGAGCCTTGTCGGGCTTGTGTACCTTCTTTTTAATATGCTTGCCGCCATGCTCTGCCGCCGGAACCGCATCTTCTGCGCTGTTACCGCCTATAATGCGGCGGTTTCGCAGGTACTTTATGAAAATCAGCAGAAAAGAGGAAAGGCTCTCACCGGAAATTCCGATAAGCGCCACCAATGCTGCTGGCAGTGCGGTCAGGCACAAAGCGATGATACGGGCAGTCAGGCTAAGAGGGAGCAATGAAAAAACCGGCACACCAATGGCAAATGCCAGGATGCCGGCTTCAATCACATTTCGGGCTTTGAACATACCACCGAAGAAGGTGCCTGACTCGATGAAATTCGGTGGTATTATGTAGGTATCTCGGTCGATTTTATGATTCATGATTAACCTCGTTTCCGAAGCCGGGCGGGCACATCAGCCGATAATCCAGAACGGACCGCCAGCTCCAGCGCGCCGGCTGGCCTCATTTAAGATAATGGACAGATCCCAGAGCTGTTCGCTCCGTGTGTAACTGGCAGGGTCAGCCACCATGATCTTGCCGTCTTTTACGCCACGCAGGACAATGAAGTGACCGGATGAGGTAAAGTGGCCTTCAGACATGATTGCTACTACCAGTTTACCATTAGCCAGTGCGTCTGTGATGCGCTGTGGTTCCGCAGTGGTACAGCCGGAAACCGGAAGCCCCCATTCCCCAGCGGCGGCAGGTATCAGTGCATGGTAAGAACCACTGCTTTTACACCAGTAGCCGTTGTTGTAAGACCACTCGGCCATCTCCACAGGGTCAACCATATCGTCTGTCAGAGAGGACACCACGATTGCCATAGCGGTAGGGCCGCAGCCATAACCGCCAATATTGTCCGTGCCATAGGCTTTACCGGCATAGCGTTCATCCAGCTGATTGTAGTAAACAACAGGTGTGATCCCATCGGTGAAAGTAACATCGCCCAGAGAGGTGATGCTGTTTCCGGTCCACGCTTCCAGATTCTGCAGCAGACCATCGCCCAAGAACAGGCTTAGGTTGGAGGCATAATCGGCTGCAAGCTCCTTTTGGTCATCGGTAAGCTGGAATACAACATCAGAAAAATAGGACTCACCGTTGTAACGGACAGTATAGACCATCCATGTTTCTGACTCTGTTGTTTCTTCCTCAGTCTCCGGATCGGTCACGGTGCTCTCACGAATCTCTTGCTTGCTGGTGTAGGAATATAGATGCTGCTTGTTTTCCCGCAGGGTGGCGGCAAGGTCATTTAGAGAAATGCTTTCAAAATCCTTGTCTTTGGCTGCACAATACTGAGAGATAAACAGGTTGGCGTTATAAATAGGCCCGCCGGAATAAGCATTTTTGACCTCCATATGGTCGGCTCCCGATGCCGCAAAGTCAGCTTCGATCCGGGCAAGTACATCATCCAGTGCCTCGCCCAAGATGCCGTTGAGGGTAAAGGTGATCTCGTTGGCGTTCTCAATAATCGCTGTTTCGCTATTCAAAATCGGAATTTCGGGGTCAGATGGCGAAAAGGCATTGGTCAGTCCGCCGAAAATAAGACCGGGGAGCATGAGAACAAATAATACCGGCAGCATAAGCAGGGCAATGACTGCCACAATGATTTTTCCGATATGCTTCCGGCCTGCCCACACTGCGCCTGCAACTGCACCGTAAGGACCGCCTGCGGCAGCGCCTTTGGCAGCGGAGGAAATAGCTTTTCCGGTTTTGATTGCGCCGCGGATGGTATGCGCTGCGGAGGCGCCGGTCTCCACAGCTTCGGAAAAACCGCTTTTTTGATCTTCTGGCATTTATATCTTGTCCTTTCTCCTCGGGGCTGGAGGCAGTTTTTTGACAATGGATTCGTTGAAGGCGATAGAACCGTCAGGAGCCATATAGGGCGATTTGTCAACAGCATCCACAGCGTACTGCTTATACCATGCTGTGCCATCCACGGCATGAACGGTGGTGTACTGGCCTTCCGGGGCAACATATTGGTCTGCGTGGTACATACCAAAGGAGATGCCTTCGGGATGTTCCGCAGTCACTTCTGTGCCGGTGATGCGGCCGCCGCCGATTTCGACATTCTGGAAGGTCGGAACATTTTCAGCTCCGGATTCCAGTGCCGCATATCCCATGTAAGAGTGCAGGGCTTCGGCGGCTTTTTCACCGGAAATGGAACCCATCTGGCTGATACTGCCCGTGGCTACGCTGCCGATTACATTGTTGGCAAAATTGCCGCCCTTACTGACGGAAGAAGCGTACATATGGCCGCCGATCCCTCCGGCTGCAGCATCGCCTAAAAGACTGCCAAGACCGGAAGGCTTGGAGCCGGGAGTTGTGGTGGCTGTTTTGATGGCGCTGTTTGTGACTTTTCGGCTCACCACTCCAGCAAGACCGCCGCTGGCAAACCCTGCTCCAAAGCCGCCGCTGCCTTTACCACCGTTTGTGTTGACATTGGTGGAACTGTTGTTTCTCCCGTCGCCAAAGTGGTGACTGGAAAAGTTCTTGATGCCGCCGATGCCTCTGGCAGCAATCATAGCCTCAGCCAGCATGCTGCCGCCGGTATGTCCTACATTGACACCAAGACTGGAGAGGAAGGAATCGATTTTCTGGCCGACTTTGAGAAAGCCGATAGCACAGAGAAACCAGATAAACACATTGCCGGAAACGGCTTCTTTTCCCACAGCGTCTACCTGAGCCTGCACATCGCTTTCGGAGATAGCGGCAAAAGCCGGCTGGCAGAGCAGGCAGGAGAGAATTGCGACTGTAAAGGCCGCAAACAAAAATTTTTTGAGTTTCTTCAAGGATAAGACCTCCTTACAACGAAAGCGGGTTCGCAAGGAAGGACCCCACCATGCTTGTGAACAGGCGCAGGCACCAGGCGTTCATGACCAATAGGAAAATTTGACCGCCAAGCATCCGGCACCAGGATTTCCAGATGTTTGCTGTGGTCTGGCTGGCGCCCATAGAAAAAGCAACAGGAGCCGTGTAGACCAGTACACCGAGCAGCACATACCGTTCGGCTGCCTCGAACAGAAGTTTTAGGTAGTTCCAGGCCAGGATGAGAACCAAAATCAAGGTAATCAGTGCCACAGCCCCATTGGCACACACACCGATGATGACCAGCATCACGGAATTGAAGTCTGCAAAGCTTAATGCAGGAAGGTCGGACTCCATGATCCAGTGGTAGGGGGTGCCGCCGATGGTAAGAACAATATTGACGATTTCATCTGAAAAGAGCGTCAGCAGGATAAAAATAATGGAACGGATACTCAGCTTTACCGGGTCTTCTGCTTCCACACCTGCGCCAAGACCGAAGTTTTTGAATAACTGCCAGACCCAGTTGAGCAGGATGATCCCGATTGCCAGAGCCACGAAAACAGAGTACATAGTCTCTGCTGCGGGAAAATAACGCAGAAATACAGCCATATCACAGCCCAGCGCACCCAAAACCGATGTGGTCACCAGATCAAGACCGGCCATTACCTGTTCTGCGATCCATTCCACTATGCCGTCTAAAATGCCCATAAATGCAAGCCTCCTTTCCGGCGAGCAGTCAGACGGTCAATCAGCCTGTCCATTGTCCGCCACTAAAGAGCGGCGTCACATACGCCATGATAAAGCCCAAGCCATTGAGGATAGCCCAGGTGATACAGATTCGTTTGAGCCAGGCGCGGCTTTCATCCACCGTCCGTCCGGAACGGGAGAAGTTCATGAGCAGCAAGGCTACCGAAGCAGTGACGATGGCGGCGATAGTGGAGATGGCAAGGATTTGGGTGTATACATCCTGCATGATCTCTTTGGCCTTGGTCCATACATCTGTTGCCGCATAAGCCGGCTGGCAGAATATCATGGACATCATCACACACAGGAAGGCGCTGTAAGCCACTTTGGGCAGCGAAAGCCTGCGCTTGGACTGGGTATCCGGCTCCTGAAGCTGCGGAGTTTGAGGGGTTTTCGTTTTCTTCAATTTGCGATCCTCCAATTCTGAATGATTTTTTGATGCTCAATAGGGAACAGAAAACCCACACCTGTCAAAACAAATGTGGGCTTTCAAATGGCCGGGCGGCCATCTGGGCAGCAAAAAAGCACCCTGATGAAAGGTGCCGTTACTGTCCTGTTCGGTTTTGGGTGCAAGTTTGAGCATATTCAGTTTAACACATCGGTATTTACACTGAAAGAGCAGAACCATGCCAATTTTGTTCCCGAATTGTGCCAATTATTTGCCCGATTGTCCGGAAGATGATTTTGGCTCTGGGAAGAACTGCTCCAGCATGTCTAAACTGTCCTTGGAGGTATAGCCCCAAAGGACGGAACTGAGGGCTTCAATGGCTTCCCGGCGTTTGCGGTAGTAGGTTCTGAAACTGATGTCACGAATATGCGGTCGCAGGGTCTCGATGATTTCCTCAACATTTTTGAGCTGCTGCGGCGAGAGGAAGGAGTAGTACAGCAGCCAGTAATATGCCTCACCATTTTTGTGCTTGGTACGCAGCAATTCGATTGCGGAATCCAGCAGCTTGAGCATTTTGTGGCTGCGTTCAATGCACTTGGCATGATGCTCGATGTCGCTTCCGGCCAAATCAGCGCCAGCCAGATAGACCGAATCCAGAAAATCCTCAATGGAGGTACCATACTCGATCTCAAACTTGGTGCGGACATGCTGGACAGAAAGCTCCAGGCTCCACACAACATCCCGGTATTTTTTCAGCAGTTTCCAGGTATCATGGTACAGGGGATTATCAGCAACATCAGGTTCAACAAATTTTCTCATTTCAGGTTCCTCCTATTTTCGTGCTCCTCAGAGGGAGTGAGTGTAAGTTCAAAAGTGGCGATTGAAGTATTTGTGCCGCAGAGGATGGTCAGACCAAAGTGGACTGTAGATTTCCCTCGCGCACGCGGAATCAACTCTTCCCAGCAGTCGTCCGATAAGGGATATAACTTATAGCGGGAGAGTGGGCAAGAAAAGCAGGAAATCCCTTGCGTAGATAGGATGTCAGCCATCTTGCGGAGTATCGTTTCAATGTGCGATTTTGAAACGCTGGAAAGTGCATCCGAAACAATGACCTCATGCTCAGAGATAGAATGGCTCTCTTCGGTTTCAGCAGTTTCCGGAAGCTCCAGATGAATGTTTAAGGTCATGGCAACTTCCTCCTTGTCGATTAAAACATCGGAAATCTCAAACATGGTGGACAGGTAGTTCTGCAGGTAGATCACGCTTCCATACCGGCCGGGAAACGACATGATAGAGATATACCCAAGACCGTCCAGCTTTTTCAGTATCCGGCATACGGTAGCGCGTGACAGCCCCCAGCGGCAGGAAAGCTCGGTATAACTGACCAACGGGTTTCCTGTACCATTGCGAAAGTAGGCTACCGGACCGACCTCTGACCCCTGCACCTGCGTATCGTTGTAGACAGCGGATACCCACAGATCCAGAACGATGTCCATTTCAGAGCAGCGGGCAGAGCTGACCAGTTCCAGGGCAACAGAGACTGGCAGGAAGAAAAAACCGGTATCCTTTTGGCAGGGGGCATTGTACTCCAGTGCGGAATTGTGGCGGGCCCAGTGGAGGATTTTATATTTGACTACGTTGCCACGGCCCAGCAGTGTATAGGAAATCAAGTGCTGCTTCTGAAGGGTATCCAGCATGGACAGTGCCTGCCGATGAAAGCGGGTGCGGAACCAGCAAGACAGCTCCTTGACGGTGCAGACCCATTCGCCGGGGGAGACTGTATAACTGATCCCGTCAATACGGCGGTATGAGGTGCGGAAGTTTGCATAGCTGCAAAGTACAGTAAAATGAAAAAGGCCGGAGCCTCCGTTTATGCGGATGCTCCGGTCGTTGATCAGTTTGTGGATGAACTCACGATAAATCCGGCATCGTGGGTAATCTACCACTTGTTTGATTTGAAGTTGGTATTCTGGCATAGTGAACCTCCTAGTTTTTTATGCAGACAAGTAGTTCGCTGAAAAATGTTGACTTGAATAACTGATGGGGGTATACTCATATTTGTATGAGCTGCAAATAAGCAGTTTGTGCATTGCTGGTTTCCGCAGTTTTAGCATTGATACCTTATAATATAGGCTAAAAGCGATAAAGAAACAGTATCAGGGATGTTCTTCATGGCTCTACAATGTGCCAGTCCTTTTCATGGAAAATTTATCCAATTTTTGACATTTTGGAGCTGACACACTTTTTCACAAAAAAATATGCCTACAAACAACTACAATTTTTATACAACTTTTCGAGTGAAGCGGACGGTCAAATAGGACACAGGACGAATGATAAATAGTTTCAAAAACCCAGCAATTATGCGGATTTTGCGCACTACGGAGCGGCATGGGGCGGGATGGAGAGAGCAAAATTTTATTCCCGACCATGAAGTCACTGGATGCAAAGAAAGGCGAGGGCAGGACAGTGCAGGCGGCAGAAGCCCAGGCACCTTCCGCATTTGCCGGCGTATCTGCAGCTCAGCCGCAGCTTGACCTTTCCAAGG
This sequence comes from Clostridium sp. M62/1, assembly GCF_020736365.1. Taxonomy (NCBI): domain Bacteria; kingdom Bacillati; phylum Bacillota; class Clostridia; order Eubacteriales; family Clostridiaceae; genus Clostridium; species Clostridium sp. M62/1. The sequence goes on along the minus strand of NZ_CP085988.1, from coordinate 3,121,624 downwards.
TTAAGATTGAGCCGTTATTTGAGGATTTCGTGGACTTTGAGACCTTCGCAAAGTCTGATTTCAGGGTAGTGAAGATTGAGGCCTGCGAGGCAGTTCCCAAGTCAAAGAAGCTCCTGAAGTTCACTCTGAATGACGGAACAGAGCGCAGACGCACAATCTTAAGCGGAATTCATGAGTACTATGAGCCGGAGGAGCTGGTTGGAAAGACCTGCGTGGCCATCACCAACCTGCCTGCCAGAAAGATGATGGGCATTGACTCCGAGGGAATGCTGATTTCCGCTGTGTATGAGTATGACGGACATGAGGGACTGAATCTTCTGATGCTGGACGACGTGATTCCGGCAGGTGCGAAGCTGTACTAAAGCGGCTGAAAACAATCGTTTTCGTTCCCAAATATAACTGTGCTATAAGGGTACGATAAATTTAAGCGGTCAGAGAACACTAATCAGAGATTTTAAATTAGATACAGAATAATATCAAACTGTATTAAGGACGGAATAGGACACTTTTCTAAAAAACGTTAGAGAGGTGTCCTTTTTCATTTATCATTATCAATTAAAGGAAAGCAGGCGCTGAGCCAAAGGTGCACTTTCCGGTTCATATAGATGAGTTCCTGTAATATGTGAAGTTTTCCGGAAAGATAAAACTGCCAGCAGGAAAGGCCTGCTGACAGTGAAAGAAAACGATATGGTAATGGTGTTTTAAATCTATTCACCCAAAGATATTTCGATGTAAGCGCCGTCGCCGTAGGGATCGGCCAGGACTAAGGTTTTGCTGCCGGAAGCAAAGAAATAGGATTTTTCATAGGTTTCTGTCGGTTCGCCGAACAACTGAGTCAGTGTTTTTGCGTATTCTTTGATATCAGACTGTCCTAAGCTGATAACTGCCTGTTCCAGAATATTGGAACCTTCCTGATATAAGTTGAAGGTCAGGGAGACGTTTGCATTTTCCCCCAGGATCGAGAGTGCGTAGGTACGATCCAGAATAAGTCCTGCTTCGTTCCTCACTTCCTCTCCCTGACCCAGGAGTGCAGTTACTTCAGAGTCCGATTTTCCCACCATATCCGTCAGGCTCTTCAAATCCACGTTGGATTGAGAAACTGTCTTACTTTCTGTCTGAGCAGCCGCTGTAGCTGCTGCGGCTGTGGTCTGCACAACAGCCTTCGTGGCTGCAGCAGTAGTCTGCTGGACTGCCTTTGCAGCTGCCGAAGCGGTTGTTTCGGGGCTTACCTCTGAAGCTGTCTGCGCGGCTGTTTCCTGAACCGCCTCCATAGCTGCCTCGCTGCTTGTTTCTTCAACCGCAGCGGTTTCTGCAAATGCAGCAGTTGTTTCCTGTGGGCTGCTGCTGCAGCCGGATAAAGCCAGAAGGCAGAGAGAGAGTACTAAATAATTGCGTAATTTCATATATCCTCCTATGTAATAGATTTGCACATACCTGTTATGGTATGGTGTGCTTTTATTAATTCCGCACCTGGGTATTAATTTCTTGATAAGCTACATATAGCTGAATATTCTTTTGACCTGGTGATATGGTCATTCGATTGGTTCCTTATAGCCTCCTTCCGTTGATAAATTGTCTTGCAGGAACTGTACCGATACGCAAAAACCGGCTGTCTTCAATATCCTGTTAAAGACGGAAATCCTGAAAAAGCAAAACATTTTGTTGATTGTCGAATACTTCGTGTAATGTGATTACTGATTCTCTATCTGCAAATGCTTAACAGGTTTCGACAGTATATCATAGGGCTATTAAAAAGAAAAGACAACATGCTCGGTTTTAAGAATTCTTAAGAAATATCTTAATTTTGCTTTAGAATATTCAGGATGCATAATGGCTATAGTCTACTAACCTATTTACTTCATTTATGCTAAGACGCCTGAGAATACTTCGTCATGCTTTTCCGGGAAATCTGTTCTTGTCTCCCGATTTACCCATGCCGTCCAGAATGGGAATGAGGGACTCTCATCCCTCTGTCAAATTGTATTCTACTTTTTGGCATAATTCGAGGGTATTCTTCCCGGAGAATAAGCCGTTTGGCTGCAATTGTTTGGGAGAGTTGCAACCTCGCTTTCTGCAGTTGAATTGCGCATGGCTTTTAAGTATAATGAAATCAGAAAATTGGTATGGGGAGAGATATATATGCATGAACTTTGTGGTACAAACTGCTGCAGCAGGTGCAGCCGCCGGGAGGAATGCGGCAGCTGTCAGAATGTAAAGGGGCATCCTTTTGGCGGAAATTGTATTGTCGCCGAATGTATCGAGCAAGGCGGAAAAGATGAATTTCTGCGTTTCAAGGAGAACCTGATTTCAGAGATTAACGGGCTTGGAATCAGAGGGGTTGAGGTAAACGACCTCAATCTGTTAAACGGATTCTTTGTGAATCTGGAATATCCTCTTGCAAACGGGAAAACAGTAAAATTGCTGAAAGATAACAACGTTTATTTAGGAAATCAAATTGAAATATCCGGCAAGGAAAGGTGTTATGGAGTTGTTGCCGATAGAAATTACATTCTTGTGTGCGAATATGGCTGCAACGGAGCAGAGCCGGAGATTATTTTATATAAAAAGCGTGAAAGCAGAATTTGTTAAGAATTATACAAAACTAGCGAAATCTTTTGTAAGGATCGATATAAAAAATACCGTTTTATGGGAGGGAGGCCGTCATTGGCTGAACAGATTCTCCCTCCGGTTACGGCAGCTTAAAAAGTATTTCCAGATGAGGACCTTTAGCTTCCCTGCCATCCCCGAAAGAGAGCTCCAGTTCCTTCCATCTTTCAAACAAAGCGTCATGAAGCCCCAACAGTTAGCAGCAGTCTGGCAACCGGCAATGCAGCAGTTTAAACTGTCTTCAGGGAGGAAAACAGGCTATGAAATTCCTTCCGCTCCTCTTTCCTGCAGACCAGATAATAGGTCACAGCCGCCTCCGGATCCGAGATAGGCACATGAATGCGGTTTGTATCGGCCTCGATATACTTTTCTGCCAGGTCGGAGGTGAAGGCAGGCAGGGAGGAAGCTTTGAGCAGTTCGCTGAAATTAAAGCGGTCATCCTGAGTCAGAAAACGTGAGTCCGGCATCTTTTCTGTCCGCACGAAATTCCAGAAACCAATGTCTGACATTAAAAGCATATTTTCTCCGTTCATTTCCGCAAACGACAGACCCTTTCTCCTTCCGAAACGGTGGCCTCTGGGCAGGGCAAACATCAGGGATTCCCTGCCGCACTCTCTGGCAAAAAGCTGAGGATCTTCCGGTGACTTCTGCAGCACAGCCAGATGATACGTATGGTTTCTGAGTCCCTCCAAGAGCACTTCTTCATCCGCCATTTCCGTCTGAATTGTCATGTGAGGATACTGGTTATAAATAAACGGGGTAAGAATCCATATGGGGGCGGGAGAGCAGACTCCAATAGTGAGGGTACGGTTTTTGCGGTCGAACTCTCGTATCTTCACGGGGAGGGAATCGGCATCATCCATAATCTTCTGAATCAGCTGCAGCGCATACTTCCCGTTTTCATTGAGCTCCAGCCGGTTTTTTGTGCGGGTAAACAGTGTAACTCCCAGTTCTTCCTCCAGCTTTTTCATATTTCTGCTCAGCGCCGGCTGGGAGAGATGCAGCAGTTTTGCCGCATCAGACAGTGTTCCGCAGCCGGCAAAGGCTGCAAACTGGCGCAATTCATAAAGTTCGATCATAAACCCCTCCTTCAGTATAAATTTAATTTATAGTCTTATACGCCATTGGCATTGTACTTTTTCCTATTAAAAGACTATTATCTGTGTGAAAAGAGAAAAAACTTCAAGACACGTTTTTAAATGATTAACTGTAATTATAGCATGAAGCAGATTCTCCTGCAAATCAATTCAGAACGGAGGGATACAAGGCAATATGGTTTTCTACTTTACCGCAACTGGAAACAGTCTTTATGTGGCCAAGCAGCTGGAACCCCGTCCGGTCAGCATTGCCCAGGCAGTCCATGACAGTGAAAAGGTCTACCGGGCAGAGAGGATAGGAATCGTGTGTCCGGTATTCGGCCATGAAATGCCGGAGCTGGTAAAGGAGTTTTTGAAGGCTTCCCGCTTTGAGACAGAGTATTTCTATATTTTGCTCACCTATGGCTGTCTTCACGGAGGCGCTTCCGAGCTGGCAGAGAAATTTGTCCGGACCCAGGGTATTCAGCCTGCTTATATCAATGTGATTCTGATGGTCGATAATTTCCTGCCTGCCTTTGATATGGATGAGGAGCGGATGACTGACAAACAGGTGGATGTGCAGCTGGGACGGATCAAAAAGGACATTGCAGAGAAAATACACCTTATTTCCCCTGTGACAGAGAAAGATCGGGCCATACACCAGGCCTATCTTGATTTTGCCGCAAAAACACCGCCTGATGCCCTCTCCCATATGTATCAGATTACAGACGAGTGCATCGGATGCGGAATCTGCCAGAAGGTATGTCCAAAGGGATGTTTTCATCTGGAGGGACAGAAAAGCATCTGGGAGCCAGCGGGCTGCATCAGCTGCATGGCCTGCATCCATGCCTGCCCCATGGCGGCCATCCATCTGACCATGCCGGAAAAGAATCCGAAAGCCAGATACCGCAATGAAAATATCAGTATCTGCGAGATTATTGACGCCAACAACCAAATGAATCAGGAAATGAATAGGAGGAAATGAACATGGAATTTTTAACACTGAACACAGGAGCAAAGATGCCTTTGGAGGGCTTTGGCGTATTCCAGATTCCCGACGCAGCCCAGTGTGAGGAGGTTATATACAATGCAGTCAAAACGGGCTATCACCTTCTGGACACCGCTGCCGCCTATATGAACGAAGAGGCGGTTGGAAAAGGAGTGGCCAGAGCCATCGCGGATGGTCTCGTTACAAGAGAGGAGCTGTTTATCACCACCAAGGTATGGGTTCAGGACCAGAAAACAGAGGAGACTGCTTACGAGGCTGTTAAGGCTTCCCTGGCAAAGTTAAATATGTCTTATGTGGATCTTATTTTGCTTCACCAGCCTATGGGAGATTACTTTGCCGCTTACCGCGGAATCGAAAAAGCCTATAAGGACGGCCTGACAAAGGCCATCGGCGTGGCAAACTTCTATCCGGCCATCCTTGCCAATCTCTGCGAGAATGTGGAGGTGATTCCGGCGGTTAATCAGGTGGAACTCCACCCCTTCTTTGTCCAGAAAGAAGCTCTGGAAAATATGAAGGCATATGGGGTGATTCCTCAGGCATGGGGCCCCTTAGCTGAAGGAAAGCATGGAATCTTCACAGACCCGGAGCTTACAAAGATCGGGGAGAAATATGGCAAGAGCGCAGCTCAGGTAGTGCTTCGCTGGAATGCTCAGCGCGGTGTTTCCATTATCCCTAAGTCGGTACATGTGGAGCGGATGGAGCAGAATATCGATATCTGGGATTTCCAGCTGACCGATGAGGAGATGGAACAGATCGCCTCCAAAGATCTGGGGCACAGCGAGATTGTAAACCATGATAATCCGGCTTTTGTGAAAATGCTCTGCGGGATGAAGATTCACGAGTAGAAGGAGAGCAGCGTTTATTCCATAAAAATGAGCAATAAGCGAAAAAGCAGGGAAGTGAAAAAAGCAGGGGGAGGAAAGGCTTCCCCCATGGCTTTAAGCCGAAGGCGGCTGTAAAGTGATAGAAATGAATTCTAACGAGGAGGTTTCAGCTGACGATGAGAAAACAGGGATGGAAACGGATGGCGGCTGTTATGGCGGCAATGATGCTCATGACTGGCTGCGCCAATAGCGGCACCACGGCTGCGACGGCTGCGGCAACAGCGGCTGCAGAAGAAACAGCGGCAGAGACGGATGCCAGGGCTGCAGACGGAGAGGAAGATACTTCAGAGGAGATGGCAGCCGTTCCGGAAGGAGCGCTGGTGATCGCCAGGCAGGGTATGTTCTCCTCCGGAGGTACTGTGACAGAGCCGGTGGAAGGGGAGTTTGATGAGACAACCAACTGGCTGGACTTAACAAGAGCGGGAAATACGGCTCATGTGGACCACGCCAATGTGCTCTATCAGATTCCGGCCAATGGCAACGGAAATCCGATTGTCTACCTTCATGGATATGGACAGTCCAGGATGGGGTGGATGACCACTCCTGATGGAAGAGAGGGATGGTCAGATATTTTCCTGAAAAACGGTCACAGCGCTTTTCTGGTAGACCAGCCAAGACGCGGTGAGGCAGGTTCCACAGCGGCCATGACTGCGGATAATATCGATACCTGGTCAGAGGATTCCAAGGAATACATGCCGGGCGACCAGGCGTGGTACACCCACTTCAGAATCGGCCGGGTTGCGCCGGAGCGGTATGAGGGCTCTCAGTTCCCGGAGGGAGAGGAAGCTCAGAATCAGTTTTTCCGTCAGATGACACCCAATACGGGTTCTTACGATGAGGCAGTAGATGCCGCAGCTTTAGGGGAAGTGATGAATGATGTGTATGAGATGACAGGAGACAAGGCCATCTACATTACTCATTCCCAGGGCGGCAGAGTTGGCTGGTCTACGCCAATGGAGCATGTCTCTGCGATTGTTGCCATCGAGCCGGGCGGAACGCCGGAAATCGGTTCTGAAACCTATCAGAAGCTTCTGGATGCGAAGATTCCGATTGTCATTTATCTTGGAGACTATATTGATAATGGCCCGCAGGATATCCAGTCAACCGGTTTCTGGAAAGACGTAAAAGACGCTGCATTTGAATTTGCCGAGGCATATAATGCAGACGGCGGTGACTGCACCGTTGTAGATTTGCCTAAGGAGGGCATTACCGGAAACAGCCATTTTATGTTCCAGGAGATGAATAATCAGGAGATCGCGGAACATATAGAAAGCTGGCTGGCAGAGAGAGGATTAAATTAATCTGCAATTCATTCATATCTGCAGCCGCTGGCGGACGAAAAATACTTTCAGAAGGGCCTATACCGGACACCGCCTGGCAGAGGTCCTTCTGCTCTCTTACAAGCGGCCAAACAGACGGAGCCTTAAGATACGGCGTTTAAAATAATCTGATAATATGCAGGAGGAGAACATTATGTCAGCAAGAAAAAATTTCGGAGCAAAACCATTTTTATTTCCACAGCCGGTTCTGATTATCGGAACCTATGATGAAAACGGAAAAGCAAATGCCATGAATGCTGCATGGGGCGGCATTGTGGGCGCAGATGAGATTATGATTGATCTTTCTCATCACAAAACTACAGAGAATCTGATGAAAACAAAGGCCTTTACGGTGAGCGCGGCAGATGCAGAGCATGTGGTGGCCTGCGATTATGTGGGAATTGTGTCCGGCAGTACTGAACCCAACAAAATGGAAAAAGCAGGATTCACCACCACAAAAAGTGAGTTTGTCAATGCGCCGATCATCAATGAACTTCCGGTTACGCTGGAATGTGAACTGGTGGATGTGATCGGTGGAAGCAAATACCTGGGCCGGATCAAAAATGTCAGTGTAGATGAGAGGGTACTTGGAGAAGATGGAGAAATCAGCCTGGATCTCTTCTTCCCGATTACCTACGACACAGTACATCATGGATATTACAGGCTTGGGGAACGGGTAGGAAATGCCTTCCAGGACGGCGGAAAGCTGAAGTAATACGCGCCCCGGGGATTCAAAACGACAGTGTGCACTCGAAAAAGGAGGCAAAATGAGAAACAGATTTTTATACGGGACTATGGGAGTGGCTGTAATTTCTGCATTGCTGTCCGGGTGTGGAAGTAGCGCACAGAAAAACAGCTCAGCTCAGACAGAAACAGTACAGGAGATTTCAGCAGAATCCGAGGCTGAAACTGCGGCAGCCAAAACTGCCGGAGAGGAAAGTATTATCACCAACGGCGGAGAGACGATCGCACTTTCTTCCCTGGAGCATCAGACGGAAGATTCTGAATCGGCAGTCTACTATACCTCAGAAATCAGCCCGCAGGCCATGCTGGATTCCTATGCAGCTCTTGGCGAGGGGCTCACCGGAGAACATATCGCAGTGAAGCTCTCCACGGGTGAGCCGCCTGCCAGCAATTACCTGGATCCGGATTTAATCGCAGATCTGGTGCATCAGGTGAACGGAACCATTGTGGAAAATAACACAGCCTACGGCGGTCAGAGAGCCAGCACCGCCATGCATTACCAGGTGGCGGAGGATCACGGTTTTACCGCCATCGCCGATTTTGTGGTTCTGGATGAAAATGGTTCTGTGAGCCTTCCGGTGGAGGGCGGGACACGTCTTTCGGAAAACCTGGTGGGAGCCCATTTTCCGGAGTACGACGGCTATCTGGTTCTGTCCCACTTTAAGGGTCACGCTATGGCCGGTTTTGGAGGAGCCATTAAAAATATTTCCATCGGGCTGGGCTCCCAGGAGGGAAAATGCCTGATCCACACAGCGGGTGAGAGCCGTACCAGCCCCTGGGGCGGTGAGCAGGATCCCTTTACGGAGAGCATGGCCGAGGCTGGAAAATCCGTGGTGGATGCCCTGGCTGGAAATATTCTTTATATCAGCGTCATGAATCACCTGTCGGTGGACTGTGACTGCAATGGAAATCCGGCAGAACCGGATATGCACGATATCGGAATACTGGCCTCAGCCGATCCGGTGGCCCTGGACCAGGCGTGCGTAGATCTGGTCTATGCTTCTAAAGACGATACCGCTTCCCTGATTGAGAGAATGGAGTCCCGCAATGCCATTCACGTCCTGGAACACGGAGAGGAAATAGGCCTGGGAAGCAGAAGCTACCGACTGGTAAATATTGATGATTGAGTCTCTTCATCGTGAATTTGTCTACCTCTGGTATTACTTTGACATACAGTTCAGACAGATTTTCGGATACTGGGTGCTGGGGATTTTCCTCGGCTCCTGTGTATCCGTCTTTTTGAAGGACAAAATTCACGGTTTTTTTCGGGCTATGGGAGCCAGCAGACTGGGGCTTGCGGGAATTGTGCCTGCCAGTCTGCTGGGAATCGCCTCCCCTCTCTGCATGTATGGGACAATCCCTCTGGCTGCCTCCTTTTCCAGAAGCGGAATGCGCGATGAATGGCTGGCGTCCTTCATGATGTGTTCCATTCTTCTGAATCCGCAGCTGATCGTTTACAGCACGGCACTTGGGACCACTGCCCTTATAGTCCGGATTGTATCCTGCTTCTTCTGCGGAATCGCTGCCGGCCTTCTGCTCCATCTCTTCTTCAGAGGGAAAGCCTTCTTTAAGTTCGATGGTTTTGACGAGCCCCCCAGTCATGACACCGATCCCAATCTGTTTTTGCGGCTGGCAAAGAATATCGGGAGAAATATTCGGGCCACCGGCCAGTATTTTCTCTTTGGTATTTTTCTTTCCGCAGTTTTTCAGCGCTATGTACCGGAAGATTTCATGACAGCCTTTTTTGGCGGGAACGAAGCGTTCGGCGTTTTGATGGCGGCGACGATAGGGGTGCCGTTATATGCCTGCGGAGGCGGTATGATCCCTCTTTTGCAGGCGTGGCTTGCCGACGGGATGAGCATGGGGAGCGCCGCAGCATTTATGATTACAGGTCCATCTACAAAGATTACCAATCTCGGAGCGTTAAAAATTGTCCTGGGCGCGAAAAACTTTGTCCTTTACCTTGTTTTTGTTATGGCATTTTCTTTTATTACCGGTTTGACTGTAAATCTGGTGGTATAACAGGGTATCGATAATAAGTAAAAATGAAAGGAAGCAGTAAACGCTGAAGCGAAAAATAGCTGCTGCCGCAGCGCTCTTACTGGTACTTGGGCTCACAGCCTGCACATCTGATACGTCAGACAGCTCAAATGCAGGCAGCAACCGGCGCAGATCTGTTCTCGATTCAGACGTCGGTGGATTATCCCGGAGATATTGATGAATTAATCGACTATGCCTCTTCTGAGCAGGAAGAAGATGTGAGGCCGGAACTGACCTCTCACATTGAGAATCTGGATGATTATGACACGGTTTTTATTGGCTATCCCCTGTGGTGGTATGATCTTCCCCAGGTGATGGACAGCTTCTTTGATGAATATGATTTCTCGGGAAAAACACTCATTCCCTTTGATGTTCATAATGGCAGCCGGCTTTCTGATACTGTGGAAACCATTCAGGAATTAGAACCGGATGCCCGGGTTATCACAGATGGTTTTGCCATAAGTCAAAGCACTGTGGCAGAGGAGACTGAGAGTGTGGCAGAAGAAGTGAGCAGCTGGCTTCAGGGACTTCGGAACTAATTTTAGGCGAGAGGGCGGAACATGAAGACAAGAAGAAAATTTAAGATTCTGATGATCGGCGCAGTGCTGGCGGCTTCTCTGTGTGCCTGCGGCTCAGTTTCTTCCGGCCAGAGCAGAGAAGCAAGCGGGCAGACAGAGACCTCCATGGAAAGCGCAGGGACAGAGGCTTTTGGAGAACCGGATGGAGCGGAAGGGGAGGATACGGGATTTACCTCTGCAGACAGGAATACAAAGGTGCAGGACGTAATTCAGTCCCCTGTATTTGGAGAATATGGACGGCTGATTTTTCCGGTGGATCAGACCATCCCGGATGACCTGACTTTGGAACATGTGGAAAGCATTCTCCCCTGGTACAACGATGTAATCCGGATAAGACCGTGGAGATTGTAAATTATCTGGGAGAACAGGCCGCCTCCGGCAGTCAGATCTTTTTTGACATCTACACGGAAGAGGAAAAAGCACAGGATCTCAAAAAGGAAAATACCGGCCTGTTTTTCTTCCGCGGAGAGCCGGGCGGCAAGACGGCAATCTGCAGTGCGGGAGGAGGCTTTGTCTATGTAGGAGCCATGCAGGACAGTTTTCCTCATGCGCTGGAGTTGTCGAAAAACGGCTACAATGCCTTTGCGCTGATCTATCGTCCCGGTGCGCAGACTGCCTGTGAGGATCTGGCTCGCGCCATTGCTTTTCTCCATAATCACGCAGAGGAACTGGAGATTGATATGACGGATTACTCTCTGTGGGGCGGTTCTGCCGGCGCAAGAATGGCAGCGTGGCTTGGCTCCTATGGAACTCAAAGCTTCGGAGAACAGGAGTATCCCCGCCCGGCTGCCGTGATTATGCAGTACACGGGACTGTCTGAGGTAACCGGAAATGAGCCGCCGACCTATAACTGTGTGGGAACCAGAGACGGCATTGCATCTTACCGCATTATGGAAGACCGGATAAGCAGGATCAAAGAGCAGGGTACGGACGCCGAAATCCAGGTGTTTGAGGGACTCCACCACGGCTTTGGATTGGGAGAAGGAACCACAGCAGAAGGGTGGATTAACCGCGCCATCGCCTTCTGGGAGAGGCAAATGTAGAAAACAGGGAAGTATGGCAGTTTCAGGCTCCGTACTTCCCTGTTTTTTTGCGAATTTTCTTCCGCTTCTGACGGGACCGCCCTTTCGGATATTATTCCGGGCTTTCCAGGCCGCCTGCGGCTGAAACAGGAGCGGCCTGCCTGAGCCTGTCCGTGCAGATTTAACTCTTAGTTTCCACAGCGGGAATTTATAAAAATGTAACTTTTCTGCAATAAAAATGACGAAACTGTTAAAACCTTTATGAAAATTTTAAGATTTTCCTCTTGACGGGTGCTGGGGCAGATCTGGTAGACTATTACTGTATCAAATTGTCGAAATTGGTCATAAATGGCAGGATGAGACAGGAGAAATTCTGCCATGCAGCAGGCTGAAAATACAGCAGCGGATCAAAGACGGAAACAAAGCAAGGGAAGATGCCTTAAAAAGCAGAAGGAAGAATCAGAGGTACAGAGGCCTGGATTTTGAAGACTGAAATTTTAAGGATTGAGATTTTAAAGATTGAAATATTAAGGATTGAGATTTTGAAACAGGGCTTTACCAGCGATAAAGCCCTGCAAAGGAGAAGAAACGTATGAAGAAAAAATTACCTTTCGCGGCTCTGACGATGGCCGGGATTCTGGGAGCCTCTGTGTGGCTTCAGCCGCTGACGGCTTATGCGGCTGCCTGGGAGCGCTCCGGAAATGTGTATGAGATGCCGGACGGCTCCCCGATCACAGGCGTATTCCGAAGAGGAATTGACGTATCTCACTGGCAGCAGGATGTGGACTGGAACCAGGTAGCTGCTGACGATGTGGATTTCGTTATGCTGGGAACCAGATACAAGGGAGAGGTAGATCCCAATTTCAGGAAAAATGCAGACGCAGCCTATGCAGCCGGTGTGGAGCTGGGAGCCTATATCTACTCCTACGCCACCAGCGTGGAGATGGCTGAGCAGGAGGCTGACTTTATTCTGGATTTGGTGAAGGACTATCCGATTTCCTACCCGATTGCCTTCGATGCGGAGGATGCGGGAACGCTGGGCACACTTCCACCGGAGCAGGTCAGCCAGATTATCAATGCGTTCTGCAAAAAGATTGAGGATGCCGGCTATCATTCCATGGTTTATGCCAACGAGTACTGGCTGAACAATAAAATTGACAGGGATTCCCTCGATTATGATGTGTGGGTTGCCCGGTACAATGTGATGTATACTTATGACAGTCCGGCGATCTGGCAGGCCACAAACACTGGCTCTGTAAACGGCATTGCCGGAAATGTGGATATCGATTTCCAGTTTAAGGATTACTCCTCTGTTATTCCGGCTGACACGTGGAGAGAGATTGGCCAAAACCGGTATTACTATCAGAATTATGTGATGCAGAAGGACGCCTGGATTCACGATGGCAATGGCTGGTATTACATGAACAGCTCGGGAAACCCGGCCAAGGGCTGGCAGGAATTTCATGACGGAACCTACTATCTGGAGGAGCCGGACGGAAGGATGGCTGAAGGCTGGAGAGAGCTTGACCAGAACTATTACTATTTTAACAGTTCCGGCCGTATGACCACAGGCTGGCAGGATGTGGGCGGAACCTGGTACTATATGGACAGCGAGGGCCATATGCAGACAGGCTGGCAGGACATCGACGGAAAGCGCTATTATCTGAACTCCTCGGGAGCCATGCTTTCAGGCTGGCAGGATATCGACGGAGCGCGCTATTATCTGAACGCTTCCGGTGCCATGCAGACGGGCTGGCAGCAACTTGACGGAACCTGGTACTATCTGGGCGAAGACGGAAAGAGAAGGACAGACTGGCAGCAGGTGGGAGAGAGCTGGTATTATCTGGACGGCGAGGGACGGATGCTCACAGGCTGGCAGGACATCGGCGGGTCCCGCTACTATCTGAACGGTTCCGGGGCTATGCTTACAGGCTGGCAGGATATCGAAGGGGCACGCTATTATCTGAACAGTTCGGGAGCCATGCTTTCAGGCTGGCAGGATATTGACGGAAGCCGGTATTATCTTGGAACAGACGGGCGCATGGCAGCGGGCTGGCAGGACATTGACGGAGGCCGGTATTATCTCGGAACAGACGGGCGCATGGCGACGGGCTGGCAGGATATTGACGGAGGCCGGTACTATCTCGGAACAGACGGGCGCATGGTGACGGGCTGGCAGCAGCTTGACGGAACCTGGTATTATCTTAACAGCGACGGGCGTATGGCGACAGGCTGGAAGAAATCAGGTGAAACCTGGTATTATCTGAACTCTGAGGGCCAAATGCAGACGGGCTGGATTGAGGTGGACGGAGCGCTGTACTATCTGAATGAATCCGGTGCCATGGCGGTGAACACAATCCTGGACAGAAATGGCGTGAAGTATCAGGCCGACGGCAGCGGAGCCTGCACAGAGGTTCCGGCAGACAGTGCCGCAGGAGATACCGCTCAGAGTACAGAACAGGCAGCGCCTTCAGACTCCGGCCAGCAGAGCGGGCCAGCAGGTCCGGCCTCTGATTTCTGATAGCAGACCGGTGACAGAGTTTATGGAGGATAGAGGGAAAGAACGCGGAAAAGGCGTCTGCGGTCTTTTTTGAAAAGATTGACAGGGAAAAACGATCGCGAAAAAAAGCAGGCAGCATACTGCATGATTCAGTGTGCTGCCTGCTTTTTTTACAGAAATTTAAAGATTGAATTCTTTCATTTTCCTCCACAGAGTGGAACGGCTGATTCCCAGAAGGGCGGCAGCTCTGGAGCGGCTGTAGCGGCATATTTCCAGGGCTTTCAGGATGGTCTCCCGCTCACTGTCTTTGGGGCTGTCTTCTTCTGCAGATCTGAATGGGGCAGCCGGCGGGAGGGAAGGCTCAGCCGGAAGGGGAAGAGCGGGGGAACCTGGCTCCTGCGGGAGCGTTGGCAGCACATTTCTCACATCCTTCCCGGCGATAAGGCTTCCGCTGCAGAGGACGGAGAGGCGTTCACAGATATTGAAAAGCTGCCGGATGTTCCCGTTCCATTCAGCCTGGGACAAGAGGCGGCAGGCATCGTCGGACAGCTCCGTGCCGGGGGCATGTTTCAGGAGCCATCCCCGGGCCAGAAGGGGAATATCCTCCCTTCTGTTTTCCAGAAAGGGGATCTCAATGCGCAGCACATCCAGCCGGTAAAAGAGATCCTCCCGGAATTCCCCCTCTCTCACCAGCTGTTCCAGATTCCGGTTGGTGGCGGCTATGATGCGGATATTCACAGAAATCGTGCGGTCGCTTCCAAGCCTCATAATCTCCCGCTCCTGGATAGCCCGCAGCAGCTTCGCCTGAAATTTGAGAGGAATCTCTCCGATCTCGTCGAGGAAGAGAGTGCCGTTGTGTGCCAGCTCAAAGTAGCCGGGCTTTCCGCCCTTCTGCGCTCCTGTAAAGGCGCCGGCAGTGTAGCCGAACAGCTCACTTTCAAGCAGATTTTCCGGTATGGCAGCGCAGTTGACAGCCACAAAGGGGCCGTCTTTTCGCATGCTGTGATTGTGGATACTCTGGGCGAACAGCTCCTTGCCCGTCCCGCTCTGGCCGATCAGAAGAATATTGGAATCTGTGCGGCTGTATTTCTGCGCAGTCTGGATGGTGGAGCGGATCGCCGGGGACTCTCCGACAATATCGTCAAAATGGGCCTTGGCCACATGTCCCTTGCTGTGAATCTTTCGCCGGATGTCATTTTCCAGATCCATAATGTCGCTGATGTTCTGGAAGCTCACCACAATACCCATATTGGAGTTTTGGACCATGACGGGGTATTTGGTGACATTGAGCATCATATCGCCGTATTTAAAAATTTCGTTGGTGCAGGCCGTATCCTCCAGCAGCAGCTTTTTAAATTCCCGGGGAAAGGGGGCATCCATGACCTTCATCCCTGTGATGGACTCTGAGATGTGCAGGATCTTTCTGGCAGAATGGTTGACCATGCGGATGTATCTGAGGCTGTCGATGGATAAAAGCCCTTCCTTGGAGGCGTTCAGAAGAACGTGGATGCGGCTTGTCTTCTCCTGCTCTGTCCGGCTGATGGCGGCAGCGCGCTTGGCTGCCGTGATCCCCTGCCAGAAGGAATCGTGGCCGGTGGGAATAAACAGATTTGGTACATTGATGCTGGAGGCATAGCTGCAGGTGTTCACACCGCCTACGATGGCGTCACACCCCTCCCTGACCGCCTGATCGACCAGCTTGGGGCCGTTCCAGTCCTGTGTCAGAATATAGGTTTCTAACGGAATATCGAGAAAATCCTGAATCTCCGCAGCCCCCATGACCATGTTGTGTGAGGCGATAATGCCTACCTTGCGGGCGTGAAAGGCTTCGATGCACTTGAGTACCACCCGGAGAGTGTCGGTGGCCGGAACGGCGATCTCCACAACCGGTATATCTCCCTGAATGCTCTTCAGTATTTCAGCCAGAAGTCCTCTGGTAATTATCACATCTGCGTCAATTTTCACCATTCCCACCGTTTCTTCTGTGACAATCACCTCTTCCATGGAATAATCTTCCAGATCATAGGCTCTTCCCATCTCATTGTGCTGTTTAAAAATTTCAAAGGCATCGCTGATAAAATTGTGGCAGGGAACTGCCAGGGCAAAGCGAATCATAGGCTTCTCCTTTCGCGGACGGACTCTGAGCAGAGGCTTAAACATATCCTGTATCTTCAGTATAGCGTTCTGTTCAGCGAAATGCAACAGATAGTGTCTGATAAAACATTTAGATTCAATATTTTAAAACAAAATGTTTTAAAAAGTAATATGGAGAAAGAGAAGCAGTGAAAATCCCCGTATAAAACAATCAATATCGAAAAAAACAGAAAAAAATAATGTAAAAAAGAACCTGAAACCGAGATTTCCAGCCAGACCAGAATGCGGAGGCAGCCGGAGCCGGGGTTCTGAAGACGAAAAAACACCGCATTCAGACAAAAAAATAGGTTATATTACTAAATAATATTAGAAAAAAGGAGGAAAACAGTACAAAAGCAACAAAAAATGGCATACTGTCTGCTTTATATATAAACATCAGAGAAAACGGAGACAAAAGGAGAAACGGTATGCTCAGACAAAATGAAATTTTCTACAATAAGGTAAAATGGCTCCTAAAAGAGCGCAAGAGAACCGTGGGGGCCTGGCTTCAGGCGGGAAGCCCCATCACGGCAGAGGTTCTGGGAAAAGCTGGATTTGATTTCCTGATGGTTGACATGGAACACGGGCCGGGAGATATTCTGACGCTGATCTCCCAGCTGCAGGCCATCGCCAAGTTCGACGTGGCCCCCTTTGCCAGGGCTCCATGGAATGATCCGGTAGCTATCAAGAGGATGCTGGACGCAGGACTTTACGGAATTCTGATTCCCTATGTCAGTACAAGACAGGAGGCAGAAGAGGCAGTTAAGGCCTGCAAATATCCGCTTGAGGGGATCCGGGGGATTGCCCCAAGCCCCAGGGCAGGGGGATACGGGATGAATGGAAATCATTATCTCGAGAATGCCAACGAGCAGATTGTGGTCATGACGGCAATGGAGACGCCGGAGGCGGCAGAAAATATCGGAGAGATTGTCAAGGTCAGCGGGCTGGACGGTATTTTTATCGGTCCTATGGACCTGGCCACTTCCATGGGTCACTTCTGTAATCCGAAGCATCCGGAGGTACAGGAGGCGATCGGGAAGATTGAGAGAACGGTTCTCGCCTCAGACAAATTCCTGGGAACGGTGGCAGGAGACTTTGAGGCGGCGAAAAAGCTCTATGAGAGGGGATACACCTATGTGGTGGTCATGTCAGATACCACAAGTCTTGGAAAACTGGCCCTGGAAAATGTCCAGAAATTCAGGAAAGAGTACCCGGAGCGGTGACAGAAATGAAACAGAGGATGGAGAGTACGCAGAGGGAGAAGCTGATGAGAGGGAGGGCAGATTGGAAAGTGAAGCATGAGGTAAGGGTGGAGGCCGGATATCTTGAATCCTTTGTAAGGGAGCTGTTCGAGAAGGCCGGCATGGAGAGAGGGGATGCACAGTTTCACGCAGAGGCTCTCGTACAAACTGATTTGTGGGGAATTTCTTCCCACGGCTGCATGAGGGTTCCGGCCTATTTCGAGAGAATGAGAAACGGGGCAATCAATGTGAGGCCGAATGTGAGAAAGGTATCCGGCGAGGGCGCCTTTGAGGTTCTGGATGCAGACGCAGGGGCGGGATTTATCGCCGGGAAGCGGGCCATGGAGAGAGCCATGGAACTGGCGAAAAAATATCATATTGCCGCGGTTGGGGTGAGGAACAGCAACCACTTCGGCGCCGGAGCGGTTTATGCCAGGATGGCTGCGAAGGAAGGCATGGCGGGAATTGCCATGACCAATGTGCTTCCCCTTGTGACGGCGCCGGGGGCTTCAAGGCCGGTGACAGGGAACAATCCCATAGCCGTCGCAATTCCCACCTATGGGGACTTTCCTTTCTGTCTGGATATGGCGCTCTCGAAGGTGGCCGGGGGGAAACTGACTCTGGCGATCAAGAGAGGGGAAAAAATTCCCATGGACTGGGCCACGGATGAGGAGGGCAGACCTACCGATGATCCGGAAAAAGCCTTTAAGGGCTTTCTGCTCCCCGTGGGAGGCTACAAGGGACTGGGACTTGCCTATGTGGTGGATATTCTGTCCGGTGTTGTCACAGGAGGAGTGTTCTCCCATCAGATGAAGAGCATGTACGCTCAGCCCACGGAACCAAGCCTGACAGGTCACTTTTTTGTCGCAGTTGATATTGATGCGGTGATTGACCGGGAGCAGATGAAACAGCGGATGGGAGAGTACTTCCGAAGGATCAAGGAAACTCCCATGTGGGAGGAGGGGGCCGAGATGCTTCTTCCGGGAGAGCTGGAATACAGGAAGGAAAAGGAACGCAGGGAGAACGGAATACCGGTTCCGGTTAAGACGTATGAGGAGCTTCTGGAACTGAAAAAGACCTGGGGACTTCAGGCAGAACTTCCTGAAAAACAGAATTAAGAGCCGGAAAACTCAAAACAGGCCCAGAGAAAAGGAGGGGGTGCCATGAAACAGAAAGTATTGCTTCCCCAGGATATTGCAAAGCCGGGAAGAGATTACCTGCTGGAGAGAGGCTATGAGCTGAAAATGGGGCGGGGAATTTCTGAGGAACTGATTGCAGAGGACGTAAGAGGGTGCAGCGCCATCATTGCAAGGCTGGGAGCCTTTGGGAAGCGTGTGATAGAGGCAGAGCCGGGCCTTCGGGTAATCGCCAGGCACGGGGCCGGATACGACAACATAGATATTGAGGCGGCGAAGCAGGCGGGAATCTGGGTGACCTTTGATCCCGTTTCCAATGGAAACGCGTGGCAGAACACTGCATCGCCCTGCTTCTTGCCTGTGGGAAGAACCTGCCCGTTATGGACCGGGCGGTCAGGAGCGGAAATTTTGCTGTGAGAAACCAGAGACCCACGATGGAGCTGTCCGGAAAGGTTCTGGGAATTGCGGGATTTGGAAGAATCGGAAGACTGGTGGCCCAAAAAGCGGGAGACGGACTGGGTATGGAGATTGCGGCCTATGATCCCTATGTGAAGGAGGCAAAAGGGGCCAGAATGACAGAAACTCTGGAGGAGCTTCTGGAAGTCTCAGATTTTGTCAGTATCCATATGCCGTCCACAGAGGAAACGAGAGGCATGTTTGGGATGGAACAGTTTAAAAGAATGAAGGGCACCGCCTGGCTGATCAACGCAGCGAGGGGGGGAACTTGTAAAGGAAAAGGAGCTGATCGGTGCGCTGAGTCAGGGGGTGATTGCCGGAGCAGCCCTCGACGTCTTTGAGAAGGAGCCGCCAAAAAAGGACAGCGGACTGTTTCAGCTGGAAAATGTGATTTTATCGCCCCACAATGCGGCGCTCACAAAAGAGGCCATGGAGCGTATGGCCGTGACGGCGGCAAAGGCAGTGGATGACGTGCTGTCAGGCAGAAAGCCGCAGTTTGTGGTGGCAGAAGGGAAGTAAAGACGATTTTTGGAAAATTCATAGAAATAACAGAAAAAACAGGGGAGGATACAAAATGAAGCGTTTTTTTGCGGGACTTCTGGTAGTTGGAATGATGGGAACAGTTTTGACAGGATGCAAAAGCCAGGGAACGGATTCTGCTTCCGGAAATGCAGCGGCAGATGCATCGGGGACAGATACAACCGTTCTGGTGCTGGCAAATTCAGCGCCGGCCAGCGAAGACAACCACATGTACCAGTACTGTGAAAAGTTTAAAGAGCTGGTAGAGGAAAAAGTGGGAGTAAAATTCTTATCCTGGGGCGTAAACGGTTTCAGACATTTCTGCAACAATATCCGCCCGGTGAAATCGCCGGAAGATATCAGGGGACTGAAGGTGAGAACCATGGAAAATAAAATCCATATGGAAGCCTTTTCAGCACTGGGAGCAGACCCGACTCCTATGGGAACAGGAGAACTTTATACTGCCCTCCAGCAGGGAACCGTGGATGGGATGGAGGGGCCGCTGACCTGGATTCTGCCCAGTAAATACAATGAGGTTCAGAAATATATGTCACTGACCAGCCATTTCTATGCCCCGTCAGCAGCACTTATGAATCAGGCGAAGTTTGACGGCCTTCCGGAAGACGTCAGGACCATACTGGAGGAGAGCGCAGAGGAGGCGGAAAGCTACCAGCTTCAGTTCTGCCGTGATATTGACAAGCAGATGGCAGAGGAGGCGGCAGAAGCCGGAATGGAGGTAATTCCGGAATCAGAGCTTGATATGGATGGATTCCGGGAGGCCGTTCAGAGCGTTTATGACGCCCATCCGGAGTATGCACAGATCCTTCAGAAAATTAAGGAAACAGAGTAAGGAGAAGGGGGTGAAGGGGTGAGAGCGTATATTTGCTTTATGGATCACCTCAACAGAGCGGTAAAATTAATTCTGGCTGCTCTTCTGACTGCCATGAGCCTTGTGATTATTATCCAGGTGATTTACAGGGGACTGAAAATGTCCCTTCCCTGGTCAGAAGAGTTTTCCAGATATGTGATGATTTATATCGTATTTCTGGGAACAGGATATGCAGTGCGCTATGATCTTTTAATGTCAGTCAAAATCCTCTGGGAACATGTTCCTGAGAAGGCAGTCAAGGGGCTTTCGATTCTTGTAAACCTGCTGATGGCAGCATTCTTTCTTCTCCTTATTGTGCAGGGCATCAAAATATTAGGAACAGTGGGAAATCAGACATCGCCGGCTATGCTGCTGCCCATGTCTGTTCCCTATGGCGCCATGCCGGTGGGAGGAGCGCTGATGTTCTTAAACAGCCTTGCGGTGATAGCGGAAGATATTGTGGGGAAGGAGGGGTGATATATGGCTGGAATATTATTTGTTGGAATGCTGGTTTTGTTTATTCTCGGAGTTCCGATTGCAGCAGGAATCGGCATGGCTGCGGCTGGCTTTCTGGCGTTTCTGACCGATCTTCCGCTTACCGTAGTGCCCCAGAGGCTTTTTACGACTTCTGATTCATTTCCTCTGATGGCAATTCCATTCTTCGTACTGTCGGGAGCTTTGATGGAGTCGGGAGGAATCTCAAAACGTCTGATTCATCTGGCTGATGCCTTTGTGGGACATAAGACAGGCGGACTGGCCATGGTGGTGATTATAACCTCTATGTTTTTCGCGGCTATTTCAGGCTCCAGCGCAGCCACTGTGACAGCAGTGGGCGTTATCCTGATTCCCGCAATGATTCAGAAAGGATACAGCCGGAGCTTCTCGGCCTCGGTTCAGGCCTGTTCTGGGCAGATGGGGGTTATCATTCCGCCCAGTATCCCCATGGTTATCTACGGGGTGGCGACAGGCGTGTCAATCGGTGATATGTTTAAGGCCGGAGTCCTTCCTGGAATTCTGATGGGTGTATCGCTGATTGGGCTGTCCTACATGATCTGCAAAAAAAGAGGATACAGAGGAAACGAAAGAAAGGCCACGGCCAAGGAGAAAATGCATGCCTTTACAGAAGCAATCTGGGCCATTTTCATGCCGGTCATTATCCTGGGGGGAGTCTACTCAGGCCTGTTTACGCCTACAGAGGCTGCGGCAGTGGCGGCCGGATATTCGTTCCTGGTGGGAAAATTTATCTATAAGGATTTAAAGCTGAAGGATCTTCCGGAAGTGATAGGAAACGCGGCTGTTACAACGGCAACAATCATGTTTCTGGTGGCGACGGCGGGGCTTCTGGCATGGCTGATGGGACGTCTGAATGTGCCCCAGCAGGTGGCCCAGATGTTTACCACCTTTGCCCACAACAGAGTCATATTCCTTCTGATTGTCAATGTGCTTCTGTTCTTTGTGGGAATGTTTTTCGACGCAGGGCCTGCCATTATTATTCTGGCGCCTCTTCTTTCCCCGATTGCGACGGCATTTGGAATCGATCTGATCCACTTTGGAATTATTATGGTTGTGAATCTGGCCATCGGCTATTGCACTCCGCCAGTGGGGATCAACCTGTTCTTATCCTGCCAGATTGCGGGGATCAAGCTGGAAGAGATGATGAAGGATGTGCTTAAATTCCTCGTAGTGCTTGTGATAGATGTGCTGATCATCAGTTTTGTTCCGTTTTTATCCCTGGCGCTTATTTAAGATGCCGGAACACAGAGAAAATGACAGAAAAGAAAGGAAAGTATTATGTATACAATTAGACCGATTTTTCATGGAGTATTTATTGACTTTGACAAATCTCTGTTTACATACAAACAGGATCCGGGCGTTAAAATTGATGTGCCCCTTGTATCCTATCTGGTAGAGGGAGACGGGCTGACCGTTCTCGTTGACGCGGGCCCCCCAAACCCGGAGCTTGCCAAAGGCATGACACACCGGAAGGTGGAGAGGGCTACCTTCCTGAAGGAAGAGCTGCAGAAAATGGGGGTGGAAACGGAACAGATCGATTTCATTATCCTGACGCATCTCCACTGGGATCACAGCTACAACCTGGAACTGTTCCCCGATGTGCCGATCTATGTGCAGAAAAGGGAGCTTCAGTATGCAGTGGCTCCCCTTCCCTCGGACAGCGTCCCATACTGCTACGATCCGAGAAACGGAAAACCCAGCTGGTTCACCGGCTTTCAGCAGATGAGAGTGGTGGATGGGGATATGGAAGTGGCTCCCGGAATCAGTCTCGCGCTTCTGCCGGGCCACACGCCGGGAATTCAGGGAGTCCGGGTAGAAACAGAGGAAGGCGTTTATCTGATTGCCAGCGATACGTATCCTCTCTATGAAAACTATGAGAAAATGTCGCCGTCCGGCATCCATGTAGATTTGAAAGAATGGTTTGCAAGCTATGAAAAGACAAAGAAAATCTGTGATTTCATTCTGCCGGGACATGATATGAGAGTTCTGGAGAGGAAAATTTACGGGGTGAAGGAAGGCTAGGCTTTGATTGGCTGCAGAAGACAAAAAACGGACTTTTGCAAATGCGAAAACAATAAAAATACATGAATCATTCAGGTAGCAATTTCAGCCAGATGAAATGGAGGAATGGCGCATGGAGGCCTTCAAGAGAAATGAACAGCCTTTTAAAATCGCAGTCCTGGACGACGATCCTACTGGAATTCAGACGGTTCACGATGTATACGTCTATACCGACTGGGAAATTTCCACGCTCCGGGAGGCATTTAAAGACAGCAGCTGTCTGTTCTATATCCTTACCAATTCCAGAAGCTTTGGAAAAAAGCAGACAGAGGAGGTGCACAGAACCATTGCCCGCAGACTGCTGGCCGTGTCCGGGGAAACCAATATCCCGTTTCTGGTGATCCTGCGGGGAGATTCCACACTTCGCGGACACTACCTCCTGGAGCCGGAAGTTATGGAGCAGGTGTTTCTGGAGGAAGGGGGACTGAAAACAGACGGAGAGATTCTGTGTCCGGCCTTCTTTGAAGGCGGGCGCTGCACGAAGGACGATATTCATTATGTGGAGGAGAACGGAAGCTGGACAGAGGCGGCGAAGACGGAGTATGCCCGGGACAGAACCTTTGGCTACCGCTCCTCCAATCTGAGAGAATTTATAGAGGAAAAGACGGGCGGTCGGGTAAAAAGGGATAACTGCATTTCTGTCAGTACGCAGCTTCTGGAATCGGGTACAGAAGACTGCCGTCTGGATGAACTTCTGAAATCAGCGAAAGACGGGCAGAAAATTGTCGTAAATGCTGTCTGCTATTCCCAGCTTGAGAGGTTCTCCGTTTCCTTCTGGCGGGCGGTTAAGCAGGGAAAATGGTTTACCGTCAGAAGCGGTGCTTCCCTTGTAAAAGCTATATCGGGCATAAAGGCAAAACCATTTCTGACAGGCAGGGAACTGCTCAAAAAGGGAACAAAGAGCGGAGGACTGATAATAGCCGGCTCCCATGTAGAGAGAACTACGAGACAGCTTGCAGAGCTTGAAAACAGCATCCATCCCTACTGCTTCATCGAATTTCAGGCAGATGCGGCCCTCAGGGACGGAGAGCTGAGAAAAGAGATACAGGAGGTCAGAAAACGCGCGGAACAGGCAATTTCATGGGGGAGAGACGCAGTCGTCTACACCAGCCGCCGCGTTCTCTGCAGAGAAGAGGGGGAGGAAAGTCTGAATCTGTCTGTCCGCATTTCCGAGGCCCTCACGTCTGTTGTGCGGGAGCTTTCCGTTTCCCCTTCCTACATTATCGCAAAGGGCGGGATTACCTCCAGTGATGTGGGGACAAGAGGGCTTGGAGTGAAGAAGGCTCTGGCTCTGGGACAGGCGGCGCCTGGGGTTCCCGTGTGGCTGACCGGGAAGGAGAGCCGGTTTCCGGGTATGCCCTACATTATCTTTCCCGGCAATGTGGGAACCGATCAGACGCTTAGGCAGATTGCCGACAGTCTGGCCGAAGAGCGGGGGTCATGTACCTGACCAGATTCTGTGTGAAGGGGAGGATACGATCTGCCCGCTGTCCGTTATCCGGCAGCGGCAGTTCCCCGCTTTCCGGGAGTTTTCCCCGCCTTCTTTTCGTCCTGCTCTTCGGACTCTCCTGTGGGGGCAGAACTGCTTTGCTCTGTGTCCAGCTTTTTAACAAGAACAGATTCGATTCTGCGTCCCACGATTTTTTCAGCGTGGAGGGACAGGCCGTTTATCTCCACATCCACTGTTGTCCCGTCTTTTGGAATCGTGTGAAGACAGCTTAAGACCATTCCGCCGATGGTATCGTACTCTTCCTGGTCGGGAAGCGTAATATCCATCTGCTCCTCCACATCTTCGATCAGGGTGTCCCCCGGGAATCTCCACAGGTTTTCGCTGATCCGTTCAATCTCCGGATCGATCACCCGGTCAAATTCATCGTAAATGCTTCCCACAATTTCTTCCAGCAAATCTTCCATTGTTATGAGACCGGAGATGTTTCCGTACTCGTCCACGACAATGGCCATATGCACTTTTTTCGTCTGCATGTCACGGAACAGGTCATCTGCGTGGATAGACTCCGGAACGAAATAAGCCTGGTGGAGAAGCTGCGAAAGAGATTTTGGCTGTTTGGCCGTCAGGTTTAAAAGGTACTCCCTTGTATAGAGGATACCCTTTACGTCCTCGTGATCCTTTGTGTAAACCGGAAGTCTGGAAAGTCCTGACTCACGGATGATTTTCAGAATTTCCTGTTCGGAGGAGTCCTCAAACAGGTTTACTATATCAGATTCTCTGGTCATGGCAGACAGGATAGAGGTGTCACGAAAATCAAAAACATTCTGAATCCACTCATTTTCATCTTCGGCAATAGTACCCTTTTCCTTTCCCAGGTCAATCATCATGCGGATGTCCTCTTCTGTAACGCCTTCCTCCTCGGCTTCCGTTTTCATGCCGAGAAGACGAAGCACCAGATTGGTGGAAAACGCGAGAAAAGCGATTACCGGACGGGCCATAAAAGCGATGGCAGATACCACTGAGCAGGAAAACTTTGCTACAGCGTAAGATTTCTGCATGGCGATGCGCTTTGGAACCAGCTCTCCGAAAATCAGCGTAAAGTAGGAAAGAATCAGAGTAATAAGAATGACGGAAACTGTATTCAGCACAGCCGGGGAAAGGGTCTGAAAGCCCAGTCCGCTGTATATCCACTCTGTCAGGGGGTCAGAGAAGTTATCAGCCGCGAAGGCGCTTCCGAGGAAGCCTGCCAGCGTAATTCCGATCTGGATGGTGGAGAGAAAGCCAGCAGGCTCCTCTGCCATTTTCAAAAGGCGTCCGGCCATACGGTCGCCTGCCTCCTGCTGTTTTTTCAGCTTCGCCGTGTTCAGCGAGATGACCGCAATCTCTGTTGCGGCAAAAAATGCATTGAGAAGAATCAGCCCTGCCTGAATCAGCAGTAGCCCAGGTAGATTGTCCACAAAATGTCGCTCCTTTTCCTAATTATTTTGACCGGAACAGGCTGTCTTAATCATGCCCTGTCATCATTATGCCCTTCCGGCGTCTTTGCAGACTAATCCTATTGTACTAAAAAAAGAACAGTGTTTCAATCGGGAAAAAATAAGATTAACGAAGAATTAGCGGGACAGGAGAGAACAGAAGAGAGTTACAGAGTTGGGAGTAAAAACGGAATAATTGGTTTATATCGGATAATTAATGAAGTGGTGAATAAAAAATAATGTTAAATTATTATCAGTCATATTGACGACAGGACAGGTGATATAGTATTATATTTATCATAGCGATGCAGGTTGTTATAGAGAATTTGCATTTTTTTATTTCGTCAGAAATTTGTCAAATTTCCGACGAAATAAAAAGCCCTGCCGGGCAGAAGGCATTGCGGAAAACGGTTGTCCTTTTCCGCAGAATCAGCACTGAGGATAAAAACCGGCGCCAAAGAGCAGGACAGCGTACGCTGTTTGAGCCGGAGGCATCCCCGTGCAGGAAGCAGCGGGAAGCTTATGAAAAAGAGAAGAGCATAGGAGAACCCGCCTGCTTAGCGTTTGGCGAAGGACGGAATCTGCCGGGAAGTTTATTTATAAGGAACTGAACGGAAAATTTGCAGGGATAGAAGCGGAAATGGGGTATGCTGGTACAGACAGACGAAACAGCAGTATGAGAGCAGGGAGGTGAGACGGAGAGGAGCTTCGGCAATACTTCTGCGTTATTTCGGAATGATTCGCCAGAAAAAGATAATTCAGGGAGGTTAATGCAATGAAAGAATTGGTTTGGCTTGCGCCGGCAGCGGGAGTGGCGGCACTTCTGTTCGCGCTGATCCTGGCATCAGGGATCAGGAAGCAGGCTCCGGGAAATGAGCGAATGAGAGAGATTGCAGGGGCGATCAAGGAAGGCGCCCAGGCGTTTCTGAGGGCGGAGTATAAGATCCTCGTATTTTTTGTGGCGATCCTTTTTGTGGTGATTGGGATCGGAATCGGCAACTGGATTACTGCCGTTTGCTTTTTAGTGGGAGCGGCATTTTCTACGATGGCAGGATACATTGGCATGCAGGTAGCCACAGATGCCAACGTCCGCACAGCTAACGGCGCCAGAGAGGGCGGCATGGGAAAAGCCCTCGGCATCGCCTATAAAGGCGGAGCCGTTATGGGAATGTGCGTAGTCGGCCTGGGACTTCTGGGCGCCAGCGTGATTTATCTTGTGACAAAGGATGTGAACGTGCTGACAGGCTACAGCCTTGGCGCATCCTCCATCGCCTTATTTGCCCGTGTAGGCGGCGGAATCTACACAAAGGCTGCCGATGTGGGAGCTGACCTGGTAGGAAAGGTTGAAGTGGGAATTCCGGAGGACGATCCGAGAAACCCGGCAGTTATTGCAGATAATGTGGGCGACAATGTAGGCGATGTGGCCGGAATGGGAGCCGATCTGTTCGAGTCTTATGTAGGCTCTCTGGTATCAGCAGTGACTCTGGGAGTTGTGGCTTACCAGGCGGAAGGCGCATTCTTCCCTCTGGTTCTGGCAGCCTTTGGAGTAATCGCTTCCGTAATCGGAACTTTCTTTGTAAAGGGAAAAGAGGGGACAGATCCTCAGAAATCCCTGAATCTTGGAAGCTATGTGGCATATGCCATTGTAATTATTATGTCCCTGGTGCTCAGCAACCAGTTCTTCGGACGCATGAATGAGGCGGCAGCTGTGATTTCCGGTCTTTTAGTGGGCTTCATTATCGGACAGGCCACAGAGATTTACACCTCAGACAAGTATAAATCTGTAAAGAAGATTGCAGAGCAGTCAGAGACCGGTTCAGCTACAAACATTATCTCCGGTCTTGCCGTGGGCATGAAGTCCACAGTAGTACCTATTCTCTTTATCGCAGTGGGAATTATCGTGGCCTACTCCACAGCAGGCCTCTACGGAATCGCGCTGGCAGCAGTGGGAATGCTGGCTACCACGGGAAGCACTATTGCAGTTGACGCCTATGGTCCTATCGCGGACAATGCAGGCGGAATCGCAGAGATGTCCGGTCTGGACGAAAGTGTGAGAAACATCACAGACAAGCTGGACAGCGTCGGCAACACAACGGCGGCAATCGGAAAGGGCTTTGCCATCGGTTCTGCTGCCCTGACAGCTCTGGCTCTGTTTGTGTCCTATGCTCAGGCGGTAAATCTTACGACTATTGATATTTTAAATCCGAAGGTAATCATCGGATTATTTATCGGAGGCATGCTGCCCTTCCTCTTCTCAGCCATCACCATGGAATCGGTGTCCAAGGCGGCTTATAAGATGATCGAGGAGGTCAGAAGACAGTTCCGGGAGGATCCGGGTATCTTAAAGGGCGAGAGCCGTCCTGACTATACGTCCTGTGTTGGAATTTCCACCACAGCAGCTCTCCACGAGATGCTGGTTCCCGGCATCATCTCCGTGGCAGTTCCGATCGCAATGGGAATCCTGCTTGGAACAGACGCACTGGGCGGCCTTCTTGCAGGTTCTCTGGTTACAGGCGTTCTGATGGCGATTTTCATGGCCAATGCCGGAGGAGCGTGGGACAACGCAAAGAAATATATAGAGAGCGGAACTCACGGCGGAAAGGGAAGTCCTTCCCATAAGGCAGCCGTTGTGGGCGATACGGTGGGCGATCCGTTTAAGGATACTTCAGGACCTTCCATCAATATCCTGATCAAGCTGATGACGATCGTGTCACTGGTGTTCGCGCCGCTGTTCCTGTCTATCGGAACTATATTCTAGGAAGCGAAAAATCTTACAGAGAGATACAGAAAAACTGCAGGGCTGTCCGCTCTGCAGTTTTTCTGTATGGAAATTCAAAAAGAGAGACGGTTCTGAACCGTCGGACTCGGCACAGGTTCTCCTCAGTTCGGTTTCAGTGTGTCTGATTTCTAAAAGGAACTTTCCTCATCTAAAAGGAGCTTTCCCTCATGGCGGATACATGGTAAAATAAGGTACAGACAGAGAAATAATACATTCAGGAGGTATTTCTTATGACACATTGGAAAAAAGTACTCCTTCCGGCAGTGTGCGCGGGGCTGGCAGCTGCCATGCCGGTGACTTCGTTTGCCGCTTCCAAGATTACGTCCGTAACCATCGAGCTGGATTCAGCCATCACAGTCGGGGACAGCGACAGCGAGGTAGATGGCTCCACAGATTCAGATAAATATTATGTGGATACAGTGGAAGTGGAGAATGAGCCGGAAAACGACTGGGAGGAAGGCGATCAGCCCGAACTCAAAATCACTCTGGAGGCTGAGGACGACTATATTTTTAACTCCGGATTTTCCGAAAAGAAAGTGAAGGTAAAGGGGGTAAAGGGAGAGGTTACCTCAGCCAAGAGGAGCGGAAGCCGGACCCTTATCGTATCCTTTACCATGGATGGCCTTGAGGATGACAATGAGTATGAACTGGATTTGGAGGATCTGAGCTGGGATCAGAACAGCGCAGCGGCATCCTGGAACGGCGGCTACGATGCAGAGAGCTATGAGATCCGCCTTTACAGAGGAAGCACCGTAGTCTCCCCTCTTCTGTCCACAACAGATATTAAATACGATCTTTCTCCATACTTCACAGCGGCCGGAGACTATAAATTCCGCGTCCGCGGTGTCCACGGCTCCCAGAAGGGCGAATGGCACAATTCACCGGTCTGGACGGTAAATGCTGAGAAGGCAGCGGCCTTAAGTGCAGGAAAAAGTGCGGCTGTGTGGATTCAGGACACTACAGGCTGGTGGTACAGGAATGCAGATGGGAGCTACACAGTAAATAATTGGCAGTACATAGGAGGCAAGTGGTATTTCTTCGACGGAACCGGCTATATGAAGACAGGCTGGATTGACTGGAACGGAAAGTGGTATTACTGTGACTCCTCAGGGGCCATGCTGTCAAACACCACGACGCCGGACGGTTATCAGGTCGGGGCAGACGGGGCCTGGATTCAGGCAAACTAGGAAATTTGAGATAGGACGGGAAAAGCAAAAGATGCAGGGAGCCGAGTTTTCAGAAAGACGGCTCCCTGCATCTTTTTTCCTAAACGGCCAGAGAGACCCTGGCGGCCATGGCTGTCTTATTTACTCCAGCCCCAGCTCCCTGTAGCACTCCCTTAAAACCTGGCAGGAATTGTTTAATTTTTCCAGCTCATCCTCTTCCAGGGTGAGGGGCAGCACCCTCTGGATTCCGTTTTGATTGATGATGCAGGGGACACCGACAAAGATGCCGTTCTGTCCGTACTCGCCCCGCAGCATGGCGGAAACGGTCATAACGCTGTTTTCGTTTCCCAGCACCGCTTTGGTAATCCGCGTGAGGGCCATGCCGATCCCGTAGTAGGTTGCATTTTTTGCCTCGATAATCTTGTAGGCGGCTGTCCTCACTTCCTCGGAGATCTGCTCCATATCCTGCTCACAGATGGAACCATGGGATTCATTGACCATCTCCCGGATGGACTTGGTGGCAACCATGGCCTGGCTCCAGGGCACAAACTCAGAATCCCCGTGCTCGCCCATGACATAGGCGTGAACATTTCTCGGATCAACCTTCAGGTAATCGCCGAGAAGGTAGCGCAGGCGGGCGGTGTCGAGGGTGGTTCCCGTACCCAGGACACGCCTCGGGTTAAAGCCGGACAGGGTGCAGGTGATTTTCGTCATAATGTCCACCGGATTTGTGGCTACGAGGAAGATTCCGTTAAAACCCGAGGCTGTCACTGGCTCAATGATAGACTGGAACACCTCCGTGTTTCTCTTTAAAAGATCAAGCCTTGTTTCGCCCGGCTTCTGTGCAACGCCTGCGCAGATAACCACAATATCCGCATCCGTGCAGTCATCGTAGCTTCCGGCGTAGATTTTCATATTAGAGCTGGAAAAAGCCAGCCCGTGGTTTAAGTCCATAGCCTCGCCCATGGCGCGCTTCTTGTTTACGTCAATTAAAACCAGTTCATCACACACGTTCTGATTGAGCAGGGAGTAAGCGTAGCTCATCCCCACCATTCCAGTACCAATCAGGGCAATTTTCCGGTTGTCATGTTTCATAAGGGTACCTCCTGTCAGAAATCATACAGATGTTTGCAGATGCAGTCAGACCTTAAATCCTCTCTGTTTTCACAAACGAGTGAGTCAAGGCTAACTCTATTGTTAATAATATCACAAAAGCTGTGGGAAGGGAAGAGAAAAATGCAGTTTCTTCCTTAATATAATTATATCATTGCAGTTTTGCAGGTTTTTATTCATGTAGGCGGGAAGGCAGCCCGGCACGGTGATTAAAACTTGCTAGGGACATTAATTTATGGTATTATAAAATCTAAGTATTTATGAACAAGAGAATAACGGAGGAAATGAGATGGAAGAAAACACAAAAACAGTTGCCGAAGCGGAAGAGAAGGAAACCGTTTCGAAAAACTTTATCGAGAGAGAGATTGAGAAAGATTTGGCTGAAGGTGTTTACAACCATGTCCAGACCAGATTTCCACCGGAACCGAACGGGTATCTTCATATTGGACATGCCAAGTCCATCATCCTGAATTCGGGGCTGGCCAAGGAATACAATGGCAAATTCAATCTGCGCTTTGATGACACGAACCCGACAAAGGAAAAGACGGAATTTGTCCAGTCCATCATTGAGGATGTAAAGTGGCTGGGAGCTGATTTTGAGGACAGGCTGTTCTTTGCCTCCGATTATTTTGAGCAGATGTACGAGTGCGCAGTTCTTCTTATTAAAAAGGGAAAGGCGTTTGTATGCGATCTGAGCGCCGACGAGATTCGCGAGTACCGCGGCGACTTCAATAACCCCGGCAAGGAGAGCCCCTACAGGAACAGAAGCATCGAAGAAAACCTGCAGCTCTTTGAAAATATGAAAAACGGCATGTACAAGGATGGGGAGAAGGTTCTGCGCGCCAAGATTGATATGGCATCTCCCAATATCAACATGAGAGACCCGGTTATCTACCGCGTTGCCCACATGTCCCACCACAATACAGGGGATAAGTGGTGTATTTACCCGATGTATGATTTTGCCCATCCGATTGAGGATGCTATCGAGCATATTACACACTCGATCTGTACCCTGGAGTTTGAAGATCACCGCCCGCTTTATGACTGGGTGGTAAGAGAATGCGAATTTGAGAATCCGCCCCGCCAGATCGAGTTTGCAAAAATGTATCTGACCAATGTGATCACAGGAAAGCGCTATATTAAGAAGCTGGTTGAGGATAAGATTGTGGACGGCTGGGATGATCCGCGGCTGGTTTCCATAGCGGCTCTCAGAAGGAGAGGCTTTACGCCGGAATCCATCAGAAAGTTTGTGGAGCTGGCAGGCGTTTCCAAGGCGGACAGCTCCATCGATTACGCCATGCTGGAATACTGTGTCAGGGAAGATCTGAAGCTGAAGAAAGCCAGAGTGATGGCAGTTCTCGATCCGGTGAAGCTGGTTATTGACAATTACCCGGAGGGACAGATGGAAGAGCTTTCCGCGCCGTGCAATCTGGAAAATCCTGAGCTGGGCGATCGCATTGTGCCCTTTGGCCGTGAGCTCTACATTGAGCGTGAGGATTTTATGGAGGAGCCGCCGAAAAAATATTTCCGCCTCTATCCGGGCAATGAGGTGCGCCTGATGAATGCCTACTTTGTCACCTGCACCGGCTGTGAGAAGGATGAGAATGGAAATGTGACGGTTGTTCACTGTACCTATGATCCGCAGACAAAGGGCGGAAACGCGCCGGACGGCAGAAAGGTAAAAGGAACGATTCACTGGGTGGCAAAGGAGACTGCTCTCAAGGCAGAGTGCCGTCTCTATGAAAATCTCGTGGATGAGGAGAAGGGCAAGCTGAATGCAGACGGAACCCTGAACCTGAACCCCAACTCCCTGACTGTATTAAAGGAGTGCTATGTAGAGCCTTCCTTAAAAGATGCAAAGGCCTATGACAGCTTCCAGTTTGTGCGCAACGGCTATTTCTGTGTGGACTGCAAGGACAGCACGCCGGAGAAGCCTGTGTTTAACAGGATTGTATCTCTGAAGAGCTCCTTTAAATTAGGAAAATAATGCGGAAGGGAAAATCCGGCAGGTCAGACCTGCAGACATCTGCAGTGTGCTCAAAGAGAGACTGCGCTGTGATTTTACCCGGAGACTATATCAGCTGCAGTAAAAAGAAGAAGACTTCAGAAGTCTCAGATAGGTGAAAACGATAGATGAAAACGGCCGCCGGGCAGAAGAATTGGCAAAAATGGATTCTCTGCCTGGCGGCCGGTTGTTTTTTGAAAGTGTGCAGGCTTCAGGCGCGCGAAAACCTGAAAAGCTGACAAATTCAGACAAGGTTCAGGCAGGAATGTTTTTAAAAACAAAATGAGCCAAAATATACAATTAAAATAGGGAGAAATGAAAAAAGAAGCCAGAATTTGAGCTGTA
Source organism: Clostridium sp. M62/1 (assembly GCF_020736365.1). Taxonomy (NCBI): domain Bacteria; kingdom Bacillati; phylum Bacillota; class Clostridia; order Eubacteriales; family Clostridiaceae; genus Clostridium; species Clostridium sp. M62/1. Next base: position 3,088,585 of record NZ_CP085988.1, on the reverse strand, counting down.
TGTGCGTCTTTTGCAGAGGAAAGGGATTTTTATGTAATTTTCTGGAAAAAAGCAGGACAGTAAAACGGTAAAAACAGCGTGATTGCTGGAGAAAAGAGGCGGCGAAATATGAGTTATTGTGCAAAATTTATGAAAGCATCCGTTGACATTTCAGGCCGCCACTGTTATAATTTAGTTAAATAAAATTCCAGGAACGGGGTTTTGTTTGTGAAGGAATAAGAGGGGTTATTCCCTCGATTTTTTATCATTAAAAAATGGAATGCGTTCCATAATGTGAAATATGTGGCGGAGAGATTTTGCTTACATAATTTTTCACAAAACATTGCAGAGCTGTCAGGAACAGCTCTGACTATAAAAGGAGGTGCAAAGGAGTATGTGGACTCAGTCAACCATGAGCTTTCCAGAGTCTATCGTAGTTTCTGCGCTTGGGCTTTCCGTTGTATTTGTTACATTGATTGCCCTTGCTCTGGCGATTATCTTTATTTCAAAGATTCTGCGCTTAATTATCAAGGATGAGGCGAAGAAGCCGGCAGCGGCTCCGGTTCAGCAGACAGCCGTTTCCGATGAAGCTGACAAGGAGACGCTGGCAGTGCTTATGGCTACCATCGGTGTAGATCTGGATTTGCCGCCAGAACAGTTTAAAATTGTGAACGTCAGGGAGATCAATTAAGAAGTGACGGATTTCATGGTACGTCTTTTGAGAGAAAGGGTTTTCACAGAAAACCGGCCAGAAAATTAATTGAAAAGGTTCACTATTTGGGAATGAAAGGAAGGTTCAACAATGAAATACACAGCCACACTTAATGGAAAACAGTATGAAGTGGAACTCGAGAGAGTAGCTGAGTACAGCCCGATTCCGCGCTACGGCGAGGCGCCTGCAGCGGCTCCGGCCCCAGCAGCAGCTCCGGCACCTGTTCAGGCAGCTGCCCCAGCAGCAGCACCAGCACCTGCAGCAGCTCCGGCTCCGACGGGTAAGAGCACAAATGTAGAGGCTCCAATGCCAGGAAAGGTTCTGGATATCAGAGTGACTCCAGGCCAGGCAGTGTCCTACGGTCAGGTGATCATGACAATGGAAGCGATGAAGATGGAGACAGAGATTGTGGCTCCGGCTGACGGAATCGTAACATCTATTCTTGTTAAGGGCGGCGATATGGTAGAGACAGGCGCAGCGCTGGTTGTTTTAAGTGAGGCTGCAGCGGCAGCCCCAGCCCCAGTTCCAACACCGGCTCCAGCACCTGCCCCGGCTCCAGCACCTGCCCCGGCTCCAGCCCCAACACCTGCAGCGGCACCAGCTCCGGCTCCAGCAGCAGGAGCAACTACAATCGAAGCTCCGATGCCAGGAAAAATTCTGGATGTAAAGGTAAATCCAGGTCAGGCAGTATCCTACGGCCAGGTTGTGCTGACAATGGAAGCGATGAAGATGGAGACAGAGATTGTTGCCCCGGCAGACGGTACGGTTGCTTCTGTTCTTGTTAAGAGCGGTGATATGGTAGAAACAGGTGCAGCCCTTGTATCTCTGAATTAGTAAAACAGTTCGTAAGTGAAAGGATGAAATCTGATTATGAAGTATGTAGCTACGATTAACGGAAAAAGATACGAGGTTGAGGTGGAAAAGGTAGATGCCTACAAATCTCTGGATCGCAATGGAGCAGCAGCTCCCAAGGCGCCTGTTCTGGCTGCCACACATGCGGCAAGACCGGCGGCACCAGCCCCGGCTCCGGCAGCAGCCCCAGCACCTGCAGCAGCACCAGCTCCGGCAGCAGCCCCGGCTCCAGCACCTGCAGCAGCAGGCGGAACTACAGTGGAGGCTCCAATGCCAGGAAAGATTCTCACTGTTAAGGCCTCTGTAGGACAGGCTGTCAAATTTGGAGAGCCGTTAGTAATCATGGAAGCTATGAAGATGGAAACTGAGATTGTTGCTCCGGCAGACGGCACAGTAAGCCAGGTTCTGGTAAATACAGGCGATACTGTGGACACGGGAGCCGCTATGGTTATCCTGAACTAGGAGGTACGTGATGAACTTTTTTGAAATTTTAAAGGAAATGCTGGCACAGTCCGGTTTTGCAGCACTTACCTGGCAGAACTGCGTAATGTTCGTTGTTTCCTTTATCCTCTTATATCTTGCTATTAAAAAGCAGTTTGAGCCGCTGCTGCTCCTTCCGATTGCCTTTGGTATGTTCCTTGCAAACCTGCCATTAGCAGATCTGATGAAGGAGTCAGAACCCTGGTATACTCAGGGCGTGCTCCGAATCATGTACGGCGGAGTAAAGTCCAGCCTGTTCCCCTGTCTGATCTTCCTCTGCGTAGGAGCGATGACAGACTTTGGTCCGCTGATTGCAAATCCGGTCAGCCTTCTTCTGGGAGCTGCCGCACAGTTTGGTATTTACATCGCATTCATGCTGGCGAATGCAACCGGCCTCTTTACAGTAGGTGAGGCCGCAGCTATCGGCATCATCGGAGGAGCTGACGGTCCGACAGCTATCTATATCGCAAACAATCTGGCACCGGATCTGGTTGCGCCCATTGCGGTTGCCGCTTATTCCTACATGGCGCTGATTCCTATGATTCAGCCGCCGATTATGAAGCTTCTCACAACAAAGAAGGAGCGCGCTATCGTGATGAAGCAGCTTCGCAAGGTGAGCAAGGTGGAGAAGGTAGTATTCCCGGTTTTCGTAGTATTATTCTGCTCCTTACTGCTCCCGTCCGTTGCACCGCTTCTCGGTATGCTGATGCTTGGAAACCTGTTCCGTGAGTCCGGCGTGGTAGAGCGTCTGTCTGACACAGCTCAGAACGCTCTGTGCAATATCGTAACAATCATGCTGGGAACTACCGTAGGCGCTACAGCAAACGGAGAGATTTTCCTTCGTCCCCAGACTCTGGCTATCGTCGCTATGGGACTTATCGCTTTCTGCTTCTCCACAGTGGGCGGTGTGCTTCTCGGAAAGCTGCTCTGCTTCCTGACAGGCGGAAAGATCAACCCGTTAATTGGTTCTGCAGGTGTTTCTGCTGTTCCGATGGCAGCCCGTGTATCCCAGACAGTAGGTTCTAAGGAAAATCCGACAAACTTCCTGTTAATGCATGCTATGGGACCGAACGTAGCCGGAGTTATCGGCTCTGCAGTTGCAGCCGGCTTCTTCATGCTGATTTTCAAGTAAAAGATTGATTAGGAAGATGACGCTCAGGACGCCGCGCTGTAATTTACGGCGCGGCATTCCGAACGGTTATCCATACATAAGGTAACAATGGTGTTTACCAAAAAATTATAAAGGAGGCTTTATTGTGGCTAATAAAGTAATGACATTACAAGAGGCAGTTGCAAAGTTTGTTGAAGATGGCGACGCTATCTCCTTCGGCGGCTTTACAACAAACAAGAAACCTATGGCTGCTGTTCGCGAGATTCTGCGCCAGGGCAAGAAAGACTTCATCGCATATGCAGGTCCTGCCGGATCTGACTGGGATATGCTGATTGGAGAGGATCGCGTAAAAGCGTACATCAACTGCTATACAGCTGACTCCGGTGTTACCAACGTTTCCCGTCGTTTCCGCAAAAAAATCGAGGCCGGCGAGCTGATCTATGAGGACTACTCCCAGGATGCCATCATGTACATGCTTCACGCTGCTTCCTTAGGTCTTCCATTCTTACCGGTACGTTTTATGATCGGTTCCGGACTGGTTGATGAGTGGGGAATCACAAAGGAAGTGCGCCAGACTATCGACAAGCTGCCGAACGACAAATTTGTGTACATGGACAACCCATTTAACCCAGGTGAGAAGACCGTATGCCTTCCAGTTCCGCAGCTGGATACAGCAATCATCCACGTACAGAAGGCTTCACCTGACGGAACCTGCATTCTGCTCGGCGACGAGTTCCACGATGTAGATATTGCTGTTGCAGCTAAGAAGGTTATCGTTACATGTGAGGAGCTGGTAAGCAACGAAGTGATCCGCAGAGATCCAACCCTTACAAAGATTCCGTGCTTCGCAGTTGACGCTGTCTGCGTTGCTCCTTACGGCGCATACCCGACACAGTGCTACGGCTACTATGATTATGACAACAGCTTCCTGAAGGCTTATGGCGCAGCCAGCAAGACAGAGGAGGATTTCAAGGCATTCTTAAAAGAGTACGTTTACGACGTGAAAGACAATGAAGAGTTCCTTGAGAAGATCGGTGTAAATCGTCTCCTTAAGTTAAAAGTATCTGATGGCTTTGGATATGCAACAGATGTAAGCAAGGAGGATTAATCATGGCTGACTACACAAAGTATACAAACAAAGAGATGCAGGCTATTACGCTTGCACAGCAGATCACAGATGACAACATCGCAATCGTAGGTACCGGTCTTCCGTTAATCGGCGCTTCTGTTGCCAAGAGGCTTTTCGCTCCTAAGTGCAACTTAATCGTTGAGTCCGGTCTTATGGACTGCTCTCCGATTGAGGTTCCGCGTTCTGTAGGTGACCTTCGTTTTATGGCACACTGCGGATGCCAGTGGCCGAACATCCGTTTCATCGGATTTGAGACAAACGACTGGCTGCACAACAACGATCGTATCATCGCTTTCATCGGCGGCGCTCAGATCGACCCATACGGAAACGTAAACTCCACCTGTATCGGAGATTACCACAATCCGAAGACACGTTTCACAGGTTCCGGCGGTGCAAACGCTATTGCTACCTTCAACAACACAATCATCATGATTCAGCATGAGAAGAGAAGATTCATGCAGAAGATTGACTACGTTACAAGCCCAGGCTGGATCGACGGCCCTGGCGGACGTGAGAGACTCGGCCTTCCGGGCAACAGAGGACCTCTGGCAGTCGTTACAGACCGCGGTATCTTAAAGTTTGACAAGGATACAAAGAGAATGTACCTTGCAGGATACTATGAGACATCCTCACCGGAGGATATCATCGAGAACACAGGTTTCGATCTGGATGTATCCAGAGCAGTGAAGCTGGATCCTCCGTCTCCTGAGGTAATCAAGATGATCCGTGAGGAGATCGATCCAGGTCAGGCATTTATCCAGGTTCCGAAGGAGGAGCCGGAGGCAAAATAAGCCAGAAGGATCTGAAAACAGGATACTGAGGTGAAAATTACACCAGACAGCATTTTCCGGCATGGCCTTCCGTTTCGGAAGACCGTGCCGCTGTTGATTTTCACTTTTTGTTATAGTTTCATTTTTCAAAGTAAAGAATAGGAGATTCAAAATGAACATGTATTCTATGCCAGGATATTTCCAGAACATGCCTACAATCGGTAAAGATCTGGTTAATCCGAATCCAGAAAATGAAGAGAGCTTAAAGGCTGTTGAGAAGGACATTCACGATTCCATCGAGAAAGCTCTTGCAGCCGGCATTACTTCCGAGGAGAAGTTAAATGAGCGCGGACAGTTATCCGCTATGCAGCGTATCAATGCATTAATCGACGCTGGAACATGGTGTCCGTTAAACAGCCTTTACAATCCGGAGGGCAACCGTTTCGGAACAACAAACGTGGTAAACGGCCTTGGACGCGTAGACGGAAAGTGGGTTTACATTGTAGCATCTGATAACAAGAAAATGGCTGGAGCATGGGTTCCGGGACAGGCAGACAATCTGCTTCGCGCTTCCGACACAGCTAAGATGCTTCACTTACCGCTTGTATACCTGTTAAACTGCTCCGGTGTTGAGTTCCCGAACCAGGATAAGGTATATCCAAACAGACGCGGAGGCGGTACACCATTCTTCCGCAACTCTGAGTTAAACCAGTTAGGCGTTCCGGTAATCGTAGGTATCTACGGAACAAACCCTGCAGGCGGCGGATACCACAGCATTTCCCCGACAATCCTGATCGCTCATCAGGATGCCAACATGGCAGTTGGAGGCGCTGGTATTCTTTCCGGTATGAACCCGAAGGGATACATTGATGAGGAGGCTGCAGAGCAGATCATCAATGCACAGATCGAGAACAGCAAGCACCATGTACCGGCTCCAGGCTCCGTGCCGATTCACTACGATGAGACAGGATTCTTCCGCGAGGTATATGAGAACGATTTAGGCGTAATCGAGGGTATCAAGAAATACATCAGCTACCTTCCGGCTTACAACCTGGAGTTCTTCCGTGTTGACACACCAAAGGCTCCTCAGTTCCCGGCAGAGGATCTGTACAGCATCGTTCCGATGAACCAGAAGCGTCCTTACGATATGTACGAGGTTATCGCACGTCTCTTCGACAACAGTGAGTTTGCTGAGTACAAGAAGGGATACGGCCCGGAGATGATCACAGGTCTCGCAAAGGTAAACGGCCTCTTAGTAGGTGTTATCGCCAATGTTCAGGGACTTCTGATGAACTATCCGGAGTACAAGCAGAACTCTGTAGGTATCGGCGGAAAGCTCTACCGTCAGGGCTTAGTTAAGATGAACGAGTTCGTGACACTCTGTGCACGCGACAGAATCCCGTTAATCTGGCTGCAGGATACAACAGGTATCGACGTAGGCGATGAGGCTGAGAAGGCTGAGTTACTTGGTCTTGGACAGTCCTTAATCTACTCCATCGAGAACTCCAAGCTGCCGTCCTTAGAGGTAACCATCCGTAAGGCCAGCGCTGCTGCTCACTACGTTCTCGGCGGACCACAGGGCAACAACACAAACGTATTCTCCATCGGTACAGGTGCATGTGAGTATTACGTAATGCCAGGCGAGACAGCAGCAAACGCTATGTACTCCAGAAAGCTCGTTAAGGCTAAGAAGGCAGGAGAGCCGCTTCAGCCAATCATCGACAAGATGAACGATATGATTCAGATGTACACAGACAAGTCCCGTCCGAAATACTGCACAGAGAAGGGAATGGTAGACGAGATCGTTGACATGACAGACATCCGTCCATACATCCAGGCCTTCACAGAGGCAGCATACCAGAACCCGCAGTCCATCTGCCCATTCCATCAGATGATTACTCCAAGGGCAATCCGCGAGTTCGAGACATTTAAGAAATAATTCAGCCGTAGGGCCGGACTGCTTTTTGCCAGACGGTCCGGCCAGACAGCAAAAGAGACAGGGGACGTTCTAAAACGTTTGAGTGTCCCAAATAATGATAGTAAAAGAAAAAGCATAAAAATTAGCCATACAGGCGCATAAATGATAGGATAGCACGATAAGTCGGGCAAAGGCACTGGAACCTTTGCCTGACTTGTCGTGGTTAGAGACATTTATGCGCCTGAATGCGGAGCCTATAAATAATACCAGATCACAGTTATATGAATACTTTTATGTATGTTTGGCCAAATTGTTTTGGCTTTTTTATGCTGTATATGATATACTTAAAACGATGTAGAAAAATGATGTAAGAGATTAAGTGGGGATGTCAGGAATCCGTTTGACATTCCTTTCTATACGGAGGTCATTATGGCAATTTACACAATGGGTATCGATGTGGGTTCTACTGCGTCGAAATGCATTATCTTAAAGGACGGAAAGGAAATTGTCGGAAAATCCCTGGTGGATGTGGGAACAGGCACAAGCGGTCCGGCCCGCGCTATTGAGGAAGTCCTCAGGGATGCGGATATGACACAGGAGCAGCTTGACTACACACTGGCAACCGGCTATGGCCGCAATTCCCTCCTGGGAATCGCCAAAAAGCAGATGAGCGAGCTTTCCTGCCACGCAAAGGGTGCATCCTTCCTGTTTCCAAATGTCCATACCGTCATTGATATCGGCGGGCAGGATGTGAAGGTGCTTCACATTGACAACGGCGCCATGACTAATTTCCAGATGAACGACAAGTGTGCAGCCGGAACCGGCCGTTTTCTGGATGTTATGGCAAAGGTTCTGGAGGTTAAGGTTCAGGATCTGGGAAGACTGGGCGCTATGTCTACAAAGGAGGTAGGCATCAGCTCTACCTGTACGGTTTTCGCGGAGAGCGAGGTTATCAGCCAGCTCGCCATGGGAACAGACAAGTGCGATATTATCAACGGTATCCACAAATCAGTGGCACACCGGGTTACGGGACTTGCACACAGAATCGGGGTAGTTCCGGATGTGGTTATGACAGGCGGTGTTGCTCAGAACAGCGGCGTTGTCTCCGCTCTTCAGAAGGAGCTGGGCTGCGAGATCCACATTTCCCCGCTGACACAGTATAACGGCGCGCTGGGTGCTGCGCTTTTTGCGTACCAGGCAGCCAGCCGTCAGAAATAAATCTTACAGAAAGATTGGAGGATAATTATTATGGCAAAACAAGTTAGTCCAGGCGTACTCGCCCTCCGCAAGGTAGTTGACGATGTTCACAAAGAGGCGCGCGAGGCCAAAGCAAGAGGAGAGTTAGTTGGATGGTCCTCTTCCAAATTCCCGTGCGAGCTTGCTGCGGCATTTGATCTGAATGTTATGTATCCTGAGAACCAGGCAGCAGGTATTGCTGCAAACCGTTACGGCGAGATGATGTGCCAGGCGGCAGAGGATCTGGGATATGACAACGATATCTGCGGATATGCCCGTATCAGCCTTGCCTATGCAGCCGGCGTCCGCGTATCCCGCAAATACGATCCTGAGACAGGCGAGTATATTATCGATCCGAGCACAGGAAAGCCATTAAAGGATGCTGACGGAAACGTAGTGATGGGTGAGGACGGAAAGCCATTAAAGGATCCGAAGACACAGACTCCATACCTGCAGCTGGACAACATTCTTGAGATTGAGAAGCTGCCGGACGGACCGGAGAAGGAGAGACGTCTTGAAGCCATCTCCCCAATCCGCCAGATGCGTATTCCGCAGCCGGACTTCGTGCTCTGCTGCAACAATATCTGCAACTGCATGACAAAGTGGTATGAGAATATTGCCCGTATGTGCAATATCCCGCTGATCATGGTAGATATTCCTTACAACAATGACGTTCACGTAGCAGACGAGAATGTAAAATATGTGCGCGCACAGTTTGACAAGGCTATCAAGCAGCTGGAGGAGCTGACAGGCAAAAAGTTCGACGAGAAGAAGTTTGAGGAGGCCTGTGCAAACGCAAACCGTACAGCTAAGGCATGGTTAAAGGTATGTGATTACTTACAGTACAAGCCGGCTCCATACAGCGGTTTTGACCTGTTCAACCATATGGCAGACGTAGTTACGGCACGTGCCCGCGTTGAGACAGCAGAGGCATTTGAGCTTCTTGCAAGAGACCTGGAGGAGACAGTTAAGAAGGGTGAGACAACCACTCCATTCCCGGAGAAGTACCGTGTAATGTTCGAGGGTATTCCATGCTGGCCGAAGCTGCCTGCACTGTTTAAGCCTCTGAAGGCAAACGGTGTAAACGTTACAGCCGTAGTATATGCACCTGCATTCGGATTCGTTTACGACGGACTGGATGAGATGGCCCGCGCTTACTACAAGGCTCCGAACTCTGTCTGCATCGAGCAGGGTGTTGACTGGCGTGAGGGCATCTGCCGCGACAACAAGGTAGACGGCGTTCTTGTTCACTACAACAGAAGCTGCAAGCCATGGTCCGGTTATATGGCAGAGATGCAGCGCCGCTTCACAGCCGATCTGGGTGTTCCATGTGCAGGATTCGATGGAGACCAGGCCGATCCGCGTAACTTCAATGCCGCACAGTACGAGACAAGAGTACAGGGTCTGGTAGAGGCAATGGAAGCAAACAAGCAGGCAAAGGAGGCATAGTCAAATGAGTATCAACGCATTATTAGATGAATTTAAAGTAAAAGCTGCCACACCAAAGCAGCAGCTTGCTGAATATAAAGCTCAGGGGAAAAAGGTAGTTGGCGTTCTGCCATATTACGCTCCGGAAGAGCTTGTTTACGCAGCCGGAATCGTTCCCATGGGAATCTGGGGTTCCAACAACAAGACTATCAGCCGTGCGAAAGAGTACTGTGCTACCTTCTACTGCACAATCGCTCAGTTAGCTCTTGAGATGCTCCTTGACGGAACTATGGACGGCCTTGACGGAATCATCACTCCAACTATCTGCGACACTCTGCGCCCGATGAGCCAGAACTTCCGTGTAGCTATGGGTGACAAGATGTCCGTTATCTTCTTAGCTCATCCGCAGAACCGTTTTGAGGACTTCGGCCTTCAGTTCACAGTGGATCAGTACACACACGTTAAGAAAGAGCTGGAGAAGATTGCAGGCAGAGAGATCACAAACGATGACATCAAGAATGCCATCAAGGTTTACAACGAGAGCCGTGCAGCACGCCGCAAATTCGTGAAGCTGGCTTCCGACCACTGCGATGTGATCACTCCAACCAAGAGATCTGCTGTATTAAAGGCCTTCCACTTCATGTTAAAGGACGAGTACACAGCTAAGTTAAATGAGTTAAATGCTGAGCTTGAGAAGCTTCCAGTCTGTGACTGGCAGGGTACAAAGGTGGTTACCTCCGGTATCATCTGCGACAACCCGGCTCTGCTGGCAGCCTTTGAGGAGAACAACATCGCCATCGCTGCAGATGATGTGGCTCACGAGACACGTTCCTTCCGCACCGATGTACCTGAGGATGCTGATCCGATGATGGCACTTGCACATCAGTTTGCAAACATTGACTACGATGTTCTTCTGTACGATCCAAAGTCCAGCGAGAACCGCCGCGGTGAGTTCGTTGCTAACCTGGTTAAGGAGAGCGGCGCTCAGGGTCTGGTACTGTTTATGCAGCAGTTCTGCGATCCGGAGGAGATGGAGTATCCATACCTGAAGAAAGCATTAAATGATGCAGATATTCCTCACATCAAGCTGGGAATCGATCAGCAGATGCGCGACTTCGGACAGGCCCGCACAGCTATCCAGGCCTTTGCAGATGTGCTTGAGATGAGAAAATAACTTTCTGTAAATAAGAGAGACTACAAAAGATAAGCTGAGACTTCTGCACTGGAATCGCACGGAAGACCCAGGAAAAAATGAAAAAGCGCAGGCAGGAAATGCAGGCGCAAAAAAGTTCCCCACCGGCAGAGGAAGAGTTCCCACCGGTGGGGCTTTTTGTGTTCAGGGGAAGGGGAAGTTTCGGCGCTGTCAGTGTCAGAATGGCCGGGGAAGATAAAGAAAAGGAAGAACAAAAGACAGAGTGTGGAGTATCCTGCGCTCTGTCTTTTACCTTGGTCTCTGGAAGGTGTGTCCCATGTAGTAGGACAGCTCTGCCGCGCTGTGCTTTACCTGTTCTATCATATGTTCTAAATGAATATCATCGGCAATTCGGCTGTAGGGAGCGATGATTCCCACAGAGGCTGCAACCTTTCCGTCTATGCCGAATACAGGAGCTCCTATCCCAACTGCGTCGTGGACGTATTCTCCGTGTGAGACAGAGAGCCCTGTCTCGCGGATTTCCTTCAGCTCTTTGAGAAGTCCTGCCCGGCTTGTCTGGGGGAACGCCTCCGGGCGGTCTAAAACCTGTCTGGTATAGTAGTCCAGGTATTCCGGTGTCTGATAGGCAAGAAGAACCTTGCGTATGGCACCGCAGTGGAGATCCAGCTCATACCCGAATTTTTCCACTACCTTTAAGTGGTTGGGGCCGTCCACTTTGTCGAGAACGAGCCCCTTATCGCCCACCTGGATAATGAGGTAGGAATCCTCGCGCGTCACATAAGAGAGATTCTTCAGAATAGGAATAGCTGCGTCCTGAATGCGTACATTTGCCGCTGCCGCCCGGCCCAGTGAGATGAGCGCCGGGCCGAGACAGTAGGTGTGTGTGAGTTCATCCCGGATTACATATTTTTTATCGCAGAACGTCTGGAGAATCCGGTGAACCGTGCTTGGTGGAAGTTCAAGCCGCTCTGAAAGCTCTGCAATCGTTATCTTGTGGTCAGACTCCTTGAGGACCTCCAGGAGATCCAGGGAGCGCAGAAGGCTCTGAATCATAGTTTAAATCCTGCCCTCCATTACTGATTTTCGGTTTCTTCGTCGTCCACAATGGTGGTTGCAGAAGTTTCTGCCCCAGGGGAAGCGGAGCTCTCTGACTTCTCTGAGAACAGGGGCTCATCATCCAGAAATTCCATGTCGCTGTCCAGGTAACCGGTATTTTCGGACGAAGCCTTTGGCTTTTCTTCTGTTTTGCCGGCACTGCCTTCTTCGGTGGAATCAGCAGAAGCGGTTCCGGGCATCTCTGCCTCTGTTTTCTGGGTATCCTCAGCTGCCTTTTCGGGAGTCAGGGAAACGTAATTTCTCTGCGGAGATTCTTCCTCGCTTTCCCCGACGTCAAACTCATCGAGATCATCTTCAAAATCGTGGAAATCTTCTTCCAGCTCTTCGTGAAAGGATTTGTATCTGAGAAAATAAGTGATTCCCACTGCGGCTCCTGCCAGAGCGGCGAGAGCAGCAATTCTTCCAAACTGTTTTTTTGCCATGATATAACTCCTTTTTTAGTTAATATTTTATATTTGCTCCTGCCCGATGATGTACAGCACCAGGTGGAAAATTCAAACATATTTGAGCAGAGGCGGGGAGAAAGGATCTCAAAAAAGGGACCTCAAACTCCGCTATGCTCCGTTTGAGTAGCGGGGGAGAGAAAGGGACCTCAAACTCCGTTACGCTCCGTTTGAGTAGCGGGGGAGAAAAAGGGACCTCAAACTCCGCTGCACTGCGTTTGAGTAGCGGGGGAGAGAAAGGGACCTCAAACTCCGTTACGCTCCGTTTGAGTAGCGGGGGAGAAAAAGGGACCTCAAACTCCGCTGCACTGCGTTTGAGTAGCGGGGGAGAGAAAGGGACCTCAAACTCCGTTACGCTCCGTTTGAGTAGCGGGAAGCAAACAGCACTTGTGCTGTTTGCTTCCCTTTATTGTAATACGAATTCGCTGAAAAATAAAGGGATTGGGGATGAATAAATTGTAAAAAAAGGAATAAACTAACAGGGATGATGGAAGAGGCGGGGGAGAACTGGGGAGTTTTGGAAAGTTTTTGAAACTGTGGATTAAAATAAAAAGTGTTTATATATTCGGAAGTGCCTGATAATCAGCCGGATAGCGGAAGGAACTGTTTTGCTCTGAAAAGGGAAAGTATTAAATCTCTATAAATTTATCAAAAATTAGCACTCACCTATTGACAGTGCTAATAAAGCGTGGTATAACTTTTCTTGTGATTGAGAGAGGAAGATATTTACAATAGAGGATGGTTCTGAGAGGGAGCCATGAGAGTTGCAGATGACAGAGTCAAAAACAGATTATTCTGCTTATTTAAAGAAAATCACAAACAGTAAGGAGGAGTCAGTAATGAAATTAGTACCATTATTTGACAGAGTTGTTTTAAAACAGTTAGTTGCAGAGGAGACTACAAAGTCAGGCATCGTTCTTCCAGGTCAGGCAAAGGAGAAGCCGCAGCAGGCTGAGGTTATCGCAGTTGGCCCGGGCGGAGTGGTTGACGGCAAGGAAGTTACCATGCAGGTAAAGGTTGGCGATAAGGTAATCTACTCCAAGTACTCCGGAACAGAGGTTGAGGTAGAGGAAGAGAAGTATGTTGTCGTAAAGCAGAACGACATTCTGGCTGTCATCGAATAGGCAGAGAGCAGAGTGGGGCTGCTGAAAACGGCGTGAGATTCTGAAAACGCAAAACAGCATCAGATTTGAAAAACAGAGATTGAAACAAAACATAGTTTGAAATAATGTTGGAGGTTGATAACCATGGCAAAGGAAATTAAGTACGGCGTAGAAGCCAGAAAAGCACTGGAATCCGGCGTAAATCAGTTAGCAGATACAGTACGCGTGACATTAGGCCCGAAGGGAAGAAACGTAGTTCTTGACAAGTCTTTCGGAGCTCCGCTTATCACAAACGACGGCGTGACCATCGCAAAGGAGATTGAGTTAAAGGATCCATTTGAGAACATGGGAGCGCAGCTCGTAAAAGAGGTTGCCACAAAGACAAACGACGTAGCCGGCGACGGTACAACGACAGCCACTGTTTTAGCTCAGGCTATGATCAATGAGGGAATGAAGAACCTGGCAGCAGGCGCAAACCCAATCGTTTTAAGAAAGGGTATGAAGAAGGCCACAGAGGCTGCTGTGGAGGCTATCAAGAATATGTCCAAGTCCGTGAAGGGCAAGGCTGATATTGCCAGAGTAGCTGCTATCTCCTCTGCTGACGACGAGGTTGGCGAGATGGTTGCAGATGCCATGGAGAAGGTTTCCAAGGACGGTGTTATCACTATTGAGGAATCCAAGACCATGAAGACAGAGCTTGACCTGGTTGAAGGTATGCAGTTTGACCGCGGTTATGTTTCCGCTTACATGGCTACTGACATGGATAAGATGGAAGCAAACCTGGACGATCCGTATATCTTAATCACAGATAAGAAGATTTCCAACATCCAGGAAATCCTTCCTCTGTTAGAGCAGGTTGTTCAGGCCGGCGCAAAGCTCTTAATCATCGCTGAGGATATTGAGGGTGAGGCTCTCACAACTCTGATTGTCAACAAGTTAAGAGGAACCTTCACAGTAGTAGGAGTCAAGGCTCCGGGATACGGCGACAGAAGAAAAGAGATGTTAAAAGATATTGCTATCCTGACTGGCGGCCAGGTTATCTCTGAGGAGCTGGGCCTTGAGTTAAAGGAAACAACCATGGATCAGCTGGGACGCGCGAAATCCGTTAAGGTTCAGAAGGAGAACACCATCATTGTTGATGGCTGCGGAAACAAGGAGGAGATCTCTGCAAGAATCGCACAGATTAAGGCTCAGATTGAGGAGACAACATCTGAATTTGACAGAGAGAAATTACAGGAAAGACTTGCAAAGCTGTCCGGCGGCGTTGCTGTAATCCGCGTAGGCGCTGCTACAGAGACAGAGATGAAGGAAGCTAAGCTTCGCATGGAGGATGCTTTATCCGCAGCTAAGGCAGCTGTAGAGGAGGGAATCATCGCAGGAGGCGGTTCCGCATACATCCACGCTACAAAGGAAGTGGAGAAGGTTGTTGAGGCTCTGGACGGAGATGAGAGAACAGGCGGCCGCATTATCTTAAAGGCTCTGGAGGCTCCGCTGTTCCATATCGCTGCCAATGCAGGACTGGAGGGCTCCGTTATTATCAATAAGGTAAGAGAGTCTGAAGTTGGAATGGGCTTTGATGCATACAACGAGAAATACGTTGATATGGTAGAGGCAGGCATCCTGGATCCGGCAAAGGTTACAAGAAGCGCCCTTCAGAACGCCACAAGTGTTGCTTCCACACTGCTGACAACAGAGTCTGTAGTTGCTAACATCAAGGAAGAGACACCGGCTATGCCAGGCGGTGCAGGCGGCATGGGAATGATGTAAATCACCCCGCACTGAGAAATCATAAAACCATATATGATAAAATCAGTAAAATCAGATAACGGCTGATAATCAGCAAAAGAAGGGACTGTGTGCCCCGCCGGATGGCGGAGCTCACAGTCCCTTCTCTCTTTCTATTATAGGAAATTCCTCCGAATTTCCTATAATAGAAAAAGTTCTGCCGGGCGGGATGCGCACGCCGCTCAGAGGAAAAAGGCTGCTTAAGGCAGCCCCGCGGCGGCGCGAAAAAGCAGGCAAGCCTCTCATGATTGAGGGGGATGGGGAGCTGAGGCGGGCCTGCCTGCTTTTTTTGTTTGTTCTGGTTTCTGGTACTATGCGTGATCTGCCACAGTATAGCTGCCGTCCCTGTATACGGCGGGGCGGCACTGGCCTTTTTTAAAGACAGAGATAAATTCATCCAGAGTGGCCACCGGCTCAGGAAACCAGGTGGCATATACGCCTACCTTGGACGGAACATGGCAGTCGCTGGCTCCTGTACACTGGATTCCCAGTTCCCTGGCATAGGAAAACGCCTGATTGCAGGCATCAGGAAGCGTGCTTCCGTTCAGGGCCTCGATGCCGTCCAGCCCTTTTACAAGGCGAAGATTCTCCTCCAGCCCGCGGCTGTTGTTTCTGAACGGATGGGCTGCTATGCAGACTCCCCCGAAACTTTTTACATAGTTGATAAAATCCTGGGCTGAAATACGCTCCGGCGGAACCTCTGGAACCCCGAAGGCCAGAATGTCCCCCTGAAGAGAGTAAAATTCATATCCCACAAAAATAGGAAACCCCGTTTCTCTGGAGTAGCTCTCTGCGTACTCCTTAATGCCGATGTCGTCGTGATCCGTAATACAGATTCCATCTAACCCCTTTTTTCTGGCAATATCCACCATCTCTCTCAGGGAGAGGAAGCTGTCCTTTGAAAATGTCTTCTCATGCATATGCAGATCAATAAACATGCGCAATCTCCTTCTCCTTTAATGTCTGATAAAATTGTACCAACAGAAATTAAAAACAGTCAATAGAAGAAAGGGCGGAAACGGGGAAAGTCTTATAGAAAAAAACAATAAATAAGGGCACTTATAGATAATATGGAATAAAGAGGGGACAAAAGACGACGAAAGTATACAATATAGACAAACTGATACATAAAATACACATATAAAACAGAAAGATTCCATAAAGCCCAAAATAATAAAATTGAGAGCCTTTGTACACAATATTGAAAAGCAGTTGACGGAGCACTTTTTATCGTATACACTATGTGGGGCCTGAAATGGGACCGGAAGGATGGTAAAAACAGGAAAACCGTTTTCTGGTCGCCCGGGCAGAGATAAAAGTCAATTCAGGCAAATGGAAAAAGAGGAGGAAAAAGCATGAGAAAGCAGAGCATTGCGGGATTCATGGCAGCGGGAATGGCAGCGCTTATGCTGGCAGGATGCGGCACCCAGAGCACACAGGAGACGACAGCCGCTTCCGAGACAGGTGCAGAGACCAAGGCGGAGAGCGAAGCTTCAGAGGCGGAAAGCGAAGCCAGGGATGAGGCCGGCGGGACGCTGAGAGTAGTTGCCACCAGCGAGGATTATGTGACCTTATTTGACAAATTTACACAGGAAACAGGAATAGAGACAGAGCTTCTTTCCATGTCTTCCGGCGAGGTTCTCTCCAAGGTAAAGGCAGAGGGAGGAACTCCGATGGCCGATCTGTGGTTCGGAGGCGGAATCGATGCCTTCATGGGAGCCAAGGAGGACGGACTTCTCCAGCAGGTGAATTTTGACGAGGCGGCAAATCTGGCGCCTGAGTATAAGGATGCAGACAACTACTGGTTTGCCAAGGGAATTACCGTGGTGGGCTTTGTGGTGAACAATGATATTATCGAGGAGAAAGGCCTTGAAATTCCCAAGACCTGGGATGATCTTACAGATCCTTCCTACCAGGGAGAGGTTCTCATGTCCAATCCGGCTATCTCAGGAACAAACTATGCAGTAGTGAATGCGCTTCTTCAGACAAAGGGTGAAGAAGAAGGCTGGAAATACTTTGAAGAGCTGAATAAAAATATTGAATATTACTCCAAGCGCGGCTCCGATCCGGTAACCAAGACAGTGGCCGGCGAGTTCGCAATCGGAATCGCACCTATGGACAGGGCGATTGACAAGATGGAGGAGGAGCAGAATATCACAGCTGTTTATCCGGAGGATGGAATCCCATACGTTCCAGAGGGAGTGGCCGTATTTAAGAATTCTGAGGGAGCAGAGGCTGCCTGCGAGTTCATTGAGTGGTTCTATTCAGACGATGAGAATCTGAAAATGGTTGCCGATATCGACAACAAGGATACAATCAAGATGGTGAAGCCTGACATTGAGGGAATGGAGCTTACATTCGACACAGAGATGCTGATGGATGAGGATTTATCCCTGTTTGGTTCCGAGCGTGAGAACATCCTGGCAAAGTGGGATGAGCTGGCTGGGGACAAGTCTGAAAATGAATAGCCGCAGGACAGAGGGCAGCCAAAAGACGCAGAGGAGGGTATCTGATTCAGGTACCCTTTTTTGCATAACAGGAAACTTCGTTCCCTGTTATACAAAAACGCTCCGCGGGGATCGCACTGGGTTGGAGAGGAATACGGCTGCTTCGCAGCCCCGCCGCAGGCGGAGAATCCTGCGAGGCAGGATTCTTTGTCCCAGTACAGGAAACAGGTCCGGAAAGCATCTTTTTTACGGCGCTGTCGACCGGCTGATTTTCTGGGCCATGGCGGCTGCTGTCCTTCTGTTCGTTCTCTGGCCGCTTCTGTGCATTGCAGCAGAGAGCCTGTGGGCAGACGGGGGGCTCACCTTCTCAGCATACAAAAATCTGTTTCAGGAGAATGCTTCGCTGATACGGCACAGCGTATTTACCGGGACGCTGGCTGCGCTTTTCTCCACAGTTCTGGGAATTGCGGTGGCTCTGAGGATCGTGACGCTCCAGGGAAGGGTTAAGCTTGTCCTCATGGGAATCCTCCTTATGACTATGGTTTCGCCACCCTTTATCGCTTCTCTTGTGTATATCCAGCTTTTTGGAAAGAGGGGATGGATCACCTACCGGCTTCTGGGACTGATGATAAGCCCCTACAATAAATGGGGAATTATTGCAATGCAGAGCCTTCACTTTGCATCATTGAACGCCCTGTTTGCAGTTGGAATTCTGGAAAAGATCGATCACAGGATTCTGGCGGCTTCCAGAGATCTGGGGGCATCTGCGGCTGATACTATGAAGCAGATTGTATTTCCCATGCTGAAGCCTGCAGCAGGTATCTGCTTTATCCTGTCGTTTATCCGCTCCGTATCTGATTTTGGAACACCGGCCGTGATCGGAGGGCGCTATAATACGCTGGCTTCCGCCATATACCTGGAGCTGATCGGCTATGCCGATCTGGAAAAGGCCTCAGCCATGAATATGCTCCTTCTGCTTCCGGCAGTGGCGGCCTTTCTTCTCTACCGCCTTTTGATGCGGAAATCAGACCGTCTGACTGCAGCTGACAGCCAGAAAAACAGCAGAAGCGGGCTGCCCCTTCCGCTGACAGGAATTGTGGGAGCAGCAGTGCGGCTGATGTCAGCCATGTTTTTCCTTATGATGACACTGCAGTATATCTGCATTTTTCTGACAGGATTTCTCAAATCGAAAAAAGGCGTATATTATTTTTCGCTGGACAATTTTAACAGCCTCCTGTCCTACAACATGGAGAGCCTGACAAGGAGTATTCAGTATTCGCTGATTGCGGCAGTGGCGGGAACTGCCTTTGCCATCCTTTTTGCCTACTATCTGGAACGGAGAAAGGTGAGGTTCAGAGGATTTTTCGATTTCATCTCCACGATGCCGTATCTGCTGCCCGGAACCTGCTTCGGAATCGGCTACATTCTGGCGTTTAACAGCGGAATCCTCAAGATGACAGGCACTGCGGCAATCATCATTATCAATATGATATTTAAGCAGCTCCCCATGGTGACAAAGCTGACAGCCGCCTCCCTGGCACAGCTTAACAGCCGGGTGGAGGATGCCGCCAGGGATCTGGGGGCGGGACGCTTCCATGTGACGAAAGATATTGTTCTGCCAAATCTCAGGCGAACTTTTGTGACAGGTTTTATATACAATTTCTCCAGCTCCATGACGACGGTGGGAGCAGTGGTGTTTCTAATAAGCGCACGCCACAAGCTGGCAGTTTATACGCTGTTTGACGCCATCAATTCCGGTGAGTACGGGGTGGCATCTCTGATCTCATCCCTGATCATTCTGACAACTATAGCTGTCACCGGCGGTGTATCCGCCCTTCTCCTGAGGGAGGAGAGAGGAGACGGCAGCAGCGGCCGAAAAAAGCGAAAGCGGAAAAAGGGGGAAGTGAAACAGGCACCGGGTCAGGGGGAAGTTTGGAAGGAAGGTGAGAAGCATGTATCTGGAAATTGAAAATCTGAGCAAGTCATTTGACGGCAAAGAGGTGGTTTCGGGGCTGAAGCTCTCCATGAACCGCGGAGAAATCCTCTGCCTTTTGGGGGCTTCCGGCTGCGGAAAGACGACTACGCTCCGGATGCTGGGAGGATTTTTAAAGCCCGATGGCGGAAAAATTTTTCTGGACGGAGAGGATATAACGGGACTTGAGCCGGAGCGAAGGCCGGTGTCCACGGTGTTCCAGTCCTACGCGCTGTTTCCTCATATGACAGTTCTTCAGAATGTGATGTACGGGCTTAAATTTCAGGGGATGAAAAAGAAAGAGGCGGCAGAATGTGCCTACAGATACCTGGATATTGTGGGGCTCTCTGATCGGGGCAATGGGGCTGTCCAGGAGCTCTCCGGAGGCCAGCAGCAGAGAGTGGCCCTGGCCAGGGCGCTGGCCGTGAACCCGAAGGTGCTTCTGTTAGACGAGCCTTTAAGCAACCTGGATGCGAAGCTTCGAATCAGGATGAGGGACGAGCTGAAGGAGCTGCAGAAAAAGACAGGGATCACGATGATCTTTGTAACCCATGATCAGGAGGAAGCCATGGCCCTGGCAGACAGGATAGCGATTATGGACGGGGGACGCCTGGTCCAGACGGGGACTCCGTCCCAGGTTTACCGAAATCCCGCGAACCTCTTTGTCATGGAATTTCTGGGAACTGCAGATCGGATAGAACTTCCAGACGGACAGACGCTGTATGTCCGGCCGGAGGAAATTTCGATCCTGGGAAGGACGAAGCCGGGAGAAGAGGATGGGGCAGGAGGCAGAGACAGAACTCAGGGAGCTGGGACAGAGGAGAGGGACGGATGCGTGCTCTTGGGCGGAACGATTTCAAAGGCTGAGTACATGGGCTTCTACAGCCAGTATTTTGTGACTGCCGGTACGAACGAGATCATGGTCAGGGATTTCAGCCACGAGTACAGTGCAGGAGAAACAGTACGGCTGTCCGTCTGTACAAAACATGCCTTCAGAAAGGGGAGGCTGTCCCGGACAGGGGATTAAAAGGCTTCGTTTATGACCTCCAGCACCTGCTGCTCAAAAAGCCGGTTCTTCTGCCAGACTACGGAGATCTCATGCTGCATGCCGATGCTGATGGGGATTTCACGGATAGTCCCCTCTGAGAGCTCCCGGCTTACTGCGCTTTTGTACAGGAAGGTAATGCCGCAGTCGGCGGCAATCAGCTCTTTTATGGTCTGCATGTTTCCGATTTCTGCCGTATTCTTAAAATCAGAGACAGAAAAACCGTGCTCCTCCAGAATCTGTTCCAGAATCATCCGGGTACCTGAGCCGGATTCCCGCAGGAGCAGCCGTTCTCCCAAAAGCTCATCCAGGGAGGAGGGGGAGCCGATAGAAAGCCCTGCCCCGCAGACGGGGATGAAAGGCTCTCTGAGGTAGGTGTGGTAGGAGTAGGCAGCCTTTGAAAAGTTTCCCTCCAGCACAGCGAAGTCCAGAGCTCCGCTGTCGATCTGGCTGAGGAGCTCCGCAGTGTTTTTGACTGTCACGGTCAGGGAAATGTCGGGCCATCTGCGGAAAATGCGCACAAGGGGCTCAGTCAGAAGAACGCTGCCTGCTGTCAGCGTGGCTCCGATCCGGATAGGGTTCGTTCTGCCCGAAGATTCAGCCAGAGCATTCTGAAGACTGTCCTCGTTATTTTTCATAATCAGAAGAGCATTTCTGAGAAGCTCTCCCTCCTGTGTGAGGGAGAGCTTTTTCCCTTCCAGGCGGAAGGCACGTATATGGTAATAGTTTTCAATATACTGGATGTGCTGGGAAACAGCGGGCTGTGTAATGTGCAGCCTTTTTGCCGCCCGTGTGAAATTCATCTCCTGGCAGACAGCCAGAAAAGTGTGAATGCGGTTGTCCAGCATCGTTGTTCCTCCTTTTCTCATACATTGACCGTTCTCATACGGTTGCCGGTTAAAATGATTATATCAATAATAATTTATTATTGAAAGATAAATAAATATAATTTTACTTTATCTTATGAATCCTTTAGTATAGAGTAATAGAAGTATACCTGAGAGAAGTCAGAGGATGGCAGGCTGCATGTGAGCGTTTTGCCTGAAACACGGCAGCAGGGAGCAGAAAAGGAGATAAAGTATGGGAAATGAAGCGTGGAAGCAGGATTTAGCGGAGTTTAAGAAGGTAACAGAGCAGTTTTACAACAAGGAAGTGGCAGTAAAGGATTACAAAGGCTTTTCCGGCGGCTTTGGAAGCTATGCACAGAGAGGGGCTGAGGCCAGCATGCTGCGCCTTCGCCTGGCAGGCGGCCGCATGACGAAGGATCAGCTGAAATTTATCGCCGACAGCATTGAGGCGTATCAGATCGACAAGGTTCATTTGACGACCTGTCAGTCTGTTCAGCTTCACAATCTGAGCGGACAGGCTGTCTGTGAGATTATGGAGGAGGCCCTTGACCACGGGATCAACACCAGAGGAGGCGGAGGAGATTTCCCGAGAAATGTGATGGTTTCCCCGCTTTCCGGCGTGGAGGAGGGCGAGCGGTTTGACGTGCTGCCCTATGCCCTCAGGGCGGCTGACTATCTGATGGGCTTTATCAAGACAGTAAAGCTGCCGAGAAAGCTGAAAGTATGTTTCTCCAACTCGCCTAAGAACCTGTCCCATGCAACCTTCCGCGATCTGGGCTTTGCGGCCAGGGAGGACGGACTGTTTGACGTCTACAGCGCAGGAGGCCTGGGGGCAAATCCAAAGATGGGAGCTCTGGTGGCGGGCGCAGTGGAACCGGAGGATATTCTCTACTATATAAAGGCTATGGTAAAGACCTTCATGGCTTACGGAAACTATGAAAACCGCGCAAAGGCAAGGACACGCTACATGCAGGACACTCTCGGCAAAGAGGGCTACATTGAGGCCTACGGTGAAAAACTCAGAGAGGTGATGGACGAGGAGAAGGACAATCTGAAGATAAAGAAGGAGGAGCTGATTTCATTTCATCCCGAGGAGAAGGCCAGGAAGGCAGCCGCCTGCACGGAGCTGTCGGATCGGGCAAGGGAGGCTGTGAAGAGCTTTCGTGTGACAGCCCAGAAGCAGAGAGGGCTCTATGCGGTAGAATATCACCCCATTGGGGGAACACCGGAACCTTCTGTATTCAGAAAGCTCTACGAGACTGTGAAGGATATGGAGGAGGTGGAGATGCGCGTGGCGCCTGATGAGGCCATGTTCATTCTCAACCTGACGGCAGAGGAGGCCGCTGAGGTATTGGAGGTGACGCAGGACAGTGCTGCCAGCCTTTTTGAAACCTCTGTGGCATGCATCGGCGCCTCCATCTGCCAGGTGGGAGTGCGGGACTCCCAGGCCTTAATCCGCACACTGGTGGAGGAGATGAGAAAGCACAGCTTTAAGGACGGCACACTTCCGAAGATTCATATTTCCGGCTGCCCGTCTTCCTGCGGAACCCACCAGATTGGAACCATCGGCTTCCAGGGAGGCGTAAAGGTCATCGACAAGGCTGCCAATCCGGCTTTTGTGCTCCATGTAAACGGAAGCGATCGTGAGGGAGACGAGCGCTTCGGCGAAAACTGGGGCACGATGCTTGAAAAGGACATTCCGCCTTTCCTGGCAGAGGTCGGAGAGACTGTGGAAAGAACAGGAAAGAACTTTGACGAATGGCTGGCAGAAAATGCCGGGGAATTCAGAGCCATTGCCGACAGATACCTCTGCTGATGGGCTGAGCGGCGCCGACAGAGGGCGGGCACTTATTCTGTCGAAAAGTGCTTGCATAAAATTAGGCTCTGTGATATAGTATAAAAGTTGAAAAATCACGCACGGCGGATTCTCAAGGACGGTGCCTGATATCAGGTCCCAAAGGAAGCATAAGATGCCGGCGGAAGAAAAACCAAAATGGAGGAAAGAAATATGAGCGTTATTTCAATGAAGCAGTTACTGGAAGCTGGCGTACATTTCGGTCACCAGACAAGAAGATGGAACCCTAAGATGGCTCCATACATCTACACAGAGAGAAACGGAATCCACATCATCGACTTACAGAAGTCTGTAGGCAAGGTAGATGAGGCTTACAAGGCAGTTTCCGATATCGCAGCAGAGGGCGGCACAATCCTTTTCGTAGGTACAAAGAAGCAGGCTCAGGAGGCTATCAGGGTTGAGGCTGAGAGATGCGGAATGTTCTATGTAAACGAGAGATGGTTAGGCGGAATGCTGACAAACTTCAAGACCATCCAGAGCCGTATCAACCGCTTAAAAGAGATCGAGACCATGGCAGAGGACGGAACATTTGATGTTCTTCCAAAGAAGGAAGTTATCGCTCTGAAGAAGGAGTGGGAGAAGCTTGAGAAGAACCTTGGCGGTATCAAGGAGATGAAGAGAATCCCGGACGCTATCTTCGTAGTAGATCCGAAGAAGGAGAGAATCTGCGTCCAGGAGGCACACACACTGGGTATTCCGTTAATCGGCATCGTTGATACAAACTGCGATCCGGAGGAGCTTGACT
The DNA here is from genome assembly GCF_020736365.1 of Clostridium sp. M62/1. NCBI lineage: Bacteria > Bacillati > Bacillota > Clostridia > Eubacteriales > Clostridiaceae > Clostridium > Clostridium sp. M62/1. The sequence goes on along the minus strand of NZ_CP085988.1, from coordinate 3,064,458 downwards.
ATGTGATCCCAGGAAACGACGACGCTATCAGAGCCGTTAAGCTTATCGTGTCCAGAATGGCAGACGCTGTTATCGAGGCTAACCAGGGTGAGGCTGAGGCTCCTGCAGAGGGCGAGGAGTTCGCTGAGGAAGCTGCAGAGGCTTAATTCCAGATAAGAGGAAATCAAAGTCCGCGAGGCGGAGAGGGGAAACCCTTCCCGCTTTGCGGAATTTTCCGCATAGGCAGTCTGTTGTCTGTGCGGCTATAGGAAAGAACATGGAGGTATGGTAAGATGGCAGTTACAGCCGCAATGGTAAAGGAATTACGTGAAATGACAGGTGCCGGAATGATGGACTGCAAGAAGGCTCTTGCAGCTACAGACGGCGACATGGACAAGGCAGTTGAGTTCTTAAGAGAAAAGGGACTTGCCGGAGCAGCTAAGAAGGCAGGACGTATCGCAGCAGAGGGTATCGTTGCCACAAAGCTGGCAGAGGACGGAAAGACAGCCGTTGTCGTTGAGGTTAACGCAGAGACAGACTTCGTTGCAAAGAATGAGAAGTTCCAGAGCTACGTTGCAGATGTTGCCGCACAGGCACTTGCTTCTGACGCAGCAGATATGGATGCATTCATGGCTGAGAAGTGGGCAAAGGATGAGAGCCTGACAGTTGCAGAGGCGCTTTCTTCCCAGATCTCCATCATCGGCGAGAACATGAAGATCAGAAGATTCGAGAAGCTGACAGAGGCTAACGGCTTCGTTGCTTCCTATATTCATGCAGGCGGAAAGATCGGCGTTTTAGTAGACGTTGAGACAGACGTTGTAAACGATGAAATCAAGGAGATGGCTAAGAACGTAGCTATGCAGGCTGCCGCATTAAAGCCATTATATACAAACAGAGATGAAGTTGACGCAGAGTACATTGAGAAAGAGAAAGAGATCTTAACTGTAGCTGCCAAGAACGAGAAACCGGACGCAAATGACAAGATCATCAGCGGAATGGTTATGGGACGCATCAATAAGGAGTTAAAGGAAATCTGCTTATTAGATCAGGTTTATGTAAAGGCTGAGGATGGCAAGCAGTCCGTAGCTCAGTATGTTGCCCAGGTTGCCAAAGCTAACAACGCAAAGGTAACAGTTAAGAAGTTCGTTCGTTTTGAGACTGGCGAGGGTATCGAGAAGAAGGAAGAGAACTTCGCTGAGGAAGTAGCAAAACAGATGGGAATGTAATCTGGATTGAAGGGGCTGCCGCAAAATAAATAGTTTCCGCAGAAAGTGACAGATGCTTACGGGCGATTTGTCTTTCTGCGGGATGTGATATTTTGCGGCGGCTCTTTTCTTTTAGCAGAGATGTCCGCACCTGGCCTACATATGTGTTTTTTATATAACAGGAAACTTCGTCCCCTGTTATATAAAAATGTTCCGCGGGGATCGCACTGCGGCGGAGAGGAAAACGCCGCTTTCGCGACCCGCCGCAGGCGGAGAATCCTGCTTCGCAGGATTCTTTCTTATTCGGCTTTCAGATACGTTCTTTGCTGTTTTGGGCTGTCCAGGCCGCCGGGGAAACTGTCAGATTTCCCCGGCGGCCTGGACAGAGGAAACAGAGCATGCAGCGATGCGTCAGAAAGACGGTCTGAGAAAGCGGATAGACGACACATGATGGCTTTAATATGGCAGTGCGGGAAAGGAGATAAGCTATGGCAAAATACATTTTAAAGCGTATTGGTCTGGCGGTTGTTACAGCCTGGCTGGTTGCTACTCTTACATTCTTCCTGATGAACCTGGTGCCAGGCGGCCCATTTATGGCTGAAAAGGCGCTCACGCCACAGGCTCAGGCTGCAATGGAGCAGAAATACGGTTTGGATAAGCCGCTGGGAGAGCAGTATATCATCTATATGGACAAAGTTATCCATGGAGATTTGGGACCCAGCGTAAAACAGAGAGGACGTACAGTAAACACGATTATTCAGACGAAGTTCCCGGTTTCCGCAAGGATCGGCGGTCTGGCAATCCTGCTGGCTGTCTGTATCGGAGTTCCCTTAGGAAGTATTGCGGCGTTCAACAGAGGAAAGCTGATTGACAATATTATTATTCTGTTTACCACCTGCGGAATCGCCATACCCAGTTTCGTTATCTGTACGGTGCTCATGCAGATTTTAAGCAACTGGCTGGGACTGCTTCCTACCTACGGACTGACGTCCTGGAAGCACTACATCATGCCGGTCATCGCTCTGGCCCTGTATCCGTCTTCCTATATCGCAAGACTGATGCGTTCCTCCATGCTGGACGTTCTGGGACAGGACTATATGAGAACAGCCAGGGCGAAGGGCGTTTCATGGGTAGCGAGCGTATTCAAGCATGCCCTGAGAAACGCAATTCTTCCGGTTGTCACCTATCTGGGACCGCTGTTAGCCTATACAGTTACAGGAAGCTTTATTGTTGAGAAGATCTTCACCATTCCGGGACTTGGCTCTGAGTTCATCGGCGCTATCACGGGACGTGATTATCCGCTGATCATGGGTACTACCATTTTCCTGGCCGTTCTGATTATTGTGATGAACGTGATCGTGGATATTGCATACACGCTGATTGATCCGCGTATTAAACTGAAATAGGGAGGAGCGTAATCATGGAGAAAAATAAACTGTCATTTCAGCTTAAGGCAGAAGACTTCCTCCCTGCAGGAGATGACGAGAAAAAAAGCCTTGTAGTAATGAGGGAGAGCGTCAGCTTCTGGAAGGATGGTCTGCGCCGTTTTAAGAGAAACAAAATAGCCATGACAAGCCTTGTGGTTGTCATTCTCATCTTTATACTATCCTTTATCGTGCCTCAGTTTTATCCGTACAAGTATGAGCAGCAGATAAAGGGAAGCAACAGCCTTGCGCCTTTCGAGTATTCTGAGGCAGAGCAGGAGGCAATCGCCAACGGCGAGGACGTGTTCCCCCACATTCTGGGAACGGATCAGCTGGGCCGCGACTATGCCATCCGTGTTATGATGGGAAGCCGTGTCTCTCTGACTGTAGGTCTGGTGGCCTCCGCCATTATTCTTTTGATAGGATCCATATACGGCTCCATAGCCGGATTCTTCGGAGGCTGGGTGGATATGGTGATGATGCGTATTGTAGACATCATATACACGGTCCCCGACGTTCTGATCGTAATTCTTCTGGCTACTGTGCTGAACTATCCGCTGAAGGAGCTGGCCATGAAGCCGGGATTTGAGTGGATTGGCCTGATCGGAGTCAATCTGATCAGTATTTTCGTGGTGTTCGCCCTCCTTTACTGGGTAGGTATGGCACGTATCGTGCGAAGCCAGATCATGATCCTGAAAGAACAGGAGTATGTGACTGCAGCCCGCGCTCTGGGCGCGTCAAACGGCCGCATTATCAAAAAGCACCTGCTCACCAACTGCATCGGAACCCTGATCGTTACGACTACCCTTCAGATCCCGTCCTCCATCTTTACGGAGAGCTTTTTAAGTTTCCTGGGACTGGGCGTAAACGCGCCGATGCCTTCTCTGGGAAGCCTTGCAAGTGCGGCCTTAAACGGACTTCAGAGCTATCCTTACCGCCTGTTTGCACCGGCTATCATGATTTCTGTCATCATCCTGAGCTTTAACCTCTTAGGTGACGGACTCCGTGATGCCTTTGATCCGAAGCTGAAGAACTAGGGAGGAAATGAGCATGAGTGAATATCTTGTAAATATTAAAAACGAGCGCCTTTCCTTCTTTACGCCGGCCGGAGAGGTGAAAGCTTTAAATGACGTATCCCTGCATTTAAAGGAGGGAGAGGTTCTGGGAATCGTAGGCGAGTCAGGCTCTGGAAAGTCTGTAACAGCGTACAGCCTCATGGGACTGACGGCCTATCCGGGACGTCTGATCGGCGGAAGCATCGAGTTTAACGGCCATGAGATTGACAAGATGAACGAGGCCCAGATGAGAAAGATCAGAGGAGAGGAGATTTCCCTGATTTTCCAGGATCCCATGACCAGCTTAAACCCTGTATACACCATTGGAAATCAGATCTGCGAGATGATCCTGCTCCACACAAAGAAGACAAAGCAGGAGGCCAGGGAGAGGGCCAAAGAGCTCCTCACTCTGGTTGGAATCAATGAGCCGGAGAAGCGGTTAAAGCAGTATCCCCATGAGCTGTCCGGCGGCATGCGCCAGCGTGTCATGATCGCCATTGCCCTGGCATGCGAGCCGAAGCTGCTGATTGCAGATGAGCCGACCACCGCCCTGGATGTTACGATTCAGGCCCAGATTCTGGAGCTGATGATGGAGCTCAAGAAAAAACTGGGTATGGCAATTATCATGATCACTCATGATCTGGGTGTAGTGGCCAGCATGTGTGACAAGATTGCCGTTATGTACGCAGGCAAGGTGGTGGAGTACGGTACCACAGACGATATTTTCTACCGTCCGTCCCACGAGTACACCAAGGGACTTCTCCGCAGTATTCCGCGTCTGGACGAGAAGGAAAAGACAAGGCTTGTACCTATCGAGGGCTCACCGGTAGACATGCTGAACCCTCCGGCAGGATGTCCCTTTGCGCCGCGCTGTGAATCCTGCATGAAGATCTGCTTAAGACAGATGCCGGAGTACACGGACCTGTCAGACATTCACTACAGCGCCTGCTGGCTGCTCCAGAAGGCCGAGTTCGAGAAAGCGCAGGGAGGTAACAACTGATGGAAAATAAGAAGCTGCTTGAAATCCAGAATCTGAAACAGTATTTCCCTGTGGCCAGCGGAAAGCTCTTTGAGAAAAAAGTGGTTAAGGCTGTTGATGATGTATCCTTCTATATTAATAAGGGAGAAACACTGGGTCTGGTAGGCGAGTCCGGCTGCGGAAAGACGACCACAGGACGTACCCTTCTGCGCCTCTATGAGCCTACCAGCGGCCGCATTATCTACGATGGCACCACGATTTTCGACAGCGGAGATCTTCCCCTCAGGGATGAAAGCGGGAATCCGGTGATCGGAGAGGATGGAAAACCTGTATACGGGAAAAAGACAAAGGTTGATATGCTTCCCTACAGAAGAAAGATGCAGATCGTTTTCCAGGATCCTTACGCCAGCCTGGATCCGCGTATGACGGTGGGCGACATTGTAGGCGAGGCCATCGATATTCATAAGCTGGCTGCAAACCGCAAGGAGCGCCAGGAGAGGATCATCCGCATGCTGGAACGGGTGGGGTTAAACTCGGAGCATGCAAACCGTTATCCTCACGAGTTCTCCGGCGGCCAGAGGCAGCGTGTCGGCATTGCCCGCGCATTGGCTGTGGATCCGGAATTTATTGTCTGTGATGAGCCGGTATCTGCTCTGGATGTTTCCATTCAGGCTCAGGTTGTCAATATGTTTGAGGAGCTGCAGAACGAGATGGGGCTGACGTATCTGTTTATCGCCCATGATCTGTCTATCGTAAAGCATATTTCCAACCGAATCGGCGTTATGTACCTGGGAAAGATGGTGGAGCTTGCAGACAGCTACGAGCTGACCTTCCACAGTGTCCATCCCTACACCAAGAGTCTGATCTCAGCGATTCCGATTGCAGATCCGGAAACCAGCAGAAAGTCCAAGCGTATTGTGCTGAGCGGCGACGTGCCAAGCCCGGTAAATCCGCCCAGCGGCTGCCACTTCAGAACGAGATGCCCGTACGCCACAGAGCTGTGCGCACAGCAGGATCCGGAGTGGAGAGAGGTTTCCAAGGGACACTATGCAGCCTGTCACCACTTAGACAAGATCAATTAATAATAGCAGTCATAAACTTTGCCTCTCTGGAAACAGGGAGGCGAATTACTGCCTGCCTGCAGGGCTGCAGACGGCAGATAAATATTTATACTAACGTACCTATGAGGAGGAAACAAGATGAGAAAGAAATTTGCACTTCTTCTGGCAGCTGCGATGCTTACCACGACTGTGCTTTCCGGCTGCGGAGGAAGCGGCGGTGACGGCGCAGGCACAGGTGCTGCAGCAGAGGCAGGAAATAACCTGGTGGTTCAGATTGGACCAGATCCGGAGACCATGGATCCGGCATTAAACAGCGCCATTGATGCGTCCAATATGATCATCCACTTATTTGAGCCGCTGTTAAATATGGACAAGGACAACAATATCATCGGCGGAATGGCTGAGACCTGGGAGGTTTCTGAGGACGGCCTCACCTACACCTTCCACCTGCGCGACGGCTTAAAGTGGAGCGACGGCTCTGACTTTACAGCCAATGATTTTGTATATACATTTAAGAGAATGGCAGATCCGATGACAGCTGCTCCTTACGCCTATGACCTTCTGTGCATGGTAAAGGGCTATGACGAGGCGGCAGGCGGAGACGTGGATGCTCTGGCAGTTTCCGCACCGGATGATCAGACCTTTGTGGTAGAGCTCTCCTATCCGTGCGTATACTTTGACAAGATCTGCGCATTTGCAGCCTTAAGTCCCGTTCAGCAGGCCACTGTAGAGGCAAACGGCGAGGCGTGGGCAGTAGATCCGTCCACTTATGTGAGCAACGGACCGATGAAGATCAAGGAGTGGGTTCCAGGCTCCCACATTCTTGTTGAGAAGAATGAGAATTACTGGAATGCGGACGCTGTTACAGCCGACACTATCAAGTTCGTTCTCATGGAGGACGCCAACGCATCCTTCAGCGCCTACAACACAGGCGAGATCATGTTCACAAGGGACGTGCCGACAGAGGAGGTTCCGAATCTCCGCGATAATCCGGAGTTTCATGTAGCTCCGATTCTTGGAACCTACTATGTGAGCCTGAATCTGGAAAGAGAGTATTTCCAGGATGTAAAAGTGCGCCAGGCATTAAGCCTTGCCCTTGACCGTCAGTATATTGCGGATACTATCATGCAGGGAACCTACTCTGCGGCTACGAACTTTGTAGGCCCAGGTGTTTCTGACGCAGAGCCAGGCTCTTCCTTCGCTGACACAACGGTTGCCCAGTACGGGGAGTTCTTCCACACAGACGATTTCGAGGGAGATCTTGCCAAGGCAAAGGAGCTTATGGCAAAAGCAGGATATCCGGACGGAGAGGGCTTCCCGACCATCGAGTACATGACAAATGACGCCGGCTACCATAAGCCGCTGGCAGAGTATCTCCAGAGCGCATGGGGAGAGCTGGGAATCAACATGGACATCAAGATTGTTGAGTGGGCATCCTTTACGCCAACCCGCCGAAACGGAGATTATGACATTGCCCGCAACGGCTGGGTATACGACTACGACGATCCGTCCAATATGCTGAATCTGTTTGAGTCCACAAACGGAAATAATGACGGAAAATACAATAATCCTGAGTACGATGCCCTGATCGAGCAGGCCCGTACAACTGTGGATAAGACGGAACACTATGCCCTTCTCCATGAGGCAGAGCAGATGCTGTTAAACGACATGGCTATGATTCCTGTGGCTTACAATAATGACTTCTGGCTGCAGAGCTCTGATCTTCAGGGAATCTGGCACTCTCCGTACGGATACTGGTATTTCATGTACGGCTATATTGGTGATGCGCCAGAGGCCGACGATGATGCAGAGGCCAAGGTGAGCACAGAGGCTGCTGAGGCTGCCACAGAGAGCACAGCCCAGGCTGAGTAAAGATAAGAGCGCATTCCTGCAAAAAGCAGAAAAGAAAAGGCTTCGGAGAGCTTCTCCGGGGCCTTTTTTCGACTCTGAATACGAAAACTGCCGCAGACGGCAGTGCAGCGTCAATCTAAAACGTCAGATTATGGGAGAAATAACCACAGGGAATAAAAGACTTACAATTCAGCAATTTTGGATATTTTCTGACTTTTTTCCATCATTTTTGCGGCATAAACGGGTATATTAAAAAAAATAGCTTGCATATTTTTTTTTCTGTGGTATTATAGATGTAACTTTTCCGTTTCGTGCTTTATCAAAGAAAAGTGTTTAAAGGGCAGATGATGCATTAGGGGAGCATCTGGCTGAAAAACGTCTGAGGCACGCTCTGACAGCGTTTCTCATAGAAACCTTTAAAGGAGGAATATTATGAAAAAGAAATTTGCACTTCTTGTAGCGGCAGCGATGCTTTCCACGACAGTGCTGTCGGGCTGCGGCGGTGGCGGCGGTACCGAGACGACAGCTGCATCCGGAGGCGGCGATGCCCAGGCAGTGGATACGGCGTCTGGCGGCAACAATCTGGTAGTGGAGATAGGGCCAGATCCGGAGACCATCGATCCGGCGTTAAACAGCGCTATTGACGGCGCAAATATGATCATCCATTTATTTGAGCCGCTCCTCAACTTTGACAAAGACAACAATATCATCGGCGGAATGGCTGAAACCTGGGAGGTTTCCGATGACGGTCTTACATATACCTTCCATCTGCGCGACGGTTTAAAATGGAGCGACGGCACTCCGCTGACAGCAAATGATTTCGTATATACCTTCAAGAGAGTGGCAGATCCGCTGACAGCTGCTCCTTATGGCTATGATCTGCTGTGCATGGTCAAGGGCTATGATGAGGCGTCAAACGGAAATGTGGATGCTCTGGGCGTTTCCGCACCGGATGATCAGACCTTTGTGGTAGAGCTCTCCTATCCGTGCGTATACTTTGACAAGATTTGTGCATTTGCAACCATGAGCCCTGTTCAGCAGGCAACCATCGATGCAAACGGCGAGGCATGGGCAGTCGATCCGTCCACTTATGTCTGCAACGGTCCGATGAAGATCAAAGAGTGGGTTCCAGGCTCCCATATCCTGATGGAGAAAAATGAGAATTACTGGAATGCAGATGCAGTTACAGCAGACACGATCAAGTTTGTTCTGATGGAGGATGTAAACGCAGCATACAGCGCCTATAATTCCGGCGAGGTTATGATGATTAAGGATGTTCCGACAGAGGAGGTTCCGAATCTTCGCGACAATCCTGAGTTCAACGTAGATCCGATCCTTGGAACCTACTATATCAGCCTGAACTTAAACAGAGAGTATTTACAGGATGTGAGAGTACGCCAGGCATTAAGCCTTGCTCTTGACAGAGCCTACATTGCAGATACCATCATGCAGGGAACCTATTCCGCAGCTAAGAATTTTGTGGGCCCGGGCGTTTCCGATGTAGAGCCAGGCTTCTCTTTTGCAGATGTGACCCTCGAGCAGTATGGTGAGTTCTTCCACACAGACGACTTTGAGGGAGACCTTGCGAAGGCTAAAGAGCTGATGGCTGAGGCAGGCTACCCGAACGGAGAGGGATTCCCGGCTATCGAGTATATGACGAACGATGCCGGCTATCATAAACCGCTGGCAGAGTATCTCCAGAGCGCATGGGGCGAGCTCGGAATCAACATGGATATCAAGATTGTTGAGTGGGCATCCTTCACACCAACCCGCCGCAACGGCGACTATGATATTGCCCGCAACGGCTGGGTATACGATTACGATGATCCGTCCAACATGCTGAATCTGTTTGAGACAGAGAACGGCAATAATGACGGCAAGTACAGCAATCCTGAGTACGATGCCCTCATTGATCAGGCACGCACAACGGCCGACAAGACAGAGCACTACGCACTTCTGCATGAGGCAGAGCAGATGCTGTTAAATGATATGGCTATGATACCGATTGCCTACCAGAATGACTTCTGGTTACAGAAGCCAGAGCTTCAGGGAACCTGGCATTCTCCATACGGCTACTGGTACTTCATGTACGGCTATATCGGTGACGGAACAGAGGCTCCGGCAGACGGCGAGGCAGCAGCCGCCGCAGAGACGGAGGCAGCAGCCGAATAAGCGGCAAAGCTGCAGAATCTGATTATAACAGACAGATGCAGAGCATCCATCTGTTTCAGGGCAGCCGCCGGGTGACCGAAAGACTGGCTCACCCGGCGGAAAGGAAAATGCCGCTTTCACGACCCGCCGCAGGCGGAGAATCCTGCGAAGCAGGATTCTTTTTAAAATTGAAAATAGAAAACCGTAATGAGCCCCCGCGGCTGCCGTCCAGGCAGCAGGCGGGGGCTTTTGCTGTATAAAATTCTGTCAGACTTGCGGACAAAAAAATACCCTGGCAGGCAGAAATTTACAGAAGAAAGGCGGCTGAGAACAGGACGGACGGCAGGTCAGGCTGTTTTGACAGACAGATATAAACATGATAAAATAACAGCTCAGCGCCTAAGCGCATGGACGCGCGAGGCAGAAAATAGGAGTGAGAAGCCGGGGCATTCTGTTTCAGAGAGGGATGGAAATGCAGGCAGCCGGAAAGGGAGAGAGCGGACAGATGACAGTTGAGAGGATAAAAAGAGACGGGGTTTTGGAGGATGACGGGAAAAAGGCCATCCTTGTAGTCAGCTTTGGCACAAGCTATGAGGGACAGATAAGAGATGCGATCGGAGCCGTGGAGAGGGCAGTGGGACGGGCTTTTCCGGGGTGGGAGATCCGCCGCGCCTTTACAAGCCAGATGATTATCAATCATCTGAGAGAAAAAGGGGAGGATCAGACAGACAATGTAGAGGAAGCTCTGAAACGCCTGTTAAGGGACGGATACCGGGTGGCGGCCGTCCAGCCCACTCATGTGATGAACGGGCTGGAGTATGACAAGATGATGGCAGCCGTGAGAGCGCACGAGGCTCAGTTTGACGCAATATACTGCGGAAGCCCTCTTTTAAACAGTATCAGCGACTACGAGAAGACCGCAGAGGCCCTGGCCCGGGTGACCGGGGAATTTCAGGACGGTCGGACAGCCATTGTCTGCATGGGACACGGCACGGAGCATGAGGCAAACCAGGTGTATGGCAGGATGGAGTCCTGTTTTAAAAAGCTGGGCATGGAGAATTTCTTCATCGGGACAGTGGAGGCGAGGCCCTCGCTGGAGGATGTTATGGCAAAGGTTCAGAGGCAGGATTATGAGCGGGTGATTCTTCTGCCGCTCATGATTGTGGCAGGAGACCATGCCAACAACGACATGGCCGGCGGGGAGGATTCCTGGAAAAGAGCTTTTGAGAAAAGTGGATGCAGAGTGGAATGTGTACTTCGGGGGATGGGAGAGTACGGTGATATCCAGCAGATTTTCGTGGAGCATGTACACCAGGCAATAAGAGGGGGGCTGTGAGAAAAAAAGGGAATGATTTGACCTGAGTTCTATTTTCTTTATCTCATTCATATGGTGTGAAAAGGCCAAAGCCTTGTCCGGCGGGAGCTGTTCAGGGGAGAGGGACAGACGGTTCGGTGTGTTCATAAGGCCTGTGTCAGAAGGAGGGGACGCCATGTATGAGAAAAAGACCATAGAGGAAACGCTTCAGAAGCTGAATGCGGATGGGAAAGAGGGGCTTAAATCAGGCGATGTGGAGGAACGCCAGCGCCACTATGGAAGAAATGTGCTGGAGGAGAAAAAACACAGAACCCTGCTTCAGAGGTTTGTGGGACAACTCTGCGATTCCCTGATTTTTGTGCTGTTTGCAGCGGCAGGGATTTCAGTGCTTCTCGGAGAGTACAGCGATGCGGTGATCATTCTTACGGTGGTGGTATTGAATGCGGCTGTGGGAGTAGTTCAGGAGGGGAAGGCGCAGAAGGCGCTGGAAGCCCTCAGAAATATGACCAGACTTGAGGCAGTTGTCATCCGGGAGGGGGTGGAGCAGGAAATCGACGCCCAGGAGCTGGTGCCGGGGGATCTGGTGGTCCTAGATACAGGCTGTCAGGTGCCGGCGGATATACGCCTGATCCAGTCGGCCGGACTCAAGATAGAGGAGTCGGCTCTCACAGGGGAGTCTGAGCCGGTAACAAAAGAGGCCGGATTCATCGCTGAGGGAAAGGTGGCTGCCGGCGACAGAAAAAACATGGCATTTATGACCTCCTATGTCACATCCGGCCGCGGCAGGGGAATTGTGACGGCCACGGGAATGGGAACGGAAATTGGAAGAATTGCCGCCATGATCCATGAGGCTCCGGAGGAGGAGACACCGCTTCAGAAGCGTCTGGGAGAACTGGGAAAAATACTGAGCCTCACTGCCGTAGCTCTGTGCGCAGTTCTGTTCGTCCTGGCAGTGGTTCAGAAGCGCGATGTGATGGAAATGCTGATTACCGCAATTTCCCTGGCAGTGGCGGCCGTACCGGAGGGACTTCCCGCCGTGGTTACCATTGTGCTGGCCTTGAGCGTTACCAGGATGGCAAAGGCGGGGACCATTGTGAGAAAGCTGCCGTCTGTGGAGACACTGGGGGCTGTCAGTGTGGTGTGTACGGACAAAACAGGAACGCTGACTAAGAATCAGATGACGGTGACAGAGTGGAATGAAAACGGAAGGGTCTGTGAGGTAGGAGAAAATGGGACGGACAGTAAGCCCTGCCTTCCGTCTGAGCGGCTGGCAGAGTGCTTTGCCCTGTGCAGCGATGCAGTACTGGAGAGCCGGACGGGTGATCCCACGGAGCTGGCTCTTCAGGAGTTCGCTCTTCTGGCCGGTGTCAGCAGGGAGAGTGCAAATGCCAGAAAGAAACGGTGCGGGGAGATCCCCTTTGATTCGGATCGGAGGATGATGACTACCCTTCACAGGGAAAAAGGAGGGTATGTTTCTTACACAAAGGGAGCGCCGGACGAAGTGATCCTGCACTGCACAAAGATATGGAAAAATGGAGAAGCAGTTCCCATGACGCCTGCTGATCAGAAGCGGGTCAGACAGGCGGCGGAGACCATGTCCGGGAAGGCTCTGCGGGTTTTGGCGGCTGCTATGCGGGAGGGAGTCTCTAAGCCTGCAGAGAGAGGGCTCACCTTTATTGGAATGGCCGGTATGATGGATCCTCCCAGAGATGAGGCCAGAGAAGCGGTGGAGCTGTTTAAAGAGGCCTCCGTCCGCACGGTGATGATTACAGGAGATCATGTAAAGACGGCAGGCGCCATCGCAAGGCAGCTGGGAATTGCAGAATCCGGAGAGGAGTGCATGACGGGGGAAGAGTTAGACAGGACGGATGATGAAACTCTCCGAAAAAAGATAGGGACCCTGTCGGTGTTTGCCAGAGTATCACCGGAGCACAAGGTCAGGATTGTGAACGCATTCCGGTCCGCCGGAATGATTACGGCTATGACAGGGGACGGAGTCAATGACGCCCCCTCCCTGAAAAACGCAGATATTGGAATAGCCATGGGACGCTCCGGCACAGATGTAGCCAAGCAGGCAGCTGATATGATTCTGACAGATGACAATTTCTCGACTATTGAGAAGGCGATTGAGGAGGGGAGAGGGATCTATGAAAATATTAAAAAATCCGTGATTTTCCTTCTGTCGTCGAATTTTGGGGAGATAGCTACCATGTTTGCCGCCATAGCGGCAGGGGTAGCCTCCCCGCTGAAGCCCAGTCATATCCTGTGGATTAATCTGATCACAGATTCTCTTCCGGCTCTGGCGCTGGGAGTGGATCAGAATGATAACCGGAGACTGATGCGGCGTCCGCCGAGAAAGGCAGGAGAAAGCCTGTTTTCCGGGGGAGGATGGTTTTACACGCTGTTTTATGGACTGCTGATTGCAGGAATCAGCCTGCTTGCATTTTTCCGGCTTCCGCTGGAGATGGCGGCAGCCGCAGGAAAGGAGCTGTCTGTGGATGCTGTCAGACAGATGCTTCAAAACCCGGAGATTCTTCTGCACTCCCAGACTTATGCCTTTACCGTGCTAGGGCTTTCACAGCTGTTCCACGCTGTCGGCATGAGGGATGTAAATGCATCAGTTTTTGGCAGCAGGCTTTTTTCCAACCGCCTGATGCTGCTTGCGTTCGGAGCCGGACTGCTGCTGCAGGCGGCTGTGACAGAGCTGCCGTTTCTTTCTGAGATGTTTGGAACCAGTATTCTGTCCATTTCAGAATGGGGATTTCTGCTGTCTCTGGCGTCTGCCCCTCTCATTGCCCATGAGATACTGGCCATGGTCACAGCCGGAAAGGACAGATAACCGTACAGGGGAAAAACTTTTCAGAGCTTACAGCCTGGAAAAGGCCAGCAGAATCAGGAGAAGCCCTCCAATCCACGAGAGGTCAAAATTCAGCTTTTCTGCCGCCAGGTTTCCGAGGAGACTTCCGCCGGCAACTGCAGCAGCTCCCGCTAAGAGAGACAGAAACAACGCCGGGATAAGAGAGAAATCCAGCATTCCTGCCCCGAAGCCTGCGGCAGCGCTGTCCAGGGAGAGGGCGATCCCGAGGGAAAATGCCTCAGCCGGTGAGAGGACAGATACATCCTCGGCATTGGCTTTTTCCGGATCTGCATACACCGTCATAATGAAATGCAGGCCGGAAAAGGAGAGGGAGAGGTGACGGGAGCACAGGCGCAGCCTTCGGATCAGGGCTTTTACAGAGCTGTCGAAGAGCTTGAGAAGGCCCAGGAGAAAGAGCAGCAGGAAGCTGAGAAAGGCGGAGAAGCCTTCCGACAGAAGCTGCTGCATCAGCCCACCCAGGAGCAGAAAAGCCAGCAGGACAGCAGAGGACACCCCTGTGATAATACAGGCAGACAGCAGAGGGATCTTTACCCTATCTGCCCCGTAGATGAAGCAGGCGGCAAAAGCGTCCACAGAGAGGGCTGTGACAAGCAGCAGTATATCATAAACAGAAGCGCTCATAAGCACCACCAGAATTTGTACCATTACTCTATCTTATTCCGCAGAGGGCAGAGCGGTTCAGAAAAAGAGAACCGGGAGTAAAGGTTAGAATCTGTCATACATAAGGTTGTATTATAGAAGAAAAAGCGGTAAAATAGACAAAAAGTTTTCGGCGGAGCAATGCCGGAAGAGAGAACAGCAAAAAGGGACCAGAAATGATGCACGGAGTAAAACCGGTACAGGCAGAAAAAGGAGCGGTATGGATAGAGAGAGAGTAGAAAAAAACAGCAGAGGTGAAAACGCTTCCGGAGCGTCAGAACCGGTAAACGCGCAGAAAAAGCCGGAAACAGGCAGGCAGGAGGAGATCATAAGGGAGCTTCAGGAGGAAGAGGCAGTACAGAGAGAGCTGTGCGACAGCATGCGCAGGATTCTTGGGGAAGAGCAGGACGGACAAGAGAAGGAAGAGAGCCTGCAGCCTGAAAAGCCGGATTTAAGAAAACAGGAAGAGGAAGGTACAGAGGAAGAAAAAACCAGTGCCGGAGGGCAGGGGGAGAAAGGTCCGGGAACAGGCAGTCCGGACATGGAAAAACCGGCTCCCATGAGGCCGGAAAAGAAGACAGGGAAAGGCAGACAGGGCAGAAAAAGAAAAAAACACCGCCTGCTGCGGCGCTTTCTTTCAGTCTTCTTTCTCCTGCTTTTCATCGCCCTCGCAGGAGGCGGGATTTTTGCCTGGAAGTTTTACACTGTCTGCAGGGACGAGGTGGCAGGCCTGGTAGAGAACAGTACGGAGAGCGATTTCCTTCCCAGCCAGGCATCCTATGTTTACGACTCAGCCGGAGAGGTTATGGCAAAGCTGGCCCAAGATGTGGATTCCCAGTATCTGTCCTACGAGGAGATACCAAAAGCTGCAGTAAATGCCTTCGTGGCGGTGGAGGACCGCACTTTCTGGGAAAACTGCGGCGTGGACTTCAAGGGAATCGCCCGTGTGGGGATTCACTTCATACTGACAGGAGGGGAGGAGGTCCACGGGGCCAGCACCATCACCCAACAGCTTGCCAGAAACCAGTATCTCACAAGGGATGTTTCCATCAGGCGAAAGGTAAAGGAAATAATCATTGCCATGGATCTGACAGAGAAGTACACGAAAGAGCAGATCATGGAATTTTATATTAATGACATTAACTTTGCCAATACATATTATGGGCTTCAGGCGGCTGCCAGAGGCTATTTTGGAAAAGATGCCGATGAGCTGAGCCTGAGCCAGACGGCTTATCTGTGCGCAATACCCAACTCCCCGTCCTATTATAACCCATACCGCCACCCGGAAAACGCCCTGAAAAGAAGGGATAAGATTCTTGGCGACATGCTGGAGATGGGGTATATCACACAGGAGGAGCACGATGCGGCGGTCAGCGAGGAGATTTCAGTTTCCAGAACCTCCTATGAGATGAAGAATTATGAAACCACCTATGCCATTGACTGTGCGGTGCGCTGGCTGATGAGGGAGGACGGTTTCACGTTTGAATACGGCTTTACAAACTATGATGATTACCGGGCCTACCAGGAGGCTTATGAGGAAAGCTATGACAGGGCAAAGGATGAACTGTACACAGGAGGATACAGGATTTATACCTCTCTGGACCCTGCCAAACAGTCAATTCTGCAGTCGGCGGTGGATCAGGGGCTGTCCTTCGACGCAGAGACAGCGGAAAACGGAATCTATGCCCTTCAGGGAGCTGCGGTAGCTGTCAATAATGATACCGGAAAGGTGGAGGCCATCGTGGGCGGAAGGAGCCAGGAAACGGATACCTACACGCTGAACCGGGCATTTCAGAGTTTCAGGCAGCCGGGCAGCAGCATTAAACCTCTGATTGTCTATGCTCCGGCTCTTGAGGATGGCTATGCCTCCTTCTCCCGGGTGAAGGACATCAGTGTGGATGCGGCAAAAAAACCGGGAGCCGATGTGTTCTCCCTTCCCGGAAACTGGATTACCATGCGGCAGGCGGTGGAGAGGAGCAGAAATGGAGCTGCCTGGTGGCTGTTTAATGAGGTGACTCCCGAGGAAGGGCTCTCCTATCTGACGAAGATGAGGTTTGACAATATTGTGCCGGATGACTACAATATGGCGGCCTCTCTGGGAGGCTTTACCTACGGGGTGACAGCAGAGGAGATGGCAGGCGCTTTCTGTGCTCTGGAAAACGGGGGAGTATACAGAGAGCCGGACTGCATTCTGCGGATGGAGAATCTGGAAGGGGATGATATTTACACGGAGAGGGAGCCAAAGGAGGTGTACTCCAGACAGACGGCTGCCGTTATGGTCGATATGATGAAGGGCGTAATCACAAGAGGAACGGCCCGCGGCATGGGATGGAACAGCAGTATTGAGGCCGCGGGAAAGACGGGAACTACCAACAACAGCAAGGACGGATGGTTCTGCGGAGTGACACCCTACTATACCGTAACAGTGTGGGTGGGCTACGATACTCCAAGGACCCTTTCCTCCCTTTACGGTTCTACTTATCCGGCGGCTATCTGGAAGCAGGCGATGGAAGGGCTGACAGCCGGACTGCCGGAAGCATCCTTCTCTGCGCCGGAGGCGGAGAAGGAGAATATCCACAAGGAGGGCAGGGGTACCTACCTGGAAGGATACGATGACGCCTATGTGCTGTCTCCGGGCTATACGGTGGGGGATTACAGAAAGGATCACGCCCTGGCAGATGAAGCGCAGAAGTATATTGACCAGATGACCGGGGCGAGCCCTGAGGAGCAGGAGCGGCTGAGAAAGAAAGCGGAGAGCGCCATCAACCGCATTTACGGACAGACTTTAAAGGGACAGATGCTCCAGGTGCTGGAGGGGGCCGGAAAGTCATAGGCTGTACCCTGATTTGAAATAAGAGAGAGACAGGAAAAAATGAGCTGTATCCAGAGTGAACCATTCTGGGTGCAGCTTTTTTTTAAAAAGTGCTTTACAAAAACAGAAAGTTAGTATATACTAACTAACATGAAAAGTTAGCATATACTAACTTCAAAAACGGCCTTTCAGACAGGGCGAAAAAAGGAGGTTAAAGCCGGATGAATCAGCAGGATGTCCAGGTGAAAGAAGCAGGGGGCTTTGAGAGTGAAAACAGGCACAGGCGAATCCGCAGACAGGCCGCGCTCCACTGCGCGCAGGTGCTGGCAGGAATGAAGGCCTCCAATATTTTTATCATGTCAGAGGGGACGGGACAGGACTTGGATGCAGTCCTTGCGGGAACGGGGATAGAGTACAGAAAGCTCTGCCAGGACGGGAAAAGAAAGGTGTATCTGCTGTACAGGAGAGGGCGGGCGGAGCGCATTCTCTCAGATCCGGCAGTGAGAGGATTTTTTGAGAGGTACGGATACGCTTCCTTTGAGCTTGATCAGGTACTGGAACGTCTGGCAGAAAGGTATGGAGCCTATGCAGGAGGGGAAGAGGAATTTCCCCATGAAATCGGCCTGATCCTGGAATATCCGCTCTGTGATGTGGAAGGTTTTATCGAGCACAGGGGAAAAGATTTCCTGTTTTCAGGATACTGGAAGGTTTACGGAAACCCGGAAGAGACAAAGAAGCTGTTCGCCGCCTACAGAGCCGTTCAGAAGAAGGTGATGGAAGAGGTGGAGAGAGGGTACATGTTCTGGCAGCTCTCCTCTGTTCTTGGCGGTCAGACAGCTGCGGCCTGAATATGAAAAACATCCGGCGGATATACGGCCGGTTGTCAAATAAATCAAGTATTTACAGGAGGAATTTATCATGGAACAGGTTTTAATTGTTTACTGGAGCGGTACAGGAAATACGGCTGCAATGGCAGAAATGGTTGCCGAGGGAATAAAAGAAGCAGGAAGGGAGGCTGTCATCCTTCCGGCAGAAGAGGCATCTGTGGCAGATGTGGAAAAATACAGTGCAATCGCCATGGGCTGCCCGTCCATGGGAGATGAGGTTTTAGAGGAGAGCACGATGGAGCCGTTCGTTGAGGAGATAGAGGGCTCCGTTTCCGGAAAAACACTGGGCCTTTTCGGCTCCTACGGATGGGGAGACGGACAGTGGATGCGCGACTGGACTGACAGAATGAAACAGGCAGGTGCATCTGTTATCGGAGGTGAGGACGCGATCTGCAACGGCGCTCCGGATGCAGACGCAGAGGCTGCATTAAAGGAACTTGGAAAACGGCTGGCAGCCATTTAAGGCTCGCTCAGACACAGGGCAAATAAACTCCGGGCAAGAGCAGCTTCAGGCAGCAGCTCTTTGCCCGGAATGAAAAAAAGACTGCCGCGAACCGGAAGCTGCAGCTATTTGAATCAGAAAAGGAGGCGTTTATGAGCGTTGTGATTGTAGGGGGACATGACAGAATGGTCTGTCAATATAAACAGATTTGCAAGAATTTCAGGTGCAAGGCAAAGGTTTTTACACAGATGACTGCTGATTTTAATAAACAGATAGGAACTCCCGACCTCTTAGTCCTGTTTACAAACACCGTGTCTCATAAGATGATCCGGGCAGCTGTGGACGGTACGAGAGGAAAAAAGACAGAGATCGTCCGCTGCCATACGAGCAGTCAGAATGCGCTTTCAGAAATTCTCCAGGAAAGATGTGTATAGTGACAAACTGCATGATACATTCCAGATATTTCATACAAGAATCTCTTACATCTCTGTAAGGGGAGGGCTAAGCTCTCCCCTTATACGCATGTCAGTCATCTCAGATATGTATTTTCATTTCAGGCTGTCTGCCGCTGTCTGGTCAGGCTGGGCCTGTACCCCGTCTGAATCTGCACTCTGCCCAAGATGGTGGTGTGCCAGCTCATTTCTGGCAAAGGCCTTGATCGCCTCGAAGCTTTCCGGGCTTATCACGTGTTCCATCCGGCAGGCATCCTCTGCAGCTGTTTCTGGGGAAACGCCGAGGAAGGTCAGAAGTTTTGTGAGAAGTGTGTGCCGCTCGTAGATGGTTTCCGCAATTTTTCGCCCCGATTCCTCCAGCGTGATATAGCCTTCCCTGTCCATGGAAATGTAGCCGTTTTCCCGAAGATTCTTCATGGCGACGCTGACGCTTGGCTTGGAATAGCCCAGTTCATTGGCGATGTCGATGGAACGAATCTGAGGCTTTCTTAAGCCGAGGACAAGGATTGTCTCCAGATAGTCTTCTGCTGACTGTTGAATTTTCAATGTAACCGCTCCTTTAACCGTTTTATATCTTTTGCTGCTCTGCGCTCTGGCGTGTGACAGGAGAACGACGGCGCAGACCTTCAGTTCTTTATAGAATACCATAATTTGTGCGCTAATTCAAACAGTAAAAGTCTGGGCCGGAGAAATTTCCATGAAATCCAGCCTGCCCGGAAAATTCAGAGTCAGTAAAAATTGTACTTGCCGGAAACCCGAACTGCGGCAAGACAACACTGTTTAATGCTTTGACCGGCTCCAGCCAGTTTGTGGGAAACTGGCCTGGAGTTACGGTGGAAAAGGGAAGACTGAAGGGACAGAAGAATGCCATCATCAATATTGTGGACGGAACAAACCTGGAGAGAAATCTCTACTTGTCCCACACAGCTGATGGAGCTGGAAATTCCGGTTATCATGGCTGTCAATATGATGGATGTTGTGAAGAAAAACGGGGATCGGATCAATGTGAAAGCCCTCGAGGAAGAGTTTGCCCGCATGACGAAAGTTCCTGATGTGGAGGATATCATTAAAAAGGTGGAAGATTCCATGGATGACGATGCGGAGAGCATCATAACCAATGAGCGATATACATACATTACCTCTATTATCGGAAGGCGCCGCCGGAAGAACAGGAAAAATTTTCTTGATTTATATGATGGTCCCGCCCGTACAGTAAGAGCGCAGGCTCAAAAGCAGATGTAAGGCTTGCAAAGAACTGATAGCAGTATATAATAAAAAAGAGCAGCTAAATGATTATTTTATCCAGAAAGGGTGATGGTATATGGAAATTTTCGTATCTGGACTTTCCACACTGGTGGTGGGGCTTATTGTGGCAGGAATTGTATTCCTGGCTGTCAGAAGTATTGTAAGAGATAAGAAGAACGGAAAATCGCTCTGCGGCGGAAACTGCGGAGGGTGCAGCTGTTCCGGCATGTGCCATCCTGCGAGGGATGAAAAGAATAAATAGCAGAGACAGCGGGGGAAGAGATAGGACTCTTCCCCCGCTGTCTGTTTATGATGAAACAAGCTGTACAGAGTAATCAGACGGGCCGCCCAGGATAGTCAGCATGTAGTAGCTTCCGCTCTGGAACTGAACCCGGTTGTTGATAATCGGAGCGCCTCCCGGATTTGTCCTTCTGTATACAGTCAGGAGATAATTGCCGGGCAGGATGTGGAGGTATCTGGTGTAATTCATGTAGTCCAGATCGGAGACAACCAGCCGTCCGTTCAGGTAAATGTCAAGAGGTTCCCGGATGGAGGCTGCGTTGTAAAAGCGGACATGGGAGACAGAGGACGGCGTGGCGGTAGGCGGAAAAGCGCCCCAGGACCAGAGGATTGTTCCCAGAAGCCCCGGGATAGTTCCCTGTCCGGGACCGCAGGAAACGCAGTTGTTTCCTGAATTGGAGGGAAGCGATGGAGTAACCGGACCGATGGGACCAAAGCCTGGGCTGGCAGGCTCCGAGAAGGAGGGGGCCTGGGCAGAAGACGGAGCCGCCTGCACCTCCTGAACCATGTTTTCCGGTGCTGACATGGCGAAGGCAGACTGGCCGTCACTGCCGGCCTCCCCTGATGTACGGCCAAGCTGCGGCGTTCGGATGTTCTGGGAGGCCTGGCTCATCTGAGATCCTGAAGCAGCCGGATTCTGTCCTGCTGCCTGCTGGGGAGCACAGGCCGTTTCCTGTACCGTCTGTGGGCAGGAAACAGCGGATTGTTCGTAATTATAAGTTTCCATATGGCATACCTCTCTTAGATTTTATACTCTATTATATGGCCTGTGCCTGTCAGCTTTTCACAGATTTTGAAAAGGCTTTCTCACATAAAGCGCAAAAAACGACGGTTTCCCTTGAAAGAGGTGAAAAAATGGGCTATAATCGGTTGTAACTAAATGCCAGGCAGATGAAGGGTGTGGATGCCAGGCGGTGAGGATGCTCGCCGGATGGCATCCACACCCTTCATCTGCCTGAAAGATAGGGGGAATTTAATTATGGAAGAGCAGAAAAACGGAAGAGCCTCTGCGCTGCTTCCCATTCTTGTATTTCTGCTGATTTTTCTAGGTTCCGGCCTGCTGACAGGGGATTTCTACAGTATGCCGGCTATCGTAGCCTTTCTTATTGCTCTGTTCGTGGCATTTATCCAGAACCGCAGTCTGTCGTTTGCTGACAAGATGAAGCTGGCCGCGAAGGGCGTAGGAGAGGAAAATATTATCACCATGTGCCTGATTTTCCTGGCAGCGGGAGCTTTCTCAGGCGCTGTCAAGGCTGCCGGAGGTGCAGAAAGCACGGTAAACTTAGGACTGTCCATTCTGCCGTCCAATGTGGCGGTGGCCGGACTGTTTGTCATCGGATGCTTTATTTCCATTTCCATGGGTACCTCGGTGGGCACGATCACAACTCTTGCCCCCATCGCGGTGGAGATCAGCGAAAAAACAGGCTTTTCCATGGCTGTCTGCGCAGGGGCAGTGGTGGGCGGAGCCATGTTTGGAGACAATCTGTCCATGATCTCCGACACGACGATTGCGGCAGTGAAGACGCAGGGATGTGAGATGAAGGACAAATTCAGGGAGAATTTTCTGATTGTCCTCCCGGCGGCAATTCTGACGGTGATTATTTTTCTCGTTATTGCCCAGGATGCCGATTTCCAGATGGATGAGCCTCTGCCCTACAATATTTTTAAGGTGCTTCCTTATCTCGTGGTGCTGATCGGAGCCCTGGCGGGAGTCAATGTTTTTATTATCCTTTTAGTGGGAACGGTGCTTTCTCTGATAGTGGGAGTGGCTGCAGGGGCTTTTGGAATTGCCGAGATGTTCACCTTTGTAGGCGAGGGAGTCACAGGCATGTATGATATTACAGTGATTTCCCTCGTGGTGGCCTGCATTGTAGCTCTGGTCAGGGAGTACGGGGGAATTGATTTCGTACTTTCTTTTATCAGGAAGCGGATCAGCGATGAAAAGGGCGGAGAGCTGGGAATTGCGGCCCTGTCTCTTCTGGTCGATATGTGCACGGCCAACAATACGGTGGCGATTGTCATGGCAGGCCCCATTGCCAAGGAAATAAGCGATGACTTTGGAGTGACACCCAGGCGTTCGGCCTCCCTGCTTGATATGTTCAGCTCCATGGGACAGGGACTGATTCCCTATGGTGCCCAGCTTCTCGCTGCAGCCAGCCTGACAGGTCTTACTCCGTTTGATATTATCCCGTACTGCTATTATCCGATTCTGATGGGAATCAGCGGACTTATATTCATTTTTATCAAAAAGAGAAAATAGGGGGAAAAGGTATGAAAGCTTATAATCAGTGGGCCAGCAAGCTGGGATTTATCATGGCCACGGCGGGAGCGGCAGTCGGGCTTGGGAACCTCTGGAAGTTTCCCTATCTGATGGGCAGAAACGGCGGTTTTCCCTTCCTGATTGCCTATCTTATCTTTGTGTGTGTGCTGGGAGTGCCTGTCATGATTACAGAGATGTCCCTGGGCAGAAAGACGCGTCATGATCCGGTGCAGGCCTACGCAGACATTCATCCCCACGCCAGAATTGTGGGAGTGTTCGGCATACTGGCCGCCTTTATTATTCTTTCCTACTACAGTGTCATCGGAGGATGGATTTTAAAGTATATTGTAAGCTATGCCACTACGCTCCATGCTCCGGCTGATTTCAATGGCTTTATTGCGAACGGTACGGAGCCGGTAGTCTGGCATCTGATCTTCATGGTGGCCACAACGGCGATCTGTTTTTTCGGAATCAGAGGAATTGAGAAGGCTTCGAAATTTATGATGCCCATGCTCTTTGTACTGCTGCTCATCATCATTGCCAGAAGTGTGACGCTTCCAAACGCGGGGGAAGGGCTTAAATTTATCTTTTCCCCGGCAGGTTCCTCCTTCAGCATCACCTCTGTCAGCGCTGCTGTGGGGCAGGTGTTCTACTCCCTGAGCCTCTGCATGGGGATCACAATTACATATGGAAGCTACCTCAGTGATCAGGAGAGTATCCCCAAAAGCTGCGCCAGCGTGGCGGGGCTTGACACGGCAGTAGCAGTTCTGGCGGGGCTTGCCATCTTTCCGGCTGTATTTTCCTTTGGACTGGAGCCGGGACAGGGACCGGGACTTATTTTTGGAACACTTCCAAAGGTATTCTCAAGCATTGCCGGAGGCGCGGTGTTTGCGCTGGCCTTTTTTATCCTGGTCTTTTTCGCGGCAGTGACAAGCGCCATCGCTCTTCTGGAGGTGGTGATTTCTTTTGCCATTGATACCCTGGGATGGGAGCGGAAAAAGGCTACGCTCATTCTGGGAACCCTGGTGTTTCTGACAGGTATTCCGAGTGCCCTGTCCTACGGAGTGCTGGGGGATTTGACGATTGCCAATTACAGCGTCTTTGACTTTGTGGGAATGCTTACTGACAATATTCTGCTGCCGTGCGGCGGAATTACCATGTGCTATTACATCGGATGGAAATGGAAGCCTGAGTATCTGGTGGAGGAAATGGAGAAAGGAGGAAACGTGTTCAGACTGAAACGGCTGTGGATTCTGTGCATCCGTTTCCTGACTCCGGTATTAGTGGGAATTGTTACCATCTCAGGTCTGATCAGCGTGTATGGAGTGGTGTTTCAGTAAAGTGTGACGGCACGCCTGCCAGTGATCTGCCCTCTCTGCGGCAGTTCACCGGCAGGGTGCCGTTTTTCTTTTTTTGCGGCCTGCAGTCCATTGAATTGTAAGAGAATTGTAAATATTGTTAGCTGGAAATAGCAAAACTCTGTGTTATAATAGGGATCAAATGGAAAATGGGGGAATATCTGAGAGACAGACACAGAGAATGATAAGCTCAGTTTTATAAGACCTGAAGGAATGACAGCGTAAAGACAGGAGGAAGATATGAGAAAATTGAGATGGTTAAAGACAATTCTTTCTGCAGGGGCCATGGCCCTCGCCTTTGCGGGGACGGCTTTTGCTTCAGATACAGCCAATATTTCATCCTGCACGGTGAATGGAGGCGAGATCCGGATTACAGGAACGGCCCAGCACACGGAAGACGGGGTGACGGACGATGGAAACTATTATCTGTTCGACCTGATGCCCTATGAAGGCTCCATAGGGGGAAGGACAGATTATGTGGCTTCGTCTGGAAAGACAGACAGCTTTACCTTCACCCTTCCCTTCGACAAAAATCAGGATGAAGATCCGCTGTTTGCAAGATATGTGGTTGCGGTGAATAAGGGAGGAGTCTATGAGGCGGTCAGCAACGAGGCCTATGTGACAAACCCGGAAGTGACGGCCGACTATCAGGAGCCGTTTCCCGAGGCACAGACGAAGAAGGGGCTTAATATCGAGCTTTCCATGCTGGATGACGCCATGTCTCTGGGAGTGAAGCACACGGCTGTCAATATATCAGTCCGGGAATTTCTGGATCCCAACGGGTCCATGACATATACTTACAATGGAAAGACATATCATTTTAACAAGAGCCGTGTGGAGGAGTACGATAAGACAATCAGGATGTTTTCCAATAAGGGAATCATCATTACAGGCATTATCTTAAACGGATGGAACACAGCGAATCCCGAGCTTCTCTATCCGGGAGTGAAGGAGACAGGAACTTCCCAGTACTATATGTTCAACACTGCCACGCTGGAGGGATTTGAGACCTGCCGTGCCGTAATGGCCTTCTTTGCTGAGCGGTACAATGGAAGCAATCCGAACTACGGCCAGGTGTCAAACTGGATTATCGGAAATGAGATTAACAACCAGGCGATCTGGAATTACACAGGCCCCATGCCTCTGGAACAGTATGTGGAGATCTACGAGAGGATGTTCCGTGTCATGTATACCTCCATCCGAAGCGAGAATGCAAACGCCAGAGTTTATTTTTCCACGGATTACAACTGGGTTCAGCCAAACGGCGATACCAGCTACGGAGCCAGGGATCTCATCGACTGCTTTAACAATCAGATCAAGAAGGGCGGGCAGATTGACTGGAATCTGGCTTACCACCCATACCCGCTGAACCTTCAGGAACCGGAATTCTGGCTGGAGGATGCGAGAGTGATCGACAGTGTGGATTCGCCGGTAGTCAACTTTAAAAACCTGCATGTGCTGACAGATTACTTTACCCGCCCGGAGCTTTTAAACAGTCAGGGACAGGTGCGCCACATTATCCTGTCAGAGCAGGGATTCACTTCCCAGAGTCCTTCCAGAGGAAATGTGGAGAAGGAGCAGGCTGCGGCCTTTGCCTATGCCTACTTCCTTGTTGACAGCAATCCGTACATCGATTCCTTTATCCTGAGCCGCCAGGTGGATAATCCCTATGAAGCGCAGCAGAGTATGGCTTTCGGCCTGTGGACGGTAAATCCCAGTTCCCAGGTGATTACGGGCTTTGACAGGAAGAGGATTTACCCGATCTTCAGGGTAATTGACACAAATAAGGCGGTAGAGGAGACGGAATACATGAAGTCTGTTATCGGAATTTCCAAGTGGAGCGATGTCATTCCTGATTTCAGATGGGGTACAAACAACTAAGAGTGAAGGGGAAGGTGCTGTCCTTTTCCTTGGCTTCCGGCAGTTTTGGAGAAGCTGTATTTTGTATGACTGAATGATTGAAAATACAGAGGAAAGAGTGAGGCAATTTTCGCGTTTAGTTGACAAAACGGAAAAATAGGCTTATAATTCCTTTCAATTAAGGCATCATAGGATTTTCATAAGGCAGAATAATCAGGAAGTTGTTATAGGAGGATAGGAAAAATGGCAGCACCTAGAAAGAAAACTGCAGCAAAGACTACAGCCGCGAAGGAAGTGAAGGCAATGGAGCCTGCAGCTGAGGTGGAAGTGAAGGCAGAGGCAGCAGGATCTCAGGCGGAGGCTAAGGCTCCGGCGAAGAAGACGGCAGCCAGAAAGACAGCAGCTCCAAAGAAGGAAGCGGCAAAGAAGGCTGAGCCGAAGAAGGAGGCTAAGTCCCGCGTATTTGTTCAGTATCTTGGCAAGGAAATCTCCACCGATGCTCTCGCTGCAGAGGCCAAGAAGGCATTTGTGGCAGCAGGACACAAAGAGGAAGAAATTGAGACGATCGATATCTATGTAAAGCCGGAGGAGAATGCCGCATACTACGCAGTAAACGGCATAGGCTCTGAAGCGTACAGGATTCAGTTATAAGTCCCTCTGAAAAGCAAGTTTGAGGCAGAAATGTGCATCCTGCGTTCTCAGGGGTACAGAAGAGACAACATTCAGAAGTGGCGCTTTCTGATGGCTGAGCAGGCCGTGAGGGCGCCGCTTTCTTTATATAACAGGAAACTTCGTCCCCTGTTATATAAAAACGCTCCGCGGGGATCGCACTTATGAGGGGCAGGACATTCCTGTTCAGAGCCGTTTGGGTGAAGGAGCGGAGAAAAACAGGTGGAGCCTGTTGGCCACGGTACAGCAGGTCAGAGTGTACACAATTTCCATGGCGCTGTTTACAATCCCTGTAATCAGGTAGGAGGAAGCGCAGAAGGCGGCAGCTGCTGTAAGAAGGCAGAACAGTACCCTTCCCTCCTTTTGGCGGTGGAAATAAACTGGAAGGACGGCCAGTACAAGAAAGAAAAAGAAACTGACAGCTGACCAGACGGAGGCGTATACGTGAATCTGGGAGAGAAAAGGTTCTTCTCTCGGCAGGTAGGGGGTAAATACCGATGTCAGGAGAAGGAGGCCGCAGCCCAGGAAAAGAAGCAGCATACCGTCCCATTTTCTGCGGCGCGGAAGGCTTCTTCTGTAAAAAAATGGCAGGAAGCAGAAAAGCAGGTAGATGAGGAGTAAAAAGCTCCAGACGAGAAATTCTCCCTGCCTGTGGTTTGCGGTGCGGATGGAAGAAAAATTAGTGGAAAACAGGGCTGTTTCCCGGCTCAGAGCAACGGTGAGAAAGGGGACAGCAAAATATCCGATAAAATCAAATGCCATATATAGCCCTCCTGACAGCGATTAGTATTTCCCGGGTATCAGTTTGTCCATACTGGAACTGCCAGGTATTTTTGCATGAAATCCGCTGAAATTCCAAAAAACAGCACAGGACTCCCGCTTTTTAGATTTACAGAAACTTTGAGTATGGACAGCGGCAGGAAAAGCTCAGTCTGCAGTATGGAAATAAAAAAGATGCCGGAAAAGAAACAGACAAAACAAAACAGACAAAACAAAACAGGAAAAGAGAGGAACGAAGATGGAGCTTCCGCAGGTATTTAGGAAAAAAATGAAAAACCTTCTGGGAGAGGAATATGAGGCGTTTCTGGAAAGCTACGACAGGGAGAGAGAGCAGGGCCTGAGGCTGAACCTTCTGAAAACAGACAGAGAGAGGTTCAGGGAAGAAACAGAATTTTCTCTGAAACCGATTCCCTGGGCGGAGGAAGGATACTATTACGGAGCAAAGGACAGGCCAGGCCGCCATCCCTACCATGAGGCAGGGGTGTACTACATTCAGGAGCCAAGCGCCATGGCGGTGGTTTCTCTGCTGGATCCGAAGCCGGGAGATCGGGTGCTCGATCTGTGCGCAGCGCCGGGGGGAAAGACAAGCCATATTGCATCGAGACTCCAGGGAAAAGGCTTTCTTCTGAGCAATGAGATTCACCCGGCCAGGGCCAGGATTCTCTCCCAGAACGCAGAGCGTATGGGGATAGCCAATGGGGCTGTATTCAACGAGGATTCTGCGAGACTGTCCGCTGCCTTTCCCGAGTATTTTGACAAGATTGTGGTGGACGCCCCGTGCTCCGGAGAAGGAATGTTCCGAAAGGACGAGGGAGCCAGGGCTGAGTGGAGTCCCGACAAGGTAAGGCTGTGCGCCCAGCGCCAGGCAGAGATTCTGGAAAACGCGTCGGCAATGCTGAAGCCGGGGGGAACTATGGCTTACTCCACCTGCACCTTTTCTCCTGAGGAGGATGAGCAGGCGGTGGAGGCATTTTTAAAAGCCCATCCGGAGTTTAAAATAAAAAAGGTGAAAAAGTATCCGGGAATGTCAGACGGAGTACCCGGGTGGGCCCTGGAGGGCCGGGAAGAGCTCTCCTGCGCTGTCCGAATCTGGCCTCACCGGACAGGGGGAGAGGGACATTTTATTGCGATTCTGGAAAAAGAGGGACGGGATGAGAGGGAAAGAAAGAGAAGATTTCCCGTGTATGTAAAGGACAAAAGACTTTTTAAGGACTGGGAGGACTTTCTGAGGGAAAATCTTTCTGCCGGAAATACGGGGCAGGGAGAGCTCCTGAGCTCCGTAAGGAGAAGGGAATTTATGCTCTTTGGGGATCAGCTTTATCTTCTGCCGCCGGAGCTTCCTTCCTTTGACGGGCTTCGGGTGCTGAGGCCGGGCCTTCATCTGGGAACCTTAAAAAAGAACCGTTTTGAACCCTCTCATGCCCTTGCTCTGTGGATGAGGGAGGAGGACGCAGCAGGTTTCTGCCGCCTTTTCCCCGAAAGCCCCGCCATGGGAGCCTACCTGAGAGGGGAGGCCCTTTCCCTTTCTGCAATTTCAGAAAAGGAGGCCGGGGCTGTCAGAATTCCTCCGGAGAGAAAGAAGGGGTGGATTCTCATGAGCACGGGAAACGGAAAAAGCGGCTACAGCATCGGCTGGGCCAAGCTGTCAGGCGGAATTCTGAAAAATCATTATCCCAAAGGGCTCCGCATCCAGGGCTATGAGGAATAAAAACCATGGAAGCAGACAGAGGCGTAAGGCGGGCAAAAGCCTTGCAAATACTGTAAAAATGCAATAAAATATTTGACTTTTGGGATAATACATATTAAACTGATACGTAATGGCTTATCTGAAGCCTTGGAGAGAGCTTTACCAGTTAAGGAGGAAATAGTTTGAGCGATATAAATAAGACAAACGGCGGCGCAGAGAACACAGAGGCTGCGGAGAAGACAGCTGCGAAAAAGACAGCGGCAAAAAAGACTTCTGAAAAGAAGACGGCCGAGAAAAAGACAGCCACAAGAAAGACGGCTGAAAAGAAAACCACAGCTAAGAAGACAGCGGAAAAACCGGCTGAGAAGAGCACGGCCAAGAAGGCGGCAAAGAAGGAGCCGGAGAAAAAGCGCGTGAATGAGAAGCTCATTGAGGCTCTTGAGAAGTGGGAAAAGAATCCTTCCCGTGAAAATCTGAACGCGGTGATGGAGGAAGTTGTCATGACAGGAAAGTTCCTGGTTCCGGCAGTTACTGCAGAGCTGACAGAGGATGAATCCAGAAGAGTCGGTTCCGGTCAGGGAAGAAAGATGCGCTTTACTGCTTTCTCCAATGCCAAGGGACAGAAGTATTTTCCGGCTTTCACCTCCCCGGATCAGCTTCTGCGCTGGAATAAGGAATACAAGGGAGAGACAGCAGTTCTGACCTTCGACGATCTCTGTTCTGTCGTGGGCTGGAATCCGGAGATGATGGGCTTTGTCGTAGATCCTTTTGGCGCAAACCTGTCAATCGGAGGAGAGCTTTGCGGACAGCTGAAGCACAAGAAAGATGCCCTCAGAAGGAAATACGCCGAACTTGTCAGAAGGAATATGAAGAGGCCATAAAATAACCATAGAATAGACAGGACGCGAAAGAAGAAAAATAAGAGAGCCATGGACATGCCGGAGTGGGCGGGCCCGTGGCTCTCATTTTTATTCTGCAGGAAACGCTGCCAGGTTTTCGCAGATGGAAACTTTGCCGCCCAGGGCAGAGCAAAAATCCGGCGGAAGGGGAGCAGAAAAATTCAGGCTTTCTCCTGTCAGAGGGTGGGTAAAGGACAGGAGGAAGGAGTGGAGTGACTGGCGCCTGAACAGGCGGTAGTCGGGATTGTAGAGGAAATCACCAAGGAGGGGATGCCCGATGTGCTTCATATGCACCCGAATCTGGTGAGTGCGGCCGGTATCCAGAGTCAGAAGGAGAAGGGAGCAGTCATTTTCTGAAGAGTAGACCAGTCTTCTGTAATGGGTGCAGGCGTATTCTCCTCTCGTTTCGTCAACGCATCTTTCTATCGTGGAGCCGTCGGCTCTGGCGATGGGAGCGCAGATGGTTCCCTCTTCGTCAGTTTTTCCCGAAGCGATGGCCAGATACTGCCGTCTGACCTCTTTTCTGGCGACCATTTCGGATAGGAGAGCGGCGCACAGTCCATGTTTGGCGATGATCAGAAGCCCGGTTGTGTCCCGGTCCAGCCGGTTGACAGCCCGGAAGGTAAACGGTTCTCCTCTCTCGCTGAAGTACCAGGCAATCCCGTTTGCCAGCGTGTTGTAAAAGTTTCCCTGGGAAGGATGGACCGGCATTCCGGCAGGCTTGTCGATGACCATCAGATCCCTGTCCTCATAGATAATGTCAAAGTTCTGGCGGACGGGTACGATGTGTTCAGAGGGGGCGTCATCAGGCAGGCGGACCGTCAGCAGATCTCCCTCGGCCAGAAGTTTCGTGGTATAGACAGGAAGCTCGCCGTCCGCTCCCAGGCACAGCCCGTTTTCTGTTTTTCTGAGACGGATAAGGAGGCGGCGGGAGAAGCCGCGGCAGCGCAGATAATGCTCCACGCTTTTTCCGGCGTCCTGTCTTGTAATATGGTAGGTAAATGTCTGCTTCATGGGAATGATTGTACCATGGACAAACGGGAATTGACAAGCCAAAGCTTCCATGGGATAATCGAAAAAAGAAACGGATCATAAAGAAAAAGCGACAGAGAATGGAGAGGGAAGAAGGGTATGGAAAGGGATGCGAAACAGCGGCTTAAACAGAGGGTGAAGAAAATAGCAGATTTCCAGGCAGCGGCCGGGGGAATCTGCCTGGCGGCAGCCCTCGCGCTTCTCGCCCTCAGGCTTGGGACAAAGTATATTGGAGAACATGAACCGGCCTGGGCGGGTGAGATGGCCATGTATGTATTTGTGTGGGGGATCTTTCTTGAATCCGGAGCTCTGGTGTATGAAAAACGCCATTTTGCATTTGAAGCTCTGGCAGAGGGGATTAAAAACAGAAGAGCCAAGCAGCTGATTGTGCTGTTTGACAGTCTGGTAAAGCTGGCGTTTTCCCTGATGGCTGTCTATTACGGCTGCCGTCTTGCGGGAAGACTTCTGGCAGGCGGGGAGACGTACGGGCTGAGCCGCGGCTTTTTATGGCTCTGCCTGCCGTTTTGCGGAATGACATCTGTCCTGTATCTGCTGTTTCATCTGTGGGAGGATTGGGCAGAAAAAAGGGATGCAGATTCAGAAGAACCGGTAAAGGAGGAAGGAGAAAAATGCTGATAATAGGGATAAGCCTGGTCATCCTTCTGGTTTTAGGCGTTCCGGTATCCTTCGCTGTGGGCGCGGTGTCCATTGCAGGAGCCATTTTGCTGACCGATATTCCAGGTGCAGAGATTTTTGCGGGTATGATTGAAAGCCTCTGCGATCCTCTGCTGTTAGCCGTGCCGCTCTTTATTCTGGCTGCCAACCTGATGAATGAGGGGAAGGCGACAGATCGTCTGATTGATGTGGGAACAGCCCTTCTGGGTCACAGGAGGGGAGGACTCGCCTATGTAAATATTCTGGTCTCCATGATCTTTGCCGGAGTGACGGGCTCCTCCCAGGAGGACACAGTCAGCGTGGGAAAGAACATGATTCCCTCCATGATACGTCAGGGATACGACAGAAAAACGGCGGTGGGCGTCACAGCCGCCTCCTCGACAATCGGCTCTGTGATTCCGCCCAGTGTATCGATGGTGGTCTTTTCCACACTGGTGCATGTGGACACAGCAGAGCTCTTTCTCTGCGGCCTGCTGCCGGGAATCCTGCTGGGCCTTTTTATGATGGCTGCTGTATGGATTCTGAACAGAAAAAAACAGTTTCCCTCCGGTGAGAGGGCGGAGGGGGAGACGGTAAAGCATCTGGTTATGGAATCGCTTCCGGCTCTTTTAACTCCCGTCATCCTGATAGGAGGAATTGTTTCAGGCTGGTTTACGGTTACGGAGGCCGCTATGTTTGCCTGTCTTTACAGCCTGGTGACAGGGATTTTCTTTTACGGGGAGATAAAGCCTTCAAGGCTGCCGGGAATTTTTGTAGATACCATGAAGGCAGCGGCGCTTCCTCTGTTCGCCTTCGCCACCGCCGGCTCCCTCGGAAAGCTGGTGGCATACTACAATCTGGACGGGCAGGTGCTGGAAGTGTTTTCAGGGATGGAGGGAGGAGCGTTCTTCTTCCTTCTGGCAGTGGAAATTCTGCTGCTGATAGTGGGAATGTTTGTGGATGCCTCCCCTGCCATGATCCTGCTGGTTCCCATTCTGCAGCCTGCATCCGCTGCTCTGGGAATACCGGTTTTGGCTCTGGGGCTTGCGGTTGTCATCACGCTGTCCCTGGGCCTTGTGACTCCCCCCTATGGCCCCTGTCTTCTGATAGCGTCGGGAATCGGAGGCCTGTCCATGGAGGAGGGCTTCAGGGGAACACTTCCGTATTTTCTGTCTTCTGTGCTGGTTCTTCTCCTCCTGGCGGCAGCCCCCCAGCTCTTTGCAGAGCTTCCGGTCATGCTCTTTCCCGGAAGATTTTAGGCTGCCTGGCACTCCTGCTCAGGATAAGAGCGCAGCTGAAATTGAAAGGCCGGGGAAGCCGGTTTCTTCCCCCGGCCCGTCAGAATATTGAAACACCAGACAGCATATAGTTTGGTAAAATGGAAGCAGGGGGCAGCCCAGGTGAGACGCAGAGAAGGGGAAAGGGGGCGCCTGAGGAAGGGCGGAACAAAACCAGAGAAAAAAAATAGGGAAGAGCAGAGGAAAGTGCTCAAAGGACGGAAAGAAAAGGAAAGTAATGCAGGAGGAAGGCAAGGAAAAATCAGGGTGAAAGCCTTCGGCCGGAAGGCAGAACAGGGTTTCCTCGGTATGCTTGGCGGGATTTTCCTGGCTGTTTCGGTAACATTGCTTCCGGCAGGCCAGGACGGAAAGTCAGAGACGGCCGGCGGCTCTGCTCTGGCTTCCCCGGAGACAGTGTCCTCAGAGAGGGCGTCATTTTCTGCGGAACCAGCCAGCCAGAGCCTTTCAGGAATATTGGACGAGACTTTGCCTGCCCAGGCTAAGCCCGAAGAGGATTTTAAGCTGTACGCCCAGTCGGCTGTCCTGATGGACGCCGGTACGGGGCGTATTTTGTATGAGAAGGATGGAAAAACGAAGCGGCCCATGGCCAGCACAACGAAGATTATGACCTGTATACTGGCCCTGGAGGAGGGGAGCCCGGAGGATCTGGTGACTGTCTCCTCCTATGCAGCTTCCATGCCCGATGTGCAGCTGAATATTCGCGAGGGGGAGCAGTATTATCTGAAGGATCTGCTGTACTCCCTGATGCTGGAATCGCACAATGACACGGCAGTTGCGGTGGCAGAGCATATCGCCGGCTCAGTGGAGGAGTTTGCCGTCCTTATGAACCAGAAGGCCAGGGACATCGGGTGTACTGACACCTGGTTTGTCACTCCAAACGGGCTGGACGGGGCAGACGGCCCCCAGCAGACGCCTCACTCAACTACAGCGGAGGACCTGGCCCGCATCATGAGTTACTGCATCACTCAGTCCCCGAAGCGGGAAGAATTTATTGAGCTGACTAGAACGGCATCTCACTCCTTTGCGGACAGGGAGGGAAAGCGCTCTTTCTACTGCGCAAACCACAATGCCTTTCTGACCATGATGCCGGAGGCCCTGACGGGAAAAACAGGCTTTACAGGGGCGGCGGGCTACTGCTATGTGGGAGCCGTGCAGGACGAAGGCAGAACTTTTGTGGTTTCCCTTCTGGGCTGCGGATGGCCGCCCCACAAAACTTACAAGTGGTCGGATATGAAAACGCTCTCTTCCTACGCGCTCAGGGAGTACGGATGGAGAGAAGTCTTTGAGTCAGGGAAAACGTTTCCGGACGCGGCTGTAAAAGACGGCGTTGCAGAAAAGACAGGTCTGGTTCTAGCAGTGCCGAAGGAGGAGCAGACGCTCCGGGTGCTGATGCGCGAGGGGGAGGAGGCTGACATCCGCTACCGGTACCCTTCAGAGCTTGAGGCGCCTGTGGCGGCCGGGACTCCGGTTGGAAGCGCGGATTACTATATAGAAGGGGAGCTTTTAAAAAGCTATCCCATCTGTACCAGGGACAATGTGGAGCGCATCAGCTATCTCTACTGTCTGAGACAATGCGTCAGACAGATTTTTTCTTTCTGATCCTGGCTGCAAACTGTTACGAATTTCTTTCTTTTGATTTAAAATATGCAAAACAGCTTTATTTTAAGGGAATATTTTGATATAACTAAAGATAGCTGTATGCAGGGCGGCCGCATACGGAAAAACCGGCCGCCGAATGAAGGCCGGAAAACGGGCGAAGGACAGGGAGGAAGATGAAAATGGACGCAGGATTAAGCAGGGAGCAGGCGCTGGAATTTTTGAAAAAACATAACAAAGAGCCGTTTCATGTTCTGCACGGACTGACAGTTGAGGGAGTGATGCGCTGGTACGCCAGAGAGCTTGGCTACGGTGCAGACGAGGAATTCTGGGGGCTTGTGGGCCTTCTCCATGATATTGACTTTGAGGAGTATCCAGAGGAGCACTGCATCAAGGCGCCGGAGCTTTTGAGGGAGGCCGGAGCATCAGAGGAGCTGATCCACGGGGTAGTCTCCCACGGATATGGGCACCGGGTGGATACTAAGCCGGAGCATGAGATGGAGAAAGTGCTCTTTGCTGCTGATGAGCTGACAGGCCTTATCTGGGCGGCGGCAAAGATGAGACCTTCCAAAAGTGCCAAGGACATGGAAACTTCCAGCCTGAAGAAGAAATTTAAGGATAAACGATTTGCCGCAGGCTGTTCCAGGGATATTATACGGGAGGGAGCGGAACAGCTTGGCTGGGATTTGGATATACTGTTTGAGCGCACGATTCTGGCTATGCGGGACTGCGAGGATTCAGTAGCCCGTGAAATGGAGAATGCATAAAAAAGGAGGATAAACCTTTGAAACTTCTGACGATTGCGATACCGTGCTATAATTCTGCCGCCTATATGGACAGATGCATCAGGTCCCTGCTTCCCGGCGGGGACGAAGTGGAGATTCTCATAGTAGATGACGGCTCTGAGAAGGACAACACGGCGGAGATTGCCGACCGGTATGAGCGGGAGTATCCAGGCATCTGCCGGGCCATCCATCAGGAAAATGGCGGTCATGGAGAGGCGGTAAATGCCGGGCTTCGCAATGCTGCAGGCATTTTTTTCAAGGTGGTGGACAGCGATGACTGGGTGAACGGGGAGGCCTACAGAGAAGTGCTGGATACTCTTCGCCGCTTTGCTCACGAAAACCAGAGGCTGGATATGCTCCTCACCAACTTTGTCTATGAAAAGCAGGGAGCAAAGCGCAAAAAGGTCATGAATTACAGGACGGCCATCCCAAAAGGCGAGCTGATCGACTGGAGAGGAGTGCGCATGTTTATGCTGGGACAGTATATTCTGATGCACTCTGTAGTATACAGGACAGAGCTCCTTCGGGAATGCGGCCTGGAGCTGCCAAAGCATACCTTCTATGTGGACAACATCTTTGTGTATCAGCCGCTGCCGCATGTGAAGTCCATGTATTACCTGGATGTGAACTTTTACCGCTACTATATAGGGAGAGAGGATCAGTCGGTCAATGAAGCGGTGATGATCGGGCGCATTGACCAGCAGATCCGTGTCACAAAGCTGATGCTGGGCTACTACGATGTGATGAAAATTTCCAATAAAAAGCTGCGCCGATATATGATCCGCTATCTGGAAATTATGATGACCGTGTCATCCATTCTGGCTATCCGCTCGGAAACAGAAGAAAATCTGGCGAAGAAAAAGGAACTGTGGCAGTATCTGAAAAAACAGAATTTCGCTCTTTTCCTTCGGCTGAGATGGGGATTTTTGGGCCAGGGCGTCAACCTTCCGGGAAAGGGCGGCAGAAAAGTTTCCATCGCCTGCTATAAGATCAGCCAGAAATTTTATGGATTTAATTAGCCTGTGCTGCGCATGGAAATAGGACAGATGTGAGAGAAAGTCAGAAAGCCGCCGCTTCCGGCAGGGAAGCGGCGGCTTTCTGCATAAAAGATTAAGATGTTCTTTCGGAACGTCTATCCGGCTACCGGATCAGTACGCTCTCCTGATCCTTTTCGCCGGCCCGTGAAGCCCCCGGTGCATAGACAAGAGGATACACGGCAGCACACAGCAGCATGGCTCCCGCCACATCGATGACGGAATGCTGTTTTAAGAATACTGTGGACATACAGATGGAAACCATAATAATTCCCGATATCCAGTGCATAAGGCGGCAGTTTTTAAACTGTTCGCTTCTGACAATGCCGATATGTACGGCCAGGGAATTGTAAACGTGGATGCTGGGAAACACGTTGGTGCAGGTGTCCGCCGCATATAAATAGGAAACAAGCCTTGTAAAAATATTTTTGTCGGGATCAACAGCCGGCCTGAAATCGGTTCCGTTGGGAAACAGAGTACAGACCAGAAGGCTTAAAGTCATTCCGGTAAAGAGGAAGATGCAGAGTCTGTAATAGTCCTCCCGGTTGGTAAAGAAAAACCACACCACTGCCAGGGCAATGTAGGCGAACCAGAAGAAGTAGGGGATGACAAAATATTCATTGAAGGGTATCAGGTCATCCAGTGAGCTGTGCATCACGTGATATCGGGTCGTCACATGCTTTTCCAAATAGATAAACCATGGAAGATAAATGGCGAAATAAAGCAGTATCCATGCGTGACCATACTTTTTGATCAAATTTTTTAATGTATTCATTTTATACGCTCCATCTACGCAGAAAATGAGAAATAAAGCGGAAGCTGCCAGATATCTCTCTGCAGGCTTCCAGCCGTATTAACAATTTTGTAACAACTTTTGGAGATTATAGCACATTCCGCCAGGGGCTTCAAGGGGATTTTGAAAAGGTTAATAAAAACGTAAGTTGGGCTTTGGAATTCCTGAAGATTCTTTAGAAGTTATTCGGAATTGAGAAAATAAATACCAGAATACGTTCCGGAATTTCGGCTGAAAGCCATTCGTGGGAGGAGATCCTGCCCCGGCAGCAGGAGAAAATCGGAGCAGAAAAAGTAAAAGGCTTCTGAAAACCAGAAGCCTCAAATAGAAGTAGCGGAAGGGAGATTCGAACTCTCGACACTACGGGTATGAACCGTATGCTCTAGCCAACTGAGCTATTCCGCCGTGTTTGCTTAACGCTCTAATAAGATACCACGTTTTTTGGCGTCTGTCAACAGAAAATTGCATATTTTGGCAATAAAATTTTTATATTCAGGAAAATCATGACGATTCAGGGAGAAACATCCAGTTTGCCAGATGCGGAGAGGAGCATATACGGCGATTATCATATGCGGCAGGTATCCTATGCGGAGAGTATGAAAATCGGTTCAGAGACAGAGAAAGGCCGGAACCGGGCATAGGAGAGCAGGAGCAGAGGGACAGGAAAAGGGAAGGCAGAAGGAAAGGAAAAGACAGAAGAAAAAGGGAATGAAAAAAGATATTGAAAAATGAAAAAGACTTCTGAGTAACCAGAAGTCTTAAATACAGAGTAGCGGAAGGGAGATTCGAACTCTCGACACTACGGGTATGAACCGTATGCTCTAGCCAACTGAGCTATTCCGCCATATTTATAGAATTTCAATGGGGCCTATAGGGCTCGAACCTATGACCCTCTGCTTGTAAGGCAGATGCTCTCCCAGCTGAGCTAAGACCCCATCGCTTTGCCGCTCACTCGCGACTGCTTAGACAGTATAATATACTTTCCAGGGATTGTCAATACTTTATTTTAGATTTTTTAATAGAAATTTTCTTAGTATTTTCCGGGAAGTATGCTATAATAATCAGAAAGAGCTTTACAGGCCTTTCTACCAAGGAGATAAACGGAGGCTGTCATGTATTATTTTATCGTAAATCCCCAATCCAGGCATGGGTATGGTTTGAAGATATGGAAAAAAATAGAACAGCAGCTAAAGCGTGAAGGGACTGAGTACAGAGCGTTTCTGACAGAGCGTCCCGGTCAGGCGTCGGAAATCGCTGACGACCTGACGAGAGGCAGGAAGGAAGAGCTGACGATCGTGGTTGTCGGAGGCGACGGGACGTTTGGAGAGGTACTGGACGGGATTAATTTCGCAGGCGCGCTGACCTTTGGCTATATTCCGGCGGGGCGGGGCAATGACCTGGCCAGAAGCCTGAGGCTTCCGAAAAGCCCTGCGAGAAGCCTCAGGAGGATTCTGCATCCGAGAAATTACAGATATCTGGATTATGGGCTTGTGACTTACGGAGAGGAGACGCTTCGGCACAGACGCTTCATGGTGAGCGCGGGAATTGGCCTGGATGCGGCTGTATGCCACAGCCTTTTATATGAAAAATCAGGTTTTTTGAGAAGGCATTTTCCCTTACCCCACAGAGGTTATCTGACAGCTGGGCTGTGGCAGTTATTAAAGGCAAGGCCGTCAAAGGGCTACCTGCTTCTCGATGGGACGAGAAAAGTGGAATTTAACCATATCTATTTTATCTCTGCTCAAATTCATCCATCGGAGGGCGGCGGCTTTTATTTTGCGCCCAGGACAGAGCCGGGGGACGGAAAGCTGACGCTGTGTGCAGTCAGCCAGGCGGGTAAGTTCAGCCTGCTTTTGCTGTTTCTGAGGACCCGCCTGCCCATTTTTCGGAAGAAAAAGGGCGTGCGCACCTACGAGTGCAGGGAAGCGCTGATTCACACAGAGCAGCCCATGGCAGTTCACACCGACGGAGAGAGCTGTCAGTATCAGAATGATCTGGAAATCCGGTGCATCGAGAGAAAAATCAGGATGATCGTGTAAGCTGTACAGAGATTTAAAATAAACGAAAAGACGGACACAGACAGATAGAGCTTGGAGGAAATGAATATGAGGATCGGACAGGGCTATGATGTCCACAGATTAGTGGAGGGCAGAGACTTGATTCTGGGAGGAGTGAAGATTCCTTATGAGAAAGGCCTTTTGGGCCATTCAGACGCAGATGTGCTGGTTCATGCGGTGATGGACGCGCTTTTAGGTGCGGCGGCTCTCGGAGATATCGGCCAGCATTTTCCGGATACGGATCCGGCTTATGCAGGTATATCCAGTATAGAGCTTCTGAGGCATGTGGGCAGGCTGCTGTCAGAGCACAGCTATATTATAGAAAACATTGACGCCACTGTGATTGCCCAGAGGCCTAAGCTGCTCTCATACAGGCCGAAGATGGCCGAGAATATAGCAGAGGCCCTGGGAATCAGCCCTGGGCAGGTGAGTGTGAAGGCTACCACGGAGGAGGGCCTGGGATTTACAGGAACCGGAGAGGGGATCTCGGCTCAGGCCATTACCCTGTTGACGGAAGTGGAAAATTACTGCTATGATAAAGAAATGATGGCGTCGCCCGGGTGCGGCGGCTGCTGCCCCGGCAGGGGCTGCGTTCAGTAAAAGAGGGCTGCGGGAAAAGGGGCGGGAGTCCAGGAAAAGTACAGGGAAGGCAGAAGCCCCTGACCTGCAGACATTGGCACGTCATGATTAAATAGTAAGGAGAAAAGCCATGAAAATTTTTAATACTCTGTCCAGACAGAAGGAGGAGTTTGTCCCGTTAGAGGAAGGAAAGGTAAAGATGTATGTGTGCGGTCCCACCGTATACAACTTTATCCACATTGGAAATGCAAGGCCGATGATTGTATTTGACACAGTCAGGCGCTATTTTGAATACAAGGGCTACGATGTAAATTATGTATCCAACTTTACCGACGTGGATGACAAGATCATCAGGAAAGCCATCGAGGAGGGCGTGGACGCCCAGACCATTTCCGAGCGCTACATTGCCGAGTGCAAAAAGGATATGGAGATGATGAATGTCAAGCCGGCTACGGTTCACCCGAAGGCCACCGAGGAGATCTGCGGCATGGAGGAGATGATACAGGAGCTGATCGACAAGGGCCATGCCTATGTGGCAAAGGACGGAACCGTTTATTTCCGCACGAAGTCCTTCAAGGAGTACGGAAAGCTGTCACACAAGAATCTGGAGGATCTCCAGTCTGGTTTCAGGGAGCTTAAGGTAACCGGCGAGGAGGATAAGGAGGATCCCACTGATTTCGTTCTCTGGAAGCCGAAAAAGGACGGAGAGCCGTTCTGGGAGTCTCCCTGGTGCGAGGGACGTCCCGGCTGGCATATTGAGTGCTCTGTGATGTCGAAAAAATATCTGGGGGATTCCATCGATATCCATGCCGGCGGTGAGGATCTGGTATTCCCACACCACGAGAATGAGATTGCCCAGAGCGAGGCGGCCAATGGAAAACCTTTCGCAAAATACTGGATGCACAATGCATTCCTGAACATTGATAATAAGAAGATGTCAAAGTCCCTGGGAAATTTCCGCACGGTGCGTGAGATTTCCGAGCAGTACGACTTACAGGTTCTGCGCTTCTTCATGCTGAGCGCCCACTACAGAAGCCCGCTGAATTTCAGCGCCGAGCTGATGGAGGCGTCCAGAAACGGCCTGGAGAGAATCCTGACCGGTGTTGAGAGGCTGAGAGATCTGCTGGCGAAAGCGGCGGAAAAGGAGATGAGCGGGGAGGAGAGAAGAAATCTGGAGACTGCAGCGGAGCTTGTGAAGAAGTTCGAGGCAGCCATGGACGACGATTTCAACACAGCCGACGCTATCTCAGCTATTTTCGAGATGGTTAAGCTGAGCAACTCCACAATCTCTGAGGAGAGCAGCAGGGCATACCTTGAGGAGTTAAAGGGAAGCATTGAGAGGCTCTGCGAGGTGCTGGGAATTATCACAGAGAAGAAGGCCGAGGTACTGGATGACGAGATCGAGGCGATGATTGAGGAGCGCCAGCAGGCCAGAAAGGCAAAGAATTTCGCTCTGGCTGACGAGATTCGCGGAAAGCTGCTTGACATGGGAATTGTGCTGGAGGATACCAGAGAGGGCGTTAAATGGAAACGGGTTTAGACTGTTTAAAGGAGGCGCTGAGGCTTAAGGAGGCGGATGCCGCCTCCTATTCTCCCCTTGTGCTGGCCTACCTGGGCGATGCAGTCTATGAGCTTGCGATCCGGACACTTGTGGTAAACGAGGGAAACAGGCAGGTAAACAAGATGCACAGGGAGACGGCTTCCCTGGTCAAGGCAGGCGCTCAGGCAGAGTTTCTCAAGCTCATCGAGGAGGCGCTGACGCCGGAGGAGCTGTCTGTCTACCGCAGGGGAAGAAATGCCAAGTCTGTAACCATGGCAAAACATGCCACCATGAAGGATTACCGGATGGCCACAGGCTTTGAGGCCCTGATGGGTTACCTCTATCTGACCGGACGCCTCGGGCGGATGGCAGAGCTCTTAGGCATGGGTCTTGAGAAGCTGGGAAAGCTCCGGGATGAGGAAGAATAAGATGACAGGCACAGGCAGCAGGGGCAGACTGCTGCAGGCAAAAAGGGAAGGATTAAAAACAGGAGTGCGTTTTAGAGAATGAGATACGAGGAACTTACCATTGAAGGGCGCAATGCCGTGCTTGAGGCATTCCGCTCTGGAAAAACCATTGACAGACTCTTTGTCCTGGACGGATGTCAGGACGGGCCGGTGAAGAGTATCACCAGAGAGGCCAGAAAGCAGGACACGATTATCAATTATGTGTCAAAAGAGAGGCTTGACCAGCTCTCAGAGACCGGAAAGCACCAGGGCGTGCTCGCCTACGCAGCCGCGTACAAATATGCCCAGGTGGAGGATATGCTGCGGGCCGCCGAGGAAAAGGGCGAGCCCCCGTTTCTGTTCCTGTTAGACGGGATTGAAGATCCACATAATCTGGGA
Organism: Clostridium sp. M62/1; assembly: GCF_020736365.1. Lineage (NCBI taxonomy): Bacteria > Bacillati > Bacillota > Clostridia > Eubacteriales > Clostridiaceae > Clostridium > Clostridium sp. M62/1. The sequence continues at coordinate 3,022,057 of NZ_CP085988.1, read as the reverse complement.
GCGATCATCAGGACGGCAAACCTGGCCGGCGCTCACGGCGTGATTATTCCAAAAAGAAGAGCTGCAGGGCTTACTGCCACAGTGGCCAAAACCTCCGCAGGGGCGCTCAATTATACTCCGGTGGCCAAGGTGACGAATTTATCTGCCACCATCGAGGAGCTTAAAGAACGGGGACTCTGGTTTGTCTGCGCCGACATGGGAGGCGAGAGCATGTACCGCCTGAATCTGAAAGGGCCCATCGGCCTGGTGATTGGAAATGAGGGAGAGGGCGTGAGCAGGCTCGTGAAGGAAAAATGCGATATGGTGGCGTCCATTCCCATGAAGGGGGATATCGATTCTCTGAATGCCTCCGTGGCGGCCGGTGTGCTGGCGTATGAGATTGTAAGACAGAGAGAGATCGGATAGCGTCAGGCACAGGAAAGCGGAGAGAATGCCGATGCCTGGGCGGAAGCCTGATAACTGATAAGAGATAGGGAAAAATAAGAAACTCCTGAAAGCTGACAGAATAGCTGCCGGCTTTCAGGAGTTTCTTATATAACAGGAAACTTCGTCCCCTGTTATATGAAAACGCTTCGCGGGGATCGCACTGCGGCGGAAAGGAAAATGCCGCTTTTGCGGCCCGCCGCAGGCGGAGAATCCTGCGAGGCAGGATTCTTACTTATGATAATGCGGGTGACAGGACTTGAACCTGCACACTCTCGTACCAGAACCTAAATCTGGCGCGTCTGCCAATTCCGCCACACCCGCAAAGACTTATATCATTATAAGAGAGAACAGGGGAATTGTCAAATAGTTTATCGTCTGAAGCAGTGGGGGAAGAGGCAAGGCAGAATAAAAATCGAGAAGACGCAGCTATCGCAGAAAGTCGTAAAACAGGCAGATCCGGGGACTTTGTTCCGGTTTCTTGCGGTCTTTCGGAAGATTGTCCCCACTTCAGGAATATTTATTAAACAGATATGCATAAACTCGCAAAAAGGGAATGACTTTTCAACTGTTCTGTGCTAGAATACACAGGAATCTATATGTTTGTATATATTTGGGAAAGGAAGTGAAGCCATGAAGATTCTGATGACAGGTTTTGAACCCTTTGGCCTTCACAAATTAAATCCATCCTGGGAGGCGGTGAATGCTCTGCCGGACAGGATAGAGGGGGCAGAGATTATTAAGCTGCGCCTTCCGGTTTCCTTTGGAAGATTTACGTCTCCTCTCGAGGAGGCAGTGCGCATAGAATGTCCTGACTGCCTGATTTCTGTGGGTTTAGCCGGGGGAGAAAGACAGATAAGCATAGAGCGCGTAGGTATCAATCTGGAGGAGGCCAGGATTCCGGACAATGACGGAGAGCAGCCATTTGACATTCCTGTGAGGAGGGACGGACAGAATGCCTATTTTTCTACCCTTCCTGTAAAGCGGATCGCAAAGGAGATCGAGAAGGAGGGAATCCCCGTCTGCGTGTCTTACTCTGCAGGCACATTTGTGTGCAATGCAGTGATGTATACAGGACTCTATCTGGCAGAGCAGGAGAACCGGAATATGAGGTGCTGCTTTATCCATGTGCCCTACGACGAGACCATGGCGGAGGCCGGGAAGGGAGAGCCGTTTCTTCCAAGAGCAGAGATGGTGAAAGCGCTGAAAGCGGCTGTGCGTGTTGCTGTAAAGGCAGCCGGGGAGGGAGCCGGGGACCTGCGGGAAGCAGCCGGAACCATTTTTTAGGGGGGAAAACAGGAAATAAGAAAATAAAAACAGATACAGGGGAAAGGAACTCCAATATGATTTTGATAAAGAATGCCCATCTGTACGGCCCTGAAGACATGGGAATCAGGGACGTTCTGATTGGAGGCGGAAAAATTTTAAGGATTGCGGAAAACCTTCCGGAAGAGGAGGCCTATGGGATCACAGTGATCGACGGCACGGGGAAAGTTCTGATGCCCGGGCTGATTGACGCCCATGTGCATATCCTGGGGGGCGGCGGAGAGGGCGGTTACCATACAAGAACGCCGGAGCTGATGCTCACAGATGCCCTGGAGGGGGGAGTGACCACTATTGTGGGATGCCTCGGAACAGACGGGACCACGAGAACCATGACAAACCTGATTGCCAAGGCCAGAGGTCTTGAGGAGGAGGGAATTACCACGTATATTTATACGGGCTCCTACCAGGTTCCTGTCCGTACCCTCATGGGAAGCGTGATGGATGACCTGATTCTGATTGACAAGGTTGTGGGAACAGGGGAGATTGCCGTCTCCGATCACCGTTCCTCCCAGCCGACAAAAGAAGAATTTGCCAAAATCGTGGCTGATACCAGAGTGGGGGGAATCCTGTCCGGCAAGGCCGGAATTGTCAACATTCATCTGGGCGACGGCAAGGAGCAGCTCTCCTTTCTGCGCTATGTGCTGGAGGAAACACAGATTCCGCCGTCCAACATGCTTCCGACGCATATCAACAGAAGCCGTTCTCTGATGGAGGATGGCATCGACTATGCGAAACATATGGGAGGATACATTGACCTGACCACCAGCTCGGATCCTGATTTCCTGGATCCCGAGGAGGTAAAGGCCAGCACAGGGCTTAAAATGGCGCTGGATGCGGGAGTTCCCGCGGAGCATGTGACATTCTCCTCCGATGGCCAGGGAAGCCTGCCTGTGTTTGACAGCCAGGGAAAATTCCTGCATCTGGGGGTGGGAAAGGTTTCATCAATCTACAGAGAGATGCGTGACGCAGTGCTGACGGACGGCGTTTCTCTTACGGATGCCCTGAGGACAGTGACCTCAAATCCTGCCTCCCTTCTGAAACTTTCCCACAAGGGCAGAATTGCCGAAAATGCAGACGCCGATCTGGTGCTGTCTGATTCGGATACATTGGAAATCCACACAGTTCTCGCCAAAGGCGAGCTGATGGTTTCCGAAAAAAGGGTTCTGAAAAGGGGGACCTTTGAATACTAAAAGGAGAGTATGATTATGGAGAAACAGAAGAAAACATTCCAGATGCCTCACACGTATATAATCATTTTCCTGGTTATCTGTGTGGCGGCTATTATGACACTGTTCATCCCGCTGGGGACGTATCAGCAGAAAGAGATTACGTACATCCAGAATGGGGAGGAAGTGACGAAGACAGTTCTCGATCCTGACAGCTTTGAGTATGTGCTGGATGAAAACGGAAATAAGGTAACTAAGGCAGCTCCGCTCTGGGGAACCGAGGATTTCGGCGGCCAGGGAATTTTGAACTTTGTGTTTGAGGGAATGACGGTAGGAGACAAAAACGGGACTGCTGTAGGAATTATCGCCTTTATTCTGGTGGTGGGCGGCGCATTCGGAATTGTGCTGAGGACCGGAGCAGTGGATGCAGGAATTATGAGGGTTATTGCCATCACCAAGGGGCGGGAGATTCTCCTGATACCGATTCTGATTACGCTGTTTTCCCTGGGAGGCGCAGTCTTTGGAATGGGAGAGGAGGCGATTCCCTTTGTCATGATCCTGGCGCCTATGTTTGTGGCCATGGGATATGACGGAATTGTGGGCATTCTCTGTTCCTATGTAGCAACCCAGATCGGCTTTGGCTCATCCTGGATGAATCCCTTCAGCCTTGCGGTTGCCCAGGGAATCGCGGGAATACCGGTTATGTCCGGCGCGCCGCTTCGTATTGTCCTGTGGATTCTGTTTACAGGACTTACCATCGTGTTTACCATGCGCTATGCGGCTAAAATCAAGAAAAATCCGAAGCTTTCTGTGGCATATGAATCAGACGCTTACTACAGAAATGAATTCAGGATGGACAGCAAGCAGGAGCTTCCCTTTACGCTGGGACACAAGCTGGTTCTGTTATCCATTCTGGCCACGATAATCTGGACAATCTGGGGCGTTATAACCCAGGGATATTATATTCCGGAGATTGCATCCCAGTTCTTCGTGATGGGATTTGTTTCCGGTATTATCGGCGTTGTGTTCAAATTAAATGACATGAGGCTCAACGATATTGCAAAAGCATTTGACAAGGGAGCAGCTGATCTTCTGGGAGCGGCTCTCTGCGTAGGTATGGCTCAGGGAATTATTATCGTCCTGGGAGGAACAAGCCCCACAGACGGAACGGTTCTGAATACGATTCTTCACACGATTGGCGAGGGAATGAAGAATTTCCCGCCGGTTATCTCCGCATGGCTGATGTACGTGTTCCAGTCTGTGTTCAACTTCTTCGTTGTATCTGGTTCAGGACAGGCTGCTCTGACTATGCCGATCATGGCGCCGCTGGCAGATATCGTGGGCGTTTCCAGACAGGTTGCTGTCCTTGCCTTCCAGCTGGGAGACGCATTTACGAACTTCATTGTTCCGACCTCAGGCTGTCTTCTCGGCGCTCTTGCCGCTGCGAAGCTTGATTGGGGAAAATGGGCAAAGTTCCAGATTAAATTCCAGGCTATCCTGTTTGTATGCTCATCCCTTGCTGTAATTATTGCAGTGATGATTGGATTCTCATAAAGGGGGATGCACAGGGGAAGTTCTTTTTAGTCCGCTCTTGACTTTCCCGAAAAAAGCCCTTATAATAGCACATAACCTGCAGGGGGCAGATTCAGCTGACAGGAGCTGAAGGCAAGATTTGAACCGGCAGGAATGACAAACAGATACCAGGCGTTGACGGGAAAAAGTAGCCGCCCCGCACCCCATACAGAGAGCCGCCGGATGGTGAGAGGCGCATGGAGGAGAGGCAGACGAATACATCCCAGAGCCCTGCACCGAAGGGAAGAGAGCGGGAGAGCTTTTGATTTCAGCTTTACGCTGTCAGCGGACCGGAAGGCTTCCTGTGTAGGCTGCAGCGGGGTCGCCGCACGTTACAGCGGCGGGAGTATAGCGGCAGGCTGAAAGCAGGTTTGATAATATGCCGACTGTACTCGGTGAGGCGGGACATGCGAGTGTTTCCGCGAAATAAGGTGGTACCACGGAAGTTTAAGGCTCCGTCCTTTTGAAGAAGTTCAGAGGGATGGAGCTTTTTGTAGTTTGAGCTTTTAAAGCGGTAAAAATTTCAGGCCAACGGTTCTGTCCCGGAACAGAAAATGCCTTAAATGCAGTCTGGGTTCATCCTGAAGCGGCATGAGACCTGAAGGGCGAAGCCAGACGATATGAAAAATGAAAAAGGAGAATCAGTATGAAAATCTACGAAGAGCTGGTTGCCCGCGGGCTGATTGCCCAGGTGACCAATGAGGAAGAAATCAAAAACATGGTGAACGAGGGAAAGGCCACCTTCTATATCGGCTTTGATCCCACTGCCGACAGCCTTCACGTAGGGCATTTCATGGCTCTCTGCCTGATGAAGCGTCTGCAGATGGCCGGCAACAAGCCGATTGCCCTGATTGGAGGGGGAACCGGATATATCGGCGATCCGTCCGGAAGAACAGACATGAGATCCATGATGACCCCGGAGATCATCCAGCACAACTGCGACTGCTTCAAAAAGCAGATGAGCCGTTTTATCGACTTCTCTGACGGAAAAGCCCTGATGGTAAACAATGCGGACTGGCTTTTAGGGCTCAATTATGTGGAGCTTCTCCGTGAGGTGGGCCCCCACTTCTCTGTAAACCGTATGCTGACAGCTGAGTGCTACAAGCAGAGGATGGAGAGAGGACTGAGCTTCCTGGAGTTTAACTACATGATCATGCAGAGCTACGACTTCTACATGCTGTTCCAGAAATACGGCTGCAATATGCAGTTTGGCGGCGATGATCAGTGGAGCAATATGTTAGGCGGAACTGAGCTTATCAGAAGGAAGCTTGGAAAGGATGCCCACGCCATGACCATCACCCTGCTTTTGAACTCTGAGGGAAAGAAGATGGGCAAGACACAGTCAGGCGCTGTGTGGCTGGATCCAAACAAGACATCTCCGTTCGAATTCTACCAGTACTGGAGAAATGTGGCGGATGCAGATGTCTTAAAATGCCTGCGCATGCTGACCTTCCTGCCTCTTGAGCAGATTGACGAGATGGATCAGTGGGAGGGAAGCCAGTTAAACAAGGCAAAGGAGATTCTGGCCTATGAGCTGACTGCCCTGGTTCACGGGGAAGAGGAGGCAGTTAAGGCGCAGGAAGCTTCCAGAGCCTTATTTACAAGCGGAAATGCTGCCAATATGCCTACGGCGAAGCTCAAAGAGGAGGATTTTGCGGACGGTTCGATTGACATCCTCTCCATCCTTCAGAAGTCGGGTCTGGCACCGTCCCGCTCTGAGGCGAGAAGAAATGTGGAGCAGGGAGGCGTCTCCGTGGACGGAGTTCAGGTGAAAGATATTAAGGCTGCATTCACGAAGGATCAGCTCTCCGGCGAGGGAGTCGTGGTAAAACGCGGAAAGAAGAATTTTAAGAGAGTTGTGCTGGAATAACGAGGGTGAACAGCAAAAAAAGACAGATTCTGAAAAAACGGAAAGACAGAGGCGGGAGGCAGATTTTGTATGTTCTCCCGCCTTTCCGGTATTCTGGCAGGAGGTTTTCTCTGCCCCGCAGAAAGGTTCGCCAAGAATCGGTGCAGATTATTCCAAAACAGGAGGCTTGAAGTTTCTTCCCGGCTGTGCTACTGTTAAAAAAACAGAATCTGCCGGATACCGGCAGCAGGAAAACGCATAAGGTTTTGCACAGTGACGGCTGAAACTGTATGGAGCGAATGTGTAAAAAGGCTTGTATTATGGGCCGGACAGGGGGAAAAATGAAAAAACGGGCGAGCACAGGAAAAGTGCAGACAAAAAAGCAGCTGGAACAGGCCATAGCCGCCTACCAGAAGCTGGCTGAGGAGGATTGGCTTACAGGCCTCTACAACAGAGGAGCCATTGAAAAGCGGGTGGATGAGCAGCTGAAAAAGAACAGAGCCGGAAGCATGATCGTGATGGATATTGATCAGTTTAAGAAGGTCAATGACACCTATGGCCACATCATCGGAGATCAGCTTCTCAGAGAGATTTCCTCTGTCCTTAAAAAGATGATGCCGCCTTTCTGCCTGTTAGGGAGAACCGGAGGGGATGAATTCGTTATTTTCTTTCCCCAGACCCTCGGGAAGGAGGAGCTGGAACGGCGCTGCAACCAGATTCGGGAGAGATTTTCCAGGGTTGAGGTGAACAGCAGGGTGCTTCTGTGCCTTTCTCTGAGTATCTGCTCAGGAACCTACCATCCCGGTTTTGGGTACAGGGAGCTGTTTGACCTGGCCGACCAGCAGATGGTGAAGGAGAAGCGGAGCCGGGACGCGGGAAAATTCGGAAAGGGAACTGTGACGGATACAGAGGGAGACGAGATCCGGATTGACATGAAAATCCTGGCAAAGGAGATGCGTGAGGAGGATCCCCATCCGGGAGCCTACTGTCAGGACTATGAGACCTTCAAGAGTATCTACCGCTTTGTAGAGCGCCGGATGACGCGAAAGGATATGGGCGCCTTTTTGATTCTGTTTACGCTCACAGACACCTCCAATGAGTTTCCCACCCTGGAGAAAAGGGATTACCAGCTGGAAGTTCTGGGACAGGAGATACAGAATAATCTGCGCATGGGAGATCTCTATGCACAGTACAGCAGCTGTCAGTACCTTGTCATGCTGTCGGACACGACGGAGGAAAATGTGGAGATGATTGCAGAACGTATCTGCAGGGCATTTTACAGCGAAAACGGTACGGAGGAGGAGCTGATTCTCCACCACACCTACCCGCTGAAGCCTGCCGGAAAATAGCGGAGGCTTTCGCAGAACCTTGGATTTGCTGGACTGTTCAGGCATCAGGGACGGTTATATGAAAAAAGCATCTGTCTTATAAAAACAGATGCTCAATCAGAATTTTGGAGCCGATGAGAAGGAGAATCGTACCTCCTGCAAGCTCAGCCCGCGATTTGTATCGTATTCCAAATACATTTCCTGCCTTTACTCCCACGATGGACAGGGAGAAGGTGATGATGCCGATAAAGGACACTGCCGGAACGATGTCAACATTTAGGAAGGAGAGGGTGACTCCGATTGCCAGGGCATCGATGCTGGTAGCCAGGGCGAGGACGCACATGGTTTTGAAGTCAACGGATGCGTCCAGTGATTCCTCATCCTCGTCCTTGGAGCGTGATTCCCGAATCATGCTGAGTCCGATGGCTGCCAGGAGCACGAAAGCGATCCAGTGGTCCACCGAGGTGATGGCGTCCTTAAAATGCCAGCCCAGGAGATAGCCGATAAACGGCATTCCTGCCTGGAATCCGCCGAAATAGACTCCGATTATAACGGCATGGCGCCAGTTCAACTGTTTCATGGAAAGTCCTTTACAGACTGCGACAGCGAAAGCATCCATGGAAACTCCCACTGCAAGAATAAAAAGCTCAGCTAAAGACATAGGTGAGCACCTCCTGAAGTTATTTTTATGATATCAGTGTTTGGCAGATGAATATGCCGAAACTGCCCTGACAGCGGATTAGAAAAGTCGGGACTTACTCCTCACCGTCCGTATCCCGGTTCAGGCGCAGGCGTTCCAGATATTCCTGCAGGGCCGGATCGGCGTAGTCGAACAGACGCATCTTATAGCTCTTGATCTTGTCGAGATGCTCTTTTTTGATAACAGCGTCCGTTTCACGTATCTCTTTTTCCAGGTCCTTGGCTGACATGCGGACGGCTCCCTTTCCGAGAATGATCACCTGCTCCAGGCGGTCTGAGGTGGCAACTCTCACATGGTACTGGCGTCCGATCTCCTGGGTGACCTTTTCTATGTACTGATCTGCCGTTTCCGCTTCTTTTGTGAATATAACGTGGATATTGTGGTATTTGATGACTGAGCCGGGATTGCCCTTTACCTTGTAGCCGTCAAATACCAGGATCACATTGCATTTTTTAAAGCCCTGATAATTGCAGAGAATATCCTGCAGCTTTGTGCGGGCCGAATCGATATTCTGTTCTGCAATTTTTTTTAAATCTGTCCATGCAAATATGATATTGTAGCCGTCCACCAGCAGATACTCTGAACTCATTGCGCAGGCCTCTTTTCTCTAGTCTATGGGATAGGGAAGGCTCCATATCCTTCGGATAGGGAGACTTAGGCGGGACGAAGTGCCGGGACTTATACAGCAGGAGCTGAAATCTGCCCCGGTAATAGGATCCGCTTCGGGTCATTATACCATTGATGGGAAAGCTGTGCAACGTAAAAAGGTATAAATCCACGGTCAAAAAGAGATTTAAAAGCAAAAGGAGCCTGCAAAAAAATCTTGTCAATAAAACTGCGTTTTGATATGATAAATAGGAAAGACTGAATTTTTTAGAATAAGATGGCCGAGAGAGCCTGATAACAAGGAGGATTTAGAGGGAATGAAGCCTTACAGCGAACTTACAAAGGAAGAATTAGTGGCACTCAGCCATGAACTGAACGCACAGTACCGGGCATTCCAGGCAAAGGGGTTAAAGCTTGATATGTCCCGCGGAAAGCCGTCTGCAGAGCAGTTAGACCTTTCCATGGGCATGATGGATGTGCTGAACAGCTCCACCGATCTCACCTGTGATGACGGCACAGACTGCCGCAATTACGGCGTGCTGGATGGAATCAGTGAGGCCAAGGAACTGATCGGAGATATGATCGAGGTGCCTGCATCTAATCTGATTATCTATGGAAACTCCAGCTTAAATGTAATGTACGATACGATTTCCCGTGCTATGACACATGGAATTATGGGAAATACTCCGTGGTGCAAGCTGGATAAGGTGAAATTCCTCTGTCCTGTTCCCGGTTACGACAGACACTTTGCGGTTACAGAATATTTTGGCATTGAGATGATCAATGTGCCGATGACAGAGGACGGTCCTGACATGGACATGGTGGAGGAACTGGTTGCAAAGGATGAGGCAATCAAGGGAATCTGGTGTGTTCCCAAGTATTCCAATCCAAGCGGAGTCTCCTACTCCGATCAGACGGTACGCCGTCTGGCGAGATTAAAGCCGGCTGCAAAGGATTTCAGAATTTTCTGGGACAATGCATACGGAATCCATCATTTATATGAGGACAAGCAGGATCAGGTGACAGAGATTCTGGCAGAGTGCAAGAGAGCCGGAAACCCGGATCTGGTTTACAAGTTTGCATCTACTTCCAAAATCAGCTTCCCGGGCTCCGGAATTGCGGCTCTTGCCACATCCCAGAATAACCTGGAGGACATCAAGAAGCAGTTAAAAATCCAGACCATCGGACATGACAAGGTAAATCAGCTGCGCCATGTGCGCTTCTTTAAGGACATTCATGGAATGGTAGAGCATATGAAGAAGCACGCTGATATTCTCCGCCCGAAGTTTGAGGCTGTTGAGGAGATCCTGGATCGGGAGCTGGGCGGTCTGGAGATTGGAAGCTGGACAAAGCCCAGGGGAGGATACTTTATCTGCTTTGATTCCTTAGAGGGCTGCGCGAAGGCGATTGTGGCCAAGTGCAAGAAGGCAGGTGTGATCATGACAGATGCAGGCGCTACCTATCCATACGGAAAGGATCCGAAGGACAGCAACATCCGTATTGCTCCTTCCTATCCGCCGCTTCAGGATCTGATCACAGCAACAGAGCTCTTCACACTGTGCGTGAAGCTGGTGAGCGTGGAGAAGCTGTTAAGCGAGCTTTAATTCAGGCAGAATTTGGCAGAGCTCTGCCAGAAACGCAGATGTGAAAGGCCGTACGGCCTGGGATGGAACATGGGCGTTTGTTTATCCATCCGTTTGAAGGCGTGAAAATAGAAGGGCGGGAACATGTGAGAAAACAGGCTCCCGTCCTTGCTTTTTGCAGAAAAAAACATTACAATAAAAGGCGGCGTTCAGGCGCCGGACATACAGGCAGAGATAACAGAGATAAGACGAAAAGAAAAAAGAGAAAAAGAGAGCAGAGGAAGCAGAAAGTATATGATTAGAAAATTATGGGAAGCCTTGTGGTCAAAGTTTGTGAACAGGGAAACCGTGTCCTACTTTATCTTCGGTGTGCTGACCACAGCGGTAGACTGGGTGGGATATTTTGTCCTTTACTACATGGGGTACTCCGTTGTATTTTCCCAGACCATATCGTTTGTGGCCGCTGTCCTGTTTGCATTTGTTACCAATAAGATTTATGTGTTTCAGAGCAAAACCTTACATCCGGCAAAGCTGCTGAATGAGCTGACGTCCTTCGTGGCATGCAGGCTCTTTACAGGAGTCATCACGATTGCCGGAATGGAGATCATGGTAAATGGCCTGGGATGGCCGAATCTGATCGGAAAGATCGCAGTATCTGCGGTATCTCTTGTTTTGAACTATGTGCTCAGCAAGCTGTTCATTTTCAGGAATAAGCAGGAAGCGAGATAGGAAATTTGGAGGTTCTATGAGAGAAGATGAGATAGCCGGAATTTCCAGGGAGTTTGACAGGGTTTTAAATCAGGTGGCTGCAGGGGCAGACAGGGAACCGGGACAGAACGAGGAGAGAGCGGCTGAAAGGAAAGATACCGGTCCGGACAGAGAAGAGGGACGGGTGGACGAAATGGAACCCGCCGGGATAAAAGAGGCTGCAGCCAGCCAGCGGCGGGTGAGAAAGCCGGAAAACGGCACAGAGGACAGACTGAGGCCTGGCAGAGGTCAGAGGGAAGGTCAGAAGGCGGCCGTTTTAGGCGCCAGGGAACGGTATCCGGAGAGAAGCCGGAAACAGGAAGAGGATCGCCCGGGACTTTTGAGGGCGAGAGACTGTTACGCAGCGGCCTTCCTGATCCCTGTGATAATCATGATTATTATTTTTGCCCAGCGCGGAATCTTCCCTTTTGGAGAACAGAGCTTTCTGAGGACGGATATGTACCACCAGTATGCTCCGTTCTTTTCAGAGTTTAAACACAAGCTGTCACAGGGAGGAAGCCTGCTCTACAGCTGGAATATAGGGCTGGGAGTTAATTTTGCGGCGCTTTATGCCTATTATCTGGCGAGCCCTTTGAACTGGCTGATCATTTTCTGCCCAAAGGAGTTTATCATCGAATTTATGACAGGCTCCATCGTGCTGAAGATCGGACTTGCAGGCCTTGCCTTTACCTGGTATCTGAGAAAGCACTGCAGAACTTCCGACTTTGGGACGTGTTTTTTCGGTATTTTTTATGCCCTATCCGGGTATATGGCGGCCTACAGCTGGAATATCATGTGGCTGGACTGCATTGTGCTGTTTCCGGTGATCCTGCTGGGGCTTGAGAGACTGGTCAGTGAAAAAAAAGGGCTTCTCTACTGCGTGGCCCTGGGACTTTCGATTCTGTCCAACTACTATATTTCCATCATGATCTGTATTTTCATGGTGCTGTATTTTATTGCCCTGGCGGTTCTCGACTGGGACAGCTTCAGGGACGGATGGGGGAAGACCATCGGACTGTTTGCCGGGTATTCCCTGCTGGCCGGAGGACTGGCAGCCTTTGTGCTTCTGCCTGAAATTTATGCTCTGCAGAGCACTGCCTCAGGAGAGATGAGCTTTCCGGAAACGGCGGAGAGCTACTTCTCCATCCTGGATATGCTGGCCCGCCATATCGGGAATGTACAGGTGGAAATCGGTCTTAATCACTGGCCGAACATCTACTGCGGCGTGGCTGTGCTTATGTTTTTTCTGCTGTATCTGGCCTGCAGGAAAATTGAACTTAAGGAAAAGGCAGTTTACTGTACGCTTCTGCTGTTTTTCCTTGCCAGCTTTTCCATCAATGTGCTGAATTTTATCTGGCATGGCTTTCACTATCCCAACAGCCTTCCTGCAAGACAGTCCTTTATCTACATTGCGCTGATGCTGACTGTCTGCTGCAGGGCCTATACCAATCTGGAAGGAATTTCTTCCAGGAGCGTGTCCGTGGCCTTCTGGGGCTCCGCGTCCTTTGTCCTCCTGGCACAGAAATTCATGGAAGGGGACGAGGCCTACCACTTTGCCGTATTTTACGGGGCGATCTTTTTCCTGGCGCTCTACACAGGGCTGATTTTCCTCTACAGGAGCAGCAGGGAGAGATGCGGCCAGAGATGGCGGGGCAGACAGGCCCTGATTATGCTTCTGGCTCTTCTTACAGTCAGTGTGGAGGCGGCGGTCAATACGACCTGCACCAGCGTCACCACTACCAGCAGAACTGCGTACACGCAGGACAATGAGGCGGTTGAGATTCTGGCTGACAGTCTTAAGGGGCAGGAGGGATTTTACAGAGTTGAAAAGACGGATCAGAGGACGAAAAACGACGGTGCGTGGATGCACTTTCCTTCAGTCTCTCTGTTTTCCTCGGTGGCCAGCGCGGATGTGACGGATTTCATGAGGCACATGGGCTGCGAGGCCTCCACGAATGCCTACAGCATTACGGGAAGCACGCCTCTGGTGGACTGCCTTCTGTCGGTGAAATATGCATTTTATCCGGAGGAGCAGAGAAATCCCCGGGTGGAGTATATTCAGGATTACAGAGGCGTGTACCTGTACGCCAACCGGTATACCCTGCCTCTGGGATTTCTGATCCCGGATATCATGGAAAATGAGTGGCAGCTTGACATGGTAAATCCCGCTGATGTGCAGAATTCCCTGTGCGGTCTGTTTGACGCGCCGGATGTGCTTATGGAAGTTGGCGGGCTCGGCAGCGGGCCCAGTTTAATCTATACACCGGAGGAGCCGGGAGAGTACTATGCTTACGTCTCCAACAGACAGGTGAAAGAGGTGTCTCTGAAAAAAGGAGAGAAAGAACAGACCTTTGACAATGTAAACAGAGGCTATCTGATTGAAGTGGGACTTGTAGATGAAGGCCAGACGCTGACCTTCCAGAATGAGGAGGGAAGTGAGGATCTGGGAATCCGCCTGTACCGCTACAATGAGGCTGCCCTGGAGCATGTCTACAGAAAGCTGGCCCAGAGTCCCCTTGAACTGACTGTCTGGGAGGACAGCAGACTCAAGGGAAGCGTGGAGACGGAGGCGGGAGGAACGCTGTTTCTGTCTATCCCCTATGACGAGGGATGGAGCATAACTGTGGACGGCGAGAAAAAAACTGCCAAAAAGCTGTTTGACGCGTTTATGGGAATTGAGCTGTCCCCCGGAAGCCATGTGATTGAGATGCATTATATGCCCCAGGGACTTAAAATGGGGGCTGCAATTTCCCTCGGCTCCCTGGCCGTTCTGGCTGCTGCCTTTGGCATTTCCCATGCCAGAAAGCAGCGCGAGAGAAAGCAGATGTACGACAGAAAAAGAAGAGAAAGGGCCAGAAGCCAGAAATCTGGGCAGCGGCAGGAAAAAGAAAGCCAGCTCTCAGCTTTGCAGAGAGAGGGACAGACAAATACAGAGAAACATTCGCAGGAGGGCGCAGAGGCCCAGGAGCAGGGATAAAGGAGAGAATTGCCATGAAATTATGGGGAGGCCGTTTTACGAAGGAAGAAAACCAGCTGGTGCACAACTTTAATGCATCTATTTCCTTTGATCAGAAATTGTACCGTCAGGACATTGAGGGGAGCATCGCCCATGTGACGATGTTAGCCCGGCAGGAAATCATTTCAGAAGAGGACAGAGAAGCGATCACAGAGGGGCTGCAGGGAATTTTGAGGGATCTGGAGAGTGGAACCCTTACGGTTACGCCGGAGTACGAGGATATCCATTCCTTTGTGGAGAGTCAGCTGACTGAACGGATTGGAGAGGCGGGAAAGCGGCTTCACACGGGGCGCAGCAGGAATGATCAGGTGGCCCTTGATATGAAGCTCTACACAAGAGATGAGATTGACGAGCTGGACAGCCTTGTGCGGGGACTTTTAAAGGTGCTTGTAGATATGATGGAGAAAAATCTGGATACTTACATGCCGGGCTTTACCCATCTCCAGAAGGCCCAGCCCATCACCCTGGCTCACCATCTGGGAGCCTATGCGGAGATGTTTTTCCGGGATCTGTCAAGGCTTCATGACATCCGGGAGAGGATGAACTACTGCCCCCTCGGTGCAGGTGCTCTGGCGGGAACCACCTATCCCCTGGAACGGGAATACACGGCTTCTCTGCTGGGCTTTTACGGGGCAACCTTAAACAGCATGGATTCTGTGTCTGACAGAGATTACCTCATCGAACTGTTAAGCGCGCTTTCTGTCATTTCCATGCATCTGAGCCGGTTCTGTGAGGAGATCATTATCTGGAATACAAACGAGTACCGGTTTGTGGAGCTGGACGACTCCTACAGTACGGGAAGCAGCATTATGCCCCAGAAGAAGAATCCCGACATTGCGGAGCTGATCCGCGGAAAAACGGGGCGCGTGTACGGTGCCCTGGTGAGTCTTCTCACAACGATGAAGGGGCTTCCCCTTGCGTACAACAAGGATATGCAGGAGGACAAGGAGCTGACCTTTGACGCCATCGACACGGTAAAGGGAAGTCTGGCTCTGTTTACAGGCATGATTTCTTCCATGTCATTCAGAAAAGATGTGATGGAGCAGAGTGCAAAGAACGGCTTTACCAACGCCACAGACGCTGCGGACTATCTGGTGAACAGAGGCGTTCCCTTCCGGGATGCCCACGGGATTATCGGGCGTCTGGTGCTTTTATGCATTGAGAGAGGATGCTCCCTGGATGAACTGCCTCTGGAGGAATACAGGAAGGTAAGCCCTGTGTTTGAGGAGGATGTCTACAGCGCCATCAGTATGGAAAACTGCGTAAGGAGAAGGGTGACTGCCGGAGCGCCGGGGCAGGATGCCATGAGGAGGGCCATAGCCGTGTACAGACAAAGGCTCGCCGTTCAGGAGGACAGCCTGGAAAAAACGAAACAGCAGGCATAGGAGAGAGGCGCCTGCTCTGCAAAGAGGAATGATAAAACAGTTGATGTAATATAAAATAACAGATACAGGGAGGAAACAGACCATGAAAAAACTTGAAGAGTATGTAAGAAGCATTCCGGATTTTCCGGAGCCGGGGATTATTTTCAGGGACATTACCACGATCCTGCAGGATCCCGACGGACTTCATCTGGCTGTGGACGGCCTTTTGAAAACACTGGAGGGTGTGGACTATGACGTGGTAGTGGGACCGGAGTCCAGAGGATTTATCTTCGGAGTGCCGGTGGCCTATGCTGCCCGCAAGGGATTCGTGCCGGTGAGAAAGAAGGGAAAGCTGCCCTGCAAGACCGTTTCCATGGCATATGATCTGGAATACGGCAGCGCGGAGATTGAGATGCATGAGGATTCCATCAGGCCGGGCCAGAAGGTTGTCATTATCGACGATCTGATTGCCACAGGAGGAACCATGGAGGCGATCTGCAAGCTCATCGAGAGCCTTGGAGGAGAGGTTGTAAGGATCTGCTTTGTCATGGAGCTGGCAGGCCTTGAGGGAAGAAAGAAGCTGGAAAAATATCAGGTGGAATCCCTGATTGTGTACGAGGGTAAGTAGGCACAAAATGCCGGAATGCCAAAGAAATGAGGCATTCCGGCATTTTCCGTAAGGAAGACAAATCTTAAAGGAAAAATTTTAAAGAAAAGCAAAGTGCCGGCTCTGCTGTTATGACAGGCAGAAACAGACAGGATACGGCGAAACAGGAAAAGAAAGGAGCAGTGGAACCATGGGAGAGCAGAGGAGAACAGAAAGAAGAATTTTAGTGACGCTGCCGGTGACAGAGGGGCATAAAAGAAGGCTTGCAGAGGCTGCTGCGGGGGCTGAGCTTCTCTGTGAGAGGGACATGGAAAAGATCAGGGAGCTGATAGAGACAGTGGACGGTGTGATCGGAAATCTTCCGCCTGAGCTTTTAAAGAGAAACAGGAACCTTGGCTGGGTACAGCTAAGCAGCGCCGGCACAGACGGGTATACGAAAGAGGGGGTGCTCCCGGTAGATACGGTTCTGACAAATGCCACGGGAGCATACGGGCTCGCCATCTCAGAGCACATGGTGGGAATGGTGTTAAGCCTTCTGAAAAAATTCCCCAAATATCTGGAAAACCAGAGGCAGCATCTGTGGAAGGATGAGGGGATGGTGAGGTCTGTCTACGGGAGCCGGGTCCTGATTGTGGGCCTTGGAGACATCGGGATGGAGTTTGCTGTGAGGATGAAAGCGTTCGGAAGCTATATTGTGGGAATCAGGAGAACGATCCACGAAAAGCCTGACTGTGTGGATGAGCTCTATACCATGGACGCGCTGAAGGAGGAGCTCGGAAAGGCCGATATAGTGGCGTCATGCCTTCCTGGTACGGAGGCTACCAGAGGGCTGTTCGGCAGCGCAATGCTTCACTCCATGAAGAGAGGAGCCGTCTTTCTCAATGTGGGGAGGGGAACGGCTGTGGATACAGACGCCCTGGCCGAGGCGCTGAGGGAGGGATACCTCCTGGGAGCAGGCGTGGATGTGACGGAACCTGAGCCGCTGCCGCCTGAGAGCCCTCTCTGGGACTGCGAAAACGTGATTATTACGCCCCATGTGTCAGGAGGATTCCATCTGGAATACACCCTGGACCGGATTGTGGAGATAAGCTGCAGAAATCTCAGAGCGTATCTGGGAGAGGGGGAGTATGTAAGCCCGGTGGACAGGAGCACAGGCTATAAGAGAGCCGATGCGGGAATAAAATGGGCGCCGTTTCAGGGAATTTCACACCAGAGTGAATAAATGAGATGAAATGGGGCAGGATCTGAAAAACAGCTGTTTGACCTTTGGCGGAAGCCGGCCGCCGGAAGGGCAGAAACGTGTTTAAAATCGGGTTCAGATCCGGGAGAACAGAAAATAATTGCATTTTCCGACAAAAAAATTTATAATAGTGATAATTCTCTAACGGAGTCGGCGGCCGGTTCAGGTGCCGGCCGCCGTGAAAACCGCCCTGGATGCCTGGACGCGGCTCTGCGCCGGGTGACAGAAGGCTGGATTTTACGACACAAACGACAGAGGGAAAACGGGGCAGACGCCTGAAGCTGGGAGGCAGAGTATGGAAAAGATGGATCAGATGAAAAAACTGGATAGGGAGCTGGAGCAGCCGGCAGACTTTACGAGCCCGGAGGAGCTGTATCAGGATCTGATTGTGAGCATCCAGAGGTATCATCCGTCCGATGATATTTCGATGGTGGAGAAGGCATACAGACTGGCCTTTGAAGCCCACAAGGATCAGAAGAGAAAATCGGGTGAACCATACATCATCCATCCCCTCTGCGTGGCTATTATCCTGGCTGACCTGGAGCTTGACAAGGAAACGATCGTGGCCGGAATCCTTCACGATGTGGTAGAGGATACGGTGATGACCACCGACGGATTGGCCAGGGAGTTCGGCGCCGAGGTAGCTCTTCTGGTGGACGGCGTCACAAAGCTGACCAATATTTCCTGGGACAAGGACAAGGTGGAGATGCAGGCGGAGAACCTGAGAAAGATGTTCCTGGCCATGGCCAAGGACATCCGCGTAATCCTTGTAAAGCTGGCCGACCGCCTTCACAATATGCGCACCCTTCAGTATATGAAGCCTGAAAAGCAGAGGGAAAAGGCCAGGGAAACCATGGATATTTACGCCCCCATCGCTGACAGGCTGGGAATTTCCAGGATCAAGACAGAGCTTGACGATCTGGCCCTCAAGTATCTGGAGCCGGAGGTCTACTATGAGCTGTCAGAAAAGATCTCCCTCAGGAAGGATGCCAGGGAGGCATTTGTGAAGGGGATTGTCGATGAGGTGAAGAGCCATATGGACGATGCCGGAATCGAGTGCAAGGTAGATGGGCGCGTGAAGCATTTCTTCAGCATCTACAAAAAGATGGTGAAGCAGAATAAAACCCTGGATCAGATCTACGATCTCTTCGCCGTGCGGATTATTGTGGATACGGTGAAGGACTGTTACGCGGCTCTGGGCGTCATCCACGAGCTGTATAAGCCGATACCGGGCCGGTTTAAGGACTATATCGCCATGCCGAAGATCAACAATTATCAGTCCTTACATACGACTCTGATCGGAAGCAGCGGCCAGCCCTTTGAGATTCAGATCCGCACCTATGAGATGCACCGTGTGGCTGAGTACGGTATTGCAGCCCACTGGAAGTATAAGGAGAGCGGAAGCACGAAGGCGGCCATGGACAGCGCGGAGGAGAAGCTGTCGTGGCTGCGCCAGATTCTGGAGTGGCAGAAGGATATGTCGGACAACAAGGAATTTCTGGATTCCCTGAAAAGCGATCTGGATCTGTTTTCTGACAGCGTGTTCTGCTTTACCCCGTCCGGCGACGTGAAGAACCTTCCCAGCGGCTCCACCCCCATCGACTTCGCCTACTCCATCCACAGCGCGGTGGGAAACAAGATGGTGGGTGCCAAGGTCAACGGAATGTTAGTCAATATTGACTACGAGATCAAGAACGGCGACAGAATTGAGATTCTGACCTCCCAGAACAGCAAGGGACCCAGCCGCGACTGGCTCAAGATTGTCAAGAGCACGCAGGCCAAGAATAAGATTAACCAGTGGTTCAAGGCAGAGCTCAAGGAGGACAATATTATCCGGGGCCGCGACATGATCGACAAGTACTGCCGGAACAAGGGAATCAATTATTCTGAGATTAACAAGCCCGAGTTTATGGAAAAGGTCATGAAGCGGTATGCCTTCAAGGACTGGGATTCCGTCCTCGCCTCCATCGGCCACGGCGGCCTCAAGGAGGGCCAGGTAATCAACAAGATGCTCGAGGCCAGGACGAAGAAGCTGGAAAAGGAGAAAACAGACGCCACCATCCTCGATTCCATCGGGGACGGAAACAAGGTTCCCGTCATCGCTCCGGGCAAGTCCAAGAGCGGCATTGTGGTCAAGGGGATCGACGATCTGGCCGTGCGGTTTTCCAAGTGCTGCAGCCCGGTGCCGGGAGACGAGATTGTGGGCTTTGTGACGAGAGGCCGCGGCATTTCCATTCACAGGACAGACTGCATCAATGTGATCAACCTGCCGGAGGACGAGAAGGCAAGGCTTATCGAGGCAGAGTGGCAGCAGCCGGTTGGAAACGAGACAGGAAAAGAGCGGTACACCACGGAGATCAAGATTTTTGCAAACAACAGGATTGGCATGTTTGTGGATCTGTCCAAGGTGTTTACGGAACGGCAGATTGATATCAAATCCATGAATGTGAGAACCAGCAAGCAGGGGAAGGCCACGATTATGATGACCTTCGACATTCACGGAATAGAGGAACTGAATAAACTGGCCGACAAGCTGAGACAGATTGAAGGCGTAATAGACATTGAGAGAACTGCCGGATAAGCAGTTTTCTCTTTGTGTTTGTATAAAGAGTATGCCGTGCCCTCTGACCGGGAGCAGGGTTCAGAGGCGGCTTCCAGGGCCTGAGAGGCGGCAGAAGAAAATGGAGAGAGGGAAAAGGAGAGAACAGACAGATGCAGATTAAGAAGCTGACAGTCGGTTATGTGCAGACAAACTGCTATATTGTATCAAACGAGGAGACAAGGGAGGCTGTTGTCATTGATCCGGGAGATCAGGGGGAGCTGATTGCGGAGGCCTTAAAGCGTGATTCACTTCAGACAAAGGCCATTCTCCTGACACATGGCCATTCCGATCACATCGGAGGTCTGGAGGCAGTGAAAAAGGCCACCGGGGCGAAGGTGTATGCCCTGGATCAGGAGAGGGAGCTTCTGGCAGACGAGAACCTGAATCTGTCAAAGAGCCTTCTGGGAACCATCATCCGCGAAGAGGCGGATGTGTGGCTGAGAGACGGGGAGAAATTTTCCATGATCGGATATGAGTTTCAGGTGATTGGCACACCGGGCCACACCACAGGCTCCTGCTGCTACTATGTGGAGAGTGAAAAGGCTCTGTTTGCAGGCGATACTCTGTTTGAGGGCTCCTACGGGCGTGTGGATCTGCCGGGAGGCAGTTCCGTGCAGCTTCTCCACTCTGTGCTCGACAAGCTGTTTGAGCTTCCCGATGATGTGAATGTATATCCGGGACATCTGGGCTATACAACCATCGGGGATGAGAAAAAATATAATCCGCTGGCGCCCTATAAGGGAAAGCTGCTGGAATAGAGAAGGCGGCCTTCGGGCGGATGTGATATACAGGCAGAGGGATATTGGATGGTAGAAAAAATGATTGGAATACTGCTTAGCGATAATTCATTTGAACAGGATATAAGAGAGCTTCTGATGGCCTTCTGTCCGGGGAATAAGTTCACCCACGAGGAAGAGGAGGCCGTCTCAGAGGCAAAGCTGATTGTCCGAGGAGAGCGGGCGGGAGATGAATTCTGTCTCTGTGTGGAAACCCGGGCAGACGAAAATGGGCAGTCCTTCGCGCCGCCGGCCGGAGCAAAAGGGGACGGGGAGGACTGCATGGTACAGGAGGCAGCGGCTCCTTCCTGGAAGGCTGCCGGGAAAGGCTGCGTGCAGATACTTGACGGGGACCGCCTGGAGACGAAGAACCGGATCAAGAGGGAGCTCTACCGGCTGATGAGCGGGCTCACAGGAAGAACCCTTCCCTGGGGAACCCTTACAGGCATCCGCCCCACCAAGATTGCCCTCACAAGGCTTTACGAGGGGATGTCAGAGGAGGAGATCCGGGACTATATGCGGGAGACCTACCTGACCAGCAGGGAAAAAATCCAGCTGAGCCTGGACGTGGCCAGACGGGAGAAGGAGCTTCTTTCCGCTGTGGACTATGAAAACGGGTACAGCCTCTATATCGGCATCCCGTTTTGCCCCACCACCTGCCTTTACTGCTCCTTCACCTCATTTCCCATAGGAAAGTGGCAGGGCAGGACAGGGCTCTATCTGAACGCCCTGTTCCGGGAGATGGACTATGTGGCGGAGAAGATGAAGGGACGTCCCCTGGACACCGTCTACTTCGGAGGAGGGACGCCTACCTCCCTGAGCCCGGAGGATCTGGATGCCATTTTAGATAAGGTGGAGAGAACCTTCCCCATGGATCAGGTGAAGGAGTTTACGGTGGAGGCAGGAAGGCCGGACAGCATCACAGAGGAGAAGCTTCAGGTTCTGAGAAACCACGGGATCACCCGAATCTCCATCAATCCCCAGACCATGAAGCAGGAAACCCTGGATCTGATTGGGCGCCGCCATACGGTAGAGCAGGTGAAGGAAACCTTCCGCCTTGCCAGAAGGATGGGCTTTGACAACATCAACATGGATCTGATCGTGGGGCTTCCTGAGGAGGACGAGGAGGATGTCCGAAATACCATGGAGCAGATCAAGGAGCTTCGTCCGGACAGCCTGACTGTCCACTCCCTGGCCATCAAGAGGGCTGCGCGGCTCAACATGTTCAGAGAACGGTACGGGAACCTGAAAATAACGGGGACCCAGGAGATGATCGACATGACGGCCCGCTATGCGAGGGAGATGGGAATGGAGCCCTACTATCTCTACCGCCAGAAGAACATGGCGGGGAATTTTGAGAATGTGGGCTACAGCGTTCCAGGCAAGGCCTGTATCTACAATATTCTTATCATGGAGGAGAAGCAGACCATTATGGCCTGCGGCGCCGGAACCACCACAAAGGTGGTATTTCCAAGAGAAAACCGCCTTGAGAGGGCGGAAAATGTGAAGGAAGTGGAGCAGTATATCGAGCGGGTGGACGAGATGCTTGAGAGAAAGGAAAAGCTGATCCGCCAGCTGGAGGGATGAGGGATTTGATAAAAAGACTTGCAATCCCTGAAATGTCTGCTACTATGTAACATAGACGGCTCTTTAGCCGGCCTGCCGCTGAAGAGACGGCCCTGTGGCGGACCGCTTTTTCGCGGCGCAGAAGAAGACCGCCCCCGCCGGGGCGTGCAGAATAGAAAACAGGAGTGAATACCATGGCTTTAAAGAAAAAACCAGTAACCGGGATGAAGGATATTTTACCGGCAGAAATGGAAATCCGCGACTACGTGCTCGCAAAGATCAAGGAAACCTACAGAAGCTTCGGCTTTTCAGCTATAGAAACTCCGTGCGTGGAGCACATTGAAAACCTGACCAGCAAGCAGGGAGGGGACAATGAGAAGCTTATTTTCAAAATTTTAAAGAGGGGCGAGAAGCTCAACCTGGAGACAGCCAGGGAGGAGAGCGACGTTGTGGACGGAGGTCTGCGCTATGACCTGACCCTTCCTCTGTCCCGCTACTATGCAAATAACTCCGCAAACCTGCCCAGTCCCTTCAAGGCTCTTCAGGTGGGAAGCGTCTGGCGTGCTGACCGCCCACAGAAGGGACGCTTCAGACAGTTTGTGCAGTGCGACATTGATATCTTAGGAGATCCCACCTCCCTGGCAGAGATTGAGCTTATCACAGCCACAACCACCGCCCTGTCCCGTATCTGCCCCGATAATTCTTTTACCGTGCGGATCAATGACAGAGAGCTTCTGAAGGCCATGGCATCCTACTGCGGCTTCCCGGAGGATGACTGCGACAAGGTGTTTATCACCCTGGACAAGATGGATAAGATCGGCCTTGACGGGGTTGCCGCTGAGCTGATGGAGATGGGCTATGCAAAAGAGAGCGTAGACCGCTACAGAGAGCTCCTGGCATCTGTAAAAAATGATGCGGCAGGCGTGCGCGCCCTCGGAGAAACCCTGAAGGGGGTACTGAAGGAGGGAACCGCTGAGGGGCTGGCAAATATTATGGAGACAGTTTCATCCACAGCTGAGGCAGAGTTTGGCATTGAATTTGATCCGACTCTGGTGAGGGGAATGGGATACTATACAGGAACTATCTTCGAGGTGTCCATGGAGGGCTTCGGCGGCTCTGTAGCCGGCGGCGGCCGCTATGACAAGATGATCGGAAAGTTTACAGGCATGGATACTCCGGCCTGCGGATTCTCCATCGGCTTTGAGAGAATTGTCACCATCCTTCTCGACAATGGCTTTAAGGTTCCGGCTGCGTCAGGAAAGAAGGCATACCTCTTTGAAAAAAACATCGGAAGCGAGAAGCTTTCCCAGGTGTTAAAGGAGGCATCCGAGGAGAGAAAGGCAGGCGTTCAGGTGCTGGTAGCCCAGATGAACAAAAACAAGAAGTTCCAGAAGGAGCAGCTCCAGAAGGACGGCTACACAGAGTTTAAGGAGTTTTACAGAGAAGCCTTAAAGTAAGAGGCAGACCAGGCATCCAATGAAATGAAACTTTAAAAAAGCAAAAACAGCATTCTGGTTAAGCAGAAGTTCAGGTATGCGGAAGGCCTGTGCCGGAGGGATGTGCCGGAAAGGCTTCTGCAGATGAATATAGATACACAAAGTTCAGGAGGAAACATATCATGGCAGAATCAATGCTGGGACTGAAGCGTTCCCACAGATGTACAGAGCTGTCCACAGAAAATATCGGTGAGAACGTCACCGTAATGGGATGGGTCCAGAAAAGCAGAAACAAGGGCGGAATTATCTTCGTAGATTTAAGAGACCGCTCCGGGCTGCTTCAGATTATTTTCGAGGAGGCAGACTGCGGCTCTGAGAGCTTTGCCAAGGCAGAAAAGCTCAGAAGTGAGTTTGTAATCGCAGTTACTGGAAAGGTGGAGGCCCGTTCCGGCGCTGTCAATGAGAATTTAAAGACAGGAGCCATCGAGATCCGCGCAAATGCCCTGCGGATCCTCTCCGAGTCTGAGACACCGCCATTCCCTATTGAGGAGAATTCCAAGACCAAGGAGGAGCTGAGATTAAAATACCGCTATCTGGATTTGAGAAGGCCGGATCTTCAGAAGAATCTGATGACAAGAAGCCGCGTCACAACGCTGACAAGAGCATTTCTGGCAGAGGAGGGCTTTCTGGAGATTGAAACTCCGACCCTTATCAAGAGCACACCTGAGGGAGCCAGAGACTACCTGGTTCCAAGCCGTGTGCATCCCGGCAGCTTCTATGCGCTGCCCCAGTCACCCCAGCTGTTCAAGCAGCTTCTGATGTGCTCCGGCTATGACCGTTACTTCCAGATCGCAAGGTGCTACAGGGATGAGGACCTGCGCGCCGACAGACAGCCGGAGTTTACACAGATCGATATGGAGCTGTCCTTTGTGGATGTGGACGATGTGCTGGATGTCAATGAGAGACTGCTTAAGAAGCTGTTCAAGGAAATCTGCGGCTTTGACTTACAGCTCCCGATTCAGAGAATGACCTGGCGCGAGGCCATGGACCGCTTTGGCTCCGACAAGCCGGATCTCCGCTTCGGAATGGAGCTTAAAAATGTGTCGGAAACAGTGAAGGACTGCCAGTTCGTGGTATTTAAGAGCGCCCTGGAAAACGGCGGCTCCGTGCGGGGTATCAACGCAGAGGGCCAGGCAGGAATGCCGAGGAAGAAGATTGACGCCCTGGTTGAGTTTGCCAAAGGCTTCGGCGCCAAGGGACTGGCTTATCTGGCTGTCCTTGAGGACGGCTCCTATAAGTCCTCCTTTGCAAAATTCATGACAGAGGAGGAGCTGGCAGCCCTGGTGAAGGCTATGGACGGAAAGCCCGGCGATCTGCTTTTATTTGCCGCAGATAAGGACAAGGTTGTGTTCGACGTACTCGGAAACCTGCGTCTGGAGCTGGCAAGACAGCTTGACCTGTTAAAGAAGGATGACTTTAAGTTCCTGTGGGTGACAGAGTTCCCGCTTCTCGAGTACTCGGAGGAGCAGGGCCGCTTCGTGGCCATGCATCATCCGTTCACGATGCCTATGGAGGAGGATCTGGCTCTGATCGACACCGATCCGGGAGCTGTCCGCGCAAAGGCCTACGACATCGTGTTAAACGGTACGGAGATGGGCGGCGGTTCCGTCCGTATCCACCAGAGCGACATTCAGTCCAAGATGTTCGAAGTGCTGGGCTTCACAAAGGAACAGGCAAACGAGCAGTTCGGCTTCCTGTTAGAGGCCTTTAAGTACGGAGTTCCGCCTCACGCCGGCCTTGCCTACGGCCTTGACCGTATGGTCATGCTCATGGTTGGTGCAGACAGCATCCGCGACGTGATCGCCTTCCCGAAGGTGAAGGATGCATCCTGTCTGATGACAGAGGCTCCGTCTCCGGTTGACGAAAAGCAGCTGAAAGAGCTCGGAATTGAGGTTTCCCAGGAAGAAGAGCAGAAAGCAGAAGAATAGGGAAATACAAGGGAAAAGAAAACAGCTCAGAAAATAAAAGAAAAGAAGATAAAAGAACAGAAGGAGGGGGCACAGGAAACGGGCCTCCTCCTTCTGTGTATGGGCAGGATTCTGAAAATTTTCCACAGCAGCTCCCTTGCATGGAGATTCCTCGCCTGCCTGGCAGAAGAAAATACAGTGTTTGCGTAAAATGTTAAAAATATTCTGTATAATAAAACAAATATAAAAAATTATATTAAATAATTTTAAATTCTAACCATTTAATTCTAAAATAAGGTTGAAATATCATCCAAAAAGTGATAATATAAACGTAACTTCCGAGAGTGTTCACTCTCGATTAGTTCCGGCCAGATCTGGCCTAAAATTCAGAGTATCGAAACAGATGTTTTCCAACAGAGACATGGAAGAGCGTAAAAAAATTCCGGCAAAATTCTGCCGGGAGGGAGTGCAGTCAGCTTTGAATCTGCCTGCAGGCGCTGAGAAGCTGTGCTGGAAAACGGAAAATGGAGCAGAGAAGAGAGAGGAGGAAGAGAAGGCGGACATGAAATGTTTAAAGCTGCTCTCTGCTTTGGGAGCAGCGGTGAAAAATGAAACAGGAGACGTGAGAGAAAAAGCGGCCAGGGCAGTAGGGTGCATTGGGCTGACAGTGGTTCTGGGATTCATATGGAGCCCTCCATCAGCCGCAGAGGCGTCCCAGGCCCCCAGGGAGACGGCTTTGCTGACAGCAGACCTGAAGACAGGTGAAATCAGTACAGCCAGTCCGCAGAATGCGCTTTTTCAGGAGGAACGGAACATGGGGCCGATGGAGGAAGGTGATGAGTTTTCGGAGTTTCTGAAAAAGGCGAGGCAGTGCGAAAGTCTTATTACAGGAGAGAAGGCAGAGTCTGTGCCGGACACCCGGTTTATCGTTTCCGGACAGGAGGAGAATGACAGCCGGGTTATCAGCATTGCAGCCCAGATCGACGAGGGGAAGGAGGCTGCCTTCTATGTATTCGGGAGAAATTTTTCGCCGAATGGAACAGCCCTGGCAGAATGGTTTGGAGAGGGCACGGTGTACTCGAACTGTGAGGAAGCAGAGCTGAGGATAGGCAAAGATGTGTGGCATATTGCCAGAATGAGCGTCTTGCGCGGGACGGACCGGGAAGATTCGGGAGGGGATAACTGGGAGCTGAGATGGAAAACAGAGGCGTCCTGTCTGTCCAGGGGAACTGCGCTGTACGTGGGACGGAGGACAGGGCAGGAGAGAAAAATTTATACCGCTCCTCTGGGCCACAGAGATGAAAATGGAGATTCTGTCTGCGACCGATGCAGGACAAGAGCCTTTTATCAGGAAGCAGGCTCAAAAATCAGGGTCAGCCTGGGAGGAAGGGAGCTGACCTTTACCTGTATTGATGAGGATTACAGGGAATATGTTCCGGAACTTAGAGATGGAGGAATGCTCTATCTGTCAGACCAGGCACTGGAGGCTGAATGGTTTGGAGGATATGGGGAAACGGAGTACAGAGACAGCCAGGTACGGAAGTATTTCAGGGACGGGATTCAGAATGGCATTTCCCTTCAGGGAAGTCTTGTGGGGATTGAGATACCGGAAAATGGAGAGACGGATTACGCTATGAGTCTGTCCAGAGAGGAATACCTGAAATACCGGGAGCGTATTTCAGGAGAAGCCTTTTTGCTGCGTGACAGCGGGGAGGGAAAAGTGTGGGGAGCTGGATTGGACGGTTCTCTAAAGCTTGTGGATCCCGATGGCAGTGATTATGGAATACGGCCCGCGATTGTGCTCAAAAAGCCGGATGCGGGGAGAACGGAAAGAATTCACTGGGAGACAGGAGACCTGCAGGAGTGTGAACTGCAGGGCGGGAAATATCTGTTCAGCTGCGTTGACCGAAATTATACAGGAGGACAGACGGGTGAGGCCGGAGCCCTGTTCTTATGCACAGCTGTAATTCCTGCCAATTATGGCTCAGATTACGTTCTGGAGGAACAGGCAGACGGAAGCCACGCATATGTATTCCAGCCGGGGCCGCTTGTAAATTTTGGGGACAGCAGTGATTACAAATATTCCAGAGTAAGAAAGTGGCTGGATGAGGCCGGACAGGAGCTCTATCTGGCAAAGACGGTTCAGGTGGGAAACGACACGGCGTATATGGGAGAAACACCGGAGGGCGAATTTGGAGATTTCCGGTCAAACAGTATTGCGCCCTATTCCATTGGAGATCAGAAGCTCTCGGGGAAGCTCTTCCTGCTCTCTGTAGACGAGGCGCTGAAATACAGGGATTTTCTGTGGAAATTTCAGGGAGAGAGCAGGGACAATCCGGAAAGTCAGATCTCGGCCTTTTCTAAGGGATACTGGCTCAGAAGCCCTATGGGGGATGGAAAAAATCCTGACACGGGCTTCGTCTATGGGGTGGATTTGGAACGGGGGAATATTCACCCTCAGAGGGTGAAGCCGGAGGGAGGAACCGGAGACGAGGAGCTGGATGTGACGGCGGCGTTCGGGGTGAGGCCTGCATTTGTCATGCCGCAGGATTAAAGGAAAGAAAGGGACAAAAGAGCAGGCAGCAGGAAGGACACAGAACAGGGAGAAGAGGAGGAATGAGAGATTGAGAAAACGATGGTTTGCAAAGAGAGGACTTGCCTGGATGCTTACGGCTGCCATGGCAGCAGGAATGGCAGTACCGGCACAGGCAGATGAAAACAGGAAAGAGGCTTCTGCGCTTATGCTGAACAGGGAGGAGGCTGGAGGAGGAGAAGTATTTTTGACAGCTTCGCCTTCTGATGCAGCGGATGAACAGATGAAGCAGAAACCACTGCCTGAGAGGGGGGAGGCGGAAACTGGCAAAAACCAGGAAGAGCGTGAGGATGCGTCGCCATCAGACGCGGAAAAAGATACAGAGAAAGAAGAGGAAACAGGGAAAGAGGGTGAGGAAGAGAGTGATCTGAAAGAGGAGGAAACTGACGGGCCAGAAACTATGCCCGAGATCGGAAGCCTGGACTTTGATAAATGGTTTGAGGAAAACTGTGAGGAAGAGGCACTCTGGCAGCAGATACTGGATATTCTAAAGAACAGTAAAGGGGAGGAGCAGGAGAGACAGAGGGAACAGCTTCTCCTATGGATCTCTGAGCATGAAGAGATGTTTCTTAAGGCCTGCAGCGAATTTTTCGGACAGGAATTTTCTCCTTCTCTGCTCAGCCTTGCCACAGGGGATCTCTGGGACGAGTGGATAGGGGCTGACATGGACTGGGAAGGCCTGGGGACAAAAGAAAATCCATTTATGATAAGGGATCTTTCCGGGCTTATGGGGCTGTCCGAGGCAGTGGCCCGGGGAAACAGTTTTTCCGGCGTTTATTTTGAACTGCAGGAGGATATTCATATCGAAAATTTAGAGCTGAACGGAGGAAGCTGGAATCCCATCGGATGGTTCAGGAGCCGTACAGAGCTGGGAGGAAAGCCGGGAACTGCCTTTATGGGAAACTTTGACGGGGCGGGACATACGATAACCGGGCTGAAATTTGCAAAGCCTGGTCAGGAATATTCCTATCTTGGGCTGTTCGGACGGATAGAGGACGCCCAGATCCGCAATCTGAATCTGGAAGCTGAGGAGATCTCCGGAGGCGATAATGTAGCAGTGCTTACAGGCTGCGCTGAGGGTCAGTCGGTGATCTGCAATGTTTCCGTGTCGGGCTCCGTCTATGCCGGCGGGGACGCCGGAGGAATAGCAGGTGAAGTAACGGGCAAAACGAAAAGGGCAGTGCTTGAAAACTGCAGAGCGGACAATGTGATCATCAATTCTGAAGGGAGGAACAGCTTTGTCGGAGGAATTGCCGGCAATGTCCAGAAGGCAGTGATAGCGGATTCAGAGGCCGTCACCCTTGACGGAGACAGCAGCCGGATTCAGGGAAAGGGATATGTGGGAGGAATCGCCGGAAGGCAGAACGATACGGATATCTACAATGTCTGTACAGCGGGAACCATAGGCGGAAGCGGGTCCAGGGCAGCAGGAGGCATGACAGGACTCTATGAATCAGGAAATCTGATCGGCGCCAGATTCGAGGGCGACATAGGGAGAACGGGAAACGGTGCTGCCTCCCATGAGGGAACCTTTATCGGAACCAGGGATCCAAAAAACGGTTTCCGGTATGGCACGGGACGCCAGGACAATGTGGCATTTCTCTTTGCCGGAACTCCGGCTCAGGCAAAGCATGTGATTGGCTCCTCCATTGCAGATGACAATTCCTGGACAATGGATGCCCATATCGGATACTTTACAGACTATCAGAGGAGGTACTGTCTGGTAGCCGGAACCAGGGAGGAGGACGGAAAGGATCGCTTCTTTTACGAGGAGCTGGAGGATGCGGTTCAGCATATTATCACACAGAAGCTGGGGGAGAGCCTGGATGAATTCTGGAAGGACAGAGCCTTTAACCTGGATCACTATGCACCGGGAAACAGCGGAGAGCCGGTGAGGGGCTATCTCGTCTCCATTCCCAGAATAGATGCCCGAAATGCCAATGGAACGTATGACAGTGATGTGGCAGTTATGACGGCCATCTCCTCCACGAACAACAGCTATTACAGGCAGATAGACAAGGAGCACCCGTCCGCCGTGGCGCCCGGATGTACGGTGACCGTTGCCACAGCAGCCAAAAACCAGGCCGGGAACAGGTACCAGATGGTATACGATGAGAATGAGCCGGGAAAGGTTAAGCCCCCTACCTACACAGACGAAAACGGGAAGAGACAGCCTATGACCTACATAAACGGCGGCTCCTACTCCTTTGAGATGCCAGAAGCCAATACGGAGCTGAATGCAGAGTACGTTAAGGTGACGACACAGCTGGCCATGACGCCGAAGGAGACAGAGATCTCCATCAGACAGATCCGTTCCGGCGACAGGAAGAATCCGGATATTACGACAGAGGTAAGAAACCAGGAGGGCACGCTGATAGCAAAATACATAAACGGCAGTGATATTTCTCAGGTGCAGGTAATTCCTGTGTCAGTCCATGCAGAGCACAATGGACAGGGCTCTTCGGCTGATCGGACGGTGCTGTGGTCGATTGACAACACGGATCTGGTTAAGTTTGCTGACGGGTGGGAAGGCGGATACACCGAAGAGGACGCCAGAGTGCTTCCGAATATGGACTCTGACTTTATTGAAACCATTCTGGCCAGAGAGACGAAGGCCCAGGCAGACAGCGGCTACCGGGAGCCGATCAGAAATACCATATACACAGACTCAGCCGTTGTGACGGCGTCCACAAACCCGGCAACGAGCGCTGACAACCAGGCAGTGACGGGAACCTGCCGGATAAAGGTTTCTTTCCAGATTTCCGATCAGACTACACTTCGGGTGGAAGGGCTGACGCTGAACCAGACCAGCCTGACCCTCGATATAACCAGAAGGCTGACGGGAGATCGAAAAAATCCCACGGAAACCTATGTGGCTGATTCGCCGTATGTTCTGGATGCTAGTCTGAACCCACCGCAGCCGTTTTACCAAAATGTGACATGGAAGACCAGAGAAGGAGAAAAAATACTTTCTCTTACCCCTCAGGGGCAGAATGGGCAGAGCTGTGAGGTGACGGCAGTTTTCGATTCAGAGGGAAAGAACCACCCGGCCTGGATTCAGAACATTGTCAATGAAGACAATGGAAGGAAGGCTGCAGACGGAGGATATCTGAAGCTGTCTGGAAGCGGAGCCGTGACAGAAACGGTCACGGCAATCTCAGAGGATCAGACTCATGGGGTGGTAACTGACGACTGTCAGGTGACAGTCCGGTTCAAAACAGATGATCAGACAGTAATTCACCCGGAGGGAATCAGTCTCGACCGGACACAGCTGGATTATCCCCTCTCCTATGCGTTTGAAGGGGATATCCGTTCCGGAATACGCGAAAAGTCGGGATTCGGGGTAAGAGATACGCTGAGAGCTTCTGTACTTCCTGAGCTTGCGGCAGGCGGGAAGCATGAGCCGTATAACAAAACCGTCCTGTGGACTTCCAGCGATCCGGAAGCGGTATCTGTGAAAGACGGAACACTGACTGTCAATGAGGATGCCGGTTGGATCAAGGAAGCGCTGGAGAAGGCTCCATACCGGGCAGAAAAAACAGTGACAGTCACGGCAGAGACAGAGGACGAAAAAAAGGCTGCAGTCTGCCAGGTAGCGCTCCATTTTCAGGCAGAGGCCGTAGAAGCAGATCGGGAGAAGGAAGATTTTGAGATTATTCTGACCAGGAAAGGACGCCGGTCCAATCCTGTGCTGACCTGGAGCGGGACGGAGGGAAAACAGGTTGCAGCCGCAGTCTACACGGCACAGGGACAGAAAAAGCCCGTATGGACCAGCAGTGATCCTTCAATTCTGACTGTGACAGAGGGAGGGATGGCAGTTCCTGCCGCTGTAAATGAAGATGGTTCAGTGAGTGCAGAATGGATCAGGGAAGCTCTGAAAAAATACCCGCCGGCAGCGGAGACAAGCGCGGAGATTATCGCCTCAAGCCCGGATGGGACAATGGCCGATCGGATCGGCGTAAAGCTGACATTCCGCGTAGATGATCAGACGTATTCCTCAGGCAGTTCCTCATCTGGAGGAAGTTCCTCCTCCGGTAAAGGAGGCTCATCGTCCGGAGGCGGTTCATCATCCGGACCCTCTGGTTTGGGAGATATTTCGGGTCTTCCGGCAGACTCTGCATCCGGGCCGGCTGCTGCGGCGGAAGGTATTTCGGGAAGCTGGGAGTATACGGAAGACGGATACTGGACATTTGCATCAGGAAACCGCAGCTTCAGAAACGAGTGGGCCTATATCTATAATCCCTATGCGGCTCCGGGGCAGAGCACAGTGGATTGGTTTCGGTTTGATGAGGCAGGACATATGATGACGGGCTGGTTTAAAGATACAGATGGGGGCGTCTACTACCTCTGGCCCTATTCAGATGGAAGCAGAGGCCGCATGGTGACCGGCTGGCAGTGGATCGATCGGGATGGAGACAGAAGAGAGGAATGTTATTTCTTCCATACCGAGTCCGATGGCACGAAAGGGCGGATGGCAGAAGGGACAGTGACGCCGGATGGATACGAGGTAAATCAGGACGGCGCATGGACAGCAGGCGGGATCATTCAGACAAGAGAAAAGAAGGCGGAGCCGGCAGGTGAAGAAAGGGAAAGATAGGGACAAGATAAGATAAAACAAGAAAAAATAAGAAAAAGATAAGAAGGTGGAGAAGGAAAAGGGGGAAGGATTTCAGATGGGAAAGAGATAGAGGAGGAGCCAGGAGAAACTTGAAAACGGAACAGACAGAGCCAGAACAGCACAGGCGGCAAAAGAGAGAAGGGAGAGCGGATACGTGAGCTGGACCGTCAGCCGGCGTAATGAAGAGAGCGCCGGCTGCGGTTTTCTGGTACAAAGAAGGAGGGGTGTAGTGGGAACGTTTCATTTGGATTTTTTCAGAGGAAAAAATAAAAAAACAATATCACTGCTTTTGTCGGCTGTACTGGCGCTTATGGTTTTCTTGCCATATTTGCCGCCTTTGCAGTTGGAAGCAGCAGAAAATGATAATCTGGTAACTCTGACGACCGCCCATGGCGATTTCGGAGGGGATCATAGGCTCTACTGCATCGATAAGGGCGGGCTTGCGATCTGGGGCATAGCAGATGACGGAGATCAATACCAAAAGCATTCTGTGAGCAGCATGAGAATTTCACTGTCAGAGAAAGAGCAGGAGTATATATTCTGGGGAATTCTGACGCTTCAGGCATCGCTGGGGATTCCTGAAGCCGCTTCTGCCGTTAAAAATATAAATGCAGAGGCCTTGAAACAGGGGAAAGAGGGGATCAGCAATTTAATTACGGAAGAGGATTTAAAAGCCCTCATCTATCGTTCTGACGTCCGGGCAAAGTACCCCTGGCTGGATACTGCGGCGGCAAATACAGAGGACTATCTGAAAATGGCAGGCCTGATTGGAGGCGGAAGAGGAACAACCCAGAGCGGAAAAAAGATTCCCGATGTGATTGCAGGCAGCACTTCCGAGTCATCTGCTTACCAGATCAGCCGTTCTGATTTTACCATCCATTTCGATGAGAGCGGGGCAGATGCAGATTTTATTGCGTCAGTTCCCATTCAGTTTTCCAGTGACAGTGGCGCAACCTTTACAGATGTACCTCCGGATGGATGGACCTACAGTAAGACAGATACAGGCATTACCTTTTATAATCCAAATCCCAGGCCGCCAAAGGTGCTGATCAAGTTTGCAGTAAGCGGAACAGATTATGCCGCAACTGGTGGGGGATATGCATCAGAGAGGGAGTTATTCGAACACTGCCTCCAGCTCTGGGAGTGTGTCAGATGTTCTGGAACCCATACAGGCGGCACGCCGGCAGTCAGCCCGACGGAGATCCACCAGCGCATGGTCTGGCTGGATTTGGATATGCCTCAAACGGAGTTTTACGCGGTTTTGGGAAGTGATCCGGTTCCCTCCCAGGGAGGGGCAGATCTGACATTTAACGTGTTCCGTCACGCCGAGGATTTTACATCCACCTATAATGTCCAGATGTATAAATACGATCATGAAACCGGGAAGCCTTTGGAGGGAGCCCGCTTTGTTCTGTATGAACGCTTTGACGATCTGGGCAAGATTGACAGGGAAAAGGATGGTCCGGTGCATATCTATGAGGGAGGGGAGCCATATGCCAGCTTCCACATGGATGATCCGGTGATCTGGGATGGATTCCGGCAGATTGGAACCATTGTAACCGGGGAGGACGGTTATGCGGCAAAGACAGTCACCCACGGCTATCACTATGACAAGACCTTCTGCGACGGACACCCGGCTCCTTCATTTGCGGCGGTGCCGGAGCCGGAGGAAGATGAGGAATCAGGGGAAACACTTAATTCAGAGGCCATTGCTGCAGCGAAGGCCGCCAACCAGGCTGCGGCGAAAAAGTGGCTTGACACCGTGGCCGACTGTGAGGAAAAGGCAGGAGGCGATTTCGAGGGAGTTCATTTCCACTGGCTTACAGAGGAAGTCAGCCGGGAGGAAATCGAGAATATTGCAGGTTCCGGAGGAGAGGAGGGAACCACACCGGACGGCGGCTCTTCAGAGGAGCCGTCTGCGGATACGGCCTATGAGAAATCCGGCTGCTATCAGGACATGCTGGATACCTATGAGAAGTTTATTTCTCTGAAATACAGCTATGCACTGACTGAGTTCCAGGCAAAGGACGGCTATATTCGCCATGACATTCACTCAGATGATCTGCCCATTGAGATTATTACAACGGACGCTTCGGAAAATGGAGCCAATGCGTCTTTTTCCGGGGAATACAGCGATCATGAAGCGCTGGAGTCTGAGTCTGCCCGCGGCAGTGCTGCCCTGCCGGAAAAAGCGGTGAAGGGGCAGCAGAAAGGGCAGTCAGTAAATACAGGCGGGGAAGAGACTGGCGGGGAAACCGAAGAGCAGCCCGTTTTATTCCAGAAAATCAAAGAAATCAGCCAGGAGATCCTTTCCTATTTCTTTTCAGAGGAAGACGAGCAGGAGGAGACAGAAGAAATGGAAGAGGAGGAAGAAACAAAAGAACAGACGCCTGAAAAGGAAAAATCAGAAGCAGAAGCAGAAGGACAGCTGTCTGAAGAGGCAGAAGAGGAAAAGGGAGAACAGGAGAACGGCTATTCTGAACAGGAGAAACAGGAGGATTCGGCAGAGCCGGAAACAGAGGAAGAGAAGTCAGAGGAGCCTGAAAAGGAAACAGAGGAAAATTCCAAAGCGGAGATTTCCTCCCGCCCTCCGCTTCTCGTTCAGGCAGGTTTCCGTCTGGCGACACCGTCCGGGGCAGATTGCACAGACCGGTCAGAATCGGAAGACGGGGATAAAAAAGAGATAAGACAGAAAAAGCGTACATACCCGGCAACCACATCGAATGCAGTTTTCCGGTGGAGCAGGCACAACTCTGCCTTCCGGTCTCCTCTTGACAGAGAAGAGGGGGAAACAGGAAGGGAGGGCGTCAGCCTCTTCCCGTCTGCCTATGAGGAGGCTCTGACCTCAGACAGCATAGGTTCCCAGGCGGAGCCGGGGCCGGATGACAACTACAGTCACTGCAGCGATAAGGACGGAGAGGGCAATGCCTGGCGGATTTACGACCACCGGACGGAGGCAGAATTTCACATCAACAAAAAAGACCTGGATCTGGCCGCCGGAGAGTCTGAGGCTTTTGACGCCTATGGCGAGACCCAGGGAGACACCACACTGGAAGGAGCCATATACGGTCTGTTTGCAGCAGAGGATATCGTTCATCCGGACGGAAAGACGGGAACCGTCTACAGGGCTAATAACCTGGTGGCTGTGGCAGCCACGGATCGAAATGGCGATGCCTCTTTTCTGGTCAATACGGAGGCACCGGGCCGCACTTACGATTATGAAACAGGAAGGATCGCGGAGACTTCGGACGGATGGGCCAATGAGGCACCGGAAAACCTGTACGTGGCCGATATATCCTGCGATGACTACAGAGAAGATGGAGTCTATGAGCGCGTATACCGGGACAATGAGACAAAAAACGGGAATTGCTGGATCGGCCGTCCCCTTCTTCTGGGAGACTACTATATTAAAGAGCTGTCCCGTTCTGAGGGCTATGAGCTGTCTGTGGGAAATAAGAGCCATAATCTGACGAACCGGGGGCAGGATCTGAGAGCAGAGGCGCCGGAGGGAGGGAAAGGCTGGGCGGTGATTTCTGAGCCAATGTATGCAGAGGAGCAGACCTCCGGGGACGGGGAAGGAGCCGGGCCAAACGAGCTGTATTTCTCTGCCCGCTCCAGAGATACAGAAAATCAGAGGTATGACCTGCTCCTGTCTAATCTCCCGGAAGGGGTTCAGATATACAGGAAAGAGATTGGCACAAAGCAGGTGGAGGTTACGGTGGGAACCGGAGACTATGAGAAGATACTCTTAACGAATCCAGATGGAACCCCCAGGTACCTGACTGCTGAGCACGATTACCAGTATCTGAAATATAATGAGGACGGAAGCCTTATGACAAGGGAGGTTCCAATGAACGTCGAAGCCCATGACATCCGCCAGGTTTCTGTGCGGAGGCTGGAGGAAGGGGCGGCAGACGAAGCCATCCGTCAGGCAGAGGAGGGCATGACAGAGGAAGAGATCCAGGCAGAGTTGGCAAAACCTTTTAAAACAGCCGCTCTTCCGTTCGTTAAGGGGAAGGTGGAAAAGGCTCTCAGAAGGAACGGGAAGTCCACACCCCGGAGCCGGCTTAAAGGAGGCAGGTACGGCTACTCCAGTATCCGGGAGGGTGTGTTTGACAGGGGTGTCAGAGAGGGAGAGACTGACAGCTTCGGTCTGTCCGGCGTGGAGCCGGGAAACCCTGCGGCCTATACAGTTTACGGTTCGCCGGTACAGACGCTTCTGATAGAAAAGACGAAGGAGGACGGAACTGCTCTGACTGTGGGGGATGCCATTCTCTCGGTGCTAGACTATTACGACAGCCATCCGTACTACAGCTACGGAGGAATTGACGCTGTGGAGGAGGACAGGGAACACTACCGGTTTACCGTCTATGCCAGTGTGGACGGAAATCCGGATCACTTTATGGTGCTGGGAAGCGACGCCGTAACAGACAGTATCATCTGCCGCGCTGTGGATTATCTGCCGGCAGACACTTCCAGGCCGCCCCGCCGGATCTATGCAGTCTATTCCAACAATCCGGATTATGGGGCCTTTGGAACTTATGAGGATTACTCAGAGCAGGCTGCAGGTTCTTCCGTTCTGGCATCGGCTACCCTGGTGACAGATGCGGTCGCTGACGCAGAGGGGAATCTTAGGTCAAGGACGAGGCAGGAAAATGTCTATTATAAGACCGGGGAGCTGGTGAGGGATCCTAATGGAAACCTGATCCAGGCCTGCGAGTACCGGGAGATTATGAAAACAGAAATCCAGGAAGCAGAAGAGGTGAAATGGCAGAAGATTCCGTCTGAGCGCCGTGAGGATGGAACGTATATCATTCCGGTGGAGGCGGCCTATACCGACGCCTTTGGAGTGTCCCATACCAATGACGGAATAGATCAGACCATCTCCTTCAAGGCAGTACTGAAGGAAACACAGGTGATTCTCTCAGAGGAGGATGCAAAGAAGCTAAACCATGAGCTGATGGGCGGTTTTTCGGCGGGTTCTCCTATGGGCAGCGCCAGCTACTATATCCATGCAAAGAAGGCCAGAGCCAAGGCATATCTGGACTGCCGAAACCAGAAACTGACAGGGGAGGATGCATATACGATTCCAGTCTCCCTGACATATCCTGGGCAGAAGCAGATATATGCGGACGGAGGGACAAGAAGTCTCCCGGCCCAGGTCTATGAACGCCCCATCCGCCAGCGCATCAAAGTGGTGAAGGATATCCACACCAATCGGGACGGAAGCTATGGGAACAATACCTATGACTATCCAGAAACTGCCAGGGAGAAAAATTTCCGCTTCAAGGCATATCTGAAGAGTAACCTGGAGCGGCTTTACCGGGCAGAGGACGGAACGGTTGTGTGGATGGATCGGAATGGAAATGAGATTTCCTATGAGGAACTGCTTGACTTTGCATACCCGGAAACTCTGCTTCAGGAATCAGAAAACAGGCGGCGGGAAAATGGGAAAAACGGGCAGAACCCTATAAAAATCAACGTGCCGAAGCTGTTTACAAAGGCTCTTCACGACACCGCCTCCACCCTGACCAGCATCAGCGGAAACAATATTCTCTCCTCCTATCAGGATCCGGAAACGGCAGATCAAAACGCGGCCCGGAGAATTCCCTTTGATACTTCTATTGCCCCGGGAGGCATCGGTGTTCTGGTCAATGCTTCCCTTTACAGCTACCGGGGCCAAAATATCAACACCGGGAAAACTCCTCAGATCCGCAGAGAAGCCAACAAAGGGTATACCCGGCTTCTGGAGACAGAGGAACGGCAGGAAAAGAGCGGGAAGGAGCCGGTGACCATCCAGGTCTACAACTATGACAAGTTCTTTGACGCTGTCCGGGTGGCCAATACGGACAAATGGGATGAGAAGCATCAGACCTACACCTCATGGAAGCCTCTTGGAAATGCAGCAAAACGGACAGAGTATGCAGAAAATAACGCCAGAGCCTCTGACATGGTGCGTCAGTTTGCCATTACCTGGTATCTGGACGATGAAGCGGCAAAGCTGTTAAAGGACAACGGGGAAGAGGAGGATGAAGCAAAGAAGGAAGAAGCAGAAAACCTTTCTTCAGAAATGCTCTATGACGAAGCCCTGAACGCAGCCCTTTCTAAAGCATACGACTACCTTAAACCCTTCTTCCTGTATGATCTGGATGAGCTGTACGCTGTTTGCTGGGACGGAGAGGAAGGCGGAGGGGAGGACAAAGATCCCACAACAGTATGCGCAGACAGGGAGGCAGAGGGGAATGGAGCAGAATACTGCTATGGCCTGTCCGCCTATCTTCCCTACGGGACTTATGTGATCGCGGAGCAGCAGCCGACGAAAGAACTGGCAAATAAACACTACCAGATGGATGGGCCAAAGGAGATCCAGGTCCCCAGTGTCTATGAGCCGGGAACCAGCCATGAACCGGCGGCTGAACTAAGCCATGCATACCGGTATGATGCGGATCAGTCTCTGGACGCTCAGGCTGCTGAAGAAAATTATCTGATCCGGTTTGGGGAGGAGTGGGATAAGAACGCTTCCGACCAGAGGGAGTATGTAATCCACGCCCACAGCCACGATGGGGATTTCGAGGTGTATAAGTATGGTTTGGAGCCGGATAAGCTGACAGGAGCGATTTCCTATGGCGGAGAAAGTTATGAGTATAAAGGCTTTTCCATCACCCAGGAGGAATACGATCCCCTGAAGGACTACTATCATCCGGTTCATAAAGCAGGAGGGAGAAATCTGACAAAAGAGGAGGGGGCCAATGAAAACAGCCACTATTTTGCAGACGACGGAAATAAAGGTCAGACGGCAGAGAATGGAAAACCGTATGAAGATGATGCAATAGAAGCCCGATACAGCTACGGCTCCATCTCAGAGCAGGCCGGAAAAGCTGGCAGCATCCGGTTTGAGCATGAGGCCGGGAGCACGGAAGAAAACGGGGCAGGGGCTGTCTACCGTAGCGCCCGGGCCATGCAGGGTGTGCAGACAGCCTACGACGGTCTGTATGCTCCCATGCTGGTTCCCTACTCTGTGCTGGAGCCGGAACCGGAAGGAGCCTATGACCCTGTTTCCTTCAAAGGATATGCTGACGGGAAATTCCGGAATACTTTCTACTCTGCCAGACTGAGGATTGATAAACTGGACAGTGAAACCCATGAAAATCTGCTTCACGACGGGGCTCTGTTTATGATTTACAAAGCGTCCCGGGATAAAAAAACAGGGGAGGTGAAGTTTTACGAGGAGGATACGGTTCTGACGGGAAGCGAGGAGTTTCTAAAAGCTATGGGAGCTTCCGGCATCCAGCCGCTTCACAGAAAAAAGACAGACAAACCCTCATCAGACAGTGAGGAGGCCGGACCGGGAACTCTGTATTCCGGCACTGTAAAGGCCGGAACCCCTGTCTGCAAAGAGCAGGACCAGATTGTCCTGTCTGATTCTCAGGGAAATTTGGTGGGACAGTTTAAGGCCTTTTCTACTGTGAGCGATGTGTCCATGAAACAGGAGGATACGAACCAGGCGCCAGACGAATACCGTCTTCAGACTGTCGGTTATCTCACCACTCCGCAGCCTCTGGGAGCCGGAACCTACGTACTGGCGGAGGTGCCGCCCAGAGGATATGTGCGCACGGCGCCTGTTGCCATAGAGATATACTCCGACAAGGTCACGTACTATAAGGAGGGGAAACAGGAGCAGCGTGTCCGCGCTGC
Organism: Clostridium sp. M62/1; assembly: GCF_020736365.1. NCBI lineage: Bacteria > Bacillati > Bacillota > Clostridia > Eubacteriales > Clostridiaceae > Clostridium > Clostridium sp. M62/1. The sequence goes on along the minus strand of NZ_CP085988.1, from coordinate 2,981,277 downwards.
CATCTATGAGGAAAGGACGGAGGGAGGAAGCGGAAATGGAAACACTCCCCGGAACCTGGCGGATATTGCTCACGTTTATGTGGAGAACATTCCCATTAAGCTTCAGGTGGAGAAGCTGAAGCCCAGGGGAACCGTTACATTCCGGATTGGGGAGCGGATCGAGGGAGGCCTGACAGAAATAGGAGGAAACCCGGCGCTCCAATACGCCTATGATGACAATGGAATATATTTGGGCTATGCCTATCCCAAGGGGACCCTGGAACGCCTGGCAGCCCTCAGGGAAGCCGGCGAGCAGGTGGAGATTGTCTACGACGGCAGCCATTTCGCAGGCTATGGCTATGTGACGAAAAGACGCGAAACAGATGACGATGAAAACCCCTATGTGGCCGGGGCAAGGCTGACCTTATTTGATGCCATAGAACTGATTCCTTCCGGAGACAGTGAGGATCTGGCTTTTGAGGGACTTTCCGTTGAGCGGAATCTGTCAAACAGCGTAATAAACATGACGGTTAAGCAGGGCTTTGCCGGAGAAAAGACGGAACTTGTAAGGGAGGAAGATGAGAACGGAGAACCGATTCTGACCGACTATGTTACGGGGCTCGATGAAGAGGGAAACCCTGTTGCGGAAAAAGGCTATGTCTGGAAGGAAGGGACCGTGGAGCGGCCGGATACAGAGATTCTGTACTACCCTCTAGACGGCCTGTCCTTAACCTGGACAGAGCAGCTCCATGGAAGGAGGGTGCTGTATGGATGGGATAAAAACCATCAGAAAGTATCCGTATCTCAGCTCCAGGCAGACCAGACAAGCCAGGGAAAAGCGAATAATGAGCTTTCCCTCTATGCCTTTAAAGGCGGACAGCCTTATCTGGAGCTTGTGGGAGGAGATCTGACGAAGCTCTCCTATGATACCGTCAGCAAGATCCTGAAGGGAGATTTCGCGTCCCTTCAATTTGTGACCGCCAACCGTGAATGGAAGATGGGAGAGGGAACTGCAGTGTACCACCTGGATCGGGACGGAAACCGTGATGCAAGGGTAGATCCCTACACAGGGATGGCCTATGTGCTGGAGCCCAAATTCAGCGATGAGGGAGTGCATGTGGCAGACCGTGTGCTGGTATGGCCGGTGGAGACAGCCAGGGATGCAGACGGAGCCGTGACAGCCAGAGATAAAATTGCCACCTCACGGATTGCCACTGTCGGGGAAAACCAGGACGGCTATGGGGAGGAGGAAGTGCTGGAGCCTAACAATCAGACGGATCAGAAACTTTCCGATTCAGAAAAGCCGTCTTATTCCCACCAGGAGTCCGGATATATCAGCGGAACCTGGCAGTCAGAGAAAGGGGAGGAGAGCCACAGAGAAGAGACCGTCAGACAAAATCAATTCGGCCAGAACATGAATCAGGAGGTCCTGGCAGACATTAATAACGGTACTTTTTTAAATTATATGAGTCCTGTCTACGATGAGCATGGTCTGGTGCTGTACTATCAGAGAAGCAATGAAACCTACGATAAGGGGAGTGAGCTGTATGATCGGAACGGGGATTTTGTCAGATATAAAAACTCTGATAACCTGGAGGAGTACAACGACGGGGCCTACGCGCTGGATGATCATGAGGTTTTGTACGATGGGGATGCCGGGAAAGAGCATCAGACACAGGATCGCCTGTATCATAGGCGCGGCGAGAACTATATTCTGGAGAACACCTGGCTTACCTCTGACAAAACGCCGAACGATCCATTTTCCACAGAGGAACTGGCCGGGCAGGCAGATGTAATTAAGCGTCTGCCGGCAGGAACCTATATTTTAGAGGAGATTTCTGCTCCGGAGGGGGAGGGCTATACGAAATCCTTCCCCCAGGGGGTTACTGTGGAGGAAGATGCCAGGATGAAAAACATTCAGGTGTATGATGACACGACGAAAGGATACTTTGAAAAGATAGACGGTGTGGAGAGCGGAAGAGAGACGGCTGCCAACTATACCAACCGCCAGCTCCCCGGCGCAGGGATTGCCCTCTATCCGGCCAGATATGTGGCTGATCCGGCATCCCCTGAGGGCTACCGGCTGGAGAAAACCTCCGACACCCCCTACCGTCTGGAAACAACAAACAGCCGGGCCGGAGCAGAGGAGTATCAGGAGATGGCCTGGACAACTGAAGAAACACCGTTTTACGTGGAGGGTCTTCCTGCCGGCTGGTATATTTTGGAGGAGCTGACTGCTCCGCCAGGTTTTTTAAAGGCAGCTCCCATGAATATCCAGGTGGACAGCACCGGGGAAATTCAGAACTTCCGGCTGTACAACGACCACACAAAGGTGGCTTTCAGAAAGTATACGAAGCAGGAGGGGGAAAAACCAATCCTTCCAGGTGCAGAGTTTACTTTGTATGAGGCAAAAACAGATGAAGAGGGACAGGTCATATATGATGAAAACGGACTTCCCCGGTACAAAGAGGAACGCCCGGTGGAGTCCTGGATTTCTGACGATGCCGCCGACTATACGGAAAGCATTGATTTGAGAAATTACCCGAATCTGGGTGATATGAAGGGGAAAACCGGATTCACCCTGGACTTTGAAGCGATGTACGAGGAATACGGTATTCACGGTACGGGCTTTACCTGGTATGCAGAGCGGACGGCTGTGCGGGATTCCCGGGATTCAAAGGTGTGGAGGCTTCAGGATGGGAGCCGCGTGCTGATTGGAACTGACGGGGAGACGGGAGAGGAGACTGTCACCTTCCCGCCGCAGATGAAAAAGGAGGACCGGGAGGGCTTTAAGGCCGCTTATGCCGCCATGCTGGGGAAGAAGCGAACTTTAAAGTGGGCTGTTCCCCGCACCGCAGCGGTAACGGATGCAGCCGTCTGGGATGCGTCCTTAGCAGGAGGGGCATCCGCAGAATATCCGGATGTGGCGAAGGTGACGCTGACGGTTCAGGAAACCGGAAAAACTGTGCTGGCTGATGTCCGGTACAACGGAAGCGGTTTTGAGTATTCTTACAAGTTTGACTATCATCAGCTTCCTCAGATAAACAGCTATACGAATGCCTGGCTGACAGGGGACGGAAGCCGCCGGATAGATTATCTTCCGGCGGGTGCCGCCTATGTACTGGTGGAAACGAAGGCTCCGGAGGGCTTTGCAGCTATGGATCCCCTCCTGGTTACGGTGGGGGAAGAAAAGGAACTGCAGCTTCATGAGATCTTAAATGAGAGAAAGGCTTTGGCTCTCTCAAAAGCTTCCTCCGCCACCGGAAAGGAACTGCCGGGAGCAGAGCTTGCCCTCTACCGGGCCGACGAAGCAGGAGAATTAAGCCAGACAGAGGAATACCTGGTGGCCTCCTGGATCACTGGAACCGACGGCGTATACACAGAAACGGACAGAATTAACGGACGGATTTTGGAGGGTTTTGAGGAGGGAGATTTAAAGCCTCATTTCCTCTATGACCTGCCGGATGGAACCTATTATCTTTCAGAAATAAAAGCGCCGGATTATTACCGGACGGCAGAGCCGCTGAAATTTGAGTATACAGGGACACAGAACGAAGCCGTGCAGATTGAGCGGATGATCGATGAGCCCTTTACCGGCGAACTGCTTATCCATAAGACAGATGAAAAGGGAGGCTCCCTGTCCGGAGTGGTGTTTGAACTTTCCGCCTGTGAGAAAAACGGAACTTTGGTTGCAGGATTTCCGAAGAAAATTTCCGATATCAACGGAACCGTCCATGTGGAAGGACTGCCGACAGGCAGGATAAACCCTGAGGACGGAAGCGTGGAGCCATACACCTATCGGCTGAAGGAGCTGGTTCCTCCAGAAGGCTTTGCTGTAAACCCGCAGATTCACTCCTTCCAGTTTGACGAAACAGAAGGCGAACCTGCGGAAACGATCATTCATGAGATGGAGGTGGAGAATGAGGCTACCAGGATCTATCTGGAGAAAAAGGAGCTTTCTGACCTTGGGGATGCAGGGACTGACGGGGCCTTTGTGGAAGGGGCCAGGATGGCCGTCTACCGGGTATCAGAGCTGGATGAAGAAGGCGGCTATACCTGGGCGGAGGAAGATTTGGCCGAAGAGTGGACGACTGCTAAAACGGAGGGACGGCATCTGCTGGAAGGCCTGACGGCGGGACGGGCATATGTGCTGGTGGAGCGGGAGGCGCCGGAGGGCTATACCCTGATGAGACCGGTATTCTTTACGGTGAAAAGGGACGGCCGGGGCATTGACTCCATCTCCAATAACCTTTCTGCCATTTCTGTACACTACAGAGAAGAAAACGGGGATCCCTCCTGTGCAGACAGCAATTCCATTGACAGCATTACTTTTAAGGGAAGAACCATTGTAAAAGCAGAAACGGCGATTCTGAATGAGAAGGGGGAGGAGCTTCTGCGCTTTGTGGAAACCGGGGAGGAACATGTCTTTCACAGGGAGGACGGCCTTCGGGAAAATGGCCTGTACACCTTCGAGGAGCACACGATTTACTCTGATGGAAGCGATGTGATCACGAAGAGAAGCACCCGGCGTGTTCATTTTGATAAGGACGGCGTGTTCAGGTATGCCGGGCGGGCTGCCGCCGGACTTGCGCTTTTGCTGACAGACAATGAGGGAGCGGCCATCACGGAGTTCCAACCAGAGGAAGGAGCCCTGGAAACTACGGTGACAAATAGAGTGAATCCGGAAAATCCGAAGGCAGTCATCAGAAGCCGGACAGGTCAGGAAGGAGAACCTCTTGAGAGAGGACAGGCAGTCATCAGCACTATTCACTGGTATAACCCGAAACATACACCGCAGGATCTTACGATCCGGGTGACGGTGAAGGAGGGGATGGAGGTGATCGATCCCTTCGACGGAACCCTGGAAAGGGATCGGGAAGCAGAAAAAGAGGAGACTGTTGTGTGGACGGTTTCACAGGCAGCGCCTCTCAGCCAGGGAAGTGTCTCCTTCGCCTCGGAGCTGACAAAGGAGGCGGAGGCGGCCGCCCTGTCTGTCACCGTTGAAAACTCAAATAAAGAAAGCTTCTCCTCAGAAAAGAGAGTTCCCGTCAGACAGGAAAACCGTCTGACTGTCTACAGTGAACTGACTGGCTCCGGAAAGGAGCAGCATAAGGGAGAAACTTCCCGTTTTACTATCAGACTCTGGAATCGAAACGGGGATGAACTGGCCGGAACTTATGCCTACACCGGAAGCTGTGACGGAACCATGAGAAGCGGCGATACCATAGAGCTTTCGGAAAATGAATTTATCACCATCGATCCAGTGCTCACCGGCTGCACCTATGAGGTAAGCAGGGAGGAAAACGGGATGGAGTCAGAAGCTCACCAGCTCAAAGGCCGGATTTCAGAGGAGGGAGCGGCCGCCTGGTTTACCAGGGAGGTGGAAGATCCCACAGAGAGGGCAGTTTTTGTCAGGGGAAATACCTATTATCTCACAGAAACCACATTCTTTTCCGATAATACAGAAGAAATAAGCGGCCGCCTGTCCTTTACCATTGATGCTCACGCCGGGATTTCCATTATTGGAGGCTACGATAAAGAAACGAAAACTATCGTAGAAAAGGCAGATCTGCTGACAGGAGAGCCGGTAGTGGGAGCCAGGCTGCAGCTTTACGAGCTGCCGGAGCTTCCAGACGGGGAGGAGACACTGACTGCGGAATGGACAACCGGGGAGGAAACATTTTCAGTGAGCGGACTGAAGCCGGGAAGAAGCTACCGCCTTAAAGAGGCTGCAGCGCCGGACGGCTACGGCTATGCCTCCGACATAACTTTTACAGTCAATGAAGACGGGGCGGCCGAAGAGATCAGAATGGAGGATCGGCCCACTCACCTGATTGTCTCCAAACAGGACATCACAAACGGAGAGGAACTGCCGGGAGCGCATCTGCAGCTCCTGGATTCGGAGGGAAAGGTGACGGATGAATGGGTTTCCGGGGAAACGCCCCATGAGATCAGAGGAAAGCTCCGGGCAGACGAAACTTATACTCTGCGGGAGACTATCCCTGCAGACGGCTTTGTCATTGCCGATGATATTGCTTTTACCGTAAACCATGACGGCAGCATCAATTATGTGGAAATGAAGGATGATACGACAAAGGTAAGAATCTATAAAAACAGGTATGTGGAGACAGAAGAGGACAAAAGGCCAGGAACCCCATCCAATGCTTTCATGGAAACCCCATCTGATACGGTACATGCAGAGGAAGCTGGGGCAGTTGCCGTGAAAGGAGCTGTTCTTCAGATTTTAAATGAGGATAAAACACCTGCCCTGTACCAGGGAAAGGAGATGATTTTTACCACCGGAGAAACCTTTACCCTGCTTGAAAAGCAGCTGACAGCAGGAAATACCTACTGGCTTCATGAAATAAAACCGGCTCCCGGATACGGATTTTCCGAGGATGTGAAATTCACTGTCAGCACTGACGGCCGGACTGATGTGGTGGTGATGGAAGATCGACAGACAAAGGCTGTTCTGTCTAAAAAGGCGATCACCGGAGAGGAGGAGCTTTCCGGCTGTAAGATGCAGCTGGTGGATGAAAAAGGAATTATTATTGACCAGTGGATCTCCCGGGAAACATCCCATGAGATCACGGGAATCCTGGAGGCGGGTCATACCTACCGCCTTATCGAGATAAAGCCTGCCCCCGGTTATGCCTACGCAGAGGAAGCTGTCTTTACCGTCAACCGCGACGGAACAGTCAACCAGGTGGAAATGCGCGACGATGTGACAAAGGTGGAGATTCTGAAACTGGATGCCGGAACCGGAAAGCCCCTTGCAGGAGCCAGATTTGAGATCCTTGACCAGAACGGGAAGGTCCGGGAAGCGTGGACTTCCACCGGGGAACCCCATCGGATTTATGGAAAACTGACAGCAGGGGAACACTATATCCTTCGTGAGATATCAGCTCCGGCCGGTTACCGGTCAATGGAGGATACAGAGTTTACGGTCAACGACTATGCAGATGTTCTCACCATCGTGGTGGAGAATATGAAAAAAGGCGGAGGAGGGGAAACAGACTATACGGTCCGTCTGAAAAAAGTGGACGAGGACGGGAAGCCCCTGCCTGGAGCAGGATTTACCGTGAAGGATCAGAATGGCCGCCTGCTGACCTTAGAAGAGGAACAGGGAGGAACGGTATTTAAGTTAACTTTAAAGACGCCTCAGACCATTACCGTGGAGGAAGCCCATGCGCCGGACGGATATGAAAAACTGGACGGAAGCTATCAGATACGGATTCCCAGATCCGGGGATGCAGAGATCTTAAACGGAGATTTGGCTTTTTACCAGGATACTGAAAACAGCTATGTATTCTTTGTGGTGAACAAGAAGGCTCCAGAGGTGCCGGAAACCACGAAACAGCCGGAACTGAAAGGAAAAATAACAGCAGAATATGATGAGTCTCTGTATGGAGAAGGAAGCATAAAGAAACAAAAAGACAGGCTGGAAATCCCATTCACCAAGACGGGGGACACATTTCCGGTAGAGCTGGCAGCAGGGATATTTGTTGTCTCTGCAGCAGGGCTTCTGGGACTGTGGATGGCCGGACGCAGAAAGAAGAAAAAAGGAGGCGGTAAGAAATAAAAGGTAGAGAAAAACATGGCAGGCAAAACCCTGGCACAGAGGCTGAAGGAGAAAAATTCAGTTTCGAAGAAGAGAGAATCCGTACAAAGAATGGCTGTCTGAAGTCTGTGAGGGAAGGAGGGAAAAAAGTCAAAAGGTTCATGTATGCCGGGATAGTGCTCCTTCTTGCAGTTTCAGTGTCTGCCGTCACCGGAGATGCTGCCGGAAGAGATTCCGGCAGCCTGCAGGCCGGTCTGCCATTTGCCAGGGAGCGGCAGACCAGTCAGGAAGGTTTTTCTGAATATCTCTCCAGAGAAGTTATTTATACGGCAGAGGACAGCCAAAAAGAGTTTCCTTTTCCGGAAACGATTGAGGAGGATGGATCGGTATACTTTCTTGACGCTGTTCATTACGAAACGATTTCCGTGAAGAAAAATCCCAGGCAGTCTGAGAACCTGAGAATTGTGATGTCAGATTGCTTCGAAGATACAGGAGAAAACCATATCCCGGAACGGGAGATTACGGAAAACGGAAAAACGTATTATCTGAAGTCCTGGAAAACAGTGACAGCAGAAGGCGCTGCAGAGAAAAGATATGGTGAAGAATCTGAACCGGGGGAAAAATCAGTTCAGGCGATCTATTCAGACCGTCCCCCTGGGGAGAAAGAAAAACAGGGGAGATTAAAGGGGGAACCATTCAGTTCTGACAGTGAAGGACAGGGGGATAGTACATATACAATCAAGGCTGCAGCCAGATATATTTCAAATACAGAACCGCTGAAGAGGAAATCTGCAGGGGCAAGAGTGTGGGAATGGCTGAAAAGGAGAGAAGCTGTGCTCATATCTGCCGGGGCAGGAATGATAATTATGCCGGTCATGCTGATTCTGGTCAGAAAATGCTTCAGGCGGAAATGAATGTATTTAAAGCCTGCATACCCCTGCTTTCCGGGATGCCGAAAAAAGAGAAAAAGGAGGAATCATAAAGCGTGTGAAATTTACATTAATTAAAAAATCTACCGGAAGGACCATGGGCACAGTTATTCGCTGGGGAATGGGGGCTGCGGCAATTATCCTGTTTTTGAGTCTGCTGCTCAGCGGTTCCCTGCTCTGGTATAAATACCATGATGACTGTGCAGGAAAAAAAGAATATCAGCTTATCTGCAAAATAGCAGAGACACAGACGGCGGGGGATTTCTCCCGCCTCTGCTTTCTGCCAGAGACTTCCAATCTTCCGGTTTCGGCTTTTACCTGTCCGGAAAGCAGAAAACTTCTGTTTCTTCCGAGAATCGACGAACCGTCCCTTCGCGCACTGAACCGGGACTATGCTGCATGGCTGTACATTCCGGATACGGCAGTTAATTATCCGGTTGTATATCCGAAATCGAACAGCGATTACCTGGGAAAGACCTTTAAAAAAGAAAGCCATTCCTGTGGATGTCTGTTTTTTGAATCTTCATTTCTCCCGTTTTCCCAACCCAATACGGTGATTTACGGCCACAATATGAGGTCCGGGGAGATGTTTGGAAAACTGAAGGAGTACCTCAATGACGAATATCTGGAACAGCACAGAAAGATCTATATCTGCCGCAGCAGTATCTGGAGAGAATACAGAATCAGGGAGGTCTTCCTGACAAAAAATTCCGATATGTCCCCCTATCAGCCAGACATCGGAGCCGGGGAGACTCGTGGGGAGAACGGCACTGTTTTTCCGGTACATTCCCATATACTGACACTCTCCACCTGTCATGGAAAAAACCAGAAATTGATCCTGCAGGCAGAGCTGACTGAAGTGCTCCCTCCCCTGCTATACGGAAAAAGACGGAATCCATGCTGTGAAAGAGGGGGATTTATGGTATAATGACTGCAAAGCAGTCATTATACCTGCGCATACCGGTTTCAGCATTCACTGCTGAAAGCCGGGCGCTAAGTTCCGCCGGAGGCTGCCGTATCCGAAGGATAGGGTATAATGAAAAAACCCTGACGATGTCTGATGAAACGCATCAAAAAAGTCGGGATGTATTTGGAAGGAGGAAAAGAGATGAAGCAGTATATGAAGACCTTTTTTCTGGGAATCTGTCTGGCAGCCGTTCTTCTTACAGGATGTGCACCAGAGAAGACAGGAGAAAAGGCAGGAGTCGACTACTCCCTTGAAGAAAACTGGGCATACTGTGAGAATGGAGAAGATGAGAGGGAAGCTGACGTCTTTTTTATCTGTCCCACCGTGTTCGGAGGAACAGATGAAGAGAAAAACATGGCCATGGACGATGAGGAGACAAAAGCAAATTTTCTCGGGGCCACCAATATGGAAAAGGGAATATATGACGGAGAATGCCGCTTTTTTGCCCCCTATTACCGCCAGATCGGCCTGAATGTCTATGAGCTGCCGGCAGCAGACAGGGAGGAATACCTGGAACTGGCCTATGAGGATGTACAGGACGCGTTTGAGTATTACTGTGAGGAATGGAACGATGGAAGACCGATTGTGCTGGCCGGTTTCTCCCAGGGAGCAGACATGTGCCTGAGACTGATGAAAGACTGCTTTGACGACGAAGCGCTTCAGGATCAGCTGGTAGCCTGCTATGCCATAGGCTGGAGTATTACGGAGGAGGAGCTGGAGGAAAATCCTCATATGAAAGCAGCGCAGGGAGAGGCGGACACAGGAGTGATCATCTCTTTCAACAGTGAGGCGGAGAGCATCACAGATTCTCTGATGATTCCTTCAGGGACAAAGGCTGTATCCATCAATCCCCTTAACTGGAAAACAGATGGAACAAAGGCAGATAAGAACCAGAATCTGGGAGCCTGCTTTACAGATTATGACGGAAACATTGTCAACGAGATACCGGAACTGACAGGAGCCTACATAGACAGTACCCGGGGCGCGCTGAAGGTAACGGATGTGACCCCGGAGGAGTACCCGGCGTCCTTATATATATTTGAGGACGGAATTTATCATCTGTATGACTATCAGTTCTTTTACCGGAACCTGCAGGAGAACGTAAAGACCAGGGTGGAGAGCTATATGAAGGCAGCGCAGGAAAGCTGATACAGAAGGAAAATTTTTGCAGAGAGTTTTTTATGCAGAATTCAGGACGTCAAAATTTTTTCTTCGCCAGTTGACATGTCATTTTAAAATTGATATACTAAATTACTAACATAATCACGTTATTAATTAAACTTATTAATAAAACGAATACGAAAGTGAGGAAAAATTAATGGGTACAATTATTGGCGACGGCATTACATTTGACGATGTCCTTCTGGTGCCGGCCTATTCGGAAGTGATTCCGAACCAGGTTGATTTAAGCACTTACCTGACCAAAAAGATTAAGCTCAATATTCCGCTGATGAGTGCCGGAATGGATACTGTTACAGAGCACAGGATGGCGATTGCCATGGCCAGACAGGGCGGTATCGGCATCATTCACAAAAACATGTCCATTAAGGAGCAGGCAGAAGAGGTAGACAAGGTAAAACGCTCGGAAAATGGCGTCATCACAGATCCATTCTATTTATCCCCAGAGCATACATTAAAGGATGCGGATGAGCTGATGGGCAAGTTCCGCATTTCCGGTGTCCCGATCACAGAAGGCAGGAAATTAGTGGGAATTATCACAAACCGCGACCTGAAGTTTGAGGAGGACTATTCCAAGAAGATTAAGGAATGCATGACATCCGAGAATCTTGTGACAGCCAAGGAAGGCATTACCATGCTGGAGGCGAAGAAAATCCTTGCCAAGGCCAGAGTTGAAAAGCTTCCTATCGTGGACGACGATTTCAACCTGAAGGGACTTATCACAATCAAGGACATTGAAAAGCAGATTAAATATCCGCTTTCCGCAAAGGATGAACAGGGAAGACTCTTATGCGGAGCCGCTGTGGGAATTACGGCCAACGTGCTGGAGCGTGTGGAAGCTCTGGTCAATGCAAAGGTTGACGTGATTGTGCTGGATTCCGCTCACGGACACTCTGCAAACGTAATCCGCTGTGTGAAAATGATTAAGGAGGCATATCCTGAAGTTCAGGTAGTCGCCGGAAACGTAGCGACGGGAGAGGCTACAAGAGCTTTAATCGAAGCAGGCGTTGACGCTGTCAAGGTTGGAATCGGACCGGGTTCCATCTGTACTACCCGTGTGGTTGCAGGAATCGGCGTTCCGCAGATTTCCGCGATTATGGACTGCTATGCAGTGGCCAAGGAGTACGGTATTCCGATTATCGCAGACGGCGGTATCAAGTATTCTGGAGATATTACAAAGGCAATCGCGGCCGGCGGAAGCGTGTGCATGATGGGTTCCCTGTTTGCAGGCTGTGATGAGAGCCCGGGAACTTTTGAATTATACCAGGGAAGAAAATATAAGGTTTACCGCGGTATGGGATCCATCGCTGCCATGGAAAACGGAAGCAAGGATCGCTATTTCCAGACAGACGCGAAGAAGCTGGTTCCGGAAGGCGTTGAGGGCCGGGTTGCTTACAAGGGTCTGGTTGAGGATACGGTATTCCAGCTTCTCGGAGGACTGCGTGCCGGTATGGGATACTGCGGCGCTGCAGATATTCCAACTCTCCAGGAGACAGGAAAGTTTGTGAAGATTTCGGCTGCATCTCTGAAAGAGAGCCATCCCCACGACATTCATATTACAAAAGAGGCCCCGAACTACAGCATTGAGTAGTGATCAGACTGTAGGAAAACAGAATACGGCAGCGCGTGGAGACATGACATGCAGCTGCATAGAGGAGATGAAAACAGGTGGTACCTTTTTTGGTATCACCTGTTTTTTAGAGGGTAAAAGGGGAAGGATAAGAATAGCTGTATGAGTTTGGAAGGAGAGAGAAAATGATGGAGAAAAACAGTGTAAGGGGGATGCTGAGGGATGTCAGTCTTCTGCTGATTGGCTCTCTCATTTACGGTATCGGAATCTATATGTTTGTTGTGCCGGCGAATATTGCGCCGGGCGGAGCCTCCGGCATCGCACTTATGGTCAATTTTGTGACAGGGCTTCCGGTAGGAACACTGACGCTTGTACTGAATGTGCCGCTGTTAATTTTGGCATGGTTTTATCTGAGCAAAAAATTTGCAGTGTCTACGGCAATCACCACAGCTGTCTGTTCCTTCGTGCTGGATTTTGTAGTTCCGCTTTTTATACCGGTCTACGCCGGAGATAGGCTTTTGTGCAGCCTTTACGGAGGCGTACTGGTGGGTGCCGGAATGGCTCTTATTTTCATAGCGGGGAGCACTACAGGAGGAACGGATATTCTGGGATATATACTTCAGAAAAAGAGGCCTCATATGTCCATTGGCCGCGCCCTGATGATTGTTGACGGGATTATTCTGGCCGCCTCCATCTTTGTGTTTGGAAATATTGAGGCCGCTTTGTTCGGTCTCATTTCCCTTTATGTACAGACAAAGGTAATTGACGCGATTATCTATGGCGGGGAAGTGGGCAGCATGGCTACCATTGTCACTTCTAATCCTGATGAAATCACAGAAAAGGTTATCTCCGAGCTGGACAGGACGGCAACCCTTCTGCCCGCCAAGGGGGCATACAGCAGAAAGGATACCAATGTGCTTCTCTGCACAGTCAGAAAATCACAGTTTAGCCGTCTGAAGAAGATCGTCTACGATGCAGATCCTAATGCGTTTGTTATGGTGACAGACACATCTGAGGTATTTGGCCTTGGATTCAAGGACTTTACAGAGTAAGAACGCAGAGTTCCTGCAGTGCCGGCATTCTGAGAGACGTCTGCTGTGAGGATTGTGAATGGCACCGGGCATAACTGTAGAATAACAGACAGGCGGAGGCAGGCAGTTCTGACGTTTCATTATCAGTGAATGAGGCGGAGGAATGTCTGCTTTTTTGCGCTGTGGGGAAGACCTGTTGCGTTAAAGGATATAAAAGTCGGCCCTGTAGGGCAAAAAAATGTTCCGCTGTGGTTGCGCACCTCTCATATGGGAACTGCTGCTCCGAAGCCGTGTTCGGCGGCTGGGCAGAGTCAGGATTAGAATCATTAAAAAAACTTATGCTTAAATAAAAAAAGATAAAATTGTTAAATAATTATACCTGCGCCGAGCCGCTGGCGCCCGAAGGGAGCCAAAACACCTATGCGGAGAGTGTGCCTCCCCACGGAGAGGCGGCATATCGGGAGGATATGACAGACCGATGAAAATGGAAGGTGGGGAATGAGAGAATGAATCTGAAGGAACAGACCTATGTCTGTGTGCTGGCGGAATGCGGAAATATTACAAGAGCAGCAGAGAGGCTTTTTATTTCACAGCCGGCTCTGAGTATCTACATCAGCAGCCTGGAAAAAAGTCTGGGAATCCGCCTGTTCGAGCGTGTTGGGAAAAAGTTTGTCCTGACCTGTGCGGGAGAACTGTATGTGGAAAAGGCGAGAAAAATGCTGGCCCTGAAGGCAGAGTTTGACGAGGCGCTTTCTGAGATTGCAGGGGGAAAGAGAGGGAGACTGCGGATCGGCGTTCAGCTTCGCAGGGAAACCTGGCTGATTCCTCCGGTGCTCGCAAGGTTTAAACGGGAATATCCCGATATCGAAGTGATGATACGGGAAGGGAACCATGGAGAGCTGATGCAGATGTTTGAGGCCTATGAGCTGGATCTGGTGCTGATGAACGGAGCGGACATTAAAAGCGGCATGCAGTCCCAGGAACTGTTCAGTGAGGAGCTTCTGGTGGCAGTTCCTCCCCTGAGTCCGCTCAACGAAAAAGCAGTGTGGGTGGAGGGCTCCCGCTACAGACGCCTGGAGCTGAAGTGGCTGAACGGGCAGGACATCATTCTCCCCTATCCGGGGCAGAGCCTTCGGGCGGAGGCGGAAGCGGCCTTCAGGAGGGCAGGTGTGACGCCCGGCAGAATTGAGAACATCCGCAATATTGAGATGGCAATGCAGATGGTTGCCGAGGGGCTGGGGGTGGGATTTAACAGAGAATACTACGCCATGAATATGAAATACAGAAAACGTGTCAATTATTATACAGTCGGGGACGCGGCATCAAAGTCAGCATTTGTGGCCGGATACAGGCGGGATCTTCATGTGCCGGAGCCTATGCAGAGGTTTATCGCCCTGTGCCGGGAACAGGCCTTTACGGAATGGGAAAACGGAGGCAGGTAATACGAAAGATAAAACAGGAGAGGAAAAGAGGAGAAGTCCCCAGGCAGGCTGGAAAAGGATATAACAGCGATCCATAAAAAAAGCAAATACTAACAGTAAGATTTTTGAATTATACAGAAACCTTCTCTGTCGGATATACTTTCATCAGACAGCGGCAGGCGGCCCAAAGCCGCAGCGGCAGAACGGAAAGCATTTGGACAGAGGAGGTATTTTTTTATCTATGGACAAGAAACAGTTGTATGCCTGTATCGACGGCATGGCTGCTGAGATGGCAGCTATGGCTGACGACATTTTTGATCACCCGGAGCTGGGGATGGAGGAGTTTCATGCTCTGGATCTCCTGACAGGTTGGCTTGAGCGGGAGGGCTTTCAGGTGGAGAGGGGAGTGGGAGGCCTTAAGACAGCCTTTCGGGCAGTATGGAACCACGGGGAGGGGGGACCGAATATCGGTCTTCTCTGTGAGTATGATGCCCTGGAAGGGATCGGACATGCCTGTGCCCATCATCTGCAGGGGCCGTCAGTTCTGGCTGCGGCAGCAGCACTCAAGCGGGCAGAATTTGCAGAAAACTATAGCGTTACCATTTATGGAACCCCGGCAGAGGAAAGTGTGAGCGGGAAAATTCTGATGCTCAAAAACGGCGTATCGTTTGAGGAGCTGGATGTGGCTCTGATGATGCATGGAAACGGATGTACCCAGGTTGATGTGAAGTCCCTTGCGCTCTCCAGATATAAGGTGATTTATCACGGGGTCAGCGCACATGCAGCTGTAAAGCCGGAGAATGGGCGGAGTGCTCTGGATGGACTGCTTCTGGCGTTTCAGGGGACGGAATTTCTGCGAGAGCATGTGGCGGAGGACGTGAAGATCCATTATACCGTGGTGAGCTGCGGCGGTACTCCGGCTAACATTGTCCCTGCACAGGCAGAGGGCAGTTTCTACATCCGCTCATACAGCAGAGCCTGTCTGGATACAGTGGCAGAACGGTTTAAGAAGGTGCTGAAAGGGGCGGCCATGATGACAGAGACCGAGGTTGAGATTATAGAGGAAAAAGCCATCGACAGTAAAATTCCCTGCATCGGCCTTAATGATCTGCTGATGAAGAATGCCGAGGAGGCGGGAGCACCCAGAATCCGGGCACCCAGGGAAAAGACAGGTTCCACGGATTTCGGAAACATCATGCACAGAATACCAGGCTCCTGCATTCGCGTTGCATTTGTGGAGGAAGGCACAGCTTCACACTCGGAACAGTTTTTAAAGGCTGGAAAGACAGAGGAGGCCCACAGCGCTGTCGTTTACGGAGCCAGGATTCTGGCGGGAACTGCTGCTGATTTAATTGAAAATCCTGATTATCTGAAAAAGATAAAGGAGGAATTCAGGGAGAAGCTCCGGCAGGAGAGGGAGGTCTCCGTCCTGCAGAAGGAAATACAGGAGCAGAGAATGCGCAGTTTAAATGATTGAATGTACAGCCCTTTTTTCATAGAGCTGCAAAAGAGAGGACAACACATATGAGCGAAAAAACGAAGAAACCATTTAAGATGCCCCATACATTTGTGATCATTTTCACCATTATTCTGGCGGCAGTTGCTCTGACCTGGATCATTCCGGCCGGGGAGTATGCAAGATTTGAGAATGCAGAGGGGATTAAGGTCATTGATCCGAGCCAGTTTTCCTATATTGCCAGGACACCTGTAAATCCGCTTCTGATACCGCTGTATATTG
Organism: Clostridium sp. M62/1; assembly: GCF_020736365.1. NCBI lineage: Bacteria > Bacillati > Bacillota > Clostridia > Eubacteriales > Clostridiaceae > Clostridium > Clostridium sp. M62/1. The sequence continues at coordinate 2,964,902 of NZ_CP085988.1, read as the reverse complement.
TCAAGGCATTCATCAAGCAGATCGACCTGATGCTGGTGATTCTGTTTGCGGGAGGAGCCTTCCATATGGTGACACAGACCGGGGCGCTTCACGCGGTTGTGGCAAAGCTGGCTAAAACCTTTTCCGGCAGGCTCTATATTTTTATCCCCCTTCTGACACTGGTATTCGGTCTGATCTGCACCACCCAGGGGGTTAACCTGTTTATCGCCTTTGCGCCGATTATGGTAATGCTTGCCATGGCGATGGGGCTTGATTCCATCACAGGCGCATCCATTATTCTGCTGGGAGGAGCTGTGGGATTTTCCACAGGTCCGTTAAACATCAATACCACCATCGTGGCACAGAAGATTGCGGAGCTGCCGCTGTACTCAGGTTTTGGATACCGGTTTGTCTGTTTCGGCGTGTTCTACGTGGTCACGAATGTGTATCTGATCCGATATGCCATGAGGATTCACAAAAATCCGGAATTAAGCCCCATGTACGATCTGGACAGACAGAGTGATTTTAAGGATCGCGCAGATCTGGAATCCTTTGGAAGCATGAACCTTCGGAAAGCTTTGATTATGGCAGCCTTCTTTGCAGCTCTCATAGCAATTGTATACGGGGGAGTGAAGCTTGACTGGGATATGGAGGAAACAGCCGCCATGTTCCTGGGGCTTGCCATCGCTGCCGGTGCGATTGCCGGATTTGGCCCGTCCAGAATTTCAAAGGACTTCCTGGACGGCTGCAAAAAAATGCTGAGCGCGGCATTTATTATCGGAATGGCAACGGCAATCGGAAGCATTCTGACTGCGGGGAATATTATTGACACAGTGGTTCATGCACTGGCAGGCGGCCTTTCCAGCGTCCCGTCCGTTCTTCAGGCTCCGGCTATGCTTTTGGCCAATACGATTATCAATGTATTTCTCACATCGGGAAGCGGGCAGGCGGCAGCGGTGATGCCGATTATGACGCCGCTTTCCGATCTGCTGGGCGTGACCAGGCAGACGGCGGTTCTGGCCTTTAACTTCGGGGATGGCTTCTGCAACTATGTACTGCCCACCTCCACCGCTCTGATGGGCATTATCAGCGCGGCGAATATTCCATATGACAGATGGATGAAATTTATGTGGAAGCTGTTTCTCATCTGGCTTCTGGTGGGAGCTGTGCTTTTGATTATCGCGCAGGCAATTCATTTCGGGCCCATGTAGCCGGCCGCGGGCGATCCAGCATAAGACATACCGCTGCCACAAAAATTTCCGTGACAGGAAAAGTAAACCAGACAAAGGTCAGCCCCTTATAGTGGAACAGCCAGGCCAGGGGGACCAGGAGAACGACCTGGCGAAGCACAGTCACCAGCAGGCTGGTTCTCCCTCGCCCGGCGCTCTGAAAATATACGGTATACATCATTCCCAGGGCGGCGAACGGGAAACTGAGGGAGATGATCCGAAGCCCGATGCAGCCGATGGAGAGGACAGCCAGTTCGGCTGTGAAGATGGAAAGAAGGCCTTCGGGGGCGATCATAAATGCACCCAGGGCGGTGAGCATGACAGCCAGGGAGAGTTTTATGGAGCAGCCAAGCACCTGCCGCTCCCGCTGGGGCTGTTCTGCTCCGTGGTAAAAACTGATTAAAGGCAGGATAACCTGCTGAAGCCCCATGAGGGGAATGAAGAAAAAGGTCTGAAGCTTGTAGTAGATGCCCAGAACTAAAACTGCGCTCTCAGAAAACTGCTTCAGGACCAGATTGAGTCCGACAATATAGAGAGTGTTGAGGGACTGCATGGCGATAGCCGGAAGCCCTGCCCGGTAAACTCTAATGCAGTCAGCAGGCAGCACACGTCCGCTGAACACGGGAAAACGCCGGAAAACAGGGAGGATCACGATGAACATGGCCAGCCACTGCCCGAGAACGGTGGCGACAGCAGCTCCACGTATTCCCATGGCGGGAAGTCCGAAGAGGCCATAGATCAGAATGGGATCCAGGAGGATATTCAAAACGGCTCCGGCAATCTGGGCAAGCATGGGCAGAACGGTGTTTCCTTTTGCCTGAAGGAGCTTGGTGGCATTAGCCTCTGCAAACAGGCCAAAGGAAAACAGGAATACGATATGGGCATACTGAAGTCCGCTTTCCCTGACGGCCTGCTGACTGGAGGAAATGGAAAAGTATCCGCAGATTCCCCACATGGCTGTCAGGGTAAAGATGAGATAGTTGAAAATCCCGAGAAAAAGGCCGCTGGCAATCAGAGAATGTTTCTCTCTGATCATTTCAGAGGAGCCCCCTGCTTTTTGTCCGTCCATGTGAGATACCAGAAGACCGAGTCCGCTTCCGGTACCTGTGGCGAGAGCTGTCATAAAGAGCTGAATCGGATAAATCAGGGAAAGGGCTGCCAGTCCGTCAGAAGAATACCGGGCGACAAAATAGCTGTCAGCGATATTGTAGATGGACTGAATCAGGAGCGAAAACATGACAGGTAGCGATAGCTTGATGAGGCGGTTCCATATAGATGGCTGCTGCATAGTCAATTCTCCTTTCTTTTGGTGGATATCATAAAGTATGGAGTAACTACACAGTCAAGATAAAATTTTAGTGGAAGGAAAATTTCCGGAGGCGAGATTCAGACGGCGGAGTACTCTTTTGGGGACGGATTCTGATCCTTCAGTTCTTTTTTACCAGGTGAGCCTTCACCTCGCAGTAGTAATCCTTTATGTAATCGAAAAGCTGCATTCCCAGCTCATCAGCGTACACGGCATCTGTTTCCCAGCCATTTTCATCAAGCCATCTGAGAAATGGCCCGAAGTCAGCCTGATCATCCATAATATGCAGAATAAAAACAGCATACTTTCCGGCCGGTATTGTATAGAGTGTGTCCGGGTTTTCAAGAGGGAGAGGAACGCCGTCTGGCTTGATGTATTCCCGGAATTTATAAAACTGTCCCTGACACATAAACTGCGGATCAATCATGTAGCCGTATTTGCGCCGGATAGATCCGGCCCTTTGCAGCCCGGTACTCACAGCCTCCTGAAGATTCGCATGGTAGGAGGTTTCGTCGCGCTTCATCACTCCGGCAATTACCGTCTCGGCCGGAAGGGTTTTGAGGCGGATTTCGGAAATGCCGTGATCCAGAGAACGGGCAGCCTCATCAATTTTTTCATTCTCAGCCTCATACCAGGAGATGTCGTCCGCTACCTGTCTGTAAAAATCGCTGAGCCGCAGTGCCTCACTTCTGTATTCCATTAAAAGCTCTGTAACCTTCTTATTGTCATGGGAGCCCAGAATCTGGCGAATCCGTTTCAGAGGAATATTCAGTTTCCGGCAGGTGGTAATAATATCCAGCTGCCAGAGATTGAAACGGGAATAATACCGGTACTGGTTGGACTCATCGGTGTAATCTGGCACGAGAAGCCCCGTCTTGCTGTAAAAATGCGGGGTATCCCTGGAAATACCCGTAATTTTGCTTACTTCCCCTATGAGATAGCGTCCCTGATTCATTCTGTACCCTTCCCTTTCCGGCTGAGCATGAGGACTGCTGTGACAATCAGTGCAAGCCCGGCAATGTCCACAGTCGTGAAGCTGGTGTGCAGCCAGAGCGCGGAAATCACAGTGGCGGAAACAGGTTCAATACAGGCCAGCATGCTGGCCTTTACGGAGCCTATATCGCTGACCCCCTGAAGATAGAGCGTAAAGGCCAGAGCTGTTCCCAGAACGACAATAGCTGCCACACCCATCACCATGGCAGGGGAAAAGGATATGCGGTAATTCCAGTATCCGGTCAGAAAGAAGAGGAAGATCCCTCCGATGAGCATCCCATAGCCAGTGACAACGGTGCTTCCCCAGCGGGCGATGAGACTGCCCGGAAGCATGGTATAGAGTACGAGGGCAACGGCAGAGGAAAGTCCCCAGGAAAGCCCTTCTGGAGAGATGACCAGAGAATCTGGCTTACCGTGGGTTGCCAGCAGAAAGGTGCCTGAGACGGCCAGAACAATGGCAAATACCTCCTTCCCTGAAGGCAGCCGCCTTGCCAGAAAACAGGAGACGACCATGATCAGGGCAGGCCCCAGGTACTGAAGAACTGTGGCGGTACCAGCATTTGAATAGGAGATGGCAGTCAGGTAGGTAAGCTGGCAGGTCGTAAGACCGAGGACAGAAAAGAGAAGCAGTCTGATCAGGCTGCTTTTTTCTGTCAGGATTCCTTTCATGGCAGTGCGGTGGCCGGGAAAGGATACAGCTAACAGGACGATTCCGGCGAAAAGCATTCTCGTGACGGTGAGCCATGAGGGGTCGACGGCTTCAAAGGAAAAGAGGAACTGTCCGCAGGTTCCTGAAAATCCCCAGAGGATGCCGCCTGCCAGGGCAGACAGGATGCCTCGGAGCGTGTTTGGTTGAGTCATAGTTATATCTCCATTTCTGTGTTTCATATTTGCCGCTGGGCAGACAGCAGGCTGCTTCAATGTGCCTCGGGGAACATCTTTGGGCCTGTCCGTTTTTTCTCCCGCCGCTTTTTTTTGCCTCCGGTTCTGACAGGAAAAAGAGACAGAGAGCAAGCCTTTCAAGCGACGGCTCTATTATAAGGGAAAACTCCGCCTGGGGTAAAGAAAAAACAGAAAGAAAAAGTGACTTTCACAGAAATTGATGGTATGATGAAAAAGATTGACAGACAAAAACAGCAAAATCAGGAAATGGGGAGAATGGATTGAATCGGAAAATGCCACTGACAGAGACGGTAAGGCTGGGGAAGACAGCCAGAGAGGAGAAAAGACTGGTTCTGGGAGATGGGGGGAACGGTCAGGATCTGCTGTACCTTCAGGTATATGAGTACTACAGGGAGCTGATCCGCTCAGGCATGCTGCGGCCGGGAACGAAACTGCCGTCCATCCGGAAATGTTCCGTACAGCTTGAGCTTTCAAGGACAACGGTGGAAACGGCCTATATGATGCTGGCTGCGGAGGGATATATTGTGTCAAGGCCTCAAAGCGGCTACTATGTGACAGAATTTGCCAAGGCCCAAAAAGAGGAGTGGGAGAACCGAAAGCAGGAGAGAGAGGCAGAGCTTCCCTTTGACTTCTCTTCTTCCCGTGTCGATCGGGAAAGTTTCCGGTTCGAGGTGTGGAGGCGGTATGTAAAGAGCGCCCTCAGGCAGGATGAAAGGCTGCTTTCCTACGGCGAACCTCAGGGAGAGGCTGAATTGAGGGAGGAACTCTGCCGCTATCTGAACCGCCACAGAAATGTGATCTGTACGCCGGAGCAGATTGTGGTGGGAGCAGGCGTGCAGAGTCTTTTGAATATCCTCTGCCCCATGGTAAAGGAGAGGAGACAGGTGATCATGCATAACCCGGGATTCCATCAGGGCCGCACGATTTTCGAGGATCACGGCTTTCATGTCACCGGAATGCCCGCAGAGGGGAAAATGCCTGCTCCCGGCAGCATCTATTATCTGACGCCGTCACAGCTGACAAGCTGGGGAGATGTGATGGGGATGAGAGAGCGGATGGAACTTATAAGGGAGGCCAGGAAGCGGGATGTCCTTATCATTGAGGATGACTATAACAGTGAGTTCTGCTATTACAGCCGTCCTGTCTCATCCCTTCAGGGGCTTTCGGGAGGGCGCGGGGTAGTCTATATGGGGACATTTTCCAGGCTTCTTCTGCCGTCCATCCGTCTGAGTTTTATGGTGCTTGCGCCTGAACTCCTGGACGTATATAAAAATAGAGGAAAATTTTATAACCAGACAGCGTCAAAGGCAGAACAGATTGCTCTCTGTCAGTTTATCCGGGACGGCCACCTGGAAGGGCAGATAAGAAAATCCAGAAGGCTGTACAGCCAGAAGGCAAAGCTCCTTGGAGCTGAAATTGAGAAAGTGTTCGGGGATAAGGCGAAGGCCTGTCTGGGAGAGGCAGGATTTCTTGTGCTGATGGAGCTTAAGACGAAACTTTCACACAGGGAGATCAGGGAGCGCGCCAAGGCGTCGGGAGTGGGAATCCGCACAGTGGAACAGGGAGAGCAGTGCGGGGAGGAGGCAGGAGTAAAACGGCTTCTGCTCTCCTGCGCATCCCTACCCTCCAGCCAGTATGAGGAGGCTCTGCTGCGGCTGAAGGCCGCTCTTGAGTGAAAAAGAAGAAACGAAGAAACGACGGAATTTAATTTCTTGTGTGTGGCAGCCTTGTCCGGACGATTCTTTTTTTCAGTTCAGAAAAGCTGAAGGGGATCAGCGGGTAAATATAGCTCTTTCCTGCGATTGTCCTGTTAAAGATGAGGGCGGCAAGGCAGAAAACAGTTCCTGCAATGAAGCCCCACAGGTTAAAGACAGAGGTCAGAATCAGCAGAAGCACCCGCATAAATTTGAGGGCATATCCCAGCTCATAGCTGGACTGGGAGTAGTTGGCGATTGTCACAAAGGCCATGTAGAGCATGGTCTCACTGTTAAACCAGCCGGATTTAACGGAGTATTCACCCAGCACGATTCCGGCGATCACGCTCAGGGGAGTTGTCAGCATGCTGGGGGTGTTTACTGCCGCCAGCCGCAGTCCGTCTATGGCAAATTCCAGAATCAGCAGCTGGAAAATCAGCGCCACATGGATCTCGTCAGAGAGGCGGATAAATTCCAGCCAGTGGGGAATCCACTGGGGATTCTGCATAAACAGCAGCCACACAGGCGTCAGAAACAGGGTGAGGAAGGAGATCACCAGTCTGGAAAGGCGCAGATAAGTTCCTGTAAAAGGCGGAAAATAGTAATCGTCCGCCTCCTCCACAATGTCGAAAATTGAGGACGGCAGGATCATGGCAGCCGGCGAATTATCCACCAGAATCACAAGACTGCCCTCCAGAATAGAGGCTGCCGCCGTGTCAGGCCTTTCGGAAAAACGGAATTTTGGGAAAGGATTGTACCATTTGTAGGGATAAATGCACTCGGCAAGACTCTCCTGGTTCATAGTCAGAGCGTCCACCTGCAGGTTTTCAATCCTGCCTTTGATCCGGGAGAGAAGCTCTTTATCAACCCTTCCATCCATATAGCAGAGGGCGATGTCTGTGTGAGATTTATCGCCTGCCTGCATGATCTCAATGGTCATCTGTGGATCGCGGATGCGCCGCCGGATCAGGGCCGTGTTGAACACAAGCGTCTCCACAAAGCCGTCCCGGGATCCGCGCAGAACCTTGTCCTTGTCAGGCTCTGCCACTCCTCTGGCCGGATAAGTACGGCAGTCGATGGCAAAGCATTTGTCATAGCCGTCGATAAAAAGACAGGGCACGCCGGATAAGATCTGCACCGCTATCTGCTCATCGTCCGTCAGGAGCCCCACCTCACAGTAGGGGATATAGAGTTTGGAGAAATCGTGGGCTGTTTTCGGCATTGTATCGGCTCTGACCGCGGAAAAGCCCTGAAGAATTCTCAAAAGTGTGTCATCTTTCACAAAGCCGTCCACGAAATAGACACAGGCGTCCCGATCCCCCACCCGAACCACGCGGTATACCACATCAAAATTTTCATTTACCCGCAGGAGCTGATGAAAATGACGCAGATTTACCTCCAGTTTATTAGAAATTTCCATGAAAAAACTCCTCTCATAGGGCTGCAGCGAAAAAAGATGGCCGACAGTCTGGGACAGACGTTCGGGCCGCAGCGTTTTTATGTTGGAAAGTATGCTCAGGTTTGCACTGAAATATGAGAGCCCCAGAACAAAAATTTTACAATGTGAAAAAATGATACATTTATATGTTAAGAAATGATAAAATTGGTAACAGTTCAGCCATATATCTTCTTGCCCGCTTGAAGCGGACAAGAAGCGTCTGGCGTCCGCCCTATGAAGATTAGGACAGGAAAACTCTTATGAAAGCACGCTTTCAACGCATTTTCCTGTCCTAATCTTCGCATGGCTGAACTGTTACTAAAATTGTGCAAAATGACAGAAAATGCATTGACAGATTTGTTTTAAAATGTTATATTGAACAAAGCAAAACTATTCAATGTATCGGTCTGCAGAACGTGACCAAAAGAGCCGTTTTCTAGGGGGAGAAACGGTTCTTTTTCATTTTGCGGGGCTGTTAGCCGGCGCGGGCTGCAGCTGTGCTTTTATTGCGGCAAGTTTTCAGGAATTCTGGGAAAGATATCTGTAATGTATAGTGAAAAAGCCGGAGCGCACCGGCAGGCGGAGGAAAGTAAAATGGGAGTATTTCAGGTTGCAGCAAATATAAAGGAGATGGGAAAGAAAAAGAAGGTGAGGAATGCAGTGACCCTGGCAGCGGTGGTGCTGTCTGCTCTTCTGCAGTCCTTTGTGATCCAGGTATTTATCCGGCCGGCAGGACTTCTGTCAGGGGGCTTTACGGGGATCGCCATCCTGATCGATATGGTGACCTCTCTCTTTGGCCACAGCTTTTCCACCTCGCTGGGCATGCTGGCTCTCAATATACCGGTTGCCCTGCTGTGCAGCCGGAGCATCAGCCTCAGGTTTACCGTATTTTCACTGATTCAGGTTGCCTGCTCCAGCCTCTTTCTTCAGATATTTCACTTTACCCCGATGTTTGACGACATCATGCTCAATGTTATTTTCGGCGGCTTCTTACTGGGCACGTCCATCGTGATTGCTCTTAAGGGAAATGCCTCCACAGGGGGGACGGACTTTATCGCCCTCTATGTGTCAAACAAGACAGGACAGTCTATCTGGACCTGGGTTTTTGTGGGAAATGTGGTGCTGTTCTGTATTTTTGGACTGATCTTCGGATGGATGGGAGCCGGTTACTCTATCATCTTCCAGTTCATCAGCACAAAGACCATCTCCTCCTTCCATCACAGGTACGAGAGGGTGACGCTCCAGATCACGACGGAAAAGGCAGAGCAGGTGATGAAGGTCTATGTGGGACAGTACCGTCATGGAATATCCTGTGTGGAGGCTGTAGGCGGCTACAGCGGGCGGAAGATGTACGTCCTCCATACCGTTGTGTCTGCCTATGAGGCGGCTGACATAGTAGCTCTGATGAGAGAGGCGGATCCTCACGTTATCGTTAACCAGTTTAAAACCACCCAGTTTTACGGAAAATTTTATCAGGCGCCGATGGAGTAGCAGGTCTTCACGGGATAGGTGCCGGATAATTTCCGCCGGGCGGATCCTGGCAAAAAGGCTTGACGAAAACAGCAATAGCATTAATAATAGTCACGGAAAGAGGCAGCTTTCCGCACACAGGCTGCCGGCCAGGAGGTTCTGAAGGCTGCGAGAGCCAGAGCCTGCAGGAAGGGCTGCACAATCATAAAACAACAAGGAGGAAGAGGGATGCCTGCCGCATCCCTCTGTTTTAGCTATGCATACAGAAAAAATGGAAGAATTTGAGAGGGCCGGGATGCTCCTTGGGACAGAGGGGCTGAGCCGTCTGGGGGAGAGTACGGTAGCCGTATTCGGCGTGGGGGGAGTGGGCTCCCACTGTATAGAGGCCCTGGCCAGAGGAGGCGTCGGACGGCTGGTGCTGGCAGACAGCGATGTGGTCTCGAGGAGCAATATAAACCGCCAGAGTGTGGCCTTTCAGAGCACCATAGGGAAATTTAAGACAAAGGTGATGGAGAATATCATCCACGAGATCTGCCCGGATACGGAGGTTATCACAATCGAGGCCTTCGTGCTTCCGGAAAATCTCGAGGAGCTGCTCTGCGGGGTGACAGAGAAGCTGGATTATATTGTGGACGCCATCGATACGGTGGCGGCAAAGATCGCTTTGGCAGAATTTGCAAAGAAGCATGGGATTCCTCTGATCGCATCCATGGGAACCGGCAATAAGCTGCACCCGGAGCTGTTTAAAATTGCGGATATTACGGAAACCTCTGTGTGCCCTCTGTGCAGGGTAATGAGGAGAGAGCTGAAAAAAAGAGGAATCGAGTCGCTTAAGGTTTTGTATTCCACAGAGCCGCCGTTAAAGCCGGTTCCCCCCTCTGCTCAGACGGAAGAGCAGGAGCCTGCCGGAGATGTTCCCAAAGACGGTCTGGAAAAAGGGCATCCCCAGGAAGACGCGCAGGCTCCCAGAAAGCGGGCCATTCCCGGCAGTGTGTCCTTTGTCCCGCCGGCAGCCGGAATCATGATCGCCGGCCAGGTAATCAGGGATCTGACAGGAATACATTAAGTACAGGCAGATGATCTTTTCCCCAACCAGTTCCTTTTTATCAGAAACATGTGTATAATGAAAAATAACTGAGCGTGAGGGAGGGGTTAAATGAAAAAACAAAAGAAGAACAGCGTCCTGATGACGGAGGGGGTAATATGGAAGCAGCTCATTGCCTTTTCCATCCCTCTGCTGATCGGAAATCTGTTCCAGCAGCTCTACAATACAGTGGATTCTGTGGTGGTGGGACAGTTTATCGGCAGCGAGGCCCTGGCGGCTGTGGGTTCCAGCAACTCGCTGATCAACCTGATTATCGGAATGTTCATGGGAATTTCCGTTGGAGCAGGAGTGATTATTTCCCAGTATTACGGGGCCAAAAGTGCAGAAAAGATGAGCTGGGCAGTCCACACGTCCATGGCCCTGAGCCTGGTGGGAGGCGTGGTGCTGACCGTCATCGGTGTAGCGTTTTCCCCGGTCATCCTGCGGTGGATGAAAACACCGGAGGAGGTGCTTGCAAACTCCAATCTGTATTTCAGGATCTATTTTCTGGGGGCCACCTTCAATCTGGTCTACAATATGGGAGCGGGAATTCTGCGGGCAGTGGGAGATTCTATGAGGCCTCTCTACTATCTGTGTGTGTCATCGGTAGTAAACATTGTCCTGGATCTCTTCTTTGTAAGCCAGCTTCACATGGGAGTGGACGGTGTGGCATGGGCTACAATTATTTCCCAGCTTATCTCAGCCGTGCTGACGGTGTGGGCGCTGATGACCTCAGACGATATCTACCGGCTGGAGCTTAAAAAACTGAAGATTGATTTCCGGATGATGAAGCGCATTCTGAATATGGGAATTCCGAGCGGCATACAGCAGTCGATCATCTCCCTTTCCAATGTGATTGTCCAGGCCAATGTAAATGTGTACGGCGCCATGGCCATGGCCGGCTTCGGGGCCTACAATAAGGTGGACGGCTTTGTGGTCCTGCCTATGCAGAGCTTCTGTATGGCCGCCACGACCTTTACAGGACAGAACATCGGAGCCAGGAGGATGGATCGGGTAAAGAAGGGGCTGTTCCAGGGAATGGCTATCTGTTCCATTTACACGGTAGGCGTATCTGTGCTTCTGTTTTTTAAAGCCCACTCGGTTCTGGAGATCTTTTCTTCGGAGCCCGGGGTTATCTCCTATGGAATTAAGACCATGATTGTTATGGTTCCGTTTTATCTCCTGCTTTCAGCCCACCAGATTCTGATGGGAACCATGAGAGGAGCGGGAAAATCCATGCAGACCATGCTGATTTCCGTGGGAAACATGTGCGTGCTGCGGGTGATTTACATTAATCTGTTTGTCCCTCTGTTTCCCAGCTTTGATGCGGTCATGTGGTGCTATCCCATAACCTGGGCGACGACGGTTCTCATGGATCTGGCCTATATGAAATGGGGCCGGTGGCTGGGACAGGCAGGAGACAGGAAGAAAAAAGGACATTAGAAGAAACGACATTAGAAGAAACGATGCCGCAGAGGCAGGCGGATCTGCCGGACGGCAGCTCTGCGAAAAGAAGTAAACAAGGAGATTACACAATGAGAGATGGATTTTTACGGGTGGCTGCGGCCACTCCTGAGGTAAAGGTAGCCGATGTGCAGTTTAACAGGGAGGAGATCTGCCGGCTGATCGGAGAGGGAAGGGAAAAGAAGGCCAAAATCATGGTATTCCCGGAGCTCTGTCTGACTGCCTACACCTGCGGGGATCTGTTTATCCAGAAGCCTCTTCTGACGGCTGTAAAGAGGGAGCTGAAGGCTCTTGCGGCCTTTACTGCCGGAAGCGATATGCTGGTTTTTGTGGGACTTCCGTGGGAGTATAACAATAAGCTCTACAATGTGGCGGCAGCCATCCAGAACGGCTGTATCCTGGGCCTTGTGCCGAAAATCTGGATTCCAAACTACTCTGAGTTCTACGAGAGGCGCCATTTTAATCCATGGGAGTTCGGCACAGTGACAGTGGAGTTTGACGGGCAGAAGATTCCCCTCGGAACGAAGATTATTTTTTCCTGCAAAAATGTGGAAAACCTGGCAGTGGGAGCTGAGATCTGTGAGGACGTCTGGGTTCTGAACCCGCCGAGTATTGCCCATGCGGCGGCAGGGGCCACGGTGATCGTGAACTGTTCTGCCAGCGATGAGACCACGGGAAAGGCTGATTACAGGAGAAGCCTGATTTCCGGTCAGTCTGCAAGGCTTCTGTGTGCCTATGTCTATGCCAATGCAGGGGAAGGAGAGTCCACCCAGGATCTGGTGTTCGGCGGACAGAATATTATTGCGGAAAATGGAAATATCCTGCGGGAGTCCAGGCGGTTTGAGAACGAGACCATCTACGCGGACATTGATCTGGAGAGGCTGGAATGCGAGCGCAGGAGGATGACGACCTACCAGACAGAGGGCAGGGAGGATTATCTCTTCGTGGAGTTCGAGCTGGATCTCGATGAGGAAAAAACATGGGGGGAGGAAAATGGGCAGGAAGCGAAAAACTCCGGCTATGACAGCCTGGAGCGCTTTGTCGATCCATCCCCCTTCGTGCCGGGCAATGAGGCCGACAGGGCAAGAAGATGCGAGGAAATTCTGATGATTCAGGCCATGGGCCTGAAAAAGCGCCTGGTTCACACCCACTGCCAAAATGCCGTGGTGGGAATATCAGGAGGGCTTGATTCCACTCTGGCCTTGTTAGTGACCGTGAAGGCCTTTGACATGGCAGGGATTCCCAGGAGCCAGATTTACTCTGTGACCATGCCCTGCTTCGGCACCACAGACCGCACCTACAATAATGCCTGCCTTCTGACGAGAAAGCTGGGGGCGACGCTGATGGAGGTGGACATCCGCGATGCAGTCAATACCCACTTCCGGGATATCAACCACGATCCTTCCGTCCACGATGTGACCTATGAAAACTCCCAGGCCAGAGAGAGGACGCAGGTTCTCATGGATATTGCAAACCAGGCCGGAGGAATGGTTATCGGCACAGGAGACATGTCGGAGCTGGCGCTGGGCTGGGCCACCTACAACGGGGATCATATGTCCATGTACGGCGTCAACGCCTCCGTGCCGAAGACACTGGTGCGCCATCTGGTAAGGTACTTTGCTGACACCTGCGGGGAGGAGGAGCTTAAAAACGTGCTTCTCGACATTCTCGACACTCCGGTGAGTCCGGAGCTGCTTCCGCCGGAGGACAACGGAACCATTGCCCAGAAGACAGAGGATCTGGTAGGGCCCTATGAGCTTCACGACTTCTTCCTCTACTACATTCTCAGATACGGATACCATCCCGGCAAGATTTTCCGACTGGCCGTCTTTGCTTTTGACGGAGCCTATGACAGAAAAACCATTCTCAAATGGCTCAAGGTATTTTACAGGAGATTTTTCAATCAGCAGTTTAAGCGTTCCTGCCTGCCGGACGGCCCTAAGGTAGGCTCCGCGGCAGTATCGCCACGCGGAGATCTGAGGATGCCCAGCGATGCGGTGAGCCGCCTGTGGCTGGAAGAGGTCGAGGCGCTTGAGAGCAGGGAGGAGCACGCTTCGGAGGTGCGCTCATGATAACCAGCACGTCAAATTCACAGGTGAAGCAGGTATCGGCGATTGCCAAAAAGGCGAAAGCCAGAAGAGAGAGCGGGCTGTTTATCGTAGAGGGCGAGAAGATGTTCTCGGAGCTCCCGAAAGAGAGGCTTCACCGCACTTATGTGACAGAGAGTTTTTTAAGGCAGCAGGGCGAGGAGGCAGACCGCCTGCTTGCCGGCTGCCGCTATGAGACGGTGACCGGCGAGGTAATGAAGGCAATGGCCGATACCCAGACGCCCCAGGGCATTCTGGCACTGTGCAGGCAGTTTTCCTATGAGCTCTCAGATATTTTGGGAGAGAGGAAGGAGGGAGACGAACATACACAGGAGAAGGCTCCGGCTCAGCTTGTGATTCTGGAAACCCTCCAGGATCCCGGAAATCTGGGAACAATTCTGCGGGCCGGGGAGGGGGCCGGGATTACAGGCGTGATCATGAACAGCACCACAGCAGATATCTATAATCCCAAGGTAATCCGCTCTACGATGGGCTCTGTATACCGGGTTCCCTTCGTCTATGTGGAGGATCTGGCCGACGCCGTCAGGAGAGTTAAGCAGGCCGGTGTCCGCCTGTACGCGGCTCATCTGAAGGGAGAGAAAAATTATGACCAGCAGGATTATACAGGGAGTACGGGCTTTCTGATTGGAAACGAGGCCAACGGGCTGAGCGACGAGACGGCAGAGCTGGCCGATGCATATATTAAAATTCCCATGCTGGGAAAGGTGGAGTCTCTGAACGCGGCTGTAGCGGCCTCCATCCTCATGTACGAAACGGCGAGACAGAGGAGAAACGGGAAGGGGCAGAAGATAGATTAATTATGTCAAATATTGACAATTTTCTTAAATATTCCTGACAAAGCTTGAAAAAAGTCTGAAAACAGGGTATACTAGCTCATACATACAGTGAGAACCTGGTTCATAAGATCAGCCAGAGAGGAGTGAGAATTTATGGAATGGGTTGTATGGCTGGCAGCTTTTGTAATACTGATAGGAATTGAGGCGGCGACGCTGAATCTCTGCACGATCTGGTTTGCCATAGGAGCGCTCGTTTCGTTTTTTCTGACCTTTACAGGAATGGAGAGATACGGGCAGGTGGCTGTGTTCTTTATCGTTTCCTGTGTGCTCCTTATTTTTACCAGGCCTTTGGCCGTGAGATATATCAATAAGAATACGGTAAAGACGAATGTGGAAGGGCTCATCGGAAAGAAGGCCAGGATCACAGAGGCCGTGGACAATGACAGCGCCTCGGGGGCAGCTGTGGTGGAGGGCCAGGAGTGGACGGCCCGCTCCTCAGACGGAAGCCCCATTGAGGAGGGCGCTCTGGTTGAGATCACAGAGGTTCAGGGAGTCAAACTGATGGTGAGGAAAGTCAAGGAGGGACAGTAGTATGCCATTTATTGCTTTTATTATTCTTGTGGTCATCGTGCTATTGATACTTTTTTCCTGTATCAAAATCGTACCGCAGGCTCAGGCCCTTGTGGTGGAGAGATTGGGAGCCTATCTGGCAACCTGGTCCGTGGGCGTGCATTTCAGAGTGCCGTTTATCGACCATGTGGCAAAGAGAGTGATTTTGAAAGAACAGGTAGTGGATTTCGCACCGCAGCCGGTTATTACGAAGGATAACGTAACCATGAAGATTGACACGGTCGTATTCTTCCAGATCACCGATCCGAAGCTGTTCGCCTACGGTGTGGAAAATCCTATTATGGCGATTGAAAATCTGACTGCCACGACGCTCAGAAACATTATCGGAGATCTGGAGCTTGACCAGACGCTCACCTCCAGAGAAACGATCAACACAAAGATGAGGGCAGCTCTCGACGTGGCCACAGATCCGTGGGGAATCAAGGTAAACCGCGTAGAGTTAAAGAATATTATTCCGCCGGCAGCCATTCAGGATGCCATGGAAAAGCAGATGAAGGCGGAGAGGGAAAGGCGAGAGGCTATCCTCAGGGCAGAGGGTGAGAAGAAATCCACCATCCTTGTGGCAGAGGGACAGAAGGAATCCGCCATCCTGGAGGCAGAGGCTGAGAAGGAGGCTGCCATCCTGCGCGCCGAGGCTGAAAAGCAGAAGATGATCAAGGAGGCAGAGGGACGTGCCGAGGCTATCTTGAAGGTACAGCAGGCGAATGCAGACGGTATCCGTTTCATCAAGGAAGCCGGCGCAGACAATGCGGTGCTTCAGTTAAAGAGTCTGGAGGCATTTGCCAAGGCCGCTGACGGAAAGGCCACCAAGATTATCATTCCGTCTGAGATTCAGGGAATCGCCGGTCTTGTGAAATCTCTGGCAGAGGTTGGGGCAAAGGACGAGAATCCGTAAGAGTAAGAGTCAGGAAAAGGCAGACAGAGCTAGAGAGATATGAAAGGCGGAGGCTTAAAACAAGTCTCCGCCTTTGTTTGATCGCAGGATTGCCCGTTTCGGCCTACCGCTCAATGGTCACTAACGTCCACCGGCTGTTCTGCTCCATAATGAAGCAGGGGCGCTTCATCTTATACCGGTAGTAGGCCTCTGCCGCATTCTGGACAATTCTGTATCTCATGATGGCTCCGAAAACTGGATGAATAATCATAAAATCCCCCCTGAAAAATTTGGCAGGCAGCTTCTGCAGGCTGCGCACTCATGTGACATATAAAAATATATGCCCCAAGGACAGGCAGTATGACAGGGTTTGGAATCTAAGAACTTTTGACAATCGCCAAACATTCAGGTAGAATAGAGAAGAGTTTGAAAATTTGGTGCCGCTGAGGCGATAATGGCTGTGACGTTAGGAGTGTAATATGCTTATGACAGAAAGGCAGAAGGAAAAGAGGAGATCCACATTTGGAAGGGAAATGACAGATATTGGAGTGGGAATTGCCATCGTGATTCTCTCTGTCCTTGTATTTTTGAATCCGGATGCAAACAGAGCGGTTTTTCCGGTTATTTTTCTGCTGGGAGCCGGACTTTGCCTTTCCAATGCCCTCAGCAGAACAGACAGACAGGCAGCAGGAGGGGAATGGCGTGTTCCGGAAATCCTGCTTTTTATCGCGTCCGCAGCTCTCTTTCTGATGGCAGTGATGAGTGCGGCATCCATCCTTTGGGGGTAGACAGTAATGAAGACAGAGATTCTCAGATATTTAAAAGAGGCAGACGGCTATATTTCCGGACAGGAGCTGTGCGAGAGGTTTCAGGTATCCCGGACAGCAGTCTGGAAGGTAGTAAGACAGCTTGAGGCGGAGGGATATGAGATTGAGGCCGTCAGAAACAGAGGCTACAGGCTGAAAACGGCAGGAGATATATTAAGCCAGGCAGAGATACTGAGCAGCATACGCGGCTCCTGGGCTGGGAGGGAAATCCTCTATCTGGACGAGGTGGATTCCACCAACACGGCTGCCAAGAAGGCGGCTGAAAACGGGGCAGTGCATGGAACCCTGGTGGTTTCAGAAAGACAGACAGGAGGCAAGGGCAGAAGAGGAAGAGCCTGGGATTCCCCGCGGGGAACAGGTATTTTTATGACCCTGATTTTACGGCCGAACATGGCCCCTGTCCATGCATCCATGCTGACGCTGGTGGCGGCCCTGGCGGTAGCCGATGGAATCAGAGAGTGCACGGGAGCGGAGTCTCTGATCAAATGGCCCAACGACATTGTGATGAGCGGGAAGAAGATCTGCGGAATTCTGACAGAGATGAGTGCAGATCCCGACTGCATCAACTATGTGGCAGTGGGAATTGGAATTAATGTAAATATGGAAGAATTTCCGGAGGAGATCCGGGGAGTGGCTGCCTCTATTTTTACGGAGACGGGAAAAAAGACGAAGAGGAGCCTTCTGATCAGCGCAGTGATGGCGGCCTTTGAGAGATATTACGAGGTGTTCATGAAAACCACAGATATGAGCGGGCTTCTGGAAGACTACAACGGAAAGCTGGCAAACTGCGGGAGGACGGTGCGCGTGCTGGATCCGGCAGGCGAATACAGCGGAACGGCTATCGGCATTGACAGGGAGGGCGAGCTCCTGGTTGAGATGGAGGACACGACGGTAAGACGGGTGCTCTCCGGAGAGGTTTCTGTCAGAGGAATTTACGGCTATGTCTAGGACTGTGCCATACAGCAGATATAAATGAAGGATTGGGGATGTGCAGTCATTATACGGCATCCCTTCTTTTATGAGGAATGACAGTAAGTATGAGGCAGGGAAGTAAGCTATGAGGCAGACGGTAAGCTATGAGGCAGGACAGTAGGCCGGCAGGCAGGAGGAAGAATGGAAAATCAGTATGTAAAGCGCCTGTATGACAGGCTTGTGACTGTGGAGAGAGAGGGATACCCCATGAGCCGGCGGGAGCGCCTGACGGCCGTGAGGGAGCCCCTCCTTTTATGGTACTATGAAAACCGCCGGGTGCTTCCGTGGAGGGAGGAACCGGAGCCTTACCGCGTCTGGATCTCGGAGATCATGCTTCAGCAGACAAGGGTGGAGGCTGTGAAACCGTACTTTGCCCGTTTTATGGAGGCTCTGCCGGATGTGAGGGCATTGGCGCAGGTGGAGGAGGAAACTCTCTTAAAGCTCTGGGAAGGACTGGGATATTATAACAGAGCCAGAAATCTGAAGAAGGCGGCCCAGATCTGCGTGGAGCAGTACGGGGGCAGACTGCCTGCTTCCTATGAAGCGCTTTTGAAGCTTCCGGGGATCGGGAGCTATACGGCGGGGGCGATTGCATCGATTGCATTCCAGATGGCAGAGCCGGCCGTGGACGGAAATGTGCTCCGGGTCATTTCAAGGCTGCTTGAGAGCCGGGAGGATATTGGAAAACAGTCTGTAAAAAAGCAGATGGAAAAGGAGATAAGGGAGATCATTCCAGAGAAAAGGCCGGGAGATTTTAACCAGGCCCTCATTGAGCTGGGAGCGATTGTCTGTACTCCGGCAGGGGAACCCCTGTGCAGCCGGTGCCCGTTTGAAACCCTCTGCCTGGCAAGGCGAAATGGGACGATCCGCGAAATTCCGGTAAAGTCGGGAAAAAAGGAGAGGCGCAGGGAGGAAAAAACGGTATTTCTCATTGAATATGAGGGCAAAGCTGCCATCAGGAAGCGAAGCTCCAGAGGCCTTCTGGCATCCCTCTATGAGTTCCCGAATCTGCCGGGCCATCTGAAGGAGCAGGAAATCCCGGAGGCTCTCGGAATTGACCGGGAGGATATCAGCTCCATTGAGCCTCTGGCAGAATCCGTCCATATATTTTCTCATGTGGAGTGGCATATGACAGGGTTCCGTGTTATGATAAAAAGAGAACTGCCGGAGCTCTATCCCATGGAGCAGATGGAGGACATTCTCGAAAAATATCCCCTGCCCAATGCATTTCAGGCGTATACCAAGGTTCTGACGAGGAATACTGAGAAGCAGGAAATAGAAAATAGAAAAGAGACGAAAAAAAAGCAAAGTACAAAGGCGCAGGGGGCAGGCCGCCAGACTGCTCTTACTGAAACGGGGGACATCCGGAACAGTAGATGAAGGAGTTCTGAATTATGAAAAAAATGCTGTTTATTATGAATCCCAGATCCGGGCGTGAGAAGCTCAGAACAAGGCTGATGGATATTCTCGATTTGTTTGTCAGAGTCGGTTATGAAGTTACGGTTCATGTAACTCAGGCTCAGGGAGATGCAAAAAAGAAGGCGGGAAACAGCGGAGACAGTGTGGCTCTTCTTGTCTGCAGCGGCGGAGATGGAACCCTCAATGAGGTTGTCTCCGGACTCATGACTCTGGACAGAGAAAAAAGGCCGGTGATAGGATACATTCCGTCAGGCTCTACTAATGACTATGCAGCCAGCCTGAAAATTTCGAAAAATATGATGAAGGCAGCCGAGGAGGCCGTGAACGGAAGCCCCTTTGCTGTGGACATAGGAAGATTCGGGGCTGACAGATATTTTGTCTATGTGGCCGCGTTTGGAGCATTTACAGAGGTTTCCTATAAAACATCCCAGGAGACAAAAAATGTGTTGGGGCATCAGGCGTATATGCTGGAGGCTGTGAGACGGATTGCGGGGCTTAAATCCTACCGCCTGAAATTTCACTGGAACGGCCAGACGCTGGAGGAGGAGTTTATTCTGGGAATGGTGACAAACACCATGAGCATCGGAGGCTTTAAAAGCCTGGTGCCCCCGGGAGTGGCCCTCAATGACGGTGAGTTTGAGGTGATGCTTGTGCGCACGCCGAGAACACCTAAGGACATTCAGAGCATTGTTGCCTACCTGATCAACAAAGAGGGGGAAAATGACTGCGTCTACAGGTTCAAGACATCGAGGCTTGTGATAGAGAGCGAGGAGGCGGTGGACTGGACTCTGGATGGAGAATACGGCGGAGCAGTGACAGAGGTCTGCATCGAAAACCTGAGGGAAGAGATAAGGGTGATGAGGCACGAAGAGTGAAAGAACATTTCAGAGACAGCTTCTTAGTATGGCGCTTCCTATAATCATGCAGAATCTGCTCTCAGCGGCGGTAAACTCGGCAGACACGCTTATGCTCAGCTTTACAGGGCAGAACGAGATGGTGGCGGCAACGCCCGATAAAAGGAAGGACAGCAGGAGAGCTGCAGCCGCGGGAGTTTCAGGTTTGAATGTGTGTCCATGGTAAGAAAAAATATGTTGAAAAATGTAGAGGGTTAGTTTATAATATAAAGTCGGTAAACTTTTACAAAAGCTTCTGATAGCGAAAGGACGTTAACTCGTGGAGAAAGAGAAAGACAATTTTTTAGAAAAGTTAAGAAAACTTGTCGATCTGGCAAAAACGAAGCAGAATGCTCTGGACATTGCGGAGATTAATGACTTTTTTGCCGCCGACAACCTGTCAACAGAACAGATGGAGCAGATTTACAGCTATCTGGAACAGAACAACATCGACGTGATTCCAGAAGTGATTGATGAGACTTCACTCAATGATGAACTGCTGCTTCTCGATGATGTGGACGATGACTTTATGAAAAATGGGGAAGAGGAAGACATCGATCTGGATGCCATTGACCTTTTAGAGGGAATCGGCACAGAGGATCCGGTGCGCATGTACTTAAAGGAGATCGGTACGGTTCCGCTTCTCAGCGCTGAGGAAGAACTGCGCCTTGCCAAGAGAAAGGCAGAGGGCGATGTGTCTGCGAAGGAACGCTTAATTGAGGCCAATTTAAGGCTTGTTGTCAGCATCGCGAAGCGTTATACCGGAAGAGGCATGAGCTTTCTTGACCTGGTTCAGGAGGGAAACCTGGGCCTGATCAAAGGAGTAGAAAAGTTTGACTACACAAAAGGATATAAGCTGAGTACATATGCCACCTGGTGGATCCGCCAGTCTGTGACGAGAGCGCTTGCCGATCAGGCAAGGACGATCCGAGTGCCGGTGCATATGGTTGAAACGATCAACAAGATGTCCAAGATGCAGAGGAAGCTGACTCTGGAGCTGGGCTATGAGCCATCAGTGGCTGAACTTTCAGCAGCTCTCGATATGTCGGAGGATAAGGTAATGGAGATCATGCAGATCGCCAGAGAACCGGCTTCCCTGGAAACGCCGATCGGTGAGGAGGATGACTCCAACCTGGGCGATTTCGTTGCGGACGGAAATGTGGTGACTCCTGAGGGCAACGTGGAATCCGTGATGCTCCGGGAGCATATTGATGCTCTGCTTGGCGATCTGAAGGAGAGAGAGCGCCAGGTTATCGTTCTGCGCTTCGGCCTGGAGGACGGGCATCCGAGGACGCTTGAAGAGGTGGGCAAGGAGTTCAACGTGACGAGGGAGCGTATCAGGCAGATTGAGGCCAAGGCCCTCAGAAAACTCAGAAACCCTGTGAGAAGCAAGAGGATCAGGGACTTCCTGTAGTGGAGGCTTACTTCGCAGCTTCATGGCTGTTTCATGGAAGTTTGAGAATTGTGATTCCATAAAAACAAGAGATTAGGGCCTGGAAGATGTTAAAGGCCGTTTAGTTAGATATGTAAAGTTAGAATGGGACGGAGAAGACTGCTGAATAATTTTGGCAGTCTTTTTGCGTGGGGGAAAGCCGGCAGGACCTATGCCGAAGGAAGATGCAGTAAAGGAGGAGAGCATCGGGATGAATGGAAAGAACAGGAACTTTCAGAGAGAGATGGACAGACTGATTGAGAAAAACGAAGGGGAGGGAATTGTCCCCACCCTGTTTCTTCACAGCTGCTGCGCACCGTGCAGCAGCTATGTGCTGGAGTATCTGTCCCGGTATTTTAAAATCACAGTCTACTACTACAACCCAAATATCTATCCGCCCAGTGAGTACGAGGAGCGGACAGAGGAGGTGAAGCGGCTGATCCGGGAGCTTCCTGTGAAAAATGAGGTTTCCTTTGTGGCAGGAGAGTACAGGCCTGAACAGTTCTATGAGGCAGTCCGCGGCCACGAGGAGGATCCCGAGGGCGGGGATCGCTGCGGCATCTGCTTTGAGCTGCGCCTTAAGGAGGCCGCAAGACTTGCCGGGGAGGGCGGGTTTGACTACTTTGCCACAACCCTGACCATCAGTCCTCTGAAGGATGCGGCAAGGCTCAACCGGATAGGGGAGGAGCTGGGGGCAGAGTACGGGGTGAAATATCTGGCCTCAGACTTCAAGAAGAAAAACGGTTATAAACGCTCTACCGAGCTGTCGAGGGAGTACGGTCTGTACCGCCAGGACTACTGCGGGTGCGTGTTTTCCATGAGAGAGAGGGAAAGGGAGAGGGAAAAACAGTAATATATGAATAATTGCCGAAATGTTAAAAGGATTGAAAGTTTCCCTGTTTTATCATATGATATACAAGGCAAATTAGGAGTCAGAACCAGACAGAAGAAGGGAGAACGGCAATATGTACAAGCTCTGTATTTTTGATTTGGATGGAACCCTGTTAAACACGCTGACGGCGCTGACCTACGCGACGAACCTTACCCTGCGCTCCTTCGGGCTGGGGGAGATTACCATAGAGGATACCAAGCACATGGTGGGCGACGGCTACAAGACCCAGATGGAGCGGGCCCTCTGCCACTTTGGCCATGAAAATATGAAGTATTACGATCAGAGCCTTTCAGAATATATGAAGAACTTTTCGGCAAACTGTATGAGAGGCGTAAAGCCCTATGACGGAATCCTGCATCTCCTTTCCTTTATCCGTGAGAACCATATTAAAATGGCGGTATTTTCCAATAAGCCCCATGAGCAGGCGGTTGAAAATATTGAAACGGTTTTCGGGAAAAATACCTTTGATATGATTCTGGGACAGAGGGAGGGAATTGCCAAGAAGCCGTCACCGGAAGGAGCTCTTTTTATCTGTGAGAAGCTCCAGGTAAAGCCAGAGGAGTGCCTGTACCTGGGGGATACCAACACAGATATGAGGACAGGGATTGCCGCCGGGATGGACACGGTGGGAGTTACCTGGGGATTCAGGGACAGGGAGGAGCTTCTGGCCTTTCACCCAAGGTATATCGCAGATCATCCGTCTGATGTGGAGAAAATTCTGAAAAAGGAAAACACAGAGGCTCTGAAGAACTGAGAAACCTGCAGGGGAGAAAATCCTGCAGAAGGATGAGTGGCCTGCGGAAGAGGAAAAGCCGCCAAAGACCAGAACAGCGGAGGAATGAAATGATTAAAAAACAGATAAAGCACAGCGGCAGAAAGGCAGCCCGGATTCTTCTGGGGGCCGGTTTAACGGCGCTTCTGGCAGGCTGCGCGGGAAGAACCCCAAAACTGCCGGAAACGGAAGGCACCCTGAATCCGCAGGTTTCGGAAGAGGCGAACCCTTCCGCCTCCCAGGAGGAGCCTTTAAAAGAGGAGCCTTTAAAAGTCGTGACCACTGTATTTCCCTACTATGATTTCACGCGCCAGATTTCCGGCGGGCTTATCGAGTCGGGACAGGTGGAGCTGGAGCTGATCGTTCCGGCGGGGATGGACAGCCATTCCTTTGAGCCGACGCCTGCCGATATCATTAAAATCCAGGATGCTGACCTGATTATCTGCAACGGGGGAGCCATGGAACAGTGGTTTGAACGGGTATTGGACTCCCTCGATACGCAGAACCAGCAGGTTATCACAATGATGGACTACGTGGATACGGTGGAAGAGGAGATTGTAGAAGGGATGGAGGCGGAGGAGCACGATCACTCCCATGATCATGTCCACCCTGCAGGTGTGCCAAAGGAGGGTGAGGAAGGACACCTCTACGACGACGGCCACGAGCAGGAAATAGAGTATGATGAGCATATCTGGACATCTCCTGTAAATGCCATGACCCTCTCAGAGGTGATTGCCGGCACGCTCTGCGAGATGGACGAAAGCAATCAGGAGATTTACAGGGAGAACCTGGCAGAATATGAGGAAAAGCTCTCAGCTCTGGATCAGAAATTCAGGGATATCGCAGAGCATGGGAAAAGACGGCTGGTAGTGTTCGGGGACAAGTTTCCGCTCCGGTACTTTTTCGATGAGTATGGTCTGGAATACAGGGCCGCATTTTCCGGCTGCAGCACAGACACGGAGCCCAGTGCCAAGACGATAGCCTACCTGATCGACAAGGTAAGGGAGTTAGATATCCCGGCTGTCTATTATCTGGAGCTTTCCAGCCACAGAGTCGCTGAGATTATCGGGGAAGAAACGGGGGCGGAGCCTCTCCTGTTTCACTCCTGCCACAATGTGACAAGACGGGAATTTGACTCCGGCGTGACTTATTTGGAGTTAATGGAGCAAAATGCCGTAAATTTGAGTAAAGGATTGAATTGATGGGAACATTACTAAGGTGTGAACACGCAGACTTCGGGTATGAGAACCAGGATGCTGTGGTAGATGCAAATCTGGAGGTAAATACAGGGGACTATATCTGTATTGTGGGAGAAAACGGCTCAGGAAAGAGCACCCTGATGAAGGGAATCCTGGGACTTCTGAAGCCTACTTCGGGAAAGATCGTGGTTTCCGAGGAGCTGAGGCGTGCAGGAATCGGCTACCTTCCCCAGCAGACGGCGGCCCAGAAAGATTTTCCGGCAACCGTCTATGAGGTGGTGATTTCCGGCTGCCTGGGAAAAAGAGGAAACCGCCCGTTTTATTCCAGGAAGGAGAGGGCG
Organism: Clostridium sp. M62/1; assembly: GCF_020736365.1. Classification (NCBI taxonomy): domain Bacteria; kingdom Bacillati; phylum Bacillota; class Clostridia; order Eubacteriales; family Clostridiaceae; genus Clostridium; species Clostridium sp. M62/1. The sequence continues at coordinate 2,940,207 of NZ_CP085988.1, read as the reverse complement.
CTGGCTGAGTACAATATGGAAAAGCTGGGCATTACAGACCTGAAGAAACAGTGCTACCGGGAGCTCTCAGGAGGGCAGCAGCAGAGGACGTTAATTGCGAGGGCTCTGTGCGCCACAGATAAGCTCCTGGTGCTGGACGAGCCGATCACCGGTCTCGATCCGTCTGCGATTCAGGATTTTTACCATATGATAAAGAAGCTAAACAGAGAGGAGCAGGTGGCTGTTCTGATGGTATCCCACGATATTCAGAACATTGTCCATCAGGCCAACAAGATCCTTCACCTGAAGAGGGAGGTTTTGTTTTACGGCTCTGTCTCCGATTATGTGAAAAGCCGTGTAGGGCAGGGATTTCTGGGAGGTGAGGACTGATGAGCGCGGTGATTGAAATGATATCGTACCCCTTTATGGTGAGGGCGCTCATCGGGGGAATTCTGGTTTCCCTCTGCGCATCCCTCCTGGGAGTGAGCCTGGTGCTGAAGCGCTATTCCATGATCGGAGACGGCCTTTCCCATGTATCCTTCGGTGCCCTTTCTGTGGCTCTGGCCATGGGCTGGTCGCCTCTCAGGGTTTCCATCCCCGTGGTGGTCCTTGCCGCCTTCTTTCTTCTGCATATTACAGAGAGAGGGAGGATCAAGAGCGATGCGGCCATTGCCATGATCTCGGCCAGCGCTCTGGCTATCGGAATTATCGTCACCTCCATGACCACAGGAATGACCACGGATGTGAGCAGCTACATGTTCGGAAGCATTCTGGCCATGAGCAGGGAGGATGTGAGGCTCTCCGCTCTGCTCTGCGTGGTAGTGCTGTTTTTATTCCTGTTCTGCTACAACAAGGTGTTTGCCGTGACCTTTGATGAAAACTTCGCCAAGGCCACCGGCGTCAGGGTGAGACTCTACAATGTGCTGATCGCGGTCCTGACAGCCGTGACCATCGTGCTGGGAATGCGCATGATGGGAGCCATGCTGATTTCAAGTCTGATCATCTTCCCGTCCCTGACTTCCATGCGGGTGTTTAAGAGCTTTCACGGGGTGGTGGTCTCCGCCGGCATTCTTTCTGTGATCTGCTTTTTTGCCGGTATGGTGCTGTCCTACGTCTATTCCACGCCGGCAGGAGCCAGCGTGGTGGTGGTCAACCTCTGCTTTTTCCTTGTATTTTCGGCAGTTCAGATGCTGCGGCAGTCAGGAAGGCGGTAGGCGGGGAACAAATTGTACGGCAGTCAGAAGAAAAGCCGGAGAAATTTGAAGGGAATTCAGACAGTAACCAGGTGAAATAAAATGTTACATTTTATTAACACACTAGTCGTATTTTGAATAAAATAACCATAAATGTTCATGAAAATTTAGAAGTTTTATCTAATTACTTTCACATGTGATTAGGCGTATAATAGTGGAAATCAGGAAAAAGACGGGAAAACAGTAGAAATGCTGTTTTTCTGTCTTTTTTCAAGAAATATCTGAAGACGATATTCAGACGTACTTCAGACAAATGAGAAAAGGAGGGATTAAAACGGAAGCTCTTTCTAGCGCCCTGATGGAGGAGCTGAACTGTAAAGTGGTATTTACGATCCCGATTTTCGGCGGGATACCGATTTACGAATCAGTTGCAGTTACATGGATCATCATGGCAGTATTAGTGCTTCTCTCCAAGCTCCTGGTAAGAAACCTGAGTGTGGAAAACCCTGGGAGGGTTCAGCTTTTTCTGGAAAGCTCCATTGGATTTCTGAGGGATTTCTTCGTGGATTTGGTAGGAGAAGAGGGAAAAGGTTATGTTCCCTATCTGATTTCGACAGCCATCTTTATTGGCGCCGCAAACCTGATAGGAATTGTCGGTTTTGTGCCTCCGACAAAGGATCTGAACATGACAGCGGCTCTGGCAATCATCAGTATTGCCGTGATCGAGTACGCGGGATTCCACAAGAAAGGCGCAAAGGGATTTTTGAAAAGCTTCGCAGAGCCGGTGGCCATTATACTTCCCATCAATATTCTGGAGGTGTTCATCAGGCCGGTATCTCTCTGTATGCGTCTTTTCGGAAATGTGCTGGGCTCCTTCGTAGTTATGGAGCTTATCAAGCTGGTGGTGCCGCTGTTTGTGCCGATTCCGTTCAGCTTTTACTTTGACATTTTCGACGGGCTGATTCAGGCCTATGTGTTTGTGTTCCTGACAGCTCTGTTTATTAAAGAATCGTTAGAGTAGCTGAGAAAAACAGGACGTGAAGCCCTGGACAGAAGGAAAGGCCGGGCGGCCAGAGGCAATCTGCGGCGGGACAGCAGAAAACAGTAAATGAATAAGTAAAGGAGAAAACAGTTATGTCAACATTAATCGCTATCGGAGCAGCTATCGCTGTATTTACAGGTATTGGAGCAGGAATTGGTATCGGTATCGCAACATCCAAGGCAGTGGAGGCCATCGCAAGGCAGCCGGAGGCTGAGAGCAAGATCAGCAAGGCTCTTCTTCTGGGATGTGCCCTGGCAGAGGCAACAGCTATTTACGGTTTCGTAATCGCCCTCGTAATCATTCTGTTCTTAAAATAAATTAGGAAAGGCAGGTGGAAGAGGTGTTACAGTTTAATGTAAGCCTTGTCTACAACATCATAAACCTGATTGTCCTCTGTCTTTTGCTGAAGCACTTTTTAATTAAGCCTGTGCTGGGAATTATGGACAAGCGGCAGGCCATGATAAACGAGAAGCTGGAAAATGTGAAGAGCACGAAAGAAGAGGCCGACGCCTTAAAAAGTCAGTATGAGGCGGCTCTTAAGGATGCCAGAGCGGAATCCGGCCGGATTGTGGAGGAGGCCAGAGGCCGTGCAAAGAAGGAGTACGACCGCATCGTGGCCGAGGCTGACAAAAAGGCGGCTGAGGATCTTCTGAAGGCGAGGGAAAGCCTTGAAGCGGAGCGCGTGAAAACCATGGAAGAGCTTAGAGGAAGGATTGCGGAGGTGGCTCTCTGCGCTGCCAGACAGGTATCCGGCAGTGCTGCCGGCGCCCCTGAGGATCTGGCTCTCTACGACCGTTTTATAGAGGAAGCAGGTGAATGCCATGACCCAGACAGCAGGTAATTACGCGAAGGCCCTCTTTGAGCTTTCCGTGCCGGAGCAGGTGCTTTTGGAGACGGAGAAGCTGCTGAAGGCGGAGAGCCGCCTGATGGAGGCTCTCAAAAATCCGACGGTCTCTCTGACGGAAAAGGAGCGGGTGGCTGACAGGATCTTCCCGGAGGAAACCAGATCCTTTATAAAGACAGTCTGCCGCCATGGACATGCGGGACTTCTTTTTGAAATATTTGACGCCTACAGAGCCTATGCAAAGGAGCAGAGGGGAATTCTGAGGGCTGTCCTCACCTATGTGACTCCTCCAACCGAGGAGCAGCTTCGCGGCCTCTCCGAATTTCTGAAGAGGAGATTTGGAAAGAGAGAGGTGGAGTTTGAGCTTACAGAGGATAAAACGCTGCTCGGGGGCTTTGTCCTGCGGGCGGGAGCATTTGAATATGACAGAAGCCTCAGGGGAAGCTACAGGCGTCTGTCCAACTACTTGTACGGAGGTGAGAGGGCTTGAGTTCAATCAGTTCAGAGGATATTATTTCCATACTGAAGGAAGAAATAAAAAATTATGACGACAGATGCCGTGAGGAGGAAACAGGAACCGTCATCTCCGTGGGAGACGGCATTGCCAGGATTTACGGCATGGAGCATGCCATGTACGGCGAGATCGTGATCTTCGACAACGGTCTCAAGGGTATGGTTCAGGATATTAAGGAGGACAGCATCGGATGCATCCTCTTTGGAAAGGATACAGGCATCAGCGAGGGAAGCCGGGCTGTCAGGACGAGGAAAAAGGCGGGAATCCCTGTGGGAGATGCCTTCTTAGGCCGTGTGGTGGACGCCCTGGGAGCGCCGATTGACGGAAAAGGGGAGATTAAGGAGGACGGCTACAGGCCGGTGGAGCAGGAGGCTCCCGGCATTGTAGAGAGAAAATCGGTAAACAGGCCTCTGGAGACAGGAATTCTTTCCATCGATTCCATGTTCCCTATCGGACGGGGGCAGAGGGAGCTTATCATCGGCGACCGGCAGACAGGAAAGACATCCATCGCCACGGATGCCATTTTAAACCAGAAGGGCAAGGATGTCATCTGTATCTATGTGGCAGTAGGACAGAAAGCGTCCACCGTCGCCAAGCTGGTGTCCACTCTGACGGAGCACGGAGCCATGGATTATTCCATCGTCATGGCGGCTACAGCCAGCGACTGCTCGCCGCTTCAGTATATTGCGCCTTATTCAGGCACTGCTCTGGCAGAGTATTTTATGCACAAGGGGAAGGATGTGCTGATCGTCTACGACGATCTGAGCAAGCACGCAGTGGCCTACAGGGCTCTGTCCCTTCTGCTTGAGAGATCTCCGGGGCGTGAGGCTTATCCGGGCGATGTGTTCTATCTGCACTCCAGGCTTCTGGAGCGTTCCAGCCGCCTGAGCGACGAGCTGGGAGGAGGTTCCATCACGGCCCTGCCGATTATTGAAACACAGGCCGGAGATGTTTCCGCCTATATTCCGACTAACGTGATCTCCATCACAGACGGCCAGATTTTCCTGGAAACGGATCTGTTCTTTGCGGGCCAGAGACCGGCAGTCAATGTGGGACTTTCTGTATCCCGTGTGGGCGGCGCAGCCCAGACAAAGGCCATGAAAAAGGCCTCGGGAAGCATCCGTATCGACCTGGCCCAGTACCGGGAGATGGAGGTGTTTACCCAGTTCAGCTCTGACCTGGACGCCTCCACAAAGGAGCAGCTCCAGTACGGAAAGAGCCTGATGGAGCTTTTAAAACAGCCTCTCGGAAGTCCTTTAAGCCTTCACGAGCAGGTAATCACCCTGTGTGCGGCAAGACATAAGATTTTTATGGATCTTGACGTCAAAAGAGTGAAACCCTTCCAGACAGAGCTTCTCAGATATTTTGATTCCAGCTACCCTGAGATCGGGGAGGAAATTGAGAATACGGGAGTCCTCTCTGACGAGCTGGAAGAGAGGATTGTGTCGGCGGCAAAGCAGTATGCAGAAACGCAGATCCGGTAAAAACGCTTATTTTGGCAGGAAGGCAGGTGAGTAAATGGCGGGCACAAAGGAAATTCAGACCAGGATGAAGAGCATTCAGGACACCATGAAGATTACGAACGCCATGTATATGATCTCCTCATCCAAGATGAAGCGGGCGAAAAAAGTTCTGGCTGACACAGAGCCGTATTTCTTCGGCGTGCAGACAGCCCTCGACAGAATTCTGAGACATCTGCCGGATGAGGAGAAAGAGAGCCGTTATCTGGACGAGAGGACAGATGTGAGTCCCGAGGACAGAAAACGCGCCCTTATTGTGGTTACGGCTGATAAGGGATTAAACGGGGCATATAATCACAATATTATCAAGATGGCAGAGGAGGAGCTGAAAAAGCCCGGCCACACAAAGCTCTATGTACTGGGCGTTGTGGGCCGCCAGTATTTCTCCAAAAAGAAAGTGGATATGGACGGAAGCTTCCGCTACACGGTGCAGAAGCCGACCATGCACAGGTCCAGGATGATTACGGAAACGGTGATCGAGGGCTTCCTAAGCGGAGAGTTTGACGAGGTATCCATCCTGTTTACAGAGATGCTCAATTCCATGAAAGAGGAGCCGGTACTCAAAACGCTGCTGCCCCTCAAGCATCCGGAGCCGGAGCCTATCTCTCTTCCCATGGACATGAGAAGGGAGGAGATCCGTCTGTTCCCGTCAGCCAGAGAGGTGATGGACAATATTGTCCCAAGCTATCTGGTGGGAGTGATATACGGCGCTCTGGTGGAATCCTACGCCAGTGAGCACAACGCCAGGATGATGGCCATGCAGGCTTCCACAGACAACGCGAAAGCGATGCTGAAAGAGCTTTCTGTCCAGTACAACAGGGCAAGGCAGGCGGCCATTACCCAGGAGATCACAGAGGTAATCAGCGGCGCCAATGCCCAGAAGAAAAAGCGGTAGAGGAGATAATTATGAATAAAGGCAGAATTGTGCAGGTCATGGGACCTGTGGTAGATGTTTTATTTGAAGACGGCGTTCTGCCCCATATCAAGGATGCCCTGAAGGTAAAAAACGGGGACAGAACCTGTGTGATGGAGGTGTCCCAGCACCTTGGAAACAGTACGGTCCGCTGCATTATGCTGGCGGCCAGCGAGGGGCTGTGCCGCGATATGGAGGTAGAGGCCACAGGAAAGGGAATCCAGGTTCCTGTGGGCGACAAGACGCTGGGCCGTCTGTTCAATGTGCTCGGAGAGACCATTGACGGCGGAGAGTCTCTGGAAGGGGAGGAGCACTGGGTCATTCACCGGGATCCGCCGTCCTTCGCAGACCAGAAGCCGGTTGTGGAGATTCTGGAGACAGGAATTAAGGTAATCGACCTGCTGGCCCCCTACGCAAAGGGAGGAAAAATCGGACTGTTCGGAGGAGCCGGCGTGGGAAAGACCGTGCTGATCCAGGAGCTGATTCAGAATATTGCCACCGAACACGGCGGCTACTCGATTTTCACAGGCGTGGGAGAGCGTTCCAGAGAGGGAAATGACCTCTGGACAGAGATGAAGGAGTCAGGAGTCCTCTCAAAGACGGCCCTGGTGTTCGGGCAGATGAACGAGCCGCCGGGAGCGCGTATGAGAGTTGCGGAGACGGGACTTACCATGGCAGAGTATTTCCGTGACAGGGAGCACCAGGACGTGCTTCTGTTTATAGACAATATCTTCCGTTTCGTGCAGGCCGGATCGGAGGTTTCTGCCCTTCTCGGACGTATGCCGTCGGCCGTAGGATACCAGCCTACGCTGGCTACAGAGATGGGAGAGCTTCAGGAGAGGATTGCCTCCACGAAGGAGGGAAGCGTTACCTCCGTGCAGGCTGTCTATGTGCCGGCCGATGACCTGACGGATCCGGCTCCGGCCACGACCTTCGCCCATCTGGATGCCACCACGGTGCTTTCCAGGAAGATTGTGGAGCAGGGGATTTACCCGGCAGTGGATCCTCTGGAATCCACATCGAGGATTCTGGAAGCCGACGTGGTCGGCGAGGAGCACTATGAGACGGCAAGACGTGTCCAGGAGGTGCTTCAGAAGTATAAGGAGCTGCAGGATATTATCGCCATCCTCGGTATGGAGGAGCTGTCCGAGGAGGATAAAAATACGGTGTACAGAGCCAGAAAGATCCAGAAATTCCTGTCCCAGCCCTTCCATGTGGCTGAGAATTTCACGGGAATCCCCGGAAAATACGTTCCGCTCAAGGAGACCATCCGAGGCTTTAAGATGATTCTGGACGGGGAGATGGACAAATACCCGGAAAATGCGTTCTTCAATGTGGGAACCATTGACGATGTAATCGAGAAGGCAAAGGCAGAGAGTTAAAGGAGGAGATTTCATGGGAGCAGAGGCAACCTTCGGGCTTGAGATCTATTCCAGCAACGAAATTTTCTATCAGGGCAGAGCGAGCTTTATCGATCTGCCGGCTACAGACGGCGGACATACCTTTCTGGCCCACCACGAGGATGTGGTCATTGCTCTGGTGCCTGGAATTACCAGGTTCGTCCCTGCGAAGGACCCGGGTGAAAAGGGCGAGGGAGCCGCAGATAAGCCTCAGGAGCGAATTATAGCCACAGGAGCCGGTTTTGCAGAGATGATCAACAACCGTGTGAAGGTGTTTGTACACTCTGCGGAGCGGCCGGAGGATATCGACATTAACCGGGCCAGGGAGGCTAAGGAGCGGGCTGAGGAGCAGCTTCGCCAGGAGCAGTCCCTTCTGGAGTATTACAGAAGCCAGCGGGAGCTGGCGAGGGCCATGTCCAGGCTGAGCGCGGCCGGAAAGAGAAAGTAGAGAGGCTCTGCTGCCAGGTTAGGTGCACCGGGGCAGAGCAGAATCTGCCCCTGAAGCGGCCTGCCTCCCCGGGGGAATCTCCAGGCAGAACCGGGAGATGTGATTTTGATATAGCGGATATTTTATTTAAGTATTTTACACGGGAAATCAGTTGCTGTATACTACTATCGGACTTCGCCCAGGGAGGAACAGCCAGTGGTTTTGATATGCCATTTCTCCCTGCTGCAGGAGATAAGAGGAAACAGAGACTGCGGCGCGGCTGTGACGGAATATTGTACTTTAGAGAGGAAATTAAGGCTATGGTAGAGAAAAAAATCCGTTTTCTGAACACAAATGACATTATTAATTTCTGCGGAATCTGCCAGAAGATGCAGTCAGATATTGACGTTGGAAAATTGGGAGAAAGAGTAAGCTGGATAGACGGCAAATCGCTGATGGGACTTATGACTCTGAAGATCGGGGAAAAGATGAAGCTGGTGGTAAACGGCGAGGATGAAGAACTCTCAGAACACTTTTTCAGGGAATATGAGGTGGATGAGATGTACGATGCCGTCCGCCTGGAAGAGAGAGCTTAAGGCCAAGCAGGAGAACAGCTTATGATAGGCTTAGGGACGTTTATCAACAGCGTCAGCATTATTGCCGGCGGTCTGATCGGACATTTTGCCGGCAGGCTGTTAAAGCCTGATATGCAGGATGTCTTAAATAAAGCGTGCGGTGTCAGCGTGCTTTTTATTGCCATTGCAGGGGCGATGGAGGGAATGCTCAGAATTGAGGAAAATGCCTTGATTTCAGGGCAGTCTATGTTCGTCGTCCTGTGCCTTACAGTGGGCACGGCCATAGGAGAGCTTCTTGGAATCGAAAGAGGCTTTGAGCGGCTCGGCGAGTGGCTGAAATATAAATCCGGAAATGGCAGGGATCCGGGCTTTACGGATTCGTTCGTAACGGCTTCCTTAACGGTATGCATTGGAGCTATGGCTATAGTCGGAGCGATCAGGGACGGGATCCTGGGAGACTGTTCCATGCTTGCGGTAAAGGCGGTACTGGATTTTATTCTTATCGCCGTGATGACTTCATCCATGGGAAAAGGCTGTGTATTTTCTGCCATTCCGGTTTTTATTTTTGAAGGCTCTGTCACACTGCTGGCACGGCTGCTGGCCCCCTTCATGACAGGGACGGCCATTTTTTATTTATCACTGATTGGTTCTGTTTTGATTTTCTGCATAGGGGTTAATCTGGTCTGGGACAAGCGGATTCGTGTAGCCAATATGCTTCCGGCTATGCTTCTGGCAGTTCTGGCCGCATATCTGCCGTGGATAAGCTGAGAAATGAACAGGCCCGCTCTCCGGCTGCATCTGTTCTGACAGTTATTCTGACATGTATCTACACTTCAATTTCCACACTGTCTCTTACATCCCGCTTTGTATACAGAATCACCTTGTCCTCGGCGCGCAGCACCAGAGAGCCGCTGGGGATCAGGATCTTTTCCCCGCGCTGCACGATCACGATCAGCGTCTTACGGGAAATATTCAAGTCACGGATAGCCGTTCCCACCCACGGATGGCGATCCCACAGCTGCAGTTCTTTCAGGGTAATGCCCACGTCGTCCTGATAGCCTTTGGCGCCGAAAATCAGGCGGTCACCTATCTCAATTTCCACATTTCCTTTCGGAACGATTGTTCTTTTTCCGCGGCGGATGACGGCCAGAATCATCTCCGGAGGCAGCGGCAGATCGGAGACCCGCATGTGTTCCCAGGGATGGTGCTCTCCTACGGCCAGGCTGATAAAGCGGATATTTGTTTCCTCTGAGTAATCAGCCATAGATTTCAGCTTGGTATACTGCTCCACAAAACCAGCAGATATAATACCGGTGGGAATCGCTACAGTTCCCACGCCCAGAAAGGCGATCACGATGCCCACCAGCTGCCCGGCATTGGTCACCGGGTAGATGTCTCCGTAGCCTACGGTCAGCAGGGTAGACACTGCCCACCAGATTCCGGAAAATGCGTTCTGAAATTTGTCCGGCTGTACGTCATGCTCCAGGCTGTACATAAACAGAGAGGATGCCACAATCAGGATCAGCAGGATACAGACGGACGAAAAAATCTGATCCTTCTTCTCGTGGAGGACATCGGTAATTACATTAAATGCGTCGTAATACATGTTGATGCGGAACAGCCTGAAAATACGCACTACCCGGAACATCCGGAACGTGACAATACCCATGGGAAATATCACGGGAAGGAAATACGGCAGGAAAGACAGCAGGTCGATGATGCCGAAAAAAGAAAACATAAAAGAAATCCTTGCCTGCCTGCGGCTTTTTCTGGGATACAGGTATTCTGCGGTCCAGATGCGAAGCATATATTCCACTGCAAAAATGCAGGAGGTGATCAGTTCCAGGCTGCGGAGCAGGGGAAGATACGGCCGGGACTGTTCAAAGGTCTCAAACAGGGTAATAAATAAGTTCAAAAAAATAATAAATGCAATAAAAAAGTCAAAGACAATACTGGCGATGTCATGATCTCGTCCAATCTGAATGATCTCAAAGACACGGCGCTTGGCAGGAACCTTCACAGCTCTTTTCTCCTTTGTACCAGATAATTTAAAACCATATTAGCACTTTTCTGTGGAAGAATCCAGTCCATCCCTCCCGGTTTCAGGGCCTGAAAATCCGTACTGCGCTTTTTAGCCGGTGCGGCTAAAGGAGAATCCCTGTCCTGTGCCGAAAGCGAAAAGGGGAAGCGGTTGACTTTACAGGGGTTTTGTGTCAAAATTATATACTGGACTGAGGCGGACGAAGGGTTCGCTTTTGTCGCTGCATATTGAGAGAAGCCAGGGGCTTCAGAAAGATAATTACAGAAAAGAAGGTAGATAGAGATGACAAAGATTGATATTATTTCCGGTTTCCTGGGTGCAGGAAAGACTACTTTTATCAAGCGCCTGTTAAAAGAGGCGATTTCCGGTGAAAAGGTCGTTCTGATTGAGAATGAGTTTGGAGAGATCGGTATTGACGGAGGCTTTTTGAAGGATGCGGGAATAGAGATCCGCGAGATGAATTCCGGCTGCATCTGCTGTTCCCTTGTGGGAGATTTCGGAAAATCTCTGGCAGAGGTGCTCACGAAATATACTCCTGACCGTGTGATCATTGAGCCATCCGGAGTAGGCAAGCTCTCCGATGTGATGAAGGCTGTCAGAGATGTTGCCTCCGAGATCGAGGTTGAGTTAAACAGTGCTGTCACTGTGGCTGATGCCAGCAAGGTGCGCATGTATATGAAGAATTTCGGCGAGTTTTTCAACAACCAGATTGAAAATGCCGGAACCATTGTACTCAGCAGAACTGACATAACAGATCCGAAAAAGGTACAGATTGCTGTGGAGATGATCCGCCAGCACAATCAGGATGCGGCGATTGTGACTACACCTGTCAGCCAGCTTGCTGGAACACAGCTTCTGGAAATTATCGAGAAGAAGGACAATATGATGGAAGAGCTCATGAAGGAGGCCAGAGAGCACGCCCATGAGCACGGCCATCACCACGATCACGAGGAGGGAGAGTGCTGCGGCCACGGCCATCACCATGATCACGGAGAAGGAGAGTGCTGCGGCCACGGCCACCACCACGATCACGAGGAGGGAGAGTGCTGCGGTCATGACCATCACCATGATCACCACCATGATCACCACGATCACGACCACGGTGAGAACTGCACCTGCGGCTGCCATGACCACGATCATCACCACCATCATGCCGATGACGTATTTACAAGCTGGGGGCGCGAGAATGTAATCGGCGTCAGCAGAGAGAGACTGGAACAGATTCTTAAGGATCTGGCGTACAGCGGAAAGTACGGAGAGGTTCTTCGGGCTAAGGGAATGCTCCCGGCTGCAGACGGGACATGGATGCACTTTGATCTGGTGCCGGAGCAGGTGGAGATCCGTGAGGGCTCTGCCGACTATACAGGCAAGGTCTGCGTAATCGGAGCAAATCTGGATGAGAAGGCGCTGGAGGAAGCGTTCAGCGCTCAGTAGCCAGGCAGAGGTAAAAGAAGAGAGCAGCCATCGGGCAGGCAGATTTACGGCCCATGGCTGCTGAAAAACAGGAGGACGACAGATGGACGAGGAGCGTATGCCGCTTTTTCTGATCAATGGTTTTCTGGAAGCAGGAAAGACTGAGTTTATCAAATTCACCATGGATCAGGATTATTTTAAGACAGAGGGAAAAACACTTCTGATTGTCTGCGAGGAAGGCGAGGAGGAGTATGAGGACGAGTTTCTGGAGGAGAACCGGACAGCTGTCGTGTATGTGGACGAGCTGTCAAAGCTGACTCCGGAATATCTCTCCGATCTGGAACTGCTCTACAACCCGGAGCGGGTGCTTATGGAGTGGAACGGAATGTGGAGCCTGGACGAGCTGAAGCTGCCGGCAGACTGGGAGCTGTACCAGCAGATCACCATTATCGACGGGTCCACTTTTGAGCTTTATCTGAACAATATGAAGCCGCTGGTGGGGGCAATGGTGAGAAATTCAGAGATGATTATCATGAACCGCTGCGACGACATAGAGGATCTGGATACCTACAGAAGAACCCTCAAGGGGATGAATCCGCAGGTAGAGATTATTTTTGAGGACTCTGAGGGTCAGATAGAGGAAGTGACAGAGGCGGATCTGCCGTACGATGTAAATGCCGATGTAATTGAGATCTCCCCGGAGGCCTATGGAATCTGGTATATCGACGCATTGGACAAGCCGGATCGCTACCGGGGCAAGGTGGTGGAATTTACAGCCATGGTGTTAAAGACACCGGACTTCCCGAAGAATTACTTTGTGCCTGGGCGCATGGCCATGACCTGCTGCGAGGCCGACATGACCTTCCTTGGATTTATGTGCAAGGCCAAGAACGCAAGGCTCCTGGAGACAAAGCAGTGGGTGAAGGTAAAGGCCCGTGTGGAGTACGAGTACAGCCCTGAGTATGAGGGAGAGGGGCCGATGCTTTACGCTGACTATGTGGAGCCGGCAGAGCCCATTAAAGAGATTGTACAGTTTTAAAAAGATGGATGATACAGCAGAAAACGGACTCTTCGGAGTCCGTTTTCTGCTCTGCACAGGCGGCAAGGCTGAAATTTCAAATCCCGTTATGACTTCTTCGCTTTTGTAACTGCTCCATGAGCTTTGTACTGTAGTGAGCGATAAAAATACAAAGTCCCATAAGCGCAAGATAATCCATATAAAAGAAAATTTTCGGTTCGCTGTAATCCAGAAATACAAACTCGCTTTTCAAAAACAGACAGGTGGGGAAACCTCTGCTGATGAAGACCCATATGCCATATCCGGAGATAGTTAATCCTGCGGCGAAGGCGATCATACTGGGGCTTTTTGTTTTACTTTTTATCTTTAACGCTTTTCGCAGCATTCCCAAAATCATATTCCAGTGAAGTCCCAAATGCACGCTCATCAGGAGAAAGCCCCAATATGCCCCGAGAATATGGAGCCGGCGAGCCAGGGACATGCCGCCTGTCCCCGGCAGGAAGGCAAATACATAGCGGGACATCACAATACCGCTGTACATCTGAGCCAGCATTGCAAGCAGGAGAAGCAAATCGACACAGAGCGTCACAGTGCGCAGTGCGCTGTATTTCCCCTTGAACAGGGTTTTATGCCAGCGCCCGTTCAGAAGGTGGTGGGCCACAAAAAGAAGGAACATTCCGGCACCCACCCATTCATGGGGCGCTTCTCCCCAAAACTGATAGCCCATTAAAAAAAGCAGGGCCAGTGTCATGAAAACGTCGACGGCTAATTTTATAACGGCTTTCGGTTTCATTCCTCCACCGCCTTACCTATGCAGGCAATGGCGTTCAGGCTGCGGGGATAACCGATGTAGGGCAGGCACCCGGAAACAACACGAATCAAAAAGTCCCTGTCATTTCCAAGATTCAAATTTCCTTTTGCGTGGGCAATCAGCTGAGGCTCACAGCCACCCTGGGCCATAAGGAAGCAAAAGGTAATCAGCTCACGCTCTGCCAGGCCAAGGCCCGTTCGGGTGTAGTAATCGCCAAAGCAGTTTGCCGCCAGCCAGCGGTTGATATGGCCTGTTTTCCAGGCCTCCTTCATATGCTCACCGAAAATTGCCGCCTGTGCCTCGATCCCTTTTTCCAGCCTGTCGGCAAGGGTAGTCGTCGCCTGTCCGTCAAGGGGAAGCTCTATGCCTCTCTCGGTCAGCACCTCATTGGTAACATTCAGAAACGGCAGCATTCTGCCATACCCCAGATAGTCGGCGGCCTGATAAACGATCTCCTTTGCCGCTATGGGGGTGATGCCGTTTTCCAACGCCTGAGGGAGCATTTCTCTATAGGCATCCACACCTCCGCAGCCGATCAGCGCTGCCAAAATTGCCAGACAGCGGGTTGGCGGCTCCAACTGCTGGTTTTCTTCGTTTACAACTTCATCAAAGGCAAAATGCTCAAAGCGTTCTGCAAATTCAGGATCTGTTTTCTTTAAATTCATTTTTTTGTCTCCTTTCAGATTTTTTGGCTGCCTGTAGACCACACGTGTTTTTCTCTTGCGGCTTCAGGGGTGTTCTGCGCCATTACGCCTACCAGATTGTGGGGAACATAGGGTTCCTCTAAAAATGCGAGCTCATCGTCAGTCAGAGTAAGCCCGGCAGCTTTCGCCATGCCCTCAACCTGGTGAAGCTTCGTTGCGCCCACGACAGGAGCAGTAACCTTTGTCAGCAGCCAGGCAAGGGAGATTTCAGTCATAGATACTCCGCGCTTATTGGCAAGCTGTATCACACGGTCGATGATGATGCTGTCCTGCCTGGCGGTAGCGTCGTATTTCAGATGAGCATAGCTGTCCTCCTGCAAACGCTTTGAGGTTTCGCCGGGGTATTTGGAGAGCCGGCCGCCTGCAAGTGCGCTGTAGGGTGTCATGGCTATATTATCCTCACGGCAGAGCTTCGCCATTTCCCGTTCTTCCTCCCTGAAGATCAGATTGTAATGTCCCTGCACCGATACAAATTTTGCAAAACCTTCTTTTTCGGAAAGGGCGTTTGCCTTTGCAAGCTGATAGGCAAAGCAGTTGGAAATACCGATGTACCGGGCCTTCCCCGCTTTGACGGCGTTGTTCAGCCCCTCCATAATGTCGTACAGAGGCGTATTGTAATCCCACATATGGTAAATGTATAAGTCAACATGATCCATGCCGAGATTTTCAAGACTCTTGTCAAGCATTTTTTCGATGTGCTGCTGGCCGGTGATCCCCGCTTCAATTTCCTCATTGGTACGGGGCAGGAACTTTGTCGCTATCACCACGCTGTCACGCTCTGCAAAATCTCTGATGGCCCTGCCGAGATACTGCTCGCTTGTACCGCTCTGATAGCCGATTGCCGTATCAAAGAAGTTGATGCCAAGTTCCAGGCCTTTTCTGATGATTTCACGGGAATGTTCTTCATCGACCGTCCAGCTGTGCTGACCGTTTCCGGCCTCTCCAAATCCCATGCACCCCATACAGATACGGGATATATGAAGGTCAGAATTTCCTAATTTTGTGTATTTCATAACTGATCTCTCCTTATACGCCCGGCTCCACGAACATTTTTTTGTCTTTCAGGCGCTCCATATGGTCGTCCCACTCTTCCTTCGGAAAATCCTCAATGGACACCGAGACGAATTTTTCGTCAATGTTCAGTTCCTTTGCCAGGAACTGCTGTACCTTAAGGGCTATCTCTTTTTTAGCCGTATCGTCCCTTCCGGGGATCATCGTAATATCAACATGCGGCATAAAATTACCTCCTATCAATTTTCATAATAAAATGCCCTCTTATTTTGCAAGTCCTGTATCATTCAGCCATTGGCTGACCGCATCGTCGGGATTGGATGAGGAGCTGCTTCCGATATGAAGCCCCTCTGTTACGGATGCGTCAGGCTCAAGGGATTTTATCTCATTGACTGTTCCGGAAAGACCGCTTCCTCCGCTGGTGCAGAACGGAGCAATCGTTTTTCCTGACAGGTCGTAAGTATCGAAAAATGTATAGAGAATCATCGGCATATCGCCCCACCAGTTGGGGAATCCCACATAGACAACATCATACGGGTCAATGTTTTCGATGCTGCCGGAAATTGCAGGGCGCGCGTTTTCCTTCTGTTCCTCCTGTGCCACATCCAAAACAGTATCATAATCATCGCTGTAGGATGTGGCAGGCACAATCTCAAAAATATCGGAATCCGTCTGGCTCTGAACAGACTTTGCAACATTTTCAGTATTGCCTGACCAGGAGAAATAAACGACCAGTGATTCAGAGCCTGTTTCGGCGGGCGCGGAAAAATCTGTCTGTCCACTCGATTCTTCGGCGGAGCCGGAGGAAGCACCTGGACTATCTGATTCTTCCTCAGATGCAGAGGTCTGACTGCCTGACTGCTGTGGGGGAGGGGATGACTCCCCATTTGCCGTGCTGCTGCAGGCGGAAAGAGAGAGCAGCAGGGCAAAAGCTGCGAGAACTGTAAATGCTTTTTTCATTGCGACAACTCCTTTCTGGTTTGAAAAATTTTCCTTTATGGTTCAAAATGGATATTAAAATGGATATTGTGCAGCCCCTTTCCTTCAGTGAGTGCTGATTTTACTCTCACAGCTCGTTTTTCCGACGATGACCTGGCCTTTTGCTTCGTCGATATCCATAATGATCTGGCTGACCTGGGGCACATAGATATGTCCGGACAGGGGATTTTTAATGCTGACGATTGGAGCAGTGAGAGTTGCCTCTACCTGGGAGCGCTCAAAGCTCAGATCGGTTTCGATCATTTCGCAGTTTACGAGCTTCAGATTTTTGCAGTAGCAAAGGGGCTGGGTGCCGCTGATTCTGCAGTTTTCAAAGGTGATATTTTCGCTGTACCACGCCAGGTATTCACCTTTCACAGTGCTGTTTCGCACGGTAATGTTTCTGGCGTGCCAGAAAGCGTCCTTCGTGTCGAACACGCAGTTTTCAAAAACGGAATCGGTGATATACTGAAAGGAATATTTGCCTTTCATGCGGATATTGCGGAAAGACAGGTGATCAGAGCGGAGCATAAAATATTCGCTGTCGGCGGTGCAGTCCTCCATGGAGATACCGTGCACCGACCAGCCGAATTCCGGTGAAAGGATGTCGCAGCCGCGCATTTTAATATTTGCACATTCGCGGAGGGCCTTAATTCCGTGGAGTCTGGTATGGCTGATCTCCACATTTTCAGAGTACCAGAGAGCTGCTCTGCAAAGCTCGGTCATTTCCGAGTTTTCAATTTTCAGATCCGTGTCGTGCCAGAATGGATAGCGGAGATTGAAAAAGCAGTGATCGACTGCAACATCTCTGGATTCCTTAAATGCGCTCTCCCCGTCAGCAGGGCCGTCAAAAGCGCAGTCTTTTACGAGAATATCACGCGCGCCATAAAGAGCTCTCTCTTCGTCAAAGGTTTTATTTTCAATGGTTTTCATAGCGTTCTGCCCCTTTCAAGCCTTCATTGCCTTTTGTATTTCAAACCGGAGATAATCCAGGCGGTCTAACTGCCGTTCCTTGAAATGGATTTCATCCAGTGTGCCGTTTCTCTTTTCGCTCAGCATTTTCAGCCGTTCTTTCTCGGTTGACTTTCCCTTCAGAAGAAGCTGCATATATTTTTTCACCTCGTCATTGGAAAAGCCGATGTCGTGAAGCGTCATAATGGTGCTCAGCCGTTCCATATCGCTCTCATCATAATGCCACGAGCCCATAACTTTTTTGACTTCGCCGCACAGCCCCCAGCTTTCGTATTCCTGCAGGATTTTAATGGGGATTTTATATCGTTCGCTCGCCTCGTTAATCGTCATTTCAACCCTCCTTTCCGATAGAAATAAAACAGTGATAAAAATAGAAATTAAATAAAGACGAAAACAAAAAATAAAAATAAAGGTGCTCCGTCCTGGAACACCTTTATTATAAATTTGCCTGTATGGAATGTCTAATACTTATATTTCATCACAAGATATGCCTTTCAGGTATTGTGATGCAAAATCGATAAAGGCGGAGGTTGTAGAAGAAAATATCTGCTCTTTTTTCCACGCTAAGGCTGTTGAAACTTCCAGAGCAGGGCGTAATGGGATAAAGCGCAGATTTTCGTAGGTGCAGTTTAAGTTTATGCTGAGCATTACGCCTATGTTTTCTTTCACCAGCACGGCTTCGTTATAAGGAAGATTCGCCGTCGCTGCGATTTCCACCTGTTCTCTGTAATCGCCAAGCCATTTTCCGATACGGCTTTGGTTGAAATCGCCTGTTGCAGTCACAATCGACATTCCTTTCAGGTCTTCAGGACTTATGCTTTCTTTTTCAGAAAGAGGAGAATCGACTGGAGCAAACAAACCCCATTGCTCTTTAATCGGCATATTGACAAAGTTATATTTGCGCATGTCAATAGGCTCTGACATTAACCCGATGTCTAAGTGTCCTCTTTCAATATAGTCCCGGATGTTATTTGCATTTCCGCTGTATATCTCATACGTTACATTGGGATATTTTCTGCGGAACCCGGCAATGATTTTTGCTAAATATTCCGTGGAGCGAAACTCTCCGCTGCCGATTGAAATGGTGCCGGAGAGAGCCTCGTCTTTCTGCAGAAAATCCCGCTTTGTTTTATCTGCCAGGGACAGAATCTCCTGTGCGCGGCGCTTTAATATCATTCCGTCCTCAGTCAAAATAATATTATGATTGCTGCGGACAAACAGTTTTACGCCCAGCTCCTGTTCCAAATCGGCAATCTGCCGTGACAATGTAGGCTGTGTGACATGAAGCTGCCGGGCTGCTCTCGTAAAATTTTCTTCTCTTGCGATTGTCAAAAAATAATTTAATACGCGAAGTTCCATCTGCCTTACCTCCGATAAAAGTATAGCATAGGCAGAGATGAAGAACAATATATCTGACTATAAGATATGCTTTCTGTGAATAGCAGTTTTCTGCTGTCGGCCGGACCTGACGGAAGGTCTTTCTGCAGCGTAAAAAAACAGGGCACCTGCAGGGGAAGATAGTGAATCTGTCCCTGCAGGCGCCCTGCATATGAGCCTGCGGCGGCCTAAAGGCAGCCGGCTTTTATGTTTACGACATCGGCGGCACAGGAGTGGGCCTGCTTTGGTCGAACACCTGGGTCACGTCGAAGAGATCGCTTAAATGGGTCTTGACCGGATTTGTTTCCGGAAGATCATAGTACATCCGGTAGCCGTCCAGATTGCGTCTGCCCTGGCGGAAGTGGTCTGTTCCGATCTGGACAAAGTACTGGGCGGAGTCCACGTTGCAGAAGTAGCGGAAGCCCTTGGACTTGAGATAGAGAAGCCGTTCATTGTCCTCGGCATAGGGACGCCAGCCTCCTATATCACTTCCGAAGGGGAACAGGATAATGTCGGTGCCTCCGACGAGAGGAGCAACCTCTGTATCCCATTTGTCTGTGTCCGCGATGAAGTCCTCCATGGAGATGGAGCCCATATCTCTGTGGCCCCAGCTGTGGCTGGCCAG
The DNA here is from genome assembly GCF_020736365.1 of Clostridium sp. M62/1. Classification (NCBI taxonomy): domain Bacteria; kingdom Bacillati; phylum Bacillota; class Clostridia; order Eubacteriales; family Clostridiaceae; genus Clostridium; species Clostridium sp. M62/1. Next base: position 2,920,850 of record NZ_CP085988.1, on the reverse strand, counting down.
CTCGTAGCCGTCATCCTTTAAGGCCTGGGCTACTCTGGCGGCATTTTCACGCTCTGCCTCATAATCGAAATCAGGATGGGCAGCCTTATACTCATCCGTATTGTAGGAAGCTGCCGTGCGGTAGCCGAGGATTCCATTGTAGCCGGTGAAGGCGATGACAGCCTTGGCTCCCTTGTAGGAGAAATCCGGGTGTTCCTCAATAAATTCGTCTAACAGGGGAACGAGATCGTAGGCGCCTGTGGAAACGCTTCCGTCATCCATCTTCATCTCGCAGACGGGCTTTCCGTCCTCCCCGACAACCATGCGGGATGCAAAGCCGTCGCCCTCCATGTACTCGTAATAGCAGACGTCATCCTGGGACATGACAAAGGCCTGTTTTCCCGGAGGCAGCATAATATTGCCCTCTGTAAAGACAGGATTTCCGTTTTCGTCTGTGGTCTCATAGGCGATGTCGTGGAGACTTACAAGGACAAAACCGCGGTCGTACATGGACTGAAGGATCTTCTCAAATTCCTCCTTGGTGGTCATCATCTGATTGTAGCCGTTCTGTTTCCTGTCTCCGTCAAAGGCCTTGGAGGTGTCCATAATCAGGGAGTGGAAGAATACATGGGTTACCTTGTATGGATCGACCCTTACCAGAGTGGATTTGGCGGCCTCATACTCAGCGATGGCTGCGGTTACCTGCTCGTTATCCTTTATGGCCTCATTTTCGGAGAGGAGAGCGATGGCTCCGTCATAGTCATAGCCGGCAGCCAGAAGCTCTGCCTGCTCAAGCTGGGAGGCAAGTTCCTCCTCTGGAGAGAGCGGCGCTTCAGACGGCTCTGTCTGTCCCTGCGTGCCGCTTCCTGTTTCTGACGGCGTGGGGAACAGGCCGGATGTTTCAAAGTTGCCTCTGCTCACAACGATAAAGATTCCTGCCAGAATGAGTCCAAGGACTGCAATTCCAAGCAGAATCAGAGGGAGTCTGCGGGGACGGCGGCTGCGGCGGCGCCTGCTCCACCCTCTGCGGTTTAGATATTGGTTTTTCATAGACAATCTCCTTTGTTTCTGTGTTCTGTGGTTTTATGCTTCAGGATGTGCCTGGCGGTGAAACGGCTTTTCATCTCTGCCGCCCTGAAGTCAGACAGGCCCTGAACAGCAAAAAAGGCAGAACGTGCGCTGCCTGTCTGGCTGCCTTTTTCAGGCATCAGGCAGGCGGCGCGTCTTTGCCGGTAACTGGTAAATAACGTCTGCGCTGATAAAGTTTCATATATGGAAGGAGGCTGTGACTGCAAACTCAGCTGCCTGTCCTGCGGGTGCCGTGTCATCCGGATTCCTCAAAGGGCAGAAGCGCGCAGCCTCTTTCTGTTCAACTATTATAGCATAGCCTGCGGGAATGTGTCATTAATGTTTATTACAAATTTCAGAAATTTTTGTCAGAAATGGCAGAGCGATGGGGAGGAAATCAAAGAAGTATTCATTTAAAACTGGAATAGGGACAAAGGATGCGTCCATATGCTGATGAAAGAGGATATGTTTAGAGTCGGGGGACAGATTGTATGAAGAGAATCCTGTCTGTCATATGTGCAGCGCTCCTGCTTGCAGCTGTTTTATGCCAAAGTGCCTTTGCACAGAAGCCGGAGATAGGAGCGGAGGTGTCGGCGCCTGCGTCCGCTGCCCTGGAAGGGCCGCAGATTCAGGCGCCCTGCGGGATCCTGATGGAGGCCTCCACAGGAACAGTGCTGTATGAAAAAAATGCGGACGAGGCGAGAAATCCTGCCAGTGTCACAAAGATTATGACACTGCTTTTAACCTTTGACGCCCTCAAGTCAGGGAAGATTGCCCTCACGGACGAGGTGGTGACAAGCGCCCACGCCAAATCCATGGGAGGCTCTCAGGTATTTCTCGAGGAGGGGGAGGTACAGACGGTGGAAACGCTGATCAAGTGCATTGTCATCGCGTCGGGAAATGACGCCTCGGTGGCAATGGCAGAGTACATAGCGGGGGATGAGGCATCTTTTGTACAGATGATGAATGAAAGGGCGAAGGGGCTGGGGATGGAGCAAGCTAATTTTGAGGACTGCTGCGGGCTGACCGATTCGGCCTCCCATGCCATGTCCGCCAGGGATATTGCCCTGATGACAAGAGAGCTGATCACGAAATACCCTGAAATTTTTAATTATTCGACTATCTGGATGGAAAACATTACCCATGTGACGAAGCAGGGAACTAAGAAGTTCGGCCTTTCCAATACGAATAAGCTGCTGAAGATGGCCACAAACTTTGAGGTGACGGGGCTGAAAACAGGCTCCACCTCCACGGCAAAATACTGTCTGTCGGCCACGGCGCGAAAGGACGGGGTGGAGCTGATTGCCGTTATCCTGGCTGCGCCGGACTACAAGGCGAGATTCAACGACGCAGTGACTCTCTTAAATTACGGCTATGCAAACTGCCGTCTTTATACAGACGAGGATGTGGGGGAGATACCGGAGGTACAGATACTGAGAGGCGTGCAGGACACGGTTCCTGTAAGGATCGACAAGCCGTTTTCCTATCTGGGAACCTCAGGGGAGGATTTCTCGGGAATTGAGAAGGAGTGGATATTTGAGACAGAGCTTAAAGCCCCGGTACAGGAGGGAGAGATTGTAGGAAAGCTGGTCTACCGCCTGAACGGGAAGGAGATTGGCCAGGTAGATGTGGTGGCAGCGAAAGAGGTTCCCAAGGAGACCTTTTTCGATGTCATAAGAGAGGTTTGGGAGGCGGCGCTTCTGTAGAGTGTCTGAGGGAAAACCGGGACCGCCCTCTGCTGTCAGCCCGGCAGAGGGAAGGTCCCGGTTTCGGTTGACGGGAACGGCGGCGTTTTGTATAATAAAGTAAAGCAACTATTTTAATTTTATGTAAAATTTCACAAAAACTGAAGATTCGCGGCGGTCTGCGCCGCGGGAAAACAGGAGGGGTTTCAATGACAGATTACAGCAAGATGTCACCGAAAGAGGTGAGGGAGCTTATCAGGAGAGGAGAAATTACACGTCCCACAGCCGGTATGTGCGGGGGATATGCCCAGGCAAATCTTGTAATTCTCCCGAAGAAGTACGCAGATGATTTTAAGGAATTTGCGAGAAAGAATCCAAAGCCCTGCCCGATTCTGGAGATTGTGGAGGGAAGCCCTGAAGTCCACGATATGGGTGAGGGGGCTAATCTGGTGACAGATATTCCACGGTATTTTATCTATAAAAACGGCGTCAAGGTGGATGAGGTGACGGATGCTTCCTCCTACTGGGAGGATGATTTTGTGGGATTTCTGATCGGCTGCAGCTTCTCCTTTGAGGAGGCACTGCTGCGGGAGGGCATAGACGTGCGCCACATTTCCATGGACTGCAATGTGCCCATGTACAAGTCCAACATTCCCTGTGAGCCGGCAGGCGTCTTTGAGGGGCCGACAGTTGTGAGCATGAGACCCATGACGCCGGAGGACGCAAAGAAGGCATGGGAGATTACCGAGCGGTATCCCAATGTACACGGCTGTCCGGTCCACATGGGCGATCCGGCCGATATTGGAATTAAAGACATCACAAAACCGGACTACGGCGATCCGGTGGAGATCCGGGAAGGGGAGATCCCCGTATTCTGGGCCTGTGGTGTTACGCCGCAGGCGGCAGTGGAGCACGCCAAGCCGCCGATCGTGATTACCCACGCGCCGGGACATATGTTTATCACGGATATTTTGAACAGCGAGCTGAATGACTTCCTGGAGAAGAAAAAGAAATAGAAATAGGGAGAAATAGGGAAAGAGAGAGGGAGAAGACTGATTGTTCCGATGGAAGGGACAGTCAGTCTTCTCCCTTTTTGTGCAGAGGGGCAGTTAAAAAAGAGGCGGAGGAGAGACTCTCTCTCCTGTCATCTGAAAAGCTCTCTGGCATTCTGCTCCAGTTCTCTGAAAAAGAGGCTTACGTGGAACCCGTCATTGACCGCATGGGAGAATTCTCCTCCCACCGGAAGGGTAATGCGTCCGCCGTCAGAGGTCAGCTGGCCAAACATGGCAAAGGGGATAAAATCCTCCTTCGTGTCACCGCTGAAGCTGAACCCCTCAAAAGATAGATCCGGAACAATCGAGATGCCGCAGATATTTTCGGGGATTGTGCTGTCGCACAGGAGCCTGCCGCAGTTTTCCGCCAGGGCATAGTCCTTCTCAAAGGCATGGTAGAACTGGGAAAAATCAGGGCAGAATTCTGTGAGTTTCATGGAGAAATGTCCGGGGGCGCCTTTGCGGGGAACTGTATAGTACGGGTCGATTCTGTCCCAGATGCCGATGTTCCCCTGACTGTCTCTTCCGTACCGGAATTCCGGATGGCTGTTGACTGTTTTGGCTGCACAGTAGACTAAAGCCGGGTACAGACGCAGCCCCCGGTGCTTTACAGCCTCATAGAGAGCCGTAATATCGATGCGCACCGTCATATAGATCGATGTTTTTCTGAAAAATTCAAGGTATTCCCTGCGCTCCCAGGAATCATAGCAGATCGGTTTTAATCCCATGCCGTTCTCCTCTCTGTCGAAAATGTCAAAGATGTAAGAATGCCGGACATCTCCATGGTGCTGTGATGCCGGGCTTAGGAATAGTTTAGCACAGGAGCGAAGGTATGGCCAGGGAAAGCTGCTGCTATTTCAGCGCTTCCTCAGAAAACTGCGTGGTTACCAGGTCATAGTAGGGAACACGGGCCTTGAGCTCTCCGGATTCTTCGAGAATATTCTGCAGCAGATCGAAGCTTTCTTCCTCGAATATGGTGTCGCCCTTCCAGGTATCCTGGGATTTGTAGCGCTCTACAATCGCAGCGATGACAGCCTCATCGGTTTCCGGAAACTGGGGCTTTATGACCTTTGCGATCTCCTTGGAGGAATGGGAATTGACATACTCCAGACCTTTCTGGATGGCATTGGTGAAGGACTGAATGATTTCAGGGTTTTCTGAAATATAGCTTCTCTTTGCGCTGTAAGCCGTGTAGGGAACATAGCCGGAGTCCACTCCCAGGGAAGCTACCACATAGCCCTCGCCCTCCAGCTCCAGGGAGGTGGCGTGAGGTTCAAACTCCACGGTGTAGTCCGCATCATTTCCCGTAAATGCGGCGGCTGTCAGGCCGAAGTCGATGCTCTGGTCGATGGTCAGATCCGTTTTTGGATCAATCCCGTTTTTCCTCAGGATGAACTCGAAGATCATTTCCGGCATGCCGCCTGCCCTGCCTCCGAGTACGGTCTTTCCTTTCAGCTTATCCCATGTAAAGCTGTCGTCCGGCGTGCGGGCCACCAGAAAGTTTCCCGCCCTCTGTGTAAGCTGGGCAAAGTTTACGGCGTAGTCCTCAGAACCCTGCTGGTAGACGTAAATGCTGGACTCGGAGCCCATAAAGCCGATGTCGGCGTCCCCGGAAATCAGCGAAGTCATGACCTTGTCGGCCCCGCCTCCGTTCACAAGGGTCAGGTTAATTCCCTCCTCCTCAAAATACCCCAGCTCAATGGCTGCGTACTGGGGGGCATAGAAGATAGAATGGGCAACTTCATTTAAGGTGACAGGCGTAAGGCCGTCCGTCTTTTCGGAACAGCCAAAAAGCGTGGCAGAGGCCAGAAGAAGGGCTGCCGCCGCTGCAAAAGCAGATCGTTTCATGTAGATCCTCCCGGTTGTGATTTGATAGTAATATAGTATAGAGGGACAGGAAAAAAGGTGAAGAGAGATGTAAAGGAAAGCCACGGAGGCGTCAGACTCTGCGGTGGCTTAAGGATGGGCTTAAATTTATAGATTCTTTATCTTTTGACTATGGACTTTACAACTTTAGTATGCTAAAATTAACCATAACGGACTATAGATTTGAGAAGGAGTTGTATACATGAATAAGAAGATAAAGACAGAGGCTGTTGATCATCTCTTTCAGGCCATTCTGACACTGAAAAATACGGAGGAGTGCTACAGCTTTTTCGAGGATGTGTGTACAGTAAATGAGATTCTCTCGTTCTCCCAGAGATATGAGGTGGCCAAGATGCTCAGGGAAAAGAGAACATACCTGGAGATTGCGGAAAAGACGGGGGCATCCACAGCTACGATAAGCCGGGTAAACCGTTCCTTAAATTATGGAAACGATGGGTACGACATGGTATTTGAGCGTCTGACAGGCGATGCGGCGCCGAAGAAAACAGAGTAGGGGCCAAAGGGCGCAGAACGGGAGGCGGCTCATACGGGTAAACCGGGAAGCGTCAGGGAATAAGACAGAAGGTATAGTAAAAAGACATCAGAAAAAGAAGGACGGGATTCAGGCAGCGTCCTATAGGAATTAAAAAGAATTTTAGTCGGAACCGGCGTGTCAGATCGCACCGGTTCCGATTCATTTAAGGACCCCCCTCCAATCCTCAAAGGGATCCGGTAAAGCACCTGCTCCCTGATATAGTAAATTTAGAAGCAGCCGGTGTTGCTTTTATTTTCATCGCTTAATCCTCCAAAGATAAGGTGACGGTCACATAGCCGTTTCCCAAAGCCTCTTTCCAGCCAGTAAGATCATTGATATGGCCCAACCGGGTATAGCTCCAGGAATTAGAGCCGTAGAACATAACGATTTGATTGCCCTGATACAGCACAATATCCCCGGCCTGGGTGGTGGTTTGCTGGCTGCTGGCAGGAAGGCTCGTTCCCAGAGGCCCGACTTTTTCAAAACCGGAATAGTCGCTCATCTGAATGGTGACGGGGCCTTGTTCCATCATATCCACCAGCGCATCCGCCGCTGCATTTTCTTCCAAAGTGGCAGTAAAAGTGCTGCCGCCGACCTGTACATTCATCTGCATTTCGCTGTTTTCCTCCTCAACCTGCCCATTTTCCACGTCCCCTGATTCCGGCACTGTGCTGGAATCTGATTCCTCTGGTTCTTCCGGCACGATATTCGATTCTGGTGCTTCCGGCTCTGAAGATGATTCCGCTTCAGAAGAAGAGGTATCTTCCATTTGGGCAGCAGAACTGCTTTCTGAAGTGCTCTCTGCCTGCTCACTGCTGCCGCAGCCTGTAAGCAGCACCGACAAAGACATAAGAACAGCCAGTGTCAGGGGTATTGCTTTTTTCATAGTTTTATCACCACTTTCTTAATAGAATGATTTATAGAAACAGCCTGACAAAAACGATGATTCCAAAGGCACAAAGGATTCCGCCAAAAATGCGGTTCACAGTATGAAGCTGAAATTTGGCTGCCCTTCTTTTGATAAAAAGAGTTAGGACAGCAAGGGTTCCCCACCAAAAGCAGGTTCCCAGAAACACCCCGGCTGCCAGGCAGATACCGTCGCTCTATCCGTCCGCTTTCGAGAACCCAAGGGAGACTGCGAGGCCTCCCTTTTACGCTCTCATGCACAAGCGCAGACGCTTTTAGCCTCTTGTTTCTGCACCTGCACGGTTCCCTTGGCTTCTTCAATATCCCGGATAATTTCACCTACAGCCGGAACAGCAATATATCCGGACAAAGGATTTTTGATGCTGATAACCGGCGTTGTAACCGTAGCTTCTACCTCGCTGCGCTCAAAGGCCAGATCGCAGTCGATCATCTCACAGCCCACAAGCTTCAATCCCCTGCAGTAGCACAGGGGCTGTGTACCGATGATTTTACAGTTTTCAAAAGTAACATTCTCGCAGTACCAAGCCAAGTATTCGCCTTTCACAACACTGTTGCGGACGGTGATATTTCTCGCATGCCAGAAAGCATCCTTGGTATCGAAGATGCAGTTTTCAAAAACAGAATTTTCAATGTACTGGAAAGAATATTTCCCTTTCATGCGTACATTCGTAAAGTGCAGGTTGGCAGAACGCATCATGAAATATTCGCTCTCGGCATCACAATCTTCCATCTCGATACCCCGGACAGACCAGCCGAACTCTGGAGAAACGATGTCGCAGCCTGCGATCTTTACATCGGCGCATTCCCGCAGGGCCTTGATGCCGTGAAGTCTGGTATTTTCGATGGCAATGTGGTCAGAATACCACAGGGCAGCCCGGCAAAGCTCAGTCATCTCCGAATCACGGATGGAAAGGCCGTGGTCATGCCAGAAAGGGTATCGCAGGTTAAAAAAGCTGTGTTCCACCTGCACATCTTTACATTCTTTAAAAGCGCTCTCTCCATCAGCTGGGCCGTCAAAAGAGCAGTCCTTTACCAAAATGTCGCTGCTGCCATAAAGGGCACGCTCTGCATCAAAGGTCTGATTCTGAATCGTTCTCATATGGAAACCTCCTGTTTACAATTAAATTTTTATTTCTTGTTCTGCATTTGATAGATGAGATAGTCAAGACAGTCGATTCGCTTTTCATCCTTATGCAGCTTTTCCAATAAATGTTTCCTGTGACCGGAAAGGAGCCGGATTTGCTGTTCCTCATCCTCGCTGTCCTGGAGAGCCATAAACTTCTCTACCATTTCATCTGTACATCCGGCATCCTTCAGATTCTGTAAAACGGTATAAGCATAAAGATTTCCGTTTGTCTCCCGCTTTGCTGTATTATTTTTGCACATTTTTATTCTCCATCACTGATAACCACAATCTGGTTGCCCCAGCCTTCCAAAACAGGATTATTTTCTACGGCGTCCACAAATTCCTCTGTGGCATCAAATGTACCAATCCTGGTGTACTGCTCGTTGATCTCTGCATCATGATAGTAGAGCACAATGCGATTAGGGTCCGAGTAGAATACATCGCCTGCATGGGCTTTTGTTGCGGTTTCGCTGTTGTCAGGAATCTCATACCGGCTGGGGATATCGTAATATTCCATCACATCGGATTCATCATAGCTGTAAACCGGCAGCCGCCAATCTGAAGTGCCAACATAGCCAGCGATGGCCTCTGCAGTAGAATTTTTCTCCAGGTGCATGACGAATGGTTCGCCATCATCGCCAAATCGAACTGTTAACTCCGTGGTATTTGAAACCGGAATATTGTCCTCCTCTTCACTGGAACGGCTGGCCGTCTGAGAGGAAGAAACACGATTGTTTTCCTCAGAAGAACTGGATTCGGCTGAGCCGGATGAACTGCTGCATCCTGCCATTGCAATACTGAGTGTCAGAAACACGCCTATCAAGGCTGCAAACGGATTTTTCATAGTATTTCAGCTCCTTCTTTTGCTGTATTTTTTCTTTCCATCTATAGTTTAGTAGCCGCAAGATTAAATATCAAATACTTATACTTTATCGTTTTCCATAATTAAATCAAATGGAATTGCTTTATTCTTCCGCCAATAAAGCGAGAGACGTTTTCCCAATTTTTCCTGCTGCTGAATAAGCAAACAGAAGAAACAGAACTATCACCACAATCCCCGGAAGCACTGCGGTAAAGATATCCGGCTGGGAGGAAAAATTGCTGATGCCCTCCATCCGCATAAGCATCGCCACCAGCGGGTCGGTGAGGAAAGCGCTGAGAATTGTCCCCAAAGTGCTGCCCAACAGGGCGATCATCCCAAAACGCAGGGCAAAGGAACACCTCAGCTGCCCGGATGAAAAGCCCATGGCACGGTAAATGCTCAGATCCCTTTGCTCGGCCTGCAGCAGATTTCCCGCTGTCAGCAGTGTGACCACCAGCACAAAGAGAATCACCATAGCATACAGGAAAATCATCAGCGCCTGCATGGCGGAAAGAATACCGGCAAGCCCTGGCCAGGAATTTTCATGGAGGTACACATCTCCTCCGTAAGTATCCTGAAGAGCCTGCATAATCTCCGGCTTGAGAGACAGGTCGGCCCCAAAATAGTGGGTACACCATATGGAAGGAGATTCTTCGCCAATCCGATCATAACCCTCCCGGTTCATACCGATGTTCATTCCCATATCGTTGGCGCACTGATAAATACCGCTGACCACATATTCTCCGCTGCCGAGCGCCCCTGCCACGATAATGCTATCTCCAACAGAGACGCCTAAATCTGCCGCCACAAATTCCGTCAGCACTACTTCATCTGCCTCCCGGCAGGTTTGCCCGGAGAGCAGATGAAACCGTTCTGGCTCTGAAATCACGTTGGCAGTCATGTCCACACCATTTACGGAAACGCTGGGCATGGCCAAATCATAGGAATCGATAATGGATGTGTAACTCTCAATTGTCTGTTCTACCTGGCGGGTTGCTGTTTCCCTCATAGGCTGGGCGGCAATGTGCAGATCGGAGGGGTTAAAGGCGTCCATTAACCCCTCACCGTTTGGTCCCAGCCAGGCGTTTACCCGGCCAATGAGTGAAGCAAAGAACACCAGCAATACTGCCGCCAGACAGGCTCCCATGTACCGGCGCCTGCCGCTGAGAAGCTGCCGCAGGGCAAGCCAGAACGGAAGCCCTTTCTTTTGGATGGGGAAAGCCGCCCTTTTGCTTTCCTGGGATTTCTTCCAGGTCCCGCGGATGGCGTTCACGGGAGAAATCCGGCGGATCGTCCCAGTGCGGAACCAAACGAAGCCCATCAGCAGGAGAAGAATTGCCGCTAAGGCAGTCAGGCAAATGGAGGCGGGCAGTGCAGATGGAATCAGCAATCCGGTGGCAGTCACTGTCATTGTGCAAATCAGGCCGGCTGCTGGGATAGAAAGAAGCAGCCCCACTCCCATACCGTACAGTGTGGTGATAGAGTACTGCAAAAGCTGAATTTTTCTCAGTTTTCCGCTGGTAAACCCCATGGTTTTGAGGATTCCCATATTCTTATAATCCTGCTCGATGGTGCTGCCGATGCTGTGGGAGAGCACCGCCATGGACGCCAGAAGCAGAATTGCCACAAAGGCCAGCAAGAGGCTGGTGAACACATTCTGCAAAGTCAGCATAAAGCCAGAGATAGATTCACGGCTGTGGGTAAACTCCACATAGCTTGTCAGGCTGGTATTCTCATTCAATAAAGCATTGAACTGTGCGGCGGTCAAGGCGCTGCCATAAACTTGAGAAATGTGCAGCATAAACCCTTCACGAGCCAGGCTGTCCGCGCCGGATTCCTCAATCATCCCGATGATTTCCTCATGATCCTGCCCGTTTATCAGAAACCCTTTCATTCCGATCATGGAGCTGCCCATAAAGGGGTCTTCGTAAAATCCCGCCACAGTAAAGCTCATATCTCCTCCGCTGCGGGCAATGGGAAAGGTGATGGAGTCCCCAACCTGCACCCCAAACATGGATGCCGCAGAGGCAGAAGCATAGACTTCTCCTGACACAATTTCTGCAGGGGCCTCCCTGTAGCCGGACAAATCATCAGCAAAGAATTTGTAGGGATAGTGCGCTGGGTCATAGGTAATCAGCTGGCCTTCGCTGTCTGACTCCTGGTCACCGATTTCATATTCGGAGAAGATAAGGGATTGTACCCCAACTGATTGCACTTCGTCCAAGGTAGAAATTTCCTCCGCTAAAGGAGCTGTCTGCGAAAGCCCTGATACCCAGGCAGTGATATCCCCATAGCCCAACCGGTTCATCTCACTGTCCACATAGCGGCTGGAATTATTCCATACTGTCAGTACGGTTCCTAGAGACAGTGAAACCAGCAGAATCAGAATAAACACGCCAAGTATGGATCCCCGATGGGAGTTGATATTGGATTTTAGCAATGTCTTGATTTCCATACCATGCCCCCTTACCAGGACAGAGAGGTAAGCCATGCGCTGACTTTTTCTTCCCGCTCTTTCTGCATGTTCATATCAAAGGGCGGCAGCGGCATTTCGTCCAGGATCTTTCCGTCTTCCAGGTAAAGGATACGGGTTCCCCGGATGGCCGCTTTCACATCATGGGTTACCATGAGGATGCTCTGCCCCTTCTGATTTAAGGAAGTGAGCAGATCCATCACCTCTTCGCTGTTTTTCCGGTTGAGCGCCCCGGTGGGTTCGTCAGCAAAAAGCAGTCCAGGCTGATTGATCATAGCTCTGGCAATGGCCGCCCGCTGTGCCTCGCCGCCCGAAGCCTGAGAAGGCAGGCGATCCCCCGCTTTTTCTGCATGCATCTGAGCAAGCAGGGATTTTGCCCGTTTTTTGACTGTTTTCTCTGACTTTCCTTTCTCCAAATAACCGGCTATGGCCACATTCTCGAACAAAGTCAGGTTACTTACCAGATGGGGCTGCTGGAAAACAAAGCCGAATTCTTTAGCCCGCAGGGCCGCCATCTTCTTTTCGGAGAGGGTTCCCAACTCCTGCTCCTTATACAGCACTTTTCCACTGCTGAGAGCGTCCATGCCGCTGAGTGCATAGAGCAGGGTAGACTTTCCAGCGCCGGAGGGCCCCATGATAATGGTAAAATCCCCCTGGCAGATCCTCACGCTGATCTGGTTCAGCACCGGCTCCTGCGCGCCGGGATAGATTTTTGTGATTTCTTCGGCTGTCAGCAAGGCTTCTCTCATACCGCTTCCTCCATTTCTGTTTTCTCATATGGGACAATCAGCGGCTTTTTTCCTGTAAACGGACTGGGAAGAATCTCATCCACAAAACGCACGGCAAACTTTACATAGCTTAAATTTTTCTCTCGCATAATTCCCTCCATCTGCAGGAGCATTTCTGCCTCAATGGCGGGCTTTTTCTCTTCTGAAGCAGCTTCAGCCAACATTTCAAAGGAATCAGAAGCATTTTGCCGGAACTGATAATCCAGTAATCCTTCGATACAGAAGCCCTCTATCGCCAGCGGATGCAGAAAATCACGATGCCCGGTCCCGTCCTCAAACCACAAAAGATCCTCACTGCGTCCCAGCAAAATTTCTGCGCGGGTAAAAGGGCTTCCCGCCATGGGCTCTTTGAGCACCAGATAGTCTGAAATGCGGTAGCGGATCAGCGGCTGGGCAAAGTTATAGAGGCTTGTCAGGTACATGGCTCCTTTTTCCACTTCAATGATATTTAGGTCATCAAACAGCAGCATGCCGTCTTCCATCCCAGTTTCTACACCGAGAGCCAGGGACTCACTGGCCCCATAGATATTGATGACAGGACAGTGAAAGGTTTTTTCAAGAAAATTCCTGAGTCCACAGCTTAAGGGTTCCCCGCAGGAGATCACCCGCTTGATTTGTACCTGCACCTTGCCTTTTGCAGCTAATTCTGCCAAAATCTTAATGGCGGACGGATAGCCGATGATGATGTTGGGGCGGAACCTCCGAACATTATCAATCCAATTATCCAGGGGAGTTTTGATGTCCAGATACATCTGCTTGGCTCCCACGCCGTCAATGCCATCTCCCACAGCCATAGCTCCGCCGTAACGGCCATCTGTGGCAGCTATGTAAATAATACGCGGCCTCCCGGCCAGCAAGTTCAGAATCTGCGGCACAGTCATGTTCCATAAGGCACCCCGTATAATCCCCAGGAGCATGGTGTGCCAAGCCGGTTCATCATAGATGAAGTACCCGGGTTTCCCTGTACTGCCGGAAGAATGTACGACATGATATTTTCCAAGATAAGGCTTGCGGTCCGCCTGGGTTTCCGCGTCAAATTTTCTAAGATCCTCTTGGTGCAAATCCTGTACTGTGATAAGCTCGTCAAAGTGCTCCATCAAAACTGATTTATCAATAGTGGGGAAGGAGGAAAGGGGCAAATTGTCCAGCTGTTCTTCTGTGATGCCAGCTTTTTCAAAGTACGCCGGTAAAAAGCAGAGTGTTCCCAAGCGAAATGGAGCAGCATCCGAAGCTTTCGATTTTGCAGCTCCTTCATTTGTGATTCCGGCAAACGGGTGTTTTTCATAAATACAAATAAATCTTTTAATGTTTTCAGACAGTTCATTTTGGCCGCTCCTTTCTATCGAGATTCTAATCGGAAAGTGTAGTTCCGGTTATAATTTTCCCGGTGATAATACCGGGCCTCTCCTTCAGACAGGTTCATAACGATACTCCACTCGGTGGATTCAAACTCACCAAAATTATCCTTGCTCACACGGTCCAGGGCATCTCTGACATCTTCCATTTCCATCTGAGGGGTTTCCTCCAGCTTATTTCTCAGAATATCATACCGTTCGTGGGATTGTTCCGTTCCAATCCCCTGTTTCTCTCCTTCTGCCAGATAGAAGTTTGTCAGTACCGGCGTTTCCGTGATAACCATTTCATTGTCCACATATTCCACTGCCACACTGCGGCCGGCAGAATCTGCTATGGCGAAATGGATCATCATGCCCATAGAACCATGGAGATCGTATTGCCTGAGCAGCTCCAGCGCCTCATCCACGCTCCCAGCCTTATCTAGCAGTAGGCGGATTGCTGTTGTAGTGGTAATGTCCGGCTTATCCGTATTCTGCTCAATGACAGCGCTGTCCTGAATCATATTCACGGATACAGCCAAGCCGGCTTCGTTCATCCCGTCCAGCGGAGCATACAGGGCAGCGAGTGTTTTGAACTCGTCCAAATTCAGAGCCATCCCTACCATGCCGCCGCCCACGTTCTGGGAGATGAAATCCATATTAACAGTAGAAAGAGAAGCATGGCCGTTTTCTGGATGGGATTCCACAACCATGGCTTCGCAGTTCTTCCAATCAAAATTGCGTCCAAACAGGGCATCTCCATCAGGACTTTGTACCGCAATGGTGCTGCATCCAAAAATACCACCCAGCAGGTCCCCCAAATTCAAATCGGAGAGAAGATTATTTGCAAGATACTCAACGACTTCTCCATCAGATGAAGCGCCGCCGCCGGCGAGGAATTCGTCAAAGCCGTAATCTCCGTCATACCGGATGGCAGAGAAACCATCCTCCAATTCCGCAATCTCCGAAGCGGGAGAGATCAGATGGACGTTTTCTGCATCCGGTGAAGTTTGAGCAGTTCTGTTATTCTCTGCGTTCGGCATATGGTCATCCGTCCTTTCTCTGCATCCAGTCATTAACATTGTGATACCAAATAAAAAGGAAAGGCAGAGTATTCCGCTTTTTTGCAAGCGTTTATGCGTCATTTTGAAATCCTCCTTACACTTTCGTTTCTATAAGCTCAGTATATCCGCTTCAAAATAGCATATCAAATACTTATTCATTATCATTATTCATAATTGATTTTTATGGAATTTTTCGGTATACTGAATGCAGGAGGATATCTAAATGAAACTGCGTTTGCTGGAATACTTTTTAGCAGTGGCCAGGGAACAAAATATTACCGCAGCCGCTGAGTCCTTGCACATCTCTCAGCCGGCCTTGTCCACACAACTCAAAAATTTGGAGGATGAGTTAGGAAAACAGCTTTTAATCCGTGGAGTCAAAGGTTCACGCAAGGTTATTTTGACAGAGGAAGGCATGATTCTGCGTAAGCGTGCAGAAGAAATGCTCTTGCTTATGCGGCGGACGGAAGAAGAAATAACCGGCTCTAATGAAACCATCGCAGGCAATGTATTTATTGGAACCGGTGAAACGGAGATAGTTCGTCTTTTTGCTAAGGTCGCAAAAAAATTGCAGCAAAAATATCCAGATATTCGATATAACATCTCCAGCGGTAATGCAGAACATGTATTAGAATATCTGGATAAGGGGATTATTGATTTTGGGCTGCTTTTTACGGAGATCGATCCGCAGAAATATGAGGCCATCCCGGTTCCAATCAAAGATACCTGGGGTGTTTTAATGCGTAAGGATTCTCCCCTGGCAGAAAAAGAAACTATCTGCCCGGAAGATTTGTGGGATAAACCTCTTATTGTTTCCCATCAGAAAGGAGACGACGTATACCTGAACCAATGGCTTCAGCGGGAAGAGTCGGAACTGCATATTGTGGCCACTTACAACCTGCTTTTTAACGCTTCTCTGTTAGTAGATGAAGGACTTGGATACGCCCTGTGCTATGACAAGCTTATCAACACACAAGGCAGCAACCTTTGTTTTCGCCCTTTTTTCCCACAATTAGAGGCTCGCGGTTTTATCGTCTGGAAAAAATATCAGGTGTTTTCCAAGGCTGCAAATATCTTTTTAAAGTACCTGCGGGAGCTGCTTGAACCGGAAATATAATTCTTGTCTGCTGTAGGAAACCGCACCGCTATTCAAAGCCAATCTATTCTAATGGGGAACATCGAGAGTCTCCTATAATCGAAAAACCATCGGTTCTGAAAGAGCTAAAGAGGAATTTTGAAATAGCAAAAGAAAAACTCTATGCAAATGGTTCGTTCATTCACATAGAGTTTTCTTACATAACAGGAAACTTCGTTCCCCGTTATGTAAAAAACGCGCCGCGGGAACGCACTGCGGCGGAAAGGAAGAATGCCGCTTTCGCGCCCCGCCGCAGGCGGAGAATCCTGCGAAGCAGGATTCTTTCTTATTTCCCGTTCACTTGACACAGGTCGGTATTTTTGCAATATTTTTTATGCCCCTCTGCCATTATTTCCTGTCCTTCTTTTTCTTTCCCTCCGGCGGATTCTCCTGCCGAAGCTGTTCGGCAATCAGTTCGATCATCTGCTTTTTCAGATATACGTCAAAGGCCAGCTCACAGATAAAGGAGAAGAGCTGAAGAAACTGCCGGTCGCTGTCCTCATCGCTCCCGCATAAAGGGAAGCGCTCATCGGAAAAGGTTTTCATGGCAGCCTCAAATTTAACCTGCACATCCTCCTTCAGACGTTCCCGCTGTTCCTTTTCAAGGGAAAAGACCTCGCTGTAGATCTCAGACAGCTCCGGCACAGAGCCGTCTGAAAAATGGCATTCTGTGATAGGAGAGAGGATCTGCTCGATATCCCTGAAGGAGAGAACATTCTTAAAATAGTAGATGAAGGCCAGAAGCAGAATGTGGTTTCGGGAGTATTTTTTCTTCACCGGAGGCGGGAGCAGATTGTTTTTTGCGTAATTGTTGATCATGGTCTTTGTAAGCACCTTGTCCTCGCCGATCCACCGGGAAGAAGCCAGGTGAGTATCCATGAAGGTTGTCACCTGATCCATATACAGGTTAATATTGGGAATATCAGACGGATTGATGCGGGATAAGCTGTCCACGTAGTCCATCAATGCGTTTAAGCGTTCTTCATTTGTTTTCATACCTTGTCACCTCATAGTTATATTATATAGTATTGAATACTAGATGACAAGAGAAAATCGTTCTGAGGACAGGTCTTAGGCAGTTTCTCCTTTTCACCTGCGGGGAGGCCGGCAAACTTCCCGGTTGAGGAGAACGGATGTTTGTAGTACAATAGGGAACAAAGAGGAAAAGGAGGCTTTCCATGTCATTACAGTTTATTATCGGCGGTTCCGGCTCGGGGAAAACCCATGTTCTCTACGAAAACCTGATCCGGCAGTCACTTGAGGAGCCGGAAGGAAAATACTTTGCCATTGTGCCGGAGCAGTTTACCATGCAGACACAGAAGGATATTGTGGCCATGCATCCCTGCCACGGCGTGAGAAACATCGATATTGTCAGCTTTGAGCGTCTGGCCTACCGGATTTTCGAGGAGCTGGCTGTGGAGACGCCGGCGGTTCTGGACGATATGGGAAAGTCCATGGTGCTAAGGAAGGTGGCCGCAGGTCGGAAAAAGGAGCTGCGCCTGTTTGGAAGCCATCTGGACAAATCCGGCTTTATCGGGGAGCTGAAATCCATGATGTCGGAGTTTTTCCAGTATGGGATCACTGGAGAGGCTCTGAAGGAGATGGCAGAGGGCACCCAGAGCGCCATGCTGCGCCAGAAGCTCTCAGACATGAGCGAGCTGTATGAGGGATTCCGGGAATATACGAAGGACCGGTTCATTGCAAAGGAGGAGATCCTTGATATTCTGTGCCGGGTAATTCCGCGCTCAGAGCTGATTAAGGACAGTGTGGTGACCCTGGACGGATACACGGGGTTTACGCCGGTGCAGTACAGGCTTCTGGAGCTGCTTTTAACCTACTGCCGACAGGTGACGGTGACCATTACCATGAATCCGGAGGAGAATCCCTACAGAGAAAAGCCCATCCAGCACCTGTTTCACCTAAGCAGCCATACGGTGTGCAGGCTTACGGATCTGGCCGCCTCCTCCGGAGCAGGGCGCACAGAGGATATTCTTCTTAAGGGAGACTGCCCGAGATTCAGAGAGAGCCCTGAGCTTTCAAAGATTGAGAGGGAGCTGTTCCGGTACGGGCGCAGAGGGGAACAGAAAGAAGGAAAACAGGAAGAAGGAAAACGGAAAGAAGAAAAACAGAATCAGACCGGCTGCGGGGCTCCCCACAGAAAGAGTGGGCTGATTCTTCATCAGGCGGAGAATCCCATCCGGGAAATCCAGTTTGTCTGTGCCCAGATTGAGAGGCTGGTGAAGAAAGAGGGGTACCGCTACCGGGATATTGCGGTGGTGACGGGAGCCCTGTCCGATTACTCCGGGGAGCTTACAAGGCAGTTTCAGGAAAACAAAATTCCCTGCTTTCTGGACAGCAAGAAAAATATTCTCGGAAATCCCATGGTAGAGCTTCTCAGGGCCTCCATGGAAACGCTGACCGAGGACTTTTCCTATGAGAGCGTGTTCCGGTATCTGAAAACGGGAATGGCCGTGGAGGATGTGGAAAAGCTCTCAAGACTGGAAAATTATGTGAAGGCTCTGGGAATCAGGGGGTATAAGCGCTGGAACAGCCGGTGGGAACGGGTGTACCGGGATGGAGAGCTGTTAAATCTGGACGAGCTCAATGAGTTCCGGGAACAGATTGTGGCGCCGTTTCGGCCTTTAAGGGAGGTATTTTCCGACCGCTCGTCCTCGGTTCGGGAAATGACGGCGGCCCTTGTGCATTTTCTGGAGGAGATTCACGCAGAGGAGAAGCTGGGAGAGTGGGAAAAACGGTTTTCTGAGATGGGGGAAGCAGAGCTTGAGAAGGAGTACAGCCAGATTTACGGGCTTGTGATGGAGCTGTTTGACCGGGTCGCTGCCCTCCTGGGCGACGAGGTGGTCAGCCGGAGGGAGTATGCACAGATCCTGGATGCAGGCTTTGAGGAGATCAAGGTGGGACTGATCCCGGCTGTGGTAGACCGCGTGGTGGCGGGAGATCTGACAAGAACCAGGCTCTCCCACATAAAGGCCTTGTTTTTTGTGGGAGTCAACGATGGAATCGTGCCGTCTGCTGTCAGGAGAGGGGGAATCCTGACAGAGGCGGAGAGGAGGCTCTTAAAGGAAAAGGGTGTGGAGCTGGCGCCGACGGCCAGGGAGGAGGGCTTTTTAGAGCGGCTGTACCTCTATCTTGTCATGACAAAGCCGTCGGACACTCTGTTTCTGACCTGGAGCCAGACCTCGGCAGCGGGTAAGGGGCTTCGCCCTTCCAGCCTGATCGGGCAGGTGAAGTCGCTGTTTCCAGAGCTTACGGAGACGCGGTCAGACGAGTTTGAGGAGGCAGCCTGGTCCCTTCCGGCTGGAAGGCGGGCGTTAATCGGAGGGCTTCGCGAGAGGAGTGCGTCCTCCTCCCAGCCGAAATTCCTGGAGCTTTACCGCCGATTCTATACGGACAGCGGGTACAGGGAGATGACCAGGCGTCTGGTGGAGGCTTCCTTCTGCTCCTATGAGGACAGGGGAATCGGGCGGACTGCAGCAGGCAGGCTGTACAGCCCCATCCTTCGCGGAAGCGTGACGAGAATGGAGCGGTATGCAGCCTGCGCCT
The DNA here is from genome assembly GCF_020736365.1 of Clostridium sp. M62/1. Taxonomy (NCBI): domain Bacteria; kingdom Bacillati; phylum Bacillota; class Clostridia; order Eubacteriales; family Clostridiaceae; genus Clostridium; species Clostridium sp. M62/1. Next base: position 2,901,392 of record NZ_CP085988.1, on the reverse strand, counting down.
ACGCCCATTTTCTGAACTTCGGGCTGGAGCTTCGGGAGAGGAGAGAGTATGAGCTGGCTGCAGCGGATATCGGAAACATGTTTCACAGCTCCATTGACCTGTTTTTTAAGACCATGAAGGAGGAGGGAAGGAGCTTTCGCACCCTCTCTCCGGAGGACAGGAAGGAGCTTGTGGGACGCTGCGTCTCGGCGGTGACAGCGGAGTATGGGAATACGGTGGTGTCAGCTTCCTCCAGAAATGAATATCTGGGGCGCCGTGTGGAGCGGATCACAGACAGGACCGTGTGGGCCCTCACGGAACAGCTCAAGAAGGGAGATTTCGAGCCGGCCGGCTTTGAGCTTACCTTTACGCCGGCAGATAATCTGAAGGCTATGAAGATCCCTGTTTCCAGGACAGAGGCCGTTCACCTTCAGGGGCGCATTGACCGGATGGATCTGTGTGAGGATGAGGACAAAATCTATGTAAAGATTATTGACTACAAGACAGGTCAGACGAAATTCGAGCTGACGGAGCTGTTCTACGGGCTTCAGATGCAGCTGGTGGTATATCTGGATGCGGCCATGGAGAAGGAACAGAGGAAGCACCCGGACAAGCAGGTCGTGCCTGCGGGAATTTTCTATTACAATATCGCAGATCCAATGGTGGAAAAGTCAGAGGACATGGATGAGGAGGAGACCCAGGAGGAAATCCTGAGAGCCCTCAGGATGAACGGGCTTGTAAACAGTGATTTAGACGCCATCTCCCATCTGGACAGAGAGATAGAGACCCAGTCTGATGTGATCCCGGTGGCCTTCAAGGCGGGGATCATTCAGGAGGCCAGATCCTCGGTAGCCAGCGAAAGGCGTTTTGCGGCCCTGACCGGGTTCGTCAACCGGAAAATCCAGTCCATGGGACGGGAGATCCTGGACGGAAGGATCACGGTGGATCCCTACAAGCGGGGAGACCGCACCGCCTGCGATTACTGTCCTTATCACGGAATCTGCGGCTTTGATCTGAAGACAGAGGGCTATTCTTTCCGCCGTTTTAAGGCAATGAAACCGGAGGCAGTCTGGGAGGAGATTGAGGCGGAGGAAGAGGAAAGCAGAATCGGAGAAGGCAGAACAGGGAACCGCATAAGCAGAGGCGGTCAGGAAGACGGAAACGGAGGCAGTGCAGAGTCATGGGAGTAAACTGGACAAAGGAGCAGAGGCAGGTAATTGAGAGCAGGGACAGGAATCTCCTTGTCTCAGCCGCTGCCGGGAGCGGAAAGACCGCAGTTCTGGTGGAGCGAATCATCCGGATGATCACGGACGGGGAGAGGCCGGGGGATATTGAGAGGCTGCTGGTGATGACGTTTACCAAGGCGGCGGCCTCGGAGATGCGCGAGAGGATCCACGACGCCATCGAGAAGAAGCTGAAAGAGGATCCGGGCAATGAACATCTGCAGCAGCAGGCGATTATGGTGCAGTATGCCCAGATCACTACCATTGACAGCTTCTGCCTCCATATTTTGCGGGAACATTTTGACTGCCTGGACATTGACCCTGCGTTCCGCGTGGGGGATGAGGGCGAGATGCTTCTGCTGCGGGGGGATGTGATGGAGGAGCTTTTGGAGGACTGGTATGGGAGACATGATCCGGCCTTTGAAAATTTCGTGGAAACCTATGCGTCCGGAAAGGCAGACGGAGGGATAGACGATTACATCTACCAGGTTTACAGCTTTTCCCAGAGCAATCCCTGGCCGAAGGAGTGGATAGACGAGTGCAGGAGAGAGCTGTCGGACACCTCTGTGGAGGCCCTCGACAGAACCGGGTGGATGCAGTTTCTGCTGGAAGATGTGAGGAGGCAGGCGTCTGAGTGGGCGGGGCAGCTTCAGGAGGCTGCCAGGCTCTGCTCAGAGGAGGATGGGCCCGGGGCCTATCTTCCCATGATTCTCTCCGATCTGTCAAATGCCGAAAAGCTCCGGGAGGTGTCGGGGTACGACAGCTTCGTGCAGGCGGCGTCAGGCTTTGAATTTCCCAAGCTGGCCGCTGTCCGGGGGAAACATTCACCGGTGAACCCGGATAAAAAGGAGAAGGTGTCTGAGTGCAGGAAGCGGATCAAGAAGGCTGTGGAGAAGATGAAGGGGCAGTTTCTGTTTGCCTCCGAGGAGGAAATCCTTGCAGATCTGGCAGGAAGCAGCGAGGCAGTTCTCATGCTCCTTACGCTGGCGGAGGATTTTGCCGGACGGTTTGAGGCAAAGAAGAGGGAGAGAAACCTGGTGGATTTTAACGATCTGGAGCATCTGGCCCTTCAGGTGCTGTACCAGGAGGAAAAGGAGGGGGGAGAACACAGGCCCGGCGAGGCGGCCGATCTTCTGGCAGGGCAGTTTGACGAGATCCTGGTGGATGAGTATCAGGACAGCAATCTGGTGCAGGAGGCCCTTATCAGGGCAGTGTCCAGGGAACGGTTTGGAACACCCAATGTGTTTATGGTAGGCGATGTAAAGCAGAGTATTTACAAATTCCGCCTGGCCAGACCGGAGCTGTTTCTGGAAAAGTACCATTCCTACACGAAGGAAGACAGTCTCTATCAGAAGATTGAGCTTCACCAGAATTTCAGAAGCCGCAGGCAGGTGCTGGAGAGCACCAACGACGTGTTTTACCGGATTATGACGGAGAATCTGGGCTCCATCTCCTACACAGAGGAGACAGCCCTTCACCCGGGGGCCTCCTTTGAGCCCCTGCCACAGGAAAGGGGCCGAAAAGAGGCGGAGCTTTCTGGGTCTGCTGCAGGACAGACTGCAGGGGAAGCCGGAGAGGATGGGCCTTTAGAGGAGCAGAGAGATCCGTTTTCCACGGAGATCCTCCTCATTAACACAAAGGACAGCGTGCTGGAGGAGCTGGACGATGACATCTCCGACTACACAAGGCAGGAGCTGGAGGCCAGGATGATCGGAAAGCGGATCAGAGAGTTGACCGATCCGGAGAGGGGATGCCCGGTCTGGGACAAAGAGCTTGGGCGCTACAGGAAGGCGGAGTACAGAGATATTGTCATCCTTCTGCGCAGCGTCTCAGGGTGGGCGGAGAGCTTTGTGGAGACTCTGGCACACCAGGGCATTCCGGCCTTTGCCGAGTCAAAGACAGGCTATTTTACCACCATTGAGGTGGAGACGATGCTGAATTTTCTGGCAGTGCTGGATAACCCCATGCAGGATATTCCCCTTACCGCCGTTTTAAAGGCTCCGTTTTTCGGGCTGACGGACCGGGAGCTGGCAGAGATCGCGGCCAGATTTAAGCATTCTGCAAACCGGGGACAGGACCGGGGAATGTACGGGGCTATCTGCCTGTATCTGGGGGAGAGCGATCAGGCAGGAGAAACGATGCAGTCCTCTGCAGAAGGAGAGCGGGAACCGGAAATTCTGGAAAAGCTGGCCAGCTTCTTCCGGGTGACGGAACAGCTGAGGAGGGAGGCCGTTTATCTGCCCATCCACGAGCTGATTTACCGGATCTTTGACGTGACCGGCTATTATGACTATGTGTCCGCCATGCCGGCAGGGGAGACCCGCAGAGCCAATCTGGACATGCTTGTGGAGAAGGCGGCTGCCTATGAGGCCACAAGCTACAGAGGGGTGTTCCATTTTATCAAATATATTGAAAAGCTGAAAAAGTACAATACAGACTTCGGCGAGGCCTCCACTGCGGCAGAGGGCGGCAATACGGTGCGGATTATGAGCATTCACAAGAGCAAGGGACTGGAGTTTCCCATTGTCTTTGTGGCTGCAATGGGTAAGCAGTTTAACAGGCAGGATACCAGAGGAAAGATTCTGATCGACTCCCGGTTTGGAATCGGGACGGACTATCTGAATGCCGAGACAAGGCTTAAGGCTCCCACCCTCAAGAAAAATGTGCTGAAGCGCAGGATGGATCTGGAAAACATGGGGGAGGAGCTGCGGGTTCTCTATGTGGCCATGACGAGGGCCAAGGAGAAACTCATCCTGACAGCCTCTGACAGAAATCTGGAGGCAAAGCTGGAAAAATGGAAAGAGCTTCTGGACACAGGGGAGAGGGGACTTGCCTTTACCCTCCTGTCCCTGGCCGGCTCTTATCTGGACTGGGTGCTGATGGCCATGGAGGGAGGCGTCTGCCGGATTTGGATGCGCGAGGTGATGGCGAAGGAGCTTTTAAGTGAAGAGATCGGGGAGCAGGTAAGGCGGAAGGTGACAAAGGATATGCTCCTGTGGCCGGACAGGGAGGAAGAAGGGGAGGAGTCTCCTGCCTCTCAGATATTCGGGATGCTGGGAGATGAGGAGTACAGAAAGAGGCTGGAGGAGTCCTTCTCCTTCCAGTACCCCTGGGAGGATGAGCTGCGGCTGAACACGAAAATGTCCGTGTCCGACATTAAAAAAGAGGGAGATGAGGAGCTCTTTGAGGAGAGCGCATTCCTCCCGACGATTCCATCCTTCCTGTCCGGTGAGGAGAAGGAGGTACAGGGGGCCAGGCGGGGAACCGCCTACCACAGGGCCATGGAACTTCTGTCTTTCCATGAGATCAGAAAAAAGTCTGATATAAAGGAGCAGCTTGACAGGCTTGTGGAGGAGGGGAAGATGACTGCCGATTCCAGGGAGCTTGTGAGAGAGTCTGTCATCTGGCCATTTTTCAGTTCAGATCTGGGAAAGCGGATGGCCGCCGCCCAGAGAGAGGGAAGGCTGAAAAAGGAGAGCCAGTTTGTTATCGGCATTCCGGCCAGAGAGATGGGAGATTTTAACTCCGATGAGCTGGTGCTGGTTCAGGGAATTATCGATGCCTTCTTCGAGGAGGACGGAGAGCTGGTGCTGGTGGACTACAAGACGGATTATGTGGAAAAGGAAGAGACGCTGAGGGAGAGGTATGGGATTCAGCTTGACTACTACAGGCGGGCACTGATGCAGATGGAGAAAAAGAGGGTGAAGGAAACGGTGATTTACTCCTTCCGCCTGGGAGAGGTGAGGCTGCAGCCAGAGGGCTCCTCTCAGGCCAGATAGCTTTCCAGCTCATCCAGATTTCTGGGGATGGGAAGAGAGGGATCCAGGATCCCTTTGCGGCACAGGGAGTCAAACAGGCGCAGGGCGGCGGGAACAGAGAGATTTGCCTGGGAAAGAAGTTCACTGTCGGTAAAAATCTCTTCCGGCGTCCCCTGCCCCAGGACGCAGCCATCCTTTAACACGACAGCCTCATCGGCCCAGTCCAGGGCGAAATCCACGTCATGGGTGGCCATCATGACGGTGATCCCCTTATCGGTCATCCGCTTAACAGCCTCCCGGACCAGCTTCGTATGCCTGGGATCCAGGGCGGAGGCCGGCTCATCCAGAATGACAAGCTCCGGCTCCATCACGAGAATATCGGCAATGGAAACCTGCTTTTTCTGTCCCCCTGACAGGGTGTGGACGGGACGGCTTTTCAGAGAGGTCAGTTCCATTTCATCGAGAATCCGCTCCACGGCCTGACGCGCTTTTTCCTCGGGAAATCCCAGATTCATGACTCCGAAGGAGATCTCCTGGTAAACGCTGGAGGAAAAGAGCTGGCTGTCCGGATCCTGAAATACGATTCCCACCTTCTGGCGGAGGGATAAGAGTTCTTTTCTGGAGTATCCCACCAGCTTTCCGGCAAAGGACAGAGTGCCGGATGTGGGACGGTGAATGCCGTTGCAGCAGAGAAAAAAAGTCGACTTCCCGGAGCCGTTGGCTCCCAGAAAAGCTGTTTTGCTGCCGCGCCTGATTTTCAGAGAGAGATCCCGAAGTGCACAGCTGCGCCCCTGGTCGTAGGAGAAAAACAGGTGATCTGCCTGAAGGATCACCTCACTTTCCGGACAGACGGGTCTGGCGGGTGCTTCTGTCTCCTTTTGTGTCATGTCCCGGCAGCAGACTCTGCAGGTGCCGGTCAGTTCTGTTTGCTTCATGTCGGTCCTCCTTTAATGGGTGGTGAACAGTGAGTGTGAATGATGAATGACGAGTGATAAGTCAGGAAGCCAGCCACAGAACCAGGCAGGCCGAGGCTTCAAAGGCAGCTATCAGAACCAGATGGGAAGGCTTTGGCGGCAGACACTCCCTCAGAACAGAAAAATTCCCGTCATAGCATCTGGCCTCCATGGCGTCATACAGGATGCCGGAACGGCGGACAGACTGGATGAACAGACAGGAGACCAGGGAGGCAAAGGAAGACAGGGAGGTGTGAAAGTCGCGGTTCCCCAGCCTGGAACGCTGGGCCACGGATATTTTTCCGGCGCAGTCCAGGAGCAGAAAGATGAACCGGTAAATCAGCATCATCAGCTCGATGATAAGCGCCGGAAGATGCAGCCCTTTGAGAAACAGGAGAAGCTCTGAAAGGGGCGTGGAGAGAGCCAGAAAATAGAGGCAGGATACACCTGCCAGGGCAGTGGCAGCCATGCAGGCGGCGGCAGAGAGAGTCTCCCTCCCGGCTGTCAGATACAACCCTCCCACCGGAAGGGAGAAAAGCTCCAGGGGAGTCTCCCGCAGAGAAAGCCCTAAAACCAGGGCATTCATTGCAAGAAAGCTGAGGGGGATCAGAAAAAGGCGAAAGTAGGAGACGGGGGAAAGTCCCCCGGCCAGGACAGTAAGAGCTGCCATGACCAGGATGATATAGAGATCCAGCCGGATACAGCGCCCTGCCACACAGAGGCAGAGGGTGAGGATGGATAAGAAAAACTTTTCACCGGTGTTGATATAGCGAAGCCGTGACTGGTAGCTGAAGCTGTCAATTAAAAGCATTTATCTTTCCTCTCGTACTGTCTGGCAGTCATCCGGGATTTCGGATAATCCGCACTGTCTCGTCCACTTCTTCCTCTCCACAAAACGGCCCATAAAGAAGGCAATCACGCCCACGCCGATTCCCGTCTGAAGGCAGAACAGCATGCTTTCTACCTCCCCTGGAAGTTCTCCTCCCAGCAGTGTTTCCAGAACAGGGGAGGCCCACGGCTCGTAGCCTGGATCCGTCGTCTCAATCAGCTGGTTGCCGCGGTCGTCTGAACCGCCGAATTCTGCGCCCTTTAAAAGAAACAGAGGGGCAAATGCGATCAGCACGGCCCCGATCAGGAGGGCTGCTGCGAGAGTGCGGCTGCTTTTCTCGGCTGTCTTATGGCCGGTTCCGGCTTTCCCTTCCCTTCTTTTCGGTGCGAAACGGTCTTCTCTTTCCATTATTCAGTTCCCTCCTTTAAAAATCCCACAGCGGCAAGCTCCGGCTGCGCATATGATTCCAGTCCGATGACGATGGCGACAGTCAAAAGCCCTTCTACCACGGCAAGAGGGATCTGGGTTCCTGCAAAGATAACCAGATTTTCCCTGAAGGCGATGGAGAAGGAGGTGGCCGAGTTATGGGCCAGGGCAAGCTGGAAGGCAGTCACGCAGTAAGTGAAGAGATCCCCCAGAAAAGCGGCTGCAAAAAGGGAAACTTTTCTGTTTATCCGGAAACCGCTAAGGATCCGGTAGAGCAGCCAGGAGACGAAGGGACCTGCGATAGCCATGGAGAAGGTATTGGCTCCCAGGGTGGTCAGGCCGCCGTGAGCCAGAAGGATCGCCTGGAAAATCAGTACCAGAATCCCCAGAACAGACATAGCAGAGGGCCCAAACAGGACAGCCCCCAGTCCCGTCCCCGTCATATGGGAGCAGCTTCCGCTGACAGAGGGAATTTTCAGGGAGGAGATCACAAAGATAAAGGCCCCTGACATGGCCAGAAGAGTGATGGCGCGCCGGTTTTCACGGATCGTCTTTTGGATGGAAAAGAAGCCTGCCAGAAGAAAGGGCAGACAGATCAGTCCCCAGGCCACGCAGAATCCGGCAGGGAGAGCACCCTCCATGATGTGCATGGCAGAGGCCGGAAAAGAGACGCCGAGGGCTGCGGCAGGCAGAGCTGCCAGAAGGATTTGTGTTTTTCTCGTTTTTGTCATCGTAAACTCCTTTCATTCGCTGTGCGCACCCATCTGCACTAATGGCTTGCGGTGTTCCTGTCTCAGGCTTTGCTTTTTCAGGGCACGCAAAAAAGCGCTTCATCACAGAAAGTCTTGTGAAGAGCGCCGACGGCTGGGTAAAGGCCGTCTGACAGAGCCTCTGTCCTTCGCAGTAAGCTTTGCCGATTTCCTATGGCGGGCAGGTCTTCTGACTCAAGCGTCCTCATTGCCCCCGGCCTTCCCAGGCAGAGCCCAGTGACACGTTTTGGGGACAACTCTTCTTTTACAGCGGCGTGACCGTGGAGGATTTTCACCTCACTTCTCTATTCTCCTGCGGAATGAAAACGCAGGCACCTCGCCATATTCAATTCAGATATATTATAGGAAAGAACAATCCAAAAGTCAACGGTTATGTTCCGCTCTGCCTTCTGTCTGCCAGAGAGCTGTGATGCCCTCGGAAAGCCTGCTTTTCAATTCTTCCAGAAATTCCGCGGCAATGCCGGAAACAGCGCCGCCTCTCGGGAGAATACAGCCAAACTCCAGGCAGTCGGTACACTCCTCAATGGGAATGGAGATGACCTGATAGGTGGAGCTCTGAGCTGAGAAATCGTGAATGCCGATGCTGTAGAAATCGCTGTTGGAGAGCAGGTGCATCAGGGAAGCACGGCCGTCCAGATATACGATTTTAGGCCCTGAGTTCAGGTTATACTGAGCATTCTGCGAAAAAATCCGGTAGGCGTAATCCTCGGCTGCATCCTGGTACCTGGCAAAGCCGTAGGGGGCCAGATTGCGGAGCGTGACAGGACGTCCCTCCCGTATGAGGGGATGGTTTGCCGAGAGGATGATGTGGGGCCGTACGTGGGCCAGAAAGGAGTAAGAGAGCCCCAGAGAGGATATGTGGGAGCTCACCTGCCCTCGGTTTTTCGGATCGAGGTGGATGACGCCCACGCTGAACTGGCCGGAATAGACATCCTCGACTACCTCCTGGGCAGTCCCTTCCCGGAGGCGGTGAAGAAAGGAGGGCTCATCCTTGTGCCGGAGAACGATCTCGATAAAGCTCTCCATGATGTGGGAAAAGCGAGTCATGGACACGCTGAGGAAATGGGAGGGAGCATCAGAGGAGCCTGAAAAGCGCTGAAGCTTTTTTGCCTCTCTTAAAATGGTGTCCGCGTGCTCCAAAAAGTCGCGCCCGTCAGGCGTCAGGATTACTCCGCTGCGTGTGCGCTCAAACAGAACCGTTCCCGCCGTATTCTCCAGTTCTTTTATGATTTTCCCCAGGTAGGGCTGTGATATGTAAAGGGTCTGTGCCGCCTTGTTGATGGAGCCAAGGCGGGCAACCGCTATAAAGTAGGAAAGATGCTTCAGATTTAAATCAAAATTCATAGCTGACCTCTCAAAATGGGATTCTGTAATAGCTGTTTTATAGTCATTATACCATAAAAAAGTGCCTGATGTGGGTTTTTGTTGTAGCAATATGCTATATCCCTATAGATATAGAGAATTAGGCCCTGTTCAGAAAAGATGGTATAATAGCGAGGAAAGCGCATGCCATGCCTGCATGAGCATGCCTTTGACGAGCAGTCCCATCGAGACGACAGTCGGGGGCTGAAAAGCAGCTATGGGAGAGGATATCCAGGCAGGACGGGGGAATGAGAAATGACAGAGGAAAAAGTCAGATTAGAGTCGCCTCAGAAAGAAGGCGGTGGAAGAAATGGCGGCGTATCGGACGGGGAGATGCCCCGGATTTTAAACGAGGCTCTTCTTGCCGGGATGAGAGAGGTGCCGAAGGGGGAAACCGCCTCCTATATACCGGAGCTGTCACGGGCTGATAAAACAGATCTGGGGATCTGTATTTATACGAGAGACGGAAAAGTCTATGAGGCCGGGGATGCAGAAAAGAGGTTCAGCATTCAGAGTATTTCCAAGGTAATTTCCCTGTGTGTGGCGCTTCAGCACTGCGGCTTTGAAAAGGTGTTTGAAAAAATCAGGATGGAGCCGTCAGGGGATGCCTTCAATTCCCTGCTCAAGCTGGATATGACCAGCAATTATCCCTATAATCCAATGATCAATTCCGGGGCGATTGCAGTGGCCAGCTACCTGATGCCTGTGTTCAGCTTTAAAGAGCTGTTGGACTATGCGGGAAAGCTCTGCCTGGATCCGAAGATCAGGCTGGATGAGAGAGTCTACTCCTCGGAGATGGGGCACAGTGCCAGAAACAGGGCTATCGCCTATCTGCTCCAGAGCAAGGGAATTATTGAATGCGATGTGGAGAGAAGTCTGGAGCTGTATATCAAGATGTGCTCCTTAAGCGTTACGGCAAAGAGCCTGGCAGGCCTTGGCCTGGTGCTGGCAAACGGGGGATTTCATCCGAAAACGGGAGAGCGGCTTCTGGACAGGGAGGTGGTGCGCACGGTGAAAACGATTATGCTCACCTGCGGTATGTACGACGGTTCCGGTGAATTTGCCGTGGAGGTCGGAATCCCGTCCAAGAGCGGCGTAGGAGGAGGAATCCTCTCTGTTGTGGACCGAAAAATGGGAATCGGCATTTACGGTCCGTCCCTGGATCAGAAGGGAAACAGCGCAGGAGGCCAGGCCATGCTGAGATACGTTTCTGAGAAACTGAATCTTCACATGTTCGCGTGGGAAGATTAGAAAAGATTGAATAAAGGTTAAAATTTTGCAAAAATTTGTTGTAAAGACAAGGGGTGATATATTATAATAAAAAATGTATAAAAAGTATTAAAAAATGCTAAATTTAGGCCGCGATCACAGAAGAGACAGGTGATCGGAAGGGGGAAAACGACGAAGGCAGGTTTGGCAGATAAAATGAGCATTTAAAAAGTTCAGTAAGAAGAATAAGAGATGAAAAATTTGTGGAAAGGGAAGGTGATTTCGATTTGTTTGCGGAAATTATCAATACGCTGAGTAACTGGCTGTACACCTATATTCTGATTATACTGCTTCTCGGAGCGGGCGTCTTTTTTACAATAAAGACAAGGTTTGTGCAGTTTCGCTGTCTGCGGGAGGCAATCCGGGTGGTAAAGGAGCCCAGCGACGACAAGGAATCCATCTCTTCCTTCCAGGCGCTGATGGTATCTACTGCGTCCAGAGTGGGAACGGGAAATATTGCGGGAATTTCAACAGCCATCTGCATCGGAGGAGCAGGGGCCATGTTCTGGATGTGGCTGGTGGCCCTTTTAGGCAGCGCATCTGCGTTTATTGAGAGTACACTGGCTCAGATTTACAAGAGGAGGGCCGATGACGGAAGCTCTTATGGAGGTCCGGCCTATTACATACAGGCAGTGTTAAAGAAACGGTGGCTGGGAGTCCTCTTTGCATGTACCTTGATTGTAACTTACATGGGAGGATTTAACCTGGTAGCTGCATTTAACATTGCGGATTCCTTCCGGGCATACAGTTTTTATGACGAATCCACAACACCTCTGATTGTGGGAGTTGTGCTGGCCGTGATCTTTGCTCTCTGCATATTCGGAGGAAGCAAACAGATTTCAAAGGTTACAGGAGTTCTCGTTCCTGTTATGGGAATCTTCTATATCCTTGTATCTCTTGCCATTATTGTGACCCACTTAAATCTGGTTCCCAAGATGTTTGCGGATATTTTTTCACAGGCCTTTGATTTCCAGGCGATATTCGGAGGCTTTACTGGTTCCGCTATTATGCAGGGAATCAAGAGAGGCCTTTTTTCCAATGAGGCGGGCGTCGGTTCCGCTCCCAATGCAGCTGCATCCGCAGGAGTCTCCCATCCTGTAAAGCAGGGACTGGTGCAGATGCTCTCCGTCTATATTGATACTATCGTGATCTGCTCCGCAACGGCTTTCATGCTTCTGTGCTCCGGAATTGAACCAAGCACAGAGCTCCAGGGAATGCCTTATGTGCAGGCGGCGGTGGCCAATACACTGGGAGGTTTTGGAACTGTTTTTATCACAGTTGCACTCTGCCTGTTCGCGTTTACCACATTAATCGGAAATTTCTACTATGCAGAGATGGGGCTTGGCTATATCTGTGACAAGAAGCCGGGAAAGAAACTGATGCTTGTGTTCCGAATCGCGGCAGCTCTGATTGTATGCTTTGGTTCTACAATGGAATTCAGCGTGGCCTGGAATACGGCAGATGTGCTCATGGGACTGATGGCAATTATCAATCTTCCTGTCATCCTGATCCTCTGCGGTCCGGCTGTGCGCTGCATGAATGATTACCTGAAACAGAAGAGAGCGGGAAAGAATCCGGTATTTAAGGCAGCGAGCATTAATCTGGAGACAAAGACAGATTTCTGGAATTAGAGAAAACAGAAAATGCAGGAGGCGGCATACTCCCATGGCTGGGGTATACCGCCTCCTGCATCACTTTAAAGAAGAAACAGCTTTGCAATACCGAGAACCACAGATCCGGCTACCAGCAGTCTGCCTGCCAGCTTCCAGCTTTCTTCTGAGCTTTTCCAGTACAGAAGCGCTCCTGCAATTCCAACAGCTCCGATTGCCCATCTAAACAGCTGAGCGGACAGATAGTTTGACGGCAGGCTGTTAGCCCCCAGATATGCTGTCAGCAGTCCGAAGGCAGCCATCACATAGACTGCTCCGCTCTGAAACCGTGATTTTTTTGCCAAAAACATAATCAGGATACCAATTGCACCCAAAACACTCATCACAACAAACAGTACCATTAACATTCCTAATGCCATATTTTGCACCTCTTTCATCTTTTTTTGATTGTTTAAAAACGAATGAGATTCTCTGTTTCATTTTCATGCTCCCAGTGTAGCAGGAAAATCTGAAAAAAAGTCACAGCAGTTTCTGAAGAATTCTAAAGAATAACAAGTCCTTTTAAAACAATTTCAATATGAAAGAGTTCCGGCGTCCGATTAATGGTGATACTGCCCTGGTAAAGCTCCGCAATCTGGCGGATTGCAGCAATTCCCAGTCCGCGGCTTTCCGTTTCCGGAACGGCATTTTTAGAAATAACGTTTTCCTGTGTGATACAGAGGGAATCGGCTCCGGTTTTGATTTCCAGACTCACAGGACAGTTTTCGTTTCCGTACCGTTCAATATTTGTCATCAGATTGTCGAAAATTCTCTGAAGTTCTCCTGGATCCACGGTCCACTCAAAATTTCTGCAGGCATCGAGAGAGAGCTGGCATAGAAAGTGTTCCTCCAGAGACGCTTCCCATTCGCTGGCCATCTGTTCCATCAGGAATCTCCCGTTTTCAATATGTGTCAGTTTTCTGACATTTGTGTTTAGCAGGCGATCGGTCAATTCTCTGATCTGGCCGGCCCGGCTGCAGACACTGTCAATGTAAGCCCTGATTTCCTCCTCACTCCATGTTTCACGCTCTCTCATATACTCGGAGCGGGCGAGGATTGCAGCCAGTGGGTTGCGGATATCATGGGACATGGAGCGGATGAAGCGCTCCCTTTCGTCACGAAGGGACTGCTCCCGGAAGCGAAGCTCCCTCTGAGAACATGCAAGCCTGTTGATGCATGCGGCGAGCTCTGCCAGCTCATCATTTCCCTCCTCAGGAATGGAAAAGTCCATCTCTCTGGCATCCATTTTTTCGATTCCTTTTATGATGGTCAGAAGGTAGGACACTTTTTTAGAGAGCAGAATAAAGAAAATCCAGAGAAAAAACAGGACAGCTCCCATGGCACACAAACTCTTCAGCCACAGCCTCCCGGCCGAAAGCCATTCTCTGGCCGGAACCCACCCTCTGTAGTGCAGGTAATTTTGTGCGATGGAAGCGGCTCCTCCGTATAGAAACAGATAAAAAACAGCAGAGCAGATCATGCTGATACAGAAATAAAGGATCAGCTCCCAGGCGAGCTGCCTCCTGCGTACACGGTGTTCAGTCAATGTAATATCCCCTTCCCCAGGCTGTTTTTATATATTTCGGATTTCGTGAATTGTCGCCCATTTTTTTTCGGATATTCTTTATGTGTACCATAATTGCACCGTCCCCAACAGCGTCTTCCCCCCATACACTCTGGTAAATATTGTCCAGGGAGTAGATTTTTTTTCTGTGCTTTGCCATAAGCTCCAGGATTCGGTATTCCGTATAGGTCAGGCTGATTACAGCCTGGTTCTTTATAAGGGACTGACTTTCTGTATCCAGAAGCAAATCGCCGATGGGGATCATCCCCTTTTTTTCAGCTGTCTCCTCCCTGGCTGCGGCGGGAGGAGTTCCCTGCTCCGCTCTGCGGAACACAGCGCGAACCCGCATGATCATCTCCATATTGGAAAAGGGCTTTACGATGTAGTCATCTGCTCCGATTAAAAAGCCGTTTACCTTGTCTGCTTCTCCTGAGTAGGCTGTGAGAAACAGAAGCGGCGCCTGAAAGCGGGCCCGGATTTTTTTGGCAGCCTCAAAGCCTGTTTCCTCCGGCATATTGACATCTAAAATATACATATCAATGGACTCGTCCGCCAATTCGGCAGCCTGCAGCCCGTTTTCTGCTTCAACTACTTCGTACCCTTCGGCGCTTAAAATCATTTTCAGGATTTCTCTGAGATCCTGCTCGTCATCTGCTATCAGAATTTTCTTTCGTCCTGTCTGATCCATCTTTTGCTCTCCTTCCGCGTGACACTATTTTAAAGTGGGTGAAAACCTTGGAAGCAAAATCTCCGGGGGTTTAGCATCCTGTTCTCGGCGCGGACAAAATGTCCGCTTTGCGGTCATTGTACCATAATTTCCACTAGATGGAAACTGCCGGTTTTAGTTTCTTATTTCTGGCAGAGAGCTGGAACACGGACGGGCATTATGCAGGGAGACTGGAGAGAAGCTGGAAGGCAAAAAGCAAAAAGAGCGCCTGTGCGGCATACGGGCAGGTTCGCTTCAAACCTGCCCGTATGCTGTACGGCGCGCTCTCTTCATAACAGAATCTGTATAGAACCATCTGCTTATAGGAATGGGGACGGTCTAACCGTCTAAGCCTACTTTCCCTCAGCTACAATCAGCTCCTCCCCGTAGGGAAGGGTTTTGATCCAGTCGCAGAAGGTGTGCCACTCAGCCAGCTTGTGATCCTTTCTCGCATAGTAAATATTGATCAGTGTCTCATAGTTAAAGGAGCAGGTTCTCATCTGGTTATAGCTTGAAGGCAGAAGCTGGATCAGATCGTACCAGTCCTCCTTGCTCTTCGTCTCCAGGTATCTTAGCCGTGTTTCCTCCAGCTTGTCCACGACGGTCTGCATAAATGCCTTTGCCCCGTCTGTCATGTGATCACAGCTGAAGTCATCCATAGTAAACTGCCTGCTGTGGATTTTATGCATGGTGCTGCAGGAATTGGCTACAGTGGCAATTTTGTAGGTGTCATATTCCTTCCACCAGTAGAGAGGTGCAGTGATATCCACGGAAACGAAAATCTGGCGCACAAACTTGCGGTGATCGCTTCCGGCTTTTCTGAGCCGTTTTGCCAGGTCCAGGTCATTGGGTCCTAAAATATAGGCTCCATTTTCGTCGTAGTAGCTGTCGGAACGGTTCCAGCTGTTCATGGGGTTTCTGGCGCCGCGGATCGCGTTTTCCAGGTTCATCACACTGGTTCTTTCTAATTGAATCATAGGGATTTCCTCATTTCTTTTCTTCTTGCTGTATGTTAAATGGCTGTGAAAGTATTATACCTGTCCGGCGGGCAGAATGCAATGACAATTAAACGCCCGCGCCGGCACCTCAGTACTGGGACTGCAGGATGCAAAAGCCCATGCTGCAGGCAGCAGACAGGGCCTTACTATGCCCGGCTCGTCCAAACGCTCTGGGCTGTCAGAAGGGCAGGCAGATTTTGTGCAGTTCCTTCTGATTATACCTGAAAAGGAAGGCGGAGTAAACATCAGAACGCCTTGCCTGCCCGCGTCCTTCTGTGCTATACTACGAAAACGCAGGAGGCTGCCTGCCTGGCCCTGATGGAGGGCTCTGCATTCGGCCTTCAGTGAAAGCAGTCCTGACTGCAGTTTCAGAGAAAGGCGCAGGGCAGGAGGAAAAATCCGGGAAAGGTGGATAAGGAAATGAAAATTATAGATGTGACAGGCGTTGGAGAAGGAGCGGTTTTCCTCCTGAGGGGGAAAGCCAATATTCTTTTTGAGGCGGGGATGGCCTACGCCGCTGACGCCATGATAAAGAAAATCAGGGAGGAGCTTGACGGGCAGGAGCTGGACGCAGTGCTCCTGTCCCACTCCCATTACGATCATGTGGCAGGGCTTCCCGCTGTCCGCAGAGAGTGGCCGGGGGTGAAGGTGTATGCGTCAGAGCGGGCAAAGGAAATTCTTGTAAAGCCGGGCGCTCTGGAAACCATCCGCAGGCTCAGCAGAGAGGCAGCAGAGGCCTCGGGGCTTTCCTGGGACAGTGAGTATGACGACAGGGATCTTAAGGTGGACATTGCCTTAAAGGACGGGGAAACGGCAGATATCAGAGGGGATCAGGTGTATGCCTTTGAAACGATCGGACATACGAAATGTTCCCTGTCCTATGTGGTGAACAAAGAGGTGATGCTCTGCAGCGAAACAGTGGGAGTCATGAACCGGAAAAAGGAATACATGCCCAGCTTTCTCGTGGACTACAGGGGAGTGGAAGAGTCCATCCGCCGCTCTGAGAAGATACCGGTCAGGGAGATTATCCTGAACCATTACGGTCTGGTGGATGAGGAAGATATGCCGGGTATCTGGGACTTTTTGTTAGAGACTGCCAGGGAGAGCCGTGATACGATGATCCGGATTATGAACGAGACAGATACGGATGAGGAAGCCCTGCAGGAGATGGAGAGGGTATTCCACGGCAAGGTAGATAAAAAAGAACAGCCTGACGAAGCGTTTTTTATCAACGCGGCCAGCATGATGAGAACGCTGAGGCGGCAGTACCCGGAGCTCCTGAAATAAAATTAAGAGGCACAGACGGGAGAGAAGTGAGACGTACAGAATGCCGCCGTTCGGTGAGGCTTCGGCATACCCTGTGAAGGCAGGAAAATCCAGAAAACAGGAAAAGCGGAAAGGAGAAAAAGATGCAGTTAATAGCAGCAGTCGATAAAAACTGGGCCATTGGAAGAAAGGGGCAGATGTTAGTGACCATTCCGGCCGATCAGAAACTGTTTCGGCAGGAAACCATCGGAAAGGTAGTGGTTATGGGGAGAAAGACTCTTGCGGCGCTCCCGGGAGGCAGGCCGTTAGACAGCAGGACAAATATTGTGCTCACAAGAGATCCGTCTCTCTCCGTAAAAGGAGCCACTGCAGTTCACAGCGTGGAGGAGGCTCTTGAAAAGCTGTCCGTGTACAGGGACGAGGATATCTTTATTATCGGGGGACAGAGTATCTATGAGCAGTTTCTGCCCTACTGCGGGGTGGCTCATATTACCTTTATTGATTATGAGTATCACGCGGATACCTATATGGTGAACCTGGACAAAGAGGGCTGGCGCGTAACGGATGTAAGCGATGAGCAGACCTACTTTGACCTGTGCTATGAATTCCGCAGGTATGTGAGAACAGATAAATAGAGGAAGAGGAGGGAACAGGGGTCGAATATCCACATGGCTGGCTGAATATATTTCTGGTAAAAAAACGGTTCCATGCACCGGCGCATCTTGTAAAAAATTTGCCCCGCTTTTTGAAAAGAGGCACTGGGAGAGGCAGAAAAGAGCCCTGAAACAGGGGAATTCAGGCAGAAAACGATCTGGCATGAAGGTTGCTTGATAAGTAGGTGCCGGCGCAGAAAACTGTTTTAGGAGGAGATATGTATGGCCAATGAGGGAAAAGCGGAAAAAAGAAGAGAAAATTCTAATACGGAGATTCTGAAGACCGGGGAACAGCCGTTTCGGCCTTCCCTTGCGGCTTCGCTGATTATTGTGGGATATCTGATTATTTCCATGGCAGCCGCAATTTTTTACCTGGATCAAAAGCTCCACGTCACGATGCTGACAGCCTTTGGGGTGGCTGTGCTGGTGCTGACGATTGAGAAATGTCCCTACTCAAAAGTGGAGGAGGCGATCCTTGAGGGCAGTAAGCTGGCAGTTCCGACGATTCTGATTCTGTACAGCATCGGATGTCTGATGGGCGCGTGGATCGCCAGCGGGACGGTGCCGATGATTATTTACTGGGGGCTTAAACTGATTAATCCATCCATCTTTCTGGTGACAGCCTGTCTGGCCTGTGTGATTACCTCCCTGGCCACGGGAAGTTCCTGGTCAACCATTGGAACGGTAGGCGTGGCGCTGATAGGCGTCGGAATGGGACTCGAGATCAATCCGGCTATGACCGCCGGCGCAATTGTGAGCGGAGCGGCTTTCGGAGATAAAATGTCTCCGCTTTCCGACACGACCAACGTGGCTCCGGCTGTGGCAGAGGGAGATCTGTTTGACCACATCAAGGCCATGGTCTACACAGCAGGTCCTGGAATCGTGATTGCCCTGGTTGCATTTTTTGTTCTGGGAATGAAGCACGGCGGAAGCGCAGACACAGAAACGGTGAGCGCGATTCTGGCAGCTCTGGAAAGCCAGTTCCATCTGAATATTATCACCCTGATTCCGCCGGTTCTGGTTATTGCCCTTGCAGTGATGAAAAAACCTGCCCTTCCCACTCTGCTGATTTCCGGTATTGTGGCGGCTGCCATTGCGATTTTCATGCAGGGCGAAACACTTCCTTCCATTGCCAATATTATGGAAAACGGCTATGTGTCGGAGACAGGCTTTGCAGATATTGACTCGCTTCTGTCGAGAGGCGGCCTGTTCAGCATGAACTATACTTCAAGCCTTACGATCATCGTAATGGTATACGGTTCGCTTTTGGAGAAGCTGGGCGTGCTGGAGGTTGTTTTAGAGAAGCTGAAGGTTCTTACCAGAACCGTGGGAAGCCTGGTCTGCACTACAGTTGTTACAGCTATACTGGTCAACCTGATTACTGCCAGCCAGTACATGTCCATCGTTCTGCCGGGAAGAATGTTTGTATCAGAATATAAGAAGAAAGATATGCTTCCCCAGACGCTTTCAAGGACACTGGAGGATTCAGGAACAGTAACCTCTCTTCTGATTCCTTGGAATCTCTGCGGTTCCTTCGCATCTACAACGCTGGGAGTCTCCTGTATAGCATATCTCCCATTTTCCGTATTCAACTGGATTGTCCCGATTATCGCAATTATCTACGGATTTACGGGAAAATTCCAGTGGAAGACAGGGGAGATACCGAGCAGAAAAACGTACAGACCCATAGAGAAATCAGAATAGAGCAGAAAGGCTGTCAGAATCTGGTATGGAAGATTAACCATTTGTGGACATGAATAGGAAAACGGTGGTATAATTGTGATAATTTGAAGCGATAATTTGCCCGCGCAGGACACGGACAGAGGGAAAACTGAAAACAGAGCTTTCCTCTGTCCGGTCTGTGCTGTTCAGGGCGGCAGGAAGAGAAGAAGAATAAAGGGGTGTGGTTATATGTTCAGCCAGTATGTACAGCAGGCACTCGGAATGCATGAGAACACGGACGCGGTTCTGATCTGTGACCGCAAGGGATACATAGAGTATGCGAAATGGAAAAATGACGCCTTTTTCTATCCCAAGGAAGTGGTGGGAAAGCATATTCTGGACGTATATCCGCAGATGGACAGCAGGGAAAGCACGATTATGCAGGTGCTGCGGACCGGGCATCCCAGTTTTGAGGTGGAGCAGAAAATCCTCACCTGGAAGAATGAGCTGGTTCACTGCCTGAGCACAACGCTTCCTATCGAGGTGAACGGTGTGATCATCGGGGCGCTGTGCGCCTCGGTCCACTACTCGGAGAAGGCGAAGGCTCTGCCGGGCAGGAGGGGAAAATACTACTGCCTGGAGGATATTATCACAGAAGATTCCCAGATGGAGGAGCTGAAAGAGCGGATCCGCCATGTTGCGAGGAATAATTCCACAGTTCTTATTATGGGTGAGACAGGGACAGGAAAAGAGCTGGTAGCCCAGTCTCTCCACACGTGCAGCGACCGGGCGGATAAGCCCTTTATCTCCCAGAACTGCGCCGCCATTCCGGCCAATCTTCTGGAGGGGATCTTTTTCGGGACGGAAAAGGGCAGCTACACCGGCGCCGAAACCAGAAAGGGTCTGTTTGAGCTGGCGGACGGGGGCACTCTGTTTCTCGACGAGATCAATTCCATGGAACTGTCCATGCAGGCAAAGCTTTTAAAGGTTCTGGAGGAAAAAAAGGCGCGCAGGCTTGGAGGATACCGTGAGATTCCGTTTAATGTCCGGATCATCTGCGCCATGAATGAGGATCCGGCGGAGGTCATGCGAGCGGGGCGGCTCAGGGAGGACCTGTACTACCGGATTGGCGTAGTGAAGCTCAGGATACCGCCTCTCAGGGAGCGGAGAGGGGATATTATGGTTCTGGCGGAACACTTTATCGAAAAATATAATCAGGAGATGGGGATGCACATTCACGGGATCAGTGAGCTGACGAAAAATGCCTTTCTGAACTATGAGTGGAGGGGGAATATCCGGGAGCTGAAAAATACGATTGAAAGCGCTTTCAACACGGCTCAGAACGGGATCATCACCATGAAAGACATTCCAGAACTGGTTCAGGTAAGCACGGAAAATGATATGTTTAAGACTCCCAACACAATTTCCGTCCCAACTGCCGGCTCCCTCAAGGAGATGATGGATGAGTACGAAAAGCAGATTATCTCTGAAACGCTGAAACGCTCCAAAACGATGGCTGAGGCAGCGGAGAAACTGAAAATATCGAGGCAGAATCTCCGGTACAAGATGAAGTGCTACCAGCTGGAACACAGCTGAAAACGGGAAAGCCCGGCCGCAGGGGAAAAGCGCAGCGGCGGTATAAAATATAAAAGCGGAATAACGGGAATGAATATCGGTTTCCCTGCAGGCCATTCTGGCCCTGTCAGGGGACCTTTTTTTATTTAACAGGAAACTTCGTTCCCTGTTAAATAAAAACGCTCCGCGGAGATCGCACTGCGGCGGAAAGACTAACTATTAAAAGTCAAGTCTAAAATGAAGACTTTTGAATGAATTGCGGGAACGCATTTCATAGATCGTTGTACCTTGAAAATCGCACGACAAACAGAGCATCGGATATCGGTGCTCTAAAAGAGTGTTATAGGGCAGAAAAAGTTATGCCGTTTTTATGTAAGGTTTGCCGGATTTTTCCATTGCGTAAATTAACCGTACAAGTTTCTTTGCGGCGTGGGTGATGGCGACGTTGTAGTGTTTCCCTTCAGAAATCTTCTTCTGAAGGTATGCACCGAAAGTTTCATCCCATTGGCAGACGTATTTGGTGGCATTGATCAGAGCAAAACGTAAATAGCGCGATCCCCGTTTCTCCATGTGGGAATAAGAGGATTCCATCTGCCCGGATTGATAGGTAGATGGAGAAGCTCCGGCATATGCCAGGATCTTATCCGGCGAATCAAAGCGGGAGAAATCTCCAATCTCTGCCAGGATCATGGCGCCCATGCGGTAGCCTATTCCTGGAATGGTCAGGATGGGAGAATGGATTTCATCCATGATCCGTTTGATTTCGGATTCAATTTCTGAGATTTCGGAATCCAGTTCACCAATTAGCCGGAGTGTGTGCTTTAATTCCAGAGATTTGGCAGGCATGTTGGAACCGATGGAGGCTCTGGCAGCATTCCGTATTTCAATCGCTTTCTCCCGGCTGTAACGGCCTTTTGAAGCGTTTTCCAACCGCTTCGTCAGGTGTGTCAAATGGCAGGAGGCAATCGTTCCGGCAGAAGGAAACTCGGAAAGAAGGGCGTAGATAGAAGCGATATGAAGCGAAGGAACAAGTTTTTCCAATTCTGGAAAGAGAATGGTAACAAGCCTGGAAACAGACTGTCTAAGCTGAGCGCGTTCCTGAACCTTACGAAAACGATAACGGGTGAGTGACTTTAACTCCTCGTTATGGTATGATGTATCTGAGTAGGACTTCAGGTTCACGTCAGACATGAGCATCAAAGCAATGGTTCGGGCATCAACCTTATCTGTTTTCGTCTTTCTAAGGCTGAGACTTTTTCTGTAAAGATTTGTGTGGAGCGGATTGATAACGAAGGTGTGGAGACCTTTGTCAATAAGATAACCGAGCAGGTTGTAAGAGTAGTGTCCAGTGGCCTCCAGTCCTACTTTTATATTGGACACATCTGAAGAAGAGGATTGAATCCTGGAAAAAAGAACATCAAATCCATCCCGGTTATTCTGAATGGTAAAAACCGGAAAAAGGACTTTGCCATCTGAATTGGTGATAAAGCAGTCATGCTTATCCTTAGCGACATCAATTCCAACGTAGATCATAAGAACACTCCTTAGTAATAGATTTAGATACTGTTTAGGACCACAGAGCTCTCTGCGCTTGTAACCTCGTTCTAAATCAACCGTCATGCGGTATCTAACTGATTAACAACGATACAAAGAGACTGTGGTTGGAGCCTTTCCGTAACCATCAAGTGGTAGGAAAATGAAACCAATCCACAGTATCTCCAAACAGTATAGCATACAGACCTTGGAGAGGGTCTATAAACACTACTACTATATAATACGAGGAAAATGTCGCTTTCGCGACCCGCCGCAGGCGGAGAATCCTGCAAAGCAGGATTCTTTCTTATCCTTCTGCGCCTTTTTCCGGTCTTTTTCCATCCTTCTGGCAGGAACAGAATTTTTACAGCCGGGAAAAAATTTGCGTGTCCGCTCTCCGGCCCGGCCCGGCCTGCTCCGTGAAAGCAGAGGCGAAGAGAGGAGGGAAAAGCCGCTGGATACAGATAATTACAGGGGATTTTGGCTGTTTCCCGGGAAATTTAAAAATTCTTCTCCATTTTCAAATACTGGCATGAAATCTGCTTTTTATATTTTGCAAAGGCAGAAAAAAGCTTATGAGGGCAGAATACAGTCCCCAGAACAGGAAAGGAGAATGTGAATGAAGCGCTATCAGGAATTAGAGGGAAAGAGGGTAATCATCACAGGAGGAGCCAGCGGCATCGGCCAGGCCACGGCACGGCGGTTTATTGAGGAAGGCGCCAAAGTGGTAATCTTTGATGTAAGCGACGAAGCCCTTGAGAGGGCGAAGGGGGAGCTTCCAGGGCTGGCCGGAGCTGTGAAGGTAGACGTAAGCAGCGAGGAGAGTGTAAAGGATGGATTCCGGGCGGCGGACTGCCTGATCGGCGGCGTGGATGTGCTGATCTCCAATGCAGGAATCAGCATCAGGAAACTGTTCCGCGACACAGATTTTGCCCAGTGGAAAAAAGTTATGGGGGTCAACCTGGACGGTATGTATCTGTGCGCCAAGGAAGCGGTTCTCAGGATGGAGCCTCAGCAGTCCGGCGTGATTCTTTTCACGGCCTCCACCAATGGAATGGAAGGGCATCCCTTCTACGCAGACTACAACGCGTCAAAGGCTGCCGTGATCCTTTTAGGAAGAACGCTGGCTCTGGAATGCGCGCCGTGGCTGCGGGTTAATTCCATCTGCCCGGGCTATGTGCTCACGCCGATGCAGAAGGCAGAGTACACAGAGGAAATGCTTGAGAAGGTAAATGAGGGGATCCCCATGAAGCGCCACGCTGCGCCGGAGGAGGTGGCAGCTCTGTTTGCCTTCCTCGCTTCAGACGAGGCAAAATACATTACAGGGCAGCATATTCCGATTGACGGAGGAGAGACAGCATAGGCTGCGCTTCAGGGTGACTCGGAAGGCAGAGAGGGTTTTGGCGAAAAGGTGAAAAGAAGACGGAAAGCCGGCTGATTAAGAATGGGGAGGCGAGCGAAATGATTCAGATTTATAAGAATGGAAATGTATTTACAGCGAAGGAAGGATTTGAACGCTGCCAGGCCTTTGCAGTGGAAAACGGAAGGTTTGTAAAGACAGGCACCGATGAGGAGGTGCTGGCGGAGTTTCAGGGGAGAGAGAAGGAGACAGAGGTCATCGATCTGGAAGGAAAAATGGTGGTGCCGGGATTCAACGACAGCCATATCCATCTTCTCAACTATGCCTACTCCCTCACAAAACTGCATCTGGAGGGGCTGAACAGCGTGGATGAGATTGTGGAGGCGGGAATCCGCTATATCCAGGAGAAGAAGATTCCGGCCGGCCAGTGGGTCATCGGTTGCGGATGGAACCACTATTTTTTCCCGGAGCCCCGCTTTTTGAACCGTCATGATCTGGACCGCATTTCCACTGAGCATCCGATTTTATTTACCCGCGTCTGCGAGCACACGGTGGCAGTCAATACGAAGGCCCTGGAGGTGCTGGGAATCGGAAAAGACACGGCGGATCCGGAAGGAGGGGAGATTGTCCGGGATGAGGAGGGAGAGCCTCTTGGAATCCTTCGGGAGACAGCCCGCTACCTGGCCTATGAAAAACAGCCTGCAAAGAGCGTGGAGGAGATTAAGGAGCTGCTTGTGCGCGCCATGGATGAGGCCGCGGCAGTGGGAATCACCTCTGTTCAGAGCGACGACTTTGAAACCTTCTCGGACAAGGACTGGAGAAAGGTGGTAAAGGCCTACAAAGAGCTTGAGGCAGAGGGCAGAATGAAGGTGCGCGTATATGAGCAGTGCCTTCTGCCGGATCTCTCCCGGTTCCAGGAATTCTTAGATGAGGGGTACCGCACCGGAACAGGGGATGAGTGGTTCAAAATCGGGCCTCTGAAGCTTTTGACTGACGGCTCCATCGGTCCCCGCTCCGCATTTCTGTCAGAGCCCTACGCAGACGACCCGGAGAGCAGGGGAATTGCCGTGTTCACCCAGGAGGAACTGAACGAGAGGATCCTTTTGGCTCACAGAAACGGGATGCAGACAGCCTGCCACGGTATCGGGGACGCTGCTATGCGGATGATTCTGACGGCGTGTGAGAATGCGCAGAAAGAGGCGCCCAGGGAGGATGCCCGCCATGGAATCGTCCATGTCCAGTTTGCAGCGCCCGATATTTTTGAGAGGATGAAAAAGGGCGGAATTATCGGCTACGTACAGCCAGTGTTTGTGCAGTCAGATATGCACTGCGCTGAGGAGCGGGTGGGAAAGGAAAGGCTGAAATATTCCTACCGGTTCCACAGCATGAAACAGATGGGGATTCACACTTCCCTGTCCTCCGACTGCCCGATCGAGTCCATTAACCCGATTGACGGCATCTATGTGGCGGTGACGAGACAGGATTACAATGGATTCCCGGAAGGCGGATGGTACCCAGAGGAAAAAATGAGCGCGGAGGAGGCAATCAGAGGTTATACGGCAGACAGCGCTTACTCTCAGTTCGAGGAAAAGGAAAAAGGGACGATAGAGGAAGGAAAGTATGCTGATTTTGCAGTCCTGTCCCATGATCTGACCAAGATTGAGCCAGAGCGGATCCGGGAGGTAAAGGTTGTGATGACTGTGGCAGGCGGAGTGAGAACCGCGTAAATTTTCCCGCTATACTTGCCGGCGGCGCGGGAGTGGAGTAAAATATCGATCAGAAAGAGAAAACAGAAAAAGAGAAGAAAAAAGAGGAATCAGAAAGCAGGAGAGAAGATTGGAGAAAAACAGCAGTCAGAGACAGCTGCATCTGCGGAGAGGAGCGGGAACCGTGAATGAATTTATCCAGGGACTGATTATGGGGCTTGCCTATTCGGCGCCTATCGGAATGCAGAATCTGTTTGTGATCAATACAGCCATTGGCAGTACACGCCGCCGCGCTCTATTTACAGCAGCCGCTGTGATCTGCTTTGATGTGGCTCTGATACTGTCCTGCTTTTTTGGAGCAGGGGCTGTTATGCAGCGGTTTGAAGGGCTGAGGATGGCTGTCCTGCTGGCAGGCAGCCTGATCGTTATCTGGCTGGGGGCGGGACTTCTGAGGGAAAAGGTGAGCGGTGCCCAGGCAGAAAACATACCGCCTCTGCCTGGGTGGAAGGTGATTTCCACCGCCTTCGTCGTCACATGGCTTAACCCTCAGGCTCTGATCGACGGCACCCTCATGCTGGGAGCATTCAGGGCGGCGCTTGCGCCCTCCGGGGCAGCCTCCTTTATAACCGGGGCAGTCTGCGCCTCAGCCCTGTGGTTTACGGTTCTGTCCCTGACCGTATCTGCGCTCGGAAGCCGGATCAGTGACAGGGTACTGCGCATAATCAACCTGGTCTGCGGCCTGGTTATGACAGTCTACGGCGTAAAGCTGCTCTGGAGCTTTCTGGGGGCAGCAGGGATAGGGCTCTAGCGGGATTTAAGCTCCTCCATCAGCTCGTAAACTCTTTTCTGTGTAAGCTCAGCGGCCTCTGTGTTGGCTGCAAGGGGTTTCATGGTTCCGCCCTCATACTCTGCGCCTGCTGCCCGGACAGCTTCTTCCTTTTCTTTAATCCATTCCCTC
Organism: Clostridium sp. M62/1; assembly: GCF_020736365.1. Classification (NCBI taxonomy): domain Bacteria; kingdom Bacillati; phylum Bacillota; class Clostridia; order Eubacteriales; family Clostridiaceae; genus Clostridium; species Clostridium sp. M62/1. The sequence goes on along the minus strand of NZ_CP085988.1, from coordinate 2,875,193 downwards.
TGTCTGACAGTGAGCTGTTCCATTTCAGACTCGGTTTTTACTTTGCCGAGGGCGTCCCAGAGCTGATTCAGGGCAAAATCCCACAGACTGTAGAGATTCATGGAGGTTTCATTCAGCTCTGCCTGGTCGAGGGAGGCGTCTGTCCGGAGTTTCTCTTCCAGCTGGGCTCCCTGTTTTGCAGTATCGGAAATCAGAGTATCCATGCGCTCAATCAAATCATAGCTTCTGAAGCCGTACTGATGATTTTCATTCTCCAGCGCAAAGAAGGGGAGGGCGGTCTCGGAAGTCCCGGAAGGGTCGAAGTATCCAATCCATCCTCTGAATTCCTGGGAAAGCTCCTCCAGGGGCGTGCCGGGCAGGCGGATCAGGATTCGGCCAGGCTCTTCCAGGCCGCCTGCGCTGGTGTACAGGCGGCGGACGCCATCCAGGATTTCTTCTGTCCCGGGCTCCTTCTCATAATCGATGGCTGCGATTTCCGTGGAATAGGTATACGCATCAATTCTTTCAGGCTCTGTAAGCTGCCCGCTGAATTCAGACTGGTAGACTGTCCCGTTGGGGTATGTATCGCCAAAGTCTCCCATATCGCTGTCCAGGTATTCTCCGGAAAAGCTGCCGTCAGGGCGGATGACAAGGGAAGTGCTCCAGGCTCCCGCGCCGCTTGAAAAGGTGAACTCCAGTCCTCTCAGATCGGCGAAGGACAGAGCTCTCTCTTCAGAATTTTCTCTGTCGGAGAAGTTCACATCAGAGGCTTCCGACTTATCTGCATCAGCCGTTTCAGGCAGTTCAGACTCCGACGTGGTTTCCGGGAGACGTTCTGGAAGGTGATCTGAATCAGAAATCTCAGAAGCTGCCTCTGTACCCGAGGGCAGAGAAGGCTCCAGGCCGTCCGTCTGACTTCTGCACCCTACCAGAATGAGGGCCATCCCCGCTGCAAAAACACAGATTTTCATTTTTCTTCTCTTTTTCAATGTAAGCTCCTCCTAAAACTGTTCTGCTGTGTATCTATTCTGATGAAATTATAGAGCCGGCTCACCTGTTTTTCAAGCCTGTCATCCTTATATTTTCCTGTCATCCGCCGTATGTTCCCGATTAAAAGTCCGCATCATCTGAAAAGATTTTTAATGGGCTGGAAGCAGACTGCATTCCTGCGGCCGGCTGTAAAACTTGCAGAGTAAAAAACGGGGAAGATTTACCAGTAAAATTTTACTTCCTGCTGCCTTGAAAAGCAGATTTTCATCCGTCAAACCGCCAGAAAAAACAGGGGTTCTGACGGGAAAATGTGTAATAAATTACAAAAATGTATCGAAAAAGAGAGCTAAAAATTCCAAACAATAGAAATATCAGACAAAAGAATCTGAATTCATACGCTTTTAACCATGAATTTTCCTCTTGTTTTGCTTGTCAGAACCATAAAGGAATGATAAAATAGATGGAAAGTGAATTTTATCGCTGTAAAGAACAGGAGGAGAGGGAAAAAGACATGTACCAGATTTTAAGAGCAGAGAAGCTGGCCGACAAGATTTACCTGATGGAAGTGGAAGCTCCCAGGGTGGCCCGCGCCTGCGAACCAGGTGAGTTTGTAATTGTAAAGATGGACGAGGAAGGAGAGAGAATCCCGCTTACCATCTGTGATTTTGACAGAGAGAAGGGGACTATCACAATCGTATTCCAGACAGTCGGCGCTTCCACAGAAAAGATGGCCGGATTAAAGGCCGGAGACGCGTTCCGCGATTTTGTGGGACCTCTTGGAAATGCTTCCGAATTTGTGAAAGAGGACATCGAGGAATTAAAAAATAAAAAGTACCTGTTTGTGGCAGGCGGCGTAGGAGCAGCTCCTGTTTACCCGCAGGTAAAATGGATGCATGAGCATGGAATCGACGTGGATGTCATTGTCGGATCCAAGACAAAGGATCTCATCATTCTGGAGCAGGAGATGAAGGCTGTTGCCGGAAATCTCTACATCACCACAGATGACGGCTCCTATGAGAGAAAGGGCATGGTAACAGAGGTTGTAAAGGATCTGGTTCAGAACCAGGGCAAAAAATACGATGTCTGCGTAGCCATCGGACCGATGATCATGATGAAATTCGTCTGTCTGCTCACAAAAGAGCTGGGAATCCCGACGATTGTCAGCTTAAACCCGATTATGGTGGACGGTACCGGAATGTGCGGCGCCTGCCGTGTGACTGTGGGCGGGAAGGTGAAGTTTGCCTGCGTAGACGGACCGGAGTTTGACGGACATGAGGTGAACTTCGACGAGGCTATGAAGCGCCAGCAGATGTACAAGACAGAGGAAGGCCGGGCCTTATTAAAACTGAGAGAGGGAGACACCCATCACGGCGGATGCGGACACTGCGGAGGTAATGAGTAATGGAAGCAAATAGAGATCTGATGAAAAGAGTTCCTGTGAGAGAGCAGGATCCACAGGAGCGTGCAAAAAACTTTAAAGAGGTATGCTTAGGCTACGATATGGATGAGGCCATGGCAGAGGCAGTGCGCTGCTTAAACTGCAAAAACGCACAGTGCGTAAAGGGCTGTCCTGTATCCATCGACATCCCGGCTTTTGTTCAGGAGGTCAAGGCTGGAAATATTGAGAAGGCGGCAGAGATCATTGCAAAGTCCTCCGCTCTTCCGGCTGTATGCGGCCGTGTATGCCCGCAGGAGAGCCAGTGCGAGGGTAAATGTATCCGCGGAATCAAGGGAGAGCCTGTATCCATCGGAAAGCTGGAGCGTTTCGTCGCAGACTGGGCGAGAGAGCATGGCTTTGTTCCGAAGGCTCCTGAGACAAAGAACGGAAAGAGAGTAGCTGTGATTGGTTCCGGCCCTGCAGGACTTACCTGCGCCGGCGATCTGGCTAAGATGGGCTATGAGGTGAAGATCTTTGAGGCCCTCCATGAGCCGGGCGGCGTTCTCACATACGGAATTCCTGAGTTCCGTCTTCCGAAGGAGGGCGTTGTTCAGCCGGAGATCGAGAACGTAAAGAAGCTGGGCGTTGAGATTGAGACAAACGTGGTAATCGGAAAATCTGTTACCATTGATGAGCTGATGGAGAAGGAAGGCTTCGACGCTGTCTTTATCGGTTCCGGAGCAGGACTTCCAAAGTTTATGGGAATCCCGGGAGAGAACTCCAACGGCGTATTCTCCGCTAACGAGTACCTGACAAGAAGCAATCTGATGAAGGCATTCCGCGATGATTATGACACACCGATTGCAGCAGGACATAAGGTAGCTGTAGTAGGCGGCGGAAACGTGGCCATGGATGCAGCGAGAACAGCTCTTCGCCTGGGCGCAGAGGTTTACATTGTATACAGAAGAAGTGAGAAGGAGCTCCCGGCCCGTGTGGAGGAGGTTCACCATGCAAAGGAGGAGGGAATCGAGTTCCACCTTCTGACCAATCCGGTAGAGATTCTTGCAGATGAGAACGGCTGGGTAAAAGGCATCGTATGCCGCAAGATGGAGCTGGGTGAGCCGGATGAGTCCGGAAGAAGACGTCCGGTAGAGGTTCCAGGTTCCGACTACACCATCGATGTGGACACAGTTATCATGGCTCTGGGAACATCCCCGAACCCCCTTATCTCCAACACCACAAAGGGACTGGAGATCAATAAGTGGAAATGCATCATTGCCGATGAGACAAACGGCAAGACCACAAAAGAGGGCGTTTACGCCGGAGGTGACGCCGTGACAGGTGCGGCGACCGTAATTCTCGCCATGGAGGCCGGACGTGCCGGTGCAAAGGGAATTGACGAGTTCCTCTCCGGGAAGAAGGCTGAATAGCCAGACCGGAAAAATGAGGGAGCAGGCTGTCAGTTCAGCGGCACAGGTCTTTAAAGACTGAATGTGAGGATAAAAACTCATAAAAGAGGGATAAGAGCAGGGGCATGATATTTGAAAGAGTATCATGTCCCTGTTGTGATTTCCCGGAGGGCAGGCCAGGCGAATAAGTCTGTATATTTGCCTGGCGCTGACGGGGCAGCGGGTGAAGCCTGCCAGGTGTGTTTCATCTCGTTTACACGGGCAGAGCCAAGGAATTTAAGAAAAACGGCCGGTTTGCATGAGGCAGAGGGAGAATGACAGAAATGAAAAAGCAGGTTGATTTACTGAATGGAAAAATAATATCCGCTCTGACAGAGCTGGCTATTCCCATCATGGGAACAGCGGCAGTTCAGATGGCCTATAATCTGACGGATATGGCATGGATTGGCCGTGTGGGAGCTACGGCGGTGGCCTCGGTGGGAGCGGCCGGAATGTATACCTGGCTTTCCACAGGAGTGGTTATGCTGGCCAAGATGGGAGGCCAGGTGAAGGTCGCCCACTCGCTGGGAGAAGGCAGGAAGGAGCGGGCGGCCCAGTACGGCAGGGGAGCGCTTCAGCTGGCAGTGATCCTGGCGGTAATCTACGGGATTGTGATGAATGTGTTTGCCTATCCGCTGATCGGCTTCTTCGGCCTGGAGGATCCGAAGATTATCGGGGATGCAGTTATCTATCTCAGGATCGCAGGTGGGCTGATTATCTTTACCTTCCTGAACCAGACGCTGACGAACCTGTTCACGGCCATCGGAAGCAGCCGCGTTCCGTTTGCAGCCAACTGTATCGGAATGCTCAGCAATATTGTGCTGGATCCCATGCTGATTTTTGGAATCGGATTTTTCCCTGAAATGGGAGTGGCGGGAGCGGCGGCAGCCACGGTGGCTTCCCAGGCAGTGGTGACGGCTGTGATGCTGTGGCACGTAAGAAAGGACACGATCCTCTTCAACCGGATACAGTTTTGGAAGAAAACGCCTCTTCCCTATTTTATCATTATGGTAAAGATTGGCTTTCCCGCCGCTGTGCAGGAAACTATCTACTGCGGAATCTCCATGATCCTCACCAGATTTGTGACAGGATGGGGAGATACGGCTGTGGCGGTGCAGAGAGTAGGAGGCCAGATTGAGTCTCTTTCCTGGATGGCGGCAGAGGGATTTGGAATGGCTATCAACGCCTTTGTGGGGCAGAACTACGGAGCAAGGCAGTTTGGCCGTATGAGAAAGGGATATTTTATTGCAGCCGGGATGATGGCAGTGTGGGGAAGCATCATTACTGCCCTGATGATCCTGTTCAGCACGCCGATCTTCGGCCTGTTTATCCATGAGGCAGATGTGCTTCCCTACGGGGCGGACTATCTGAAAATTATGGGAGTGGGACAGATTTTCATGTGCGTGGAGCTGATGACTGTGGGAGCTCTGGCCGGAATGGGAAAGACGCTTTACAGCTCCATCATAAGTATCACCCTGACCAGCGCCAGGATTCCCCTTGCCATGCTGTTTGGCTCAACGTTTCTGGGACTGGATGGAATCTGGTGGGCGCTGACGGTGTCCAGCATCCTGAAGGGAATCACCTTCTTCCTGGTGTGCTGCATCGTGCTGAAACGAATAGTGAAGAGAGCAGGACAGGAAGGGGAAGGAGAGAAGGCGTAAACTACTTATAAAAATGGAAGGGAGAGGAGAGCAGATGAGATACCTGATTATAGGCGCCGGCGGAACCGGAGGATTCATGGCCGCCAATATGGCGGAGGCGGGACTGGATGTGGCGGTAATTGCAAGAGGAGAGCATTTGCAGAGGATACGGGCTCAGGGACTCGGGCTGGAAACGCCGGAGCGCGGAGAATACACCGTTTGGGTAAAAGCCTGCTCAATGGAAGAATATCTGGGCACAGACAGAGGAGACGGCGGCGCGAAGGTATTTGACGGCCAGGCCCCGGATGTAATTTTCGTCTGCGTCAAGGGCTACTCGCTTAAGGAGGCCGTCAGCTTTATCAGGCAGGCTGCGGGAGAAAAAACCATTGTAATTCCCGTTCTCAATATCTACGGGACAGGCGGGAGGATCCAGGAGAAGCTGCCTGAAATTCTGGTGACAGACGGCTGCATCTACATCTCTGCCAACATATCCTCCCCCGGACATCTGAAGCGCCATGGAGACGTGTTCCGCGTTGTATTCGGCCTGCGAAGGGGACAGAAGGCAGAGGAAAGCCAGAGGGAGCGTCTTGGCGCTGTGGAGGCAGATCTGAGAAAGGCCGGAATCGAGGGGATTCTGTCTGAAAATATAGAGAGAGATGCGCTGCTCAAGTTTTCCTATGTGTCTCCTCAGGCAGGCTGCGGCCTTTACTGTCACGCAGAGGCCGGGGCGATCCAGAAGGATGACGGAATGCGAGGCTTCTTTATTCAGCTTGTCCGGGAGGTGGATGCTGTGGCCAAAGCCATGGGAATTGACTTCGGCGAGGATATTGTCAGGAGAAATCTGGCAATTCTGGATGCCTTAAAGCCTACCGCCTCCACCTCCATGCAGAGAGACCTGGAAAAGGGGGACCAGTCAGAAATCGACGGCCTGATTTATGAGGTGGTGCGTCTGGGAGAAAAGTATGGAGTGGATGTGCCCGGATACAGAAAAATCAGTGAAAAATACCAGGGAATTTACAGGTAGAAAAGTTACGCGCCGGAAAACGGCAGAGGTGATGCAGCAGAGCCTTAGCGGCAGAGATACCGCCAGGGCTCTGCATTATTTTTTCTGGAGTTCTGCGCCAGGAGTTCTGCGCGGAACGGACGAAAATAGCCGGCTGCACTGTCCGGGGGACAGGGGCTGCGGGCGCGGTAATTTTTTACATGGGAGAGATTGACTATTTCGCTTTTCCATGCGATAATAGCGGTATGTACGGTGTGATAAAATTAACAATGTACTAAAACACTTGTTTGAAAGGAGTCTTACAATGATTTATTCACATGAAGTAGAAAAAATGTGCCCAGTTGCACAGGGTGTCTGTCATGGAGCAGCTCCGATTCCAGAGGAGGCAAAGTGGGTTCAGGCTAAGGAAATCAAGGATATTTCCGGTTTAACACACGGTGTAGGCTGGTGTGCTCCGCAGCAGGGTGCCTGCAAGCTGACTCTGAATGTAAAGGATGGCGTGATCCAGGAGGCTCTTGTAGAGACACTGGGATGCTCCGGTATGACACACTCCGCAGCTATGGCGGCAGAGATTCTTCCGGGAAGAACCATTCTTGAGGCTCTGAATACAGACCTTGTCTGCGACGCGATCAACACAGCCATGAGAGAGCTATTCTTACAGATCGTTTACGGAAGAACACAGAGCGCCTTCTCTGAGGAGGGACTTCCGATTGGAGCAGGACTTGAGGATTTAGGAAAGGGGCTCCGTTCTCAGGTCGGCACCATGTATGGTACATTGAAAAAGGGTCCGCGTTACCTTGAGATGGCAGAAGGATATGTAACAGGCATTGCTTTGGATGCTGAGGATCAGATTATCGGATATCAGTATGTAAACCTTGGAAAGATGACAGATTTCATCAAGAAGGGCGACGATCCGACAACTGCTTACGAGAAGGCTAAGGGACAGTACGGCCGCGTGGCTGACGCTGTCAAGATCATCGATCCGAGAGAGGAATAATTGTCTGCCTGCTCTGTCTGTGCAGGGAATACAGGCGCCGGGACATATGGACGAAAAGACCGATGGCGGCCGGAATATGCGGCTGTCGGGACGTATGGGCGCGGGGAACAGGGGAATGCATCGGCAGAGAAAAGACAGCAGTGAAATTCCCGGGCAGGACAGATTTCCGACACAGCGTCGGACTGTCAGGCTTTCGTGCTTAAAATTCAGAGATTGTTAATTACATATCAAGGAGGAAACCACTCATGGCATTATTTGAATCATATGAGAGAAGAATTGATAAGATCAATTCCGTATTAAACAGCTATGGAATTGCTTCTATCGAGGAAGCTGAGAAAATTACAAAGGACGCCGGCCTGGATGTTTACAACCAGGTAAAGGGCATCCAGCCAATCTGCTTTGAAAACGCATGCTGGGCTTATATCACAGGCGCGGCTATCGCTATCAAGAAGGGCTGCCGCAAGGCATCTGACGCTGCTGCAGCTATCGGCGAGGGACTTCAGGCATTCTGCATCCCGGGCTCCGTTGCAGACCAGAGAAAGGTTGGCTTAGGACACGGAAACCTTGGAAAGATGCTTCTCGAGGAAGATACAGACTGCTTCTGCTTCCTGGCAGGACACGAGTCCTTTGCAGCTGCTGAGGGCGCTATCGGTATCGCAGAGAAGGCAAACAAGGTTCGCCAGAAACCGCTTCGCGTTATCTTAAACGGTTTAGGAAAGGACGCTGCACAGATCATCGCCAGAATCAACGGCTTCACATACGTTGAGACACAGTACGACTACTACACAGGCGAGTTAAAGGAAGTATTCAGAAAGGCATACTCCGACGGACCTCGTGCAAAGGTAAACTGCTACGGCGCCAACGATGTGCGCGAGGGCGTTGCCATCATGTGGAAGGAGAACGTAGACGTTTCCATCACAGGAAACTCCACCAACCCGACACGCTTCCAGCATCCGGTAGCAGGAACATACAAGAAGGAGAGAGTAGAGGCAGGAAAGAAATACTTCTCCGTAGCTTCCGGCGGCGGCACAGGACGTACTCTGCACCCGGACAACATGGCAGCAGGCCCGGCTTCCTACGGTATGACAGATACTTTAGGACGTATGCACTCTGACGCACAGTTCGCTGGATCCTCCTCCGTACCGGCCCATGTAGAGATGATGGGACTGATCGGCGCAGGAAACAACCCGATGGTTGGTATGACAGTTGCTGTAGCGGTAGCCATTGAGGAAGCCGCTAAGGCTGGGAAGTTCTAAGAAATCCCGTAAAATCAAGGGTTGTTCAGAGTGAAGAGCCTGTCAAATCCTTGCGAATCCTGCCTGATAATACACAAGTAGTACACAGGTAATACACAAGGGGAAACGGCGGTAATACACAAATTTGAGCATAAGAAAAGGCTATACCAAAATCAGAATGTTGATTTCCGGCATAGCCTTTTTTTATTTGACTTTCTTTAGTATCGCTAATTCCTGCGGCCGTAACCAGGTAAAATACCGATCATGGCCATATGGAGAGGCTGTGACTTCCAGGTAATCTTTGTACCGCGCTAAGTTTATCATTTACAGAAACAACGTATTCAGACTCTATGGAATAAGTACTTCCTTGTCCGGCCAAGTATTTCCGAACAGCACGAAGCTTTTGTCCGGAGGACAGTTGCGACGAGTTTCAGAGTGAAAATATGCTGCCTCCTAGGCGGTTTATTATTTTAACTTGTCTATCTAGAAGGGAGCATATCATTATTGATGATTTTGCGGCACTCCTCTGAGCATTTTTTCGGTCTTTCGCCCTGCTCCGTCTTGAGGTTTCACTGTACAATCTCTCCCAAAAGTCCGTAAGACAATGCGTATCCGGCGAACATCCTTCCTGTATCAATAAAAAACATTATGTGAGGTGTTTTTTGAGAGCTTCAAAACTTTCCAGACTGATAATGTGCTCCATTTTGCAGGCGTCCTCAGCTGCAATTTCCGGACTCACTCCCAGACGCTCAAGCCAGGAAGAGAGGAGAATATGGCGTTCATAAATCTGAGCGGCGATTTCCTTTCCGGATTCTGTTAAATAGACATAACCTTCGGGAGATACCGTGATATGTCCGCTTTCACGCAGCTTTTTCATAGCCACGCTGACGCTGGATTTTTTAAAATTCAATTCTGCAGCAATATCCACAGACCGCACAACAGGGCGTTTTTTACTTAACAACAGAATGGTTTCCAGATAGTTTTCACGGGAAGGATTTATATACATAGCCTCACCTCTTCTAAAGCCAGATATGGTTGACAGGAAAATATACGAATATTGTAGCATGAACCCCTGTATTAGACCAGATAATTATAAAAAAATATTAAAAAATTATTGACAACTTACTTGAATTAGACTATACTAACTCTGTGTTGATGAAAAAGAAAACGTATAGTTATAAAGGGGGGAAGAGGTATGAATTTGCTGGAAGCAAAGGAAGGGGAAGAATATATTGTAAAAGAAATTCAGACGGATGATGAAGAACTGACTGCTTTCCTGTTTTCCCTGGGCTGTTACAGCGGTGAGCCGATTACAGTAGTTTCCCACCTAAAGGGCGGCTGCGTAGTTTCCATTAAAGATGGACGTTATAATATAGATACTGATCTAGCGAAAGCTATTTCAATATAAAAAATAGTGTCAGCACTATTTTTTTTGAATAAAAGTTAGTATGCACTAATTATAGTTAGATATATATAACAAAGTGCATCAAAAAAGGAGGAAAGTTATGAGGATCGCTTTTGCAGGGAATCCCAACAGCGGGAAAACGACCATGTACAACGCGCTGACCGGCAGAAATGAACGCGTCGGAAACTGGGCGGGAGTTACGGTCGAAAGAAAAGAAAGTCCGATCAAAAAGAGCTATTATGACGGAACAGAAGAGGTGATTGCGGTAGATCTGCCGGGGGCTTATTCCATGTCGCCGTTTACTTCGGAAGAAAGTATTACCAGCGGATATGTCAAGAACGAAAATCCGGATGCGATCATCAACATCGTAGATGCTACGAATCTGAGCAGAAGCCTGTTTTTTACCACACAGCTTCTGGAACTTGGAGTGCCGGTAGTTGTTGCGCTGAACAAAAGCGATATTGTCAATAAGAAACAGACGCAGATTGATGAAAAACTTCTGTCGGAAAAACTGGGGTGTCCGGTTATAAAAACGGTGTCTACTTCTTCCGGCCATGAGGGACTCAAAGAAGCTGTCCATGCTGCGGCTGAGCTGAAAGGAAAAGGGCAGAAGGCACCTTATATGCAGGCGGATATTGACCTGAAGGACAAGACGGCAGTAGAAGCCGCTGACAGAAAGCGTTTTGAATTTGTAAACAATATTGTAAAACAGGTAGAGAAGCGAAAAGTTTTTACAAAGGACAAAAACGTACAGGACAAAATTGACGCTGTTATCACACATAAGCTTATCGGTATTCCGATCTTCGCAGCGGTTATTTTCCTTGTATTTTACATATCCCAGACGACTCTCGGCACCTGGATTGCAGACTGGCTGGTGGCATGGATCGAGACCTTCCAGGGCTGGGTAGGCGGAATGCTGGAGAATGCAAACCCGCTTCTGTATGCGCTTCTGGTAGACGGTATCATTGGCGGCGTAGGCGCGGTTGTCGGATTCCTTCCTCTTGTTATGGTTATGTATTTCCTGATTGCTTTGCTGGAAGACTGCGGCTATATGGCCAGGGCGACGGTAGTACTGGATCCGATTTTTAAGAGAGTCGGGCTTTCCGGTAAATCTATCATTCCCATGGTAATTGGCACAGGGTGTGCAATTCCGGGAGTTATGGCCTGCCGTACCATCCGCAATGAAAGAGAGCGCCGCACAACGGCGATGCTGACGCCGTTTATGCCGTGCGGAGCAAAAATTCCGGTAATTGCGTTATTTGCCGGCGCGTTCTTTGCAGATGCCTGGTGGGTTTCAGCGACTATGTATCTGGTAGGTATCCTGTTAGTGCTTCTTGGGGCCCTGCTTGTCAAAAAAATTACAGGACAAAAATATAGAAAATCATTCTTTATCATTGAGCTTCCGGAATACAAATTCCCGAGTTTAAAAAGAGCGTTCGGCTCTATGCTGGAACGAGGAAAAGCGTACATTGTAAAAGCAGGAACCATTATCCTGGTATGCAATACGGTGGTGCAGATTATGCAGAGTTTTAACTGGCAGTTCCAGCTTGTGGAAGAGGGGGCAGAGAGTACGTCCATCCTTGCGTCGATTGCCCATCCGTTTGCAATTCTGTTTATCCCGCTCGGATTTGGAGTGTGGCAGCTTGCAGCGGCGGCAGTGACAGGGTTCATTGCAAAAGAAAACGTAGTGGGAACTCTGGCGGTTGTGTATGGCGTTACAAACCTGATTGATACGGATGAACTGGCGCTGGTTGGAAGCGGCAGCGAAGTTGCGACGGTTATGGGACTTACAAAAGCGGCGGCTCTTGCCTATTTGATGTTTAACCTTTATACACCTCCCTGCTTTGCGGCGTTGGGAGCGATGAATTCAGAGATGAAGAGCGGAAAGTGGCTGTTTGGAGGAATTTGCCTTCAGTTAGCGACCGGCTATACGGTGGCGTTTACCGTATACCAGGTTGGCACCCTGATCACAACCGGCTCTCTTGGCACCGCATTTGTTCCGGGCCTTATTGCAGTTATTGTATTTGCGTTAATTATTATCTGGAGAATCCGCAAATCGGATAAAGAGTTTGCTATGGAATATAGCTTACATTCTGTAAGATCATAAGAAACGTGAGTGAGAAACAGACGGCGGACAGAGGAGAGTTCCTTTGTCTGCCGTTTCCATTTGAAGAAAGGATGTAGTCTGCCATATGGAAAATTTAGTAGCGGTTCTTATTTTGGCCGTTTTGATCGGAGGAGCGTCTGCGTATCTGATCAGAGCAAAAAGAAATGGAGTAAAATGCGTCGGCTGCCCTGCAGGTGGAAGCTGTTCTGGTGGACGGAAGAAGAAAAGAAAAAAGCTGGCGGGACCGGTGATCGCCAGAAAAAATATTATAATTTCGGGGATGCACTGCGGCCATTGCGTACAAAGCGTAACCGATAGCCTGAACCAGATTGACGGAGTTTCTGCCAGGGTAGATCTTTCTAAAGGGTGTGCGGAAATATCCCTGGACCGGGAGGTGGGGGAAGATATTTTGACTGCTGCTGTGGAAAGAGCAGGATTTTCCGTCGAGTCTATTCAGAGTTGATTTTTTATAAATCTGATAAATCAAAAATGCGCCGCTTAGGAGAACATGGGGATGCTCAGCGAAAAAGAAACGATTATTAGAAAGCTGCGAGATAATGGCTGCCGCATTACCGAGCAGCGAAAGATGATTCTGGATGTTATCCTGGAAAGCAGATGTTCCAGCTGCAAGGAAATTTATGTCCAGGTAGAAAAGCTTGACAGGAATATTGGGATAGCAACGGTTTACCGCTTGGTAAAGGAACTGGAAAATATCGGGGTGCTGAGCAGGAAAATTGTCTATAAATAGAGAAAAGTGATAAGATTTATCAATAAGGGTAATTAGCGTTGACTATCTCAAAATTAATTTGTTATGCTGAAACATGAAAATAATATAAGCTTTATAGAAGGAAGGGATATGATTGTGAAGCAGCACAGATTTTGGGCATGGGCGGCAGTCTTTTGCTTTTTGATGGCATTCTATACAGGCTATAAACACAAGTAATCAGGAGGTACATAAGATGTTTAGTGATTCTGCTTTAAAAAAGATCGGCTGTTTCGTAGGGGGAGCCGTATTCGGGACTGTGGGTGTAAAGATTCTTTCCAGTAAGGATGCGAAAAAGGTATATACAAATTGTACGGCAGCCGCGCTGCGGGCGAAAGACTGCGTTATGAAAACCGCAGCGGCGGTACAGGAGAATGCGGAGGATATTCTTGCGGAGGCGCAGCAAATCAATGAGAAACGCGCGGAAGAGGAAGCGATGCAGGTAATGGAGGACGGGGTTCAGGAAGAGGGTGCGTCTGAACAGAAAGAAAACGAATAGATAAAAGATGAAATTTCTTATTAAGCATGAGATACAGGGCCGCCTCCGTATTCATGTCATGCGAAACCGTATGACATGTGAGGAGGCGGATGCTCTTTGCTGGGCTCTTGAAAAACAGAAAAATATCACAAAGGTCAAAGTATATGAACGCACCGCAGATGCTGTGATCTATTATACGGGGAACCGTAAAGAGCTGCTCTGTGAATTAAAAAAGTTTTGTTTAGAGAAGGCAGAAGCGCCGGATACGGTATTGTCAAGTTCCGGACGCACTTTAAATTCCGCATACAGAGAAAAGCTGATTGCAAAAGTACTGTTTCACTACGGGGGAAGGCTGATAATTCCGAATCCAGTAAGGAAAGTATGGATTGCCCTTAAAGCGATTCGGTATATTGGAAAGGGAATCCGGTGCCTGGAAAGGCGGAAAATAGAGGTTCCGGTTTTGGATGCAACGGCGATTGGCGTATCTGTACTGAGGGGAGATTTTAATACTGCCGGCTCCGTTATGTTTTTGCTGGGCGTCGGGGAACTGCTGGAGGAATGGACCCACAAAAAATCAGTAGGAGATCTGGCGCGCAGTATGTCTTTAAATATAAAGAAAGTCTGGCTGAAAAGAGATGAAGGGGAGATCCTTGTTCCTGCCTGCGATATTCTGCCGGGGGACAGAGTCGTTGTGCGCATGGGAAATGTAATTCCTTTTGACGGAGAGGTGGCTGCTGGAGAGGGGATGGTAAACCAGGCGTCTCTGACTGGGGAAGCTCTTCCGATACGAAGAACGGAGGGACAGTCCGTCTATGCCGGAACTGTTTTGGAGGAAGGGGAGCTGGAAATTCTGGTCAGGGCTGTGTCCGGCGCCACCAGGTTTGAGAAGATCGTGACAATGATCGAAGATTCGGAGAAACTGAAATCAGATCTGGAAAGCAAGGCGGAGCACCTGGCAGATCGTCTGGTGCCGTATACGCTGTTAGGAACAGGGCTTGTGGGACTTATTACCCGCAATGCGACGAAGGCGCTGTCGGTTCTTATGGTGGATTTTTCCTGCGCGCTGAAACTGGCCATGCCGATCGCCGTGCTTTCTGCCATACGGGAAGCGGGACAAAACGGTATTACTGTAAAGGGCGGGAAATACCTGGAGGCGGTAGCCGGGGCAGACACGATTGTATTTGATAAAACGGGCACGCTGACAAAGGCGCAGCCGACGGTAAAAGAAGTCGTTGTGTTTGGAGATTATCCAGAAGCGGAGGCGCTCAGGATCGCAGCCTGCTTAGAGGAGCATTTCCCTCATTCTATGGCAAAAGCCGTCGTGGATGCTGCAAAGAAAAGAAACCTGTGCCATGAGGAAATGCACTCCAAGGTAGAATATATTGTGGCTCATGGGATTTCTTCTTCTATAGGCGGAAAGAAAACCGTAATTGGAAGCAGGCATTTTGTCTTTGAAGACGAAAAATGCCGAATCCGTCCGGAATATCAAGAGCGGTTTGACATGCTGCCTGAAGAATACTCCCATTTGTTTCTTGCCATTAACGGAGAGCTGGTTGCAGTAATCTGTATTGAGGATCCGCTCAGAGAAGAAGCAGAGGAGATGGTAAGGCTCCTGAAAGCAGAAGGCATCTCCAAAGTTGTTATGATGACTGGCGACAGCGAGCGAACCGCAGCCTCGATCGCAAAGCGCGTGGGAGTGGATGAATATTATTCCGAGGTGCTTCCGGAGGATAAGGCGGGATTTGTCGAAAAAGAAAAAGCAGCAGGAAGAAAGGTCGTGATGATCGGCGACGGAATCAACGATTCGCCGGCGCTTTCAGCTGCAGATACGGGAATCGCTGTCAGCGATGGGGCAGAAATTGCCCGTGAGATTGCGGATATAACGATTGCCGCAGAAGATCTGCGGGAGATCGTAGTGCTGAAACGCCTGTCGAATGCTATGATGGATCGAATTCAGGAAAATTACAGAGGAATAGTTACCATCAATGCGGCCCTGATTGCGCTTGGCGTGGCGGGAGTTATCCAGCCTACGACTTCCGCGCTGCTGCATAATACGTCTACTTTAGCCATTAGCCTGAAGAGTATGGGAACTCTATTGCCGGAAAAATAATGAAGGAAGACAGAAGAACGGTTTTTCAGAGAAATCGTCTTTTGTCTTTTTTCTTTGAATGAAGATATGCACCGAGTGCTTCATCTAAGCGGAAGACATACCTGGCGGCTGTCTCCATTGAAGAAGCTGCTAAGGCCGGTAAATTCTAGTCTGGAAGCAGCTTAAGAGGGAGTGTTTACTTATAAATGAATAATGAAATGAAAAGGCCGCACTGGCTGGTTCAGTTTTGATGTAAACGAAAAGAAATGGGACAGATAAATGAAAGATCAGACAGAGGGCTTGCATTTTTAAGAATCCGGCGGTATAATAGGCACGATAAAAAACAGGGGAGCTTGTGGGCAGGCTGAGAGGAAGTAATCGAACTTCGACCCTTTAACCTGATGCGGATAATGCCGTCGTAGGAAGTCAAAGGGTGAGATTTTTTCGGGAGACGCTGCATCAGGCGTCTCTTTTTGTATGTCCTTTTGCAGCGCCGGGACTTTGCTCTGTAAGCAACCGAACCGCCGGGCGGAAAGGAGTGAATCCTTTCTGTCCTGATTCTGGAGAAAGCGGCGCTGTGACAGGCTGTTTTCTCTGTATTTCAAAGGAGAGAAGTAGAAAAATGAACAAGACAGTGAACCAAACAGTGAAGGAAAAAAACAGGGCAGCTGTTCAGCAGAGAACAGGAATGTCCCTTAGAACCAGAAAAATGGTCTTGACAGCCATGTTTGCGTGTCTGGCCTTTGTGCTGAATACCTTTGTCTATTTTCCGGCAATGGCTCCGTTTCAGCATTTTGTGGATGTGCTGGCGGCTGTATTTCTGGGTCCGTGGTACGGGTTTGTCAGTGCGCTTCTGTGCGGGCTGATGAGAATGATGTGCGGGCGGACTATCCAGGCAGTGGCAGGGGCTGTATTTGGGCCGATTCTGGGAGGACTTCTGTACAGAAAGACAAAAAATATTTATCTCGTGTTTGCAGGGGAGGTGGTGGGAACCGGATTCTGCGGAGCCATGGTATCCTACCCTCTTATGAAGCTGTTTTACGGACTGGATGCCCAGTCTCCCTTCTATTATATTCCATTCTACACGCCGGCAGCTGCTGTCGGAGCTGCCATGGGAATTGCAGTGCTTCTGCTTTTAAAGCGCGCCGGAGTATTCGGGCGGATGATGGATGCGATCGGATAGACAGTCAGCTTACATGCTGTACTGAAATCAGAAGCTGAGTAGGAATGAAGCTGAGTCGGAATGAAGCTGGGACAGGGCAGAAATGACGCCGGAAACGAGTCAGAACGGAGCCGAACAGGCAGAAAAGGAGTCGGAAAGGGACCGGGAATGGATCAGTTACAAGAGAGAATTTTAGAAGTGTTTTGCAGGACAAGGGAGCAGGGTCCGCTGGTGCAGTGCATCACAAATTTTGTCACGGTCAATGACTGTGCCAACGTGATACTGGCAGCGGGAGGCTCGCCGTCCATGGCCCACGATATACGGGAAGCGGCAGAGGCAGTGGAGGGAGCGGCAGCCCTTGTCTGCAATATGGGCGCGATTGAGAACATTGATGCGATGATTCTGGCAGGGCAGCGGGCCAATGCTCTGGGAAAGCCGGTGATTCTCGATCCGGTGGCAGCCGGCGGCACAGAGCTTCGCAGGAGAGAGTCCAGGCGGCTGCTTGAGGAAGTACATTTTTCAATTATACGGGGCAATGCCTCAGAGCTTCGCTATCTGGCCGGCAGGCAGGCTGCGGGAAGCGGGGTGGATGCAGGCGGAGCCGATCGAGTCACAGAGGAGAATCTTCTCAGGGCTGCAGAAGAGTTCAGGGAGCTTTCGAGAAGAACCGGGAGCGTAACGGCTGTATCCGGGGAAATCGATCTGATCTCTGACGGAAATCAGACAGCCGTCTTCCGTGGCGGATGTCCGGTGATGGCCAGGATTACAGGAAGCGGCTGTATGCAGACTGCGCTCCTGGGCGCATTTTCCGGTGCAGGGAGGGAGGACTCCTTTGCAGCTGCATGCGCCGGGGCGGCTGTCATGAACGTCTGCGGCGAGCTGGCAGACGAAAAAAGAAAACGAAACGGCACGGGAAATGCCACGTTTCGCACGGACTTAATTGATGCAGTATTTAATCTGACAGAAGAACAGTTAAAGGAAGGGATGCGGTATGAAATTTTCCAGGGATGAGATCAGAAGGGCGATGCTGCTCTATGCAGTGACGGATCGCTCCTGGCTGAGAGAAGGGGAGAGTCTGTCTGGTGTATGCAGGGAGGTTCTGAAGGGAGGAGCTACCTTTCTGCAGATCCGGGAGAAGGACTTGGATGAGGCTTCCTTTGAGGCTGAGGCCAGGGAGCTTAAGGAGCTCTGTGCAGAATACAGGGTTCCGTTTGTGGTGAATGACAGCGTGGAGATCGCTCTGAAAATTCAGGCAGACGGTGTTCATGTGGGGCAGTCAGATATAAAAGGGCGTGATATCCGCGCTATGATAGGCCCTGACCGGATTCTGGGGATTTCAGCCGGAACGCCTGAGGAGGCTGCCGTAGCAGAAAAGGTAGGGGCAGACTACATAGGCGTGGGAGCCGTGTTTGGAACCAGCACAAAGAAGGATGCGAGAAACCTGTCTGTGGACGCACTCCGGGAAATCCGGAATTCTGTTTCCATTCCCATTGTGGCAATCGGAGGTATTCAGCCGTCCAATCTGATGGAGCTTGCGGGAACGGGAGTGGACGGAGTGGCTGTGGTGTCAGCTATTTTCGCCGCAGAGCGGCCGGGAGAGGCCGCAGAGAATCTGAGAAAGCTGGCAGAGGAGATGGTAAGACATGGATAAGCAGTTTGCTGTGTTTGATCTGGACGGAACACTGGCAGATTCCATGGTCTGCTGGGCGGAGCTGGCCGGGGAATTCCTGAAAAAACGGGGGATCCATCCTGTTCCGGAGGGCATAGCCGATGAAATTAAAACGATGACAATGGCGGAGTCTGCGGCTCTGTTTGTCAGGACATTCGGCCTGGAGGATACGCCGGAGCAGGTGGCAGGCGAGATGAATGCCATGATAGAGGAGCATTACAGGAAGGATATTCCGCTGAAGGACGGAGCCGGTGAATATATCAGGCAGCTCGCCAGCCAGGGAGTCAGAATGTGCGTTGCATCTGCGACGGACAGACACCTTGTCAGCGACTGCCTGAAGCGGCTCGGTATTCTGCCGTATTTCGAGTTCCTCATTTCCTGCGAGGAGGTAGGCCGCGGAAAGGACAGCCCCAGGGTCTATGAGGAGGCCGCACGCCGGTTCGGTGCACAGCCCGGGGAGATCGCCGTTTATGAGGATGCACTGTTTGCTGCCAGAACAGCGAGACAGGCGGGATTCTACGTGGTCGGTGTATATGACAGGGGATCGAAGGATTTTGACCAGTTAAAGCAGATGGCTGACGAGGTGGTGCTTAGCTGGAGAGACTGCCTGGGATAGAAAAGAAAAAAGAGAGGAGAGAGTGGTATGAGCGCAAGCATTGCAATTCAGGTTCTGCCCAAGGTGGACAGTGACCAGGAGGTATGCCGGATTGTGGATCAGGTGATTGAATATATAAAAAGCACGGGACTCCACTGTGAAGTAGGCCCCTTTGAAACGACGATAGAGGGGGAGAGCTATGACGAACTGATGGATATTGTCAAGGAGTGCCAGCATGTGGCAGTCAGGGCCGGAGCGCCGAAGGTTTCAGCCTATGTAAAGATTGTGTACCGCCCCGATGGGGAGATCCTGACGATTGATCAGAAGATTGGAAAATACAGGGACGAATAGGAGTGCCGGGAGCCGGGAAAGGGCCGAAAGAAGCACCGGAAGGCCGAAACAGACACAGCGGTAAGCAGACGAAGCGCAGAGAGCGGGAGGAACAAAAGTGAAAACAGTACTTTCAATAGCAGGGAGCGATTCAAGCGGAGGAGCAGGAATCCAGGCAGACTTAAAGACCATGATTATGAACGGTGTCTATGGCATGAGCGCTGTGACGGCGCTAACGGCCCAGAATACCACAGGGGTGAGGGGGATACTGGAGAGCAGCCCGGAATTTCTGGGACAGCAGATCGACGCAGTCTTTGAGGATATCCGGCCGGATGCGGTAAAAATAGGTATGGTTCCCTCAAAAGCTCTGGTGCAGATGACGGCAGACAGGCTCCGCTTTCACAGAGCAGAGCGCATTGTGCTGGATCCTGTGATGGTGGCTACCAGCGGTTCACGTCTGATGGAGACGGAGACAGTCGCTGTTTTGGAGAAGGAGCTTATGCCGCTGGCGCTCGTGGTCACTCCGAATATACCGGAGGCGGAGATTATGGCCGGCATGAAGATAAGGGAAAAAAGTGAGATGGAGGCTGCAGCTGTAAAAATCTGGGAGAAATTCGGCTGCGCCGCGCTGGTCAAGGGAGGACACAGCGTCAGCGACGCAGATGACTTCCTGTTTGACGGACGAAAGGGAGAATGGTTCTGTGGAAAGAGGATTGACAATCCCAATACCCATGGAACGGGGTGCACGCTTTCAAGCGCCATTGCCTCCAATCTGGCCAAGGGTTACTCCCTGTCTGAGTCCGTCCGCCGCTCCAAGGATTATCTCTCTCTTGCCCTCGCCGAAATGCTTAATCTGGGAGCGGGAAGCGGCCCGATGGATCATGGCTTTGCGCTTACAGGCACATTTGCAGAATAGGAGAGGGCACTGGAATTTAAACTGCGGATCTGAAACGCCGTTTTTCCTTCCTTTTCGACAGACTGCATGATATAATGGGGATATCAGACACGATATCTGCGAAGGCAGGATGAAGGAAAGGGGTGCGTGCTATGAGCAAGGTTATAACGGTCAGCCGGGAATTCGGAAGCGGAGGAAGAGAGCTGGGGGTGAAGCTCGCAGAAGCTCTGGGGATTCCTTTTTATGATAAAGAGCTGATTTCCATGGCAGCTGACGATATGGAGATTGCGGAAGAGGCTTTCCGGCGCTATGACGAGAGGGTGGAGATTCCGGATTATCTGAATCATGAGAGATATGTAGCTCTGGCAGATTTATACCAGGTAAATA
The DNA here is from genome assembly GCF_020736365.1 of Clostridium sp. M62/1. NCBI lineage: Bacteria > Bacillati > Bacillota > Clostridia > Eubacteriales > Clostridiaceae > Clostridium > Clostridium sp. M62/1. Next base: position 2,854,643 of record NZ_CP085988.1, on the reverse strand, counting down.
TTTCAGATCAGCTGTTTGTGGCCCAGTCCAATGTAATCAGACGCCTGGCTGCCCACGGCCCGTGTGTGATTGTGGGCCGGTGTGCAGATATGATATTGGAGGACAGCGTCAACCTCTTTTTGCACGCCAGGATGGAACGGCGGGTGATGCGGGTGATGGCCATTGAAAAGAGTACGGATCCGAAGGAGACCGAACGCCATATCCGCGAGGTAGACGCAAAGAGAAAAGATTATTACCAGTACTATACGGGGAATACCTGGGGCAGGGCCCAGAATTACCACCTGTGCCTTGATACGGGACTGGCAGGGATCGATGGCTGTCTGAAGGCAGTGCTGGCCTATCTGGAAGCATTTTAGGGGCCGGCAGGAACGCAGGGGAAAATACAGGACAGGAAAAGAAAAAATAGGGGCAGCTTCTGCAGTTGATATGCTCCCTTCTGGGCAGACAAGTAAAAAATTAAAGCTTGTCACTTAGGAGGGAGCACACCACAGACAGAGGCTGCCTTTTTTGGACAGATACGCTGCCGGAGAAAATTAGTATTGACTTAGAGTGAACTCCAGGGCATATAATCAGTTTAAAGCTGGAACCTTGCAGAATAATACGAAGGATACTGTGTATCCAGAAACAGCTTTTACAATAGCTTCAAAAAGCTTCAGAGGCGGGTGCAGAGATATCTTCTTAAGAACGATGGAAAAGTTCCGGCACAGGATTTTTGACTGACAGAAGGAGGAGCGTGCAGATATGATTTACAAAAAATTTCAGAACCTGAATCTTTCAGCCCTTGGAATGGGAACGATGAGGCTGCCGGTGATTGACGGGGATGATTCCCGGATCGATGAGGCTGCTGCAGAGAAGATGGCTGCCTATGCCATAGAGCACGGGGTAAATTACTTTGATACGGCATGGGGATACCACGGCGGCCAGTCCGAGCTTGTGATGGGACGGATTCTCAAAAAATACCCCAGGGACAGTTTTTATCTGGCCACAAAATTTCCGGGCTACGATCTCTCCAATATGGATAAGGTGGAGGAGATTTTCGAGAAGCAGCTGGAAAAATGCCAGGTAGAATATTTTGATTTTTACCTGTTCCACAATGTCTGCGAGATGAACATTGACGCATACCTGGATCCGAAATACGGAATTTACGATTATCTGACAAGGCAGAGGAAAGAGGGCAGAATCCGCCATCTGGGATTTTCCGTTCATGGAAGCCTGGATGTTATGAAGCGCTTCCTCGACGCCTATGGCGACGCCATGGAATTCTGCCAGATCCAGCTGAATTACATAGACTGGGATTTTCAGGATGCCAGGGCAAAGGTGGAGCTGCTGGCTGAGAAGAAGATTCCTGTCTGGGTAATGGAGCCCCTCCGGGGAGGACGGCTGGCCTCTCTCCCTGAGGAAGGTGAAAAGCGGCTGAAAGAACTGCGCCCGGATGAGCCCATTCCTGCCTGGGCCTTCCGCTTCCTTCAGACAATCCCGGGAGTGACCGTCGTTTTATCCGGTATGTCCAATATGGAGCAGATGCAGGCCAATATCGAAACCTTTAAGGAGGATAGGCCTTTAGACGAGAAGGAGAGAAAGGTGCTGGCAGAGATTGCAGAAGGGATGGTAAAGAAAACAGCCCTCCCCTGTACGGCCTGCCATTATTGTGTCAGCCACTGTCCTAAGGGACTTGACATTCCTTCTCTGCTGAATTTATACAATGAGCACAGCTTTACAGAGGGCGGATTTATTGCCCCTATGGCGCTTTCGGCAGTTCCGGAGGATAAGAGGCCTTCTGCATGTATCGGCTGCAGAAGCTGTGAGGCTGTCTGTCCCCAGCAGATCAAAATTTCTGAGGCCATGAAGGACTTTGTCAGGAAACTGGGATAGAGACGGCGCTCCCCTTTTTGCGCTGCGGAGTATTCAGCCGGCAAAAAAGCAGGAGAGGAAGAAAAGGCGCGGAGCCGGGCAGGGTGAAAAAATGATGCGCAGGAACAGAGTTTAGAAGGAGATTGAAAGGATGGAGTATCGCAGATTACAGCGGGGAGGAGAGAACATCAGCATTCTGGGGCTTGGAAACAGCTCTCTGGGAGCGGCAGGGCAGAGGGAGGCAGAGGAAACCATCGCCCTGGCCCTGGAAAACGGCATCAACTATTTTGATATGGCAGCGGCAGACGCCTCGCCGTTTTCCGCCTTTGGAAATGCTGTTTTAGGGTACAGAAATCAGGTGTTCTACCAGATCCATTTCGGAGCGGATTACAGAAGCGGGAAATACGGCTGGACGCTTAAGCTGGAGGATATAAAAAAATCAGTGGACTGGCAGCTTCAGGCTCTTAAGACAGACTATATCGATTTTGGCTTTATCCACTGCATTGACGAACAGGCAGACTGGGAAAAGGTACTGTCCGGCGGGACGCTGGAGTATATCAGAGAGCTGAAGAAGGCAGGGACAGTCCGCCACATCGGTCTTTCGTCCCACACGCCTTCGATTGTGGAGCGCTTTCTCGATGAGGGCGATATCGACATGGTCATGTTCAGCATCAATCCTGCCTATGATTACAGGCAGGGAGACTATGCCATCGGCAGCGTGGACGAGAGAATGGCCATGTACCGCCGCTGCGAGGCCGAGGGAGTGGGAATTTCAGTTATGAAGGCATTTGGAGGCGGACAGCTTTTAAATGCAAAGACCTCTCCCTTTAAGAGAGCGCTGACAGAATACCAGTGCATCCAGTATGCCCTCGACAAGCCGGGAGTGGTGACGGTGCTTCCGGGCATCCGGGGAAAGGAGGATCTGGAACGTATTCTGGGATTTTTCAGGGCGTCCAGAGAGGAGAAGGACTACTCGGTTCTCGGAACCTTTGCCCCTCAGGATGCAGAGGGCATCTGCGTCTACTGCAACCACTGCCAGCCATGCCCGGCAGGGCTTGACGTGGGGCTGATCAACAAGTACTACGATTTGGCAATGGCAGGAGATGCTCTCGCGAGGGACCACTATGAGAATCTGGAAAAGAAAGCCTCTGACTGCATTGGCTGCGGCCACTGTGACAGGCGCTGTCCCTTCCATGTAGGCCAGGCAGAGCGGATGAAGGAGATTGCCGGGTACTTCGGAAAATAGCCCGGAAAACGCCAACGAAAGAGGCCCTTTGCGGTTTCGGAACATGCAGGAGCGTCAAGAACCGGTATCAGAGAACAGAGAGCCAAGGCCCCGGGAGAACTTCGGGGAAAATGGTATGGAAATAAAAAGCAGAAACATGACAGGAGAAGAGCAGATATGAAGGAAAATGTGGAAGAACTGGTGAAAGAAAAACTTGGCCAGGGGGCAGTATTTCCGGCAGGAGAGGAAAATACAGCCTTCTCCCAGTATTTTAAAGGCCAAAGCTACCTGAAGATGCTGACAACAGCAGGGGTGGGGATTGGAAATGTCACCTTTGAGCCCGGCTGCAGAAACAACTGGCATATTCACCACAAAGGAGGCCAGATCCTCCTTGTGACAGGAGGCCGCGGCTGGTACCAGGAGTGGGGAAAGGAAGCTGTCGAGCTTCATGCCGGGGATGTGGTAAACATTCCTCCGGAGGTGAAGCACTGGCACGGAGCGGCTAAGGACAGCTGGTTTCAGCATCTGGCCGTGGAGGTGCCGGCCGACGGCGCTTCCAATGAGTGGCTGGAGGCTGTGGAGGATGAGGAATACAGCCGGCTTCCATAGGAACCTGCTGCAAAACAGAGTGAAAATATGACGGAATTCAGGTTCAGGAGGTACAGGGATGAAAGTATTGATGCTCAACGGCAGCCCGAGAAAAAACGGAAATACGTCTGCCGCCTTAAAGGAGATGGAGCGTGTATTTTTAAGGGAAGGAGTCGAGGTGGAAACCGTGCAGATTGGGGCCAGGGATATCAGAGGCTGCATTGCCTGCTATTCCTGCAGCAAGACGGGACGGTGTGTGTTTGAGGATGAGGTAAACCAGCTGGCTCCGAAGTTTGAGGAAGCTGACGGTCTGGTGATTGCCAGCCCTGTGTACTATGCCTCTGCAAACGCCACGCTGATCGCCTGTCTGGACCGGCTGTTCTACAGCACGCATTTTGACAAGACCATGAAGGTCGGGGCGAGTGTGGCAGTGGCAAGGCGGGGAGGCTGCTCTGCCACCTTTGATGAGCTGAACAAGTATTTTACTATCACGGGAATGCCGGTGGCCTCCAGCCAGTATTGGAACAGCGTGCACGGCAGGAATGCCGGAGAGGCACTGGAGGACGAGGAGGGACTTCAGACTATGCGCACTCTGGCGGCCAACATGACATTCCTTATGAAGAGCATTGCTCTTGGAAAGGAGACGTTCGGTCTTCCAGAGAGAGAGCCTCAGGTGTTTACCAATTTTATACGATAGGATCCCACTGTCCTGGCAGGCCGCCGTTTCGGCGGCCTGTATCTGTATTGGAGGTCTTTGCCTGGCCTTTTTTCAGAAGATAAAGGATTCCGGGCAGTTTTGAGAGAAGAGAGAAGAAGACAGGAAGAGCAGGATTGATGTTGGCCCCCGTTCCCTGTTTGTGCAAAAAAGGACTTGCAGAAGGGAGAATTTTGTCTTATCATATAGTTTGATATCAAACTATATAAAGGAGGGAAATGAATGCTCAATGAAGAACTGCATGTCCTGCTGCTCAGAGCCTTTCATCACTGCAATAAGCGGATTGTCCAGAGAACATCGAGGCTGCCGCTGCTCCCGGGACAGCCTAAGATTCTGGAATACGTAGAAGAAAACAACGGCTGCATCGCAAAGGATATATGCAGGGGCTGTGTGCTCGATAAATCGACGATGACAAGTCTGCTGACCCGGATGGAACGGGAGGGACTGCTTGTTAAAAGCGGAAGTCCGGCTGACAGAAGGGCATATCATATTTTTTTAACGCCAAAGGGAGAGCAGGCTGCCAGAGAAGTGAAAAGGATTTTTTCTGAAACGGATGAGAAGGCCTTTCAGGGAATTTCTGCCAGTGAAAGGGCAGGCTTTCTTTCCACATTGAATAAAATTATAGCAAACCTGGAGGATGAGACCGAATGAAACAGATACTAAAGCGTTATTTATATTTTATACTTGGAGTGGCGATCAACTCTTTCGGTGTTGCCTTCATCACGAAAAGCGCTCTGGGAACCTCCCAGATTTCCAGCGTTCCCTATGTCTTAAGCCTCCGGTTCCCATCTGTCAGCTTTGGCATGACAACCTTTTTTGTAAACCTGCTGTTTATTCTGATCCAGGCAGTACTTTTGAAAAAGAATTTTCAGCCTGTGCAGTTTCTTCAGGTAGCAGTCAATGTGCTGTTCAGCGTGCTGATCGATGTGAGCATGACGCTGCTGTCTTTTTTCCAGCCGGAGGCGTTCGGGCTCAGAATCGTAAGCCTTCTGGCAGGATGCGTCATACTGGCTGTCGGAATCAGCATTGAGGTAGCCCCTGATGTGCTGGTGGTTCCCGGGGAAGGGGCAGTGCGCGCAATTTCCCAGACCACGGGACTCAAATTTGGCTCTGTGAAGGTCTATTTTGATGTCAGCCTGATTGTAATTGCCTCGGCTCTGTCCTTCCTGTTTTTTGGAAGGCTGAACGGCGTCGGCCTCGGCACCGTGATCTCGGCTCTTACAGTGGGAAAATTTGTGAATATTGTTAACCTTCATCTCCCTGCTGTCCGGAAAATAAGAGATCTGGCCGCATCTGCTTCTTGTCCATCTGCAAATTTTGTGCCATAATAGAACTGAATTCCTGCCGGAAGGTCTGAGCTGCCTGCTTTTTCAGGCAGCCAGGAAGATGGACAGGGGGAAATAAAAGTGACAGTACTGAAAAGAGAGGGATAGATAATGAGAAGAGAAGCCTCCCTGGAATTGTGGAAATCTCTGTATAAGGCTGCCGTTCGTCTGATGGAACTTGCTCCATGGGACAATTTCTGGGATACGGATCTGGTAGCGATACAGCTGAAGGATAAAAGAGAACCTGTGTTTATGAGTATTGCAGGCCGGGGAATTGCCGGCTGCGGAGTGACGATGTATGAGGGAGAGAGAGGGCTGGAGGACTTTGATCTTCTGGAGGGAACCAGGGGTGAGGAAGGACCCTTCAGTGTTTTTGCGCTCAGAGAACAGCAGTGTGTCTCCTTAAGCTTTGTGGATCGGGAGGATGTGCCGAAGGAGCAGCGTGACAGGATAAAGGAGCTGAATCTCTCCTTCCGCGGCAGAGGCAAATGGCCCTGCTTTCTCGCCTTCGAGAAGGCCTATGCGCCGTGGACTCCTGACGAAAGGCAGGTGTCCGTTATGGCCCAGGCCCTGTGGGAGCTGTGCGAGGCGGCAGGTGACGTGAAGTCCGGAAAGGTGAAAATCCGATATGAGAGGGGAGAGCACCTGTGGCGTTCCTATGACAGTGAGGCAGGAGAGTGGAGAAACTATTCGGCGCCTCTACCTGACGGGAACAGAAAGTATCCTCTTGCAAGGCTGAGAAGCCAGGACCAGATAGAGGCTGTGAAGTCCAGACCCAGGAGCATTTATGAACTGTGTATGGATCTGTTCTACATGAATGCGGAGGTGATGGAGGAGGGCTATGACAAGCCGTTTTTCCCCCGCGCCTTTCTGGTTATGGATAAGAGAAGCAGGAAAATTGCCAATATGCAGGTTTTAGAGCCCAGGGACAGCGAGGTAAACGCGATCCTCCATTTCCTGCTCACCTATGTGATGAAGAGCGGAAGGCCGCGCACCATTTACGCCAGAAATCCCTGGATCTTTGCGGCTCTGACCGATACCTGCAAAAAGTGTGACATCCCTCTTGTGCACAGCGATCTGGAAGAGATGGAAGAGATGGTGGAACAGCTGACGGACGCTGGGACAGAGGACGGACAGGAGTAGGAAACGTGCTAAGGAATCTTTCCTGCTTCCGCTATTTTCCGCTATCGCCGTAGTTGGACAGATACCGGGCAGAGGGATCAGCTACATGGCAGCCCTCCCAGCTCTGATTCGGCATCCAGTAGCCCGGGATCATTTCCGCCTGGCCGGGATAGTGACGCTCAAAAATCTCCCGGTACAGGAGAGATTCCTTCGTGAAGGGCGGGCAGAAATCAAAGACGGCGGCTTTGGATGAAAATTCACTGTCGCTGTAGAGGCAGTCCGCATATTCCTTCAGACAGTCTACCATGGAATGGCCTACCGCGTCAGAGAATGCGGCCTTTTCGCGCATCAGGAGGTTCTCAGGGAGAATGCCGGAGCCCAGAAATGCCCGGCGCAGCAGATACTTGCCCTTTCCATAGACATTTCTCTTTTTCTCAGGGTCGATGCTCATGACATATTCTGCAAAGGCCAGATCTCCGAAGGGGACGCGGCCCTCCATGGAATTGTCGCTGATGCACCGGTCTGCTCTCAGCACGTCGTACAGATAAAGCTCCCTTACACGTTTTTTGCTCTCCTCCTGGAAGGCTGCGGCGTCAGGGGCAAAATCCGTATATTTATAGCCGAACAGCTCGTCGGAAATCTCCCCTGTCATCAGAACACGGATGTCGGTGGTTCTGTGAATCTCCTGGCAGAGCAGGTACATTCCGATGGAAGCCCGGATGGTGGTAATGTCATAGGTGCCCAGAATAGAAATCACCGGATCCAGCGCGCGGATTACATCTTCGCGGTCTATGAGTACTTCCGTGTGTTCGCTTCCGATGTATTCGGCGGCCTCCCGGGCGTATTTGAGGTCAATGGCGTCTTTTGCCATTCCGATGGCAAAGGTGCGGATGGGACGGCTAAGCAGACGGGATGCGATGGCGCATACAAGGGAGGAATCCAGGCCGCCGCTCAGCAGAAAGCCCATGGGAGCGTCTGAATCCAGCCTCTTTTTCACACCGTCTGTGAGAAGGATCCTGATGTTTCGGCAGATGGTATCTAAATCTTCAGAAGGATCGGACAGGTGTTCCTCATCCGGGTGAAAGGGAGAGGGAAAACGGCGGGAAAAGATACTGTCCGCCGACGGGGCGGACACGTCCCTGTATTTTACGAAGGCGCCGTCCTTGTAGTAGCAGCCGGGAGGAAAGGGAAAGATTCTCCGGCACAGGCCTACGAGGCATCTGGCCTCGCTTGCAAAGCAGATAGCCCCCTGGCTGTCATATCCATAGAAAAGAGGACGGATGCCGAAAGGATCTCTGGCTGCAAGGAAGGAGCCGGAAGCTTTGTCGAACAGAACAAGAGCAAACTCTGCGTCTAAGAGACGGAACATGCCGGTTCCGTATTTTTTATACAGCGGCAGGAGAAGTTCACAGTCGCTGCCGCTCTTAAACTCCCATCCCTCTTTAATAAGGGCTTCCCGGACAGGTCGGAACCCGTACAGTTCGCCGTTGCAGGCGACGCAGATGTCTTTATCTGAAAAGGGCTGCATACCTTCGGGGGAGAGCCCCATAATCGCCAGCCGCTTAAAGCCTATGAGGCCGCGGCCGGTATCTACAATTCTCGTATCGTCAGGGCCTCTCTCCTCCGAGCGGCCGAAGAGGGAGGAAAACTCCTCCCTGTCGGCCCCGGCCCTGCAGCAGCACATAATTGAACACATATCAGATCTCCTCCTATTTCACACTGAATATAATATCGCTGTAGGACGGATAAGGCCATGCGCTGGAATCGGTCAGACCCTCCATGCGATCCACTGTGGAGCGCAGGGCCTCCATGGCAGGCACGATGCTGTCACGATAGAAAAAGGCCTGTTCACAGAGCTTTGCCATTTCCCTCGCTTCTCCCAGCCGCCTTTCCAGCTCGCCTGCCTCCTCAAAAGCCTGATCAGCAAGGGAGGACAGCTGAGCCGCCACTGTGCACTCATAGCCAGACGGAGCCTTGGAGGACAGCCGCGCTTTTCTGCGGGCCGCCGCTGCCAGCTCTCCGGAAAAGCGGGATACGGCCGGAAGAATATCCCGGAGCACCATCTCGCTCATGGTCAGCGCTTCGATATTCAGAACCTTCACATAGTTCTCAAACATGATCTCACAGCGGGCCTTTGCCTCTGCCTCACTGAATACCCTGTGCCTGGAAAAGAGAGCCAGATTCTTTTCATCTGTAAAATGTGACACAGCGTCCGGAGTAGTTTTCAGGTTCAGGAGCCCGCGGGTCCTGGCCTCTTCGATCCAGCTCTCATCGTAACCGTTTCCGTTGAAAATAATCCGTTTATGTTCAGATATGGTCTTTTTCAGCAGGGTGTGGAGAGCTGCCTCAAAGTCCCCGGCCGGTTCCAGAATATCGGCAAACTGCCGGAGTTCCTCGGCCACAGCTGTGTTCAGCATAATGTTGGGGCCGGAGAGAGAGGAGGAGGAGCCTGGCATACGAAACTCAAACTTATTGCCTGTAAAGGCAAAGGGGGAAGTCCTGTTTCTGTCGGTGGTATCCCGTGGAAATTTTGGGAGCACATGGGCGCCGCGCATAAACTCCCTCTCACCGCATCCGTCATAGGGGCAGCCGCTCTCAATGGAATCCAGCACCTTTTCCAGATCGGAGCCGATAAAAATGGAAACGATGGCAGGAGGGGCTTCGTTGGCGCCCAGGCGGTGATCATTTCCCGCGGAGGCGACGCTCAGACGAAGGAGATCCTGATACTCGTCCACCGCCTTTATGACGGCACAGAGGAAGAGAAGAAACTGGAGATTGCTTCCAGGCGTGTTTCCGGGATCCAGCAGGTTATTTCCAAGGCTGTCGCACAGAGACCAGTTGTCGTGTTTGCCGCTTCCGTTGATTCCCTCAAAGGGCTTCTCGTGGAGCAGGCATACCATATGGTGGCGTCTGGCAATCTTCTGCATCATCTCCATGGTGAGCTGATTCTGATCCATGGCCACATTGGCGGTGATAAACACGGGAGCCAGCTCATGCTGGGCAGGGGCCACCTCATTGTGCTCTGTCTTTGCCAGGATGCCCAGCTTCCACAGCTCCTCATTCAGCTCGTCCATAAAAGCCTGGACCCTGGGCTTGACCGCGCCGAAGTAGTGATCGTCCAGCTCCTGTCCCTTGGGGGATGTGGCGCCGAACAGAGTTCTGCCGGTCAGAATCAGATCCTTTCGCTTCAGGAATACCTCCTCATCGATGAGAAAATATTCCTGCTCTGCTCCGATAGTGGGGCGCACCCAGGATACGCCGCCATTGCCGAAGAGGCGCAGAATGCGGACAGCCTGACGGCTCAGAGCTTCCATACTCCTGAGAAGAGGCGTCTTCTTATCCAGAGCCTCCCCGCCGTAGGAGCAGAACGCAGTGGGAATGCACAGCACCCGGTCTTTGATAAAGGCGTAGGAGGTGGGATCCCAGGCGGTGTAGCCTCTTGCCTCAAAGGTGGCTCTCAGCCCTCCATTAGGGAAAGAGGAGGCGTCCGGTTCGCCCTTTATGAGCTCTTTGCCGGAAAAATCCATGATAATTTTTCCATCGCCGGCGGGAGTAATGAAGCTGTCGTGCTTTTCAGCGGTGATGCCTGTCATGGGCTGAAACCAGTGAGTAAAGTGGGTGGCTCCATGATCCAGAGCCCAGTCCTTCATAGCGTTGGCAACGGTATCGGCTATCTGGGGATCCAGGCTTCGCCCGTCATGGATGGTGCGCAGAAGCTGGCGGTATACGTCCTTTGGAAGACGTTCTCTCATGGCGTTTTCGCCGAATACCATAGAACCGAAAATGGCGTCAGGTTTTTTCATAATGTCTCCTCCTTCTTTTCAGAGTATGAGCTGTCATGCCCGGACAGCGCGTCCGGGCGGGAACTGGAGAGGAACCGTCAGGTTTCTCCAAAAATAAAAAAACGACAGAGGGCACTTTGACCATTGGCCGGCGCCCTTGCCGTTTGTTTGGGTGATACTATAGCGCGCTGAGAGAGATTTGTCAACTGTTGTTTCAAAAAAAATTTGCTTGACAGCAGAGTCATTTTCCTGTATAAATGATTCCAAACTGCAGAAAATACAATTTTAAGAGAGAACAAAGGCGTTCGCTTCAGGGGGAAATATCCCCCTGGCGGACGCCTTTTCTGAAAATCGGGCTTTTTTGCGGAGGCAGAAGATGAGGAGGAAATCTGGGATGACGAAGTACATTTTTGTGACAGGCGGAGTGGTATCCGGACTTGGAAAAGGGATCACGGCGGCTTCTCTCGGGCGGCTGCTGAAGGCCAGAGGCTTAAAGGTTGCCGCACAGAAGCTGGATCCCTATATCAATGTGGATCCGGGGACTATGAGCCCTTATCAGCACGGAGAGGTATACGTGACAGAGGACGGCGCGGAGACTGATTTGGATCTCGGACACTATGAGCGGTTTATCGATGAGGATCTGAACCAGTATTCCAATCTGACGACGGGGAAGGTTTACTGGAATGTCCTCAGCAAGGAGCGCCGGGGGGAGTATCTGGGAGAGACGGTTCAGGTGATCCCTCACATAACCAACGAAATCAAGGATTTTATCTACAGGGTTGGCAAAAAGACGAACGCGGATGTGGTGATCACTGAAATCGGCGGAACCACCGGCGACATCGAAAGCCAGCCCTTTTTGGAGGCTATCCGCCAGGTGGGGCTGGAAGTCGGCAGGGAAAACAGCCTTTACATTCATGTGACTCTTGTTCCGTTCCTGAGGGGAAGCAATGAGCATAAGTCAAAACCCACCCAGCACTCGGTCCGGGAGCTTCAGGGGATGGGAATTAAGCCGGATCTGATCGTACTTCGCTGCGACGAGCCTCTGGAGGAGGAAATTTTCAAAAAGACAGCCCTGTTCTGCAACGTGAAAGAGGACTGTATTTTTGAAAATCTGACGATCCCTGTACTCTATGAAGCTCCCCTGATGCTGGAGCGGGAACATTTTTCAGAGATTGTCTGCCGGGAGCTTCAGCTGAGAGCCAGGGAGCCGGATCTTGCCGACTGGAAGGCCATGGTGGAGCGGATCAAGGGAAGGAAAAAGACAGTGACCATAGGCCTGGTGGGCAAATACACAAAACTCCATGACGCCTATCTCTCTGTGGCTGAAGCCCTGAGCCATGCAGGCTATGACTGCGGCTCAAGAATCGATATCCGCTGGATTGACTCGGAAACTGTGAGAGAGGACAATGCTGCCCAGGTGTTAGGAGCCTGTGACGGAATTATCGTGCCGGGCGGCTTCGGGACGAGAGGAATCGACGGAATGGTGGAGGCTGCCAGATACTGCAGAGAGCACAATGTCCCCTTCCTGGGAATCTGTCTGGGAATGCAGATTGCCGTGATTGAGTTTGCCAGAAATGTCTGCGGCATGACAGGGGCGTCGTCCAGGGAGTTCAATCCGGATTCCCCCTATAAGGTGATCGATTTTCTTCCGGATCAGGATGATCTTACGGACAAAGGGGGAACACTCAGACTGGGGGCTTATCCGTGCAGCATAAAGAAGGGCAGCAGAATGGAGGCGTGCTACGGCAGCAGCCTCATTTATGAGCGCCACCGCCATCGCTATGAATTTAACAACAGTTACAGGGACAGGCTGGAGGCAAACGGACTCGTCATCAGCGGCACATCCCCGGACGGAAAGCTGGTAGAGACAGTGGAAATACCCGGGAATGATTTTTATGTGGGCGTCCAGTTCCACCCTGAGTTTAAGAGCCGTCCGAACCGGCCTCACCCTCTGTTTAAAGGGCTTGTGGAGAGCGCGCTGAAAAAGAGAGAAAATCTGCGCTAATAAGGCTTGGCCGGCGCAAAGACTTTTGGAAAGGAGAACAGACGAATGAACAGATACCTTGTCCTGGAGAACGGAAAAGTGCTGAAAGGCACGGCTTTCGGAGCTGACAGAGAGGTAACGGCAGAGATCGTGTTTACCACGGCCATGACAGGCTACATTGAGACGCTGACAGATAAGAGCTATAAAGGGCAGGCGGTTGTCCAGACCTTTCCTCTGATTGGAAATTATGGAATCATCAGGGAGGATCAGGAGAGCGGGACTGCAGGGCTTTCTGCCTATATTGTGCGGGAATGGTGCGCCCATCCCTCCAATTTCCGGTGCGATACAGATCTGGACAGCTACCTGAAGGAAAACCAGATTCCCGGCATCTGCGGTATTGACACAAGGGCTCTCACAAAAATGCTCAGAGAGCATGGAACTATGAACGGGTTCATCACAGATGACCCGTCGAGAGCAGATCTGGAACAGATCAGGGCCTTTCGCTGTGAGAACCCGGTTTCCCAGGTGACAATCCATGAGCCGACGCTGTTTCGCGGCAGGGCCAGCCGCAGACTGGTGGTCATGCTGGATTTCGGAAGGAAGGACAATATTCTGCGCTCCCTCCTGGAGAGAGACTGTGACGTGTGGGTGCTTCCGGCTTCCACTTCCCCAAAGGAGGTTCTCAAGTACAAGCCGGACGGAATTTTCCTGACAAACGGTCCGGGAGATCCGGCAGAGAACACGGAGATTATAAAAAATCTGAGAGAGCTTTTGGAAAGCGGTATTCCGATGATGGGAATCTGTCTCGGCCATCAGCTTCTGGCCCTTGCACACGGTTTTCAGACAGAGAAGATGAAATACGGCCACAGGGGAGCCAACCAGCCTGTAAAGGACGGAAAGACAGGGCGGATTTACATTACCTCCCAGAATCACGGCTATGCGGTGAGGGAGGACAGCATCGATACCTCTGTAGCTGAAACCTCCTTTGTCAATGTCAATGACGGGACCAATGAGGGGCTGCGCTATAAAAATTACCCCGTGTACTCCGTCCAGTTTCACCCGGAGGCGTGCGGAGGCCCGAAGGACACAGATTTTCTGTTTGATGATTTTTTAGGGATGCTGAAACGGTAGAAGCCCCGCCTGGCAGTTCAGCTTTGCCATAGAGCAGTACGAAAAGACAGATAAGGAGGAAACAGAATGCCTTTCAATCATTCAATTAAAAAGGTGCTTGTGATCGGCTCCGGCCCCATTGTCATCGGACAGGCAGCAGAATTCGACTATGCGGGAGCGCAGGCCTGCCGTGCCCTCAGGGAGGAGGGGCTGGAAATTGTCTTGGTGAATTCAAATCCGGCTACCATTATGACGGATCACATGATGGCAGACAGAATATACATTGAGCCGCTGACCCTTGAAACGGTGAAGAGGATTATTGAGAAGGAAAAGCCGGACAGCATTCTCTCCGGTCTCGGCGGCCAGACGGGGCTTACACTTTGTATGCAGCTGGCCCATGACGGGTTCTTAGAGGAGCATGGAGTAAAGCTTTTAGGCTCTTCGCCGGAAACTATCGACAGAGCAGAGGACAGGCAGCTCTTTAAGGATACTATGGAGTCCATCGGACAGCCCTGCGTCCCGTCAAAGGTAGTCAATGAGACAGAGGACGCCCTGGAATTTGCGAAGACCATCGGATATCCGGTGATTGTCCGCCCGGCCTTCACCCTGGGAGGAACGGGAGGAGGAATCGCAGACAGTGAGGAGGAGCTTCGGGAGATTGCAAGAAACGGCCTTGCCCTGTCGCCGATTCACCAGATTCTGGTGGAGAAAGGGATTTCCGGCTGGAAAGAGATTGAGTTTGAGGTGATCAGGGACAGGACAGGAAACTGCATCACCGTCTGCTCAATGGAAAACTTTGATCCGGTAGGGATCCACACAGGCGACAGCATTGTCATCGCCCCTGCGGTGACGCTGGCAGACAGGGAGTACCAGATGCTTCGCTCTGCGGCTCTCAGGATTGTGGATACCCTTCAGGTAGAGGGCGGCTGCAACTGCCAGTTCGCACTGAATCCAGAGTCTTTCGAGTATGCAGTGATCGAGGTAAACCCGAGAGTGTCCCGCTCCTCGGCCCTGGCATCCAAGGCCACAGGCTATCCAATCGCCAAGGTAGCCACCAAGATTGCCGTGGGATACACCCTGGATGAGATCAAAAATGCAGTGACAGGAAATACGTACGCCGCCTTTGAGCCGGCTCTGGACTATGTGGCTGTAAAGTTCCCCAAGTGGCCCTTTGAGAAATTCGTGTATGCAGAGAGGACGCTGGGAACTCAGATGAAGGCCACTGGGGAGGTTATGTCCATCTCCGACAGCTTTGAGTCAGCCATTATGAAAGCGGTGAGAGGGGCGGAGATCTCCACAGAAACCCTGAGTTTTGCGTGGATACGCGCCCTGACGGACGGGGAGCTGAAAGACCGCATTCACGTCCAGGATGACAGCCGCCTTTTTGTAGTCTGCGAGGCCTTAAGACGGGGGATCACAGTGGAGGAAATCCACGGGATCACAAAGATTGACGAGTGGTTTCTCTGGAAGCTCAGAAATATAGTCGATTATGAGAAGGAGATTGAGGAAAGGCAGCTGACCGGGGAGCTGTATATGCGAGGCAAGAAACTGGGCTTTACAGACCGCTCCCTTGAGACCATATCCGGCCATCCCCTGCCTGCGAAGGCTGCTCCTGTGTACCGGATGGTTGATACCTGTGCCGGCGAGTTTGCCGCCCAGACACCTTACTTCTACGGCGTTTACAGCAGCGAGGAGGAGGGAGGAGAAAATGAGGTGCTGCCGTTTATCAGAAATCCCGGGAAAACCGTCGTGGTATTTGGCTCCGGCCCCATCCGTATCGGGCAGGGAATTGAGTTTGACTATGCCAGCGTTCACTGTGTCCAGGTGCTGAAGGGGCTGGGCTATGAGGTAGTGATTGTCAACAATAATCCGGAGACTGTTTCCACGGATTTCGACACGGCAGACCGTCTCTACTTTGAGCCGCTGACGACGGAGGATGTGAAGAACATCCTTCAGGCGGAGAAGCCCTGCGGGGTGGTGGTGGCCTTCGGCGGCCAGACTGCAATCCGGCTGACCAGGTTTCTGGCAGAGAGCGGGGTGCCGGTTATCGGAACCTGTGCAGACAGCATCGATATGGCGGAGGACAGAGAACGGTTTGATGAGCTCTTAGACCGTCTGCACATTGCAAAGCCGAAGGGGCACACAGTCATGACAGAAGAAGAGGCCATCCGGGCAGCAGAGAGCGTGGGGTATCCGGTTCTGATGCGCCCGTCCTATGTACTGGGGGGTCAGAACATGATTATCGCCTTCGACGAGGCGGACATCAGAGAGTATATGAAAATTATCCTGGCTCAGAATATTGAAAATCCGGTGCTCATTGACAAGTACCTGGAGGGTACGGAGATAGAGGTGGATGCCATCTATGACGGAACAGATATTCTGCTTCCGGGAATCATGGAGCATGTGGAGCGTTCAGGCATCCACTCCGGCGACAGCATAGCCATCTATCCGGCCATGCACCTGACGCCGGAGACGGAGGAGAAGATCGCAGAGACCACGAAAAAGCTCTGTGAAGGTCTCAACGCCGTCGGCATTGTCAATGTCCAGTACATTGTGGCAGACGGGGAGATCTATATTATAGAGGTAAACCCTAGGGCATCCAGAACCGTTCCCTACCTGTCGAAGGTGACGGGAGTGCCGATGGTCGATCTGGCGGTAAAGGCAAGCCTTGGAATGAAGCTCAGAGATCTTGGCTTTGGCACGGGGCTTTACAGAAAATCACGGTACACGGCAGTCAAGGTACCGGTGTTCTCCTTTGAGAAGCTGATTGATGTGGACGTACAGCTGGGGCCGGAGATGAAATCAACCGGTGAGGTTCTGGGCATTGGACGGGATCTGAAGGAGGCACTCTACAAAGGGCTCTTGGGAGCCGGCTACAAGATGTTCCACGAGGGAGGCGTGTTCTTTACTGTCAGGAGAAGTGATAAAAAAGAGCTTCCTGCGCTGGCGGAGAAGTTTGCATTCCTGGGCTTCAGGCTCTACGCCACAGAGGGAAATGCCAGAGTGCTCCGGGAGGCCGGATTTGCGGTTAACATGGTTCCGAAGATCGATGAGAACAGCGAGTACAACAGCATGACCATCCTGGAAACAGGGAGAGTGCAGTATATTATCTCTACCTCTGCCAAGGGACGGATTCCGGCCAGGGACAGCGTGAGGATCCGCCGCAGAGCCTGTCTGCTGGGCGTTCCGTGCCTGACCTCCATCGACACGGCAGGCGCGCTGGCAGACAGCCTGATGAGCAGGTACAATGAGGACAACACGGTTCTGGTGGATATTAACCGGATGCAGGAGGAAAGGATTCAGGGAGAGCAGGTACAGTCAGGAAGGAGAGAAGAGCATGGCGGCAGATATTAACCACAATTACGAAAACTTACAGGAGAGCTACCTGTTTGCAGAGACAGCAAAAAGGGTGAATGCCTACAGTCATAGCCACCCGGAGGCAAAACTCATCCGGATGGGGATCGGAGACGTGACGCGCCCTCTCCCGGAGGCAGTTGTGAAAGCCCTTCACCGCGCGTCCGATGAGATGGGAAAGGCGGAAACCTTCCGGGGCTACGGTCCGGAGCAGGGGTACGACTTCCTGAGGGAGGCTGTGAGGGAGTATTACAGGCGGTTCGGCGTGGAGCTGGCAGCAGAGGAGATCTTTATCTCAGACGGGGCCAAGAGCGATCTGGGAAATATCCTCGATATTTTCAGCCGTTCCTGCCGCGTCCTGGTGACGGATCCCGTCTATCCTGTCTATGTGGATACGAATCTCATGGACGGCCGCGAGATTCTGTATGCCCGGGCCGGGGAGGAGAATGGCTTCCTCCCCATGCCAGAGGAGGGCATGGAGGCAGATCTGATCTACCTGTGCTCTCCCAACAACCCCACAGGCGCCGTTTATACGAGGGAGCAGCTGAAGGAATGGGTGGACTTTGCAAACGTCAGGGGAAGTGTGATCCTCTTTGACGCTGCCTACGAGTGCTTCGTGACGGGAGAGCTGCCCCGCAGCATTTTTGAGATAGAGGGCGCAAGGACCTGTGCCATTGAGTTCTGTTCCTTCTCCAAGAAGGCGGGATTTACCGGAACCCGATGCGGATACACGGTGATCCCCATGGAGCTTGTGCGCTCCGGGAAGGAGCTTAACAGACTGTGGCTGCGCCGCCAGACCACGAAGTTCAACGGAGTGCCCTATATTGTCCAGAGGGCTGCCGCCGCTGTGTTTACAGAAGAAGGCGAGAGACAGATTCTTGAAAATATTCAGTATTACAGGGATAATGCGAAAATTATTACAGAGACCCTGGACAGACTTGGAATCTGGTATACAGGCGGGGAGCATTCCCCGTATATCTGGCTGAAATGCCCGCGGCAGATGGACTCCTGGACCTTTTTTGATTTTCTGCTGGAGAAGGCCAATGTTGTGGGAACGCCGGGCGCCGGCTTTGGTGCCTGCGGGGAAGGATACTTCCGGCTGACGGCTTTCTCCACAAGGGAGAATACCATTGAAGCCATGAAACGGTTTTATGAGGTGTTTTCCAGATAGGAAAATAAAAATCACAAAAAATCACATAAGAGGCTGAACGGCAAAAACGGCTCCGGCCAGGGCTTTTCCCTGAATGGAGCCGTTTTTTGCCTGCAGCCGGTGCCGTTCAGCCCGGGAAGGCCAGAGCCTGGGGCAGAAGGGGAGGGCCTTGGGGCAGAAGAGCCTGGAGGTCAGCCCTGACCGGTGCAGGAGAAGGTATAGCCGATCCCCCAGACAGTTTTGATAAACCGCGGATTTTTCGGACTGTCCTCAATCTTGTTTCTCAGGTGGCTGATGTAGACCATAATTACGTTGTCATCCACTGCGGTATTGTTCCAGACAAGCTCATAGAGCTGCTCCTTTGAGAACACCTGGCCCGGGTGGGACAAAAAAAGGCGCATCAGCACATGCTCCCTGGAGGAGAGGGAGATGGGAATCCCGTTCTTTGAAAATTCCATGGTAAGGGTGTTGTAGAGAAAGGGCCCTGCTGTGAGAATTTCCCCTGCCTCTTCCCGTCCGGCCTGGCTTCTGCGCACCAGCGCCTTGATCTTGGCGCCCAGAATGACGGGGTTAAAGGGCTTGGACACGTAGTCATCGGCTCCGATGTCCAGCCCGTAGAGGGTGTCAAAGTCACCGCTCCTTCCGCTGAGAACCATGATGGGAGTAGTGTTTCCGGACTCTCTGAGCTTCTTAATGGCATGAAAGCCGTCGTCATTCCCGTTCATCATAATGTCCAGGAGAATCAGGGCAAACTCCCCGCTCTGGGCTGCGCGGACAGCCTCCAGTCCGTCGCTGGCCGTCTGAGCCTTAAAGCCGCTCCCCTCCACAACGCGCATGAGAAGCCGGCGGACAGCCGGATCATCGTCAGCAATCAGTATCTTTTCTTCAGCCATAGGTCCTCCTCCCTTTCTGGTCCGTCTCTTTAATTTCTTCATGAGCAGAAACTGCTCTGTCCAGAATACCACAAAACGAGGAAAACTGCAAAACTTTCAAATCTTAACATTTTTTAAGACTTTTTCAGGGGATGTTAAGAACCGGGCAGTATACTGAAGGCAGAATAACCGTTCTGCTGTACCAGAAGACAGGAAGCCCCAGGGCCTGGCAGGAAAGCAGAGGGAAGAAAGGGAGAAAGAGATATGTATTTAGCTTTTCTGGGCTTTGCCATGATCGTAGTATTTATGGGACTGATTATGGCAAAAAAATTAAGCCCGTTTACGTCACTGATTATCATTCCTGTGCTTTTCGGTCTGCTGGCAGGCTACGGCTGGGATACGCTGGAATATGCCATGGCCGGAATTAAGGATGTGGCCGGCACCTTTTCCATGATGACCTTTGCCATCCTGTATTTTGGAATCATGCTCACGGCGGGAATGTTTGACCCTATGGTGGACAAGGTAGTTTCCTGGTGCAAGGGAGACCCGCTGAAGGTTTTGGTGGGAACGGCCGTACTGGCTGCCTTCGTGTCACTGGACGGGGACGGCACCACCACGGTCATGATCTGCTGTACTGCCATGATCCCGATCTATGAGCGCCTGAAAATTAAAAAAATCTATCTTGCGACTCTGATTATCCTTCAGAACTGTATTATGAACCTGATTCCCTGGGGCGGCCCAACGGCCCGCGTTATGTCGGTGATGCATCTGGATGCTGGAGAAATCCTGGCTCCTCTGGTACCTGGTATGGTTCTCTCGGCGATTTACGTCATCGGAGTGTCCTATTATCTGGGACTGAAGGAGAGAAAACGCCTGGGCGTGTCAAAGGATGTGGAGAATCACGCGGTTAAGGTACAGCTTTCAGAGGAGGAGAAAGCATGGAAGAGGCCAGGGCTTATCTGGTTTAACCTGATCCTCACAGCGGCTATCATTGCAGCCCTGATTATGGGACTGGCTTCCTCTGCCATCCTGTTCGGAGTGGGAACAGCGGTTGCCCTCCTCGTCAACTATCCCAATCAGAAGATTCAGAGAAATGTCATCAGCTCCATTGCTCCGGATATGATCAACGTGGTCATGATGGTCCTCGGTGCCGGTGTGCTGATGGGTATTTTAAACGGTCCGGAAAATGCGGGTATGTCAAATGCCATTGCCGAATTCCTGGTTGCCGTGATTCCGGAATCTCTGGCAAAGTACTTTGCAGTCGTGATTGCCGTTGTCAGTGCTCCGGGTACCTATCTGCTTAACAATGACGCCTTCTACTATGGCGTGCTGCCGCCTCTGGCTGCCACAGCCAAGGCCTATGGCTTTACGGATCTGAATGTGGGCTTTGCAGCTCTGATGGGACAGGCCTTCCATTTCCTCAGCCCGTTAGTTCCGTTTATCTACCTGCTGATGGATAAGACAGAGATTACACTGGCACAGTACCAGGGATATATCTTTAAGTGGTGTATCGGAATTTTTGTCATCTTTATGGCTGCAGGGCTTGCGACAGGTTATCTGCCGATTCTGTAAAGAACAGGATTTCCGGGTTTCAGAGGCTGCTTCAGGCAGAAAATAAAACCGGCAGTACTATTTGACAGAAAAAGGGGCATTCTGTAAAATAGACGGAAGAAAATGCAGAAAGGCCCTGCAGAATGTCTGCGGCCAGCCGCCGGCTGCCGCAGGCAGGAAGCGGACGGAGTGCGCAGCGGTATGAAAATTCATTTTTTTAGGGAACGCCCCCGGGGAGGGGGAATCGGCGCTGCCGCAGCGGTTGTATTTGCTGCGGCAGTGCTTTTGTTTATTCTGGTAGGAAATATGATAGTCGAGAACCAGAAAACCATGATTGAAACCCAGAGCGGGCAGCTGCGCTCTATCTCAGAGAGCGTGGCGGCCAATATTGAGGTGTTTGTGGAGGAGACGAAAGACGATCTGGCAGTGGAAACAGGGCTGGAACAGTTTCGCACAGCGGAGGCCGCTTTTGCAGAGCAGAATCAGAAGCCCATGGAAGAGACCCTGGAGGAATTTCTCAGGGAGAGGGAGGGAACGGTCACGGGCCTTGTCTACGAACAGGGAAACCTCAGCATTTCACACTGGACACAGGAAGAGAGGGTTCTTACGCTGGTCAGCTTTATGACGGAGCAGACGGCAGATACCGCTATTTCCATCTGGCAGGATGAGGAGGAAAACTGTTACCTGAAACTTCAGAGAGCCACAGAAGCCGGAGGCAGGCTTTCCTGTATTCTGAGCTTTAACGATATCTATGAGAAAACAGCAGCCTATATTAAAATGGGAAAAAACGGGTATGTGATGGTCAAGTCCTCAGACGGCCTGATTCTGATGCACCAGGTAGAGGAGCAGATCGGGCAGTATGTCCTGGAAGGGCGCCGCAGGATGTACCCGGGGCTGGATTTTTCTGAGCTGGAAACGCTGATTGAGCATCAGGAGTCGGGAAAAGGAGGGGTGGAGATCTACAATTCCTACTGGTGGATAGAGGAACCGCCCCGGCCGGTCAGAAAGGTATCTGCCTATGAGCCGGTTGAGATCGGAGACGACTTTCTGATCGTCAGCGCTGTGATCGACTATGCGGAAATCACAGAACCCTTGCAGGCGGCTACTATAAAGATAGCTGCAGCAGCCGTCTGCCTGGCGGTATTTTTCGGTCTGTTTCTTCTCCTGATCTGGAAGCTGTTCAGCAGGCAGAAAGCGGTGGAGCAGGAGAACTGTCGGCTGAGAGAGGTGAATGAGCGGCTTGAGGAGCTCAGAAGGAGAGAGGAGGCTATGGCTCATCAGCAGAGGCTTCAGCTTGTGGGAACTATGGCGGGCGGAATCGCCCATGAGTTCAACAACCTGCTGACTCCCATTATGGGCTACTCGGCGATGATGCTGTCAGAGATGGATGAAAGAGACCGCTATTACGCAGATATTCAGGAAATTTTGAGCTCAGCGGAAAAGGCGAAGGAGATTATCAGCCAGATCTCAGCCTTCAGCGGAAAAAATTCCGAGCAGTCCTTTCAGGAAATTCCTGTAAGTCAGGTGGCGGCCAGGGCCATGCTGGTGGCAGAGTCGGGAAAGCCAAAGCAGGTGGAAATTGTCATGGAGCTTGTATTTGAGCCGTTTTGGATGTGGGGGAATGAAACCCAGATTCATCAGATTGTGCTTAACCTGTGCACCAATGCCTTTCACGCCATGGGGGAAGCGGGAGGCCGCCTGACGGTAAAGGGGAGAGTACGGAAGGGAAGAGAGTTTGCCAAAAACAGGTTTTTTGAGGGGAAGGAGGAACAGGACTTTTATGAGCTGTCCTTCTCTGATACCGGGTGCGGTATGACAGAGGATGTCAGAAAACAGATCTTTGATCCATTTTTCACAACCCGCAGGGCTGGAGAGGGGACGGGACTGGGGTTGTTTCTGGTGTACCGGATGGTGGAATCCCACAGGGGGCTGATCACGGTGGAGAGCGAGCCGGGAAAGGGGACGGTGTTCTGTCTGTATTTTCCGGTATACTGCCGCAGCGCGGATTCGGCTTCGCTTCGGTAGGGCGGCCGGCGTTCCGGCCTGTCCTACTTCCTGAAAGGTCCGGCTTTTTCCGGCAGGCTGATGCAAGAAACGAAAAGTTTGAGAACTCTGGATGCTTTAAAAATTCAAAAAAATACGTCCTGTTAAAGTGTTTTATCTCTGACAGGACGTATTTTTTTGCAGATACTTCCAGCTGACTGCATTGCAGCCGCCGTATTGATGCTAATGTGTAAGTCAGGACGGATTACAGCTTTTGCACCCTCTGTATCCGGGATTTTCCTTCAGGCACTGCTCGAAGGACTCTCCACTCCATTCAGCTTTATTTTTATCACTCATATCAGACACACTCCTGCAGTCCGGCATGTGAATGAGCTTGGAACTGGTGTTAAGAATATACGTATGAAGTCCGTTTCCATCCACAGTCCCGGAAGGCTCTGAACCGGCGGAGGGACCAAAGCCGGAAACAGAACTGTCTTCTGAACTGCCTCCCGCCGGTCTGGCCGGTTTGTCATCCGGATCCCCCGGCGTGTAGTCGCTGCAGGGACTGACAGACCAGGTCAGTGAGGAGCCGTCTGTGGAGACTGTGATGGTTCCCTGCTTGTCCGTGCGGAAGATCTCGATGCCCATGGCCTCGAATTTTTCCATGGTTTCCACATGGGGATGGCCGTAGGAATTTCCGGCTCCGCAACTGATGACAGCATATTCTGGCACTGCTCTCTGAAGAAAGTCCCAGCTTCCGGAGCTGGCGCTTCCGTGATGGCCGGCAGCGTAAACCGTGCTTTCCAGGGGAAGACCCGTCTTAATCATTTCAGCCTCACTCTCAGATTCCGCGTCCCCGGTAATGAGAAAGCTCACGTCGCCTGCCGTAAGACGGATGGCAACCGAGTAGTCGTTGGCGCTGCTGTAGCTTCTGCTCTGGGGAGCCAGAACTGTGAAGGATGCATTTCCCAGCTGGTAAGTCTCCCCGGGCTTCGGATGGATGAGAGGAATATCCTTCTCGCGGATCACAGACTGGAAAGACTGAAATACCCTTGTATCTGTCTCATAGTCTGGCGCAAGGACTTTCTCTGTTTCATATACATTCAGCGCGCCGACCACTCCGTTCAGGTGATCGGCGTCGTAGTGGGACGCGATCACATAGTCCAGGGTTTCCACGCCCTGCTCCTGAAGATAGGATACGACGAGAGAGGAAGCGTTCCTGTCTCCTCCGTCGTAGAGCATGAAATGGCCGTCAGACTGGATCAGCACAGACAATCCCTGCCCAACGTCGATGAAATGCACTGTGGTATCAGCAGATAATACCTGGCCTTCAGCTGTGCTGCTCTGTGAGGAAGCCGCGGAATTCTCCTCTGTGCTGCCTGTCACATTCAATGAGCCTTCTTCATTGGCCTGCCCGGATAATCCGCTGCC
The DNA here is from genome assembly GCF_020736365.1 of Clostridium sp. M62/1. Lineage (NCBI taxonomy): Bacteria > Bacillati > Bacillota > Clostridia > Eubacteriales > Clostridiaceae > Clostridium > Clostridium sp. M62/1. The sequence continues at coordinate 2,830,600 of NZ_CP085988.1, read as the reverse complement.
GGAGCATCCTGTTAAAAGAAGAGCGGCAGAGAGCAGACAGGCAACAGCCAGCCGGGCAGAATGTCTGACTCTGTTGAATCGGTTCATATGTCATTACCTCCTTTGCCTGTCCATTTTACCTCATACAGGCAGAGTGCGCAACAGAAAAAAGAACATAAGTTCGCAAGTCCGGAAAACGGGCCTTTTGTTATTTTGTTCCCACAATTGTGACAATCACGCGGTTTGGGAGGCAGACAATAGACTGGCCTGTTTCAGAGATGGCACCCTGACGGACGCAGAGTTTGTCAGGGCAGGAGGCCTCAGTCAGGAATGCCTTTCCATCCTCTATTATAAGATGGTTCGTCTGGCCGTTTCCGCTTTCAATGACAATGTCATCATTCCGGTTTAAGTCTAACGTCATGATTTCTGTTCCGTCTACACTGACTGAGACCATAACTGCCGGCCGGCCGGCGAAGAATTCTCTGCCGGCAAAGAGGAGGGCAGCAGCGGCGAGGAGGACGGCGAGAAGAAGAAGGTCCCGCTTTTTCTGTCCGGATTTGTGTTCAGGGGCGCTGTCAGCGAGTCTCGTCTGGCTCATATGCATTCTCCTTATCACTTAATTCAGAGGCTTCCCATGGATATCATAGATGGACAGCTCTCTGGCGCCTTCGGAAAAGTGGAGCTCGTAGTCATCCGTGATGAAGATTCCGCAGGCGTCATCCGTAGAATCGAGAAGTTCTATTCCTTTTTCCAGTCCCAGGGAAAAGCAGGTGGTGCTTAAAGCATCACCGTCCACAGACTCCGGACAGATGATGACGACGGAGATCAGACCGTTGTCATAGGGATAGCCGGTCTTTGGGTTTAGGAGGTGGTGGTAATTCTTTCCGTCTGCAACAAAATGGCGTTCGTATACTCCGGAGGATACCACGGACATGTCGTCGATATCCACATATCCCACCACATCGCTGTATTCCGCAAAAGGCTTCTGGATGCCGATGCGGAAGGGAGTGCCGTCCGGCTGTGTTCCGATGCACAGTACATTTCCACCCAGATTGATGATCGCGCTCTCCACACCGCGGCTGACAAGAAAATCCTTCAGTCTGTCCGCGATGAATCCCTTGGCTATAGAACCCAGATCCAGGGTGGTATCAGGGGAGAGGAAGGTCAGTTTATTGCCGTCGAGAGAAAGATTTTCATATCCCACCCGGCTCACAGCCTCGTCGATGGAGGACTGAGGGGGAATCACGGCCTGTCCGCCTGTAAAGTCCCAGAGAGAACTTAAGGGCTCGATGGTCAGGTCATAGGCTCCGTCGGATACCTGGCTGTAGTAGAGGCCCTCCCTCAGAAGGGCAGCCGTATCATCGCTCAGGGTGAAGGTGGTTTCATCGGGGCTTCTGTGGTTCAGCTTATAGATCTCGCTGTCCGCGATAGTCTTGCTGAATCGGTTTTCGTATTCCCGGCACAGGGCCATGCACTGTGTCAGAAGCTCTTCGTCATCTGTGTCATAGAGAGTGACGGTGACAAAGGTATTTAAAAGAAAGTCAGAGCGGGAAATGGGCTCCTGCGGTACGGTCTTCTGATCAAGAAAAAAGCAGGCGGCCAAAACTGCTGCACCGGCCAGCACGCCGGCGGCTTGGGTCAGTCGTTTTTGATTCATTTCAGTATTTCCTCTTGTACTTTGTTTATTGACAGATATAATAGAAAGGAGTGCTATAGGCGCTGCGCTTTTAGGGCCCGCAGACCGGCACTGAACTTTCGCTTACCATACTAGCAAAGGCAGAGAGGCATGTCAAGAAGGCGGCCGGGAAAGGACGGCAGGAGAATGGACAGCTATGGGACAGAGGAAAAAGTGAAAAAACGCAGGATGAGAGAGAAAGCTGAGAAAAATAAAACACAGACAGAAGCAGACATAGTCAGAGGCAGGCGGAAGCAAAAACAGAGCACAGACAGAAGAGACAGAAGACATAGAAATAAGAGAAATGGAAATAGGAGAAATGGAAATAAAGGAAACAAAAACTAGGAAAGCAGAGAGAAAAAGAAGGGAAAATGCATTCCAGGCCGCGTTCTGCGGGATGATGATCGCCCTGGCCTTTCTCCTGAGCTATGTGGAAACGCTGATTCCCATAAACCTGGGCATTCCGGGCGTGAAGCTGGGACTTGCCAACCTTGTCACGATTGTGGGCCTCTACACAGTAGGCCTGGGGGAACTGGTATTTATCTCACTGGTCAGGATTATTCTGGTAGGATTTACCTTTGGAAACGGCTTTTCCATGGTTTACGGGATGGCAGGGTGGACCCTCAGCCTTCTCCTGATGCTTTTATTTAAAAGGACAGGATGGTTCGGACAGACAGGGGTGAGTGTCATAGGAGGTGTGGGACACAATGTGGGGCAGCTTGCGGTTGCCGCCCTGGTTGTACAGAACACGGCAGTATTCTATTACCTGCCGTTTCTTCTGGCTGCGGGAAGCATCGCCGGGGCAGTGATCGGGCTTCTTGGAGGGATGGTGGCAGAGCGGATTCACGGTTTTAGGGGAAGGCTGTGAGGAAGAAACAGAGGAAAAAACTGGTTGGCAAACCGTCCGGGATGAAGTACAATGGAAGGCAGGAGTGAGGAATGCTCCTTCGAGTGTATCAGAAGGTTCAGATGCCTTCTAGGGAGCAGCTTCATGGAGAAATCATTCTTTTATGGTTATTTATGGTTATAGTTATAAGAAACAATAAGGAGAGTACGGGTATGATTTATGAAGCAATCAAAAAACTGGTGAAATACGGTCTTGATACGGGGCTTATCACGGAGTATGACAAAATCTATGCCACAAACCAGATCCTTGAGGTGATGGGGCTTGATGAGTATGAGGAGCCGGCAGAGGAACCGGGAGATATTGATCTGGAGGCCGTGTTGAAGGAGCTTCTCGACTATGCCCACGAAACAGGCGTTCTCGCTGAGGACAGCATTGTTTACCGCGATTTGTTTGACACGAAACTGATGAACTGCCTGATGCCGCGTCCAAGCGAGGTGGTGGCGAAGTTCTGGGATATATACAACCACAAATCTCCAAAGGATGCCACAGAGTATTACTATAAGCTGAGCCAGGATTCCGACTATATCCGCAGATACAGGATTGCCAGGGATATGAAATGGACGACGGATACGAAGTACGGCACCCTTGATATTACCGTAAACCTTTCAAAACCGGAGAAGGATCCGAAGGCCATCGCAGCCGCGAAGATGATGAAGCAGAGCGGTTATCCGAAATGCCAGCTCTGCATGGAGAATGAGGGCTATGCAGGAAGGGCCAACCACCCTGCCAGAAACAATCACAGAATCATCCCGATCACGGTCAACGGAAGCCCCTGGGGATTCCAGTACTCTCCATATGTCTATTACAATGAGCACTGCATCGTGTTCAACGGAAAGCACACCCCGATGAAAATCGACAGAGCTGCTTTTGTGAAGCTGTTTGACTTCGTTAAGATGTTCCCCCACTATTTCCTGGGATCCAATGCGGATCTGCCGATTGTGGGCGGTTCTATTCTGACGCACGATCACTTCCAGGGCGGAAATTATACCTTCGCCATGGCAAAGGCGCCTATCGAGAAATATTTTACTGTCCCGGGCTTTGAGGATGTGGAGGCCGGAATTGTGAAATGGCCCATGTCCGTGATCCGGACCAGGGCAAAGGATCCGGAGCGCCTGATTGAGCTGGGGGATAAGGTGCTTGGATGCTGGAGAGAATATACGGATGAGGCTGCCTTCATCTTTGCAGAGACAGACGGAGAGCCTCACAATACGATCACTCCCATTGCCAGAAAGAACGGAGAGATGTATGAGCTGGATCTGGTGCTCAGAAACAACATTACCACGGAGGAGTTCCCTATGGGCGTTTACCATCCGCACCAGGAGCTTCACCATATCAAGAAAGAGAACATCGGTCTGATTGAGGTTATGGGACTGGCAGTTCTTCCGTCCCGCCTGAAGGGAGAGCTGGCAAAACTGGCTGAGTACATTGTGTCCGGCAGGGATATCCGTTCCGATGAGGAGATCGAAAAGCATGCAGACTGGGTGGAAGGCTTCCTTCCGAAATATCCGTCTGTGACGGCAGAAAATGTAGATGAGATTCTGAAAAAAGAGGTTGGGCTTGTATTTGAGAAGGTTCTCGAGGATGCAGGCGTGTACAAGTTCACTCCTGAGGGGAGAGAGGCATTTGCCCGCTTCCTGCACGCGGCAGGTTTCCAGGAGAAATAAGCAGGGGACAGAAAATACAGGAACAGGCTGCTTTTCAGCTCCGGAGCTTTTGTGAGAGAAAAGGAGAAAAAGGACAGATAACATGCTTATTAAGGAAGAGTTTCTGAAAAAGTACAACATTGCTGAAAATGAGTTCCGCTCGGCGAATATCAGCTTCAGGGAACTGGAACGGATTTATAATCATTACTGTTCCCTGGAGCCGAAACTGCGTTCCATCAGCCGGGATTTCCTTGACGAGTATCTCTATGACACGGAGAGAGCGGGAATCCACTCCTACCGTTACCGGCTGAAAGAGCCGGGCCACCTGATTGAAAAGATCATCAGAAAGAGAAATGACAGCCTGGACAGCTACCGGGAAATTGACAGCACCAACTATTATAAGTACATTACAGACTTAATCGGAATCCGCGTGTTTTTCCTGTACCGGGAGGACTGGAGAGGATTCCATGAATACATTACAGGCAGGTTTGAGAATAATCCCGAACACTACGTGGAAGATCGGCTCAGGGATTTTGACGAGGATCCAGGTCACTGGTATATTGCGGAGCGCCCCAAAAGCTATCGGAGGATTGGGGATACGAAAATATATGATAAAAATCTGATTGACATTAAGTCGGACGGAATCTACCGGTCGATCCACTACATTGTCAAATATAAGGGATACTATGTGGAGCTGCAGGCCAGAACTTTGTTTGAGGAGGGATGGAGCGAGGTAGATCACGACATCGTGTACCCGTATTTCCAGAACGATGTGATGCTGAAGGACTTTTCCACCCTCTTAAACAGACTGTCCGGCATGGCTGATGAGATGAGCTCCTACTTCAGACGGCTGAAAGAGGCAAAGGAGCGCTATCAGATGGAGGAGGACAGGCATTCCCTGTAAGTCGGAAGGATATCATATGAACGAAAAAGAGATACAAAGGCGCATTTTCAGAATCACCGTGCTTACAGTGGCAGTGAGCCTGATTCTCATTGTCTGTGCAGGCGTCGTAATCACATCAATGCTCCGGGCGGAGAAAAACTCATATGAAGCGCAGATGAAGGCCTTTATCAATGAGTACAAGATAAATATGGAGCGCCAGATGGATTCTGACATTGAATCTCTGGAAACGCTGGCCGGCTTTATCTCCAACAGCCGTCTGCTGGAGCTCGAAAACCTGGCGGACGGAATTGACGGGGCAGGGACGGCAGCGCTGTTTCTGCGGCTGGGCTACTGTGAGAAGGGAAGCGACAAGATACGCATCAGCATGACCAGGGAGCTGGGAAGGGATCTGCCGATCTCTGAGCGGGCGCCGGAACTGCAGGAGGTGATTGAGAAGGGATGGAACGGAGAAAACGCCACCTCTCAGGTGTATATGGATGTGACCCTGAAAACGCCGGTTATTGCTTACAGCGTTCCCGTCTACGATGAATCGGGTATTCTGAAGGGATGCCTGCTGGGAGTAAGGGCTCTGGATGTGTTTCAGGATATTCTGAACGAGACAACGCTGTCGCAGATTAGCCTGGATGTGGCCTGGCTGGATGCAGACGGGAATTTCGTCGGGCATACGGAGGAGGAAGAGGGGCGTCATATGAGCGCGTCCATTTTCAGCCAGGAAGGGATTTCAGAGAAGGACAGAAGCCTTCTGAGGGAGAACATGGCCATGGGCAGGGACTGCACGATTTCCTACCAATATGGCGGCAGTACCTACGGCCTTTACCTGGAACCGTTAGACAGAAACGACTGGTATCTGCTCTGCATTGACGACAGCGATAAAGTGAAAAGCCCCGTCTATTTTATGCTTCTGGCTGTTGCAGCCACCTTCCTGATTATTCTGGTTCTGAGCATTGCTTCCATATGGTATGGTTCCAGGATTCTGAGGAAGAATAACCGGGAGCTGATAAGAACCGCATACTACGACAGCCTGACAGGACTGTTTAATATGAAACGGTTCGAACAGGAGGCTTCCGAGCTTCTGGAACAGGATGGCTGCAGGAGTGTTGCAGCTCTGAATATACGCCATTTCCGCTACATTAACGAGATATTCGGAAAGAAGCAGGCGGATCAGGTGCTCTGCGAGCTGGCTCTTATCATCAGGGAAAATATAAGAGAAGATGAGCGCTTCTGCCGTTACAACGGCGATCAGTTCTGCATGCTTCTCCACACCGTGGAGGAGGAGGAGATCCGGAGACGGATTGGGGACATCATGAAGAGCTGCGAGAGAATCTCCAGAAGATTTAACAGAAACTATCCCATTCAGATTTACGCGGGAGCAGCAGTCAATCAGGTGACCAGACCGGATGAACTGATCGACAGGGCAGAATTTGCGCTGAAGCAGGCCAGACAGGGAGCGGAGCGGGATATTGTATTTTACGATGAAAAGCTCCACAAAGCAGAGGAGCTGGTGCGCCTGATCGAGAGCAGCAAAAATGAGGCCTTGGAAAAAGAAGAGTTCCGCCTGTTCCTCCAGCCTAAGAGAGACCTCGCTTCAGGGGAGATTGCCTCTGCAGAGGCCCTGGTGCGGTGGATTCGTGAGGACGGTTCGGTGATCTTTCCAGATCAGTTTATTCCTCTTTTTGAGCTGAACGGCTTCTGCGCCCAGCTGGACCTCTACATGGTTGCCCAGGTATGCAGAAAGCTGAGGCAGTGGGAGGATGAGGGCAGAAGGCCAATCAGCGTTTCTGTCAATCAGTCCAAGCTGCTGTTTTATCAGTCTGACTATGTGGAGCGTCTGTGCCAGATCACGGAGCACTACAACATTCCGCGCAGCAGGATCACGCTGGAGATACTGGAAGGGCTGGCGGCGGAGAGCATCGGAGAGCTGAATAAGACAATTATGCTCTTAAAAAATCTGGGATTTAAGATCTCTCTGGACGATTTTGGAAGCGGCTATTCTTCCCTGAACCTGCTGACGAGAATCGGCATTGATGAAGTCAAGCTGGACCGCGGTTTCCTGGAGCAGGAGGTCTTCAGAGAGAGTGAGAGCCAGGCGGTTCTCATGAAGCATATTGTGAATCTGGCGAGAGACCTTTCCATCACTACGGTTGTGGAGGGAGTGGAGACTGCAGAGAATGAAGCCTTTATCCGCTCCATCGGCGTGGACTATGGACAGGGCTACTATTACAGCCGACCGATTCCAAGTGATGAATTTGCAGAGAAGTATCTGCAGTAAGAGTATATACAAAGCCAAAAGCGGCGCATTCCAGGCGGTTTATCCGTCGTCTGGAATGCGCCGCTTTTGGCGCGCTATGTGGGATATGAAATTCTCAGAAGCGTTTCATTTTCCAGCTTTCCGGGAAACTGGAAGATGAAACTGTCATTACAGATCCAGCTTTAAATCTCCTTCACGAATCCATCCGATTTTGCGGAAGATCTCTCCGAAGGCAAGTGTCAGGACTGCCGGGAGCAGAAAGCATACAAGGGCGATTCCAAGCCACATGTTTGCTCCGCCCTCAGGCATAGCTGTGTAGATGCCGATAGGTCCTACCAGTCCGCAGGTTCCCATGCCGGATCCGGCCGCGATATTTTCCAGCTTGAAGACCATGGTGGATATAGGCCCTGTCACCATGGAAGCCAGGGTGGGAGCCAGCCAGATTTTTGGGTTCCTTACAATATTCGGCATCTGCAGCATGGAGGTTCCAAGCCCCTGAGCCAGAAGGCCGCCAAAGCCGTTCTCCCTGTAGCTCAGTACGGCAAAGCCGATCATCTGTGCGCAGCAGCCGGCTGTAGCTGCTCCTCCCGCCAGCCCGTCAAGGCTCAGCATGATGCAGATGGCCGCGCTGCTGATAGGAAGCGTCAGGGCGATGCCTATAAGAGTGGAAACTACAATTCCCATGAAGAATGGCTGCATGACAGTGGCTGTCTTTACGAGATCTCCGAAGGCTGTCATGAAGGCGGAAACGCCTGGTCCGATAAACTGGGCGGTAAGAACTCCGAAAATGATCGTGACCCCGGGGGTTACCAGGATGTCAACCCTCGTTTCCTTTGAAACGGCCTTTCCAAGCTCGGCTGCAATGATGGTGGCTACCAGTGCGCCTACAGGTCCGCCCAGCTCGTTTCCGGCAATGCCGACTGTGGCGGCAGAGAAGATGACAAGCTGGGGAGCCTTCAGAGCATAGGCGATGGAAACGCCCAGGGCGGCTCCGGTGGCCCCCTTTGCATAGACGGCAATGGTGTTGAAGATTTCAAGGCCTGTTTTTTCTCCCAGGGTACCGAAGATGGTGCCGATCAGCAGGGAGGCGAAAAGACCGAAAGCCATGGCGCCCAGCGCGTCAATCAGGTAGGTCTGGACGGAGATATTGATCTGCTTGCGTTTGAGAAAGTCTTTTACAGTCTGACTGTTCATTGGTGTAAATCCTCCTGTGAAAATCTTGAACTGTCTTACAATCACACTGCATGGACGAAAAGGAAGGCAGCAGACGGGGCCTGGCTTCGAGCATGCTTTCAGCGGCAGAGTAAACAGCACAGCATTGTTAAAAATCTGTCGAGTAAAACAGTTACCGTATTCTACCATAGATTGACAGGAATGCAAGAAAAATTCGAAAAAATGTGAAAAATTTGTCAATATCATTTGTGGAAATTTTATCAATCCTGTGCTATACTTACAGAAATCTTACAGCTGAATGTCAGGCAGCAGTTCAGCGCCCTGCCAGGCAGGCCCTGACCAAAGGCTCTGAACAGATGCCTGTCTCAGTGAAAGAGCAAAAAGAGAAAAAAAGAAAACTCGGCCTCCTCGGAGGACCAGGGGAAACGGAGGTATTCAGGTATGAAGATCAGAGATATACTAGCACAGGGGAAGCCGACTCTTTCGTTTGAAGTGTTTCCCCCAAAGGCAGAAGACAAATATGATTCTGTGGAAGAGGCAGCCATCAGGATTGCCAGGCTGAAGCCTGCTTTTATGAGTGTGACCTATGGGGCGGGAGGAGGTACAAGCAAATATACAGTGGATATTGCCTCCAGTATCAAAACCAGGGAGTGAATGCCCTGGCTCATCTGACCTGCGTCTCGTCCACGAAAGAGGAGGTGCGCCGTGTTCTGGGAGAGCTGAAGACCCGCGGGATCGAAAATGTCCTGGCGCTCAGGGGCGACATTCCCGAGGGAGGCCCTCTGGCTCACGACTACAGGTATGCGTCTGAGCTGATCCGTGAGATCCGCAGCTTTGACGGGGATTTCTGCATCGGCGCCGCCTGCTACCCTGAGGGACATGTGGAATCTGCCAACAAGACAGAGGATATTGAGCATCTGAGGGAAAAGGTGGAGGCCGGCTGCGACTTTGTGACCACCCAGATGTTTTTTGACAACAACATTCTGTACAACTACCTCTACCGCATCCGGGAGAGGGGAATTACAGTTCCTGTGGTAGCCGGAATCATGCCTGTCACCAATGCCAGGCAGATCGACCGCATCTGCAGGATGTCCGGAACCTATCTTCCGGCCAGATTTAAGGCCATTGTCGACCGGTTCGGAGACAATCCGGCTGCGATGAAGCAGGCTGGAATTGCCTACGCTACCGAGCAGATCATTGACCTGATTGCAAATCATGTAAACGGCATCCATGTCTACTCCATGAATAAGCCGGATGTGGCGGAGCAGATCAAGAACAGTCTTTCAGAGATTTTGCAGGATTAAAATATTTATAAGTATCCTTCAGAAACCATTAGGTATCACCAGGCGGAGCCTCCTTTCAGCAGAACCGGGGCGCATGATGAAGGGAAGCAGAAAGCAGGAAAGTACAGCCGGAAGAGCGGGCTGCCAGCCCGGGGACGGAAAGCAGGACAGCCTGCAAAGCAGAAAGCGGGGAAAAATGGAAAAGGACACAGAAAAGCAGACGGAAAAAAGAAAAAAAGAACGGGAACTGGAGAACAGGACGCTGGAAGCACAGATTGCAGGATCCACAAACCGCAGGGAAATCTTCCGCTACCTGGGCTACAGAGGAAAACGCCCTGAAAGGAGGGAGGAGGAGCTTGTGGAGAGCTGTATCGAAGAGCTTTCCGGCTTCCTGTCTCCCCGCTTTTACGGCCGGGAATACCCTTTTTCCGTCAGTCAGGACGGCTCCCTCGATTTCACCTGCTTTCAGGCCAGAAGCGAGAGTCTGAGAAAAAATCTGGAAGGATGTCGGCAGGTATTCCTGTTTGGAGCCACACTGGGGGCAGGAGTGGATCTGCTCCTTCGCCGCTACAGCGCCATAGAGATGAGCCGGGCAGTTGTGATGCAGGCTGCGGCAGCTGCCATGATCGAGGCCTACTGCAACCTGGAAAACAGGCGCCTGGCAGAGGAGTACGGGAGGAGGGGGCTGTATCTGCGTCCCCGCTTCAGCCCCGGCTATGGTGATTTCTCTCTGGAATATCAGCGATCCTTTGCGTCAGCCCTGGAGCTTGAAAAGCGGGCGGGAATCACACTGACTGACAGCCTCCTTATGGTGCCGTCGAAATCGGTGACAGCCGTTATCGGGATTGGCAGTGAGGCCTGCTCACAGGCGGGCACAGCAGGAGGACGCAGCTGTGAAGCCTGCCAGAAGGAGGACTGCATGTACCGGGAGAGGAAAGAGGGTTCAAAAGGCCAGGTTTCCAGGTCCGCAGCCGGACGGGCAGGCACAGGGAACAGACAGAGAAAATAGATTTAAATAATAAAAGTTGCTAAGACAGGAGTGCGGGAAGATATGAGCATAGCAGAGAGACAGACAGGGAAAAAGAGCAGACTCCTTCATGAGCTGGCGGAGAGGATTCTGTTTTTTGACGGAGGGACAGGGAGCCTTTTGCAGGCGGCCGGGCTGAAGCCGGGAGAGCTTCCTGAAACCTGGAATATCCGCCGTCCAGAGGTGATCGTAAAGCTGCACAGAGATTACCTTGATGCAGGCTGCGATATCATCAATACCAATACCTTCGGGGCCAACCGGCTGAAGTTCAATGAGAATACGGAATTTGGCCTGAAGGAAATCATAGAGGCGGCCGTCAGGAATGCGAGGGAGGCAGTGAATCTGGCAGGCCACGGATACATTGCCCTCGATCTGGGGCCCACAGGCAGGCTTTTAAAGCCCATGGGAGACCTGGATTTTGAGACAGCGGTGGAGATTTACCGGGAGGCTGCCGGGATTGGGATCCGCGCAGGGGTGGATTTAGTTCTCATCGAGACAATGAGTGACAGCTATGAGCTGAAGGCCGCTGTTCTCGGCGTCAAGGAGGCTCTGGCAGGGGACGGAATCTCAGGGGAGCAGGCGGATCTGCCTGTTTTTGCCACAACGATCTTTGATGAAAAGGGCAAGCTCCTGACCGGCGGCACGCCCCGCACGGTGATTGCTCTTCTGGAGGGGCTGGGCGTGGATGCAGTGGGCATTAACTGCGGCCTGGGACCGGTGCAGATGAAGGAATTTGTCAGGGAGTTTGCGAAATATGCGTCAGTGCCGATTATTGTAAATCCCAATGCAGGTCTGCCCAGAAGCGTGGAGGGCAGGACTGTATACGATATAGACGAGGATCAGTTTGCCAAAACCATGGCTGAGATTGTGGATATGGGAGCATCCGTTGTAGGCGGCTGCTGCGGAACGACGCCGGAATATATCAGAAAGCTCTGCCTGGCATGCAGGGAAAAGAAGCAGAAGCTCCCGTCCAAAAAGGCAGAAACCGTTGTCACCTCCTACTCCCAGCTGGTGGAGATCGCATCGGATCCGGTAATCATCGGGGAGCGCATCAACCCCACCGGAAAGCCGAAGTTTAAGCAGGCCCTGCGGGATCACGACATGGAATACATTCTCAGGGAGGGACTGGCACAGCAGGATAGCGGCGCACAGGTGCTGGATGTCAATGTGGGCCTTCCAGAGATTGACGAGCCGTCCATGATGGAGGAGGCGGTGAGAGAGCTTCAGAGCATTCTCGACCTTCCGCTTCAAATCGATACCTCGAACATTGAGGCCATGGAGAGAGCCATGAGGATTTACAATGGAAAGCCTCTCATCAACTCCGTAAACGGAAAGGCAGAGAGTATGGATGCCATCTTTCCCCTGGTAAAAAAATACGGAGGAGTTGTGGTGGCCCTGACTCTGGATGAGGAGGGAATCCCCGACACAGCTGACGGCAGAATCAGGGTAGCTGAAAAAATATACAGGAGAGCCGCCCAGTACGGAATTGACAAAAAGGATATTCTGATCGATACACTCTGCATGACGATCAGCTCAGACAGCCAGGGAGCGCTGACCACGCTGGAGGCGGTAAGGCGCATAAGGGATGAACTTCACGGGAAAACCATTCTTGGGGTATCCAATGTCTCTTTCGGCCTTCCCCAGAGAGAGAGCATCAATGCCGCTTTCTTCACAATGGCCATGATGAATGGTCTGAGCGCGGCCATCATCAATCCCAATTCCGATGCCATGATGCGCTCCTGGCGCAGCTTTCGTGCCCTGGCCGCTCTGGATGAAAACTGTGGGGATTATATCAGCGCATATGGGGGACAGACAAAACAGCAGCCCTCGGACACTGTCTTTGGCAAAGGAGAAGCAGTATCGGAGAAAGCGCCGGAAGAGGTACAGGAAATCCATGAGAGCCATAAGAGTCAGGTGCAGCTCTGGGAGAGCGTGGTGCGCGGACTGAAAGAGCAGGCTGCCAGAGCAGCAGCTGCTGCTCTCAAGGAGGCTTCCCCTCTTGAGGTGATCAATGCCTGCATGATCCCGGCTCTGGACTGTGTGGGAAAGGGCTTTGAGCAGGGAACGGTGTTTCTTCCCCAGCTCCTCATGAGCGCGGAGGCTGCCAAGGCTGCCTTTGAAGTGCTCAAGGCTGCCATGGCAGGTTCAGGGAAGAGTCAGGAAAAAAAGGGAGTGATTATCCTTGCAACCGTCAGGGGTGATATTCACGATATAGGGAAAAATATTGTGAAGGTGCTTCTGGAAAACTACAGCTATGAGGTGGTGGATCTGGGAAAGGATGTGCCGCCTGAGCGGATTGCAGAGGAGACGGTGAAGCACAGAGCACCTCTTGTGGGACTCAGCGCCCTGATGACCACCACGGTGCCCAGCATGGAGGAGACGATCCGGCTTCTCAGGAAGGAAGCAGGCTGGGCAAAGATCATGGTGGGAGGCGCAGTTCTGACTCCTGAATATGCCGATTCCATCGGGGCTGACGCCTACTGTAAAGATGCCATGGCATCTGTAAACTATGCCCAGAAGGTCATTGGATAGCGCATGAAAGCGTACTTGACACAGAATGAAAATTGTAATAAAATTCTCATATATCAGACGAGGAGTCATGGCACTCTAAGGAAATGAAACAGTAGAGGAGACGAGCGTATGTTATCTAAAAAATTAACGGTTGTGAACCCATCCGGTCTTCACTTAAGACCAGCTGGAGTGTTATCCCAGGCAGCTATGAAATTCAAATGCGACGTAATCATCGAGTGCGGTGAGAAGAGGATTGTCGCAAAGAGCGTGCTGAATGTAATGGCAGCAGGAATCAAGTGCGGAACAGAGATTAACCTGATCTGTGACGGCGAGGACGAGGAGGCAGCTATGGAGGCCCTCTCCGCAGCGATCGAGAGCGGACTCGGCGAGAATTAATAGAATATGCGTGAGAAGAGAGAGTGTTGCTGGCAGCAACGCTCTCTTTTTGCCAGTGCCGACTTTTATCCAGCGGCGGAAGCATGAGAGGCTGCGCGGCTGTGCAGGTCCGAACCGGTACATCCTTTTGATTCGGAACGTACATTCAGGCCGTATGATTCAGGCCGCGTACTTCCAACTGTGTGTTTCGAAGGGAGAGCCGTGATACCAGGAAGATGATGGAAGCAGGAAAGGAGCGGGATGTCGTGAAATATGAGGTTTATGAACACAAGACACAGTATTATGAAACGGATCAGATGGGGATTATTCACCATTCCAATTACATCCGCTGGTTCGAGGAGGCCAGAGTCCACATGATGGAGCAGATGGGCATGGGATATGACATGATGGAGGCGGAGGGAATTATCAGCCCCGTTGTTTCCATCCACTGTGAATACAAGAGCATGACGCGCTTCGGTGAAACCGTGCGGATCATCACGAATCTGAAGGAGTACAATGGAATCAGAATGACCATAGAGTACACGGTGCTGGACTGCGAGACAGGTCAGGTGCGCTGCGTGGGAGAAAGCCGTCACTGCTTTTTGACCAGAGACGGGAAACCCGTTTCCCTGAAGCGCAATTACATTGAGATGGACAAGGCGTTCAGGGAGATGAAGAATGAGTCAGAAGAAGACTGACGAAACGGCAGAGACAGCCTTCAAAGCCCCGATTGACCGGGACGCAGATAAAAAGTATTGAAAAGTTATGCTGATATGGTATAATAGCGAGAAAAGCGCATGCCATGCTTGCATGAGCATGCATTTGGCGAGCAGTCCCATCGAGACGTCAGTAGAGATGGTATACTGTGGTTACAGAAAAATAAGAACGCAGAGTAGGGGAGCAGGCGTTAAGTGCCGGATGGACAGGGAGTTGCCGTCCGGACGAAGAAGGAAACCTTCGCGGTCTGTTCCCCGCATCCCGCTGCATCCGTGGAAGGAAGTATCTCCCTGGTGCGGTTCGAGATTCTGCACGAAGGAGGTATTTTTTTATGAAAAAACTCGCAGAATTGTATGCCCAGTCCTGGAAGGAAATGAGACATCTGAGGACGATGACCACGTCGGCCATGTTTATGGCCATCTCCGTTGTGCTGGGCTATTTTACCATTGAGGCAGGGCCTTACCTGAAAATAGGCCTTGGAAGTGTGGCAAATCAGTTTGTCTACTACCTCTTTGGTCCTGTGACAGGCATGTTCTATGCGGGAATCCTGGACATTCTGAAGTTTGCAGCCAAGCCGACGGGAGCCTTTTTCCCTGGCTTTACCCTGATCGCCATGCTGGGCGCCATGATTTACGGAACGGTTCTCTACCGCAGGCCCATTACCTTTGGCCGCGTCCTCTTTGCCAAGCTTCTGGTGGCTCTTATCTGCAACGTACTCTTAAACACCTGGTGCCTCAGCTTTATGTACGGCAAGGGAATGGCAGTTCTGATCGGGCCGAGGCTGTTGAAAAATCTGATCATGTGGCCCGTTGACTCCGTTATTTTCTTCGTGATTGTAAAGAAGCTGGAGGATCTGGGCTTTGTAAAAACGATCAGAAACCTTAGGACGGCCAGAAGGATACAGCAGTGATCACAGAGAAGACATGGCTACGGTGCCCGGCCCCTGTTTAAACGGCGAGAAGCAGTTCAATCAATGGGTGAAATAAGAAAGCAGAAGAAGGAAAAACACTGACAGAGAAGGGGGAAGAGTAAAGCTCTTCCTCTTTTTTGCGGAATAAAACTGCAGACGGGACAGAGAGGAGAAGACGCTGCCTTTTGGAATAAGAACGGAGATGCACGAAAAAAAGAACGGGACAAACCGGTGGGAATGTGATACGATAGAAGCTGTCAAAAAGCCCAAAAGGGCAGAAAAAACGATTGGGAAGGGAGAACCCTTCTGACCATAAAAAAGAACGTGCCGGCTTTTAAAGACGCCGGGGACGGAAAGGAGAAATTATTATGAGTGAAGGGTGCAATCATGACTGCAAAAGCTGCAGTGCTGACTGCCAGAGCCGCCAGCCATCCAGCTTTTTAGAGCCGTTAAACCCACAGAGTACAGTAAAGAAGGTAATCGGCGTAGTGAGCGGAAAGGGAGGCGTGGGAAAGTCCCTTGTGACCTCACTGATGGCCTGCAAGATGCGGGCAAGAAACAACAGAGTCGGGATTCTGGATGCGGACATTACCGGACCGTCCATCCCGAAGGCCTTCGGTGTTCATGAGATGGTGAGGGTGACCGCTGACGAGCTGATGGTTCCCTGCGAGAGCCAGACGGGCATCCAGATGCTGTCCGCCAACCTGATCCTGGAGAATGAGACGGATCCTGTGATTTGGAGAGGCCCCATTGTGGCAGGCGTGATCAAACAGTTCTGGAAGGAGGCACTGTGGAAGGATATCGACTATATGTTTGTGGATATGCCTCCGGGAACAGGGGATGTGCCGCTGACCGTCTTTCAGTCAATTCCCCTTGACGGAATCATCATTGTAACCTCTCCTCAGGATCTGGTTTCCATGATTGTGGCAAAGGCCGTCAACATGGCGAAGAAGATGAACGTGCCGATTATCGGTCTGGTGGAAAATATGAGCTATCTTGTCTGTCCTGACTGCGGAAAGAAGATTTCCGTGTTTGGAGAGAGCAGAATCGAGGAGGTAGCCAGAGAGTATCAGATCCCGGTGCTCGCCCAGCTGCCGATCGATCCGAAGATCGCAGACAGTGTGGATCAGGGTGTGGTAGAGTATGTGGAATCTCCATGGCTCGATCATGCAGCAGATGTGATTGAGAAGCTGTAAGCTGCAAATGGTTTGGCAGCCGTAAATTCTGCGTGAAAGAATAAAGAAAAATGCGGCTTCCGGCCGGACGGAACGGGAAGGTTCCATGTCTGTGCAGGGAGTCCGCATTTTTTCTTTTCCGTACTGCATTGAACATCTGGCAGAATATCAATAGAGCAAAGGCTCTCCCGGTCGATGCAGTGCTATCTGCCGTTTTCAGTTTCGCGCAGGAAGCGCTCCACATAAGCATTCTGAAGCTTTTTGAAAAGGTCAGAGGCCTTTCCGCCCACCGGCTGTCCCTCCAGCTCGCATGCGCGCAGCACCAGCTTGGTGGAGCTGGAAACGATGATCTCGTCAGCCTCCAGAAGCTCCTTCATGGTGAATGGAGTCTCGTCCACCGGAATGCCCAGGCGCCTGCACTCCTGAATCAGATGCATTCTGGAAATGCCGGGAAGGATGTAGTGGTCGGTAGGATGGGTGATGAAAACGCCGTCCTTTAAAATGGAGACATTGCTGTGGGCGCACTCGGTTACAATGTCGCCGCGGTGGAACACACATTCATCGCAGCCTGCCTCGTGGGCCTTCTCGGCGGCCATAACATTGGGAAGCAGGTTGAGTGTCTTGATATTGCAGTGGAGGAAACGTGTATCCTCTGTAGACACCAGCTTCAGAACATGATCCGGATCCGCCTTCTTTCCGGGCTTCATGGTAATCCAGAGATTTGGTTTTACGGAGGCGTCGGGGAATACATGATTTCTGATGGCAGTGCCTCTGGTGAGCTGCCAGTAGACCAGAATCTCAGAATCATCCATCTTGCCGAGCATGGAATAGAGAATGTCGGTCAGCTCCTCTCTCGTGTAGGGAACTGTCATCCTGATCAGTGCGGCGCTGTTGTAGAATCGGTTTAAGTGATCCTCAAGGGCAAAGATTTTCCCATTTCTGGCCAGGGTCGCTTCATAGACGCCGTCGCCGAAGTATCCGGCGCGGTCGTTCATAGGTACGGTCATCTCTTCCAGAGGGCCGAAGGCACCGTTGTAGTAACCTAAGTTTTTCATAATAAACCTCCAATCCGATGTAAAATATCTACTGCTAAGCATACCATTAAAGGGATAGTTTGTAAACCGCTCAGCGCGAGGGAACCCGGGTAAAATGAAAAAATACAGAACCTGTGCCGGAGAGCATATGGGAACTGCGGCAGACGGTGCCCGCCGGATAGGAAAGAAACGAACTTCAGGGAAAATTAATGAAAGTTTCATTGTCTCCGAACGGTTTTTCGGCTATAATAGACAGAGATAATGCGGAAAACACCGGCAATCCGGCTGTGCCGCAGCAGACAGAATGACAAACCAGAGGTGTGTGATATGAGTTTTAACCAGAATCCGAACAGTGAGCTGAGCCAGTCAGTTGTGATTGGGCCAAGTGAGGTGGAGGTTCCGGAAAGCCTGATCGGCGAGGCCATTGAATTTCGAAATGAAATGATGAAATACTCCTGTGCAATCCGTGAACTGAAGACAAAGCTGGAGGTACTCAACGACGAGCTGTCAGTCAGGAACCAGAGAAACCCCATAGAGATGATTAAGTCCAGAGTCAAAAGGCCGGAGAGCATTTTCGGGAAGCTCAGACGCAGAGGACTGCCTCTGACTGTGGAGTCCATGACGCAAAATCTTGATGACATTGCAGGAGTCCGCGTGATCTGTTCTTTTATTGACGATATTTACGATGTGAGCCGTATGCTGGCGAGACAGGATGATGTGAGAGTGGTTGCCATTAAGGATTACATCAGAAGCCCCAAGGTAAACGGATACAGGAGCTATCACATGATTGTGGAGGTTCCGGTGTTCTTTTCAAACTGTAAGCAGTATATCAGGGCAGAGGTTCAGATTCGCACGATAGCCATGGATTTCTGGGCCAGCCTTGACCACCAGCTCAAGTATAAAAAAGAGATGACCGAGGAGGAGGCGGCAGAGATCGGGGAGGATCTGAGAAAGTGTGCGGAAGTCATTGCCGGGACAGACTGGAAGATGCTGGAGATCCGGAGAAAAATTGAGGACCGGGAGCAGATGAAGGAGTTCGATATCAACAAAGGCAGGGAAAAGGCGGTGTAGAGCCGGCCCGTTTGAATATTTCACAAATAAGAAAGAACTGTTTTCGGGACAGATGCCAGAGATGGCTCTGTCCCATTTTTGGTGTGCCCGGCGGGCACACGTTCTAACGGGTGAAAGTCCCCGACCCGCCCAGCAGTGGGAAGGGTGCAGCCAATGGCAAAGGCGTCATCGCGAGGTGGGGTCTGAAGGAAGCCGGAGGCAAAACACTGGCCTGTAAAAGTTGTACCCACAGGGCATGATACCCGGATAGGCTGTGAAGCGTGGATGAGGTTACCAAACAAACTAAAGTCCAATAACTGCACGGAACGCCAGCAGTAGACGGGGCAGGTATAAGTGGGAAAGAGCGTGTGAGTACCCGGGGAGGTCTCATGGACATGGCAAAGGCGATAAAATATTCGTAGCCATGGAGTAAAGCTTGCCATGAGAAGTCAGCAGATGTCATAGTACCGGAACAGCTATAGATGTACCGGGAAGGACGGAACAGTAGGAGGTGCCATTTCCAAATGGAAACCAGACATGGAACGAAGTACAGACAACTTCATATAGAAGACTACCTGAGAGAGATACCTGCGGAACAGGGAAAGGTAACAGGAGTGTACGCCCATGAATGGATTACCGGGAACCCTGACACCAACACGGACTTTTGGACGGACAACCTGCTTGATACGATACTCAGGAGCGACAACCTCAACGCCGCATACAAAAGAGTGAAAGCAAACAAAGGCAGTGCTGGTATAGATGGTATGGATTTTGAGAAATTTGAAAAAAGACTAAATAATAATCTTTATAAAATCTGGAACCGGATGAGTTCGGGAAGTTATTTTCCATCTCCAGTGATGGCGGTAGAAATACCAAAGAAATCAGGAGGAACCAGACGACTCGGAATACCGACTATAGCAGACCGGATTGCACAGATGGTCGCAAGAGCATATGTAGAACGGGCAGTGGAGCCTATGTTTTGCGAAGATTCATATGGATACAGACCACACAAATCAGCATTAGATGCGGTTGAGAAGACAAGGAAAAGATGTTGGAAATATGACTATGTTATAGAATTAGATGTAAAAGGATTGTTTGACAATATCGACCATGAATTGTTAATGAGAGTGGTACGCAGACACGTAAAGGAGCCTTGGATATGTTTGTATATTGAAAGATGGCTCAAAAGTCCTTTCGTTCTGCCGGATGGAAGCAGGATTGAAAGAGAATCTGGAACACCACAAGGTGGTGTAATTAGTCCAGTACTGGCAAATATGTTTCTGCACTATGTCTTTGATATGTGGATGAAAAGAAATTTCCCACAGGCGCCGTTTGAAAGATATGCAGATGATGGAGTTGTGCATTGTAGAACCAAAGAAGAAGCACTCTACATAAAGAAGAAGCTTGTTAAAAGGTTTGAAGAGTGTAAACTGGAGCTGCATCCTGTTAAAACAAGAATTGTATACTGTAAAGATAAGGACAGGACTAAGGAGGAAGAACTGGCGGAGTTTGACTTTCTTGGGTACACTTTTAAGGCAGTCTACATTAAATGTAAGGATGGTGTGATGCGAAATAACTTTATCGCATCGGTCAGTAAAACAGCAGCGAAAGGTTTCAGGGATAAGATCAAAGCACTGGAGATACACAAGAGAACCGGGTGCAAGATAGACATGATTGCAGAACTGCTGAATCCGATGATTAGAGGGTGGATGAATTACTTTGGGAAATTTAATCCGTCAGCAATGAAAAACACGTTACAGTGTATTGAATGCAGGCTGATAAAATGGGCAATGTGCAAGTATAAAAGTTTTCGTGGACGCAGGCAGAGGGCTGAGAAATGGCTCTCGTCTATCAGGAAACGAGAGCCGAAGCTGTTTGCTCATTGGAGCAGGATGTACTCGTATTGTTAAATGATAAGAGCCGTATGAAGGGAGACCTTCACGTACGGTTCCGTGAGAAGTTTGAGGTGAAAGTCCTCTTACTTACTCGACTGGAAGGGGAGGGTCAAATCTCCCCTATCCGATTCTCTCCCAGAATATTTAAGCTTTTGACAGAAGCGCTGCAGAAGGAGGAACCTGCGGGACAGAACTCCTGTTCCTGTAATGAAGTCCTCCTGGGATTTTCAGTTTCCGCAGCGGTTTGCAGAAAAATTTCAAAAAACTTTACGCCATGTGGGCGGCTGATATGGACATGGAGGTTTCGGAGTGTGTCAGAAAGGCTCTTCACGAATATGTGGATCCGGGCGTGTCCGGCTATGTGAGAGTAATTTTGGATGAAATTTTGGATGAAATTCATCAGGATCTGGTATGCGGGGAAGACAGACGTCTCCCCCTGTTTTTTTCTGTCTAATTTTAATAGAGATAATAGGACAGAATTTCACTGATTTGAAAGCCTGCTTTCCGGTACAGGGAGACGGCGGCTGTGTTGAGCCCTGATACATGGAGAGAGATCCGCTTACAGCCCGGTACAGGCAGACCGCCTTCAAGGAGGGAGAGGGTGAGAAGAAGGGCCTCTTTTCCAAGACCCTGGCCCCGCAGGGATTCTTTGATTTCAAAGCCATAGAAGCAGGCGCTGTCTGAAGAAAAGAACAGGCAGCAGCTCCCCGCACGGAGGGAGGACGGGCAGGGGCGTTCTTTTCCCTTTTTCAGATAAAAAGAGAGAAGAAAAGAGCCGTCTCCCATATCCTCCCACCGGACGCCGAGACGGCCGGATGCTGCCGGTTTGGCTGTTCTGTCTCCTGTTTCCTCGGCTCCCGCTTTCGCGCCTTCTTTTTTATCCGTTTTATCCAGCTCAAGCTCCATCTTATACTCATCCCTGTCGTGAACCGCCTCCAGAGAGGCCAGGGCAGCCAGAGTCCCCTCGCAAGGCGCGCTTACAGGAAAGTAGAGATCCATATCCTCAATATCCTGGGACAGCCGCTCAAAGAGAGCAGAGAAATACCCGTTTCTTCGAAGGTCGGGGCGGGTAAAGGCAGTACACTCTGCGTAGGAGACGGCTGGATCGGCGAAAAAGCTTAAGGCTGCTGCGCAGGCCAGCTCTTTTGTGTCCATAAAAAGAAGATAGAAAAGATCTCCGTCCTCAAGGGGAAAAAACGGCGCGGCATTCTCCCCGTTTCTGCACTCTTCTAAAAGTCTGCAGACTTTTTCTCTCTGAATGAGAGAAAGCCGGTCTGTTCTTATTATATTCATCGCAATATCTCCTGAAAAATAAAAAACGCATGCTTCATGTGCGTTCATTATAAGTATAGTCCATATATCGTTTTAATTTCAACAGAAAAATGAGAACTTTTTCTATTGTGCGATGAAAATCTCAGTGATAAAATATAAGCGTTTATAAAAATGAGGAGGGACTGAAGATGAAATTCATGAAGGGCATCACTATCATTTTCGGCATCACCGTAATAGGGGAATTTCTCAATGTCCTGCTTCCGTTTCCTATACCCTCAGGGGTATACGGGCTTTTTCTGCTTTTAGCTTTGCTGTGCCTTAAGGCTGTGAAGCTGGAAGCTGTGGAGGGGCCTGGAAACTTTTTTCTGGATACCATGCCTCTGATGTTTATTCCGGCAGGCGTGGGCCTTATAAACAGCTGGGATTTGATGAAAAGTATTTTGATTCCCCTCACGGTGATTACAGCGGTATCAACAGTTTTTGTCATGGCTGTGACTGGAAAAACGGCTCAGTATCTGATCAGAAAGAGGCAGCAGAAGTGACCTGTACGGCAAAGGCAGAAGATGTGGCAGGAAAGGAAAACGAGAGATGGAAGAATTAGCGGGAACATCCCTTTATTTTGGGATGCTTTTAAGCGTGGGAGCATACCTTTTAGGAGTGTGGCTGAAAAATAAGACAGGGCTTTTGATTTTAAATCCGCTTTTGGTGGCTATACTGGCGGTGATTGTGGTTTTAAAGGCCTGCGGGATCAGCTATGAAACTTATAACAGAGGAGGAGAATACCTGAGTTATTTTCTGACTCCGGCGACGGTCTGTCTGGCCATTCCGCTCTATAAGCAGCTGGAAATGCTCCTGAACAACAAGCTGGCAGTGGGCGCTTCGATTCTGACAGGGGTAGCCGGCAGCGCAGGAAGCATTTATGTCATGGCGAAGGGCTTTGGCCTGAACCATGAGATTTATGTGAGCCTCCTTCCGAAATCGATTACTACGGCTATCGGAATGGGAGTCAGCGAGGAGATGGGAGGAATCGTAACCCTGACAGTGGTAAGCATTATAATTACAGGAATTCTTGGAAACATTATAGCTGATGTGATATTTAAGATCTTAAAGATTGAGGAGCCTATGGCGAGAGGACTGGCTCTCGGAACATCAGCCCATGCTATCGGGACAGCCAAGGCCCTGGAGCTGGGTGAGGTGGAGGGCGCCATGTCGAGCCTTTCCATAGCGGTAGCGGGTATTTTAACCGTGGTTGTGGTTCCTCTGATTTCAGACATGCTTTAGAGCAGACACGTCTGGATACGCCAGGCAGAGGCAAATAGACAGGCACCTAAGGCCGGGGACATAAAAAGGAAGTGGGAGAATGAATCTGTATGAAGCAATAGGCGTCCGCCACTCAGTGCGGAAGTATTCTAATAAAGAAGTTTCAGAAAAGCTGAGAGAACAGCTTCTGGTATTTGCCGGAAAGGCCTCGCCGCTCAATGACAGGATTGCCGTTGCCTTTGAGATGATTGACAACAGAGGAAAAAAGGCAGATGTAAAGGGGCTTTGGAAGGTGGACGCGCCCTGGTATCTGGCCCTCTACTCAGAACCGGCAGAAGGATTTGAGCGGAACGGAGGCTACCTGATGGAGCAGATAGTTCTCTATATGACCACAAAGGGGCTTGGAACCTGCTACCTCGGCGGCAGTACTGTCAAAAAAAAGAGAATGGACGGAAAGCGTCTGGTTATGATTATAGCCTTTGGCTATCCGGAGGGAAAGCTGTGCAGGGAAAGCTCCCTGGCAAAGAGGCTTCCTCTGAGCGAGCTGTGTGTCTTTAAGGAAGACGTGGGAGAAACCATGAAAACTGTCCTGAAAGCGGCGAGACTGGCGCCTTCCGCATTTAATTCCCAGCCCTGGCGTTTCATCGTATATTCCGACAGGATTTACGTATTCTCAAAGAAAGAGCCCGGGCTTTTCAGAGGCCTGAAGGGACTGGCCCCCCAGGCCGGCACAGGCAGAGATTTCTCCATAGGCGTCATGCTCTCCCACATCATGCTCGCCGCAGAGGAGCTCTGGCTGGAGCTTGAGACAGCCACCGAGGAGCAGTTTGCCTCAAAGGTGTATAAAAACGGGACCTACGTCGCCACACTGACGATCCGGCCCTAGAGAAAGACACAGAGAGAAGAGCAGAAAACCACAGAAACATTTGTGCCATGCAGATACAAATTTTCTGTGGTTTTCCTGCGCATACAGGAAAAAAGGGGTTTCCTCCATCTCCCTGGAAGCCACTGAGGCCGGCAGACCGCTGTATGAGGCCTTCGGGTTTGTGCCCATGGAACATGAGATGGAACTTCCTGTATAACGCTATTGATCCCCCCTCTCTCTTATGATAAAATGAGTTAGAATTAAGCTAGAATTAAACTAGGTAAAGTCTGGAAAACAGGAGGATAAGATGGTAAGTAAATTAATTGAAAAAATTCAGAAAACAAAGGCTCCGATCTGTGTTGGCCTGGATCCGATGTTAAGCTATATCCCGGAGCATGTGACAAAAAAGGCATATGAGGAGTTCGGTGAAACGCTTGAAGGAGCAGCAGAGGCAATCTGGCAGTTCAACAAGGAGATTGTGGACGCGACTTGCGATCTGATTCCATCCGTAAAGCCGCAGATTGCCATGTATGAGCAGTTCGGCCTTCCAGGGCTTGCAGCGTACGACAAGACCGTAAAGTACTGCCAGGAAAAGGGACTGATTGTCATTGGAGATGTGAAGAGAGGAGATATTGGTTCTACCTCTGCAGCCTATGCAGCGGGCCATATCGGAAAAGTCCAGGTGGGAAGCAAAACTTACAGCGGCTTTGACACAGAGTACATCACAGTAAACCCGTACCTGGGAACAGACGGCGTGAAACCCTTTGTGGATGTGTGCAATGAGTGTGACAGGGGAATTTTCGTGCTGGTGAAAACATCCAACCCGTCCAGCGGCGAGTTCCAGGACAGGCTGATTGACGGCCGTCCTCTGTACGAGCTGGTAGCTGAAAAGGTTGTAGAGTGGGGCAGCGCCTCCATGGACGGAGAGTACAGCAATGTGGGCGCTGTAGTGGGCGCTACGTATCCGGAGATGAGCAAAATTTTGAGAAAGCTCATGCCGAAGACATACTTCCTGGTACCTGGCTATGGAGCCCAGGGCGGAACTGCCGAGGATCTGAAATACTGCTTTAACCAGGACGGACTCGGAGCAATCGTAAACTCTTCCAGAGGAATTATTGCTGCCTATAAGAAGGATACCTACGCAAAGTTCGGTCCGGAGCATTTCGGCGAGGCTTCCAGGCAGGCAGTTATCGATATGATTGCCGATATTGGCCGCGTACTGTAAAACGGAAAAACTGTATGAACTGTGTGCAGGTTCCCGGCGGTCAGGCCTGCAGGCCTGCGCTGCAGCCGGAAAGAATCGGGGCAGGGAATACAGGAAAGATTTTCAGAAATGGAAATAAAATACCGCGTGAATCAAAGAGATAAAAAGAAAAAAGCACGCGGAGTACAACAGGGAGAGAAAAATGGCACAGATAAAGGAAACGGCTGTTGTGTACAGCCAGGAAATGCTGGCCCCTGGGATCTACAGCATGTGGATTTCCACGAAGGCGTCAGAACAGGCAAAGCCGGGACAGTTTATTTCTGTCTATACAAAGGATGGATCCAGGCTTCTTCCGCGGCCAATCAGCATCTGCGAGATTGATAGGGAAGAGGGGCGCCTGCGCATCGTGTACAGGATTGCAGGAGCGGGAACCGAGGAGTTTTCCCACTATGAGCCGGGAGATTCTATTGAAATCATGGGACCGCTGGGAAACGGATTCCCCACAGAGGGGAAGAAGGTATTCCTGATCGGAGGAGGAATCGGAATCCCTCCCATGCTGGAGCTTGCCAAAACGCTTGACTGCGAAAAGCAGATGATTCTGGGCTATCGTGATGAAAATCTGTTTTTAAAGGAAGAGTTCGAGGCCTGGGGCCAGGTGTATGTGGCCACAGAGGACGGAAGTGCAGGGACGAAGGGAAATGTTCTTGACGCCATCCGTGAACATGGGCTGACTGCCGACGTGATGTACGCCTGCGGCCCGACTCCCATGCTCCGCGCACTGAAGGAGTACGCCAGAGAACATCAGATCCGCTGCTACATCTCATTAGAGGAAAAGATGGCCTGCGGAATCGGAGCCTGCCTGGCCTGCGTCTGCAAGTCAAAGGATGTGGATCACCACACCAATGTAAACAACAAGCGGATCTGCAAGGACGGGCCTGTATTCTTAGCCGAGGAGGTGGAGCTGTAATGAACATGAAGGTGAATCTGGCCGGAGTGGAGCTCAAAAATCCGGTTATGACAGCCTCCGGAACCTTCGGCTCCGGAGCTGAGTACGGCGAAATGGTAGACTTAAACAGACTGGGAGCTGTAGTGACCAAGGGAGTTGCCAGCATTCCGTGGCCGGGAAACCCTACTCCCAGAATTGCGGAAACCTACGGCGGCATGATCAATGCAGTGGGCCTGCAGAATCCGGGCTTTCAGGTATTTGCGGAGAGGGATATTCCCTACCTGAAGCAGTTTGACACGAAGATCATCGTCAATGTCTGCGGCAAGACCACGGAGGACTATATCGACGTGGTGGAGAAGCTCTCCGACCAGCCGGTAGACATGCTGGAAATCAATATTTCCTGCCCCAATGTTAAGGAGGGAGGAATCGCCTTCGGTCAGGATCCGAAGGCCGTGGAAGCCATTACCAGAGAGGTGAAGAGGCATGCCAAGCAGCCGGTGATTATGAAATTAAGCCCCAATGTGACGGATATCACAGTTATGGCAAAGGCTGCCGAGGCAGGAGGAGCAGATGTGCTCTCTCTGATCAACACTATCACCGGAATGAAAATTGACATCCACCGGAGAACCTTCGCCGTGGCCAACAAGACAGGAGGACTCTCCGGTCCTGCCATCAAGCCTGTGGCTGTCCGCATGGTGTACCAGGTAGCCAACGCAGTCAGCCTTCCGGTTATCGGAATGGGAGGAATTATGTGTGCGGATGACGCCATTGAATTTATGATGGCCGGAGCTACAGCCGTTGCAGTGGGAACTGCAAACTTCCACAACCCCTATGTGACAGAGGAGATTGTAAAAGGAATAGAAGCGTATATGAGACAGTATCAGGTGGAGGATATTAACAGCCTGATCGGAATTGTAAAATAGAACCCAGCGCAGGTCGTGCTGGAAAAATCAGGCATAAAAGGAGCAGAAAATGGAACAGTATAAGCAGGAATTTATTGAATTTATGGTGGAGAGCCAGGTACTCAAGTTTGGAGAGTTTACATTAAAGAGCGGAAGAAAATCTCCGTTTTTCATGAACGCAGGCGCATATGTGACGGGAGCGCAGCTTCGCAAGCTGGGCGAGTATTATGCGAGAGCCATCCATGACAACTACGGCCTTGATTTCGATGTGCTGTTCGGGCCGGCCTACAAGGGAATCCCCCTGTCTGTGGCTACAACTATGGCGATCAGCGAGCTTTACGGAAAGGAGATCCGCTACTGTTCCAACCGAAAAGAGGTGAAGGATCACGGCGATACGGGAATCCTTCTGGGAAGCAAGTTAAAGGACAAAGACAGGGTAGTGATTATCGAGGATGTGACAACCTCCGGAAAGTCCATTGAGGAAACCTTCCCGATTATCAAGGCTCAGGCCGATGTGGAGGTGAAAGGTCTGATCGTTTCCCTGAACCGTATGGAGAGAGGAAAGGGAGAGAAGAGCGCCCTCGAGGAGGTAAAGGATCTCTATGGCTTCCCGACAGCGGCCATCGTTTCCATGAAGGATGTGGTTGAGCACTTATACAACAGAGAGTGCCAGGGAAAAATTGTGATCGACGATCAGATCAAGGCTGCCATTGATGCATACTATGAGCAGTATGGGGCAAGGTAATCTGAGAAACAACAGAAAAGCTAAGGAGATGAGTCCGATGGAGAAGGTTTACAGGACAATGCGCAATGCAGGCGCATGCAGTATCGTGATCGGAAGCGTTATGATTGTTACGGGGCTTGCAGCCGGGATTATGGCTATTGTAAGCGGGGCGGCTCTTTTGAGACGTAAATCAGAAATTACATTTTGATAAAGGGCTTTGACAGAAACGGCT
Source organism: Clostridium sp. M62/1 (assembly GCF_020736365.1). Classification (NCBI taxonomy): domain Bacteria; kingdom Bacillati; phylum Bacillota; class Clostridia; order Eubacteriales; family Clostridiaceae; genus Clostridium; species Clostridium sp. M62/1. The sequence continues at coordinate 2,802,689 of NZ_CP085988.1, read as the reverse complement.
GCAGCAAAATAAGCTGCAGCCGGGAAAAGCAGAGGAAAGAGTGTTGCATTTTTACGTGATTTCAGTTGCAACACTCTTTTTGGGATGGAGGCAAAGAGTGAAAGAAGAAAATATTCGCGGCATTCACGGGAAGCCGCGTTTCAGATAGAGGGGAACTGTTAAAATATTTATGTGGAAAAGAACGAAGACGCATCAGAAGGTGTGCTGGGTGCTGTTTATCGGTTACCTGCTTATGCTCACTTATTTTATGTTTTTTTCCGACGGATTCAGCCGGTCGGAATATACGGAATACCATTACAATATCACTCTGTTCAAGGAGATTAAGCGGTTTTACACCTACCGGGAGCTGCTGGGAATGAAAGCCTTTCTCATCAACACGGTGGGAAATGTGGTGTGCTTCATGCCCTTTGGCTTTATTCTCCCGATTATCACAGAGCTTGGAAAGCGCTGGTACAATACTTTTCTTCTGAGCTTTCTGATGACGTTTACCATAGAAACTATTCAGCTTGTATTCAAGGTGGGGAGCTTCGATGTGGACGACATGTTTTTAAATACTGTGGGAGGAATTGCCGGATACATACTGGTGATAATCTGCAAAGCGATGAGGAGGGTTTTCTATGACTCAGAAACCTAAAAAAATTTCATATATCAGGAAGCCGCTTGCAAAAAACAGCTTCATCTGCCTGGGACTTGCCGCTGTGGCCCTGTTTCTTGGAGGCGCAGGCATCGGCCTGGGAGTGAAAAGCCAGGGAAATCTTCCCGTAGGAGGGGCGGCGGTGTGCTTTTCCAGCTTTCTGTTTGCCGTGTTTGGAATCATATACGGCGCAGCCTCTTTTCAGGAGGATGAAAAAAATTATATTCTGGCTAAAATCGGGGCGCCTGTAAGCGGGCTTCTCGTTATTTTATGGATAGTACTTATATTAATTGGATTGAAAGGATGATGGGGATGAAATACGAAATGGGGATCCGTTATGCAGATAAATGGAAAGAGGAAAACGAGGCTGTAGGGGAACGGCATGAGCTGGCTCTCGGGCGAATCCGCGCCATACTCTCCGAGACAACCGTGGGGGAGCGCTTTCTGCCGTATTTCAGGAAAACGGCGGAGTTTATCCTGCTGTGCGAGGAGGTTTTTCGGATGCAGGTCCGCGGGGAGCTGGCAGAAAAGTCCCTGTCTGAGCTGAAAGATCTGAATGGGAAGCTCTATGAGGATATTTTGCCCGCCAATTATGGGGAGAGCTTTGCCAACCCGGCTTTCGCCTGCAGGGAGCTGACGGAAAGCTACGGGAGATACCTCTCCTTCCTCTATACAGAAATCAGGGGAATGATTGTCTATGCCTATGAGAGCCGGCTCTCCGATATGACGATTCTGGAAGAGGTGTTCATTGAAGTCTACAATCTGTTCGAGGGGGAAAAACCGGAGGAAAAGGAGTTAAAGTCTGTGCTCTACTGGTTTGTCAGCGACTACTGCGACGTCACTCTGACTTACCGGATTCGGGAGTCTTTAGATCCGTCCCTGGACTTTGCGGCAGACATTATCCGAAATGCGGATCTGTCGGATGAAAGGTATCTCTACCAGTTCGGAGAGTACATTTCTGATACGGAGCGCTCTCTTTCTGCCTTCTTAAACAGCCTGCCGGAGGAAACTGTAAAAAAGATGGCAGATACCTTCACAGAGGGCTACAGGAAAGGCTTCGAGGTGATGGGGCGCGATCTTGCAAAGAAGGAGACTGTCCAGATCCGCTGCCCTCTGGGATATGAGCGGATGATGCGGTACGCAGTGGAAAATTTTGAAAAGATGGGGCTTTCGCCGATTTTCTGCAGGGCAGCAGTGGGAACCATGAACAGGACTCCCTCCAGAACCAATGGGTACTATGGATTTTCTCCGAACCGCCAGTATGAGTATGATCACCGCTATGACAATGCCCTCTATATGGACAAGGCCTTTAAGGAGAGAAAACTCTCTGTGCTCAGGGTAGCCTATGAGGAGTACAAGGCTCTGGCAGCTGTCTATGGAGGCCCTGCCGTTCTGGAGACCTTCGGAGAGGAGGCCTTCCTGCCGGAAAACAAGAGGGAGGCATTTTCCCTGACTGAAAAGCAGGAGAAGCTGACACACGCCTATGTCAACGAGTCCATGCAGATCGTGGACGGATATATTCCGGGAGATGAAACCAGCTTTACGATCATCGCCTTTCCTGTCCCGGAAATCGGGGCGAAATTCCCGGAAATTTTTGAGGAAACCATCCGCATCAATACGCTGGATTACGAGCTCTATAAGAGAGTCCAGCAGGCGATCATCGATGCTTTCGATACAGCGGAATATGTGAAGGTAACGGGCAGGGGAGAGAACCGGACGGATCTCAGAATCAGCCTCAGGCCCCTCGGGCATCCGGAGCGGGAGACAAGGTTTGAGAACTGCGTGGCAGATGTGAATATCCCGGTTGGAGAGGTGTTTACCTCACCGGTGCTTCAGGGCACGGAGGGAACGCTGTTTGTGGGAAATGTCTATATCGGAGATTTTCAGTTCAGAAACCTCTGCATTCATTTTGAGAACGGCAGGACAACGGACTACACCTGTGAAAACTTTGCCGACGAGGAGGAGTGCAGAAAGCTGGTTAAGCAGGTCATCTTAAAGAATCACGGCAGCCTGCCTATGGGAGAGTTTGCAGTGGGAACGAATACAACTGCCTATGCGGTGGGAATCAAATACGGGATTCTCGATAAGTTTCCCATTCTGATTGCGGAAAAAACAGGCCCCCACTTTGCAGTGGGAGATACCTGCTACAGCTGGTCAGAGGACAGCCCGGTCTACAACCCGGATGGGAAAGAGGTTGTGGCCCGGGATAACGAGATTTCCATCCTGAGAAGGGAGGATCCGTCCAGGGCCTATTTCGGGTGCCACACGGATATTACGATTCCCTACTCAGAGCTTGACACGGTGGAGGCTGTGCAGAAGGACGGAAGCAGCGTCTATATTATTAAGGAAGGGCGGTTTGTGCTTCCGGGGACAGAAGAGCTGAACCTGGCGCTTCGGGAGCTGGAGGAGCAGGAATTCTAGGAGCATGGAGCCTTCGAGCCTGCCGGAATGACGAACCTGCCGGCAGGGGACAGGCTTCTGGTTAAACAGCAGGGATCATATCTGCTTATAAGTATAATTCATAAGCGCTGATCTTGACGGCAGAAGATAAAACAGGTATTATTAATTAGCAAAGCTAAGATAAAGAATGATAATTATTAGCAAAACTAATGTAAAAATATAAAAGACAAAGGAGAATTCACTATGGCAAAAGTAGGAATTGTAATGGGAAGCGACTCAGATATGCCGATTATGGCACAGGCAGCTGATTTCCTGGAGAAAATGGGAATTGACTTTGAGATGACCGTTATTTCTGCCCACAGGGAACCGGACGTATTCTTTGAGTATGCCAAATCAGCAGAGTCCAGAGGATTCAAGGTGATCATTGCAGGGGCCGGAAAGGCAGCTCATCTGCCGGGTATGTGTGCCGCCCTGTTCCCCCTCCCGGTGATCGGAGTTCCGATGAAGACCTCCGATTTAGGCGGTGTGGATTCTCTGTACTCCATCGTTCAGATGCCGTCCGGAATCCCGGTGGCGACGGTTGCCATCAACGGCGGAAAGAATGCCGGTATTCTGGCAGCGAAGATCCTGGCAGCTTCTGATCCGGAGCTTCTCGAAAAATTAAAAAAATACTCTGAGGAAATGAAGAACGAGGTCGTTTCCAAGGCAGAAAAGTTAGACAAAATCGGCTACAGGGAGTACGTGGCTCAGATGAAATAGTCCCGCGGGGCTTTGCAGTTTAAAGCCTGTTATGATACGAAAGAGCGGCAGATGTGAATACAATAGGACGTGCGCACAGGGCACAGATAGGAGATAAATCATGGATTACAAGAACGCCGGAGTGGATATTGAAGCTGGATATAAGTCTGTAGAGCTTATGAAAAAATTTGTTCAGGGGACAATGAGACCTGAGGTTATGGGAGGAATCGGAGGATTTTCCGGGGCCTTCAGCGCAGCGGCTTTTAAGGGTATGGAGGATCCGGTTCTCTTATCCGGTACAGACGGAGTGGGAACGAAGCTCAAGCTGGCTTTCCTTCTGGATAAGCATGACACCGTGGGCATTGACTGTGTGGCCATGTGCGTGAACGATGTGGCCTGCGCAGGCGGAGAGCCTCTGTTTTTCCTGGACTATGTTGCCTGCGGGAAAAACATTCCCGAGAGAATTGCCACAATCGTGAGCGGCGTGGCAGAGGGCTGCATCCAGTCAGGCGCTGCCCTCATCGGCGGAGAGACAGCGGAAATGCCGGGCTTCTATCCGGAGGACGAGTATGATCTGGCAGGCTTTGCCGTGGGCGTGGCTGACAGAAAGGATATGATCACCGGAGAGCATTTAAAGGCAGGGGATGTGCTGATCGGTATGGCATCCTCCGGCGTTCACAGCAACGGATTTTCCCTGGTGAGAAAAATTTTCGAGAATGAGCTCACAAAAGAGGGCTTAAATACATATTATGATGAGCTTGGAAAGACCCTGGGAGAGGCGCTGATTGCCCCTACCAAGATCTATGTGAAGGCTCTGCGGGCAGTGAAGGAGGCAGGAGTTGCCGTTAAGGCCTGCAGCCACATTACCGGAGGCGGCTTCTACGAGAACGTGCCTAGAATGTTAAAAGAGGGAACCAGGGCTGTGATTAAGAAGGACAGCTATGAGGTTCCGCCGATCTTTGGTCTGATGGCGAAGAAAGGACAGGTAGAGGAGCACATCATGTACAATACCTTTAATATGGGAATCGGCATGATCGTGGCTGTGGATCCGGCAGATGCAGAGAAGACCATGGAGGCCATGAGGGCAGCAGGTGAGACTCCTTATGTCATCGGCTCTGTGGAGGCAGGAGAAAAGGGAGTAGACTTATGTTAAGAGTCGGAGTCATGGTGTCGGGAGGAGGCACGAATCTTCAGGCTATCCTGGATGCCATTGACAGCAAGAAGATCAGAAACGCCGCTGTGGTGGCGGTGATCAGCAACAACCGGAATGCCTATGCCCTGGAGCGGGCGAGGAACCATGGGATTGAGGCTGTCTGCGTTTCACCGAAGGACTATGAAACCAGAGCTCAGTTCAATGAGGCTCTCTTGGCCAGGGTGGATGAATACAGGCTGGATCTGATTGTGCTGGCCGGATTTCTGGTGGCTATCCCGGCAGCCATGATTCAGAAATACCCAAACCGTATTATCAACATCCATCCGTCCCTGATCCCATCCTTCTGCGGAGTGGGCTATTACGGACTTAAGGTGCATGAGGCAGCTCTTAAAAGAGGCGTAAAAATTACCGGGGCTACCGTTCACTTTGTGGACGAGGGGACTGACACGGGACCCATCCTTCTGCAGAAAGCTGTGGAGGTAAAGCCGGGCGATACGCCGGAAATCCTCCAGCGCCGGGTGATGGAGGAGGCCGAGTGGATTCTTCTTCCGAAAGCCATCGACATGATTGCAAATGGGGAGATCTCATAAATAGAAGGGCCGGAAACGGCCCGGCTGGTTTGAGGCTGGCTTCCGTCCGGGAGGCCGGCCTTAGGCCGTTTTGGCAGAGGATGAATTTTGACAGAACTGAGAGTTTGGGAGAAATTCTGAGAGAGGGGCCAACGCCCGGGTAGGGACGGATTCCGCTCAGATAACTCAGAGATAAATGGAGGACAACGAGATGAAGGTTTTAATTGTGGGAAGCGGCGGAAGAGAGCATGCGATTGCCTGGAAGGTGGCTCAGAGCCCTAAGGTAGAGAAAATTTACTGTGCGCCGGGAAATGCGGGGATTGCAGAGGTGGCAGAGTGCGTTCCCATCGGAGCCATGGAGTTTGAGAAGCTGGCAGCCTTTGCAAAAGACAGACAGATTGACCTGACGGTCATCGGCATGGACGATCCGCTGGTAGGGGGGATTGTGGACGTATTTGAGAAAGAGGGGCTGAGGGTATTCGGGCCGAGAAAGAATGCAGCCATTCTCGAGGGATCCAAGGCCTTCTCCAAGGATCTGATGAAGAAATACGGGATTCCCACTGCAGCCTATGAAAATTTTGACAATGCGGACGAGGCCCTCGCATATCTGGAAACGGCTTCCATGCCTATCGTCCTGAAGGCGGACGGCCTGGCCCTGGGAAAGGGCGTGCTCATCTGCAATACGCTGGAGGAGGCAAAAGAGGGTGTAAAGAGCATTATGCTGGACAAGAAATTCGGCTCTGCCGGAAATCAGATGGTGGTTGAGGAGTTTATGACAGGGCGGGAGGTGTCTGTGCTCTCTTTTGTAGACGGCAATACCATCAAAATCATGACCTCCGCGCAGGATCACAAGCGGGCCAAGGACGGCGACGAGGGACTCAACACAGGCGGAATGGGAACCTTTTCCCCCAGTCCCTTCTATACAGAAGAGGTGGATCAGTTCTGCAGAGAGCACATTTACCAGGCCACAGTGGATGCCATGAAGAAGGAGGGCAGGGAGTTCAAGGGAATTATTTTCTTTGGACTGATGCTGACAGACAAGGGGCCGAGAGTCCTTGAGTACAACGCCAGGTTCGGAGATCCGGAGACCCAGGTGGTGCTTCCACGCATGAAGAATGATATTGTGGAGGTATTTGAGGCGTGCATCGACGGCACCCTGGATCAGATCGATCTGGAATTTGAGGACAATGCAGCGGTCTGCGTCGTTCTGGCCTCTGACGGCTACCCGGTGAAGTATGAGAAAGGGCTCCCCATCCGGGGCCTTGAGAATTTCCGGCAGAAGGATGGATACTATGTATTCCATGCCGGAACAGCCTTCGACAGGGAAGGAAGGATTGTCACAAACGGAGGACGCGTTCTGGGCGTGACAGCCACCGGAGAAAACCTGAAGGCCGCCAGGGCAAACGCCTACAGGGCTGCAGAGTGGGTGGATTTTGACAATAAATATATGCGCCATGATATTGGAAAGGCTATTGACGAGGCTTAGAACAGGCGGCAGGGAGCGATAACGGAACCCTGACTAATCTGCAGGAAGCCTATTCTGAAATGAAAATGCCGCGGGCTGTCAGTGAAATGCTGATTGTCTGCGGCATTTATGGGATAACAGGATTCCTGCGGGAGGGTGGGAAAGCTTCCGGCAAGGCAGAGCCGTTAGGAGACTTGTATATAAAATTTGTAAAAAAAGTAAAAGAAAAGAGGGAAGCTTGCAGGACGCGGTAATTGGTGGTAGGATAGGAGTGGTCTGAGAGCAGACCCTGCGATGCATAAGCAGATGAGAGTTGACAACAGATACGGAACATACACTGGGAGGAAACGAAATGTTTGCAGACTACCATGTCCATTCTGAATTCAGCTGGGATTCCAGGACGCCCATGGAGGCCCAGATTCAGGCGGCAGTCCGGGCGGGAGTGGAGGAGCTTTGCTTCACGGAGCATGTGGACTACGGGGCGAGATGCGGGGAGGACAACTGCGATTACAGCGCATATAAGAGGGAGCTGGAGCGCTGCCGGGCGATTTACGGAAATCAGATCCGGCTGAAATATGGAATTGAATTTGGAGTGCAGACGCACACAATCGGAGAATATGAGAGGGATTTCCGGGAGCAGTCCTTTGACTTTGTGATTTTGTCCTGCCATCAGGTTGACAATCTGGAATTTATATAATTATCTCTCTAACTTTCCCCATTTTATAGGCTTTCCCGCCTGTCCATTAGTGAAATGATATGTAGTTTCCCTTATTTTTGCCCTTATGAGATAATCACAAGGGAAATAAGGGAAATTTTTTAGTCATTGCCTACCACTTTATCAAGAAGCCGAACCGATTTTCGTTTCGCATCTCTTGTGGAGTGAGCATAGACGTTCATTGTGGTACTGACATCTGAGTGTCCTAACAATTCCTGCACATCTTTTGGGGCAGCTCCATTTGCTAAAAGGTTGCTTGCATAGGTGTGACGTAACTGGTGGAAATGAAAGCCTTCAAATCCCTCTAATGTTTTTGCTACCTTTCTGCATACCGTTCCCAAAGTAGTCGGAAGTTCCAGACAGCCATCAGGTCTTAAGCAGACGAAAGAAATTTCTTTATAATCTGCCGGGACTTCCTCTGTTCTGTCTAAGCAATAATACTCGTAGTACACTCTGTTTTTCTCTTTGACCTCTTTGTAGTAGTTCGTGTGATAAAGTTCTCCATACTGCATTCGATTTTTTAACTGCTCTTTCCGGGCATTACGGAAAATCTCTACCAGCGTATCTCCAAAATCAACAATCCTCACTTTTTTCCGCTTGGTTGGTCCGATGATATATTTGCGTTTTGAGCCATCATATCGGATGCTGCGTCTTATGGTAAGGCATTGTTCTTCCAGATTTACGTCCTGCCATGCCAAACCACAGGCTTCTCCAATACGAAGCCCGGCATAATAGGCTATCTGGATTGGAAGTATTGCGGCTGGGTTCTTTTTTTGAAGATACGTAAGCAGTCTTTCATAATCTTCTCGTGAAATTGGTTGGATATTTCCGTCCATGTCCTCATCCGAAAACAAATCAACTTCGTCCGTCTGATACCGCAGTTTAATATACTGCATGGGATTGAACGTAATATACTGTTTTGGAAATACTGCAAAGCGGAAGGACTGCTGCATGACTGCGGAAAAAGAATGGATGTAATCTTTGCTGTAACCCTTTTTCTCTTTTCCATCGGGATGAACTCCCCCAAAGGAAAGCAAATCAAAGAAGGATTGCAAATGCTCAGAGGTTACATTTTTTAATTTCCGTTCTGCCAATGGGTGTTTCTTGATATTTCGGATTGTTCCGAGGTAATTCTCCACAGTACCATTGCTGAGCGTACCTGTTTTTAATTCCTCCTCTGCCCACACATCCAGAAGTTGTCCGACTGTGAGATTTTCCGCTTTGGCAACAAATTTCTTTTTTTCATAATCATCCATTGCCTGACGGAGCAGCTTTTCAGTTTCACTTTTGCTTTCTGTTCCAACGCATTCTTTTTGAACAAGATTGCCGCTTGCGTCCTCTACATAGAAGCGGTAGTACCATTTCTTTCCTTTTTTTCTTACAGATCCTTTTGCCATAATCGTATATCTCCTTTCGATATTAGACAATCGGAACTGATGAAATGCTTCGTGCGTGTAAGTATATCATAACTCCGGTTGTCTTACTATACCGATTCGGAATCTTCGTATAAGACTTCTGATAAAAGATTTGCAAGCCTTTGTTCTGCTGTTTTTGGTTTCTTGGAATAGAGCCTTACAACGTCTGCCATCTCATTAAGAGCATTGATGGTAGGAGTGATTTCCCTTAAGAACATAATCTCATTATATTCCTCATTCGATTCAAACCCTATTGTTTTGGCAATATCCGTCTGACCAGCATTCCCCTTGAAATTTTTGCAGGCGAACTGGAAGGAATCCAAAAACAGACCATATTGTTTTAACATCAGCAGTAATAAATCTTTTGAAAAAGCATCTTCTTCTTTGGTAAGGGCAAGCGGTAACTGTTCCAGAATATCTCCCATCGCATCACGAATCTGTAACTCTCTCTTATCCGTAATGTCGGTTTCATATTCATCTGTTTCCCCTTTGAGCCATTCCACAGATACATGGAGTGCTTCCGAAAGACCTTCCAGCACCATTTTTTTCGTATTGTCAATCGAACCATTCTCATAACGCAGGATTGTAGAAGCGGTAACCCCCATCTTTTCTGCGACATAAGGCTGTGTCAGATTCAATTCCAGACGGCGCTGTTTTACTCTGCTGCCTATCAGCTTGCGTAGTTCTTTATCTTTCATGCTGACTGCCTCCTTTTTCGGTATGTATGAATTATAGCATTGTTTTTCTAAAATTGCAATATGCAACATAAAGTTTGTTTTTGATATTTCGTAACGCTTGACAAAAAGATATGAAAAGGATATACTTACATCACAAGAATTGCATAATGCAATTTATAAGGAGGTGATTATATGACGCAAAGAAAAATTGCATTATCCATCGAAGAAGCTGCTGACTATACGGGAATCGGCAGAAATACCTTAAGACAGCTTGTAGAATGGAAGAAACTTCCAGTATTAAAGGTTGGTCGCAAAGTCCTGATTAAAACCGATATTCTGGAAATGTTTATGGAAGCTAATGAAGGTCGTGATTTGAGGGATAGAGGAAATGTAAAAGCCGTAACAAGAACTGCGGCAAATTAAAAAGGCGGCTTCCGAAGAAACCGCCAAAGGTTCTATCAGACCGAAGCCATGATATACCTACACGCAAGAAGATTATACCATGTGCTTCTTCTGATACGCAACCGAGAACTTATGTTTGTGAAGGAAAGGAGAATGTAAGAATGGCAAAATCAACAAAAAGTTATGAAGAACGAATGCTTGAAATGGAAAAGAAGGAACAGGAAAGCCTTGAAAAAGCAAAACGATATGCAGCACAGAAGAAAGAACTTCTAAAACGAAAGAAAGCCGAAGAAAGTAAAAAACGAACCCATAGGCTCTGTCAGGTTGGCGGTGCGGTGGAATCCGTTCTTGGTGCGACTATTGAGGAGGAAGACATCCCAAAGCTGATTGGTTTTCTGAAAAAGCAGGAAGCCAATGGGAAATTTTTCTCAAAGGCAATGCAGAAAGAAACAAATACCGATATGGAGGAAGTGTAATGGCGGATGGGATGAGTTTTTCATTCCCTTCATTGCTTTTTCATGAAGGGCGCACTTATGGACAACCAGAGGTCGTCCCAATAAGTTTGCCACAAGTGGCAACCGGTCTGCGCTCACGCTTGCCGGGCTCGTTCCGTCGGCGGGGCTTTCAGCCAGACCTGCTCATGCCACAGGAGGCACTCTTCGCCAGAGAGGCGCATTCCATGCAGGCTGCTATGCGCAGGGCACTCTTACGCAGAGGGCGTTCTGGCAATGCTGCTTTTTCTAAAATCGAAAGCAATGTTGCCGGAAATCTATACCGGATGTGCAGAAAGGAGGAATCCAGATATGGCGATTTTTCATTACACAATCAAAATAGTCGGACGAAGTAAAGGGAAATCTGTTATCTCCGCTTCCGCATATCTCAATGGGGATGTGATGAAAAACGAGGAAACCGGGAGAATCAGTTATTACACTTCTAAAAAAGAAGTGGTCTACACCAGTCTGATGATGTGTGAAAACGCACCTCCTGAATGGCAGATAGTACCAGAAGAAAATATAAAACGCTTTCAAAAATCTGTCCGCTACAAAAGGTCAGAAGATAAAGAAGCTGCTTTAGAAAAATTCAAAATCACATTTCAGAAACAGAGGTTATGGAATGAGGTATTGAAGATTGAAAAAAATGCAGATGCCCAACTTGGCAGGTCATTTGAATTTGCCCTCCCCAAAGAATGGAGCAGACAGGAACAAATTCAATATACAACCGACTATATCCAAAAAACTTTTGTAGATAGAGGAATGTGCGCTGATTGGAGTATCCACGACAAAGGGGATGGCAACCCCCATGTCCATCTGCTTCTAACTATGCGTCCTTTTAACCCGGATCATTCTTGGGGAAAGAAAGAAGTCAAGGATTGGGATTTTGTCAGAGATAAAAACGGAAATATCGTGATTGATGAATCCCATCCGAACTGGTGGCAGGATAAGAAAAACCCTGACCGTCATGGAATCCGTATCCCTGTATTAGACGAAAACGGAATTCAGAAGATTGGAGCAAGAAACCGCCTGCAATGGAAACGGGTGCTGACCGATGCTACTGGATGGAACAATCCAAAAAATTGTGAACTGTGGCGGAGTGAATGGGCAAAGGTATGTAATGAACATCTGCCTTTGCATAATCAAGTTGATCATCGTTCTTATGAAAAGCAGGGAAAACTCCAGATTCCTACCATCCATGAAGGAGCTGACGCAAGAAAGATTGAACAAAAGTTTTTTGCCGGGCAGGAAATAAAAGGCTCGTGGAAAGTAGCGGAAAATCAAATCATAAAACAACAAAACACGTTATTGCAAAAGATACTAAACACCTTTGGGAAAGTATCGGGTGCATTATCATTATGGAAGGAGCGATTAAATGACATTAGAAGAAAGCCGGGAAATTATACCCTTAATGGAATCCATGATTGGTCAAATCGAAGAACAGCAGAACCTAATGGCAGAAATGATTCTGGAAATGCAGAACCGGGACACTCAACTCTCTCTTATGCAAAAACAGAATCAGAAATTACAAAAATTAAACAACGAGTTATCCGAGCTGCTCAACATTTTGCCAAATACCGAGGAACTGCTTTCCAAGATGGAAGAACAGAAAACGAAGATAGAGCTTTTGGAAAACGAAAATCAGCAATGGCAGAAATTGGCACAGAAGCTGAACAGCGAAAACAGTTTATTACTGAAACAGAACACCGAATTGCTGAACTGGAACAGCAGATAGAGAAAGGACGTGATATAGATGAACGAATCCAGAGAATCAAAGAACGCCGAACAGTTGGAAGAACTTCTGCTCTTGACCGAGGAGATACAAGAAGAACTAGAACAGAAAGAACAGCTTATCGTGGAACTGAAGACGCAGCTCAGCGAATCTCTGACCTTGAACGAGAAATTAAACAAAGAGAACAGAGCCGGGAATATTCAAGCATTAAAGAACGACTTGAAGCTGGCAGACAGAGCATTGCGGATCGAGAAAGAGAAGTTGCGAAGCGCAAACGTCATGATAGAGGAATGTCAAGATAAAATATGCTATTTAACACAGGAACGGGATTATGCCCGGACACATCAGAAAATCGTAGAAATACCGGTAGAAAAGCCGGTACTCTATGAAAAATGTGAAGCCTGTAACCGGACAGCCTATCAGAATGCAAAAGCAAAATACGAAACACAAAAAGAGCGACTTGCAGGACAGTATAAAGCAAAAACGGTAATGTTCCAAACAACCTTGTTCCTTCTTGCATGGTATTCGTTGACAACCACTCTTTTTCAGGCAGTACAGTCAGATATGTTCCTTGTCGATTGTAAATCATTCTTCAATGATTTAGCATCATTCATACAAACCTTTGTCGGATGGACGATTGATGCCGGGCATTCTGCGGCACAGATTAGTACAAAAATTCCAAATGCTTTTATAGCCGGAATGGTATATTGGTTATTGCTAATATTGATTGTAGGAATATGTATGGCAGGAACAGGGATGCTGGCGATACTGATAGAAATAAAGGTTATAGAATTATATAAGAAAAACTGTTGGGATGTTATTACTCTACTAATGATACTGACAAGTGTTGCTATTGTCATTTATTTTGGAGAATCAATCAAAAAAGTACTGTCAGTAAATCTTCTATTGCTTTTCGTACTTTCGCAGGGCGCATATGTTGGAATTAGATGTTATCTTAAAGTTTGGTTAGAAAAAAGACCATATTAGTATTTTCAACTTACTGTATAGACAGTAAAATTACTCCATACCAGCCTAGTGAAAATTTACTGTATGAAAAGAAGTATTACAGAGAAAAAAGGCTGTAAAAACAGGAACAGCCAGCCCGAAAGAATTTACGGACTGGCTGTATCAGCAGAGTAATGTAATTGTGGAGCTGACCGAGATATGAAAAGCTTTCTATCATCAATTTCGCATTATTGCAATAACAGATTGCTTCTTCCATGAATGAATAAGCAATATTGTCATCAAACTTTCAAGCATAAACATAGCAACAGCAAAAAGAGTAAAAGCAACAACCGGAAATACAAATCCCGTAGACATGCCTGCATTTTTCAAAAATATACCGATTGCATATCCGCCGGGGATTCCAACAACAGCAGTTATAAGCAATGCAATCAAAGTAGTAAAAAGACCTTCCATCATAAATGCTTGCTTCAACTGCTTATTTGTCATACCAATAGATTTTAGTGTGCCCATTTCCTGTTTCTGTGATAAAAGATTTGTCACAGTAAGATTGATTTGATTGATGACCGCAAATATCCACAAGATGGCTGCAATCGCATAAGCTAATGTAAAACCTGCACGATTGTCTGATTGGTGTTCTACAATAAAATCTTGAAGGGTTTGTAAGCGAACATCCCTATTGTCAGAAACGAGTAATTTGAGTTCTTGCTCGATTATCTCCTGATATTCAGCTTCTGCTTGTATTTCGATTGCGTATGTACAGTCATAACCTGCAAGTTCTTTGAGCATATTTTCCGGCATTCTGAAAATATAGCCACCCATTCCATCATTGCTGGAAGTGATTGCACCAATTTTGAATGCTTTTGTTATTGTTTTACCACTATGATTTTTGAAATTAAAGGTCACAGTATCCCCAATTTGAGGTTTCCAATGGTAAACATCATAAATACGTTCGGGATCACTTACAACTAATTCTGTATCATCAGTAATATTTCCAGACAAAACCGCTGCATTTAGCGACGCCAAATCCTTTTCATTATAGCCGAGCATCAAGGTGCTATCTGAAATATCATTGTCTGTTGAGAAATCAACTGGTACGGTAGCATAAGTAAATATATTGCTAACTCCCTCTATATCTCCAACACGCTTTACATAATCAGAAAAATATTCTTTCTGCAAGAGAGCATCCAAATTTTCACTTTCGTTTTCTAAATCAATGCTGATTTTGAAATCTCCGTACTTCATATCCCAATAACGAGCCATACTCTCGGCATTAAAAGAACTCTGATAACTTGCTGCAAGGAAAAATATAACTCCGCACAGTCCCAATGATAAAATGGTCAATAGAGATTTTTTTCTGTTTCTGGAAAAGCTGATTTTCGCTAAATATACAGGCGTAATACGATGTCTTTTGTGAGTGCGGTAATTTACAATTCCCACTGGATTTTTCAGGGCGGAAATTGGAGAAGTATTCGCTGCAATTTTTGCTGGTTTACGAACACTAATATAAACAAGCAGTATTCCAAAAAGGCATGCGCCACATAGAGAAACAATAAATGCAAATACTGACCAGCCTTTTGATTGCAGACAATAGCTGATGATCGTTCCCATGATACTACCAATTAAAATCCCCGGAACTGCAAGCATATAACCCTGTTTAAGAACTATTTTATAAATTTGCTTTTTACTTGCCCCTATTGTCCGAAGCTGTCCGAACTCAGCAACTTTTTGTCCAACCGAAATATAGAAAATGCTGTAAATTACAAGTGCGGCAGCTAAAAACAAAATGGCAGCAACTACACCATATACCGCATAATTACTGAAGGACAAAGTTGTATTTACATAATCATAGTAACTGCTGACTGTCCAATTATTCAGTCCAGTCTCCTCTGAAATTTGAGATAATATTTCTGTTGCTTCGTCTTTTGTAAGGGTATCTGCATTTTCAAGCCAAACATATCCATTAAGCAGGTTATTTCCACGTAATTCCCGGCATTTTTCAAGTGAAACAAAAACAGGATAAGCGGTAGAAGTTTTATCATGATAAATACCAACAATAGTATAATTCTTCAAAGTACCATCCAGATTCAACTGAACTATGGCGTTGATTTCCGGAGACTTATTTTCACTGGCAAAAAAGGCATCTGTAACAGCAATTTCACTTGCTTTCTCTGGATATTTTCCGTCAAAGGCAGGAATCAAACTAAGCATGTCATCATCATAATAAATCAGAGACAGTTCTTTAGAATTTTCTTTCACTGTTTTGATATTACAGGAAAGTCCTACACTTTTTACTTCTTCGTTTGCTAACAACTTTTCTTTACTGTCCTGCGTAATGTCAAAGAAAATCCCTTGATGTAATCCTTCGATTTCTTTCTGATTTTGATAAATGATATTTTGCACTGTGAGCAACGACATCATTATCATAGCAACGGCTACAATAATTGCCGAAAGGCAAAATAAGTTTTTCTTCTTATCAAAACGCACACTTTTTCGTGCTAATTTTTTAATTACTGCACTGGTATCATTTTCAAAAGGATAATTCATAATTCCCACCTCCTTTAGCCAACAATTTTACCATCTTCAATCCGTACAATGCGGTCTGCGAGTTGAGCGATCTCGTTGTTGTGAGTAATCATTACAATGGTCTGATTAAATTCTCCGCTGGTATGCTTCAAAAGCCCTAACACATCTGCACTGGTCTTGCTATCAAGATTTCCGGTCGGTTCATCAGCAAGGATAATCGCAGGCTTCGTAATTAAAGCTCGTGCAATCGCTACACGTTGCTGTTGACCGCCTGAAAGATTGTTCGGCATATTTTCCAGTTTATCTTCTAAAGCCAACATATACACAACTTCGTCCATAAATTTCTGGTCTACTGTATCGCCATCCAGTTCCACAGGCAGGACGATATTTTCATATACATTCAAAATCGGAACCAGATTATAATTTTGGAAGATAAATCCGATGTTACGACGGCGGAAAATTGTCAATTCATCATCATTCTTTTTTGCGAGTTCTTCTCCCCGTACAATCACGCTGCCGGAAGTGGGGGTATCAAGTCCTCCCATCATGTGAAGCAATGTAGACTTACCGCTGCCGGAAGTTCCAACTACGGCAACAAATTCTCCCTGTTCCACAGTAAAATTTACACCATTAAGGGCACGAGTAATATTTGGTTCTGTGCCGTAATACTTCTTTAAGTCGATTGTTTGTAAAATGCTCATATTCAAATGCTCCTTTCAAGGCTTTCTATCTGTTGATAAAGCCATTGTAAACCACAAATGTTACACAAATGTCCGAGATAGAAAAAATTTTTATCGAAAATCAGAGTGAAATGTTACAACGCTCGGACATTTCAAAAAAAGTGGTTATATCTTACCTTACAGGAAGCATAATAGAAAATTCTGAGCCTTGCCTCAGCTCTGAAACAACCTTGATATAGCCCCCTTGCCTTGTTACAATCTCACGAGCCAAATACAAACCTATTCCCACACCCTGTTGATCGTGTACTTCTTCCTCACGATAGAAGCGCCGGAAGATGGCAGCCTGATTGCTTTCTGAAATGCCCTTGCCGGTGTCGGTCACTTTGACCTCTACGTACATTTCCCACTGAACCACTGATACAGAAATCTTTCCACCTGACGGAGTGTATTTTACTGCATTGTCCAGCAGATTGAAAAGGGCTTCGCTTGTCCACTTGCTGTCATGGGAGATTATCAAATTTTCCGGGCAATCCACGGATACAGCAATTTCTTTTTTCTCTGCGGCATATACAATACTGCTCATGGCTTGTGCAAGCGTATGGAATAAGCTGCTGTCTTTCTTTTCTAATCGTATTGCTCCGGTTTCCAACCGGGACGTTTTAACCAGTGCTTGGAACAGAAAATCCAGTTTATCAGTCTGACTACGTATGCCTTGTAAAAAGTCCATCCGTTCTTCTTCTGAAACAGGCTTTGTTAAAAGTGTGTCCGTTACCATTTGCAAATTGCTGACAGGCGTTTTAACTTGATGTGAAATATCAGAAATCAGCATTTGAAGCTCCTGTCGTTCCATGTCTACCTTGTGCCGGTTTTTCTGCATAATCTCATACAACCGAATTAAGCGGTGGTTGATACGGGCAAAAAGAGTTTCACTATCATTTGACTTTTGTAATTCCTCGTTTCCATCAATCATGTTGTCCAGCGTCCGGCACAAATTAGAAGTAAAATGAGAAAGGCGTTTTCCAAAAATCAGCACCAATAGCCAAATCCAGAAAAACGCACAGAGTGTCAATGTTCCACCCACTATAAAAATTCGTATATCCTGCATTATACCGCCGAAAATACCGGTAATTACCAGCATAGAGAAAACCATGCCAGCACTAACCAGTCTACAAATTTTCTTAGCAGAAAGGTTATTCAGATTCATTTCTTTTCGCCTCCTGTCCATTGATACCCCATACCATAAACCGTTTTGATATATGTGTCGCCATCCGCTTCAATCTTACTGCGAATACGGCTGATAGAAGTAGTAAGGGTATGTTCATCTACATATTTTTCATCAACATCCCACAGTTTTTCTAAAAATTGTTGGCGAGTAAGTACCTGCTTCGGATTTTTAAGAAATAGGTTCAACATTTTATATTCCATCGCAGAAAGTGCTAATGGTTTCCCGTTCAAACTTGCAAATTGTTCCGAAAAATCCAGAAACAAGCTACCATCCTCGTAAATATCCTTAGCTGGTTTGTGATGCTCCAACATAGCGAACATGGCTTTGATTTTTCGCTGCAAAGCACTAATCGAAAAAGGTTTCGTGATATAATCCACTGCACCAGCTTCATATCCCCGTATCTGATTGCTTTCCTGATCGTTGGCAGTTAGAAATATAACTACTGTATCAGGATGCTCTGGCTTGATAAGACGGCATAGGTCATAACCATTTCCGTCTGGTAAATTTATATCCAGCAATACCAAATCAAAAATGTTTGTTTTTAATGATTCAGCGGCTGTCCTTGCATTCAGAACAGAAGTTATTGTGTAACCGTCCAATTCCAAATTATAAGTAAGCGTTTTATTCAAAAGATTATCATCTTCGACAATTAAAATATGCTTCATATTATCACTTCCTTTTCTTTTTGCAGATAGTATAACAGGCAAATGTCCGAGAATTGTTACAAGGACAAATATATTTTTCATTTTACAGCTTTTTTCTGTGTACTGCAATTTTATAAAAGAAAGGACAGCAGTGTCAAATTGCTGTCCTTTCTTTTATCATAGCTGGTAGTGTATAAGCGTGGGTTCATCATATCGGGTGTGGTATCTTTAACTACAGGAAACTCCCTACAACACTATCTCACTTCTTGCTTAATAAAGTTCTAATGAATCTTCTGTATCCACCCACATCTGTAAATTGCCATCAAGATATAATCTTGCATATTCCAAAGGCTCATCCACAGCCAATGAAGTAAGCGCACATTCTGATCCATATGTGGTTTTTAAATTTTTTTCAGCTTCCCAGCAATCAATGCGAAGCATATATCCAGCACTTGTGTAAACATCAATACTATCGTGGTTTATATTATATTCTGCATAAATTGTTCTCATCGTATCTTATCTCCATTTTCTTTTGATAATCAGTTACAGAGTTAAATATCGAAAACATTTCAATCAGTTCACCATGTCGTTATTGTTATATGTTATATTGTGTTATGAAATTTTCTTTCCCTTAATTTTTCCCATATTAAGGTTCATGAAAAGCAATGGGAAAATGTAACACAAGGGAAAGAGTAAGGGAAAGTTCACTTGCTACAAACTTAGTATTTTCAAGGGTTTGCGAAGAATTTGATAATCAAATATAACAGTTATTAAATTTCCTAAAATATGTGAAATATCAACTGGAATTTGACAATCAGGCTTACCAGAGAGGAAAGACGCAGAGGGAATACAATGAGGGATATTACAGTGAGCTTCTGAAGGTGATCCGGAGTTTTGACAGATACAGCGTGCTGGGACATCTGGATCTGATGCGCCGCTATGACAGAAACGGGCCCTGGCCGTTTGAAAACAGCCGTCCCATTCTGGAGCAGATTCTTTCCCATGTGATTGAGAGAGGAAAGGGGATAGAGGTCAATACCTCCTGCTTTCGCTACAGGATTGGAGATTTAACTCCCTCAGAGGATATTTTGAGGCTGTACCGGGATATGGGAGGAAAAATCCTGACACTTGGCTCTGACGCCCACCGCCCGGAACAGATTGCCGAACAGTTTCCTTTTGTCAGGAGAAGGTTAAGGGAGCTGGGGTTTCGGGAGCTCTGCGCTTTTCACCAGATGGAACCGGAATTTTATCCCCTGTAGGAGCGAGGCAGACGGCTCAAATGAGGAGGAATTTTGGCGGCTTACCGGAGACTCAGGTTTTGGATGCCCGGCAGAGAAATTTCCGGAATAGAGATCTCAGGAGGGCATGGAAGAGGGCTGCGCTGCATAAAATGGCAGATAAGAAGTGAAGTACAGGAATGATGTAAATGAAGATTGCCGTAGTCAGGGAAGGGGACAGCGTGGATACGATTGCCGCTTCCTTTCAGATACCGGTGGAGCGTCTTGCCGCCGACAATCAGATAGAGTACCCATACCGCCTGGCCGTAGGCCAGGCTCTTTTGATCCGGGAGGATGAGGATACAGAGCCGGTACAGCCGGTTAAGCAGCTGATTGAGGCGGGGGGATATGCCTATCCCTTTATCAGGGAAGAGGTGATTCAGGAGGCGCTGCCATTTCTGTCAGAGGTTCTGGTGTTTTCCTATGGATTTACCAGGGAGGGGCAGCTGATTGCGCCGCTGACACCTCCTGACAGACTGCTCAGAGAAATCCAGGCATCAGGAAAGCGGGCTGTGCTGGTGCTGACGCCCATGGAAGCAGGCGGCCGCTTTAACAGTGAACTGGCCTCTGTGCTGATCCGGGATGCGGAGCTTCAGCAGCGCCTTTTGCGGGCTGTTTGGGAGGAGGTACAGGAGAAGGGCTACAGAGGGGTAGATCTTGATTTTGAATATATCCGGCCTGAGGATGGGGAAGGTTATGCAGCCTTCGCAGCCAGGACGAGAGCGCTTTTCTCCGTTTACGGAATCCGTGTTTCAGTGGCTCTGGCGCCTAAGACATCCGCTGATCAGAGAGGACTGCTGTATGAGGGAATTCTCTACCGGGATCTGGGAGCGGCTGCAGACCAGGTAATGCTCATGACTTATGAGTGGGGCTATACCTACAGTGAACCTATGGCCGTTGCGCCTATTCATATGGTAAGACGCGTGGCCGAGTATGCCCTGACTGAAATACCGCGGGAAAAGATTCTGCTGGGTATCCCCAACTACGGCTATGACTGGCCGCTTCCTTACGAGAGAGGGGTTACAAAGGCAGAGAGCCTCGGGACAATGGAGGCGATTCAGCTTGCGATCGATCATGGGGTTCCCATCCACTTCGATGAGCGCTCTCAGACGCCCTGGTTTCGCTACTGGCAGTACGGCGTTCTCCATGAGGTGTGGTTTGAGGATGTGAGAAGCCTTCTGGCCAAGTTTAACCTGGCGGGAGAGCTGGGATTAAAGGGTATCATGTACTGGCAGCTGATGCGCTTTTACCGGGCCGGGTATCTTCTGCTTGACGGGTTGTTCAGAACAGAGTGAAAATAACACGAGTCCTGTTTCTGTATGCAGGAATAAGAAAATTCCAACTGCCCAAATTGATAAACTGGCGGAAATACACTGGCATGTACTAAGATTTTATCCAGCGGATCAAAGCGGGAGAAATCTTCTATCTTAGCAAGAACCATGGCAGCTATATGGTATAGGCGTGAATATCTATGCTTTATATGGCAACGGAAAAGGCGTTATCAAAAAAAGAGAGAAATAGTTACAACTTTCTGATAATAATATTTTATAGAAATAAAATTAAAAATATATTGACAAATACTGATAAAAAATGTAATATATCTATATAATAACAAAATTTCATGAAATACTCTTATTAATGCTGATATGCACTTGAATTAAGAAAGGGTGATAACATTGGTGACTTCTAAAATTTGAACAATCGCAGATTCGCATATTTTATGGATGAGCGATCAATTGTCAAAAATGGGTTTAATACTACAGTGAGCTATTTAAATTACCCTATAAAGAGGGGACATTTTATGAAAAAACTTATTTGTTTAGTATTAGCTATCATTTTATCGTTTGAGGGTTCTTTGATAGTCATGGCATCAAATACAATATCAGACGATATTTCTATCGAAAACCGTATTGTTTCTGATTCTGAATACATTAATTTAGTAGCAGCAGAGGAAAATATATCCTATAGTGAAGCAGAAAGACTAATTTATGAAAATAGAAAAGCAGCTAGAATTGATCCTGAAACAGTAGTTGATATCCATAGAAGTGTCAGTAAAAAAGTCAATAAGGATTTTGAGCTACAATGCAGTGTATATATGGAAGTAGTTCGAGATAATATGAATCATGACTATATAGAAATATTAGCTGTAAGAGCTCCAAATGTTTCTTTAGTTGGCCCTTATGTAAATGCAAAAATGGGCTCTTCTGCGTTAGAAGCTGAGGTAACTGGAACAAAAGCAGCTACGGTATATTGTAATGGTACTATTGAATATACTATCCCCGCAACTGTTTCTTCAGGTTTTTCCTTCCCCGGTGTCGGAGTAAGCGTTGGCGTAGGCTATGATATAAATTATAGCTATGATGTCAGCGAACAATTCAACTTTACGATATGAATTTAATTAGGGGGGTGTCAGCAATAAAAAAGATACAGAATAAAACATTGCTGCGTGTTTTTCTAATTTTAATTTTAATTCTGTTTCTGTTTAAAACAGTCTGGTGGGAAGTAATAGTTGCACATCCTTATACGTTTTTGGCCTGGGGAGCTGATTCTACAGGAAATGTTGTAGGGAGAGAATCTTTTTGGTATACTGCAAACTATGTAACGTATATGACTGCTATGTTTTTAGTACCATTGCTTAAACTGCTAATCATTCTATTTGGCATTGAGATACTAAAACGTATTCTTTTGAAGGAAAATAAATGATACATTAAAAATTGGCTCTATGTCAATAGTTGGGGTGGGATTCATTGGAATCCCGCCCCATTTCTGCATCCGGAGCTATCAGGATATAGGGTCTGTTGAATGATAGTTTTGGACATGATAAAAAAGCCGTCCTGTCAGATGGCGTAAATTAAGGCGCTGTTGACACAATCGGCTGTAGAGATGCGCACATTTATTTTCAGAAAGACAAATCCATTATCCTATTGAGGTTCAGCATAATAGTTATTATAACAGGCAGCCAAATAACTGGATGCATAGGTATGTATATAAATATTATGCGAAAGAGATTGGCTGCGCCTAGCGGAAAGCATAGGAGCATAGTATAATTAGGACGGAACAGGAGTTTAAGGAGGTGTTGAACCGTGTCTTATTTGACAGCCAGAAAATTTGATGGTATTGGAAGTATTGCTTTGCAGGCCGCTTACGGCTAGCATGTGGTGAGTATAAGCTGTATCATTTTGTGGATACAGAAGAATTTGAAAAAGAAGTTGTTAAAATGTAACCCCGCTCTAAACAAAACGTCATGCGGTATCCAACTGATTAACAAATATACAAAGAAACTGCAGCTGCAGTTTTTCAAAAACCATCGAGTGGCAGGAGGGATGAACCAATCCACAGTATCTCCAACAGTATAGCATACAGACCTTGGAGAGGGTCTATAAACACTACTACTTTATGATACGAGGAGAGATTACATATGATACAGGACATTTTGCCTCACAGATACGATAATTCCTTTAAAAGGCCCAGGCTGACGAAGAATGCTTTTCTGATGTATATTGCAAAGGGAAATATTCTCTTTGCCAGGAGAAAGGAAAGAGGGGAAAGGGACTGCAGGGAGGCGATCTATGAGTCAGAGCGCGCTCTTCCTGAGCCGGATGAGTTCGGGCCGCCGACAGCCGGGGAAGTGGATGAAGCCGGATTAGTGCCAAAGCTCTCAGAACGGGCGGAGTATCTGTTTTCCATTGACGATATTCCGTATTTTATGGTGAGGAGCAGGGACAGCGATCCGGCTGCAGCGCTTCTGACCCAGGAGAAAACGGGCAGAGATGGGCAGGAAAAGGGGAGAGAAGCGGCCGGCTTTTCTTTTCAGGGCGCTGCGTATTTTCGCATCATGCAGCCGGAATATCAGGCCTTTGCCTCAATTACGGCCATACAGCTATGGCGGTGGAAGGAGAGCAGGAAGTTCTGCGGCCGCTGCGGCCACGAGACCGTAGACAGCCAGTCCGAGCGCGCGCTGGTCTGTCCGGTCTGCGGGCAGACAGAGTATCCGAAGATCTGTCCGGCTGTGATCGTGGCTGTGACGGACAAGGACAGGATCCTGATGTCGCGCTACCGGGGACGCGCCTACCGCGGATATGCCCTGATTGCCGGATTTGTGGAGATCGGGGAAACCTTTGAGGAAACGGTCCGGCGGGAGGTGATGGAGGAGGTTGGACTCAAGGTAAAAAATATCCGCTATTACAAGAGCCAGCCCTGGGCCTTTACCGACACGGAGATGATCGGATTTTTCGCAGAGCTGGACGGAGACGACAGGATAAGGCTGCAGGAGGATGAGCTGTCGGAGGCCGGCTGGTATCACCGGGATGAGATACCGGAAGATACGTCGCTGATCAGCGTGGGAAGCGAGATGAAGATGGCTTTCAAGTATGGAATGATTTAGGAGGAACCTGTGAAAACTGATACGCAAGGCCAAGTGTATGTCCCCTCTTATATATCTTCAGGTAATAGTTCCTATTCCTTTTAATTAATTGACAAAAGTCCGTTTGGTTGTTATGATTGTTGATAACCAAACGGACTTTCCCAATAAAGGCAGGTAATGGCATGAGCAGAATCGTATTATCCCTGCTGGTGGACAATACAGCAGGTGTACTGAGCCGTGTGGCCGGGCTGTTCAGCCGCCGCGGTTACAACATTGAGAGTCTGACCGTTGGAGAGACGGCAGATCCCAAATATTCCAGGATGACAGTGGTTTCCCAGGGAGATCAGGAAATTCTGGAGCAGATTGAAAAGCAGCTCAGAAAGCTGGAGGATGTTTACGACATCAAGGAGCTTCGGGCGGGCCGCTCCGTATACAGGGAGCTGATCCTTGTGAAGGTGAGGGCCAATGCCAGCGAGCGTATGGCTATCAATGCCATCGCAGAGATTTTCCGTGCGTCCATTGTGGATGTGGGGAAGGAGTCAGTAACCGTAATGCTGACAGGTGATCAGTCAAAGCTGGACGCTATGATTAATCTTCTGGAGGATTACGAGATTCTGGAGCTTGCAAGGACCGGCGTGACCGGACTTTCAAGAGGAACGGAGGACGTCAGATACCTCCCCTAAAAACTGACATGACATGCTGAGTAAAGCCATTGCCAGAGGCGGACAGAGAGTCGTCGGCGATCCGCTTTTTATCACATATTTTTTGCATCCTAAGGAGGAAAAGAAAATGGCAAAGATTTATTATCAGGAGGACTGCAACTTATCATTATTAGAGGGAAAGACCATCGCAGTCATCGGCTATGGCAGCCAGGGACATGCCCATGCGTTAAATGCAAAGGAATCCGGATGCCACGTAATTATCGGCCTCTATGAGGGAAGCAAATCCTGGGCCAAGGCAGAGGCCGCAGGATTTGAAGTATATACGGCAGCAGAAGCGGCAAAGCGCGCCGACATTATCATGGTTTTAATCAACGATGAGAAGCAGGCGAAGATGTACAAGGAGTCCATCGAGCCAAACCTTAAAGAAGGTGATATGCTGATGTTCGCGCATGGATTTGCCATCCACTTCGGACAGATTGTTCCGCCGAAGAATGTGGATGTGACCATGATCGCGCCGAAGGGACCTGGCCATACAGTGAGAAGCGAGTACCAGATCGGAAGAGGCGTTCCCTGCTTAATCGCAGTTGCCCAGGACTACACAGGCAAGGCTCATGACCTGGCTTTAGCCTACTCCCTGGCAATCGGCGGCGCAAGGGCAGGCGTTCTTCAGACTACCTTCCGCGAGGAGACAGAGACAGACCTGTTCGGTGAGCAGGCAGTTCTCTGCGGCGGTGTGACAGCCCTGATGAAGGCCGGATTTGAAACTCTCGTTGAGGCTGGCTATGAGCCTGAGAGCGCATACTTTGAGTGTATCCACGAGATGAAGCTGATTGTAGACTTAATCTACGAGAGCGGATTTGCAGGAATGAGATATTCCATTTCCAATACAGCAGAATTCGGCGACTACATTACAGGGCCGAAGATTGTGACTGACGAGACAAAGAAGGCCATGAAGCAGATCCTGTCCGACATCCAGGACGGAACCTTCGCAAAGAACTGGCTTCTTGAGAACCAGGTTGGCTGCCCGCATTTCAATGCCATGAGAAAGAGAGAGGCAGCTCATCAGCTGGAGAAGACCGGTGAGGAGTTAAGAAAGCTCTACAGCTGGAACAACAGCAGCAAGCTGCTGGACAACTAAGGCTTTAAACGCCCGTCCCAGCATTCCGGATGGTCATTGATGCTTTATTATTTTTATTATTTTATTGCTTGCAAGAACATTTACTATACCTCAAGATTATGAAACGGAGGATGCGTCATTGCCCCAGGGGGTGATGGCGCATCCGCTGTTTTCAGAGAAGAGAAAACTGGCCGTTTTCTTTTTCCGGCAGACAGAACCTGACAAACTGGCTGGTGGTTTTTGTGGCATAGGACGGATTGTAGGCGAAGCCAATGGTTCTCCTGCGTATGGGAGCCGACAGGGGAATTTCTATAAGGCTTCCCTCTTCCAGCTCTTTTCTGACGAAATCCTTGATCACACAGCCGATGCCAAGGCCGATCTTCGCAAACTCGATCAGCATATCCATAGTAGTGGCCTCCAGCACCTGTTTCGGCTCAATGTCGTTTTCTGTAAACCAGGCGTCGATGTGGGTCCTTGTCATGTTGCTGCGGTCTAACAGCATGATGGTGCCTGTCGAGAAGAGATCTGCCTCACGCCCCTCTCTGAGATACAGATTTTCCAGGTAACTCTTTGTACAGACAAATCCGTCTTCAATCTGCATCAGTGGGATAAACTTCAGATTCCTTTTGGTCTTTGGCTCCGCCACCAGACCAATATCAAGCTGCTGCTGTTCCAGCTTGGAAACGGTTTTGGCAGTAGACTGTCCGTCAATCGTCACTTTGATGTGTGGATTCTTCTCTACAAAGCCCTTGAGATAGGGGAGAAGCACATACTTGCAGAGCGTATTGCTGACCCCGATTTTAATCTGGCCGATATTGAAATCCTTGATCCGGCGAAGTTCGTTCTCGCCGCGGCTTAAGGTATCGAATGCATTGCTCACATGGCTGAAGAGCACCTGCCCCTCCACCGTGAGCTGGACTCCCCTGGAATTTCTCGTAAAAAGCGGGACGCCAAGGCTCTCTTCAAGCTTGCTGACCGCCTTGCTGATGGCAGGCTGGCTGATAAACAGTTCCTTGGCGGCCTTTGAAATATTACCTGCCTTAGCGACGGCGTAAAAAATTTTGTACTGCGATAAATGCTGTTCCATATACTCACCTCTGAAAGATTACAAAAGAAAACAGGAAACAAAAAGTCTATAACTGAACTTTATATTTCCTATTCATAATATATATTGGTATTATACCAGCCCCTATGCTAAGATGTAAATAGACTTTTCGCGACAGCAGAGAGCAGTGCGAAAACAGGCTGGCACAATCCCACGTTGTGCTTGCACATAAGAGGGATTGTGCCAGCCTGTTTTCATAGGGCGGGAGCCCGCGAGCGAGATGGAGCGAAGCGGAATCGAGCTTGGCACTGCGGAGCGGAGGCAGAAACCTCCCCCGGTGCTTGCACATAAGAGGGATTGTGCCAGCCTGTTTTCATAGGGCGGGAGCCCGCGAGCGAGATGAAGCGAAGCGGAATCGAGCTTGGCACTGCTGCCGCAGACCATCAACCATTCCAAGGAGGATTATAACCATGGGTATGACTATGACTCAGAAAATCCTGGCCGCCCATGCCGGCCTTGAGTCGGTGAAAGCCGGCCAGTTAATAGAAGCGGATCTCGACTTAGTTCTCGGAAATGACATCACCTCCCCGGTAGCTATCGCAGAGATGGAAAAAATGAACACCCAGACCGTATTCGATAAGGACAAGATTGCCCTTGTCATGGATCACTTTATCCCCAACAAGGACATAAAGTCAGCTGAAAACTGCAAGTGCTGCCGTGATTTCGCCTGCCGCCATGAGATCTCCAACTACTTTGACGTGGGGGAGATGGGGATTGAGCATGCCCTCCTTCCGGAAAAAGGCCTGGTGGTAGCCGGAGATGCGGTGATCGGGGCAGACTCCCACACCTGCACCTACGGAGCCCTCGGAGCTTTTTCCACAGGAGTGGGAAGCACTGACATGGCTGCCGGGATGGTGACTGGAAAAGCCTGGTTCAAGGTCCCGTCTGCCATCAAATTTGTGCTGACGGGAAAGCCTGGAAAGTGGGTGAGCGGAAAAGACGTGATCCTCCACATTATCGGAATGATCGGAGTGGACGGAGCCCTCTACAAATCCATGGAATTCACAGGCGACGGAATCCGGAATCTGTCTATGGACGACCGGTTCACTATCTGCAATATGGCTATTGAGGCAGGCGGGAAAAACGGAATTTTTCCTGTGGATGAGAAGGCTGTCCAGTATATGAAGGAGCACTCGAAACGGGAGTTTCAGATCCACGAGGCAGACGAGGATGCAGAGTATGAGGCAGTCTATACCATCGATCTGTCTGCCCTCAAGCCGACTGTAGCCTTCCCTCACCTTCCAGAGAACACAAAAACCATTGACGAAGCAGGCGATGTAGCCATCGATCAGGTGGTGATCGGCTCCTGCACCAACGGAAGGCTGGAAGATATGCGGATTGCCGCGGAGATCTTAAAGGGAAGAAAGGTGAAGAAGGGAGTCCGCTGCATCGTGATCCCCGCTACACAGGCTATCTACCTTCAGTGCATTAAGGAAGGACTCATGGAAACCTTTATCGAAGCGGGAGCAGTTGTGAGCACCCCCACCTGCGGTCCGTGCCTGGGCGGCTATATGGGAATCCTGGCGGCCGGGGAGCGCTGCGTTTCCACCACAAACAGGAACTTTGTAGGCCGCATGGGCCATGTGGACTCGGAAGTTTATCTGGCAAGCCCTGCAGTGGCAGCTGCCAGCGCGGTGACAGGAAAGATCAGCAGCCCCTGTGAGATTATGGACTAGGAGGAAAAGAGATGAAGGCGTGCGGACATGTATTCAAATATGGAGATAACGTAGACACAGACGTAATTATCCCTGCAAGGTACTTAAATGCCACAAAAGGGGAGGAGCTTGCGAAGCACTGCATGGAAGATATAGACAAAGATTTTGTGAACCGGGTGCAGAAGGGGGATATTATTGTAGCAGAGAAGAACTTTGGCTGCGGATCCTCCAGGGAGCATGCGCCTCTGGCCATCAAATGCGCAGGCATCAGCTGCGTCATTGCAGAGACCTTCGCCAGGATATTCTACAGGAATGCCATCAATATCGGCCTTCCCATCATCGAATGTCCGGAGGCTGCCGCCTCCATACAGGCAGGACATGAGGTGGAGATTGACTTTGACAGCGGAGTGATTACAGATAAGACCACAGGGGAGAGCTTTGAGGGGCAGGCCTTCCCGCCGTTTATGCAGAAGATCATTGAAGCCGGAGGGCTGGTCAACTATATTAATCAGAAGTAGAGAGACATGGCAGCGGAGAGCCAAAGCTCTGCCGGTTCTGCGGGAAAATAGACTTTAAATTTTAGTTGACAGACCTGAGGTTTTCTGCTATTCTTACACACAGCTTTATAGAGATTGATTGCCGCCGGGTAAGAGCGTTAAATTTTGTATCGTTAGGCCGAAGTAGATACAAAACTTAGCGCTCTTTTTCTTTGACAGGGGTTTTTGACAGAGGAAAGCGCCCTGCGCCTTTCCAGCCCTCTGCAGGAAACCGGCAGCCGGTTTTTATCAGGCAAAAACAACATGGAGGAGACAGTATTTATGGGAAAGATCCACAGAGAGTTTGCAGAGTATATATCGCTCAGCGTAGCAGGAATGCTGGCAATTTCCTGCTATATTCTGGCAGATACATTTTTTGTATCCCAGAGACTTGGAACGGATGGCCTCGCTGCGCTTAATCTGGCGATACCGATTTATGATGTGATCCATGGAACAGGGCTGATGCTCGGCATGGGAGGAGCGACCAGGTTCTCCATATGCAAAAGCAGAGGCGAGGACAGAGAGGCGAACCTCATGTTCACGAATACGCTTTTTCTGGCAGGGGCCTGTTCAGTCTTTTTTGTCCTTTCGGGACTCCTGTTTTCAGAAAGGCTCGCCGTCCTGCTGGGGGCGGACGAGGCTGTGCTTGAGATGACAAATACGTATTTAAAAGTCCTCATGCTCTTTTCACCGGCCTTTTTGATGAATGACATATTTCTCTGCTTTGTGAGAAATGATAAAAATCCGGGAATGTCCATGGCAGCCACTATCGGGGGCAGTTTTTCCAATATCATTCTCGATTATGTTTTCATGTTCCCTCTGGGCATGGGAATTTTCGGGGCAGCTTTGGCCACAGGCCTCGCCCCCGTTATAGGAATTGCCATTATGTCGCCGCACTGGCTGAAACGGTCAAAGGGCTTCCATGCAGTGAAAACAGGCCTCCTGCCAAAACAGGTAAAGATGAATGTTTCCCTGGGATTCCCTTCGCTTTTGGCTCAGCTCTCATCAGGAGTTGTCATGATTGTATTTAATAAAATCATTCTGGAGCTGGAGGGAAACACCGGGGTAGCTGCCTACGGCGTGATTGCGAATATCGCTCTTGTAGTTGTGGCTGTATACTCAGGAGTCGGACAGGGAATCCAGCCTCTGGTGAGCAGGGAGTACGGGTACGGAAGAAAAGAGAGGGAAGTGCAGCTTCTGCGCTGGGCAGCCGCAGTTGTATTAGCTCTGTCCGTTCTGATCTATGGAGGGCTTTTTGGCCTTGCAGAGCCCATCGTCGGCATTTTTAACAGTGAAAATAGTGTAAGGATGGGTCAGATAGCGGTTATCGGACTGAAACTGTATTTTATATCTGTGCCTTTCGTGGGACTCAACATTGTGCTCACCACCTATTTTTCCGCAGTGGAACAGGCGGTGCCGGCCCAGGTGATTTCTCTTCTGAGAGGCCTTGTGCTGCTCATCCCCATGGCGTTTTTTATGGCGGAGGCCGGAGGACTGACCGGTGTGTGGCTGGCAGTGCCGGTCACCGAATTTCTGTCTGTGGTTCTGGGCGGCTGGCTGTATTTCAGGATGGAGAAGAGAGGAGCTAAAAGAGCCAAAAGCCAGCTTCCGGAAGTATAAAACCTGCCGTATTCTGTTAACACAGGAAAGAAGACCCGCCGCGGCCAAAGGCGGAAAGTGGTGTGCTTTTCCATCACTCCGCCTGGCCGGAGGGCCGTAAGGCCGGCAGACTGCCAACGGCATCAAAGCATAAGAACAGTTCGAACTGTCTGAATCATACATCCATATCAAAAATACACAAATAAATAAAGCGAAAAATATATTATAAATACAAATTCAATAAAAAATCCCCTACAATAAAAAGATTACACCCCTTAATTGCACAAAAACCTTTTGGTATAATAAAAACATATTGGAAAAGATAACTGAAACAAAAGGGAAGGGAAAACAGGTGGTACAGATGGGTGAAACAATTGTTTCCATGAAAAATATCAGCAAGAATTTCCCGGGTGTCAAGGCCCTTGACCATGTGCAGTTTGAGCTTCGCTCCGGTGAGGTGATGGCCCTTTTAGGTGAGAATGGAGCAGGGAAGAGTACCCTCATGAAGATTCTCAGCGGCGTCTATACCAGGGACGAGGGGAGCCTTGAAATTTTCGGGAAGGAGTACGGAGATCTGACTCCCAGGCAGGCCCAGGAGATCGGTGTCGCCATTATCCACCAGGAGCTGAATATGTGCCGCCATCTGTCGGTGGCGGAAAACATGTTCCTCGGACGGGAAAAGGTAAAGGCAGGCGTCCTCTCAAACGCGCAGATGGAGGAGGAAGCTGCCAGGATCCTGGAGGAGCTTAAAATTGACATGGATCCGGGACAGGTGGTCGGAGAGCTTCCTGTGTCCAAGCAGCAGATGGTGGAGATTGCGAAGGCTCTGTCCACCCACGCGAGAATCCTGATTATGGATGAGCCCACATCGGCCCTGACAGCCAGGGAGATTGAGGATCTGTTCCGAATTATCAGGGATCTGAAGGCGAAAGGCTGCGGCATCGTTTACATATCTCACAGGCTGGAGGAGCTGTCCCACATCGTAGACCGGGTTATGATTATGAGGGACGGACAGTTCATCACATCCATGAATTTCAGGGACACGACGCTGGATGAGATTATTGCGAACATGGTGGGCCGTGAGATCAAGGAAAAATTCCCGCGTGTGTCCTGCAAGAAGGGAAAGAAGGTCCTGGAGGTAAGAAACCTGAACGCGGGGCACATGGTCCGGAATGTAAACTTTTCCCTCTATGAGGGGGAGATTGTGGGCTTTGCAGGGCTGATGGGAGCTGGACGGACAGAGACTACGAGAGCGATCTTCGGCGTGGATCCGAAGGAGGGCGGGGAAATTATTCTCGACGGAAAGCCGGTGACCATACGGAAGCCGGAGGATGCGATTCGGGCAGGAATCGTACTTGCGCCGGAGGACAGAAAGAAGGATGGGCTGTGCACCAAGCTCAGCATCCGCCACAATATTGCCCTTCCGAATCTGGATCTGCTCTGTAATAAATTCGGAGTCATTAACAGCCAGAAGGAGCTGGAGATGTGTGACCGGGTGGTGGAGAACCTGAAGGTCAAGACACCCAGTGTGGAGGTAAACACAGGCAACCTCTCCGGCGGCAACCAGCAGAAGGTAGTTGTGGGAAAATGGCTGGCCAGAAACTCCAGAGTCGTGATCTTTGACGAGCCTACGAGAGGAATCGACGTGGCCGCCAAGGTAGAGATTTATAATCTGATGAACGATCTGAAAAAACAGGGGATTGCCGTCATGTTTGTGTCCTCTGAGATGCCGGAGGTCATGGGAATCGCGGATCGGATCATTGTCATGTGCGACGGACGCATCACTGGGGAGATGAGCGCAGAGGAGGCGACTCAGAGCGGCATCCTGACTCTGGCAACCCAGTTTGAGAATAAGCTGGAGGCCGGAGCAAAGTAAGGGGAGGATGAACATGAACAGCAAAAAGCAGGATCCATTAAAACGATTTTTGAATATACGCGGAATGAGGGGAGCCATGACGGCGTTTGTAGGTCTGATTGTCATCTATATCGCCTTCGGTATGATTAACCCCACCGTCTTTTCGGGCCAGAATGTGATGAACCTTCTGCGCTCCATGTCCAAATACCTGATTATCGGTATCGGACAGAGCTATGTGCTTATTACAGGAAACATTGACCTTTCCATCGGTTCTGTGGTGGGAATGAGCGCCATGATCTCGGCGACGCTTATGACCCACGGCATTACCCCGGCGGTGGCGATTATGATTACGTTATGCTGCTGTCTGGCAATCGGCGTGATCAACGGAATTCTGGTTGGAAAATGCCAGCTTCCCCCGTTTATCGCAACACTGGGAACCATGTTCGTGGCCAGAGGCGTGGCCTACATGGTAAACGGAAACAGGAATACAGACGCTATCAGCTCCGGAATCGGCAAGGAGGCGGCAGACGGATTTCAGAATCTGTTCTACTACGGAAAGACAGCCGGTGTCTACAACACCTTCTGGATTGCCATTATTCTGTTTGTAATATTCTTTTTCCTGCTCTCCAAGACGAGAACCGGCCGTCATATTTATGCGATCGGCTCTAACGTGGAGGCAGCAAAGCTCTCAGGCGTCAGCGTAGTGTCAACAGTGACAAAGACCTACATCGTCAGCGCCTTCTGTTCCTTCGTGGTAGGCTTAATCCTCTGCGGACAGGCCAACATGGGAAATATGGAAGCAGGAAACATGTATGAGATGTACGCGGTAGCGGCAGGCGTAATCGGCGGAATTTCACCTCTTGGCGGTACAGGTATCCTTCTGGGAACCCTGGCAGGAGCGGCTGTATGGCAGACTCTTGAGAACGGCCTCAACATGATCGGCGTGCAGGTGGGAATCCAGAGACTGGTAATCGGCGTTATCGTAGTGTTCGCAGTGCTTCTCGACGTAGTGTTCAGAAAAGGTCTGTTTAAGAAGAGACATACATCTTCCGTTCAGGAGAAATAGCGGAAAACAGATACACGAACAGGAAAGCGCAAAATCTGTAAGACGAATATCATTGACGCCGCAAGGCGCTGATGGATAGAAAAAAAAGAAAAACAGGAGGAAAAAAACATGAAAAAAATGAGGTTGGCAGCAGCTCTGTGCACCGCATGTCTGGCAGCAGTTTCTCTGGCAGGATGCAGCTCAGGAACACAGGAGGCCGCAGGAACGCAGGCTGAGACAACAAAGGCAGCGGAAACAGAGGCTGAGACCACTGCAGCAGAGGAGACCACAGAGGCAGCCGAAGCAGGGGCTGAGGCCGGTGCAGATGTGAAGGCAAGCAAGGAGTGGAAGATCGCCCTGATTACCATGGACTCCATTGACCAGCACTGGGTTACCTTAAATGAGGGAGCTCAGAAGGCGGCTGAGGAGCTCGGCGTTTCCGTAACCTTCATGTCCCCGAACACAAAGGATGACGCGCAGCAGATCGAGTGCGTAAACAACGCGGTAGCAGGCGGATATGAGGCAATTATGGTGGCAGCTAACGGCCCGGATGCTATCTCCTCCGCTTTAAATGAGGCTGCAGCTGCAGGTGTGAAGATTGTGTATGTTGACTCTCCGGCCAATGTAGAGGCAGAGGCAACCTTCTCCACAGACAACAAGGCAGCAGGCAAGACAGCCGGCGAGGAGATGATCAAGGCTCTCGAGGCAGCAGGCGTTACCTCCGGCTCTATTGGAATCATCAATGTAAACGCAGCTACCGATTCCACCGTTATGCGTGAGGAAGGCTTCCGCTCTGCATTTGAGGGAACAGACTATGAGATTCTTGAAACACAGTACGGCGAGGGAGATGCAGCAAAATCCCAGAGCATTGCCGAGAACTACATTACACAGGGCGTTGTAGGAATCTTCGGATGCAATGAGGGCTCCACAACAGGTGCCGGAAATGCAATCAAGGCTTCCGGAAACAGCGAGATTATCGGTGTCGGCTTTGATAAGTCTGATGCAATCCTTGGCTTAATCGACGACGGATATCTTCTGTGCACCATGGCTCAGAACCCGGATGTAATGGGCTATGAGGGTGTTAAGGCATGCGTACAGGCTCTGGAAGGAGAGGACCTGGGCGGAGCTACAACAGACACAGGTGTATCAGTTCTCAAGAAGGAATAATGGAAAGGCCGCGAAGGCAGTCTGGATCTGGAAATGAACTGAAAAATGACAGCCCGAACCAGGGCAGATAGCGGGCCGCAGAAGGCGGTTCCAAAAGGGGATGGAGCAAAGGGCAGGGAGCTTTTGGCCATCCCCTTTTCTCTGTGCAGTAAGCGGTGAAAGGAAATTGCAATATCCTTTCCGGCATGGTAAGATAGCAGGAGAAAAATGGAATCGCGGTGCCCGGGAGGAGAGAAAATGGAATATCTGGCAGGAATTGATATTGGAGGAACGAAGTGTTCTGTAAGCCTGGGAAGGGCACAGGGAGGGCAGGTGGAGCTTCTGTGCAGGGAAAAATTTCCCACTCCCGGGACGCCTAGAGAGGCTGTGGAGCGGATGAAGGATTCTCTTGGCAGGCTCCTCTCATCTGCCCCTCAGAACAGGCTTTCGGCTGTGGGCGTGAGCTGCGGCGGGCCTCTCAGTTCGGAACGGGGGCTCATACTCTCTCCGCCGAATCTTCCGGGATGGGACGGCATTGACATTCTCACACCCTTTGAGAAGGCCTTCGGCGTGCCGGCTTTTCTGGAAAATGACGCCAATGCCTGCGCCTTGGCCGAATGGCTGTGGGGAGCGGGAAAAGGAACGAGGAATATGGTGTTTCTGACCTTCGGCACAGGGCTTGGTGCCGGACTGATTCTGGACGGACATCTTTACCGGGGCGCCTGCGATATGGCAGGAGAGGCAGGACATATCAGGCTTTCCCAAACCGGCCCGGTGGGCTTTGGAAAGGCCGGCTCCTTTGAGGGATTCTGCAGCGGAGGCGGAATCGGCAGAATGGGACGGGCCCTGGCAGAAGAAAGAGGACTGGAGGAGAAGAGAGAGCTTTTTTCCACTGCAGCAGGAATCGCAGAGGCTGCGGATCAGGGGGATGAGCTGGCTCTGGAAATATTCAGAAGGACGGGCAGGATGCTGGGACTTGGGCTTTCTATGCTGGTGGATATTCTGAATCCGGAGCTGATTGTGATAGGAAGCATATTCCTCCGCCAGGAAAAGCGGCTGAGAACGCCCATGGAGGAAGTCCTGAAAAGAGAGGCTCTGCCTCTGAGTCTGGCCTCCTGCCGGGTTGTGCCCGCAGGGCTTGGGGAGGAGCTGGGAGACTATGGGGCTCTGTCAGCCGCCCTCAACGGACTCAGAGAAAAGAAGAAAAACAGGTATCAGGAAGAAGCATAAAAAGTAAAAAAGATAAGAGAGAAGACTGAGAAAGAAGATAAGAAAGAAAAGCGCAAAGGCAGGAAAAGTAAAGGAGGCAGGTTATTATGAAGAGAAGTGAAATCAATGCGGCATTAAGGGAGATGGAGGCTATGATCAGGGAGTACCGGTTTGCCATCCCGCCGTTCTGCAGCTTTACCCCGGAGGAGTGGAAGGAGAAGGGGCATGAGTACGACGAGATCCGTGACAATATGCTGGGCTGGGATATTACCGATTATGGCCTGGGAAAATTTGATGAGGTAGGCTTCTCGCTGATCACGATCAGAAACGGAAACCTGGGAATGAGAGACAAGTATACAAAGACGTATGCAGAGAAGCTCCTCTACATTAAAGAAGGACAGTATTCCCCCATGCATTTTCACTGGTCCAAGATGGAGGATATCATCAACCGGGGAGGCGGAAATGTGCTGATCCGTGTATACAATTCCACAGAGGATGAGGATCTGGATCGGGAGAGGGAGGTTCACGTCCACGTAGACGGCCGGGAGATGGTGGTTCCGGCGGGAACTCAGGTGCGCCTGACTCCTGGGGAGAGCATTACGATTTATCCTTATCTCTACCATGATTTCGAGGTGGAGAAGGGAAGCGGGCCTGTGCTGTTAGGAGAGGTGAGCCAGTGCAATGACGACAATACGGACAACCGATTCTACGAAAAGGTAGGCCGTTTCCCGGCCATCGAGGAGGACGAGCCGCCGTACCGTCTGCTCTGCAATGAATATCCGAAGGCCAGGTAGCCTCTGCTTTATCGCAGGCGCTTCGCGGTCTGCCCGGAAGGATGATAAATAGGAGAGGAGAAACAGCTATGTATGATGTGACAGCGCTTGGGGAGCTTTTAATTGATTTTGCCTCTGCAGGAGCCGATGAGGGGGGATACCCTTCTATGA
The DNA here is from genome assembly GCF_020736365.1 of Clostridium sp. M62/1. Taxonomy (NCBI): domain Bacteria; kingdom Bacillati; phylum Bacillota; class Clostridia; order Eubacteriales; family Clostridiaceae; genus Clostridium; species Clostridium sp. M62/1. The sequence goes on along the minus strand of NZ_CP085988.1, from coordinate 2,765,747 downwards.
AGGCCAACCCGGGCGGGGCGCCGGGCAATTTCCTGGCTGCCCTGAACCGCTACGGCGCCAGAACTGCCTTTGTGGGAAAGGTGGGCGACGATGCCTTCGGCCGTCTTCTGATCGGAACTCTTAAGAAAGCGGGAATCCAGACAAGGGGAATTATCCTGGACAGGGACGTGTTTACAACGCTCGCCTTCGTCACCTTCTCCGAGGGCGGGGAGCGCTCCTTCAGCTTTGCGAGAAAGCCGGGAGCCGACACCTGCCTTCGCTTTGAGGAGGTGGATCTTGGCCTGATCGACGAGAGCCGCGTGTTTCACTTCGGAACTCTGAGCCTGACGGATGATCCGGTCAGGACGGCCACCAGAAAGGCAGTCGACTATGCAAAAGAGAGGGGAAAGATGATCACCTTTGATCCGAACCTTCGCCTTCCTCTGTGGAAAACGAAGGAGGCGGCGCGGCAGGAGATCCTCTGGGGACTTTCCAGGGCGGATGTGGTGAAGATCAGCGATGAGGAAACGCAGTTTCTGTGGGGAGAGATAAGCCCTGAGGAGGCGGCGGGAAGGCTGATTTCTGAGTACGGGGTAAAGCTTGCCATGGTTACACTGGGGCCGAAGGGCTGCTATCTGTCAAACGGACATGCCTCTGCCGGCGCCTCATGCCCGAAGGTAAGGCCGATAGACACCACAGGGGCAGGAGACATATTCGGGGGAAGCGCGGTGAGCCGGCTTTTAAGGACAGGAAAGAGACCGGAGGAGCTGAGTGAGGAGGAGCTTTACCGGATCGGCGCCTTCGCATGTACGGCTGCCAGCCTCTCCACAGAAAGACCGGGAGGAATCCCGAGCATTCCTTCCGAGGATGAGGTGGAGAGAGCTATCCCGCCGAAGGGGGAGTGTGACAATGCTGAAAGTGATCATTGCTGATGATGAAAGGCTGATCTGCCGGCTGGTTCAGGCTCTCGGCGACTGGGAAGCCCTTGACATGGAGGTGGCAGGGCTTGCGGAGAACGGACTTGAGGCCCTGGAGCTTATAGAGAGGGAGAGGCCGGATATCCTGATCACCGACATCAGGATGCCGGGCTGCGACGGCCTGGAGCTTATCAGGCGGGCGAAGGAGCTTCGCCCGGAGCTGGAGATTGTGATCATCAGCGGATATGCTCATTTTGAGTATGCTCAGACAGCGATCCGATATGGGGTCGGAAATTATCTGCTAAAGCCTATCAAGAAGGACGAGCTGATGGAAACCCTCCGAAAGATGAAGGAGCGGTGTGAGGAGAGGACTGCCGGGCGGGAGGTTGGGGAGGCCAGGTACAAAAAGAGCCAGAATGACCTGAAGAGGCTGAGAAACAGCCTCATTGACGATCTGATGTCCGCCCAGCCTCCTGTCCTTACGAATCAGATTTTAAAGGAAACCTACTATTTCGACTTTTCTGAAGGGCAGGCGTTTCTGGTGAAGCTGGACTGCCGGGCAGGCGCCTTTGGAACTTCTGCTGAGGTTGTCAGGGAAAAGGTTCAGGAGATTCTGAATGCAGGGCTTAAAGGGCTTTGCAGCGATGTGATTTTTTGCTTCAAAGGCTATACGGGATATGGTTTGTTAAGCTGCGGCTCCGACAAAAGAGAACAGGTGAGAAAGGCATTCCGCTTCTGCCTGGGACAGCTTGAGGCAGGAAACGGGATGTTTGGCCCTGTGCGTTTTTCAGCCGCTCTGGGAGACTGGACAGGGGAGGCCGGACACCTGTCTTCCTCCCTGAAGGAAGCCCAGGACGCTCTGGCGGAACGGCTGATAGAAGGGCCGGGCCGGCTGTTTGAGCATGTTCCGAGATCTTCCGGGCTCCCGGTCCAGGAGATCCTGGACCGCTATGCCAGGGATATGGAACATGCCATAGAAACACTGAATGTCAGGGAAGCGGCAGAAGCGGTAGAGACCATGCAGGAGAGGGTTCTGACCCAGGAGGGAGTCTGCGGAAGGGAGATTTTTGGTCTGGTGCTTTCCGCAGGCCGGCTGTTTATTGCCCGGATGGTTCACGGGGATGCGCAGAAGGCCCAGCGGGAATTTGACCTGGATTTATGTCAGTGTGCAGACAGCAGAGAGCTGTTTGCGCTGCTGTCCCGCAGACAGGAGGAGCTTCTCATGGTGGCTGAGGGAGAGCGGCAGAATGAGGCCAGCCGCCCGATCCGGATGGCCAAGCAGTATGTGATGCAGCACTTTCAGGATCCCATTACACTGGAGGAGGTCTGTGAGGCGGCAGGCTTCAGCGCCAGCTACTTCAGCTCTCTGTTCAAGAAGGAAACAGGAGAGGGGTTTGCCAAGTATCTGACCAGGGTAAGGATGGAGGAGGCCAAAACACTTCTGAGGGAAACGAACCTTCCGGTTTCTGAGATCTGCGAGAGAGTGGGCTACAGCGACCGGAAACATTTCACCCACACGTTCCACCGGGCGACAGGGCTGAATCCGGCTGAATACCGGAAGATGTACGGTTAGAAAAGAGATATGTCAGGAGGCCAGTATGGATAAAAAGGGAAATGTATATCTGTTCTGCCGGATGCAGGCTGTCACTGCGGCTCTGTTTCTCCTGTCTGCCCTGATTCTCGCAGTATCATTTCTCAGCGGGCTGTCTGAGGGAAGGCCAGTCTGGCTGTGGACGGCCGGTTTTGCAGTGCTGGCCGCCTTCGGCTGGATCAATTATATATGGGTGATCAGGCCGTACAGGCGCATGGAAAAGACCATGCGCCTGTTTCTGGACGGATATATAACAGAGCTCTCAGAGCTGCAGGGGGCTGGCATGACTCATGCGGAGGCTATGCTGGTGGAGCGGCTGGGAGAGATGCTGGACTCGGCAAAGCTCTTAAAGCTGAATAAAAGACAGGCCCAGTATCTGGCCCTGCAGAACCAGATCAATCCCCATTTTCTCTACAATACGCTGGAGAGCATCCGCAGCGAGGCCCTGATCTCAGGGCTGGCCAGTGTGGCTGACATGACGGAGGCTCTGGCTGCCTTCTTCCGCTATACGATCAGTAAGGTGGAGAATCTCGTTTCCGTGGAGGAAGAGCTTCAGAACTGTGAAACGTATTTCCGGATTCAGCAGTACCGGTTTGGGCCCAGGCTGAGCCTTTCTGTGATCTGTGACCCGGACGACAGAGACGAAATTTACCGCTGCCGCCTGCCCAAGCTGACCATGCAGCCTATTCTCGAAAACAGCATTATCCACGGGACGGAGCTGAAGCTGGGAAGCGGAAAGCTCACCATACGTCTGGAGCGCAGCGGAACGAGGCTGTTAATTACCATCTCCGATGACGGGGTGGGAATGGACGAAAAGGCTCTGGCCCGTATGAACGAGCGGCTGGAGAAGAGCGGGAAGGAGGTAGCTTCCGGCGAAGCGTCAAAGGGAGGAATCGCCCTGGTCAATGTCAATAACAGGATTCATCTGCTCTTTGGGGAGGAGTATGGGCTCCATGTATTCTCCATGCCGGGGGTGGGGACCGATGTGGAGATCTCCCTGCCTGCCATCACCAGCGACAGGGAAATCAAGAACAGAGAGGCGCTGAAATGAAAAAAGAGATTTTGCGGATGGAACGTGTGACATTGAGGGAGGACGGGGATACCCAGCTTAAAAATTTCAGTCTGACTGTGTGGGAGGGAGAAATCATGGGGCTGGTGCCGGTGGACAACCATGGTCTCTATCCACTATTGAATCTGCTGAGGCAGAACACGCCTATCCATTACGGATATATCTATTATAACGGGCGTCTGGTGAATCAGTGGAGAGGCTGTGCCCAGAAGCCGAACCGCATCACTCTGATTCAGAACAGGAGCAGTCTGGCAGAGAAACTCACTGTAGCTGACAACATATTTGTCCTGCGTCCCGGCTTTAAAAAACGCCTGATTAAACCACGGATCCTCAGGGAGCAGCTGGAGCCCTTTCTCGCAGATATCCAGATGGAAATTTCGGCAGATGCCTATGTGGAGAGTCTGTCGGTGTTTGAGCGGTTTGTGGTAGAGCTGTTAAAGGGGGTGGTGGCCGGGCACCGGCTGATTATCCTCTTCGATGTCAGCACCTTTATCAGCGACGCAGAGCTGGAAAAGCTCAGGGGAATTCTACGGTATTATGCAGGAAAGGGGATTTCCTTTCTCTATGTGGCGCCCCATTTTGAGGAGGTAAGGCAGATCTGCGGCCGGACAGCTCTGATGATGAACGGGCAGATCACGAAAATCTTTCACAGCTTTGATACGGTTCCGGAACTTTTCCTGCTGAACTGTACGGAGGAGTTTGAGCGGATGGTGAAGGAACAGATGGCAAGAAAACCGGACAGCCAGACAGAGAGGCGGGCCGCCCTCCGGCTAAAGGGGCTGAAATACAGGGAGATGGGGCCCCTTGATTTTTTCGTATCCCCCGGAGAGTGCCTGGTCCTTCAGGATCTGGACAATCAGGTGATTCCGGGGCTTCTGTCTGTGCTGTCAGGGGAAAAGCGGCCGGAGAAAGGAACTGTGGAGATAGGAGGAAGCCCACTTCAGTACGGCAGGGACAGGCGGCTTGCCGTGATACAGGAGCTTCCGGCCAGAACCATGCTGTTTTCCAACATGAATTATCTGGATAACCTGTGCTTTAACCTGGATCACAGGCTGCCTGGAGTCTGGCTGGGAGGAGGAGTAAAAAAGAGCCTGCGGATGGAGTTGGCAGACCGCCTGGGCAGGGAAGTCTTCGACATTCCTGTGGATGAATTGACGGAAGGCCAGAAATATGATTTAATTTACACGAGAATTCTTCTGCAGAACCCGGATGTGGTATTCTGCGTCCAGCCCTTTAAAGGCGCAGGGGTATCGCAGCGCATCCACATATACAGGCTTTTGGAGGAGCTTTTGGAGAAAGGCATAGCCGTGGTGATTCTGGCAGTCAATCTGGCCGATTCTATGGCTCTGGCCGACCGCCTCCTCCGTGTCCGAAAGGGAAAAGAGGTCAGGCAGTATGACAGGGAGGAATTTGGCCGTCTTCCGGTCAATACGCCGTGGCTGTATCTGTACCAGAAGTAGGGAAGTGAGAATCTGCAGAGGGATGAAGAAAAAATAGGAAAACAGGTCTGGAAAAGAGAACGGCAAAAGCACAGGAGGAATGACAGAGTATGACCAGGACAAATGTAATGCGGCTTCTGGACGCAGCGGGAATCGAGTATGAGGCAGGAGAGTACGAGGTAGATGAAAATGATCTCTCCGGAAGCCATGCGGCTGACATGATGGGGGTGGATCACGATTCTATGTTTAAAACCCTGGTGCTGAGAGGGGAGAAGACGGGATATCTGGTCTGCTGTATACCCGTGGACGAGGAGCTGGATTTAAAGAAGGTTGCCAAGGCGGCTGGGGATAAGAAGGTGGAGATGATTCACATGAAGGAGCTGCTTCCCCTGACCGGGTATATCCGCGGCGGCTGTTCGCCTATCGGAATGAAAAAGAAGTTTCCTACTTATATAGAAGAAACAGCAGTTCTTTTTGATAAAATTGCAGTGAGTGCAGGTATGAGAGGCGTGCAGATTCTCATAGATCCGGAACAGCTTGCAGCTTATACAGAGGCTGCATTTGCTCCGCTGGTAAGGGAGTAGGGCAGGGAGCAGAGGCAGAACTGAGGAGAGAAAAACATCGCCTGGGAGCTTATGAGAGAGGTGCCCAGGTGTTTTTCAGACAGCAGATAGGTTTACATAAAAAACAGACTCCCGGAAACGACAAGATTTTTACATGGAAGAAATTAATAAAAATGTAATAACTCGGGACAGACTCCATCGAAAAACCCTATAAAAAACATACAAAAATAATGGTTATTTTTCTGCTATATTGACGAAAATATTAAAAAATCATTAAATCACAATGTCATATGTCACAAAAATGTAAAAAACTTATTGACATTTATTACACCGCTCCCATATAATTAGGCCCGTCACTGGAAACGGGCAGGAGAGGGGCGCATAGCTCTGTCTGCCAAAAACAGAAAGAAAGAGGAGTGTGTATGCCAGACATTTACTCATTTCTTCAGACGGTCTACCAATTTGTGAAATCACTGGCTGTCAATATGACAAAGAAAATGTACCGGACTGCGGCCGTGTTTACAACAGGTGCTGCGGTGGTGACAGTGGTGATGTTCAACTCCGGGGATTTTTCGGGAGCAGGCAAGAGTGCAGCCGTATCCCTGTACGGGGACAGTGAGGAAGCTTATGAAATGACTGATGAGCTGCCGTCAGAAGAAGATGGAAATGGAACGGGAACCCGTATGGAGTTCCAGCTTGCCGCTTCAAATGAACAGGGCCAGCATCTTTTAGGAAGTCTGCTGGAAAGAAATATACAGGATGAGATTGCCCAGAGCGCCCTGGAAGTGGAAGTGATTGAGAAAGAAGTTCTGATGCAGGCGCAGCAGGCACAGAAGGAAGCAGAAGAGAAGGAAAAGCAGAGAAAGCGTGAGAACGCCGTGATCTCTTACACAGATGCAGATTACGAGGTACTTCTCCGCATTGTACAGGCAGAGGCGGGTATCTGCGATGACAAGGGAAAAATCCTTGTGGCAAACGTGATTATCAACAGGGTAAAGAGCAGTAAATTCCCCGACAATATCACGGATGTGGTTTATCAGAGATCCCAGTTTTCACCTGTATCAAACGGCACAATCAATACATGCAGGGTTACGGAGCAGACCAGGGACTGTGTGGACCGGGCTCTGGCCGGTGAGGACTATTCCGGCGGAGCACTGTACTTTATGAACAGAAACCGCTCCGCGTCATCCAATGTAAACTGGTTTGACGGCCATCTGACCTACGTGACACAGCATGGAAGCCACGAATTTTTCAGGTAGGATAAAGCCAGGGCAGCAGCTGCCCAAAGTTACGGAAACGTGCAGGAAAGCTGCAGAAAAGATCATCAGAGTTCTCCAATGGGAACAGGAATAGTAGACCCCCGTGAAGGGCGCAGAAGCGGCCTTCACGGGGGTTTTGTCAATCTGGTTTTATCTGTTAATGAAACGGCCTGCCGGATTAAGATTTTTTCAGATAAAGAGTCCGTCTGGACCCTGACTCAGGAGTGCAGGTGTTCCGTCCGCTCAAAGAGGCGGGCGGCTCTTTCCACTGCCTGACGGCTCCCGGCGACAGCCAGGGAACCTTTTTCGATCAGCTCCTGGATCAGATCCGCCGCCTCAGCCTGGCACTCGAGGGAGGCGTTTGGAATATCCCTTATCAGGGCATCGACAGTCTCTGTGCAGATCCCAGCGGCCTTCCTGCGCATCAGCCTCATGCGGGTATTTAACGGCCCTGATAGAGGCTGAGCCTGAGAAAAGGCGCTTAAAACATAGCCGTCCAGCTCTTCCTCGGTAAGGGTGAGGGACCTGAGGGCCGTTCCCGCCTGCCTGAAGATGCGGACTGTCTCCTCAAGGCCCGGATCGGCAGTGCACCAGAGAGAAAAGTACCCGTTAGGCAGGGAGAAGTCAGCGCCGCAGTCGTAGGCGCCTCCCCGGTAGCGGAGAGACGGCTTTAAAATGCGGTCCGAGAGGGCGATGAGGAAGGGCAGATATCTGCCCTTGAAATCGTCCCTTCCGGCAAAATCGCCCATCAGCCGGATCTCCTGTGAGGGAGTGTCCAAAGACACAGCCGAGCGCATAACAGGGGCAGGAAGGAGGTCGGCCGGAGACGATTCCTGTCCGCTGCTCTCAGGAAGGGGCTGGCGGAAAGAAGAGACACCGGAGACGCCGTCTGCCTGCCTCGGACAATCCGGCAGGGAGCCAAGGCAGTCGAAGGCAGCTTTTTTAAGCTGGGGAAGCGTATCTGCCGGGGCAGCGGCCACGAAAAGCATCCTGTTTTTTGTGAGAATGGCCTGTGCCGTCTGGAAGAGCCGTCTGGCCAGCTCCCTGCCGTACTCTGGCTCACTTTTAAGCCTCTGCAGGGTGTCCTTGAGAAAATAGTAGATTTCCTGGCCGTTTGTGGCAGCCCTGAAGCGGGCATCCGTGCGGATGGCGCTCTCAGCCAGAGCGTAGGAGATAGAGGAGGCATTCTCTCCCTGGGAGAGATCGTAATCCGGCAGATATTTTTCAAGGGCACTGATAATCTGCTCCGTGTTCTGGTAGGAGGCCTGCCCCATCAGTTCAAGGAGGAAATGAAGGCTCTGTGTGAAGTCAGCGGTAAGGCCGTACCAGAATACAGCCAGCTGAGGGCGGCTTCTGCTTCCTGCCTCAGGCCCGGGAAAGGCTTCGTCAAAGGTACAGTCGTGGAGGAGCTCCTGCTCCAGGATCTTCTGGCGGATCGAGGAGAGGGACGGAGTGTCCACCTCGGTCAGAAGCAGCTGGTACAGAGCCAGAAAGGGCCAGTCCTCCCTGGACAGAAAGCCCAGATCGAAATAGATCTGGAAGCAGAATACGCCGGAAACCGGCGCAGGGGAGAAAAACCCTGTGATGCCCTTTTTTGTCCTCTCACAGAAAGGCTCATGTTCCAAAGGGGCGGGAAGATCCTTGGGACTTATGAGAAAACTGCGGCAGCCATACTCTCTGCTGTTCCAGTCGTGAAAGGAGCGGGTGGCAGCCACAAGGGAGGAGATTTCCTCTTCTGTCATGGACGCCTTTTTGCGCTCCAGAAACGAGGAGCGCTGAGATTCCAGCTGCTCTGCAAGACCTGGAACAGGGACCGTCACAGTGAGAGCGCCTGCAAAGGGCTTTAAGAGCCTTTGGGCCAGATTGCGGATCAGAGTCTGGGACTGCCTGTCCTTATAAGCCTCCTCTGCAAAGCGGGCACAGGCCCTCTCATAGAGAGCGAAATAGTCTGTCTTTCCTGTCAGGCTCCAGTAGCGCCCGATTTCCTCGGCGGCATGGCAGCCCAGATGCACCCCCTCGCGCACTAACCGGTCCGTTAAGCTGTGTTCCTTGACACAGGCCCGGTAAAGCTCAGGGGCAATTCCTTTTTCGCAGATTTCCTCAAGCGTCATCCGGACAGCGCGCAGCAGTCTGTCCCGGTCACCCTCATCACCGTTGTAGAGGCGGAATTTGAAGACAGGGTGGATGAGCAGCGTGTCGAGGAAGGCCTGGATCACGTGGTTCAGCCCCTCTCTCTTTGCGGTCTGGTGAAGAGGGGAGGCGCTGTGATCCAGGAGATCGGAAAAGAGATCAAAGCAGATCAGTTCCTCCTCATCACAGTCAGACAGATCCAGCGCGTAGTCAATGACGGAAGCCTGGGAGCCGCGGCTGCCGCTGTAGGCCGGACTCTCCTCTATCGAACAGCGAAAGCCCGGGATAGGCGGTTCGCGAAGAAGCGAGATGAGGCTGCCTCCGTTTAATGGGGCAGGGTGGAGAGACAAGTGCTCCCTGTCAAGAAAGGATAGAACGCGGCCGTAATCCATATCGCCGTAGAGGACGATGAGGCAGTTGGAATAGGTGTAAAACTCCGTCAGAACTCTCATTACCTGTTCTCTGGAGACATCTTCATAGTGGAGATGGGCGCGTCCGGGAAGGTTGGCCGCGAGACGGCCAGGGTACAGGGTTCTTGCCGTATGGCTGTCTGCATTCTCATCCAGATCGGTAAGGTGGGCCCAGTCCTCGCTGAAGACGGTTCCGGCCAGAAGGAGGGGGCTGTCCGGCGTTTCCAGCTCATAGCGGAGGGCCTCCCGCTCGAAAAAGTGAGGCTCTGTCTGGGCGTCCGGCTCCTCCATACAGCAGAGAACCACATCCATGAGCTTTAAAAGCTGCTCCTCACTTCTGGAACAGATGGGGTAGCAGGTGTAGGAGGTGTCTGTTATCCCGTTCATAAAGGTGGAATAGCTCATGCTGTCCATATCAAAAAACACATCACGGCTTCTGTATTTTTTACAGGAAGAGAGGACGAGGTGCTCTGCCATGTGGCAGGCATCTGTTTCGTCCAGCTGGGGCGTCCTGTAAATGAGAGAAAAGCCCAGCTCCCTGTCATCGTTTTGTATGCATAAAACCTGGGCGCCGCTTAAAGGGTGGAAAAATTCCGCTGTGCTGGCAGAGAGGCTCTCAATCCTGCCCTGGGAGACAGCCGTGAAGCCGCAGCAGAGCTGCCCGGGCTCTGGTAATTTAGTCATAGAAATCTCCATTCCGCCGCCGATATGGCGGCATCTTCATAGTTGGAAAAGCCTTTATGCTTCCGTAAATTCAGAAAAGGGCATGGAGAGGGACAAAAACCCTCTGCCCTGATTTTCAATTATAGTATAGAAAAAGGGCCAGGGCAAATACTTTGCCGCATATAGCTGCGATTTTTTGAACCGTCATTTTGAACGGTTATACAGAAGCTGTTCAGAAAAACAGTCTGGCGTGTGAGGCCATCCGCTCCCCGGCTGAGGCCTTAGGGATAACGTGGTTTAAGGGGAAGGAATCTCTGTGTATAAGGGGGACTTTCTTTGGCCCTCCCGAATACTGCTTGTGCTGTCGGGAAATAAATGATATGATAGACAAAATATCCTGACAGGATGAAAAACGGACGGGTTTAGCGGATGGGTTTATGAGAAAAGGAAACCTGCTGCAGAAGGCTAAAGGGCTTGCAGGGAAGGCACGGCCGGAAGTCTTTGGGTGCCAAATATATTTACAGAGGAGGAAACGGATATGAACAGGGAGAAGATAGAGGAAAACGGAAAGATGCGGGAGAAATACAGCAGCTTTCAGGAGTGGGCAGCGAAGCTTCCCAAGGTTGAGCTCCACTGCCACCTGGATGGATCCCTGCCCTGGCAGACAGTGAAAAAGCTGGCAGGCAGGGCAGAAATTTCCATTCCTGGCGATGATGCAGCTCTGAGAGCCATGCTGACGGTGCCGTCCGGGTGCCGGAGCCTGAAGGAGTATCTGGAATGCTTTTCACTGCCCCTTTCATGCCTTCAGACGTATGACGCGCTCTGCACAGGCGCTTATGAACTGGCCAGGGAGGCGGCCCTTGAGAATACCCTGTATATGGAAGTTAGGTTTGCCCCGGCGTTTTCGGCTCATGACGGCTTTACGGCAGAGGATGTGGTGAGAGGCGTCAGGGACGGACTTCTCAGCGCAGAGAAGGAATTCGGAATAAAGACGGGGATTCTGCTCTGCGGAATGCGCCATTTCGAACCAGAGAAAAATCTGGAAATTCCGCGTCTGGCGGAAAAATTTATGGGAAACGGCGTCTGCGGCATTGATCTGGCAGGAGATGAGAAGGCATTTCCGCCTGAACTTCACAGAGAAATGTTCCGGCTTGCCGCAGAGATGGGAATTCCGTTTACCATACATGCAGGCGAATGCGGAAGCTGGGAAAATGTCTGCACGGCGGCAGCCATGGGAGCGAAAAGAATCGGCCACGGGATCGCCATGGCCGGCCATGAAGAGGCAGAGCGTCTGTGCAGGGAGAGGGGAATCGCCATTGAGATGTGTCCTACCAGCAATTTTCAGACAAAGGCCGTGGAGAGGGAGGAGAATTATCCGGTACGCCGATTCTTAGATCTGGGCCTTAATGTGACTGTCAATACCGATAACCGCACCGTTTCCGGCACAACGCTCACAAAAGAGATTCTCCTTCTCCACCACCGCTTCGGCGTCTCCGGGGAAGAGGTAAGAGAGATGATGAAAAACGCTGCGAGGGCAGCCTTTGCGCCTGCTACTGTCCGGGAGGAAGTGGAGCGGAGGATAGACTCCTTTGCTGCCGCAGGATTTCCTCAGCCGTAAGGCGGGAAAGAGGCTCCATGTCGCAGATTCGGCGGGAAAGGCATAGAGCGTCCATAAAGGCTTCTCTGTTTTCCGGGGTGATGAGGATGGGCACGAAGCCTGCGCCGGTGAGAATCCGATCCATCAGAAGCACTGCGGCCTCCTCATTTTTTCCCTCATAGGGAGAAATGTCAATCAGCCGCTTCAGGCTCATGGCGGCCAGCTCGATGGGATGGAGGGTGAAGCGGGAGGAGAGAATCTGATCCGGCAGATGGTGCATGAGCTGGGGCAGATCCTCCGGGTCTGCCGCGTCAAACGCGCCGTCAAGAATCTTCATGGAAGATGTGCGAAACAGTTCCTCCTCCGGCCCTTCCGTTCCTTCCTGTCCGAAAGCCGGGAGGGAAGGACGGGTATGCTCATGATACCCTGCGATGCAGTAAAGCCTGTCTATGTCTGCCAGAGTCAGGCTCAGCTCCTGCCCGGCTCCAGAGACGAAAAACTGCCAGGCGGCGTTTGCGTCTGCGCCCGGAAGAGCTTCCCGGGCCGCCTTCAGAAAGAAAGATTTCCACTCCCCGGGAAGAGTCTGCTGTGACTTCTTTGACTTCTCCTGAGGGCTGATGCCTGACCTGCCGCTGTCTGCCAGCTGAAGCAATTCGTTTAATTTCATATGTGGACCTCCTGAATCATACTGTCTGTTATTATGGCATATCCTGCGGATATGCATCTCTCCGAGGGATGCACACTCGCCGCCGCAGTGTTTTGGCTCCCTTCGGGCGCCAGCGGCTCGGCGCAGGTATAATGCCTGCTCTGCAGTCATTATACCATATCCTGCGGATATGCAGCCTCCGTCGGAACATAGCGCCCGGCTTTCAGCAGTAAATGCTGAAACCGGTATGCGCAGGTATAATGCTCGCTCTGCGAACATTATACCATGTCAGGCAGGGTTGAGGAAGGGAGACTTGGGTACTTAAAAACAGCCGCTTTTTGCAGACCTTCGACGGTTATGTCTCGAAGCGGCGAAGCAGCAGAGAATCACTGGGAGGAAAAGATGGAACACAGAAACAGGGCAGAGGGAAAAAATGTTTTTCTGTTTGATTTGGACGGAACGCTGACGGATCCGGCTCAGGGGATTACGAAGTCAGTTCAGTACGCGCTGCGGTCATACGGGATAGAGGTAGAACATCTGGAGGAACTGTATCCGTTTATCGGTCCGCCTTTAAGAGACAGTTTTCAGGAATATTACCATTTTTCGCCGGAGAGGGCAGGGGAGGCTATTCTCCGCTACAGGGAGTACTTTGCTGTCCGCGGAATATTTGAAAATGAAGTCTATCCGGGAATCCCCGAGCTTTTGGAAGCACTCAGCAGCAGGGGTGCTGTGCTGGCGGTTGCCACCTCCAAGCCGGAGGTATTTGCAGAGCAGATTCTTGCTCATTTTGGGCTCAGGCAGTATTTTCACTGCGTCGCCGGGGCTGACATGGAAGAAACCCGTGTGAAAAAGGGTGATGTAATCCGGTACTGCTTTGAAAAAATGGGTCTCCCCCCTGAATGCAGGAGCAGATGCCTGATGATTGGGGATCGGATGCATGACGTGGCAGGTGCAGCGCAGGCAGGGATTGACTGTGTGGGAGCCGGGTATGGCTTTGCAGAAGACGGAGAGCTTGAGGAGGCCGGAGCTGTTTTTGTGGCTGAGAACGTGAGACAGCTTTCAGAATACCTGTTAGCCGCGCTGGAAACAGGGAATAATGACTGCAGAGCAGACATTATTCCTGCGCATACCATGCCTGCTTGAGCATGCATTTGACGGGCGGTCCCATCGGGACGTCAGTCGAGATGGGATAATGGCAGAACAGAAAAATAGAAAGAAGAAAGGGGAAGCGGATATGGCATTTCATCTGATTGATATGGAAAAATGGGAGAGAAGGGAGCACTATCACTATTACAGGGATCTGCTTAAAGTAAGGTATAACCTGAATGTGAATGTGGACATCACAGAGCTTCTCGCCCAGGTGAAGGAACAGAAGCTCAAATTTTATCCGGTTTTTATTTACATTATCATGCGGGCAGTAAATCAGAACAGGGAAATGCGGATGCAGACAGACAGCGAGGGGAGGCTGGGATACTGGGATGAATGTCATCCTTCCTACACGATCTTCCACCCGGATGACAAGACGTTTTCTGACATCTGGACAGAGTACAGCCCGGATTTCACCACCTTTTACCGGGCGGCTGTCCGGGATATGGAGGAGTACAGGGATGTAAAGGGTGTGAAGGCAAAACCTGGGAGGCCGGACAATTTCTGCGCCGTGTCCTGCGTGCCGTGGCTGAGCTTTACCGGATACGCAAGCGACACGTACTCCGATTCCCCCATGCTCTTTCCTGTGGTGCTGTTTGGAAGATATTTTGAGGAGAATGGAAGGATTCTTCTGCCTCTGGGAATTGCGGTGAACCATGCGGCTGCAGACGGCTACCACAGCTGCAGGCTGCTGAATGACATAAAGGAAATTGCGGGAACGATCAGGCTGCCGCAGAATGTAAAAGGAGAACAGTAAAATGAATCATGCACAGATAAGAGCAGTGATTTTTGACCTGGATGGACTTCTGATTGACAGTGAAATCATTTCCTACCGTCTGTACCAGGAGCTTCTGAGGCCCTACGGCCATAACCTTACGCTGGAGGATTACGCCTCTGGCTACAGCGGAAAGACGCGCCGGAAAATATGAGAAAGGCTGTGGAGACGTTCGGGCTTCCCTTCCGGGTGGAGGAGGGGCTGGAAAAAATTTTCGCTATGGAGCGGGAATATGTGGAGAGAGGAGTTGCCCTGAAGCCGGGAGCGGACAAGCTGCTCACCTATCTGAGGCAAAAGCAGTATAAGATTCTTCTGGCAACCTCCAGCACCAAAGACAGAGCGCTGACGATTCTTATGAAAAATAGAATTGAGCAGTTTTTTGATCACATGGTGTTCGGGTACGAGGTGGAGCGGGGCAAGCCCTGGCCGGATATTTTCCTGAAGGCCTGCGAAAAGGCGCAGGAAAAACCGGAGAACTGTCTGGTGCTGGAGGACAGCGAGGCAGGAGTGCAGGCTGCCTGCGCCGCTGGAATTCCCGTAATCTGCATCCCCGATATGAAGCGGCCCGGGGAGGAAATCCTGCAGGGAGCCGTGGGAGTGATGGAATCTCTTGAACACGTGGAGGACTTTCTAAAAGAGCAGGAACAGACTGACCGGGCAGAAGTATAGAGATAGCAAAATATAAATAACAGAAACAAACGCAGAATGCGGCAAAGGAACGGCTAAATTCCTCGCTGTATTCTGCGTTTGGCATTTCATTTATAAATTTTCGTTTGTGAAGTCTTCGCCGGGGCCCGGAAACCAGGACGGAGGATTCAGGAGTGAAGCATGCAGACAAAAAACGCAGACTTTTTGCAGCAGACGGCGGAATTACTGCTCTTTTCCGGAAAGCGCGGATTCGTCCGCGCCCCTGTCCTGGTTCAGTTCCTTTGACTTGCCCCGTATCAGGAGAACTCCGGCAGCAATCAGTGCTGCGGCTACAACGGTCTGAGGGATAATGCGGGCCAGGGCATAGATGAAATCAATGACCGACGGCGGCAGCAGGAGGAAAGGGAGAAGGTTGTGGCAAATCAGGGGATACAGGTTGTTCCACAGTACGGCAGCTCCAAATAAGATCAGGCAGCCAGCCGTAAATCTCCTGTGACTTCTGAAAAAGGAGGTGCCAGCCCTTATGCTGCTTACATGGAGCAGATAGCTATCCTCCAGGGCATAAAACTCCTCGTCAGGCAGAGAATTCAGGTTGTTGGTGTGAAAAAAGCTGTAAAACCACACTACCGGCGAGAGAAGACTCAGCACATAAAAATTCAGAAATCCTGAAAAGGAGAGAAGCAGGAGAAAGAGAGCCATCAGGCTGGTGCCCATTTTAAAGAATCCCAGATACATTTCCCCGGCTCCCGGAATCAGGGACCAGAGAAATGTCAGCAGTTTATTTTTCTTTCTTGTCATATCGAAATACCTCCAGATTCATTATTCGGTTAAGCTGTTCGGTGAAATCACTGACCCGTTCTTTTAGCGGCTCGGTGCTCCGGATGTCGTGCCGGATATAGGGTACAGGGAATTTATCAGCGGCCTCTGCCATTCTGTCTGCCCGCCCGGAAAGCGCCGGCATAAAGGCCAGGAGTATCAGAGAGCAGGCGACAGCCGCGCCCACCCGCAGACTGTAGAAAAAGAGCTCCATCCGTTTTGTTAAGGGTCTGGGGACCGGACGGCTGACTTCCGGAACGGCGGACCGGACGGCTGATTTTTGGGAAGTCTGCCTGCACCGGGACAGAATTTCCGCCTTCAGGTGGGCGGGAGCCATGACTAACTCTTTCTTTTCCACGTACTCTGCCAGCTGTGTCTGGCAGAATGGGCAGGAAAAAAGATGTTCAAGCTCCGCTCTGTCAAGACTTGAAATGGGACGGCCAGGTTTCAGGTGGCCGCGGATTTTTACAGGTTTATCTGTCATGGGGAAGCCCCTCCTTTCCATACAGCTTTCTAAGCATCCCTTTGGCCCGGTAGATCTGAGTCTGAAGGGTTTTGATGTTTTTTCCCGTTTTCTGCACAAGCTCACTGATTTCCATTTCATAGTAGTAGTAGTCAAGGGCCACCTCCCGGTAAGGAGATTTAAGAGCGCAGCAGCAGCGGTAGAGCCGTTCCCGCACTTCTTTTTCCAGATAATTTTCTTCCAGAGAGCCAGAAGACGGAAGTTCTGTAAAGAATTCCTCCTCTGTTGGGACAGAGCGGCGTCCGGCCCGCTTGGCCCAGTCAATGCACTTGTTGGTGGCGATTTTGCACAGCCAGGCCTTTGCGCTCTGACCGTCAAAAAGGGAGATTGCCTTATAAGCAGAGAGAAAGGTTTCCTGTGTCAGATCCTCTGCATCAAAATAATTTTCCGTATACTTGTAGCAGATCGAGAAAATCAGGTTCTGATACTGGTCAATATAGGCTTCCAGCTGCCTTTCTGCATTGATAAAACCGCCTCCCTTCTGTTGCCCTCTCATTTCTTAAAACGAGAGCAGAGTGCCGATCACTTCAAAAAAATGAAATGATTTCTGAAACAGCTGCTGTTTTTTTTTCTACCACAGATCGGACGGGGCGGCAAGGCCGAAGTACAGGCATCTTGCAGGCAAAAGGCAAAAGGAGTATAATCGGAGACAGGATGAGAGCGGCAGAAAGGAGGAGCGTGGAATGGAAAGACACGGGATGGATGAGGAGAGAAAAGAGACAGAGAAAGAGAACTGGAAGCAGGGCCTGATTGAGGCGGCGCTGGGCGCACTGGAAAGGGCGTATGCGCCCTACTCCGGCTTTCACGTGGCAGCTGCGCTCCTCTGCGGGGACGGCTCTGTATTTACGGGCTGCAATGTAGAAAATGCTTCCTATCCCGCGGGAATCTGTGCGGAGCGGAGTGCATTTTCGGCGGCGGTGAGCAGCGGAAAGAGGGAGTTTACGGCTATTGCCATCGTGGGCGGCAGGGATGGAAAGACAGAAAGCTACTGCGCACCCTGCGGGATCTGCCGCCAGGTGATGAGAGAATTCTGCCGTCCGGATGAATTTTTGATTCTGCTTGCCAGAACACCGGAGGATTACAAAGAATACACTCTTGAGGAGCTTCTGCCGGAGAGCTTCGGCCCGGAGAATCTGACAGTCAGCAAAGACTGATGGAAGCGTCTTCCCTGTCCTCCATGAATTGGAACTTGAAAAAGAGCTTCAAGTGTTGTATAATGACCTTACAACAAAAGAAAGTAATTCCTGGGATGTTCGATAACTCTTACTTTTTTTGAACCTACATTTGACATAACGGGATTCCAATATTTTTAAGCGGATGTCAGGCCTCCCTTCGAGTGGAAGACAGATGTTTAAGTGAGGTTGCCCACCTGGCGCGGCTAGGAGTCAATCTGGTAAGAGCCGGCATTTCGGGGTTACTAATGAAAAAAGCAGCGAGTAATCGCTGCTTTCTTTTTTTTCCTTTTCTTGCAAAACAACGTCAGGTCGGCTATACTGTACTGAGAAACTGCAGATAAATGGTTTGGAGGAAACTGTGATATATGAAAGATAATGACGTAAAGCGATACATCTGCCTGGGACTGACAGCCGTCTGCGTGATTGCCGTCTGTATTGTTTTCTGGTACTGCATTCAGGAGTGGAAAACAGTGAGCGCATTTCTCGGAAGGCTCCGTGGAATCGCGGCGCCGATTATCTACGGTTCCATCCTGGCTTACCTGCTGGCCCCTGTCTACAACCGTGTGACGGGTGCGGGGCTCAGGGTTCTGTCGGGAAGACTGAAAAGCAGAAAACACGCGGAAGTGATAGCCAGGGCCGTCGGAACGGCCGCCAGCCTGGCTGTGATCTTTGTGGTGATAGCGGGCCTTCTTCAGCTCATTATTCCACAGGTGGTGGACAGCATTATGGGGTTTCAGGCGGCGTTTCCCACCTATCTTCAGAACCTGTATTCCTGGATTCAGAAGCTTCTGGCAGACAATTCGGAGATTGAACAGATTGTAATCGGCAATATCCAGACAGCGGTGAGCCTGTTTGACGGATGGCTGGAGCAGGCGTTCACAAGGTTTGACATGAACCGCCTGGTGGAATTTCTGACTGGCGTCTCCAGCAGCCTGTTTCTGCTGTTCAATTTTGTCAAGAACTGGCTGATAGGCCTGATCGTAATGGTCTACATGCTGAACATCAAGGATCGCCTGATCACCCAGGCGAAAAAAATCGTCTACGGCTGTCTGAGCATCCGTCTGGCCAACCATGTGATCAGCGAAATGCGCCTGGTCCACAGGATGTTCGGCGGCTTCATCATTGGAAAAATTCTGGATTCCCTGATCATTGGAATCCTCTGCTTTATCGGAACCAGCATTCTGCATACGCCCTATGCGTTGCTTGTCAGCGTGATTGTCGGCGTAACCAACGTGATCCCGTTTTTTGGCCCGTTCATTGGGGCAATTCCCAGCGGTATCCTGGTGCTGCTTGTCAGCCCTGTCCAGTGTGCGGTTCTGCTTCTCTGGATTCTTATTCTTCAGCAGATCGACGGAAATATTATCGGCCCGAAGATCCTGGGAAACTCTACAGGGCTTGCCAGCTTCTGGGTGCTGTTTTCCATTCTCATTTTCGGGGGCCTGTTCGGCTTCGTGGGAATGATTATCGCTGTGCCGGGCTTTGCAGTCATCTATGATCTGGTGAAAAAGGCAGTGAACTATTCTCTGAGAAGAAAGCAGCTGTCTGTGAACACAGAGGATTAGGTCAGTTTACAAGAAACTACACTCAGACCACGAAACGGGTGCTGCTGACAACAAATAAAGGCTGAATATCAAGCACCGGGGAAGTGCGAGATATTCAGCCTGTTTTGTTGTTCGGGGTTTCCAAAGGGGCACCCTTTGGCACACGACTTTGCTTGCAAAGTGTAGTGTGTTATACGCTCTGTCGGCGTTGCAGCGAAAATAAGGTTGCCAACCGGGAGGGCAAGGGCATTTGAAGCAGCAGGAAAACAGGGCTGTGATTGCGTGGCGTGGAGCCGCAAGCGCAGGACTGCTTTCATCAGCAGACAGGGCGTATATGAAAACCCCCGTCCCGCATCCCACGCCGGACTTCGGGACAAAATGTCCCGAACTTGTGGACACTCTCACGAAAAAGCAGACGGATTTTCCTTTCAAAATTGAGATGGGCGGGAAGCCATTTTAGGGCTTTCCCGCCTTGATTGCCCATCAGCAAAGGCGGGCGGGACTGTCAACGGCGGTGCATTTGTGCGCCGTTCATCTTGACCGTTGACTGGCTCGGCTGACTTTGCTATTTGTATCTCATAACCTTGTAGTTAGTTTGCTAATTCGCTTACTGGTTTTTGGCTGAAAAGGACAGTAATAGCATATACATATTCGTAATCATACTTTTCGTATTCCTCTGGTTGAAAAAAATAATCAACTACATAGGAATGTACTTCATTTTTAGAAGTTATTATCTGTATCACTAACGGAATTTCTTGGTCATAAACAATTTCCTGTTTATCACTCAAAACAGAAGTAGCATAGCCCATACCAGTAATATCATTTTCGCTTTCTTTGAAGTATGATGTTGAACCATTGTTATGTTCGCTTTGTATAGCAATCCTCAAACCGTCTGCGAGATTATCAAAGCCGAGAGCAAGCCGTCCTTCTGCATCCTCGAATGCTTGTCCACCACCTCCTGCGACTATGTGCCATTCTCCATCAATCAATTCATAGGTGTTTATTTGCATACTTTTCACCGTATCATCTAAGGAAAAATCATACAGACGATATTCTTGATTTAATCCCAATAGTTCGGCAATATTTTTTTCTTCTTCTGTCAACTGTGCTTCCTCAATATACATTTGGTCTAAATTATTTTCTGCACAAGCAGTCAATGAAACACTTAATACCACACCCAGTAACAATGCCCATATTCGTTTCATCATAAAACCTCCTCATTTTATTTCTTCCCCCGCTGTGGGGTTGGATTTTTCAGCAAGTCCGACTTCTGTGCAATCTTTTTCAGCCACTTCTTTTCTTCCTCGGACAGCTTCTTCAAATTCAATTTAAGCCGCTTACAGATAAACGCCAAAGACGCTTGTTCCGGGTCGCCGTCCTCGCTGGCGACTTCGTCTGCGGTCTGTAAAAAATCTTTCAGCGGGTTATCCTCCGGGACGCTGAAAAAATCGTCCTTATGCGCTTCCCGCAGGTCAAGAGCTATCTTGTTTATGTCCTGCTGTATCACATAGCGGCAAAAACTATCATCATCAATATGGGCGGCGATAAGCTGTCTTAACTGCGGGTCGGTCAAGCCGGGATTGTGCTGCTTCATAATGGTTGCGCTTACAGCGTCCACAATGGCGTTTGCACTCTGTACCTGTTTTCCCGCCACGCCGTTCACATAGATTTCAAGGTCAGCCATCAGCCGGGGAAAATCCGGGTGTACTGCCAGCTCGCACAAGAGTGAATTATCCACCAGCCCACTTTTCAAGAGTTCAATCATATCATCACTCAAACGCAGGTCTGCAAGATCGGCGTTTGGGTGATTTTTTGTTTGAGAACGCCCCAGCAGATAATCAACAGTCACTTCATAAAACTTTGCTAACTCAATAAGGGCATAATGGCTGATGTCCTTGAAATTATCCCCCTCATAACTGCCCAGCGCCGACTTGGAGAGATGTGTTTGCTCTGCAAGCTGTTCCAGCGTCAGCCCACGCTCCACACGCAGGTCTTTCAATCGTTCTTGTATGGATAGTTCCATGCTCTCCCTCCTTGTCTGCCCGATATAATTCCTGTTATTCGTTGCTTCCTACCCAATAGCAACCAGCCCCGATAACAGCAGTTAATACCTTAAGAGCCTCCAAATACATGTCATAATTGCTCCACCTAATTATGAAGCCTGCCAGAAAATAAATGACAACAAAAACAATTACAGAGATAATCGCTCTTTTGATTTTAGTATTCATAATTTTCACTCCTGTCATTTTGAGATTGTTGTATGACTATTTTTATTCTACCACAATTCCGAGAGCGTGGAAATAGAGAGTTTTCCGGGCTGATTTCCGACCTTATGGATATACGGGACGGGCGGTCTTTTAGGTGTAGACTTAGGGTAGTTCATCGATGAGCTGCACCTTGAAAAATGAATGACCGTCCGAAAAGGAATACCCCGGCAGGGGAAGCACCGCAACGAGCCACTTCGGGACAAAATGTCCCGAAGTCCGGGGAGCGTGCCAACGCCGGAACACGCCGCAGGAATGGGGCAGGAAGCCTTTTCGGGGAGAACGGCAAAGGAAAAATGGAGGGAACACATGAGAGAGAACCCATATAAACGACTGCCGCCCATAGAGCGCAAGCCGGACGGTTCCCTTTACCGCATGACACCGGCACAGAGGAAACAGGCAAACGCCCTGATCCGCCGGGAGTGCTGCTGTTATGAGGACGGGAACTGTATGCTCCTTGACGATGGGGACACCCACACCTGCCCCCAGACCATTTCTTTCTCGGTCTGCTGTAAGTGGTTCCGCTGGTCGGTCTTGCCGCAAATCGGGACGCTGGAAGCGGAGATTTTCCGGGATAAGGAGCTAAAACGCTGTGCGGTCTGCGGCAGAGTGTTCGTCCCCAAGTCCAACCGGGCGAAATACTGTCCCGACTGTGCCGCCAGAGTTCACAGGCGGCAGAAAACAGAAAGTGAACGGAAAAGGAGGTCTTGTGTGGACAGTTAGGGGCTGAAAAGTCCTTGATTTACAAGGCTTTACAAGCACAGAACAGGGGCAGGCAATAGAAACTACCGTCTGCCCCAGAAAACGGGCTTCTAACCGTCCACAAAACACGATATGACAAACACCATTTATATCCATCAGCCGGAAAAGGCGGTCAGCTTTACCCGGCTTCCTAATTTCCTTTTTGAAGCCCCCACATTCACACCCCTGTCCAACGAAGCAAAGGTACTGTATGCCTTTATCCTGCGCCGAACAGACCTGTCCCGGAAAAACGGCTGGGCGGACGAATACGGGCGCATTTACCTCTACTATCCCATCAACGAGGTGGTAGAGCTACTCCTCTGCGGACGGCAGAAAGCGGTCAACACCCTGCGGGAGCTGCAATACGCCGGACTGGTGGAAATCCAGAAGCAGGGCTGTGGAAAACCCAACCGTATTTACCCAAAATCCTACGAAGCGGTTCCAAACACCGACTTCAAGAAATCCGGTTATGGAACGCCAGAGGACTGAAAACTGCACTCATAGAGTACGATAATCAATCCTCTTGAAGTACGAAAATCGGACGGTATATAGAAATACAGAGATAAAAATATTGATTTATATTCTATCCATTCCCTTCCTATCTGAGATATTTTCTGCGGGATTTTCCTGTGGAAAAGTCCCGGAAGGGAACGGAATGGGGAAAGGAGTTTCATGGCACAACACGCAATTTTGCGATTTGAAAAACACAAGGGCAATCCGGCAAGACCGCTGGAAGCCCATCACGAACGGCAAAAGGAACAGTACGCCAGCAATCCCGACATTGACACCAGCCGGAGCAAGTACAACTTCCACATCGTTAAGCCAGAGGGCAGGTACTACCACTTCATTAAAAGCCGCATTGAACAGGCTGGCTGCCGCACCCGCAGGGACAGCACCCGGTTTGTGGATACGCTGATTACCGCCAGCCCGGAATTTTTTAAGAAGAAGTCCCCAAAGGAGATACAGGCGTTTTTCCAGCGGGCAGCGGACTTCTTAATCGGACGGGTAGGAAAAGAAAATATCGTGTCGGCGGTAGTACACATGGACGAGAAAACGCCCCACCTGCATTTGGTCTTTGTCCCTCTGACAGAGGACAACCGCCTGTGTGCAAAGGAGATTATAGGGAACAGAGCCAACCTCACAAAATGGCAGGACGATTTTCACGCCTATATGGTGGAGAAATATCCCGACTTGGAGCGTGGGGAAAGTGCCAGCAAGACAGGCAGGAAGCATATCCCCACCCGTCTGTTCAAGCAGGCGGTCAATCTCTCAAAACAGGCAAGAGCCATTGAAGCCACGCTGGACGGTATTACCCCGTTCAATGCCGGAAAGAAGAAAGAGGAAGCCCTCTCCCTGCTGAAAAAGTGGTTTCCTCAGATGGAGAACTTCTCCGGTCAGCTCAAAAAATACAAGGTCACAATAAACGACCTTTTGGCAGAAAATGAACAGTTGGAAGCCAGAGCCAAAGCCAGCGAAAAAGGCAAGATGAAAGATACGATGGAACGGGCAAAGCTGGAAAGCGAGCTGAAAGACATTCAGCGGCTGGTAGACCGTATCCCGCCGGAAGTGCTGGCAGAGCTGAAACGGCAACAGCGGCACACAAGGGAACGGTGATTGATGACAGAAAACATTTCTCGCCGCAGCATGGCGGCACTGCACTTTGAAAATTAAATACGGAGGTACTATGGAGCATATCAGATACAAGAAAGAAACCGAAGTCGTGACTTTTCAGGGAAAGGAAATCACGCTGGAAAATCTCTCCCCGGTGTTCACGCCGGAGCAGGAAGCGGCAAAACGCCGGGAGCTGGAACAGCAGCTTTATGAGGTGTTCCGCAAGTATGCCAACAAACGGCAGAGTGAGGAAGCCGGGGCATAAGGTTTTCCGAAGCCATCGTTGATTTGCGGGGCTGCTGGCGGTATAATAAAACTGTCAGCAGCTCCGTTTCTTTTTAAGAAAAGGAGCGACAATATGAACAATCGAATAGACGCAATCTATGCAAGACAATCGGTAGACAAAAAGGACAGCATTTCCATTGAAAGCCAGATTGAATTTTGCAAATACGAGTTGAAAGGCGGTAACTGCAAGGAATACACAGACAAAGGGTACAGCGGCAAGAACACAGACCGTCCGAAGTTTCAAGAACTGGTGCGGGACATCAAGCGGGGTTTAATTGCAAAAGTCGTGGTTTACAAGCTCGACCGTATCAGCCGTTCCATTCTGGACTTTGCCAATATGATGGAGCTGTTCCAACAGTACAATGTGGAGTTTGTGTCCTCTACGGAAAAGTTTGATACCTCCACCCCGATGGGGCGGGCGATGTTAAATATCTGTATCGTGTTCGCCCAGCTTGAGAGGGAAACCATACAGAAACGGGTAACGGACGCTTACTATTCCCGCAGCCAGCGAGGTTTCAAGATGGGTGGGAAAGCCCCTTACGGCTTCCATACAGAGCCGATTAAGATGGACGGTATCAACACAAAAAAGCTGGTGGTAAATCCAGATGAAGCGGCAAATATCCGGCTGATGTTTGAGATGTACGCCCAGCCCACAACCTCCTACGGGGACATTACCCGGTACTTTGCCGAACAGGGGATTTTATTCAACGGCAAAGAGCTGATACGCCCCACGTTGGCGCAGATGTTACGCAATCCTGTCTATGTGCAGGCAGACCTTGATGTGTACGAGTTTTTCAAAAGTCAAGGGACAGTCATTGTCAATGACGCCGCCGATTTTACTGGCATGAACGGATGCTATCTGTATCAAGGGCGAGATGTGAAGCCCAGCAAAAAGAACGACTTGAAAGACCAAATGCTGGTGCTGGCTCCCCATGAGGGCATTGTCCCCTCCGACATCTGGCTGACCTGCCGCAAGAAGCTGATGAACAACATGAAAATCCAGTCTGCCCGGAAAGCCACCCATACATGGCTGGCGGGAAAAATCAAATGCGGGAATTGCGGGTATGCCCTTATGAGCATTAACAATCCTGTGGGAAAGCAATATCTCCGCTGCACAAAACGGCTGGACAATAAAAGCTGTGCCGGGTGCGGGAAAATCATTACTTCGGAACTGGAAGCAGTTGTTTATCAGCAGATGGTAAAGAAACTGGCAAGCTACAAGACGCTGACAGGCAGAAAGAAAGCGGCAAAGGCAAATCCGAAAATTGCCGCCCTGCAAGTGGAGCTTGCCCATGTGGACAGCGAGATTGAAAAGCTGGTGGACAGTCTGACGGGTGCAAACAATGTCCTGCTCTCCTATGTGAATGTGAAGATAGCAGAACTGGACGGGCGCAAGCAGGAACTTCTGGCGAGGATAGCGGAACTGACGGTGGAAGCCATTAGCCCGGAACAGGTCAGCCAGATTTCCGGCTACCTCGACACTTGGGAGAATGTATCCTTTGATGACAAGCGGCGGGTGGTGGATTTGATGATTACCACCATAGCTGCCACAAGCGACAGCTTGAATATCACATGGAAAATCTGACGGGTGGAACCCCTCCCGTCAGATACCTACCCTGTGTAGTCCCTTGTAAACTGTACTTTACCGGAGGCTAGACTATATCGATGAAGAGAAAAAGACATATGTAAGTAGGGAGAATGAATGAGTTCTAAAAAGATGGTTTACTGGACAGGGGCGGTGGCTGCGGCTGTGCTCCTGCTGATTATTCTGATTGTGACACTGGATCACAATGGAAACTATGTTTCCAGAGCTCTGGCGGGAAAGGCGCTGGCTCTGGGGATGACAGACAGGGAAACCTGTGAAGCCTGGGAGGATGAAAATGAATCAAACTTCCCCTCCTCCCTGAAAGGGCAGTGGTATGTAAAATATCTGGACTATCTGATAGGAAACGGGTATATGGAGCTTCCCGGGGATGAAGACGGGGAGGAAAGACAGGCAGATATGGAGGACTTCGCCGCAGGCGCGATTACCTACGGGGAAGTCGCCTATGCGGCAGAGCAGGTGGAGTCCGGTCTTTCCAGGGCTCTAGGCGTGTCCAGAAAGAAATACAGCGATCCCATTCCCAAGGAGGAGTGGTGGCTGTTTTATGAAACCTTTCTGAAGCAGGCAGACCCGGAAGGGACAGTTCAGACAAAAACGATTGCCCTCTATGGAACTCCGGCCAATGTGGAGGGGGCTGAGAGCTGGACGGCCTACACAAGTGAGGGGGAGCTTCAGTTCGAGGGGCTTTCCCTGGATGCCTACATAGACCACGAGATTGAAGTGTGCATCCGGGGGACGGATATCATACGCATGGAGCGGGATGTTTCGGACGAGGTTGTCTACAAAAATGCCTGGCTGATCCCTGACGGGGAGAAAAACAGGATGGAGGTTTATATAGGAGGGACAGTAAGAGAATTTCCTCTGGAGGACGCGGTAGAGGAAGAGGCAGGAGGCGTGCTGGCCGATGTGTCCTTAAAGGACGGAAAGATAAGGAAGCTGTCTTTAAAAAAGGACACCATAGAGGGAAAGGTGCTTGCCG
This sequence comes from Clostridium sp. M62/1, assembly GCF_020736365.1. Taxonomy (NCBI): domain Bacteria; kingdom Bacillati; phylum Bacillota; class Clostridia; order Eubacteriales; family Clostridiaceae; genus Clostridium; species Clostridium sp. M62/1. The sequence continues at coordinate 2,739,377 of NZ_CP085988.1, read as the reverse complement.
TCCGGGACAATGCCATCGAAATCGAGGGCTATGGAAATGTGGCAATTACTGATGACTTTAAGGTTTACAAGACCTACGGCACAGTAAAAGAGGCCAGAAAAAAGGATATTCTGGTAGGATATGACATTCAGAAATTTGTGGTGGAGGATAAGCGTATCTGCGCCGCCCTTCTGGTGAAAAGCTTTGACGCGAGAAATATCAGGGTACTTCTGATGGACACAGGCTTTCAGTCTATTTTCCACGACACAGTTACCCTGAAGTGTTCTGTCCCCATGAAGGTTGTGCTGGGAGACTATGAGTTCACCGTGGAGGCAGGGGAGAAGTTTACAGTCTTTGACGGAGATGAGAGGCTCAGAAGATCCGACAGGCGGTTTATCATCGAACCGGAGGATCCCACAAAGTCTATCGATGTGACTACCATCGAGAGGGGGCAGGGAACGCCGTCCTACCAGGGAACGCTGGAAATCAGCCAGGAGAAGGAAGGGCTTCTGCTTTTAAATGATCTGGACGTGGAGGACTACCTGACCAGAGTGGTTCCAAGTGAGATGCCAGCCTCCTATGAGATGGAGGCCCTGAAGGCTCAGGCCGTCTGCGCCAGAACCTACGCCTACCGGCAGATCAAGGCCAATGCCTACAGCCAGTATGGCGCTCATGTGGATGACAGCACCAACTATCAGGTTTACAACAACACGGCCTCCAGCGAGCGCACAGACACCGCTGTGATGGAGACCTACGGCCAGATGGTATTCTACGGGGATAATCCTGCGGAAACCTATTATTTTTCCACCTCCTGCGGCCATACAACCGACGGAACTATCTGGGGAGCAGATCAGAGCGCAGTTCCCTATCTGAAGGGAGTGTCCCTGACCGATGGCAGAACTGTGATGAAGGAACTGAGAGATAATGAGTCCTTTGAGAAATTTATCCGCGACAAGGACGCAGAGACCTATGACTCCACCTTCCCCATGTACCGCTGGGAGACGAAGATTACAAACCGCAGCCTGGAAGAAAAGATTACGGGAATCGGAGAGATCCAGGCTCTGGCTGTGACAGAGCGGGAAACCGGCGGAATTGCGAAGAAGCTGAAGGTATACGGAAGCGAGGGAGAGACTGTCATAAGCGGGGAAAGCCAGATTCGGAGCACTCTCGGAAGCACGGAGCTTGTATACAAGAAAAATGACGGAAAAACCCTGACGGGATGGAGCAATCTTCCAAGCGCCTATATCGCCATTGACGAGACCGCCAGAGACGAGGAGAGCGGACTGCGCACCTTCACCATCTGGGGCGGCGGCTACGGCCACGGCGTCGGAATGAGCCAGAACGGCGCCCAGCAGATGGCCAGAGAGGGGATGGATTACGAGGACATTCTGACCTTCTTCTACGACGGCGTGGAGATAAGAGAACTGTCCTGACAGCAGAGTCAGAGGAGGAGGGATAGTGAAAACCCTCATAAGCCCCTCCCCCCACAGCACCTGCTCACCCAAAGAAAAAGGGAAGGATTTACAGTGACTTCGCCGGAACTGTAAATCCTTCCCTTTTTCTCTCTTTTACTCTTATTTGCGGTACAGGTAGACGGGCAGTCCATCCTTCATTTTTCTCTCAGGCTCGCCTTTGATAATCGGAAGGGCATAGTCGAAAAATTCTTTTCCGATGTTTGTGCCCCCGTCGGTAATCCATTCTTTCGGGAAGGTCTTTTCCTGATTGCACACCTGGTTCACATCCACGGTGGAGCAGGAAAGACGGTAATCGTCTCCCGGTTCTCTTACAAAGGCAATCATTTTTCCCGTAGTCCCTTTCAGGGCCTCAGCTACGCCTGCCGCTCCGGCCATGGCAGCCTCTGCGATGTCAGCGGCGGAAACGATCATGCCGCTGCAGCGCTGGCATACATTCAGCTCCACAGAGCGAACCTTTACCTTAAACTGCTGGCGCACGAAGTTTTCAAGAATCTTTCCGCAGCCGGTCAGCATCTTGTGGCCGAAGGTGTCTACCTGGGCCTCGGCGGTGTACTCGCAGATAAAGCGGCCGGAGGCGTCGGAAAGTCCCTCTGAGACGCAGACAACCACGTTTGTATTCTTCCTGAAGGCCTGCTCCAGATCCCTGGAAAACTGTTCTAAGGAGAAGGCGGATTCCGGCAGATAGATGAGAAGAGGGTTATCGTTTTCATGCTTTCTGGCCAGTACGCTGGCAGCAGTGAGCCATCCTGCGTGGCGTCCCATCAGCTCCACGATGGTGACTGACTTCTGCTGGTAAACGGTAGCGTCGAGTACGATCTCCCGGACCATGGAGGCTACATACTTGGCGGCGCTTCCGAAGCCCGGCGTGTGATCCGTCATGACCAGATCATTGTCAATGGTTTTCGGTATGCCGATTACCCGGATGGGGCTGTTGATTCCGGCAGCATAGCGGGACAGCTTGCTTACTGTGTCCATGGAATCATTTCCGCCGATGTAAAAAAAGTATCCTATATTTAAGGCCTCAAATTTTCTGAACAGAGTCGGATAGACCTCAGAGCTCAGATCCTCCGGCAGCTTGAAGCGGCAGGAGCCAAGATAGGCGGCAGGAGTCAGCTTCAGAATTTCCAGCTCCTCCTTGCTGAGCGTTTCCGAAAGGTCCAGGACATGATCGGCCAAAAAGCCTTCAATTCCATTCTCCATACCGTAAACGGTTCCAATCTGATCCCCGTGTCTGATACTTTCTGTAATAACTCCGTAAAGGCTTGCATTGATTACGGCGGTGGGGCCGCCGGACTGTCCTACAAGTACGTTTTTCTTCATTGTGAGGTTTCTCTCCTTTGTGATTGTGGTAATACCGCACCTATTTTATAATAGGAGGCTTTGGATTTCAACCTGTTTTAACGCCTTTTTGGCCATTTATCCGGGAAGAAGACGGAGAAATGAAAAATTTATGTAAAATGATCCTGCAAAAATATCACATAAATTTGACGAAAGCAGTATTTTAGATTTTACATTGCGCGAGCTATACTATAGCTGTTCCTGAGGGAACAAAGCAGTTACTGAACAAATCAGGCAAAGCCTGAAAATCATTTAGAAAACAAGGAGATTAAATTATGAAAAAAATTCTTACACTTATGGCAGCAGGCGCTGTGGCAGCCAGTATGACAGCATGCGGAAGCTCAGGCACGGCAGGCACAACAGCAGCAGTGGAAGCAGCAGATACCACGGCAGCAGATACTACAGCAGCAGGAAGCACGGCAGCTGAGGCAGAGACAGAGGCGGCTGAGGTAAACGAGGATCTGACAGGAATGATTACGGCGGCAGGTTCTTCCGCATTAAAGCCTCTTGTAGACGACGCAGCCGACATGTTTGCTGAGAAGTATCCGAACGTAGCTATCACAATTGATGCCGGCGGTTCAGGAGAGGGCTTAAAGCAGGTTTCCGAGGGGACAGTAAACATCGGAAACTCTGATGTTCCGGCAGAGGATAAGCTGGAGCCGGAGCAGGCGGCAGAGCTGGTAGACCATCAGGTGTGCGTTGTGACCATGGCTCCTATCGTAAATAATGACGTATATGAGGCCGGCGTTACAGACCTGACAAAAGAGCAGTTAATCGGAATCTTCACAGGTGAGATTAAGAACTGGAGCGAGGTCGGCGGACCAGATGAGGACGTAGTTCTTGTGACACGGCCTACATCCTCCGGAACAAGAGCAACTTTCCAGAAATACGCTCTGGATGGAAACGAGGAGGCTTCCAACGCAGCTATGGAGACAGATGATTCCGGCGTACTTCTCCAGAATGTAAAAGATACAAAGGGAGCAATCGGATATGTAGCTTTATCCTACCTGACAGGTGATGCAGGAGTTTCCACAGTTGCAATCGACGGTGTTGAGCCTACTTTAGAGAATACATACAGCGGCGACTATCCGGTATGGACTTATGAGCATATGTACACAAAGGGTGAGCCGGACGAGGTGACCAAGGCATTCATCGACTACATCATGTCTGACGAGTACGGCGAGCAGATGGAATCATTAGGCTACGGTGTATCTTCCAAGATGACAGTAACTGAGCACTAATCAAGGATACGTTTCAGCAGCTAAACCTTTTGCCCCGGCGGCAGGAGGTATGGCTGCGATAAATCAAAGACAATGAAATGAAGAGGGGCTGGCCGCCTGAATGGGCCTCCCCTCTCATTTCAGGCCAGGAGGATTTATGGATACGACAAAAGGAAAAAGCATGTTTGCCAAGGAATATTTCTGGCGGGATCTCATGACGGCGTGCGGCTTGTTTGTGATTGTCCTGACTATCGGGATTGGAGCGTTCCTGGTGTACAAAGGTTCAGCCACCTTTCTGACCTACGGACACACGCTCTGGGAATTCCTGGGTTCAGCCCAGTGGGCGCCGGCAGATAACTCCGACGGCGGAGGGACAGTCGGGGCGCTGATTTTTGTAGTAGGTTCTCTGTGTACCTGCGGTCTGGCGCTTCTCATTGCAGCTCCGTTTTCCCTGGGCTCAGCCATTTTTATCACAGACATTTCTCCAAAATTCGGAGAAAAATTTTACCGTCCGGTCGTGGAGATCTTTGCCGGAATCCCATCTGTAGTATACGGCTGGGTAGGTCTTACTGTGCTGGTTCCGGCGATTAAGACGGTGTTTGACCGCCAGGTCGGCCATTCGATTCTGGCCGCCGGCATTGTGCTGGCTGTGATGATTTTTCCCACTATCACGACAGTGGCAGCGGACGCCCTGAGGGCAGTTCCGAAGGAGTGCCGTATGGCGGCATACGGCCTCGGTTCTACCAGATGGCAGACCATCTATAAAATTGTCATTCCGGCAGCTGCGCCGGGAATTATCTCCGGAATTATTCTGGGGCTTGCAAGAGCGTTCGGAGAGGCTCTGGCAGTTGCCATGGTAATCGGCCAGACGACTGCTCTGCCTACCAGCATTTTTTCTACAACGAAAACACTTACGACAGAGATTGCGGCTCAGATGGGAAATGCCATGGAGGGCGGAGAGATGAAATCGGCCCTCTGGTCCATGGCGCTTCTTCTGTTCCTTATCTCCCTGTTTTTCATTTTTCTGATTCACCGGGTATCTGCAGTGAAGCCGGATAAGGACGACAGGAAAGCAGTTCTGAAAGGAGGAAAATAAAAGTGGCAGAAAAGAGAATCAGACGTGCCAAAGCAGTTGACACATTTATGACGGCAGTCTTTTATGCCATCGCCATTTTCTTCTTCACGCTTCTCATTGCGTTTGCCGGAAAGGTAATCATCGGAGGACTTCTCGGCGCAACGCCGGAGATGTTCCGCTTTGAGAGAAAGGGAAGTATTGGAAACCAGCTTTTTAATACGGTTTATCTGGTGTTCATCTCACTTGTGGTATCCGTACCCTTAGGCGTGGGAGCGGGAATTTACCTGGGCATGTACGCAAAGCCGGGCAGGGTAACGCGCTTTTTGAGAATGTGTATTGAAACACTGTCATCTCTCCCGTCCATCGTAGTCGGACTGTTCGGATACCTGGTATTTCTGGTGTTTTTCGGCATGGGGAAGAGCCTGATTGCAGGCGCGCTTTCCGTATCGATCCTGACTCTGCCTCTGATCACAACGACGACAGAGGATGCCATCAAGGGTCTTCCGGCCGGTTACTACCAGGCCAGCCTGGGGCTGGGGGCCACGAAATGGCAGAGTATTTTCCATGTGCTTCTTCCGGCCTGTGTGCCCCGCATCATGACAGGAGTTATCCTGGCAGCTGGAAGAGGATTTGGAGAGGCGGCAGCCCTTCTCTACACGACAGGTTCAGGAACTGCTCTGAAATGGGGAAACTGGAATCTGTCTGCCCCGACCTGTCCTTTTAATCCGTTCCGTCCTGCAGAAACTCTGTCGATTCAGATCTGGAACCTGCAGGTGAACGGACAGGACAGAGCGCTGGCAAACTGCGCCTCCGCCGTTTTAATGCTCCTGGTACTGGCGTTCAGTATCGGCGCAAATGTGTGGAGCCACCATATCAAGAAGAAAAATGCAGGAGAGTAAGACAGGAAAACGTCTGAGAAGAGAGAAATCAAAAGGAAATCAGCGAAAGGAAAATCAGCTATGGCAGAAGCAAACATTCACAACGCCGGCTCAGTGAACGGAGAGAATGCTCCGGCAGCCGTGACGAAGTTTGATATATCAGGACTGAACCTCCACTACGGAGAATTTCACGCCCTGAAGAACATCGATATGAAAATCGAGGAAAAGAAGATTACCGCCTTTATCGGTCCGTCCGGCTGCGGAAAGTCTACCTTTTTAAAAACCCTCAACCGCATGAATGACCTGGTGGAGAATGTTAAAATTGACGGAACCGTACGCCTGGACGGCACGGATATTTTCCGTGAGATGGATGCCATCACCCTGAGACACAGAGTCGGAATGGTATTTCAGCAGCCCAACCCTTTTCCAAAGAGCGTCTATGACAATGTAGCCTACGGCCCCAGGATTTTCGGGATCAGAAAAAAAGATCAGCTGGATGAGATTGTGGAGAGGAGTCTTCGCCAGGCGGCAATCTGGGATGAGTTAAAGGACCGTCTGCACAAGAGCGCCATGGGACTTTCCGGAGGACAGCAGCAGAGACTTTGCATCGCCAGGACGCTGGCGGTGGAGCCGGATGTGATCCTGATGGATGAGCCCACATCGGCTCTGGATCCGATCTCCACCTCCAAAATCGAGGATCTGGCCATGGAGCTGAAGGAAAAGTATACCATTATCATTGTCACCCACAATATGCAGCAGGCCGCCAGAATCTCCGATCAGACAGCTTTCTTCCTTCTGGGCGAGTGCGTGGAGTTCGGGGATACGGGAGAAATGTTTGCCATGCCAAAGGATAAGCGGACAGAGGATTATATTACAGGGAGGTTCGGTTGATGAGGAAGAATTTCGACAGGCAGCTTAACAATCTGGAAAAGCAGCTGATCAAGATGGGGGGCCTCTGCGAGGAGGCGATCTCCCTGTCAGCGAGGGCCCTTGGCGGAGAGGGGGCGCCGGATCTGCAGTCCCAGGTACATGAGCTGGAAAGTGAGATTAACAATCTGGAGAGGGAGATTGAGGGAAGCTGCATGACGCTGCTTTTAAGACAGCAGCCCATCGCCCACGATCTCCGAAATGTATCAGCAGCTCTCCGAATGATCTCTGATCTGGAGCGGATCGGGGATCAGGCAGAGGATATTGCAGAGCTGGTGCCCCATATTGCGGGAAGCGGACTGCAGAGCAAGGTGCACATTAATCAGATGTCCATGGCAGCCGTGAAGATGGTGATGGACAGTGTCGATGCCTTTGTGAAGGAAGATCTGGCTCTGGCCAGGAAGGTGCAGGCTGATGACGATGAGGTGGATCGCCTGTTTGACTGTGTAAAGGGCGAGCTTATGGAGCTGATCGAGAAGAAGGGAATCGGCGCCGAGGAGGCTCTGGATTTCCTGATGGCTGCCAAATATCTTGAAAGAATCGGCGATCATGCCGTCAATGTGGCTGAGTGGGTGGAGTATTCCATCACGGGAGTGCATAAGAGCGGAGAGCTTGCAGAGCGGTAAGAGAGCATGACTTGTCACGTGCAAATTAAACAGAAGGCGATCGGGCTGCTGATTCTGCGCCAGTCCGCCCGCCTTCTGTGTTTATACCGGAGAGAAAGGCTATACATGAACTTGACAGAACCGCCTTACAAACTCCGCAATAAGAGGATGTGAGCTGCCGTTTTGCCAGAATATCTTCCGCTTCTGCGTGTATGCAGTGAGCGGTGTTAATATTACGCCGCCTGAGCTTAGATTAAGCGAAGAAACTTCAAAGGAGATGTACCTGAATGGATGTCCGGAATATTCAGTATCAGAAGATACGATCATTACATCAGTCTTTTTTGTCTCAAAATAATGAAGCAGTTCTTCTTCCTGTCCAATCCAAAGCGTATAATGCAAATCAGGGTACTGTTCCAGCATCTCAGACAGGAGATTTGAAATAAAGTATGCTGTGTAAAAATCGGATGCAGCAATTCTCAATGCATATGTTTGCCTGTGCTTTTCAGTGTCTTTCTGTATACGGCAATGCAGGACTTAGGGTTTGCAATGCAAGTGTCGGAACACGAATTTAAGCTGTATGACGCTCAGTCAGAACGAAAATATTTGAATTTTAACAGCCGCCAGTATGCACAGATGGCTTTGCTGAAAATTTTATTCCCCATCAATATATGAAGGACAAAAAGTGCTGCGAAAAAACGGTGCTTATGATATAGAATGGGCGAATGCCCAGTAAAAAATACAGTAATGGAGGGTATCCAAAGGTCATAAAAAGATCTGAGGGATACCCTCTTTTCAATTATGCAGGGAGAGCAGAAAAGCCGCCTGCAGGCCAAAATCAGTTCTTCTCTTTTTCCTCCGCATGCTTTTTGTGCTTGCGGTTCAGTTTCTCCACCAGAGCAGATGTGCGGGTACGGTAATCGTCCAGCTCTGTCACGATTCCCATGAAGGAGGAAACCATATCCAGGGAGGAGCGCAGCGTGATCTGCTCGCTCTGATAGATAGCCCGCTTGGTCAGGCGCATGGCTGTCTGCGGCGCTTCCAGGAGCTTCTGCATGTAGGCTTCCACATAGTCATCCAGCTCGTCGTCGGGAACTACATGGGTCACCAGACCAATCCGTTCTGCCTCAGCACCCTTTAAGACCTTGGTAGTCCAGAACATATCGAGAGCCTTGTCACGTCCGATGATGCGGGGGAGGAAGTAAGCGCCGCCGTCGCCTGGTACGATACCGGCGTTAAAGTAGCTCTCAGACATGGTAGCACTCTCTGAAGCGATTCTCACATCGCACATGAGAGCCATGTCAAGACCTGCTCCTACGGCTGCTCCGTGGATCTTTGCCACCACCGGCTTGTCAATCTCCTCCAGGATCAGAGGAATTCGCTGAATGCCCTTCCAGAGGGAATTTTTGCGGGCGAGGGCGGTGGAGGAAATATCGTCGTGGCTTTCAAAGAATCCGTCGCCTGCTGCCATAGCCTTTACATCTCCGCCGGCACAGAAGGCCTTTCCGTTTCCCGAAAGCAGGACAGCGTAAATATCCTCCCTGTCCCTCACATCTTCCAGGGCCTTTGTCCAGAGGTGAATCATCTCCTCGCTGAAACAGTTTAAATGCTCTGGCCTGTTCATGGTAATGCGTGCCAGATGTCCCTTTACTTCATAAATCAGATCTGCCATAAGTTATGTATCCTTTCTTTCTGGTTCTGCTTTTATTCTTGTATTCTGTTTCACCCTATATTTCGTATTGCGCGTATAAGCTGTCTCAGTCTGCTGAGAGTGCCGTTTTTTCAATAATTAATATACGGTATAACAATAAATTTATAGAATATTGAGTATCTATAAAAGAATTCATATAAACTAAGGCCATTATACGAAGAAGAAAAGCGCCTGTCAATCTGAACTTGATATTTTGAGGAGGCTAAAAGGTCTTTTAACGAAAAATTAACACGGAGCTCTCCTGTCTTCGCAGATTCTCTCTGAATTCACGGCGCCTTCGGCTGTAAAGCTGCTGCAGCAGCGACTTTTCTTTTCCAACCCAGTGCGATCCCAGCGGAGCGTTTTTATATAACAGGGAACGAAGTTTCCTGTTATATAAAAAATCCCCCGCCTGCTGCACGAAGCCAACAGGCAGGGGACTAAAAAGGGGAGGATAAGTATTCAAAAATTTCTCTTTTGTTGATATTCCTATTATGGCCAGACCGGGGAGGAATATACATTCAAACTGAAAAAATCTTTGCAAAAACCTGAAAACTGTTATATACTATTCTGGACAAGCAGATGCGGTAACTTAAATTAATAAAAAAGGAAGGTTATTACGTATGACATTACTGGAAAACTGGAGAAACCTCGCGTACGGCGACGGACTCGATGATAAAAAGAGAGAAGAACTGTGGTCCGGCTATTTCGCAATCGAGAAGGGAATCTATGAGCAGATTCTCTCCAACCCGACAGAGGTGGTAGAGGGAACCGTTAAGGAGCTGGCTGAGAAGTACAACACAGAGATTCTGATTATGACAGGTTTCCTGGACGGAATCAACGAGAGCTTAAAGGGTTATGAGAACCAGATCGAGACCATGGATGAGAATACAGTTGTAAAGATCGAGATTGATCCGGAGAAGCTGTACTGGAACATGGTTGAGGCAAAAGCAGACTGGCTGTACAACCTGCCTCAGTGGGATGCAATCCTGACTCCTGAGAAGAGAAAGGAGCTTTACAGAAACCAGAAGGCATCCGGCACTGTGCGCAATGAGCAGAAAATTTATCCAAACGATCCATGTCCATGCGGCAGCGGAAAGAAATATAAAAAGTGCTGCGGAAAAAACAAATAAAAGCATAGAATAAGGCAGAAGGCAAAAAAGAGAGCTGGCCGGGGATTTCTCCTCCGGAAGCTCTCTTTTTCCGATCTCCCGCTGTATGGGAACTCCCTATTCTTTTAAAACCCGCTCCCTCTTTTTAAGTTCTGCCGCAATCTGCCTTTTCTCAGGCTTATCTCCGAAATGAATGCGGCCGTTCTGCACTCTCAGAGAGGACAGAATGGATTCGGCGATTTCCCGGGAGGGGCAGGGCAGGCGGATGAATTTTCCGTCAGAGGCAGCGAGGGAGAGAAATGCGCTGCTGTCTGCGTTTCGTCTCCTTTTGGGAAGAAGGGCTGATAATCGCCGGACAAAACGGGAAAAGCCGCGGCAGTCTTTTCTGTTTTCTATCCCTGCCCAGAAAAGTTCCTCCAGAGGGAGAAGCCTTGTCCTGGCTCCGTCCAGGTACAGCAGATAGCTGCTGGTGAGATAGAGCTTTCCGGCCTTCACGGGAACCTGGCTGTGAAGCTCAGCTTCAGCCTCAGAAATCTTCTGTCTGACCTCCCATATATTCCCGAGATACCGGAAAGCCGGTGAGGCCAGAGGGAAAATGAAAAAAACCAGGGAACAGAACAGCTCTGCCAGCCCTGCAAACAGGCAGAGGTTTACAGCCAGCCTGCCGGCCAGACTGATGAAAAAAGGGCAGGAGAGGGAGGAAACTGCATAGGGGGCTGTGATTTTTCTTAGGGAGCTGCTTTTCCAGCCGAGGGCTGAGGCCATGGCATCCGTAATTTCTCCGTACTGGTCAGCATCCAGCTCAATCAGCCGCCCATGGATGTCCAGAGATTCAATAGAAGGGGCAGGCGGAGCCCCAGCCTCAGCGCCCAGAAGGTAGAACTGGCAGAAGCCGTCCACCAGAGTGTAGTAGTAATAGCCCTTGACAGCGCCTCCCACTGTCCGGTTAAGGCCTGTGTACTGAAGGTTGGATGCCGTTACCCGGACACAGGGAAGAAAGCGGTTGTAGAAGTTTTCGTAATGGCTTTTATAGTTTAAAGGTCTTTGATGGAATACGTTTTCCCTGGGAGAAAGCTGCAGAGCCAGGAGAGCGGCAGCCACCACAAGAACCGGCATAAACAGCCGCCGCAGAAGATCGCTTCGTATATCTGAAATTATAAAACTGTTTTTCATAGGTGTATTCTTCCAATCTTTTTTCCGCCGGCAGCCGGCACCCGTTTCCTTCCGACTGCCTGTGCCGGATAAAATGACTACTATAAGTATAAGCAAAAAATCCCCAATAATCAATAATCGGTTGCTTTTCCAGGCAAATATTGATATGATATGTAACAGTTCAGCCTCGTTCCCTTTGCCGTAAGAAGCGGTGGCGGTGGGATGCGTAATGCGTAACCTCCGGCACGGCGGGGACAGTCTGGACGGCAGTGACAGAAATAAGACGACAGGAGGCGGATTGTGGAGGCTTATACCAGCTTTGCGGCAGTTTACGATATGTTTATGGATAATATTCCCTACGAGGAGTGGGCAGCCTATCTCATATCCCTGCTTAAGGAGCACGGGATTGACGACGGCCTGGTGCTGGATCTGGGGTGCGGGACAGGAAGCCTGACAGAGATTCTGGCCAGAGAGGGGTATGACATGACGGGCATTGACATTTCTCCGGATATGCTTCAGATTGCCATGGAAAAGAGGGCGGAGTCGGGACACGACATTCTCTACCTGCTCCAGGATATGAGAGAATTTGAGCTCTATGGGACAGTCAGAGCCATCGTCAGCATCTGTGATTCCATGAACTATCTGTTAGAGCCCGGGGATCTGGTTCAGACGCTGCGCCTGGTGAATAATTATCTGGATCCGGAGGGGCTCTTTATTTTTGACCTCAATACAGAATATAAATACAGGGAGATTCTCGGGGAATCCACCATCGCAGAGGACAGGGAGGAGAGCAGCTTCATCTGGGACAACAGCTACGATGAGGAGGAGAGGATCAATGAATACAGCCTGAGCCTTTTCATCCGGGAGAAGGAGGATCTCTACCGGAAATACCAGGAAACCCACTATCAGAGAGCCTATACCCTCGACGAGGTGAAGGACGCCATCCGTCAGGCCGGGATGGAGTTTGTGGCAGCCTATGACGCATTTACAAGGAACGCGCCCAGAGAGGACAGCGAGAGAATCTACGTGATTGCCAGGGAGAGAGGAAAGTCGTCAGGGGAAAATCAGAATTGAATCAGCAGAAAGGAATGACATATATGGCAGATTATATGGTAAGAGCCACAGCAGCGGACGGTCAGATCCGCGCTTTTGCGGCTACGACGAGGGAGACAGTGGAGGAAGCCAGAAAGGCGCACAATACAAGCCCGGTGGCCACGGCTGCCCTGGGACGTCTGCTCACGGCAGGGGCCATGATGGGAAGCATGATGAAGGGAAAGGACGATGTCCTGACGCTGAGGGCAGAGGGTGACGGCCCTATCGGCGGCCTGACTGTGACGGCGGACGCTTTCGGAAATGTGAAGGGATATGCCTTTCACCCGGAGGTAATGCTGCCTCCGAACGCTCAGGGAAAGCTGGATGTAGGCGGAGCGCTGGGAATCGGTGTGCTGAGCGTAATCAAGGACATCGGCTTAAAGGAGCCGTATGTGGGGCAGACGATTCTCGTAAGCGGGGAGATCGCCGAGGATCTCACCTACTATTATGCGACCTCGGAGCAGACTCCGTCGTCCGTCGCCCTGGGTGTTCTGATGAACAGGGAAAATACGGTGCGCCAGGCAGGAGGATTTATTATCCAGCTTCTTCCGGGAGCCTCCGATGAGATGATCGACAGGCTGGAGGAGAAGCTGAAGGAGATAAAACCGATTACCGCTCTTCTCGACGAGGGAATGACGCCGGAGCAGATCCTTGAGCATGTTCTCGGAGAATTCGGTCTCGAGATCCTTAATCAGATGCCGGTTCAGTTTTACTGCAACTGCGATAAAAAGAGAGTGGAGAAGGCCCTTGTCAGCATTGGGAAGAAGGAGCTTCAGGAGATGATCGACGAGGGAAAGAGCATTGAGGTAAACTGCCATTTCTGCAATAAGAATTATGAGTTTTCTGTGGAGGAGCTTAAGGAGCTCTTAAGCCAGGCAGTCAGATAGGAGAAAATCAGACTGAGGGGAAAACGAGAAAAGGACTGTCAGCCCTTCGCCGACAGTCCTTTTTCTCTCATTTAATCATTTACTTAATTCAATATAGCTTATTCACAAAATATAGGTGTAGATATATATATTGGAAACAGGTACACTGGAAAGAGGTATAATGATTACATTAGAGCTTGGTTACGTTCGTAGCCTGTGGTCCCTTTGCTCCGTTGACAACCTCGAACTCTACCTGAGCGCCCTCGTCAAGGGATTTGAAACCCTCCATGTTAAGGCCGGAGTAGTGAACGAACACATCGTTTCCCTCCTCGTCACAGATAAATCCGTAGCCCTTCTGGTTGTTGAACCACTTTACTGTACCTTTATGCATAACAAACCTCCAAGAAAATAAAAAAAATATCGTGGCCTGACTATCTACAGCCTAACTACAGAATATCACAGTTTTCATAGAGTGTCAAATCATTTTGATATTATGACAAAAATAAGCAAAAAGAATTGATATTTGCATGAATGCCGCAAATGTGCTAGAATTATCTGTAGTTTTTCGGCCTGGAAAAATGGCCTGTCCGGACCCTCTCTCAGAAAGGAGAGGACAGGGTGCAGGTCTGTTTTTCAGGAGATGAAAGGGAGGATGGGATATGAGTCTTCACAACGCAGCCGGCCATTTTTGCACCATCACGAAGCACAAGCTGATGGTGATGGGAAACTGCTTCCGGGTGGGGCTTTACAGACAGGGACTGCTCCACGATTTGTCCAAGTATTCCTGGGAAGAATTTAAGACAGGGGTAAAGTATTATCAGGGAACCAGGAGCCCCAACGCGGCAGAAAAGGATGATATCGGGTACTCGGCTGCCTGGCTTCACCATAAGGGCAGGAATAAACACCATTTTGAGTACTGGATCGATTTTGCGCCGGATAAATCCAAGGGCCTTGTGGGCAATAAGATGCCCTTAAAGTATGTGATCGAGATGGTTATGGACCGGATCGCCGCATCGAAGGTCTATAAAGGAAAGGATTACACAAACGCATCTCCCTGGGAGTATTACGCAAAGGGGAAGGATTACATTGTCATTCACCCGGAGACGAGAGCTCTTTTGGAGAAGCTTCTTCTCATGCTCAGGAAAAAGGGGGAGAGAAAAACCTTCGCCTATATGCGCTGGCTGCTCAGGCAGGGGAAGGAATATTAATAAGAGATACTAATAAGGAATACCAATAAGGAATATTAAAGTATGTGCAGCTCATGGGCCTGTTTCAGAAAAACAGGCCCATGAGCTGTTTAAAATACGTTTCTGCGCTGTCCTGTGGGTTTCTATTTTCCGGGCTTTTCTTTTCCCGATTTTTCTCTTCCGAGTTTTTCTTTTCCGGCTCTTTCTTTTCCGGGCCGCCGGCGGGGCAAAAACCGGCGTGCTTTTCGCACGCAGGTTTCCGAAAGAGAAATGTCCTGTCTGTTTTGCTGCCGGCGAGCATTTCGGCCAGCCCGGCAGTGAATGGGATATAGGTAAGCCGCTCGGAATACTCTCTCTTCAGGCAGGGCTCAAAAATGCAGGAGGGCTGGGGCAGAAAGAGACCCTCAACCTTTGTATAGCAGGTCTTTGCGGTGGCTTTTCTGCGGGCCGCCCGGTCTACATATTCGCCGACGCTTTTGTGGATGGCAGTATCTTCATAGATCAAATAGTAGTAATCCTTATAATTTGAATAAAATCGTTTGAGCTCCCCCTCAGCCAGGGATATGCCAAGAGTCAGGGTATTTCCTGAGGCATCCAGGGAAAAGGGGCCGTTATCTGCCTCCATGGGGACCGGCAGGGAGACTTCACTTCTGTAGCAGAGAAAGAGTGTCTGCTCCTCCTGTCCAAAGGCGTCAGCCGCCTTTTGAAGCTTCCAGCCGTCCGGCCGGAAGGGGAAGTCTAAAAAGTCGGAGTAGGCAAGAATCGGAAGAATGGACGGCATCCCCTTCAGATCATCCTCGTTGTGGAGAAGCAGAAGGCGGAGGAGGGCTTCATCCCCTGTGGCCAGGTAGTCGTGATAGACTTCAATCAGCTGACCGCCGGAAAACCGATCCTGCCGTTCAATATCCAGAAACCCCTCGATAGTTTTCTGCTTCAGGTTTTCTAACCCCAGAATTTTCTTAAAGGGCTTTATCTTTTTGTAGAGATCCACGCTCTTCACGCCGGAAAAGTCAAAATCCAGCCCACAGGCAGCGCAGCGTTTCAGAAGGTAGGGAATGTCAAAGCCGTCTCCGTTAAAATGGATCAGAATCTTAAAATTCTTCAGAAAATGGAAAAAGGCCTCCAGCATCTCCTCCTCGGCATCGGCCCGGTCGGCAAACCACTGGATCAGATTCCAGGAATGATCCCGGTAAAAGACACAGCCGATCAGATAAAGACTTGAGGAATCCCCGGAAAAGCCGGTGGTTTCAATGTCAAAAAACAGAAGCTCAGAGAGCACACCTATGCGGGACAGGGGGTAGGTGTCTGGAAATTCCAGACGTTTTTCTATAGTAATCATGGGTAATTTCTCCTTCTGTATGTCTGCAGCCATGGTTTCCTGCTTGTTCCTGCCTGCAGGCCGCCTATGCGCGGCGGTGGGGCCCGGCCCGGACCGATGGCCGGTGCCGGGAAAATTTCTGTGTTCTGTCATGTCCTCTATTATATATGGAAGAGAGAGGCTTTACAAGCACCAGAATATTTGTTCGGGTAAATCTTGCATTGCCAGGAAGCGTGTGATATGATACTAAAAGAAAATGGGGCGCTCAGGCGGATGGAACGGCCGGCGGCCCCCTCCCGGCTGCCTGAAAAGCTGCCGGAAAAGCGCAGTGATGCAGAGAACAGCGATGAAAGGGATTGTGACGTGATTTCATATATAAGAGGAATACTGGCAGAGAAGATGGACGGGGCGGCTGTGGTGGAGGCCGGAGGCATCGGCTACAGGATTTTTATGCCGCTTTCCGCTCTGGAGCTTTTGCCGGCTGTGGGGCAGGAAGCGGTGGTTTACACCTACTTTCAGGTCAGGGAAGACGCCATGAGTCTGTATGGATTTCTGAACAGGCAGGACAGGGAGATGTTCCGGCAGCTGATTGGGGTGAACGGCATTGGCCCCAAGGCAGCCCTGGGGCTTTTGGGCGCTCTCAGGCCGGACGACCTGCGCCTGGCCATTCTGACAGGAGATGTGAAGGCTATCTCCCGGGCCCCCGGGATCGGGGCGAAAACAGCCCAGAGGATTATTCTGGATTTAAAGGACAAGGTGAGCGCGGAGGAGATACTGGCTTCTGTCACAGCTTCGGATGGAGGGGCAAAGGCACCGGAGGCAGCTTCTCTCACGGCGGAGGCTGCCAGGGAGGCGGTGGATGCTCTGGTGGCTCTGGGCTATTCCAATCTGGAGGCCTCAAAGGCCGTGAAGCAGGTGGAGGTCACAGAGGAGATGGATGCGGAGGCAGTGCTCAAGGCATCCCTCAAATATCTGGCGTTTATGTAGCCCTGAGAGAGAAACCTGGACGTGAGGAGAGAGCAGAAGGAAGCAGATATGAACAGAAGGATTATTACAACAGATGTTACGGAAGAGGATAAGAAAATAGAGACGAGCCTGCGCCCCCAGCTCCTTTCGGAGTATATCGGACAGGAGCGGATCAAAAGCACCCTGAAGATCTTCATCGATGCGGCAAAGTCGAGAAAGGAGCCTCTTGACCATGTGCTGTTCTACGGCCCTCCGGGGCTTGGAAAGACGACGCTCTGCGGCATTATTGCCAATGAGATGGGGGTCAATATGAAGGTGACATCCGGCCCGGCCATCGAAAAGCCCGGGGAGATTGCAGCCATTCTAAACGGGCTTTCTGAGGGGGATGTGCTGTTTGTGGACGAGATTCACCGGCTGAACCGCCAGGTGGAGGAGGTTCTCTATCCGGCTATGGAGGACTATGCCATCGATATTATGCTGGGGAAGGATTCCAGCGCCCGGTCTATCCGTCTGGAGCTTCCGAAGTTTACGCTGGTGGGAGCTACCACCAGGGCAGGCCTTCTGACAGCGCCTCTGCGGGACAGGTTCGGAATTATCCAGAAGATGGATTTCTATACGCCTGCAGAGCTTAAGACCATTGTCATGCGCTCTGCCGATGTGATGCAGGTGAAGATTGAGGAGGAGGGGGCCTTTGAGATTGCCAGGCGTTCCAGAGGAACTCCCAGGCTTGCCAATCGCCTGCTTAAGAGAGTCAGGGACTTTGCCCAGGTCAAGTACGACGGCGTGATCACAAAGGCGGTGGCCGACTTTGCCCTGGATATTCTCGACGTGGACAAGCTGGGGCTGGACAATAACGACAGGGCTATTCTGAATGCCATGATTCAGAAGTTTTCCGGCGGCCCGGTGGGTCTTGAGACGCTGGCAGCCTGCCTCGGGGAGGACGCCGGCACCCTGGAGGATGTGTACGAGCCATACCTCCTCATGAACGGGCTGATCAACCGCACGCCCAGAGGCCGGGTGGCCACAGAGGCTGCCTACCATCATCTGGGCCTCTCCCAGAGCTGATTGGGAAGGCTGAACGGTTATAAATCTGCCCGGCAATCCGCAGAAAGTCATTGTTTTTGTCAAAAATTCAGGTATAATGAAGGAGAGCCGCGGGATACCTGAAGAGGGGCCCTGCGGGATGAGGAGAAATGAAAAAAGGACGAAAGCGGAGAAAAGTATGGATTCCAAGAATTATACGGATGTTTTGATCAACGGAAAAATTTATACACTGGGCGGCGCCGAGGAGGAGAGTTATCTGCAGCAGGTTGCCAGCTATATCAACGAAAAGATGACCAGGCTCCAGAAGCAGCCGGGCTTTACCAGGCAGAGCGAGGACTACAAGTCAGTGATGACATACCTGAATCTGGCTGATGACTATTTTAAGGAAAAGCAGTATGCGGCACGGCTGGCGGAGGAAAATCAGGAGCTGGAGAAGGAGAGCTACAGCCTGAAGCATGAGCTCGTGAGCACCCAGATGAAGCTGGAAACCGTGATGAGGGAGGCGGCGGAGCAGCGTGAGAGAGTCCATGCCCTTGAGCTGAGGCTCCAGGAACTGGAAGCCATGCAGCCGGCAGAGGAAGGGACAAAAGAGGAAAAGCAGGACTGAAAAAGAAGAGAAACAGACAGGAAAGGCTGATGCATTTCGCATCAGCCCTGTCTTATTAAGCGGGAAAATAGACGGGAAAATTTCTGAAACGTCAAACAAAAAACATAAACCTGTGAAATGAAAATCAGAAAAACAATAATGGGAATACAATAATCAGAAAAAAATAACCAAATAAAACCAGAAAAATAACCATAAAACGAAAGCCCAGTAAGGCGAAAACCAGTTGAAAGGGATTGAGGATGAACAGTCAGGAAAAAACACTAGATCGGGAGACCAGGTGGAGGGAGGCTGTCAGGAGAGGAGCGGAGATCCTGGCTCCGGCCGGCTCCTTTGAGAGTATGAAGGCTGCTGTGGCGGCCGGAGCTGACGCTGTATATATCGGAGGGAGCAAGTTTGGGGCGAGAGCCTTTGCCGACAATCTCGATGAGGAGAGGATGAAGGAGGCCATTGACTATGTCCACCTTCACGGCCGCAGCATCTATATGACCGTCAACACTCTTGTGAAGGAGCAGGAGCTCTCAGAGCTGTACGATTACCTGCTGCCCTATTACAGACAGGGACTGGATGCGGTGATTGTGCAGGACATGGGAGTGTTTGCATTCATAAGAGAGCAGTTTCCGGATCTTCCGGTTCACGCCAGCACTCAGATGACTGTGACGGGGGCACCGGGAGCCAGGCTGATCGGGGACCTGGGAGCGTCCAGGATTGTGACTGCCAGAGAGCTTTCTCTGGAAGAGATAGAGGAGATTTACAGGGAGACGGGAGCAGAGATAGAGAGCTTTGTCCACGGGGCTCTCTGCTACTGCTATTCGGGACAGTGCCTGTTCAGCAGCATGATAGGAGGGCGAAGCGGCAACAGGGGAAGGTGCGCCCAGACCTGCCGCCTGCCCTTTGATGTGAGAAGAGGACATCAGGTTCTGAACAGGAAAAGCGAGAGGTATGTCCTGAGTCTTAAGGATCTGTGCACCCTTGACATTCTGCCGGATATTTTAGAGGCAGGCGTATTCTCCCTGAAAATTGAGGGGAGGATGAAAAGTCCCCGCTATACGGCAGGGGTGGTTTCCATCTACAGAAAGTATGTGGATCTCTATATGAAGACAGGCAGGAAGGGCTATCGGGTAGATCCGGAGGATCGGAAGCTTCTTCTGGACCTGTTTGACAGGGGAGGGCAGACAGAAGGGTATTACAGGCAGCACAATGGAAGAGACATGGTGGTGCTGAAGGAAAAGCCGGCCTTCCGAAGTGAGAACAGGGAGCTGTATGATTACCTGGACAGGACGTATGTGGAGGCGGTTCTTCAGGAGCCTGTCACAGGAAGCGTGAGGGCATTTGAGGGAGAGCCGCTGGCCATGGAGGTCTCCTGCAGGGGAGTGAAGGCTCTGGCAGCCGGAGGTATGGTTCAGACGGCCAAAAACCAGCCCATGACACAGGAGCGCATTGAAAAACAGATAAAAAAGACGGGAAATACGCCGTTCTTCTTTGAAAGTCTGGAAATTGAGACAAAAGGAAGCTGCTTTATCCCGGTGCAGGAATTAAATGAGCTCAGGAGAAATGCCTTTGCAGCCCTTGAGGAGGAGATACTTGGGCAGTTTCGAAGGAAAGCCCGGGAATCAGAGGTACAGGAATCAGAGACGCAGAATTCAGAGGCCCGGTCAGGAGCCTGTGACTGTCAGGGTAGCGGCGAGAGCAGGGGCAGGAATCAGAATAAGGCTGAGGATAAAAGCGAAAACAGAGGGCAGGGCGCTTCTCTTCATGTGACCCTGGAGGAACAGGAGGGCCTGTCGGCTGTGCTTCTGTTCCCGGAGGTGGACACGGTTTCCATCGATGCCGCAGGATTTCCTGCTGAGAGCTGGGCGAATGCGGCTGCCCGCTGCCATGAAGCTGGAAAGAAGTGCTTTCTGATGCTGCCGCACATTTACAGAACCCAGGCAAAGAAGTATTTTAACAGCCATCTTGGGGACCTTGCCGCTGCAGGCTTTGACGGGGCAGTTGTGAGGGCCTGGGAGGAGGTTCAGCTTCTGAAGGAGTGGAAGAAGGAGGGAGTGTTTTCTCCGAAGCTCGTTCTGTTTGACCATGGTCTCTACAGCTTTAACCATCTCTCGGAGGAGATGATGGAGAGGATGCTGCCGGAGATGGAAAAGCGCTTTACAGCGCCTCTTGAGCTAAACAGCAGGGAGCTTGCGAAAAAGGGGATTAAAGGCGGGGAGCTGATGGTCTATGGAAACATTCCCATGATGGTCACTGCCCAGTGCATGAAAAAAACGCTGGAGGGCTGTACGGGAAAGCCGGAGCTTCTGTATATGAAGGACCGCATGGGGAAAGAATTTCCTGTAAAGAATCACTGCCGGTTCTGCTACAATACCATCTACAATTCGAGCCCTCTGTCTCTTTTAGCTGACAGAGAGGCAGTGGAACGCCTTGGCCCGTCTGTCCTGCGCCTCTCCTTTACGACGGAGAGACCTGAACGGATAAGGCAGGCAGTGAGGGCATTTGCCGATGTGTTCTGCAAAGAGGAAGGAGACGCTGCTGCTGCGCAGCTTTCCGGTGAATTTACAAGAGGCCATTTCAGACGCGGTGCAGAGTAGGTGAATTTTTATGGCTAATCTCATTACAAATGTATCGAAGTATCTGATGATACTTCTCATAGCGATTTATACCTATTACAACTTCCGGTTTTTCGGGGTTGGAGACGAGGACCAGAAACGGCATCTGTGCCGCCTTCAGAATGTCATACTGGTTTTAATCCATACTCTTGCGTATACGATTATTTATCTCAGGACGGAGGACGAGAAGGCGCTGATGTTTTTCGGGGCGCAGCTTCTGTTTTTCTTCCTGTATATGGGGCTGTACCGGCTGTTTTATCATAACCTGTCCAGGCTTCTTCTGAACAATGCCTGTATGCTTCTGTCCACCAGCTTTATCATTATGACAAGACTCTCCATGGATCGGGCGGTGAGGCAGTTCGCCATCGTGGTGGCGGCGGCAGCCGTGACAATGATTATCCCGTTTATTATGGACCGGGCATGGCAGCTTTCAAAAATTCCATGGGTGTATGGAAGCATCGGTCTGCTTTTGCTTTTGGTGGTCTGCGTTATGGGAAATACGGCTTTCGGAGCTCAGCTATCCATCACCATCGGGGGCTTTTCCTTCCAGCCGTCAGAGTTTGTCAAGATCAGCTTTGTGTTTTTCGTGGCGACTATGTTTTACCGGTCAACTGATTTCAAAACCGTGGTGATCACCACAGCGGCGGCGGCAGCCCATGTTCTGGTGCTGGTGCTCTCCAAGGATCTGGGAAGCGCCCTGATCTTTTTCGTCACCTATCTTCTGATGCTGTTTGTGGCGACGAATAACTGGCTGTATCTGGGGCTTGGGGCCGGCTGCGGTTCGGCTGCCGCTGTGTTTGCCTACCAGATGTTCTCCCATGTCCGCACCAGGGTGGAGGCGTGGCTGGATCCCTGGAGCGATATAGCAGGGAAGGGCTATCAGATCAGCCAGTCCCTCTTTGCCATTGGAACCGGCGGCTGGTTTGGGATGGGGCTTTACCAGGGAATGCCTTCCAAAATTCCAGTGGTGGAAAAGGATTTTATCTTTTCTGCCATTTCCGAGGAGCTGGGCGGTATCTATGCCCTCTGCCTGATTCTCATCTGCCTGGGCTGCTTTATGCAGTTTATGCTGATTGCAGTCAGAATGCAGGCGATGTTCTATAAGCTGATTGCCTTTGGCCTGGGGACTGCCTACATTGTCCAGGTATTTCTGACAATCGGAGGTGTGACAAAATTTATTCCCTCCACGGGAGTGACGCTCCCCTTTGTGAGCTACGGCGGAAGCTCCATTTTCAGCACCTTTATCGTGTTTAATGTGGTGCAGGGGCTTTATATTTTAAAGCGCAACGAGGAGGAAGAGGAATATGAGGCTGAATGAGCCGCCAAAGGAGAAGGGAGGGAGAACAGCCATGGCAAAAAGCAGTACTGAAAACAGTGAAAAACAGGAAAAATCAGGAGGAAAACCGTCCTCTGCTTCCCGCTCCAGAAAAAATTCCGGGGAGGAGGGACTTCAGGGAATGAAAAAACGCCTTGCCAGAACAGGGAAGAGCTTTTTTTCTGCCGGAAGGGGAGAAGCGGCCAGGGGAAAGAAAAAACGGTCAGCCAGAGAAGAGAGGGAGAGAAAAGCAGCTGCCAGAGAGAAGACGGATAAAAATATATTAAAAATTACCTACGCCTTTGCGGCCCTCTTTATCGGAATGTGCGTGTATTTTGGCTGGTTTCTTCAGTTTGACAGCGAAAATGTCATTAACAGCTCCTACAATGCGAGGCTCGACCGCTTTTCAGACCGCATTGTCCGGGGAAAAATCCTGAGCAATGACGGGAGAGTCCTGGCAGAGACGCAGGTGGCCGGGGACGGTTCAGAAAAGAGATATTATCCATATAATTATCTGTTTGTCCATTCAGTCGGATATTCCGGAAAAAATGGAAAGACGGGAATTGAGTCTCTTGCGAACTTTTACCTGCTGTCCTCCCATGTTAATCTGCTGGAGAGAACCGTCAACGAGCTGCAGGGAAGGAAGAACATCGGCGACAATGTGGTGACCACTCTGGATGTGGATTTACAGCAGACAGCTTCTGACGCTATGGGAAACCGGCGCGGGGCAGTGATCGCCATGGAGCCGGATACGGGAAAAATTCTGGCCATGGTCTCTCAGCCCAATTTCAACGCCAATACGGTAGATGAACAGTGGGCAGAGCTGACCTCGCCGGAGAACACAAAGGCCCAGCTTGTAAACCGGGCCACTCAGGGACTCTATCCGCCAGGCTCCACCTTTAAGATTCTGACGGCGCTGGAGTATATACATGAAAATCCAAACGGAAGGAACGACTTTCATTTCGACTGTGACGGCACGTTTGAGGATGGAGAATACCAGATCCGCTGCTATCACGGTGAGTCCCACGGCAGCCAGGATTTCAGGGGAGTTTTTGCCAACTCCTGCAACGGAGCTTTTTCCAGCATAGGGCTGGGCCTTAATCTGACACAGTTCAGAAGCCTGGCCGAGCAGTTTCTGTTCAACCGGGAGCTTCCGCTGTCCATTCCCTACAATAAGAGTTCTTTTGTGATGGCGGAGGGAGCAGATGAGTGGGAGCGCCTGCAGACCTCTATCGGACAGGGAAAGACGCAGATGACGCCGATGCACAACCTGATGATCACAGCAGCCATTGCCAATGGCGGCACACTGATGAAGCCATATCTGATCGACCATGTGGAAAACGCCGGCGGACAGACGGTGAAAAAATTTATGCCCTCTGCATACGGAGGGCTGATGAGCGGAGAGGATGCGGCCGTTCTCACAGAGCTGATGACGGCAGTGGTGACGGAAGGCACAGGCTCTGCTCTCAGGGGAGCCCCCTACACGGCAGCAGGTAAAACAGGCTCCGCCGAATTTGAGACCGGGAAGGAAACCCATGCATGGTTTGTGGGTTTTGCGCCGGTGGAGGATCCGAAAATCGCGGTCTGCGTGATTTTAGAGGAGAGCGGCTCAGGCGGTTCCAAGGCAGGACCTGTGGCGAGGGCTGTGATGGACAAATATTTTGAGAAAAATCCCCAGTAGGACACGGCTGAAAGAAACGGAGGCGCCCGGCCCAGATCCATGAAAGCAGGGGCGTATACAACAAGATCCGGAAATAGACCGGGGAGAGCGGGAGACCCCAGATGAGAAGAGAAAAAGGCAAAGGAGAAGGCAATGACAGAGCTTCAGATGATACTGTTTTTATGTCCCATATTTTTTCTGACCAGTTTTATGGATGCAGTTTCCGGCGGAGGAGGGCTGGTGGCCCTTCCCGCCTATCTGTTCACCGGCCTTCCCGTACATAACGCCTATGCCTGCAACAAGGTGGGCTGCCTGGTGGGAAATTTTACTTCCTTCGTCCGCTTTCTGAAAAACGGGCTGATCGACGGAAAGACTGCCATCGGGGTGGGAGTTGTGACTTTTTTCTGCTCCGCCTGCGGGGCACAGCTTGTCCTGCACCTGCCGGATCGGCCGCTGAAAATTATGATCCTGGCATCCATGCCTGCAGTGGCACTGCTCATTTTTATGAGCAGAGAATACCCCCAGGTCAACCGCACAGAGGAGATAAAAGGCTGGAAAAGGATTCGCGCCTGCCTGCTCACGGGAGTGATCATGGGCTTTTACGACGGTGTTCTCGGGCCGGGATCCGGAACAGTGGTGATTCTGCTGTTCACAAAGCTGCTGAAATACGATTTAAAGACAGCCTCAGGAAATGCAAAGGCTGCGCTTCTGGCCTCCACCGTGGCAGCTTCGGCCTCCTACATCCTAGCCGGAAAGGTAGTCTGGACGGTGGCGGTTCCCGTGTCTGTGTTCGGAATCCTGGGAGGATACGTGGGAGCGGGAATGGCAATCAAAAAGGGGGCTCAGTTTATCCGCCCTATGATGCTTCTGATCGCGGCGCTGCTGATTGTCAAGATGGCAGCAGATATGGTGCACGGCGGAGTGTAGGAAAGCTCCGGCGCTAAACGGCCTGCAGCAGCAGTCTGCGGCTGAAAATGGCAGGGAGATATCAGACTGGCGGGAAAAGCTGGACAGAAGAGAGAAACGAGAAGCAAAGTTTTTATAAAAAGATCAAAAATGCTTATCCGCAGAAAATTTGAGGAGAAGAAAAGGGGAAATTCTGTCATACTGTATGCGAGCGCTCGAAATATAAAAATGGAGGAAGATACAGTATGATGAGAAAACAGATGGAAGAGATCCTGATTAATCTGCTGTCCTGCGGAATTTTCGAGATAATTAAAAATTTTATAATGAAACTGTAGCAGAGGAAACAGGCCGCGGGAGAGGGAAAGCAGTTATTCAGCCAGCCATTCTGCCAAGGACTGGCCGGCCTGAGGAACAGTTCTCTGCGGTATGGGAGCAGGGAGTCAAACCCGCGATGCATGGCTCCTGTATCGTGGTCTCTGTTTAATACAATGCTTTTTATGGGGGACCGGGCAGGCTCTGACTTTCAAGGTGACGTAAAACAATAAGGTTTTGCTTTTCATCCGAGGGATATATTATTCAGCTGGATTTCTTCAATCAAACGACATTCCTACTTTACATCATATAGGTCTCTGCCCGGCAGTACTTTGATCATGCAGGTTGAATCAAGAGGAGGCTTCCCCCTCCCTCTACTTCCCCCTCAACTCCTCCTCAAAACTTCTCCTGACATCCCGTCTGAACGTCTCGTCATTGAAAACCCTGAGAATGAGAGCCGTCATGGCCGCTGCCCCCTTCGCCATAGCCTTGTGAGCCGCAGGCGTCTGTGTTGCAGCGCAGAATTCTGTAGTATGCAGGGCGCAGTTTTCATCGGTGATAGCCAGCTGAGGCTGGATGGTGGGGCAGCGGTAGCTTACATTTCCCACATCGGATGAGCCTGTGGCCGGTCCTACCGGCTCCACCTTGAATCCAAGCTCTGAGAGCAGCTCCGATATTTCATTTTCCAGTGGGGTATTTCTTACCACATCAGCATAATCAGGATATGGGAAGTCTAATTTCACTTCACAGTCAAGAGCGATGGCCGCGCCTCTGGCGCATTTGCGGATGATATCGTCCACGTCCTCCAGACGCCTCATAGAGGAGGTCCGAAATTCCATTTTAACCTTCGCATAGTCCGGAATGACATTCGGGACAAGGCCGCCGTCAAGAATTACTGCATTTACACGTATATCGGGGGTAAAGCACTCCCGTCTGGCATCCACGAGGTCGAAAAATTTACGGGCTGCCGCAAGAGCGCTTCTTCCCTGCCAGGGGCAGGCTGCCGCATGGGCGGTCTGTCCGAAAAATTCGATGATGCAGCCGCGAAGGCTCATGGAGTCTGTGTTGGGCATGCAGACTCCTCCCGGGCCGCTGTGCATCATGACGGCTAAATCCATCTCATCGAAGATGCCGTCGGAAGCCATGGTGATCTTTGCACCGCTTGCCTCTTCGGCGGGGGTGCCCACTACATAAACCTTTCCCCTGAAATGCTCCTTCAGCTCCATCAGCGTAAGGCCTGTCAGAATAGACAGAGAGCCGTGGAGGTTGTGCCCGCAGCCATGTCCGATGCCGGGAAGTGCGTCATACTCGGTTAAAATCGCCACAGAGGGGCCGTCCCCGTTGTCCAGAACGCCGCAGAAGGCCGTATCATATCCGGCGAAAGGGTATGTAACCTGAAAGCCCGCCTGTTTGAGAAGGTCAGCCATCGCACGGCTGGAATTGAACTCCTCGTACGCCACCTCCGGGTTGGCGGCCAGATGATCGCTGAGGGCAGCCGCTTCTTTCTCATGTTTTTTCACTGCTTCCTGTATGTAAGATAAAGATTCATGTTTCATAGAATTTCCATCCTTTCTGAGCCGTAATCTATCTTCCGCGCAGATGCCGGACGCACCTGCAGCAAAAACCTGCTCAATTTTAAATGATAAAAGATTAATAATTTACTATATTAAATCAAACAGTACAAAAAAATTACCCCAATGGGAAAATTACCAGTGCAGTGTATCATCTCGATTACCGTCTCTCTGGGACCGTTCGCCCAATACACGCTCATGCCGGCATGGCATGTGCTTTTTCCGCTGGTATACCATATCCTCCGGATATGCTATTCTCTCCAGGAGATGTGCACTTGCCGCAGTAGTGTTTTGGCTCCCTTCGGGCGCCCGGCTTTCAGCAGTGAATGCTGAAACCGGTATGCGCAGGTATATTGACCGCTCCGCAGTCAATATACCATGAAACAGGATGCCGGGCAAGAAAAAGATGATTTTGTCACAGGCCCTGTGTAACATTTCAGCCTCCGTCTTGCACATTGTCTGAAAAAGCGGTATACTACAATCAGTTAGAGAAACACACCAGGAGGGATTGCAATGATTGAAGCAACGAGCTGCGGCGGTGTGGTTATTTTTCGAGGTAAAATTCTTGTTCTGTATAAAAACTACAAAAACAAGTATGAGGGATGGGTTTTGCCAAAGGGAACTGTAGAGCCGGGGGAGGAGTTTAAGGAAACGGCCCTCAGGGAAGTCAGGGAGGAAACGGGAGTCAGCGCTTCGATCATCAAGTATATCGGGAAAAGCCAGTACACCTTCAACACTCCTCACGATACCGTGGAGAAGGACGTGCACTGGTATCTGATGATGGCGGACAGCTACTACAGTAAACCACAGCGGGAAGAGTATTTTGTGGATTCGGGTTATTACAAATTTTATGAAGCCTATCATCTGCTTAAGTTTTCCAATGAAAAGCAGATCCTAGAGAAAGCCTACAATGAATACCTGGATTTAAAAAAGAGTAATCTCTGGGGCTCCAAGAAGTATTTTTAAGCTGCCGTAAAACGGGCAGAGACGGAATTTCTATAGGTTTCAGGAGGGAATGAAAGAAAAGACCGAGGGTGAACGATTGAATTTGAAAATGAAACAGGGGCAGATCAGCTGCAGGAAAAGCAGGCGGTCTGCCCCTGTTTCATTTAGAACGCCGCAGCCCTTCCGGCAGAGGTGAAGACCGGTATGCGGCTGCCCTCAACAGCAAACCACTTCGGTAATGATTGAAAAATTTTCCGTTCTATATTACTATTAATAGTAATAAGACGGCATAAAGCAAAATAAATGAAAAAATCTGGATTTCCGATAAACTCAGATAAAAAAAGCAGCAGGGCTGTCCATACTATAAAGGCGCGGGAAAAAGCCGGATTTGACAGGGATAACGGCCGCGCTTAAAGCTATAAAACAGAATGGAGGAACATATATGAATGAACCGATAAACAAGTCCATGAGCCAGTCATTTGCAAAACTGGAGGAACAGCTTGAGAAGGCCATGGCAGTGCAGACTGCCATGATTCTGTTTGAGTGGGACAATGAAACGCTTGCTCCCAGGGAGGCCGCTGAGCGCACTGCCAGAGTGATAGGGTCTCTGTCCGGACAGTACCTGGACATCATCACAGGGGAGACGGTAAAAAAGCTGCTGAAGCAGTGCCGGAAAGAGGAGGAGCTTCTCACACAGACTCAGAGAGCTGTTGTAAGGGAAGTGGAGGAGGAGCTTGAAAAGCTCCAGGGCATTCCGGCCGACGAGTACAGAAAATTTGCAGAGCTGACAGCCAGGGCAACCGGTATCTGGGCAGATGCCAGAAAGAAGAAGCGTTTTGACCTGTTTGCTCCCGTTTTAAAGGAGATTGTGGACTATCAGAAGCGTTTTGCCTCCTACAGGGCGAAAAAGGGACAGAAGCTCTATGATGTGATGTTAAACAATTACGAGAAAGATTTCGGAATGAAGGAGCTGGATGAATTTTTCGCTGTGGTGAAGGAGGGAGTTGTGCCGCTTTTAAAAGAGTCCGCAAAGCGCTCGGAAACGATTGACGACAGCTTTCTTACAGGCCCCTACACAGAGGAGCAGCAGGAGAGAGCGGCACGCTTTCTGGCAGAATATGTGGGCTTTGACTTTGGCCGCGGAGTGATGGCAGTCAGCGCCCATCCGTTTACCACAAATCTCCACAATCATGATGTGAGGATTACCACCCACTATAACGATCGGATCGATTCTTCCATTTTCTCTGTGATTCATGAGTCGGGCCATGCAATCTATGAGCTGGGAATCCGCGACGACCTGACACAGACGCCTGTCGGCCAGGGGGCTTCCATGGGAATGCATGAGTCCCAGTCCCGCTTTTTTGAGAACATTATCGGGAGAAACAGAAATTTCTGGGAGCCGATCTATGGGAAAATTCAGGAGATTTTTGGGGAGCCCCTCGCCTCTGTGAGCCTTGATGCATTCCTTGCGGCTGTGAACCGCACAGTTCCGGGTCTGATCCGCACAGAAGCCGATGAGCTTTCCTACTGTCTCCATGTGATGGTGCGCTATGAGATAGAGAAACTGATGATAGAGGAAGATGCAGACATCGACAGTCTTCCCGAGCTGTGGAACCAGAAGTATGAGGAATACCTGGGCGTGCGCCCTGAGGATGACGGAGAAGGGATTCTTCAGGACATTCACTGGTCACAGGGTTCCTTCGGCTATTTCCCGTCCTATGCCCTGGGCAATGCCTTTGGCGCTCAGTTCTATCACCATATGAAAAAGGTTATGGATTTCGACGGCCTGCTGAGAGAGGGAAATATCGGCGTAATCCGTGAGTACCTGCGCGGCAGTATCCACCAGTACGGAAAGCTGAAAACCAGCCGCCAGATTTTAAAGGATGTGACCGGGGAGGACTTTAACCCTGATTACTATATTGAATATCTGAGGGAACGGTACCAGTAAAAAATTGCCGGCTCTGAGAGCATTTCCAGAACCGGCAGGAGAAAGACTATGGACGCCGGCAGAAGCGGTATCGGCCAAGGGCTGTCAGA
The DNA here is from genome assembly GCF_020736365.1 of Clostridium sp. M62/1. Classification (NCBI taxonomy): domain Bacteria; kingdom Bacillati; phylum Bacillota; class Clostridia; order Eubacteriales; family Clostridiaceae; genus Clostridium; species Clostridium sp. M62/1. The sequence goes on along the minus strand of NZ_CP085988.1, from coordinate 2,709,500 downwards.
TGGCAGTTGATCTCTGCCCCCAGGAACAGGATGCAGATACAGAAATACAGCCAGAGCATCAGGACGGCAAGGCTGGCGAGGCTTCCGTACATGGTGGAAAAGCTGGAAAAATATTTAAAATAGAGGGAGGAGGCATAGGAAAACAGGATCCAGCAGAGGGTGGAAAACACGGCTCCCGGAAGCTGGCATCTGAGCCTCTGCCTCTCATAAGGAAGAAAGGTGTACAGCCCCATAAAAAAGGCTACCAGGATTACCAGCGCCAGCATGGAACGCAGGCTGATCAGGTAAGGAGACAGTCCCTGAAGAAAGGGCAGAATCTTGAATATAAGATTCTGGATAACTGTACCGAATACCAGCAGGATCAGGGACAGAATGCAGACCGCCATAAACACAATGGTGTAGCCTGAGTTGATGATCCGGCTGATGACGTAGCCTCTCCTTCTGGGAGAGCCGGCAATCCTGTTAAGTCCCTTCTCAATTCCCAGCATCCCCCTGGAGGCAGACCACAGGGTTGTGATGGAGGAGACGGAGAGGAGGGCTGCCGAGGATTTGGAGTAAATCTCATCCACAATGGTATAGACCAGGGGCTGTACCTCTATGGGCAGCAGCCGTGACAGCAGATACAGAAAGTCAGACTGCTGCACAGCCGGAACGAACTGAAGCACAGTCAGCAGCAGGATAATAAACGGGACGGATGACAGGACAATAAAAAAGGACGCCTGCGCAGCGTATACGGTAATCTCATCCTTCACAAACTTGTCATAAATCTGTTTGCAGTGTACCAGAAAATAAATCATAAACACTCCCCGCGAAAATTCTTTGGCTGCGAAAAAACAGAGAGACCTGCGCGGCAGAGCGCAGCTTCTTTGCCTCAGGCACAGCCGGGAGAATCCGCTAAATATTGTAACATAATATTACCATGAGGTCGGAAAAATAACAACTCAAATGCAGACGGCCCCAAGGTTAACAGACAGCAGGAATGCCGGACTCTGCAGGGAGAAGGGCAGACTGCTGGCACAGAGGAACGAGATGAAAAAACTACTTAAGTATTTAAAGCAATATAAAAAGGAAGCTGTGCTGGCCCCGCTATTTAAAATGCTGGAGGCCAGCTTCGAGCTGTTTGTTCCCCTTGTCATGGCAAAGATCATAGACACGGGAATCAGGGAGCAGGATCTGGCCTATATTCTGAAGATGGGCGCCGTGCTGGTGCTCCTGGGCGTGATCGGGCTGGCCTGTTCCCTGACTGCACAGTATTTCGCGGCCAAGGCTGCAGCCGGCTTCGGAACAGGGGTGAGAAGCGATCTCTTCCGCCATATCAATCAGCTCTCCTACACAGAGCTGGATACCCAGGGGACAGCCACGCTGATCACCAGGATGACCAGTGACATCAATCAGGTTCAGTCAGGCGTCAACCTGACGCTGCGCCTGTTTCTGCGATCACCGTTTATTGTGTTTGGCGCGATGATTATGGCCTTCACCATTGACTTTAAGTCTGCCCTTGTCTTTGTGGTGACCATTCCTCTGCTCTCTCTGGTGGTCTTTGGAATTATGCTGATCAGTATGCCCCTCTACCGGAAGGTGCAGCATCAGCTGGACCGGGTTATGCAGATTACAAGGGAGAACCTGACCGGCGTGAGAGTGATACGGGCCTTTAACAGAGAGCAGGATGAGATGCGGGAATTTAAGGAAGAGGGGGATCAGCTGATCCGCTTCCAGATCTTTGTGGGGAGAATTTCCGCGCTTTTGAATCCCGTCACTTATGTAATTATTAACCTTGCCATAGTAGTTCTGATTTATACAGGTGCAGGGCAGGCAGACAAGGGAGAAATTCCCCAGGGAGAGGTGGTTGCCCTGGTAAACTATATGTCCCAGATCCTTGTGGAGCTTATCAAGCTGGCGAATCTGATTATTTCCATGACAAAAGCCTTTGCCTGCGCCGGACGCATCAGCAGTGTGTTTGAGCTTCACAGCAGTATCCCTGATACGGCCGGGGGAAAACGAAAACCGGGCAGTGAGCCGGTCGTATCCTTTAAAAATGTGAGCTTTTCCTACAAGGGAGCAAAGGCAGCCTCTCTCACGGATATCAGTTTTGACGCTGCATTTGGAGAAACTATCGGCGTGATCGGAGGCACAGGAGCCGGAAAATCTACTCTTGTAAACCTGATCCCCAGGTTTTATGACGCTGCAAAGGGACAGGTGATGGTGGCAGGAGAGGATGTGAGGTCTTATTCTCTCCGGGAGCTGAGAGACAGAATCGGCGTAGTTCCTCAGAAGGCGGTGCTCTTTAAGGGCACGATCCGGGACAATATGCGCTGGGGCAAAGAGGGCGCCTCAGATGAAGAGATCTGGGAGGCCCTTAAAACGGCCCAGGCCCTCGATGTGGTCATGGGCAGGGAGGGCGGCCTTGACGCCATGGTGCTGCAGGGAGGAAAGAATTTCTCGGGAGGCCAGCGCCAGAGGCTGACCATTGCCAGAGCTCTGGTAAAAAAGCCGGAGATCCTGATCCTGGACGACAGTGCTTCAGCTCTCGATTTTGCCACGGACGCAAGGCTCAGAAAGGCTCTGAGAGAGCAGACGCAGAAGATGACGGTGTTTATTGTTTCCCAGAGGGCGTCTGCCATCCGCCATGCAGATCAGATTCTGGTGCTGGATGACGGAAGGCTGGCGGGAAAAGGAACTCACGAGGAGCTGTTTGAGAGATGCAGCGTTTACCGTGAAATCTGTCTGTCCCAGCTCTCGAGAGAGGAGGCCCGCTGATGACGGAAAAAGATATGGCAAAACAGCATGCTGCAGAAAACCATGCGGCAGCGAGGCAGCCGGCAGAGCAGCCATCCGGAAAGCAGATGCCGGAAAGGCAGACAGTGAAAGCGGAGGCGGCAGAGGAGAAAGCGATGGAAAAGGAAACAGGAAAAAAGAAGAGGGAAGCGGAGGGAAACTATAAAAGGGACACGGTAAAGAGAGTGCTGTCCTACATCGGCGCATACCGCCTGCTGGTGCTCTTTTCCCTGGTTCTGGCAGCAGTGACAGTGGCTCTGACTCTTTACATCCCCATCCTCATCGGCGATGCGGTGGATCTGATTGTGGGAAAGGGACAGGTGGATTTTCCGGGACTGTTTCGGATTTTCCGGGTAATGGTTGTGGTGATTGCGTCTACCTCTGCGGCCCAGTGGCTGATGAATGCCATCAACAACCATATCACCTACCGGGTGGCCATGGACATCAGGACGAGGGCTTTCAACCATCTGGAATCCCTTCCCCTGCGCTATATCGACAGCCATCAGTACGGGGATATTCTGAGCCGGATTATTACGGATGTGGATCAGTTCTCAGACGGCCTGCTGATGGGCTTTACCCAGCTTTTTTCAGGGGTGCTCACGATTCTGGGGACGCTGGCTTTCATGTTCTACATCAATCCGGTGATTGCACTGGTGGTTGTCCTGGTAACGCCCCTATCTCTGTTTGTGGCCAGCTATATTGCGAAAAAGACCTTCCACATGTTTAAGGATCAGTCAGAGGCCAGAGGTGAGATGACGTCCCTGATTAATGAGATTGTGGAAAATGAGAAGGTGGTTCAGGCTTTTTCCTACGAGGCCAGGGCGCAGGAGAGATTTGATCGGATCAACAAAAGGCTGGAGGCGTGCAGCCTGAAGGCTACCTTCTTTTCCTCCATCACCAACCCGGCTACCCGTTTTGTCAACGGCCTTGTCTATGCAAGCGTGGGAATCACGGGGGCGGTAGCTGCCATTCACGGGTACCTGAGCGTGGGACAGCTCACCTCCTTTCTGAACTATGCTAACCAGTACACAAAGCCGTTTAACGAGATTTCCGGCGTGGCCACAGAGCTTCAGAATGCGCTGGCGTCTGCGGCCCGGGTTTTTGACCTGATGGATGAAAGACCTCAGACACCGGAGCCGGAAGAGGCAAAGGAGCTGGCACACGCAGAGGGGCGGGTGGAGCTTTCCGATGTTTCCTTCTCATACAATCAGGAGGTGAAGCTGATTGAAGATCTGAATCTGTCGGTGGAGCCTGGCAGCAGGATCGCCATTGTAGGGCCCACAGGCTGCGGAAAGAGCACCGTGATTAATCTTCTGATGCGCTTTTACGATGTGGACGGTGGGAGCATTCAGGTGGACGGCTGCGATATAAGAGGCCTGACCAGAAAAAGCCTTCGCGCGTCCTACGGAATGGTGCTCCAGGAAACATGGCTGAAATCAGCCACTATCCGGGAAAATATCGCCTACGGGCGTCCCGATGCATCTATGGAGGAGATTGTGGAGGCGGCGAAAAAGGCCCACGCTCACAGCTTTATTGAAAAGATGAAGGATGGCTATGACACAGGTATCTCAGAGGACGGAGGAAACCTGTCCCAGGGCCAGAAGCAGCTTCTGTGCATTGCCCGCGTGATGCTCTGCCGCCCGCCTATGCTCATACTGGACGAGGCCACCTCCTCCATCGATACGAGAACGGAGCTGATGGTACAGGAGGCCTTTGAGCGGATGATGGAAGGACGCACCAGCTTTATTGTAGCCCACCGCCTCTCCACCATCCGGACTGCCGATCGGATCCTTGTGATGAAAGACGGCAGGGTGATCGAACAGGGACGGCATGAGGAACTGCTGGAAAAGAAAGGCTTCTACTGGGAGCTTTACAACAGCCAGTTTGCAGCGTCATAAGACAGCGCAGCTTTTCAAAAACCGGGCCGCCTGCAAGTCTGACGAGAGCCGGCTTGCATTGAAGGGCTGAAAAAGGAGGAGAAAATGGACTATATCCTTGTAAGCGCCTGCCTGCTGGGAGAAAACTGTAAGTACAGCGGCGGGTCCAACCGGAATGAAACCATTTTAAAATGGAGGGAAAGGCTTCTGAGAGAAGAACGGGCAGTTTTCGTTCCCGTCTGCCCGGAGGTGATGGGAGGCCTTCCCACACCCCGGACTCCGGCAGAGATCTGCGGCAGTCAAGTTTTGACAAAAGACGGCCGGGACGTTACGGAGGAATATGTAAGAGGGGCCGGGGAGGCTCTGAGGCTTTTCGAGAAATATGGCTGCTGTCTGGCCATTCTTAAGGAGAGAAGCCCTTCCTGCGGAAGCGGTGAGATCTACGATGGAAGTTTTTCTGGAAGCGTGACAGCCGCAGACGGCATTGCCGCCGGCCTCTTGAAGAAGAGGGGTGCGTGTGTGTACGGGGAATCTCAGGCAGAGGAAATTCTGGAATTGCTGTTTGGAAAAACAGAAGAGGGCAGAAAAAGCCGTGTATAACAGCGCATATATAGGCTGAAAAAAGAGCGACAGTCAATCATCACTGCCGCTCTTTTTTCGTTCCTCCAGACTTTTTTTCATCTCCATCTTCTTTTTCATTTCTGCTTTCAGTTTAAAATACTTTCTGCACATAAATTCCATCCCTGCAGCAGAGCCCACTGCCAGACCGGAAATCACAGCTGCCAGGCAGGCAGCCATTGCACAGAAGGCCGCATATCCTTTTTCTCTGGGAAGCACAGGTTCACAGAACGCAAGGCGATATATCACTGTGAATAGCACAAAAAAACAGACGATATAGATCAATGCTCCCATTAATTTTTTCACACGATCACCTCCTATAAATCCAATATAACCCAAAAGAAGGTAACATGCAAGCAGTCCATATGTTTTACCAATTTTTTCCAGTTATTTCAGAATCAATGCAGAATGACGTCTTGAAAAAAGCAGGAAAAGTTTCCAGACATAAAAATATTCAAAGAAATGATTCTCTTTGCAGCTGTTAAGAAGAAAAACAGCGGATACAGCTGGAAGATGACAAATTTCAGAAAAAATAAATATAAAAAATTTATAAAATAGTCTGACTTATTAACAAAAAACGGTTAATATATCGAGTATTTATTTCCAAATTTTGGGAAACCTACCGGTAAACATGTAAAATTTTTTCTTCTTTGACAAAAGGATGATATATCACCCTAGTTGAGCGCGAATATTGTATAAACTAATGCCAGTAAAAAAAGGAGGCTGAATTTATGCAGATTTGTGAAGCAACTGTAAAGAGAATTGAGGAACTTCGTAAACGGGACCGTCTGACGCTTTATGCCCTGGCATATAAGACCGGGATGCCTCCGTCTACACTGAAATGCATCATCAATGGCAGAAGCAAGAATCCGGGTATTGTGAATATTAAAAAAATTGCCGAAGGCTTTAATATGACCATCCGTGAGTTCTATGACAGTGATCTGTTCGACGACCTGGAGCAGGAGGACTAGCCCGCTGTACCCTTCCCATTCCATCTGTTTTGGGGTATAATAATTCCCGGACAAAAGAAAGTGTTCTGAAAGGATACAGAGTATGGAAATGAAGGAGAATAAATCAAGAGATCAGTTCCGAACCAGAATGGGGTTTATCGTGGCCTGCGTCGGTTCGGCAGTGGGAATGGGGAATATCTGGATGTTTCCCTATCGGGCAGGAAAATACGGAGGAGCAGCCTTCCTGATTCCGTATTTTATTTTTGTCATTTTGCTGGGATTTTCAGGAGTCATCGGGGAGATGGCTTTTGGCCGCGTGATGAAGACAGGGCCTACGGGAGCGTTTGACAGGGCTATGGCCATGCGGGGAAAGCGGGGAGGACGCCTGATCGGCCTGATTCCGGTACTCGGCTCCCTTGGAATTGCCATCGGCTATTCTGTGGTCGTGGGATGGTTTTTAAAATACCTGTTTGCCGCAGTTTCCGGGAGCCTTGGGCAGGTGGAGGATATGGGCGCCTATTTCAGTGCCCTGTCGGGAAATTTTGGAAGTGTGGGATGGCATCTTCTGGGTCTTGCCCTGACCTTTCTCATCATGCTCTGCGGCGTATCAGGGGGCATAGAAAAGATGAATAAGCTCATGATGCCTCTGTTTTTTGTGTTTTTCCTGATTCTCCTGTTTCGTGTAGCCACGCTTCCGGGGGCAGCTGAGGGCTACCGCTACCTGTTTATACCCCGCTGGGAGCTTTTGGGAAATGTACAGACATGGGTGTACGCGCTGGGGCAGGCCTTCTTCTCCCTGTCGCTGGCAGGCTCCGGGACCATTGTGTACGGAAGCTATCTGAAGGACGATGTGGATGTGGTGAGCTGTGCGAGAAACGTGGCCTTTTTTGATACCTGTGCTGCTCTTTTGGCAGGCATGGTGGTAATTCCGGCCGTGTTTGCCTTTGGGCTGGATGTGGCCGCAGGGCCGCCTCTCATGTTCATCACGCTGCCGGCTGTGTTCAACCAGATGCCGGCGGGGCGGCTGTTCTCGGTGATCTTCTTTGTGGCTGTGCTGTTTGCCGCAGTCACCTCCCTGATGAACCTCTTTGAAACGCCTATAGAGGCTCTACAGGACCAGCTCGGGCTCTCCAGAAAGGCGGCCGTGGCCGTGGTGGCGTTCTGCGCGGCGGCCGTTGGGATTTTTATTGAGAGCGCAGATGCGGTCAGTGTGTGGATGGACGCCGTCTCCATTTATGTGATTCCTCTGGGGGCGCTGCTTGCCGCCATTATGTTCTTCTGGCTATGCCCCAAGGGGTTTGCCAGGGAACAGGTGCAGAAAGGCAGAGAAAAAAAGCTGGGAGCGTGGTTTGAACCTGTGACCAGATACCTGTTTGTGGGACTGACCTTTGGCGTATATGTCCTGGGAATCCTGTTTGGAGGAATCGGATGACGGGAGGATGAAGTGTTTGCAGATGTGAAGGCATAAGAAACCGCAGCCTGTATGGAAAAAGTGCTTGAAAACACAGGCCAGTTAGTGTATAATAATCCACATCTTACAAGGGAGTGAGTTACAGCACTCCCTTTTTGCATTTTTGCGGAAAATTTGCCGCGCCATGCTATTTTGTTTGTTTTAGGAGAGGAGATACATATGAGCATTCGAATTGGAATTCTTGGCTATGGAAATCTGGGACGGGGAGTGGAGTGCGCAGTGAAGCAGAACCCTGATATGGAGCTTAGAGCTGTCATCACACGCCGTCCTCCGGAGAGCGTGAAGGTGCTGACAGAGGGAGTAAAGGTCTGCCATGTGGATGAGGCAGAGAAATTAAAGGATGAGATCGATGTCCTGATCCTCTGCGGCGGAAGCGCTACGGATCTGCCGGTTCAGACTCCGGAATTTGCCAGATGGTTCAACGTGGTAGACAGCTTTGACACACACGCCAATATTCCGCAGCATTTCGATGCAGTGGACAGGGCTGCCTCTGAGAGCGGTCATGTGGGAATTATCTCAGTGGGCTGGGATCCGGGAATGTTCTCATTAAACCGGCTGTATGCCACAGCCATTCTTCCCCAGGGAAGCAACTATACCTTCTGGGGAAGGGGAGTCAGCCAGGGCCATTCAGACGCTGTCAGAAGAATTGAGGGCGTGAAGGATGCCAGACAGTATACAATTCCTGTGGACAGCGCTCTTGAGGCAGTGCGCGCAGGAAAAAATCCTGAGCTTACTACCAGAGAAAAGCACACCAGAGAGTGCTTCGTCGTAGCTGAGGAGGGCGCTGATCTGGCCAGAATCGAGCACGAGATCAAGACGATGAAGAACTATTTTGACGAGTATGACACGACGGTTCACTTTATTACGGAGGAGGAGCTTCTGCGCGACCACAAGGGTCTTCCTCACGGAGGCTTTGTGCTCAGAAGCGGAAAGACAGGATGGAATGAGGAAAACAGCCATGTGATTGAGTACAGCTTAAAGCTGGATTCTAATCCGGAATTCACCTCCTCCGTGATCGTAGCTTATGCGAGAGCTGCATACAGGCTGAGCAGGGAGGACCAGAAGGGCTGCAGGACAGTCTTTGACATTGCGCCTGCATACCTCTCCCCGGAGAGCGCAGCTGATCTGAGAAAGAAATATCTGTAGCTGCAAAAACAGAATGCCAAAGCAGCCTCTATAACAGCGCCGGACACCGGATGGCTGCCGACCGCCTGCAGGGAGGAAGCTATCCGGTGTCCGGCGCTTGGGCTGTACAGCAGGAATTTCCGAGGAAGCTGGGAGAAAAGAGAGCGCATCTTCTGCCAATATGTCCGGGGACTGGGACAGGGCGGAAAGATTTTGCTGAGAGCGAACAAGGGAGGAAAAGAAAATGTCCATTAACCGGGTGAGAGAATTTATGAGAGAGAGGGGCATGGAGGACAGGGTTCTGGAATTTGACGTATCCAGCGCTACTGTGGAGCTGGCGGCACAGGCGGTAGGCTGCGAGCCGGCCAGAATTGCAAAGACCATGTCTTTCCTGACAGGAGACGGGCCTGTTCTGGTGGTGACGGCGGGAGATATGAAGATTGACAATCCAAAGTTTAAGGCTCAGTTTCACACCAAGGCCAAAATGATTCCGCCTGAGCAGGTGGAGGAGCTTATCGGCCATGGGGTCGGCGGTGTCTGCCCCTTCGCCGTGACGGACGGAACATCGGTCTATCTGGACGAGTCTTTAAAGCGGTTTGACACTGTCTATCCGGCAGCCGGGAGTGCAAACAGTGCAGTCAGGCTGTCTCCGGAGGAGCTTGTGAGCCTGTCCGGGAGCCGGGGATGGGTGGATGTGTGCAAATCTGCTGTAATAAAATTGTAATAATTTGCAGGCGTGAGCCGATTGCATTGAGAGGGAAAATAAGGTAGAATGGCTGCAGAGCAGGTATTTGGCGAGCGGTCCCATCGTGACGTCAGTGGAGATGGCAGAATCATTACAGTTTGACTTTCTGAACTCCAGGGCAGAATTAAGTGCGCTTTCAGGGCTGTAAAAAGGCGGCACAGACAGAGCATAAGGCAGAGAGGCGGCGGGGTTGACCGGCACAGGATGATTGAAATTTTGCCTGGCGGCAAGGAGAAGAGACCATGAGATTTAAAAAATACAGAAATTGCAGAATGAGGGCGGCGGGACTTGCCATGGCGCTCTGTCTGATGACTTCAGGCGTTTCGCTGGGGGCGGTGACCATTCCGCCGGACGGCTCAGGCTCTGTGCAGGCGCAGACAGGCGGCAGTCCCTCCAGGCTTCCGGCTCTGACCGCGGAGTTTTCTACAGAGGAGGGGAGCAATGAGTATCTGAACGGCCAGGGAACGGCCCAGAATACTCAGGAAGCGGGGCAGACAGCAGTTCCCCAGATAAAATCAGACGCAGCAGTTCTCTACGATGCCACCCATGACAGGGTTCTGTATGAAAAAAATGCAGATGCCCAGCATTATCCGGCCAGCATCACCAAGCTGATGACGGCCCTTCTGGTTCTGGAGCACTGCAGTCTGAGCGATACTGTAACCTTTTCCCAGAGCGCTGTCACCAACCTGGAGTCCGGGGCCGTGACCCTCGGCGTCAAGGCGGGAGATCAGTTTACCGTTGAGCAGTGCCTCTACGGCCTCCTTCTGAAATCGGCCAATGAGATTGCCAACGGGCTGGCGGAGCATGTGTCCGGAAGTGTGAGCTCTTTTGCAGACCTGATGAACCAGAAAGCCGCATCCCTGGGCTGCACGGGGACGCATTTTGTCAATCCCAACGGACTCAATGATCCCAACCACTACACAACTGCCAGGGATATGGCTCTGATCGCAGAGGCGGCCTTTGAAAATCCCACCCTCTGCAGGATTGCATCTACCGTGAACTATGATTTCCCTGCCACTGCAAGCGTCCCCTCTGTGAGAAAGCTCACCATGGGACACAAGATGGTAAACCCCAACAATAAGGAGTATTACTATGAGGGAATTGTGGGAGGAAAGACGGGCTATACCTCTCTTGCGGGAAACACGCTGGTGACCTGCGTTGAGAGAAACGGCACCAGACTCATTGCCGTTATCTTAAAGAGCAGGCAGACCCATTACGCAGATACAAAAGCTCTCCTTGACTATGGCTTTTCCCTCTCACAGGCCGGAGAAACCGGAACTTCTGGAATACAGACCGGGGGAACGTCAGGCCCCGGAGGTTCAGGAAGCACCTCAGGCCCTGCAGGTACATCGGGACACTGCCGCTGGGTACAGGACGCTTCCGGATGGCGCTTCGTGAAGACGGACGGCTCCTATGCCGCCGGTGAGTGCCTGAAAATTAACGGGGAAATCTACTGCTTTAAGCAGGATACCTATATGGTCAGCAGCGGCTGGTATCAGATTGACGGAATCTGGTACTACTTTCGGTCAAGCGGCGGGCTGGCCACAAGCCGCTGGGTGGAGACAAACGGAATGTGGTACTATGTGGACGAAAATGGTGCCCTGTTTACCGGAGGGACGACGCCGGACGGCTACCGAGTGGATGAGAACGGAGTCTGGATCCGCTAGAAAGACAGAGAGGGACGGCCGGACAGCCGGGTAGATAAAAAAGTGTCAGCCCCTGCTTGACAATTTTTTCTAAAACAACTATATTATTACCTATAGCCTGTCACAGGCCCTCTGAAAGAGGGCAGGAGTGCAGGATATAGGAAAAAGGCTGAGAAAAAGAGGAGTAGGCAGAGAGATGCCCCGCCAGAGAGAACGGTTCACCGGCTGAAAGACTGTTCCGGGAAGCGGCTGCTGAAGGTAGCTTTTGAGCCGGAACCTTGAACGGTTTTCTGCAGAATGCGGAAGACAGAGGAGTAGAGGTTCACGGGAATTCCGCCGTTACCGGAAAAGGAGATTGCTGCAGGATAACTGCGGCAGAACAAAGGTGGTACCGCGATGATTCGCCCTTTGCATGGAGACATGCAGAGGGCTTTTTCTTTGCAGGAGTTTTTAAGCGGGCTCTGCAGAGGAAAAACTCAGGAGCTGTACACTGACTGCTCTTTTTAATTTAGGAAGTCCGGGGAGGTGATAAAATGCCGTTTCATTCAGGGAAGGGCGCAGGCAGGAGGACACAGGCGGTGAGCTGCGAAACCTGCAGCAATTACGTTTATGATGAGGATTACGGCTATTATGTCTGCGAGGCGGATCTGGATGAGGACGAGATGGCAGCCTTCCTGGGCAGCCGGAAATTCGAGTGTCCTTACTATCATATGAATGACGAATACCTGATTGTCAGAAAACAGATGTAACAGGTATGCAGGGCGGCCGGCGCCGGAGAGGCGGGCAAGGCCGCACAGGCAGCAGGCAGAGGCTGCAAAATAAGAAAACAAGGAGAATACAATGAAAGAACTGGAAAAGAACTACAACCCGGCGGACATTGAGGATCGCCTGTACCAGAAGTGGCTGGACAGCAAATATTTCCACGCAGATGCAGAGCGCGGAAAGAGGGAGGGAAAGAAGCCCTTCACCATCGTAATGCCGCCGCCAAACATCACAGGACAGCTCCATATGGGACACGCCCTGGACAACACCATGCAGGATATTTTAATCCGTTATAAGAGGATGCAGGGATACGAGGCCCTCTGGCAGCCGGGAACCGATCATGCGGCCATTGCCACAGAGGTGAAGGTAATCGACAAGCTGAAGAGCGAGGGGATTGACAAGCATGATCTGGGCCGCGAGGGATTCCTCGAAAAGGCCTGGGAGTGGAAGGAGGAGTATGGAAACCGCATCGTAAAGCAGCTCCACAAGTTAGGCTCCTCCGCAGACTGGGACAGAGAGCGGTTTACCATGGACGAGGGATGCTCCGACGCAGTTCTGGAGGTATTCACAAAGCTCTATGAAAAGGGATATATTTACAAGGGCTCCCGCATTATCAACTGGTGTCCCGTATGTCAGACCTCAATCTCCGACGCAGAGGTGGAGCATGAGGAGCAGGACGGCTTCTTCTGGCATATCAACTACCCGATTGTGGGGGAGGAAGGCCGCTTTGTGGAGATTGCCACCACTCGTCCGGAGACCCTGCTTGGAGATACGGCCGTTGCCGTAAACCCGGAGGACGAGCGCTACAAAGATCTGATCGGAAAGATGCTGAAGCTCCCGCTGACAGACAGGGAGATTCCTGTAATTGCCGATGAATATGTAGACAAGGAATTCGGAACCGGCTGCGTGAAGATCACCCCGGCCCACGACCCCAACGACTTCGAGGTTGGAAAGCGCCACAACCTGCCGGAGATCTGCATTATGAACGACGATGCCACCATCAATGTGCCCGGAAAATATTTCGGCATGGATCGCTATGAGGCCAGAAAGGCCATGGTGGAGGATTTAAAAGAACAGGGGCTGCTGGTGAAGACCGTTCCCCATTCCCACAACGTAGGCACCCACGACCGCTGCAAGACAACGGTGGAGCCTATGGTAAAGCCCCAGTGGTTTGTGAAGATGGACGAGATGGCAAAGCCGGCTGTGGAGGCGCTGAAATCCGGCAGACTGAAATTCGTTCCGGAGAGCTTCGGAAAGACGTATCTCCACTGGCTGGAGGGAATCCGCGACTGGTGTATCTCCAGACAGCTCTGGTGGGGACACAGGATTCCTGCATACTACTGTGACGAGTGCGGTGAGATGACGGTAGCCAAAAAGATGCCGGAGAAGTGTCCGAAATGCGGCTGCACCCATCTGACCCAGGACGAGGATACGCTGGACACCTGGTTCTCCTCCGCCCTCTGGCCGTTCTCCACACTGGGCTGGCCTGAGTCCACGCCGGAGTACGAGTACTTCTACCCGACGGATGTGCTGGTGACAGGCTATGATATTATTTTCTTCTGGGTTATCCGTATGGTATTCTCAGGCCTTGAGCAGACAGGAAAGGAGCCGTTCCACACCGTTCTGATCCACGGCCTTGTAAGAGACTCCCAGGGCCGCAAGATGAGCAAGTCCTTGGGAAACGGAATCGATCCGCTGGAGGTCATTGACAAGTACGGTGCAGACGCCCTCAGGATGACCCTGATGACAGGAAATGCTCCGGGAAATGACATGCGCTTCTACTGGGAGAGAGTGGAGGCCAGCAGGAACTTCGCAAACAAGGTATGGAATGCCTCCCGCTTTATTATGATGAACATTGAGAAGGCGCCGAAAGCTCTGGCATCCCTGTCTGAGCTGACCATGGCAGACCGCTGGATTCTCTCCAAGGTAAACACCCTGGCAAAGGATGTTACCGAAAATATGGACAAATATGAGCTGGGAATTGCCCTCCAGAAGGTTTACGACTTTATCTGGGAGGAGTTCTGCGACTGGTATATTGAGATGGTGAAGCCCCGCCTTTACAGTGACGAGGACACCACGAAGGCAGCGGCCATCTGGACCTTAAAGACGGTTCTCATCCAGTCCTTAAAGCTTCTGCACCCCTATATGCCGTTTATTACAGAGGAGATCTTCTGCAATCTTCAGGACGAGGAGCCTTCCATTATGATTTCCTCCTGGCCGGTATTTAAGGAGGAGTGGAGCTTCGCCGAGGAGGAGCATGCAGTGGAGACCATCAAGGAGGCTGTGCGCGCCATCCGAAATGTCCGCACATCCATGAATGTGCCGCCGAGCAAGAAGGCAAAGGTCTATGTGGTTTCCAACGACGAGGCCCTTCTTGGAATTTTTGAACACAGCAAGGTATTCTTTGCAACCCTGGGATATGCAAGCGAAGTATATCTTCAGAAGGATAAAGAAGGAATTGCAGACGATGCAGTTTCAGCAGTCATCCCCAACGCTGCAATTTATATGCCCTTTGCGGAGCTGGTAGACATTGAAAAGGAGATCGAGAGGCTCACAAAGGAGGAAGAGAGACTTACGAAGGAGCTTGCCCGTGTAAACGGAATGCTGAACAATGAAAAATTTGTCAGCCGCGCGCCTGAGGCAAAGATAGCCGAGGAGAGAGCGAAGCTCGAGAAGTACACACAGATGATGGAACAGGTGAAGGAGCGTCTTTCCCAGCTTGCAAAGTAGGGAGAGGCATGCCAAAGCCCGGTCAGAAGAGACAGACAGCCTTCCGGCGGAAGGCTGTCTGCTGCTGTGCAGGGATGAATGAAAAAAAGAACAGGAGGGATGAAAAAACAGGATTGATTTTTGCGGGAAATCCAGTATAATTATATTAGCCAAATTTGGATCATATTTTGAAAATTCAGAAGTCCATTTCTTAAAATCAAAGATTACAGACATGTCAAGCAGATTTGTTCTACAAAATCCGACGCTGCCTGTCGGAAAATGTAGAAGCTATTTTCTTGTGTTCCCATACGTTATCAGGGTATATTTTGCTGTGGAATAAAGAAATAGGGAGAATGGTGATGAAAACAGCAAAAAAAGTAGAACATCTTATCAGACGGCTTGGGGCTAACGGATCTTATATAGGATTTCATTTTACCGTAGCTGCGGTGACAAAAAGTATAAAAGACAGAAGGCTGCTGCTCTATATCACGAAGGGCGTTTATCTTGAGGTGGCCCTGGAAAATAATACGACAGTCAAATGTGTGGAAAGAGATATAAGGACTGTGATAGAGGTTATATGGAAATATGGAGACAGAGAACTGCTGAACCTAGTTGCAGGCAGAGAGCTGAAGGAAAAACCGAATAACCGGGAATTTATTGATATGCTGGCCCGATTCGTGGAGGAAGAGGAGCCAGAGAGCAGAGACGCAGCAATAACGGAAGCAGATATAAAAGAAGATATAAAAGAGGCAGATATAAAAGAAGATCCATAGGGCTGGCAGAAAAAGGCGAAGCCCGGCTGCAGATGCGGCCCTCACAGGAAGAGGAGCCGGCGTCTATTAGGCGTCAGGCTCCTTTTCAAACATCCGGATCCCTTTCAGGATAATCTGCTCTGTCAGTGAGGCCAGCTCCTCCGGGGATTCTTTGAGCCCGGAATCCAGCCAGTACTGAACGAGCCCGATACAGCCGGTGACAGTGAAGGCATAGTAGGCCTCAAAGGCAGAGCTGCCCTGGCAGACGCCCTCTTCCTTAGCAACTTCCGGACGGAACAGCTCCATCCAGTCCCTCAGACATTTCTCGCGCACAATATCCTTAAGCCGGTTTACAAAATTAATATCGCCATTTTCACCGATGAGAATACTGACCATGCCGCTGTTTTCCTTTACAAGATGAAAAACCTCCGTGAAAACCACGGCCGGATTGGTCAGAAGGTCAGAAGCACGGTACCGCCTTAAAACCTCCTCTAACTCCTCCAGCAGTTCGTTTTCAATCTGTTCCATCAGATCAAAGATATCCTTATAATGGAGGTAAAAGGTTCCCCTGTTAATGTCTGCCTTCTCCGCAATCTCGCGGACTGTGATATCCTGAATCCGCTTTTCCTTCAGAAGTTCGGTGAGACACTCCCGAATCACCTTTCTCGTTTTCCGTATTCTGCGATCAAGATTTTCTTCCTTCATGGCAAACGCTCCTTTTTTATTTTTTGATTCTGCCCGACTCTGCAGTTCCTCCCTGTCCGCTCCGTTAGTCTTGCCTTATCTATTATCATCCTGGACAGCCGCCTGCCGTCTGCTCTTCGCGTCTGACACCGGCGTACGGCCCGGACGTCTCCTGCGGGATTCTGCATTGCCTTTTATTAGAAAAATCAGGAAATAAAATTTATTAATAGACATAAGAATAAAAAATGTATATTAATAATCTTAGTGTTAAAAACTGACTATTGTCAAAAATTACCGATGTGAGTATAATTTATTATAGCTCATAAATCAACACATGTCAATTAATAGAATAATGTCTGATAACATATACTGTGTTGAAATTACCTCCACCCACTGGAGTGCCAGGGGAGGAGAGACTTTAACAGCACGGCGAAAGTGAGGAGGCGGCCTATGAAAAGGGGCAAAAGGAAGAGAAAAACAGGGGCAGAAACATACAGGAAGTTCAGATGGGGTTCAGTCTGGTTCACTGCGGCAGTGTCGGCTCTGGCGGTCTTAGGTGCCGGCACGGCTCTGGCGGCGGAAGGCTACAGCTGGATATCAGACGCGTCGGGGGTACGGTACGTGAACCAGCAGGGACAGAGTGTTTCTCCCGGGTGGCAGCTGATTGACGGAAAGTGGTACTGGTTTGGCGAGGACGGCCTGATGAAAACAGGGTGGCTGAATACAGAGGGATACTGGTATTATCTGGACCCCTCGGGGGCTATGGCTGTGGGATGGAGAACCATTGACGGCGCCAGCTACTATTTCAGGGAGAGCGGTGCAATGCAGACCGGCCATATGACCCAGGGAGAGACAGTCTATGCCTTTGCAGACAGCGGGAGAGTGGAGAGCGCCAGAAAGACGAAGAATTCAGGCGGCGGAAGCTTTGAGATCGGCTTTTATGACGAGGCCTGCCAGAATCTGGCGTCAAACTTAAATGAGATGAAGCTGGACAGCTTCGACGGCGACGAGGATGAGGACTATTACGAGGATGAAAAACGCAATTACGATAAGGATGCCAGTTACGTTATCAGCGGAAAGCTCACAGAAATCGCAGAGCACCGCCTGGAGGCCGCCAGAGACAAGGGCTATGGAAACGGGAATATTCCCGGTGAGGGTGAGCTTTCTGACTATCTGAAGGCGATCGGATACAACAGCGGCCGCCGCTCCATGGAAGTATACATCCGGAATGCAGACGGGGCGGACGAGGCGGAGGAAAAGATCCTCGACCTGCAGGAGGATGCCAAAAAGAGGAAGGACAGACCCGATTACTACAGCGAAATGGGCATTGCCCACAGGGAGGACGGCGGGCGCGATTACTATATGGTCATTTTCATGAGGTAGACGGGGCCTGCTGCTGATACGCGGTTCATTCTGAAACGGATGGAAGACAGCGGCGGGCATAATAGAGACAGCGAACTATGACAAGGCAGGAGATTCTGACTATGATACGGAGATTCATACGAGCAATAAAAATAAAAGGTTTGAAGCCTGCAGGGGAGCTGGAAGGAGAGAGAAAAAAATTCCGCCTTCCTGACTTTATTATTGAAAAGAACCGGATTATTGAAAAGCTGTTTCTGATCGCTGTCCTCATATCAGCGGTGGCAGCTCCCTTTGTGGAGGTAAACTATGACCTGACAGAGTATCTGCCCGACACGGTACAGTCCAAGCAGGGACTGGATCTGATGGAGGAGAAATTTGGTTATCCCGGCACGGCGCGGATCATGATTGACGGGGTTACCCTCTACCAGGCGAAGCAGTACAAGGATCAGCTGGAGGCAGTGGACGGTGTGGACCAGATTCTGTGGCTGGATACGGAAACCGATGTATTTTCAGCGGACAGTTTTATCGACGGAGACGACATTGCCGACTACTACAAGGACGGCTCTGCCGTCATGGACGTGACCTTCGTGGAGGGGGATACGGACAAGAGGACGTCCAGGGCCATCGATGAGATGGAGAAAATCCTGGGGGACAAGGGATACTTCACCGGAATGGCTGTTCAGAACAAGTCCCTGGAGGAGAATGTAACGAGAGAGATGGCCATGATCCTGACGCTGGGAGTGATCATGATCTTCGTGATCCTGTGCATAACCACCAATTCTTGGTTTGAGCCTGTGCTCTATCTCACCATCATGGGGGTTGCCATTGTCATCAATAAGGGGACGAATATTTTTCTGGGGGAGGTTTCTTTTCTGACGGACAGCGTGTCGGCAGTTCTGCAGCTGGCTGTTTCCATGGACTATTCCATCTTTCTGATCCATGCCTTCACCAGGGAGAAGAAGAAGGGGCTTTCTCAGACAGAGGCCCTCAGAAATGCCATCGACGAGGCCCTCCGATCCATCTTTGCCAGCAGCCTGACGACGATTGTGGGATTCATTGTGCTGACCTTTATGAAATTCAGCATCGGTTTTGACATGGGAATTGTACTGGCCAAGGGAATTGTCTTAAGCCTTCTGACGGTGGTGCTCTTCATGCCCGCCATGATTCTGAGGACAACGGTTCTCATAGAGAGGACGGCCCATCGTCCGTTCCTGCCGGAATTTGACCGCCTGAGCCGGAGAATTTACAGCATGAGAAAGGGCGTTCTTATCTTTGTGGCCATTGTCACAGTCCCGGCCTACACGGCTCAGGGCATGAACTCCTTCCTCTTTGGAAACGAGGCAGTGGGCAACAGCGAGGGGACGAAGGTCTATGAGGATGAGCAGCTTATCAATGGAAAATTCGGCCGCAGCAATATGATGATTGCCCTGGTTCCAGATTCCTCCCTGGTGACGGAAAAGGCGTTTTCAGACGAGGTGGAAGCACTTCCCTACACCAAGTCCGTGACTTCCATGGCGGGGACTCTGCCGGCCGGGGTGCCGGAGGAATTTCTGCCCCGCTCCATGACAGAGCTGCTCCACAAAAACGGGTATTCGAGAATCCTGATCTATGTGAGAACAAAGGGGGAGAGTGAGCTGGCATATCGATGCTCCGACGAGATCCAGGCTATTATGAAGAAGTATTATCCGAAGGACTCCTACCTGGTGGGCACGACGCCGTCCACCCAGGATATTGAAGCTACCATCACAAAGGACTATGACAGAGTCAATGTACTGTCGCTGATCTGCGTGTTTCTGGTGGTAATGTTCAGCTTTAAATCACTGATTATACCGGTGATTATCATGATACCCATTGAGATCGCCATTTTCATTAATATGGCTGTCCCCTATATTGCAGGGGACACCATGATATTCATGGGATATATTATCGTGAGCTGCATCCAGCTGGGGGCGACGGTGGACTACGCGATTCTCACTACCAGCAACTATCTGGACTGCAGGAAGGAGGCCGACAAGAAACAGGCGGCCATAATGGCTTTGAACCGCAGTATTCCGGCTGTCCTCACCTCCGGCTCCATCCTGACGATTGTGGGCTATACGGTACATTTCATTTCCACTGTGGCGGCCATCGGAGATCTGGGCCATCTGATCGGAAGGGGAGCAGTCCTCAGCATGCTTCTGGTGCTGACGCTGATGCCGGCGTTTCTGGTCCTGTTCGATGACATCTTAATGGATAATGAGTTTGACAGACTCCGAAGACTTCTGAGAAGAAGGAAAGGGAGAGAGGCAGAGACAGAAGAAAGCGGCCAGGAAGAAAAATGCAGGAAACAGAGAAGGAGGCCTTTCAGCCATGAAAAATAGATTCACAAGATTCAGAATCCGGCTGCTTTTTAAGGGCAGCTCCCGTGCAGGGAAACGCCTGCTCGCGTCGTGCATGGCGGCCGTCATGCTTGTGACAGCTATACCCTTTTCAGCTTACGGAGCTGCTCCGCGGGTACAGGTGGACGAAACCATGTATGTGAACCTGGACTACTATGGAAAAGAGACGCAGATGAACGTAGTCAAGGGCTGCACCACAAACGGAGTGACGGATTATACAGACTATGGTACATACGAAAAGGTAATCAACATGACGGACGGCGCCCAGCCGGTTCTAAAAGACGGCAGTGTAACGTGGACCTTTCCCGACAGGAATCAGAGGTTCTATTACCAGTGCACCCTGCCGGAGGGGCAGATGGAGCTTCCGTGGAAATTTGACGTATCCTATAAACTGAATGGCCTGGAGGCGGAACCGAAAACGCTGAACGGAGCGTCCGGTCTGGTGGAGATTCATGTGAAGGCCACGCCCAACAAGAAGGCTGCGGCCTACTTCAGAAATAACCTGATGCTGATGGTTGCCGTTCCGGCCGACCTGTCGAAATGCTACAGCGTCGACGCTCCCGGCGCCCAGCTTCAGTCTGTGGGAAATTCTTCCGCAGCTGTGTTTCTGGCCCTGCCGGGAGAGGAGGGGGACTACACGGTAAGGCTCGGCACGGACAGCTTTGAGAGCGCGGGAATTGTCATGATGATGGTGCCGGGGACGGCCGATGCCTTTGACCATATCGCCGATCTGAAGGAGGCCAAGGATACATGGCGGGAAAGCGGGGATGAGCTGTATGAGAGCTTCGATGAGCTGTTAGGCGCCTTTGAGGCGATGGAGAGCGGCGTGAAGGAGCTGCAGGGCGGAATGGGCAGTCTGGAGCAGGGACGCAAGGTGCTCTCCGCCAGCCGGAAAGCCCTGGAAGAGGGGTCCGTCCAGGCGCTGAATGATCTGGCATCCCTCACCGAGCAGACTACCAGCCTGATTCCCTATTTGGAAACAGCGCAGAATGCCGTGACGGACATCAATGACAACGTCCGCTCCATTTACAATACAATGGGGGATATGCAGGATGAGCTGGACGATCTCTACGACCGGCTGAAGTCCCTCAGAAATTCCCTGGAAACCGCGTCAGAGCAGATTGGGGCAGGGATCACCCAGGAGGAGCAGAGGCAGATTGCAGGGGAGATAGCCAGAAAATCCGCCCAGATTGAGGAACTTTTGACAATCCTTGCCCAGATGAGTGCCGGGGCAGGCGCCAGCCGGGAAGCTGCCGCTGATGACTGGGAGGAACTTGAGGAGGCCCTTGAGCATGCAGATTCCTTCCGGTATGACAGGGAAAGCGGCGGCCAAAGGGACGATGAAACAGAAGAGGGCAATACAGGCCATAAGGGCGATGTGCCGGGAAAGGCTACGCCGGGAAATGCGGCTTCAAATGAGAGGGAAGTTCAGGCGTTTTCCCTGGAAGAGGATGGGGTTCTCTTTGAGGAGGAAAAGACCGGACCGTCGGGAGAACCCGGGTCCGGAGGCGATAATGACGCGAGCTTTGAGGAGTGGCAGGACGAACTTTCGGAGTACGCAGACGAGGTGGAGGCAGACCTGGAGACACTTCCTGGAACTGCCTACAGCGCCGATGTGGCTGCTCTTTTGCAGAAGATAAAGGAGATTCTGGGAAGTTCAGACGAGACAATCGCGAAGGCCGGGGCCCTGATGCAAAGGATAGGCGGTCTGTGCAGTCTGGTGGGAGAGGCAGGAGAGGATACCGCAAAAACGGTCAATGAGCTGAGAAGCTGCACGGATCAGCTGGTGAACCTTCTGGATGATTCGAGAGTGCTCATCGATACCGTGGACAGCTATGTTCCCTCCATGCTTGACGCCCTGGGAGCCACAGAGGAGTTTCTGAACCGGCTGTCCAGAACCATGGGGAGTACGGAGAGGGTTCTCAGGATTGTCAATGACACGCTGACGGCAGCGGGAGATTCTCTGGACAACGGCACAAGGCAGACGCTCTCTGGGATGCAGAGCCTCCTGGGAAACAGCCTGACGGCAATCGAAAATCTGAAAAACGTCAGGTCGGCCAGCCGAAATATGAAGAACACGCTGGACGAACAGCTCGACAAATATGAGGAGGAAAATAATTTTCTCAACATGGATCCGGAGGCGCCTCTGGTATCCTTCACATCCGGAAAGAACCCGTCGCCTCACAGTATCCAGATTGTGCTGAGGACGGACGAGATCGATGAGGAAGCCCTGGGGGATGACACAGCGGATCTGGAGGCTGCTTCCCAGAAGGAGGAGGGTCCCCTGCAGCGGATCTGGAATGTGTTTGTGAAAATTGTGCAGGCTGTGGCAGACATATTTAAAGACAGATAGCAATAAAAGAAAGAAGGAGCTGCTCCCAAAAAGATCAGGGCGCCTGCAGATGGATGCAGGCGCCCTGTCTGCCTTACAACAGAGAGAAAAGAGGCTGACAGGAATGGGCCAGGGCGAGTAAATATTTGCCGCCGAGGCGGCCCGGCGCAGACAGAAAAAAGGATTTGCGGGATTTTTCCTGCCCTCCTGTCGAGAAACAGGAAAATTTACCGAAATAAACTCCTTGCATAATGACAGGCTTATATTATAATAGAGAGATGGACAAAAGAGTAAAATCGCAGGAGACGGCTTTCTGTACGATCCGCTTCCGGCGCATTCTGTTTCAGCATGGCCTTGCCTGGCCAAAGGAGGACAGAATCGGACAAAATGAAAAATGATGATAAGATGACAGAGAACAATAAGACAGGCGCAGGTAGGGGAGAGGAGTACAGCCCGGATGCCTGCAGAGAGGCAGAGCAGTATCTGGACGGGATCCCGAAATTCTCCAGAGAAAAGCACAGCCTTGATGATATACGCGCTATGATGAAAGCTATGGGGCTTTCTCTCGACAAAATCCGGCTGATCCATGTGGCCGGGACAAACGGAAAGGGCTCAGTCTGCGCCTTCCTCTCCTCCATCCTGAGAGAGGCGGGAGAGCATACGGCGGTATTCACCTCGCCCCACCTGGTCAGTGTCAGAGAACGGTTCTGCTTTGACGGGGAGCAGGCAGGGGAGAAGGAGTTTCTGCAGGCCTTTTACAGGGTGAGGGAAGGTCTCTGCAGGCTTCAGAGTCTGGGGCTTACCCATCCAACCTATTTTGAATTCCTGTTCCTGATGTTTGCGGCTATGATGCAGAGCAGGAAAGGATTTACGGCTGTGGTGGAAACAGGCCTTGGAGGGCGCCTGGATGCTACGAATGCGGTGGACAGGCCCACTCTCTGCGTGCTCACCTCCATAAGCCTTGACCACATGGAATATCTGGGGAATACGGTGGAGCTGATCGCAGGGGAGAAGGCAGGAATTATAAAGCCTGGCGTGCCGGTTGTCTACGACAGTACCGATCCTGCGGCAGCGGCGGTGATCCGGGACAGGGCAAGGGAGCTGAAAAGCCCGGCTAGGGCCGTGGGCACAGACAGCTTTTCTGAGTCTGTCTTAAAAGACGGGCATCTGTTTATCAGGAAAAACGGAGAGGAGCCCCTGGAAATTCCCTTCGCCGCCCAGTACCAGGCGGTTAACGCAATGCTGGCAGTGCAGGCGGCAGAAATTCTCGGCATTCCCGAAAGGGCTGTCCGCGAGGGGCTTCAGAAAACCGTGTGGCCCGGACGGATGGAGGAGATTATGCCCGGGGTATATCTGGACGGAGCTCACAATGAGGGAGGAATCCGCGCCTTTGCCCGTGCGGCTGCGTCGCTTTCCGGAAAGAGGAAAATTCTTCTTTTTGCCGTCTCGTCTGACAAGGAGTACAGGGAGATGGCCGAGATACTCCTGAGGGAGTTTGCCCCGGATGTGCTGATTCTGACTCAGATCGCCTATGGACGCGGACTTGACATCCACAGGCTGGAGGAGGCTTCCAGGGAAGCCATGGCAAAGGCCGGCGGCCATGGGCCCAGGCTGTTTGTCAGGCCGTCTGCAGAAGAGGCGCTTTTGACAGCCCTTGATGAGAAGGGGGAGGAGGACACCGTATTCTGTGCCGGCTCCCTGTATCTGATCGGGGAAATGAAAGATGTGATAAGGAGGAACCATTATGGCGAAAGATAGAGAGACCATGATTGATTTCGATGAGGAAATCAGCCGCTTTCAGCCGAGCCTTGAGGTGGAGGACATCGGGGAGGCGATTGTAAAGAGCGATCTGACAGATATGTCAGATATTGTGATGGAAGTACTTAAACAGGTGAAAGAGCGGTAAGAAGCATGGATCAGTTAAAGAAAATCCGCCTGGCTGCCAACGGTTTTTACAATGTGGGGCTGGAGCGGGCCAAAATACGTGACCTTACGGGGGCCGCAGAGGCCTTAAAAAAATGTCTGATGTTAAATAAGTACCATATTGATGCCAGGAATCTTCTGGGACTCATTTACTATGAGATGGGCGAGGTATCAGACGCTCTGGTGCAGTGGGTCATCAGCATGAATTTCAAGGAGCAGGACAACAGGGCCGACTATTATCTGGATCAGATTCAGAGAAAGCCGGAGCGCCTGGATGTGGTGAGCCAGAATGTAAAACGGTATAACCAGGCTCTTCTTCAGGCGCAGGCCGGAGACGACGATCTGGCTGTGCTGCAGCTCACAAAGGTGGTGGAGGTCAATCCGAACTTTATAAAAGCTCATCTGCTCCTGGCGGTGCTCTACATGAGCAGAGGAACGTACACAAAAGCGGGAAAATCCCTGATGAGGGTTTTAAAGATTGACAAAAACAACCCTAAGGCCTCCTGGTACATGTCCATTGTGAAGGCCAGGACGGGAAGGGCGGATGTGGAGCGCAGAAAGCTGAAAAATGCATTTTCCCACAAAAAGATGCAGGATGACGATGTAATTATCCCGCCGTCCTACAAGGAAAATACGGGCTGGCAGTCGATTCTGAATATTGTGGCCGGCCTTGCCCTGGGTGCCATGGTTATCTTTTTCCTCGTCATGCCTACCAGGATTAAGGCTCTGAACAATGAGCACAATCAGGAAATCCTGCGCTATGAGGAGAAGCTGAACCAGCGCAATGAGGAGATCGACAGCTTAAACGGCCAGATGGCCCAGGCGCAGAGCGACAAGGAGACAGCAGAGCAGAAGCTGGATGAGGCCTTAAACAGCAACGACAGCCAGGTAAATCAGTATGCGATTCTCGTAAAGATGCTTCAGGCCTACCGGAACAATGACCTGACGGGAGCCGTTACCCTGTATCCGGGCTTTAACCCGTATATCTTTACGGACGAGGAGGTGCTGGCTATCGCCAATGGAATCAAGCAGGACATTGAGACCAACGGCTATCAGACCCTGGAGGATCTGGCCTACACCATGTGGTCAGCCGGAAGGATGGACGATGCGCTGAACTATTACAACACCTGTCTGACTATCCGGCCGGACAATCCGAACGTGCTGTTCAACATGGGAATGATTTACCGTTCCAAGCAGGATTTTGCAAAGGCAGTAGAGCTTTTCACCCAGGTGAGCACCCAGTACGGAGATTCTGAGTACGCAGAAAAAGCCAGAAACCAGCTGACAGAGCTGGCGCCGTATGTTCAGTCTGCCGCAGGGCAGCAGCCGGCGGCAGGGGAGACCCAGGCTGCCGGGGAAAGCGAAGCACAGACAGCGGCTGAATAAGCGGCTGAATAGTCTGGACTGTCTCCTGGGAGAGGGGCAGATACCCACAGATAATCGGAAATTAAGACACTGTAAGAGAAACTGTTTCTTTTGCAGTGTCTTTTTTTATATAACAGGAACCTTTGTTCCCTGTTATATAAAAAAGCTCCGCGAGGATCGCACTGCGGCGCAAAAGCAGGAGAGATTTCTGAGATCCTGGTGAATAAATGAAGGAAAAAAGGGCATACTGGATCCGGGAGGGAGGCTGCTGATGCGTCAATGATGGGTCAATCGGCCGGGCGGGAAACGAAGAGAGATATGAAGAGAGATATGAAGAGAGATACGTCAGAACAGGAAAGAAAACAGAAAGGGGAGAACAAGGTGGGACAGGCTTTTACATACGAGGCAGCAGGGCAGACGCTGGTGATCCATCTGCCAAGGGAGATCGATCACCATAACTGCACAATTTTGAAAAACGAGACGGATCTGCTGCTGGCAGAAAATTATATTACGCGGCTGGTTTTTGATTTTACCAGGACGGAGTTTATGGACAGCTCCGGAATCGGGGTTCTTCTGGGACGCTACAAGCAGATGAAGGGGAGCGCCGGGACGGTGGCCTACTATGGAGCCGGAAGGCAGGTAAAGAGAATTCTCGCCATAGGAGGAATTGCGGGGATTGTGAAGGGATATGATACGAAGGAGGCAGCCATGGAAGGGCGCCCGGAAAGGAGAGAGCCATGC
Source organism: Clostridium sp. M62/1 (assembly GCF_020736365.1). NCBI lineage: Bacteria > Bacillati > Bacillota > Clostridia > Eubacteriales > Clostridiaceae > Clostridium > Clostridium sp. M62/1. The sequence continues at coordinate 2,683,285 of NZ_CP085988.1, read as the reverse complement.
AGAAAGTAATGGAAGAAAAGAGGAGAGAGCCTGAGTGGATGAAAATGGAGATTGAGAGCCGTTCGGAAAACGAGGAGTTTGCCAGGGTGGCAGTGGCAGTGTTTTTAAGCCGTCTGGATCCGACCGTGGAGGAGATGGACGATATAAAGACGGCTGTTTCCGAGGCTGTCACCAATGCAGTGATACACGGGTACCAGGGAGGAGAAGGAACGATCTACATAGAAACAGGGATTGCCGGACAGGAAGCTACCGTCATCGTGCGGGATTTGGGAGTGGGAATTCCGGACATAGAGAAGGCCATGGAGCCCATGTACACTACAGACCTTTCAGGAGAACGCTCCGGCATGGGCTTTTCCTTTATGGAGGCTTTTATGGATGAGGTGAAGGTGGAATCGGAGCCTGGCAAGGGAACCACTGTAACATTAAAAAAGACAGTCGGCAGGTGAGGCTATGGAGGGGACAGGAAAGGCAGACGGAACCATCCGTCTGATTATGCTGGCTCACGGTGGGGATAAAGCAGCCAGAGATCGGCTGGTAGAAGAGAATATGGGGCTGGTCTGGAGCATAGTGCGGAGGTTCGCCGGCAGAGGATGTGAGACGGAGGATCTCTTTCAGATTGGAAGCATCGGCCTTATCAAGGCTATCGATAAATTTGACACCTCCTACGATGTGCGGTTTTCCACCTATGCGGTGCCCATGATTGCCGGGGAGATAAGGCGTTTCCTGAGAGATGACGGAATGATCAAGGTGAGCCGCTCTGTAAAGGAGATGGGGATCAAGGTGAGTGCTGCCAGGGAAAAGCTGGCAGGAACCTTGGGACGGGAACCGACGCTGGAGGAGATTGCCGGAAGCGTGGGGGCAAGCCGCGAGGAGGTGGCAGCGTCGCTGGAGGCAGGCGCCCAGGTGGAATCACTTTACGCCCCGGCAGGCGGGGATGACACAAATCTGTCCCTCCTGGACCGGCTTTCCCAGGAGAGCCGGGAAAACGAAGAGGTGCTGGACCGGATGGTATTAAAAAAACTGCTGGGCTCCCTGGGAGAGAAGGAGAGGGAACTGATTGTGCGGCGGTATTTTTACGGGCAGACCCAGACAAAAATCGCCGGACAGATGGGCATTTCCCAGGTGCAGGTGTCAAGGATGGAAAAGAGAATACTGAAAAAAATGAGAGAGGAATTTGGGCTGGACTGACTATCCGGCCCTTTTTCATATAACAGGAAACTTCGTTCCCTGTTATATGAAAACGCTCCGCGGGGATCGCACTGGATTCTTTCTTATTGGGGAGCTGCCGTTTTTTTGTTCATCCGTTTCAGGCAGAACAAAAGCCCCGTCAGTCTCAAAAAGAAAGTTTGAATAAAAAAATGGCTTTGCCTCCATACTAACGGTTAAAGAAACTGAAATCATACAAAAAGGAAGTGGGAATATGAATTTTATTAAAGGAAAGGCCGGGGCTGTCCTGGCATTGATTTGCCTGGTACTGATCCTGGGTGTGATTTGGTTCTGCCTGTTTGATATGAATTACCAGTCGCAGATGCATGGCACCTTCGTGGAGGCCGGACAGACAGACAGGGAGATGGGCGCCTGATGGGACAGAATGTATTTATCTGCCTGAGCCAGATCACCCAGGTTCACAAAAAGGACGTATTTCTCGATGACATTGCCGGCGTATACTGCAGCGACGAGGCCACATTAAACAGAGTGAAGGCGCTGAAGATCCGGACCATAAAGTCCCATGAGGCCCGCCGCTATATGGGGAATGTGCTGGATGTCATAAAAAAGATTGAGGAGTTAGATCCCTCCCTCTCCGTGTCCAGCGTGGGAGAAACGGATTTTATCATATCCTATGTGCCTCCGAAGGCGCCTGTCTATGCATGGGAATGGACAAAAACGGGAGCGGCCTGTCTGATCTGCTTTTTCGGAGCCATGTTCGCCATCATGACCTTTAACAATGACGCCAGCGTTACAGATGTGTTTCGTGAGGTCTATACGCTGGTGATGGGAAGACAGCCGGAGGGAGTGACGGTTCTGGAGCTGTCCTACTCCCTGGGGCTTGCCCTTGGAATCACTGTGTTTTTCAATCACTTTGCGAAAAAGAAGATCAACACAGATCCCACGCCTCTTGAGGTAGAGATGCGGCTCTATGAGGACAATGTAAACAAAACCCTGATACAGAATGACAGCAGAAAGGAGTCGCGAAATGACGTTACTTAAGCAGCTTTTTCTGGCCTTTGCAGGGATTACGGCAGGCGGAGTCATAGCGGCCGGAATCTTCGCCTTTCTGGCAATCATAGGGGTATTTCCGAGAGTAATAGATAAGACAAAGACAAGGCGCCACATTATGCTCTATGAAACACTTCTGATCCTGGGAGGCTCCATCGGAAACGCCCTGGATCTGCTGGAATTTCCCATTCCCATCGGGAGCATTCCGGCAGCCGGCCATGTTCTGGGGCTTACCCTTCTTGGACTTGCCGGGCTGAGCTTCGGCGCTTTCATCGGCTGCCTGGTCATGTCCCTGGCGGAAACGGTGAAGGCGGTTCCCGTTCTGAACCGGCGTCTCCGGCTGTCAGTGGGAATCCAGTACATGACACTGTCCATCGCACTGGGCAAGATGACAGGTTCCCTGCTCTACTTTTACAAGGGCTTCGGAGGCGGAGGCTCCTAAAATGACGGCGGAATAAAAGAAAGAGGAATCAGAGAAAGGCGGAAAAATGGAAATAGATAAGAAGGAATATGGAAAATATGTAAAAGAGATAACTCCGACCCACAGTCTTCCCCTCAATATGGTCAGAGCTTTCCTGGTAGGAGGGGCAATCTGCACAGCCGGTCAGCTTCTGACCAATCTGTTTATGGGGAGAGGAATGGATCAGGAAACAGCCTCTGCCTGGACACTTCTAAGCCTCATCGGCGCCAGTGTCCTCCTGACAGGCCTGAATATCTATCCAAAACTTGTCAAATTCGCCGGAGCCGGGGCGCTGGTCCCCATTACCGGCTTTGCCAATTCAGTGGCCGCTCCGGCAATCGAATATAAGGCAGAAGGTCAGGTGTTTGGAATTGGATGCAAGATCTTTACAATCGCAGGCCCTGTGATTCTGTATGGGATATTTGTATCGTGGCTTTTAGGCATGGCCTACTGGCTCGGGACACTGGCAGGACTCCTGTAAAAGAATCAAAAGCCTCGCTGCCGATGATTACTCGTCCCTATGGAAACGGCTGCTTCGCAGCCGCGCCCGGCCTGCAGAGCGGACAGCCCTCGTGAGTGGGGGACTGGTCCGCTTTCTTCTATATTTTTATCTATTGAATCAGGAAGCATATCTGCTGAAGATGCATCAGGGAAAAGACTTTTGCGGGGCAGATGCATCTTTTCTTAATAGTCTTGATATGAAATATTCTAAAAACAAATTTCAAGTCATAGATATATCAGAATAAAGTGCAAACAAAATATGAACAGCAGCATTATATGAATAATTCAAAATTTTTGTCACGTTTGACATAAATATATTGTCAATAAATGGCAAATATTGTCAATAAAATGATAATATCTAAAAGAAACAAAGGATAAATAAATTGACTGCATGTAATATCTTGCTATTTATTAGTTGTATTTTTTAATTTATAGACAAAATACAAAAAATAACATAAAATATGCTTTTATTAAAAGTAAAAGTAAAATAGGAGGAGGTAAATGTATGAAAATTAATCCCAAATATGTGTCCTTTTACTACCAGGGGATGGAAGAAGTGCCTGATATGGAACTCGACAAGAAAAAAACGGCGCTTCTCGTGATCGACATGCAGAAGGAGTTTGTTAACAGGGATTGCGGGGATTATCTGAAAGCGAAGGAGGCGGGAGATGAGGAGCGCTGGATTCCCTACCACGATCGGCTGGATCAGGTAGTGGTGCCAAATATCCGGCGCCTGATTGACTATTTCAGGGAAAATGACATGGAGGTTACATACGGCAGAATTGCCTGCCTGAAAGAAAACGGAAGAGACCGCTCCAGGGTACAGAGCACCTACGGCTGGAATAATATCTATCTTCCAATTAATTCGAGAGAGGCAGAGATGGTGGATGAGCTGGCCCCTCTGCCGGATGAGATCGTGGTGAATAAAACTACGGACAGTGTTTCTCTGGGAACGAACTATACGCAGCTTCTGCACAATATGGGGATTGATACAGTTGTTGTCACAGGTATTGTGACGGATCAGTGCGTGGCTTCCAGCGTTCGCGTTCTGGCAGATCAGGGATTTCAGATTATCTGCGTGGAGGACTGCTGTGCAGCGCCTGATATGGAGCTGCATGACATGGAGCTGAAAATCATGAACATTCTTTACTGCAATGTACTGAGTACAGATGAGACGCTGGAGGTATTGAAAACAGCGAAGTAGAAGAGCAGCAGCTTAAAAGCTGCTGCAGGAAGGCCGAAGGGCCGAGGCACGGGAAATCCGGGGGGAGATGCCTATGAAAGAAAAATTAAAAAAAGAATTGAGCCTTTCACAGATTATAGCGATGGCGGCCGGGGGAATGATTGCCGCCTGGATGGTAGAAATTAAGTACTGGTTTGAAATATCAGGCACGGGGGCAGTATTTTCTCTTCTGACATGCTGTATTCTGGTACTTCCGCTGTGCTTGATTTATTCAGAGATGACGAGTATGCTGCCCTATGCAGGCGGAGAAAATGTGTGGATCTCCAATGCATTTGGATGGAATGTGGGATGGTTTTCCTGCTGGGCGCTGGTGCTTTTATACATTGTGGCAATGCCCTCCGTGGCATTCGGAATTTCCAGCATGCTGTCCTATCTGTTTCCGGTAACCTTTATCCAGATTAAGATCATCGCAGCCTCGATCATAGTCATATGGTTTTTGCTTACAAATCTGGAAATTAAGTTTCTGGCCAAAATACAGAATATTTTGTTTTGGAGCACTCTGGCTATTTCCATCTGTGCGTCATTCATCTTCATTTTCAGCGATCAGTGGAGCTTCGATAATCTCAGACCATGGTTTCCGTCCGGGTTTACGGGGTATACGATGGGCGTAGGACTTCTGATTATGAAGTTTCAGGGATTTGATATGATTCCTCAGCTTGTGGAGGAGTCGAAAATTCCGAAGAAAAAGCTGCTGATTGCGTTCATATCCAGTATGTTCCTGACCTTCCTGATCTATGGACTGGCCATTATCGCAGTGGGCGGAATTGTCACAGATGAGTGGATGCAGCAGACCGATATCGTCGATCCGAGAGTGGCCGATATGCTGGGAATGCACTGGCTGGGGCTTGTGATTGTGGTGATGGGAATCGGTACCTGTATTACAACCCTGTCGGGATTCTGGCTCAGCGCCTCCAGAACTCTCTATGGAGGGGCGAAGCAGGGACAGTTTTCAAAGACCTTTGCTTCCATTAACCGCTATGGACAGCCATGGAAGGCCAATATCGTAATCGGAATTCTTTCTCTTTACTTTACTGTGTTCGCACCGGAAGCGTGGATCAATTACATTTTCACGATAACAGGGCTTTCTGCCGGAATTATTTATTTCGGTGTATCTGTATCTTTCTTAAAACTCAGAAAGACAAAGCCCCACTGGGAGCGTCCGTATAAGGTAAAGCACGGAAAAGTTCTCGGGTGTATTTCCGTAGTCTTTACAATCTGGGTCATTTACACCTGCGCGAAAAGCATGGATCTGGGCGGCTGGATGGCTGTGGGACTTTACTTTGCTCTGGGGGTTCCATTTATGCTGTATGCAAAGCATATGCAGAAAAAGAAACCTGACGAGTGGAAGCAGATTATTCTGTCACCGGATCAGGTGCGAGAGGAGGAGTAAAGCAGGCAGAAGGTTTGACAATTTCACATAGGATGCAGCTGTTGGGGGAACTATGATAGAGGAGATAATAGATGACAGGGGTATTCCTGCATGGTTCCCCGACGGCAGCAGATAATGCCGGGATGATGCAAAAGACACGAGAGGACAGAAAACAGACAGAAAACAGCATAAAGGACTTGATAAGATTATGTACTCAGTGATTGTAGTAGACGGCGATACAGAGACGGTTGAGCTTTTGAAAACCGGGGTGGAGTGGAACCGCCTGGGGTGCAGGCTGGCCGGAACGGTCCTCAGTATAAAAGAGGGCCTTTTTCTTGTGCAGACAGAAAAACCGGATCTTGTCATTACTGACATGAGGATCGGCAGAGAAAAAGAGAATGATTTCCTCAGGATTCTCTATGAAAGACAGCAGGAAAAGCGGCCGCTCGTTATTATTTTAAGCGCCTGCCGGGATTTTGAGGAGGCCTGCCGGGCCATCCGGTATGAGGCAGCGCTCTATCTGACAAAGCCGCCCAGGATGGATGAACTGGAGGAGGGAATCCTCTGGGTTCTGGACCGGCTGGAAATAAAGAGGCGGCAGATAGTCCGTCTGGCACAGGAAAAACAGGAACGAAGAGACGGCAGGGAAGAAATTATGCGTTCTGAATCAGGCGGGCTGACAAAGCAGAAGAGACTGTCTGGAAACAGCAGCCTGCCGGAGCGGACAGGAGCTGAAAATCAGGGCGAACGGCCTGAAACAGATGACAGAGGCAAAGAGCCGGGGACAAAGCGGGCAGAGAGAAAGGATGCCAGGGCTGTCTCCGATCGCACGCTTTCTGAGCTTCAGCGCATCCGCTCGGGCATGCAGAATTACTCTCCCTTTATCAGAGAGGCGCTCCGGTTCATTGACAGCCATCTGGAACAGGAGCTCTCCCTCACAGTACTGTGTGAGGAACTCTCCCTGTCACATTCCTACTTCAGCAAGAAATTTAAGCGCGAAACAGGGACAGGATACGTAACCTATGTGACAATGGCGAAGATGGAGAGGGCGAGAACGCTGATGGAAGATCCGAGAAACAGGGCCAATGAGATTGCCAAACAGCTTGGATATTACGATTATTCCTATTTTTTTCAGAATTTCAGAAGATATTTCGGCTGCTCTCCGAGGGAATTCAAAAGTCATGGGAGAATTCCGGAATAGAATCTGGAATCGAATCAGGAATAAAAGTGAAGGCCGCTCTCTGTTCCCGGGACGTATGCTCATAAAAGCTGCGGCTTCAGGCGCTGCGGCCGTATCCTGATGCAGAATATAATTCTGCCCTCTGGGGAGAATAAGAAAAGCAGGAAATATCCTGCCAGAATGACTGATACGGAGGGCAATATGCAGAAGGGAAAAGCAAGTATTATATTTGACAGGGCCCCGTACATCTTTTCTGCCGCTTCCATTGTGGGACAGAAGGAGGGAGAGGGACCTCTGGGAAGCTGCTTTGATCAGATAGAGGCAGATCCCATGTTCGGCCAGAAAAACTGGGAGGCGGCGGAGAGCGAACTGCAGCGCAGGACGGCGCTCCTTAATCTGGAAAAGGGAGGATACAGGCGGGAAGACGTAAGGTACCTGTTTGCAGGGGATCTGCTGGGACAGAGTGTGGCTACTTCATTCGGGGTGATGGAGCTGGAAATTCCGCTGTTTGGCCTGTATGGAGCCTGCTCCACCATGGGAGAGGCGCTGGGTCTGGCGGCTATGACAGTCAGCGGAGGATTTGCAGACAGCGCCATGGCTTTGGCATCCAGCCATTTTGCCAGCGCGGAACGCCAATTCCGTTTTCCGCTTGCCTATGGGAACCAGAGGCCGTTTTCAACCACCTGGACAGTGACAGGATGCGGCTGTGCCCTGGTTGGAAGCGGGGAATGGGGGAAAGCGCAGAAAAAAACAGCTCCCAAAGCGAAGATTGCCGGGTTTACTCCCGGAAAAATCGTGGACATGCAGATTCACGACTCCATGAATATGGGAGCAGCCATGGCCATGGCTGCCGTGGACACGATTCTCAGAAATTTCAGGGATCTTCAGGTGGATCAGAGCTACTACGATAAGATAATCACAGGAGATCTGGGGATTGTGGGGCAGAAAATTGTGTTTGAATTCATGGAGCGGGCCGGATATGATGTCAGAGGCATTCACATGGACTGCGGCATGAAGATTTTCGACGCGTCCACCCAGGACACCCACTCCGGAGGAAGCGGCTGCGGCTGCGCTGCCGTAACGCTGTGCTCCTATATCCTGCCTAAAATTCAGGATGGAACCTGGAAGAGGGTGCTGTTTCTGCCGACAGGGGCTCTGCTGTCCCAGATCAGTTTTAACGAGGGGCAGAGCGTGCCGGGAATCTCCCATGGAGTGATTTTGGAGCATGTGGAAAGCGCAAGCTGCGGGGCAGAAGAAAATGCAGCAAAGAGAAGACCTTCAGGAAGGGGATATGAAAAGGGCGGAAAGGAGAGATAAAAGTTGGAATATTTGCGCGCATTTATAGTCGGCGGACTGATCTGTACCGCCGCTCAGATTCTGATGGAAAAGACAAAGATGCTGCCGGGAAGGATTATGGTACTCCTGGTGGTGACCGGGGCGGTTCTCGGCTGTCTCGGAATCTACGGCCCCTTTGCCGACTGGGCCGGAGCAGGCGCATCGGTGCCCCTTCTGGGCTTTGGAAATACGCTCTGGAAGGGAGTGCTTGAGGGCTTCGGAGAGGAAGGAGTTCTCGGGATCTTCAAAGGAGGTTTCACTGCTTCGGCAGCAGGAATCGCCGGAGCGCTGGTGTTCGGCTACCTTGCGGCACTGATCTTTAAGCCTAAAATGAAAGAGTAGATAGAAGGCCTGTGCACAGACCAGAGAAGGTGTCAGCAAACAGTACGAAATATATTTAAAGCTGATGAAAAAGAATAGAACGAAAAAACAGCGGATGCGCCTTCACGCTATCCGCTGTTTTTTATATAACAGGAAACTTCGTTCCCTGTTATATAAAAAAGCTCCGCGAGGATCGCACTGGGTTGGAAAAGAAAATGTCGCTTTCGCGACCCGCCGCAGGCGGAGAATCCTGCGAAGCAGGATCCTTTTTTATTACCCTTTTTACTCTGCGGCATCCTGCACTCTGCCATAAGTTTTTTTAATCAGCCTCATCGTAAGCCGATGGGATGATTTTTCCCTAATTGGGTGCTGCCGGCACGATGGGGATATCGCTTCCGTCCGGTGACGAGCTGTTTCCGGAGCTTGGGATATACCCGGGTCCGAAGGGAACGTCTGTTCCGTTTCCGCCGGACGGATCGATAATGGTTGATGAACCAGTGTGAACGGTACAGGGACCTGGCATAGCGTATTTGGAATCGTCTGTGTAGCCTTCGTCAGGGACAGACATGAATGTTTTTGACACAATCTGATCTGCAGGGCAGTATGCGGTAGGAGTTCCGCCGGATACGCCGCAGACAGACACTCTCACATGGTGATCACAGGTTTCAGTCGGAGCCGTACCCTTGGCGAAATACTCCGTATAGACAGCGCTGCCTCTCGGATCGGAGCTGCATACGCCTGCAATGGGGAGCTTGCCTGATTTCCTGCATACCTCCACCTGCTCTACGCTGTCAGGCACCTTAAAACCGGGATCAGAGAGCCCCTCGTGTATGCGCGTCATAATCTTGCGCCAGATAACCTTGTGGTAGGAGGTGCCTCCCGTAATGCTTCCATTGTTGTCAAAGCCTGTCCAGATTCCTGCTGTATAGTAAGGTGTAAAGCCCACAAACCAAAGGTCGTTGTTTCCCGTAGTCGTGCCGCTCTTTCCGGAGGTAGACATGCCGGGAATGGCTGCTGCGGCGCTGGTGGTGCTGGGCTGTGAGCCAGGCGTAGCGTAGAGACTCTGGCTTACAACAGAGTCAGCCATGGCGTCTGTCACAAGGAAGGCTGTGGAATCCTTGATCACCTGCCTCTTTTCCGGCTCATTGTCAATGAGAACCTTGCCGTTGTGGTCGAGAATCTTCGTAAAGAAGACAGGCTCTGTGTAAATGCCCTCATTGGCGATGGTTGCAAAGGCATTTGTCAGTTCCAGGTTCGTCACGCCCACGGTCAGTCCGCCCAGAGCCAGGGAGGGGGTAATGTCCTCTGACACGAGGGTGGTGATTCCCAGCTTTTCCGCATATTCCACGCCCAGCTGGGGGGTCACAGTGTCTACCAGGCACTTCAGGGCCAGGATATTCATGGAATAGGCGATTCCTTCACGGATATTGTGGTAGCCCATGTAGCCGCGGTTGGCGTACCAGTTCCGGAAGGTCTTGGTGCCGATGGAGTAGGGCGCGTCATAGTATACGCTGGCCAGCGTCGCGCCGCAGGTGTCCACAGCCGGCAGGAAGGATGTGATGACCTTGAAGGCGGAGCCTGGCTGCCGCTTGACATTCGTTGCCCTGTTCAGGGTACGGTTGGCTGTCTTTTCTCCCCGGCCTCCGCTGATGGCCTTTACATATCCGGTGGACTGCTCAATCAGGACAAAGGAAGCCTGTGGCTGGAGAGTGACTGTGAGGGATTCTCCGATGACCTTGTCATCCTCCTTCAGAAGCCATGACTTATACTGGTCAACTGCCTCCTGGGCCTCTGCCTCGCTTTTAAACAGCCCCGTATACCCGCTCTGTCCTAAGGTATCCATATAATAATTCTTTACGTGCCCCTCTGAAAAGTGTTCCGTTGTACCGTCCCCGTGGGTCACGGAAAGCCTGTATTCGATGGAGTACTGAGCCAGAGCATAGTTTTCCGGATTGCTGATCTCCTCATCTACAATGGCCTGCATACGGGGATCCTGAGGCGTGTAGATGCTGAGTCCGCCGCTGAACAGCAGATTGCTGGCCTGGGTATCCGTGTAGCCCAGCTCCTCCTTCAGGGCCTCTGTCACCTGATCAATAAGCTCGTCTGTGTAGTAGGAGTAGGGGGTATCGTTCTCCTTTGCAGCCAGATCTACATTCTGGATGCGGGAGTACACATCGTCTGCCAGAGCCTCCTCCTGTTCCTCCTTCGTGATATATCCCTGATTGTACATCTCCTGAAGAATCGTGGACCGCCGCTGCGCATTGTCCTCAGCTCCGGTAATTGGACTCAGGCGGGAGGGATTTTTCGTGATGGCAGCGATGACTGCGCACTCAGAGAGCGTCAGGTCTGAAACGTCCTTGTTAAAATACCGGAGAGCCGCGGCTTTGACGCCCAGGGTATTGCTTCCCAGGTTAATGGTATTCAGGTAATTCGTGATGATGATCTTCCTGTCCACGTTTTTCGTGAGCTGAAGGGCCAGATACTGCTCCTGGATTTTTCGCTCAATCCTTGCGCCGGTACTGGTTTCCATACCGCCGCCGAACACAGTGTTTTTGATGAGCTGCTGGGTCAGAGTGCTGGCTCCGCCCTGGTAATTGTTTGTCAGCACACCGACGGCCGCCCTTGTGATAGAGCGAAGGTCAATACCGCTGTGCTGCCAGAAGCGGGAGTCCTCGATTGCTACGAAAGCGTTGATCAGATCCTCTGGAAATTCATCATAGGTAGCTTCAATACGGTTGGCATTCGTTCCTACCAGAGTGTCCACGACATTGCCCTCAGAGTCGTAAATGGTTGAGAAAAAACCGCTGGGGGCAAAGCTCTCAGCATTGAAATCGGGCGCGGTATCAATAATGCCCTTGAACATTCCGATTCCTGCGCTGAAGCCGGTCACGAAGACAAACAGGCACAGCACGAGAAACACCTTGAAAAAGGAGAGGAAGAGCCGATTAGCGTACTTCTTCTTTCGGGAGCCGGCGGCCATAATCTGCCGTCTGGTCTCTTTTCTGCCATAATTCATAGAAAGCCTCCTTCAGTCTACCATTATATCAAAAGTTTTCTGATAAATAAATACCGGAATTTTTACGATATTGTGAACACTGAAAAAGCAGGTTGCAATCTTTCCAATTTAATAATATACTCAAAAAAATATGAAAGAATCAGTTCCCGGGGAGAAAACAGCCATGAAAAAAAATTATAAAATTCTGTATAAAGAAGGGGAGGGCACAATCGTTGAAAAAAAATCGCGCTTTATTGCCACTGTCCGCCCTGTTGAATCCGAGGAGGAAGCCCTTGCCTTTATTGCCGAGATGAGAAAGAAATACTGGGATGCCACCCATAACTGCACCGCCTTTGTCATTGGGGAAAACCATGAACTGATGCGGTGCAATGACGACGGGGAGCCGTCCCAGACGGCGGGAAGGCCCATGCTGGACGTGCTTCTGGGGGAGGACGTCCACAACTGCTGTGCCGTGGTGACCAGGTATTTCGGCGGAACTCTTCTGGGGACGGGAGGCCTGGTGAGGGCCTACTCAGGCGCAGTCAAGGAGGGGCTTAAAAACAGTGTGATCGTGGAGAAGCGTCTGGCGGAGAAGCTGACCGTCCAGACGGACTACACGGGCCTCGGCAAAATCCAGTACATTCTGGGGGAGGAGAATATCACGGTTCTCGACAGCGAGTATACGGATCAGGTAGTTTTGACTCTGCTGGTGCCGGTGGACGCGGTGGAGCCGCTTATGGCAAAGCTCACGGAGGGGACAAACGGCAGATGCGTTATAGAGAGGGCGGAAAAGCTCTATTACGGCCTGCTCGGAAAAGAGATTGTTTTTTTCTAGGACAGACGCAGACGTCCCCGGGCCGGGCAAAGCCGGTCCTTTGGAGAAAAACTGTAACTTTCCGCCATTTTTCCCCCAAATAACCTTGAACTTGTGCAAGGATAATGTTAAAATAACAAATTGTGTAAATTCAAGCTGAGAGAAGCGGCAGAAGAGGCCGCAGCCCGGAATAGGCGTAAAGCCGCGGAAGCGCCGGGCGTTACAGAAAGAGAGAGATAAATAATTATGAAGACAAAGCGTGAAGATGTCAGAAATATTGCGATTATTGCCCACGTAGACCATGGCAAGACAACTCTGGTCGATCAGCTCCTGCGCCAGAGCGGGGTGTTCAGGGCTAACCAGGAGGTAGTGGATCGCGTTATGGACTCTAACGATATTGAGAGGGAGAGGGGAATTACCATCCTCTCCAAAAATACGGCAGTATTTTACAAGGGAGTCAAGATCAACATTATCGACACACCAGGCCACGCTGATTTCGGCGGCGAGGTGGAGCGCGTGCTCAAGATGGTGAATGGAGTTGTCCTGGTAGTAGATGCCTATGAGGGAGCCATGCCCCAGACGAAGTTCGTGCTGAGGAAGGCGCTGGATCTGGACCTTCCGGTAATCGTCTGCCTGAACAAAATTGACCGCCCTGAGGCAAGGCCGGACGATGTGATCGATGAAATTCTGGAGCTTTTCATGGATCTGGATGCCTCCGACGAGCAGCTGGACTGCCCGTTTCTGTATGCTTCTGCCAGGGCAGGCTTTGCAAAGAAGAACATGGATGATCCTGAGGTGGATATGACGCCTCTGTTTGAGACCATCCTTGACTATATCCCGGCTCCCGAGGGAGATCCGGATGCGGAGACTCAGGTGCTTATCAGTACCATTGACTACAATGAGTATGTAGGGCGTATCGGAGTCGGAAAAATTGACAACGGCTCTCTTAAGGTAAACCAGGAGTGCGTCATTGTAAACCACCACGAGCCCGACAAATTCCGCAGGGTAAAGATCGGAAAGCTCTATGAATTTGACGGATTAAACAAGGTAGAGGTGGCTGAGGCGCAGATCGGCTCCATCGTGGCCATTTCGGGAATCTCGGACATCCATATCGGAGATACGCTCTGCTCTCCGGAAAAGCCGGAGGCCATTCCGTTCCAGAAGATCTCCGAGCCGACTATCTCCATGGATTTCATGGTCAATGACAGCCCGCTTGCAGGACTGGAGGGAAAATATGTGACATCCCGCCATCTGAGGGAGAGACTGTTCAGGGAGCTCAACACAGACGTAAGCCTCAGGGTGGAGGAGACGGATTCTCCGGACTGCTTTAAGGTGTCCGGCCGCGGCGAGCTGCACCTGTCTGTCCTTATTGAAAATATGAGGAGAGAGGGCTTTGAGTTTGCCGTCAGCAAGGCGGAGGTGCTTTACCACTACGATGAGAGAAACAGAAAGTTAGAGCCTATGGAGATTGCCTACGTCGATGTGCCGGAGGAGTTTACGGGAGCGGTTATTCAGAAGCTCACCAGCAGAAAGGGAGAGCTCCAGGGCATGAGCCCCATCGGAGGCGGTTATACAAGGCTGGAATTCTCCATCCCTTCCCGGGGTCTGATTGGCTACAGAGGAGAATTTTTGACAGATACGAAGGGAAATGGTATACTTAATACAAGCTTTGACGGCTATGGCCCGTTTAAGGGAGAGCTGTCATACAGAAAACAGGGTTCTCTCATTGCCTTCGAGGCAGGTGAGTCTATTACCTATGGACTGTTCAATGCACAGGAGAGAGGAACCCTGTTTATCGGACCTGGTGTAAAGGTTTACTCCGGCATGATTGTAGGACAGAGTGCAAAGCCGGAGGACATCGAACTCAATGTCTGCAAAACAAAAAAACTTACGAATACCCGTTCATCCAGCTCCGATGAGGCGTTAAGACTGACACCGCCTAAGGAGATGAGCCTGGAGCAGTGCCTGGATTTCATTGACACCGACGAACTTCTTGAGGTGACTCCCACAAGCCTCAGAATTCGTAAGAAGATCCTGGATCCGACCCTCAGAAAGAGGGCTATGATCAGCAGAAAAGAGGCAGAGAAGAACAGAGGTTAATTTCGTACAGGCTTACACAAAAGATAAAACAAAAGATACTTGATGCAGAGGAAGAGACAGGAAAAGCCAGGATAATGCTCAGGTTTTTCCTGTCTTTGTCATTTTCTGTAGAAATCTTTGTATCACTTTTAAGTATTTCTTTGGAACCCATCACATACATATTATATTAGCAGCCAAGCTGAATATGAAATTTGAATTAGGAAGAGGAGAAGTACAATGTCAGAAAAAGTGATTGAAAACAACAAGGTAAGCGTGATCGGAGAAGTAATCTCTGAATTTACATTCAGCCATGAAGTATTTGGAGAAGGCTTTTATCTGGTAAGCCTGGCAGTCAGCCGTTTAAGTGATCAGGTGGACATTATACCGCTCATGATCTCAGAGCGTCTTCTGGATGTGACGCAGGATTACAGGGGCAGAACCGTGGAGGCGATCGGCCAGTTCCGCTCCTATAACTGTCACGAGGGAGTGAAAAACCGTCTTGTACTCTCCGTTTTTGTGAGGGAATTAAACTTTCTGGAGGAGTTTACCGACTGCACAAAGACTAATCAGATTTATTTAGACGGTTATATATGCAAGGAGGCTATTTACAGGAAAACGCCCCTTGGACGTGAAATCGCCGACATTCTTCTGGCGGTCAACCGTCCCTATGGGAAATCAGATTACATACCGTGTATTGCCTGGGGCAGAAATGCCCGCTACGCGTCCGGCTTTGCTGTGGGAGCCAGAGTGAAGGTGTGGGGACGCGTTCAGAGCAGAGAGTACACGAAAAAACTGAATGAGACGGAGTGCGAGAAGCGAGTGGCTTACGAGGTATCCGTAAGCAAGATGGAATGCGAAACAGAGGGAGCTTAAGGGAAGGACCCTGAATCGCAAACTTGCAAAACTTTGGAAAATGTGGTAAAATAACGCGACTGTTTCAGTTGAGATTAACATTTCGCAAAGAGGTGCAGGATATGGATAAAGGAAGTGTTCAGGTCATATGCGGTCCGGGGTTTGGAAAGACAACGATGGCCCTGGGAAAAGGTGTTGTGGCAGTGACCAAACATAAGAAGGTAATCATGATTCAGTTTCTGAAGGGAAACCTGTCCGCAGATGTGGCAGAGGGACTCAAATGTCTGGAACCGCAGATGAAGGTATTCCGGTTTGAAAAACAGGGAGATTATTTTGAAAAACTTTCGGAGGAGCAGAAACGGGAGGAGAGAATCAACATTCAGAACGGACTGAATTTTGCAAGGAAGGTGCTTACCACCAGAGAGTGCGACCTGCTGATCCTCGACGAGATACTGGGGATCCTTGATCAGGATATTCTTACCCTTGAGGAATTTGAAAATCTCCTTTCGCTGAGAGATGAAGAGGTGAGTCTGATTCTCACAGGGAAAAATTTTCCGAAGCAGCTTATGAGATGTGTGGATTCTATTTCCAAAATAGAAAATGTTGAGATTGACAATAAATAAAAGTAATGATAGTATAAGCATAAATACAAAGTAGAGGTTGCGTCGATCATCAGTAGCCGGCCGGATGTTGCAGGAACAGAGGAAGGCCGATGAAAGGGAGAGACGCCGAAGATTCATGCAGAACTGCCTGCGTGCTTCTGGGCATATGGTGAAGAACCATATGACTGTCATCTGTGCAGGATGGGGAGCTACGAAAGAAAGCAAAATCTTTGGGCTGGCCGTTGTGCCGGCCCTTTTGTAGTACATAGGAAATCGCCCGGCAGTCTCCTATGCGGCAGAAACCCAGCGGAATGTATGGTGAGCCTTTATGAGAAGGAGGAAGAGACATGGCTATTTTTGAAGGAGCAGGTGTGGCTCTTGTCACACCGTTTAAGGAAACAGGAGAGATCAATTATTCAAAGCTGGAGGAGCTGGTGGAAGAGCAGATTGCAGGGGGGACAGACTGCATCATTGTCTGCGGAACCACAGGAGAATCTGCCACCATGACCCACGATGAGCACATCCGGACAATTCAGTTTGTCTGTGACATCACGGACGGCAGGATTCCGGTGGTGGCCGGCACCGGTTCCAACTGTACGGAAACATCCATCTATCTTTCACAGGCAGCGGAAGCTGCAGGAGCGGACGGTATTCTTCTGGTGACTCCTTATTACAACAAATCCACTCAGAAGGGTCTGAAAATCCATTTTTCTGATATTGCGGGTTCTGTGAAGATTCCGGCAATTCTCTACAATATTCCGAGCCGCACAGGCGTGAACCTGACGCCGGAGATGATCGTATGGCTCTGCAAAAATGTGGAGAATATCGTGGGAGTTAAGGAGGCAAGCGGAAACTTTTCTGCGATTGCAAAGATTGCAAGCCTTTCAAACGGATGGGTGGATATCTACTCCGGCAATGACGATCAGACTGTTCCCATGCTGGCGCTGGGCGCTAAGGGAGTGATCTCCGTTCTCTCTAATATTGCGCCAAGGCAGGTGCATGAGATGTGCGACCTGTATTTCAAGGGAAAGACAGAGCAGAGCACGAAGATGCAGCTGGAGGCTATTCCGCTGATTGATGCGCTGTTTAGCGAGGTCAACCCGATTCCGGTGAAGGAAGCCATGAATCTGATGGGCAAAAATGTAGGGCCCTACAGGAAGCCGCTAGTTGAGATGGAACCGGAAAACAGGGAGAAGCTCATTAAGGCGATGAAGGATTACGGTCTGCTTTAAGATAAAACCAGGCTGAGAACGGCTGGTCTGTGAAAACAGCGGGAATAAGAAGAAACTGACAGGCATAAAAAGACAAAACGGGAGGAAGATCATCATGGTAAGGGCGATTATGCACGGCTGCAGCGGAGCTATGGGGCAGGTAATTACGAATCTGGTGAAAGACGACAGCGAGCTTTGCATCGTGGCAGGCGTTGACATTACAGACAGCGGGAAGAACCCGTACCCAGTCTATAAAAATCTGGACGAGGTAAAGGAGGAGGCTGATGTGATTATCGACTTCTCATCTGCCAGGGCAGTGGACGGACTGCTGGATTACTGCGAGAGGACTGGGCGGGCAGTGGTTTTATGCACGACGGGCCTGTCTGAAGCCCAGATTTTAAGAGCGGAAGAGGTTTCTGGAAAGGCGCCGGTGCTGCGTTCAGCCAACATGTCACTGGGAGTCAATACCCTGTTGAAGCTTTTAAAAGATGCGGCCAGGGTTCTGGCACCTGCAGGCTTTGATATTGAGATTGTGGAGAAGCACCACAACAGGAAGATTGATGCTCCAAGCGGTACGGCCATCGCTATGGCTGACTCTGTAAACGAAGCCCTGGGGAACACCTGTCACTACAAATATGATCGTTCCAGCGAGAGGGTGCCGAGAGATGCGAAGGAGATTGGAATCCAGTCTGTGCGCGGCGGAACAATTGTGGGAGAGCACGACGTGATTTTTGCGGGAACCGATGAGGTTGTGACCTTTTCCCATACTGCTTATTCAAAGGCAATTTTTGCCAAAGGGGCGATCCAGGCTGCCAAATTTTTAAAGGGCAGGGATGCCGGTATGTATACGATGGCAGATGTCATCGGATAAAGAGTATAATTCCTTTCCAAGCCGTGCATAATAGGCTTAGAAAGGAGTTGTCATTATGAAAAAATGTAAGCAGATTCTTTTGGCAGTGTGTCTGACATTCGCTTTCGTATTTCTGACTGCCTGCGGAAGCAAGGAGGATGTAAAGAATACCACAAATGCGTCAGGAACTACCTCTGGTATGGAAACTACCGCCAGAGAGTCCACAGACGGAATGGTTTCCGGCACTGATTCGGCAGTTGACAGGGAGACAGACGGCGCGAGGGAGAGCACAGGGGTGCTCGAGGGAGTCGCAGACGATCTGAAAAACGGCGCGGAGACAGCTGTGGATCGCGCCAGAGAGGATATGACAGAGGCCGGAGAGCACATGGAGAGCCGCACTGCCCAGTGAGAGACAGATGCCTGAGTTTTGCCTGCGGGCAGAGAACAGGGAGTGCCTGGACACCGCAGAGGCAGAAACATTCAAAGGACTGCCCGGAAGATAGGGAGAATATCTTTCGGGCAGTCTTATTCTGTTTACAGGAGCTTTCCGGATTTCTCTTTACAATCCCTGTGAGATTCTGTATAGTAGGATTAAAGGCACTGTATGCTGACAGCTGAAATACACCGCACGCCGTACCTGGAGAGGCAGCGCGGGGTGAGACGGCTTGAAAAAAGGGAAACGGGAACTTAGAAGGCTTCGGCACAGGTACATGAAAAGGAGGAGAGAAAGAGCCCTCCGGGGGAAATATCTTGCAATCCTGGCCTGCGCAGGTCTGGCATCAGCCTGTCTGTTCCTTGCTTTGGACAGCAGAGAGCAGATTTTGTCTCTGTCACGGGAGCGGAAGGTGGAATTCTGCCTGGAACGGGAAGACGGAACCGGTGAAAAAAACGGACAGAGGGAGGAGAGAGAAAAAGAGAGAGCAGACGGGCGGGGGGAAGAGGAGGAGCAGGAAAAAGGAAGAACCAGAACGCGCTTCGGCATTGTCTTCCGGCTGGAGGATGGAGAACTTATCCTCTACCGCGAAAGGCAGGAGGCAGAGTGAGAACGCAGACTCGGGGCTGCCTCTTTCAGAGCGGTCAGCGGTTATTAATTATTTTAATAAAACATCGGGTTGATTTTATGAGAGGATTGCATTATAATTTCTACTGAATTAAAACTGTTTTATAGGCACAGCTTATAAAAAGGCTTTTACATATTATCCGATCACTGTGTAAAGGCTGCCGTGAAGGGCGGCCGGCGGTTTTAAAGCTGTGAAATCTGAACGCGCACTGCGCGTTTTGTAAAACACTGCGGCAGAAGCGGATGACAGGAGATGAAAAGGGACTGTCAGATCCGGAGCCGTGCAAATAAAAGGAAGAATGAGGTAAAATCTATGTATGACAGATATGTGAGCCCTCTTTCGGAGCGCTATGCAAGCAGGGAAATGCAGTATATTTTCTCCCCGGAGAAAAAGTTTTGCACATGGAGGCGCCTTTGGGTGGCTCTGGCTGAGGCGGAGCATGAGCTGGGACTTCCGGTGACAGAGGAGCAGATTGGTGAGCTCAGGGAGCATATGGAGGATATCAACTTCGAGGTTGCAAAGGAGAGAGAGAAGGCAGTGCGCCACGATGTAATGTCCCATGTATATGCATACGGAGTGCAGTGCCCGAAGGCAAAGGGAATTATCCATCTGGGAGCAACCTCCTGCTATGTGGGCGACAATACAGACATTATCATTATGACAGAGGCTCTGAAGCTGGTGAGAAAAAAGCTCATCAATGTGATGGACGAGCTGGCAAAATTTGCGGACAGATACAAGGCGCAGCCTACTCTGGCCTTTACCCATTTCCAACCGGCGCAGCCGACGACTGTGGGAAAGAGGGCAACGCTTTGGCTGATGGATCTGAAGCTGGATCTGGACGATCTGGATTATCTGATCGGCTCTATGCGCCTTCTGGGTTCCAAGGGAACGACAGGAACTCAGGCCAGCTTCCTGGAGCTGTTCGACGGCGATCATGAAAAATGCCGTGAGCTGGACAGAAGAATTGCCGAGAAGATGGGCTTTGAGGGCTGCTACCCTGTTTCAGGCCAGACCTATTCCAGAAAGGTAGACAGCCGCGTGCTGAGCGTGTTAGCGGGAATTGCCCAGAGCGCCCACAAGTTCTCCAACGATATCCGTCTGCTTCAGCACTTAAAAGAAGTGGAAGAGCCCTTTGAGAAAACTCAGATCGGTTCCTCTGCCATGGCTTATAAGAGAAACCCCATGAGAAGCGAGAGAATGGCGTCTCTGGCAAACTACGTGATGTCAGACATGATGAATCCAATGCTCGTTGCTTCCACCCAGTGGTTTGAGAGAACCCTGGACGATTCTGCCAATAAGCGTCTGAGCATTCCGGAAGGCTTCCTGGCAGTTGACGGAATCCTGGATCTCTACTTAAATGTAGTGGACGGTCTTGTGGTATATCCAAAGGTAATCGAGAAGCGCCTCATGGCCGAGCTTCCGTTTATGGCGACAGAGAATATCATGATGGACGCTGTGAAGGCCGGGGGAGACAGACAGGAGCTTCATGAGAAGATCCGCACTCTCTCCATGGAGGCCGGAAGAAACGTAAAGGAAAAGGGTCTGGACAACAATCTGCTGGAGCTGATTGCAGCAGATCCTGCCTTCAACCTGACACTGGAGGAACTGAAGGAGACCATGGATCCGTCCAGATACACAGGAAGGGCAAAGGAGCAGGTGGAGGAGTTCTTAAGTGAAGTAATCCGCCCGATTCTCGATGAAAACCGGGAAATCCTGGGAGTGAAGGCGCAGATCAACGTCTAGGCGGCCGTCCGGACAGGAGAAGATGAAAACAGAGACTGATTGACGGAATCAGAATCATAAAAGAGGGACTGCAGGAGCCTGCCGTAGGACATACGGCAGGCTTTCAGAGTTTCCGGCTTACTACACTGCAGGCATCAGGAGAAAAGAGAGACAGGAAGAGAGCAGAAGAAAGCAAGAATTCTGTTTCATACAAAGCAGATTCTGAGAAACAAAAGGAGGGGCTGTTGAACGTAAATCTTGAATATTACAGGGTATTTTACCAGGCTGCCGTGACCGGCAGCATTACGCTGGCGGCAGAGCATCTTTGCATCTCCCAGCCGGCTGTGAGTCAGGCAGTCAGGCATCTGGAGGGGGAGCTTGGGACGAAGCTGTTTTTGCGCACCCCCAAGGGCGTGAGGCTGACGAGAGAGGGGGAGATGCTGTACGTCTACGTAAAGAGGGGAATTGAGAGTATCCGGGACGGGGAGGAGATGCTCAAGCAGCTGAAATGCCTTGATACGGGAGTGATCCGGATCGGCGCCAGCGACATGACGCTGCAGTTTTACCTCCTTCCTTACCTGGAACAGTTTCATGAGCAGTATCCTAAAATCAAGGTGATGGTTTCCAACGGGCCGACTCCGGAAACCATCGATGCGCTGGAAAATGGGGGAATTGACTTCGGAATTGTCAGCACGCCTTTTGACGAGAGGAATGGGCTCTGCTCCATTCCGGTCAAGGAGATAGAAAATATTTTCATTGCCGGAAACCGCTTCCGGGGGGAGCTTGAGGGCAGGGAACTGGAATATGGGGAGCTGCAGCACTATCCCTGCATTTTTTTGGAAAAGAAAACCAGCACCCGCCGGTTTATGGACAGCTGCCTGGAGAGAGAGGGCATCTGCCTGGAGCCGGAGTTTGAGCTTGCCACCAGCGATATGATTGTGCAGTTTGTAAAGCGCAACCTGGGAATCGGCTGCCTGATGTCAGAATTCGCCGGGGAGGCCTTAAGGCAGGGAGATGTGTTTGCCCTGCGCTTCAGAAAGAAGATGGAGAAGCGCAGCTTCTGCCTGATTACCTCCTCTAAAAATCCTCTCTCACCGGCAGCCCAGAAGCTTTTGAAGGCCCTGCGGGAGGGTACTGAAAAAGGAGAGAAACAACATAAATAGAAATTATAAAGAATATAATTAATATTGATTTTACTTATATGGAAAAATTATATATAATATCGAGGTAGTATGGTTTGCTTCTGTTTTTCGGAAGCAGCGGGCTACGCAGCAGAGCCCCCGCGCCAGGGGGTATAAAAATAGTCGTCTACATGAGGAAGATGACGCCCGGAGAGGAGAAAGCACATGGTAAGAGCAATCGTTGGAGCAAACTGGGGAGATGAAGGAAAGGGCAAGATCACAGACATGCTTGCCAAGGAATCCGATATTATCATCCGTTTTCAGGGTGGAAGCAATGCGGGCCATACAATTATCAACAACTATGGCAGATTCGCGCTTCATCTGCTTCCGTCCGGCGTATTTTATGATCATACGACAAGCATTATCGGCAACGGAGTTGCTTTAAATATTCCGTTTTTATTTAACGAGATTGAGGACATCAAGCAGAAGGGCGTGCCGCAGCCGAGAATTCTGGTTTCTGACCGCGCTCAGATTCTGATGCCGTACCACGTTCTGTTCGATGCGTACGAGGAGGAGAGACTGGGAGGAAAGTCCTTCGGCTCCACAAAGTCCGGAATTGCTCCGTTCTATTCTGACAAGTATGCAAAGATTGGATTCCAGGTCAGCGAGCTGTTTGACGAGGAGTATCTCTACGATAAGTTAAAGCGCGTCTGCGAGATGAAGAATGTGCTGTTAGAGCACTTATATCACAAGCCGCTGTTAAATCCTGATGAGCTGTTTGAGGAGATGAAAGAGTACAGAAGGATGGTTGAGCCTTATGTATGCGACGTTTCCTCCTATCTGCACGAGGCGATCAAGGAAGGAAAGAATATCCTTTTAGAGGGACAGTTAGGCTCCCTGAAGGATCCGGATCACGGTATTTACCCGATGGTTACCTCCTCCTCCACTCTGGCAGCCTACGGCGCCATCGGAGCAGGCATTCCGCCTTACGAGATCAAAAATATTACAACAGTTGTCAAGGCATATTCCAGCGCCGTGGGAGCGGGAGCCTTTGTCAGCGAGCTGTTCGGTGAGGAGGCAGACGAGCTGAGACGCCGCGGCGGAGATAAGGGAGAATTTGGAGCTACTACAGGCCGTCCAAGACGTGTGGGCTGGTTTGATGCAGTGGCTACCCGCTACGGCTGCCGCATCCAGGGAACTACTGAGGCAGTTCTGACAGTTGTGGATGTGCTGGGATACCTGGATGAGCTGAAGATCTGTGTTGGATATGAGATCGACGGAAAGGTTACAAGAGACTTCCCGACCACCCTCAAGCTGGAGAAGGCAAAGCCGGTTTACAAGACTCTGCCCGGCTGGAAGTGCGACATCCGCGGAATTAAGAGCTATGAAGAGCTTCCGGAGAACTGCCGCGCGTATATTGAGGCTATTGAAAAGGAAATTGAGGTTCCGATCACCATGGTGTCAAACGGCCCTGGCAGAGATGAGATCATTGTGAGAAAATAAGGAAGGCTTAATTTGTTCGTAAAAGTCTGGATAAAAGAAATTCTGGATAAGAGAAATTCTGAATAAAAGGAAGTTTGGATTAAAAAAAGTCTGGATAAAAGAACAGGAAGAGAAAAAGGATGCCCGGGACTGCATATATGCTCCCAGGCATCCTTTTGTCTATTTATCTGAGTTCTCTTTTCAGACAGATTTCTTCTGCCCGGACTGCCGCTGCTCCGGATGTTCTGCTCCGGCATTCTCTGCATCCTTCTCATTCTCTGAGGGCCTGTCGGCGGAATTTTTCCAGGAGACTCCGGGAGAGCCTCCGTTTTTCAGAAGGATTTCATAGCCATAGATTACGGCAGGAACTACGATGGTGCAGAACAGGGCAGCCATCAGCAGATCCAGGGATCCGGGGCTTCCGATAACTGCCAGGACGAGAGATGCCCCGTAGAGAAACAGGATAATAAAGACACCGGCCAGGGCCAGTATGCGCCGCAGATTCATAAAAACCGTTCCTTTCATCAGGTGAGTTCTGAACATCTTTTCAGCCGCTGCCGAAGATTTCTCCAGCAGGCTGCCGGCAGATGCCAAAATTGTAATATTTATTATAAATGATGTAAGAATTTTTCGCTATACTTTTCCGACGGATTCATTTAAAATAAAAGCAGAGACTAAGCGTTTGTACAGGGCCTGAGAGGGCCCTGTTTCCCAAATTCCGCAAAAAATCTGTCTGCGTGCAGTGAGGGATTTTTCGTATTAACTGCCGTATGCCTGATTCGGAGGATGAACGGATTTTTGCAGAGCGGACTTGTTTTGGCATCAGAAGAGGAGGAGTGGCATCTTGAGAAGAGCGGTGATGGCTGTGTATCTGGCCTGCCTGATGGCAGCCGGCTTTTCAGGCAGCGCCATGGGAATGCCGGCAGGGCAGGAGGAGAGCGCAGCACATGACAATGAGGTAAAAGACGAACAAGAAGAGCTGGAAGCGGAAAAACAGGCTGACTCCAGTGAAGGTGCAGAGGACGGGAGCCAGCAGACAGAGGAGACTCCTCCAAGCATAGCGGGAACATGGACAGGAGAGGAGGAAGACAGCCGCTACATGCTGGAAGACGGCAGCTTTCTCGAGAAGAGCTGGCTGCTTTACAAGGGGGACTGGTACTACCTCGATGAGGATGGCTATCCCGCTTTGGGGTGGAAGAAGATTCGGGGCGACTGGTATTATTTCGGCGAGGAAACTGGGAAGATGGCTGTGGGCTGGGCCTACAGCAGCGAAGAAGATGAATGGTATTACCTGAACGAGGATGGGACGAGAAAGACCGGCTGGCTGGAAGCAGGAGGCGAGTGGTACTGGTTTGACTCCGACGGAATTATGTATGACGAGGGCTGGAGGATGGTAGACGGCCATAAATATTATTTTAACAAGAACGGCCAGATGGCAGCCAGCCAGTACATTGAGATGAACTACTACGGGGCAGACGGACTGAGAGATGCAAGGTATGATATCATAATCCAGGGAAAGAGAAAGCCTACACAGGAGGAGCGGCAGCAGATCACAGAGGCGCTGGAGAATGTGCCGCGTCAGTGGATGGAGCGGTTCGTGGAATCCGGCTGGGAGCTGATGTACTACACGGACCGGAAATATTTTGAAGCTCCCATGACGGACGAGGGCATCTACTATGTGCATCACAAGACAGATGCCAACTACAAAAAGCTCAAGTTTACAGAACCTTCCTCTCTGACCAGGGCCTTCGGGGAATATGTAGCCCATGAAACGGGAAACGACGGAGAGAAAAATGTATTTCTGGCGGATCTCTACCTTTTGCTGGACAACATCCCATCGGCATCACGGCTGCCATCCTATTTTGACGACGACTCCGGAGCCTGGTTTGGAATTCTGTTTGAGAATTATGTGAATCCGGAGATCCGAAGCGAGATGAAGATTTTCGATCCTCAGCTGTGCAGTTTTATGGCTCAGACGCTGAATGTCAGCTTAGAGGGGCAGAGACCCTCTGTCTGGGAGATGACAGAGGAAGGGACAGAAGAGTACCGGGATATCGGAGGAAGAGGACCGGCCTATGATCCGGATCTGAATCCGGCTGTTAAGAGGGCACAGGAGGCGGCCGGAAAGGAGAGCCGGGAGGAAAACGAGGAAGGCCGTTAGGAACTGGGGAAGGGCTATGGCAGATGCAGCCTTTTTGAAAACAAAATCAGATATTGTAAGGCAGGCCCTCTGCAGAAAGGGAACGAGAGATGTTCTGATTCTGCAGAGGGCTTCTTATATACCAGGAAACTTCGTTCCCTGTTATATAAAAACGCTCCGCGGGGATCGCACTGCGGCGGAAAGGAATACGGCTGCTTTGCAGCCCCGCCGCAGGCGGAGAATCCTGCGAAGCAGGATTCTTTCTAATATCATAAAAATCCCTGTTTTCCCAACTTTTTAACGGGTTTTTGCATCTATTCAATAAGGGAGAAGAGCAGGCAGGTCATTGGCGGCCGGAAAAATAAAATTGGAAAGGCAGAGAATATGGGACAGAGCATATATGACAGTACAGTTGCCTACATTCTGGAAAACCAGAACCGGTTTTACAGACTGGCGTACAGCTATGTGGGTGACAGAGAGGCGGCGCTTGATGTGGTGCAGAACGCGATTCTGAAGGGGCTTGAAAAGTGTGAAACCCTGAGGAGCACAGATGCGCTGAAAACATGGTTTTACAGGATCGTAGTGAATGAATCTCTTCAGCTTCTGAGGGACAGAAAACGGGAATTGCCTTCCACGGACGGCGGCGTGTTCGACCGGCCCTATACGGAGCCGGCCTACGATCGGGAGAGAGAGGTCTATGAAGCGGTAAAAAAACTGCCGGAGCCGGGAAGAACAGTGGTAGTTCTTCACTACTACGAGGAACTGACCTTAAAGCAGATTGCAGAGATCACAGATGCGAATCTGAATACAGTCAAGTACAGGCTGTACTCATCGCTGGAACGTCTGAAAAAAGGATTAAAGGAGGGAAGGCCGTGAGACCCGAGGATGGAAAGAAAGTATATGATCAGATTGAGATACCGAAGGAGCTTGAGCTGACAGTCAGGTGCTCTGTAGAGGAGGCAGCCAGAAGGAGAGAGGCGCGCCGGAAGGAAGAGGCGGAGAATTCCGCTGAAAGAGACAGACGGGAGGAGAAAGATCTGGAGAAGAGAGGTCCGGAGAGGACAGGTCTGGAGATGGAAAGTACAGAGAAGGATCCGCTGACAGAAAAGCAGGAGGAAAAACAGGGACGGCAGAGACAGAGGGAAAATGGGGCACGCAGTCCGATTTACCGTCTGCTCCGGCGCACTGCCGCAGCCGCAGCGGGAGTGCTGATCGCGTTTACCGTAGGGCTCAACACGAACCAGGCTTTCGCAGAAAACATGAGCCGAGTTCCAGGACTGGGCTTTTTGGCCAGTGTTCTGACTGTGCGCTCTTACCATGAGTCTGAGGGAGATTACAATATTCACGCAGAGGTACCGGGAATCATGCAGAGCCAGGAGGAAACAGGGAACCGCTCTTTACAGGCAGATAAAGTGAACGAGGAGATTGAACGGATTGCAGACAGCTACATGGCAGAGGCAAAAGCGGAATTCGAGGAGTACAAGGAAGCCTTTTTCGCCGCCGGAGGCACAGAAGAGGAGTGGAATAACCGACAGATGAATATTTCCATTGACTATGAAGTGAAGTATCAGGACGAGGCCGTGCTCTCCCTGGAGCTCACGGCCTTCAAGGGGTGGATCAATGCCAGTGAGGAGCGTCACTATTACAACCTGGATCTTTCAGAGGACAGGGAGCTGACCCTTCAGGATGTACTTGGAAGCGGTTATGCGGAGCTCTGCAATAAAGAAGTGGTGCGGCAGATAGAGGAGCGCATGGCGGCTGATGAAAATCAGATCTTTTTCGGATTCGGCAGAGCGGGAGATATGGCAGAGGGCTTTACCACAGTAGATGAGAATACAGATTTCTACATCAGCGGAACCGGGGAGGTGGTTCTCGTATTTCCGGAATACTCTATCGCGCCCGGTTATATGGGAACTACAGAATTCACGGTAGGCCCCATGGTGAAAGACGGGATGGGGGAGACAGGAAAGAGAAATAAAAAATAGATAAAAGAAATAAATAAAAGTAAAAGAAACAGCGGATACCGCCGGCAATTCTCCCTTCCGGGAGATCATGCCGGCGGTATCCGCTTAGCTGAGGGGCAGCTGCAGACTCAAAGATAAAAGTTCCTCCGGTTATAAAGCTGAAAATCAGTCCTCTGCCAGCTCTTCCCAACGCTCATACAGCTCCTCCAGTTTTTCGGAGATAGACTGCTTTTCCGAGTTTAATTCCATGAGCTTTGCCACATCGGAGAAGATCTCCTCCTCGCAGAGGAGGGCATCGATCTGTGCGTCCCTGGTTTCCAGCTCATGGATGGCATCCTCTGTCTTTTTCAGCTCGTTCTGGCGTTTGCGAAGGCGGGCCTGCTCTTCCTTCTGCTGTTTCCAGTCTGTCTTTCCGGCAGAGGAAGGGAGGGGAGCTGCTTTTGCAGCGCCTGCCCATGGCAGGGAGGCGGCATTGACGGCTCCGTCTGCGGTGAAGGATACGGAACCGGCCGCCGTGCTTTTGGCGCTTCCCTGAAGAGGGAAACTGCCGGCATCCTTCTGTCCGGCAGTGCCAGAACCTGCATTTTTTGCAGCGCCATTTCCGGCGCTGCCGGTGAGAAGCTGTTCCATGGTGTCGCGCTTTTCCAGGTAATAGTCATAATTTCCAATGTAGTTGACAAGGGTGTTATGGGTCAGGTCCAGGATTCTGGTGGCGGTCCGGTTGATGAAATAGCGGTCGTGAGACACGTAGAGGACAGTTCCCGTGTAGTGGTTCAGGGCATTTTCCAGAATTTCCTTGGAGGTAATATCCAGGTGGTTGGTGGGCTCATCCAGGATCAGAAAATTGGCCTCAGAGAGCATGAGCTTTGCCAGGGAAACCCTTCCCTTCTCGCCGCCGCTCAGATCTCCGATGAGTTTGAACACGTCTTCTCCTGTGAAGAGAAAGGCAGCCAGGACATTTCGGATCTGGGTATTGTTCATGCCAGGATAAGTGTCCGACAGCTCCTGAAACAGGGTCTTCTCATTGTGGAGGACGTGGTGTTCCTGATCGTAGTAGCCGATGTGGACGCGGGAACCGAGGCGGATCTCGCCGGAATCCGCCGGGACGATGCCGTTTATGATCTTTAAGATCGTGGTCTTTCCCGTTCCGTTGTTTCCGATAATGGCGATCCGCTCTCCCCGCTTGATGTCAAAGTCCACACCAGAGAAGAGCTGCTGCCCGTCAAAGCCCTTTGAAAGGCCGCGGACAGTCAGCACATCGTTGCCGCTCTGGATGTCAGGCTCTAAGGTGATGTTCATGGCATCGTTGACCTCTGTGGGCTTTTCGATGCGCTCCATTTTGTTCAGGAGCTTTTCGCGGCTTTCTGCCCGCTTGATAGATTTCTCCCGGTTGAAGGAGCGAAGCTTGGTGATGACCTCCTCCTGGTGGCGGATCTCCTGCTGCTGGTTTAAATAGGCCTTTAAAATATTGGCCCTCAGCATGGCCTTTTTTTCACTGTAGGCAGAGTAATTGCCCTGGAATACAGTGGCCTTTCCATTGTCCAGCTCCACAATCTTTGTCACCACCCGATCGAGAAAATAGCGGTCGTGGGCCACGATGATGACCGTTCCCTGATAATTCAGCAGATAGTTTTCCAGCCAGGCGATGGATTCCATGTCCAGATGGTTGGTGGGCTCGTCCAGCAGGATGATGTCGGGCCGCGAGAGAAGGAGCTTTCCAAGGGAAACTCTGGTTTTCTGGCCTCCGGACAGGGTACAGACAGACTTTGAAAATTCTTCTTCCTCAAAGCCGAGTCCTTTTAGAACGCCGGTAATCTCGCTTTTCCAGGCGTAGCCGTTTGCAAGCTCAAACTCGTGGCTCAGGCGGCTGTAAGTCTGGTAGAGTGTTTCCAGCTCCTCACCCGCTGAGTGCTTCATCTCAATTTCCAGCTGCCGGATGCGCTCCTCCATCTCAATGACAGGGCGCTTGACCTCCAAAAGTTCGTCGTAGATGGTGCGGCTGCTGTCCAGATCCTGATGCTGGGCCAGATAGCCCAGGGTTTTTCCCTTTGTCACAACCACGGTTCCGTCGTCCGGGGCAAGCTCCCCGATTATGATCTTTAAGAGTGTGGATTTTCCGGCGCCGTTGATTCCAACGATGGCGGCCTTTTCCCGTTCCTCTATATGAAAGGACACCTGCTCTAAGACAGAGTCTGTCCCGAAGGATTTTGTGATATTGCTGCATGATAAAATCATGTCCTGCCTCCTGATGTAGTAAATAGTATTGCTGTTAAGCAGCGCAGATGGATGCCTCAGGAAACCTGCCCGAAAAAGTCTGAGGGCCTGTCTCACAGCGCAGGAAGCGGCCGGCGTCCAGGTGTTCCTAGAGAGAGGACCGGGACAGCAGAGGCATACGGTATGCGGCTGCAAAATCTGTGACAAGTATAATATAAGAAGGAAAGTTTTGCAAGAAGCTGGAGGGGAAAGAGACAGAGGCCGGCAGAAAAATTTCCGGCAGAAAGCACGAAAATCCCCTGTTTTATTTGACAATAATTTATCATATGATATAATAGTAGATAATGCCGCTTTCTGGAAAATGACGAATATGGAATAAAAGCGGCGTGTCTGAGAAAAGGAAGGTGAAGAAAAGCCGTGGAACAGAAACAGATTTCCAAGGCAGTGATCTCAAGGCTGCCGAGGTATTACAGATATTTAGGTGAATTGCTGGAAGAGGGAGTGGAGCGGATTTCTTCAAACGAGCTGAGCGTGAGGATGAAGGTAACTGCCTCCCAGATTCGTCAGGATCTTAACAATTTCGGAGGATTCGGACAGCAGGGGTATGGCTATAATGTAAAGTATCTCTATTCAGAAATCGCCAGAATCCTTGGGATTGACAGGCAGCACAACCTGATTATCATCGGAGCGGGAAATCTGGGACAGGCGATTGCCAATTATACCAACTTTGAACGCCGTGGTTTCCTGATTAAGGGAATGTTTGATGTGAACCCGAGACTGGTGGGGCTGGTGGTGCGCGGAGTGGAAATCCGCGGCATTGAGGATCTGGAGCAGTTTATTGCAGATAACGATGTTCAGATTGCCGTCCTTACGATCCCGAAGTCAAAGGCGGCTGAGATTGCCGACCGCCTGGTAAAAGCCGGAATTAAGGCAATCTGGAATTTTACCCACACAGATCTGGCTGTTCCCGATGACGTGGTGGTGGAAAATGTTCACCTGTCAGAAAGCCTGATGCGCCTGTCTTACCGTGTATGCAGGATGCAGGATCAGAAGGAAAGGGAAAAGAATTTCGCGAGAGGGAAAGACGGGAAATGATAGCAGGTGTTGGGACAGACATGATTGAAATAGGACGTATCAGGAGGGCCTGTGAGAAGGAGGCCTTCCTGACGCGTGTATACACGCAGGAAGAGTGCCAGCAGGCCGGGGGAAATTATGCCCGGTTAGCCGGCACTTTTGCCGTTAAGGAGGCAGTGGCCAAGGTGCTCGCCACCGGGTTCAGGAGCTTTGGACCGGCGGAGATCGAGGTGCTCAGGGACAGCCTCGGAAAGCCGTATGTAAGGCTCTATGGAGGGGCCAGGGAGCTGGCGGACAGGCTTTCCATAAAAGAAATCCATGTATCGATTACCAATACGAAGGATTACGCCGTAGCCTTTGCCGTGGGCGAGGGGGCAGAGAAAAAAACGGCAGAATAGAATGAATGCCGTGGAGAAGGAGGAGCAGCATGAAGAGGCTGGTGACAGGTGCTCAGATGAAAGAGATTGACAGGCACGCCATTGAGACAGTGGGAATCCCGTCCCTTGTTTTAATGGAGCGTGCGGCTCTCTCTGTGGTTGAGGAGATGGAGCCTGAACTTTTCAGGGAGGATCGGATTTTTGTGGCCTGCGGAACGGGGAATAACGGAGCAGACGGGGCGGCCATCGCCCGTATGCTTTTTCTGAGGGGGTACAATGTGACAGTTCTGACGGCCGGAAGGCAGGAGAGCCGGACAGAGGAGCTGAAACTGCAGCTTGCCATCGATGAGAGGATCGGAATTTCCGTCATGGAGGCAGAGGATTTCATCCCAGGCAGCTACGAGGTAGCAGTGGACGCGCTGTTTGGAGTGGGACTTTCCAGAAATGTGGAGGGGCCGTACCGGAATGTCATAGAGATGATCTGCGGGATGGCGCCGCGCCTTACGGTGGCAGTGGATATTCCGTCAGGAATTCATTCCGACACGGGAAGAGTGATGGGCCGGGCTGTGAGAGCAGATTTGACAGTAACCTTTGGGTTTGAAAAGCTGGGACTTGTTCTGTTTCCGGGAAGGGATTACTGCGGAAGGGTGGCCGTGAAGGATATTGGATTTCCTCCCTGCCCGGACGTCTGCCTTGGGGAAACCAGATTCGTTACCTTTGACAGGGAGGACCTTAAGAAGGTTCCGGCAAGGCGCGCCTATTCCAACAAGGGGACCTATGGGCGTGTCCTGATTGCCGCAGGTTCGCCGGGAATGGGAGGAGCCGCCTATCTGAGCGCCCTTGCCGCTTACCGCACAGGGGCCGGACTTGTAAAGATTCTGACGCCCAGGGAGAACTGCCAGATTCTGCAGACACTTCTGCCGGAAGCGATTCTGTCTGCCTACGACAGGGAGGAGGCCATGGAGGAGCCGGAGAGCTTCGCCCTTCAGATTGAGCGGGAGTGCGGCTGGGCGGACGCTGTGGTTCTGGGGCCGGGTCTTGGAAGAGAGCCCTGGGCAGTGCGGCTGGTGCAGCAGATTCTGCTTTCCGCCTTCGTTCCGATTGTGCTGGATGCTGACGGACTGAACATTGTGGCTGAGAATCCGTCGCTGTCGGAATACTTTACAGAGAATGTCATTGTCACGCCTCATGTGGGGGAGATGGCCCGTCTGACAGGGATGGAGATCGATGAGGTGAGGGAACATCTGGTGGAGACCGCCGTTTCCTACAGCGAAAAGTATGGGGTGATAACGGTTCTGAAGGATGCGGCCACCGTGGTGGTCAAAAAAGATGAGCCGGTCTATATTAATAAAAGCGGCTGTTCAGCTATGGCCAAGGCCGGTTCCGGGGATGTGCTGACAGGGGTGCTGGCCGGACTGATTGCCATGGGAATGGAGGAAGGGGAGGCGGCGCCCCTGGGCGTTTACCTTCACGGGCTGGCAGGAGAGGCTGCTGCAGCGGAATATGGCATGCACAGCGTGCTGGCGGAGAATCTGGCAGACTGTCTGATGAGGGTGTCGGAGCCGGAGAAAAGAAAAAGGGAGCAGTGAGCTTTGGAGACTGCAGGCTGCCTGAGCTGACGGGAGGTGTGCTGCAGAATATCTGCAGAAAAGAGACAGGCCCCGTGCCGTCAGATGCAGGGCCGGGGCCAATGGAGATGACAGCTGGAAAGAGGGGACAAAAGTGAAAACTGAAAATATGAAGATCCGGGAAAACAGACCGGAGGAAGGCGGAAGCGACCGGATCTGTGCGCTGATCCATCTGGATCGGATTGAGCAGAATATGAAGGAAATAGCGGCAGGGCTTCCGGAAGGGACAGCGGTGATCGGAGTAGTCAAGGCGGACGGCTATGGTCACGGGGCGGCGGAGACAGCGGCGGCCATTGAGCCCTATGTGTCGGGATATGCGGTGGCTACGGCAGACGAGGCTCTGGAGCTTAGAAAAAGCGGTGTATCCCTGCCTGTCCTGGTGCTGGGAAGCGTCAGGGACAGCCGGTTCAGAGAGCTTCTGGCGGCGGACGTGCGGCCGGTGATTTTCGAGGAGGAGACGGCAGAGGCCTTTTCCAAGCTGGCCGGGGAGGCTGGAATCAGGGGCAGCGTGCATCTGGCAGTAGATGCGGGAATGAGCCGGATCGGCCTGAAGCCGTCGGAGGAATCCCTGGAGATGATCGACCGGATCAGCAGCCTTCCGGGACTTTTTATCGAGGGGCTGTTTACGCACTTTCCGAGAGCGGACGAGGAAGACAAGGCGGTGACGAAGCGGCAGTTTGAGGATTTCCGCAACTTCGCGGCTCAGGTTTCGGAGCTTTTGACGAAGAAAGAGCAGGGGAGGAAAAAACTGATCTGCCACTGCATGAACAGCGCGGGAATTATTGATTCTCACAGGATGCCGGAGGGAATGGAGATGGATGCCGTGCGCGCGGGAATCTGTATATACGGCCTCTATCCCTCCGGTGAGGTGGACAGAAACAGGATCCGCCTGCTTCCTGCCATGGAGCTTAAAAGCTATATCACCTATATCAAGGAGATTGAGCCGGGGACGGCTGTGAGCTACGGCGGGACCTTTGTGGCCCGGCGCCCCATGCGGGTTGCCACTGTCTGCGCAGGCTACGGGGACGGCTACCCGAGAGGCCTGTCGGGCCGGGGAGAGGTTCTGATCCGCGGAAAGAGGGCGAAGATTCTGGGCCGCATCTGTATGGATCAGTTTATGGCTGATGTGACCGAAATTCCGGAGGCAGAAAAGTGGGACACCGTCACACTCGTGGGCCGGGACGGGAAAGAGGAGATCACCATGGAGGAGCTGGCCGCACAGTGCGGGGGCTTTCACTATGAGATCCCATGCCTGATTGGAAAAAGAGTTCCCCGCATCTATGTGAGGGACGATAAAAAAGCAGAGGCCGCCTTGGATAGGGGAGGCCCCACGGAAGAGAAAAGAGAGGACTGACGCAGAAAGCCAGGAACAGAGGACGCCAAAGAGCCATATGATAGATAGGGAGAGGAAACAATCTTTCCGCAGATATGTGAATACCCGCCAAAAAAAGGGTAATACTAAGGGTATAAACTGGAATGACGGAGAGTGAGTTATTTGATTATAAGAAGAGGCGATATCTATTATGCGGATCTGAGGCCGGTGGTTGGCTCCGAGCAGGGAGGCGTGAGGCCGGTTCTGATCATACAGAATGATGTAGGAAACAAGCACAGCCCTACGGTGATCTGCGCGGCAATAACTTCAAAGATGAATAAGGCGAAGCTGCCGACGCATGTAGAGCTAAACACCAGACGCTGTGATATGGTGAAAGACTCTGTAATTCTTTTGGAACAGCTCAGAACCATCGACAAGCAGAGACTCAGAGAGAGGATCTGCCATATTGATGACGAACTGCTGGAGAGGGTGAACCGGGCGCTGATGGTCAGCCTTGAGCTGAATACATAGGCGCATGTATCCGGAGAGCTCTGTAAGAAACGACAGCCAGGCCGCAATGAAAGACTGAGGAATACAGTTGACGGGCTGGGGCTGCAGGTGTATATTGGCAGAATGAGGCAGAAAGCCATTCTTCTGCCCGGGCTTTACAGGACTGCAGACACGCAGGGAGGGGGCAGAGGAGCTTAAATTCTGCCTTTTGCCTGTTCATGCGAAGGAGAAAACGCCAGGGAAGAATGGGCAGAAGGATAATAACAAAGGAGAGGATTAAGAGCTATGGACGATGGGAACTGGCCCCTGAGTATTTTGATTTTTCTGGGCTTTATTCTGATGGACGGGATGCTTTATGGATTTGGAGCGGCGATTCAGCATCTGAATTCAGGAACGCTGGAAAAGGAGGCCGGGGAGGGCAATAAGAAGGCTGAAAGACTTCTGGCCGTGCTGGAGCGCCCGGCAGAGTTTGTGAACACAGTTCAGATTGTGACGAACCTGATAGGACTGATTTCAGGAGCAGTGATTCTTAGACAAGCCGGCGCTTTTCTGGAAACAATGATACATAAAACGGGACTCAGGATGGAGGAACCCTGGACAGCCCTTGCGACGGCGGCGGCAGCGGTTGTGCTTCTGGCTGTGCTCATCAGCCTTGGAATTGTCATTCCAAAGCGTCTGGCCAGCCGGAAACCGGAAAAGTGGGCATACCGCTTTCTGAGGGCAGCCGGGCTGGCTGTGCTGATTTTTAAGCCATTTGCCGGGCTGGTCTCAGGCCTTTCGTGGCTGATTCTGTACCCTATGGGAGTCGGGCTGCACGATAAAAGCGACAATGTGACAGAGGAGGATATTATGCTCATGGTCAATGAAGGGCATGAGCAGGGCGTCCTGGAAGCCGATGAGGCGGAGATGATCACGAACATTGTGGAGCTGGGGGACAAGCAGGCCGGAGATATTATGACAAGGCGCAGAAATGTGGCGGCGCTTCCCGCTTCCATGACTCTGGGCGAGGCAGTGGATTTTATTCTGAGGGAGGGAATCAATTCCCGCTTTCCTGTCTACGGGGAGGATATTGATGACATCAGGGGAATCCTTCATCTGAGGGATGCCGTGGCCTGTGCCCAGAGCCAGGAAAACAGGGGAAAGCAGATTGACCAGGTAGAGGGACTTCTGCGGACAGCCCATTTCATCCCGGAAACACGAAATATAAATCCGCTGTTTAAGGAGATGCAGTCCCAGAAAATTCATATGGAAATTGTGGTGGATGAGTATGGGCAGACAGCCGGGATTGTCACGATGGAGGACATTCTGGAGGAGATCGTGGGAAACATTCTGGACGAGTACGACGAGGATGAGGAGATGATTTCCAGGAGAGAGGACGGCAGCTTCGTTTTTGACGGCCTGACGCCTCTGGAGGATGTGTCAAAGGAGCTGGGCCTTGCCTTTGACGGGGAGGACAGCGAAAATTTCGATACCCTGAACGGCTTTCTGATCTCCCGTCTGAACCGGGTTCCCAGAGAGGGCGAAACCCCGCAGGTGCATTACGGGGGCTATCTGTTCCAGACTATCTCTGTGGAAAACAAGGTGATCCATTCTGTAGCGGTGATTCCCGAAGGGGAAAACGGACTGAGGGAAAAGCCGGAACCGGGGGCGGACCTTCCCTTATAGGGAGGCAGTTTTTTGAGATTGCGGCTTGTCAAGGCCTGATTTTAGTGATAAAATAAAAAAGATTGTGAGCAAAATTCTGTGCTGCTGCGGCCTGTCCGGACCGCACTGGCAGATGAAAAGTAATATGTATTGTCACGGAAAGAATTCATAAAAAGAGGAGTGTTATTATGTCTGGACATTCAAAGTTCGCCAATATTAAGCACAAGAAAGAGAAGAACGATGCGGCGAAGGGAAAAATCTTTACCGTTATCGGGCGTGAGATTGCGGTTGCTGTAAAGGAAGGCGGAGCTGATCCGGCCAACAACAGCCGTCTGCGCGATGTCATTGCCAAGGCGAAGGCCAACAATATGCCGAACGACACGATCGAGAGAGGAATCAAGAAGGCTGCCGGCGATGCGAACTCTGTCAACTATGAGGAGCTTACATATGAGGGATATGGCCCGAACGGAGTGGCAATTATTGTCACAGCTCTGACTGACAACAAGAACCGTACAGCAGCCAATGTGAGAAGCGCCTTCACAAAGGGCGGCGGAAACATCGGCGCACAGGGCAGCGTTTCCTTTATGTTTGACAAGAAGGGACAGATTATCATTGACAAGGAAGAGTGCGACATGGATGCCGACACTCTGATGATGGAGGCTCTCGACGCAGGAGCGGAGGACTTCGCAGAGGAGGCGGACAGCTACGAGATCGTGACGGATCCGGATGATTTCAGCGCAGTCAGGGAAGCTCTCGAGGCAAAGGGAATCCCCATGATGGAGGCTGAGGTCACCATGATTCCTCAGACATGGGTGGAGCTGACTGACGAGGAGTCCATCAAGAAGATGAACCGTCTGCTGGATCTCTTGGATGCAGATGACGATGTGCAGGCGACCTACCACAACTGGGACGAGTAAGGCGGACTGCCGGTGTCCCCTGCAGAGGGCTGCATCAGAACTCTGTGAAAGCGCCGGAGGGCGGAGAAGAGACCCCGGCTGTCAAAGCAGGGGCGGAGAAGACGGAAGAAATCAGGCTGCGGCAAAGGGAAGAGGATTTCCCACTTTGCCGCAGCTTTTTGTGTGACGGTGCAGGAGATAAAATACACGCCGCAAAGAGATAAAATACAGGCCATAAAAAATGCAGGCAGAAGGGCGGCAGACGGGAGGAACAAATGAGCGGGAAGAGAGCGCAGGAAGAGGAGACAAAGGCAGGCCAAGAAGAGGCGAAGGAGGCAAAGGATCGGGGGATAAGGGATATGGCTGTTCTGATTCTGACGGCTGTGCTCGGAATCCCGGTGGGAGCAGTCACAGGGGCTCTGGACGCTCTGTTTGGCCGCGTTCTGCTGGCAGTTACAGCCTGCAGGATGGAATACGGGACCATTCTCATTCCGCTTCTTGCCCTGGCGGGCGTGCTGAGCGTATATCTCTACAGAACCTTTGGAGAAAAATGCGCCAGGGGCATGGGGCTTGCATTTGAGGTGGGATTCGGGACGGAGAAGGAGATTCCGCTGCGGCTGATCCCCCTTGTGACGGGGAGCACCTGGCTCACCCATCTGTTCGGAGGAAGTGCCGGGCGGGAGGGAGTGGCGGTACAGATAGGAGCTGCCGTATCTCATGGGATGTTTGGCCGTCTTCCCTTTAAAAACAGCTCGCGGATATTTCTGGTAACAGGGATGGCTGCCGGATTTGCAGGGCTGTTCAGAACACCTCTCGCAGCCGTCCTCTTTGCTGCCGAGGTGCTGTGGGCCGGCAGGCTGGAATGCAGGGCCCTTGTTCCGGCGCTGACAGCCTCGTTTACTGCCAGCACAGTGTCTGGCGCTCTGGGACTTGAAAAGTTTGCCTTTCCGGTGGAGAGCCTTAACGGCGGCGGCCTTTCCCTTTCCACCGTGTTTCTGCTTCTCGGGGCAGGGCTGATTTTCGGCACAGTAGGGGGCGCCTTTGCCTGGACGCTGGGGAGACTTAAGAAAGGGCTGGGGGAAGCGGTGAAAAACCCTGTTGTGCGGATTGCGGTCTGCAGCGCGGGACTCAGCATTCTGCTTCTCTTATTTTACGGCGGACGCTACTGCGGGCTTGGGACAAACCTGATCGAGGGAAGCCTGAGCGGAGAGGATGTGAAGGTGTTCGACTGGATACTGAAATTTTTCTTTACTGCAGTTACGATTGCAGCAGGCTTTCAGGGAGGAGAGGTCACCCCTCTGTTTTCCATCGGAGCCAGCCTGGGAGCCGCTCTTTCCCTTATCCTCCCCCTGCCGCTTCCGCTTTTGGCGGCTCTGGGATATGCCGCTGTCTTCGGCGGAGCTACCAATACCTTTCTGGCTCCGGTATTCATCGGGGCAGAGGTCTTTGGCTGTGAGCTGCTTCCCTGCTTTTTCATTGTCTGTGCGGCAGCGCGGCTGTTCAATGGGGGACAGTCGATCTACAGCCTCCAGAGGAGAGAACAGTGGGAACAGCAGGAGAAATGAGCTGAAACAGAACAATAGAAGTAAAGGGCGAAACGAGGAAGCCTCTTGTTGAAAACAGCAAAAAAGTAAGAAAATTGTAAAAAGACGGGAATTGATTCCGCAAGTGCATGTGCTATACTTAGATGAGAACAGTCTGAAAAGCAGCCGGACACAGGCTTTTTGCCTGGGGGAAGGCAGATGAGAGGAGAGGAAAAGATGCAGTACAGAAAGAGAATGCGCACCCTGTGGGCGGCCGTTTCCGCGGCAGTCTTTTGTGCGTCAGCGCCGGTGACAGTCCAGGCGGCGGCCTTTGAGAAGGAAAACGGCCAGTATGTAAATGCTGAGGGAACCGCTGTGGAGGGAGCACTTTTCCGCGGAGTCAGCGTTTCAAAGTATCAGGGAGAGATTGACTGGGCAGCCGCTGCCGCAGATGATGTGAGCTTTGCCATGATCCGCATGGGGTATCTGGACAGCCTGGATCCGACCTTTGACGCCAATATGAGGGAGGCGGCGGCATCCGGAATCCAGACAGGAGTGTATCTCTACTCCCAGGCCCTGGATGTGGACCGGGCAGTGAAGGAGGCTCAGTTTGCGGTCCGGACGGCAAAAGACTACAGGGTATCCTATCCGATCGCCATGGATGTGGAATCTGCCTATATCTCCGGCCTTTCCAGGCAGGAACTGACAGATATAGTCAACGCTTTCTGCCGGACTGTGGAGGAGGCCGGCTACCATCCGGTGGTATTTGGCTATAATGACTGGCTGGTCAATAAGATGGATACGAGCCAGATTCCCTATGATATCTGGTATGCCAGATACGGAACTGTCAATACGTATCCGAACCGCACCATCTGGCAGTGTACGGACAGCGGGACAGTAGACGGGATTGAAGGCCCCGTATGTCTGGAGCTGGCATTTACCGACTACAGCCAGGTGATTTCGCCGGAGGGCTTTAAGAAAATTGACGGAAGCTGGTACTATTTTAAGGATTATGCAAAGACTGACGGATGGGTGCAGGCAAACGGAGTCTGGTATTATCTCGATCCGGAGGATGGAGGCAGAATGGTATCTGACTGCTGGAAGGAGATTGACGGGCAGATGTACCAGTTTGACGCCAGCGGAGCCATGCTCTAAAACAGAAAAAGGAAGTGGTTTTGGCCGATACCTGAAGACGGGAGGCGAAACTGCTTCAAAAAAGAGGCCGGATGCCCGGGGGAAAATGAGGGCATCCGGCCTCTTTTGCAGCGTTTTTATATAACAGGAAACTTCGTTCCCTGTTATATAAAAACGCTCCGCGGGGATCGCACTGCGGCGGAAAAGAAAATGTCGCTTTCGCGACCCGCCGCAGGCGGAGAATCCTGCGAAGCAGGATTCTATTTTATACGGCTTGCTGATCAGTCATTATAGTGATAGCTGTCAAGGAGCTGGTTTTTCATGTGCCACAGCTCATTGGACAGATCCACATGAACCTCATGAGGATTGATCAGACGTCTGGACTCATCCCAGAGAGTATTCAGCTCTCTCTGACAGTAATCGCGGATCTCCATGACCTTCGGTGAATGGTACACGCATTCGCCGGACTGGAAGACAGGAACAAGCAGCTCGCGCATCGTATAGGTGCCCGGAGCCAGGTGGGTCTTTTTCCAGGTCTCGATGGGATCAAACAGCAGCAGGGACTTGTTTTCGTCGTAAACCTCATCTGCCAGACAGATCAGGTCGGCGATTATCTTGCCGTCGTTCTTTCCGTAGATGCGGTAGATTGTCTTATTGCCGGGATTTGTCACCTTCTCCGTATTCTCCGACAGTTTGATCTTCGGTATAAACTTTCCGGTGTCTCTGTCTCTGATAGCAGCCAGCTTGTAGACGCCACCGAAGGAAGGGCAGTCCTTGGAGGTAATCAGGTTTGTCCCGACGCCCCAGGAGTTGATGGTGGCTCCCTGCATTTTCAGGCTGTCAATGAGATACTCGTCCAGATCATTGGAGGCGGAGATAATCGCATCGGTAAAGCCTGCTGCGTCCAGCATGGCCTTGGCCTTTTTGGACAGATAGGCCAGATCGCCGCTGTCCAGACGGATGCCGTATCCCTTTAACGGAATGCCGGCCTCCCTCATCTCCGTAAACACGCGGATCGCATTGGGCACGCCGGAATTCAGCGTATCGTAGGTGTCGACTAAGAGGATGCAGGCGGAGGGGTAGAGCTTGGCGTAGGTGCGGAAGGCGGTCAGCTCATCCGGGAAGCTCATGATCCAGCTGTGAGCGTGAGTTCCCTTCACCGGAACGTCAAACATCTGTCCGGCCAGCACGTTGGAGGTTCCGATGCAGCCGGCAATCATGGCAGCTCTGGCTCCGTAAATTCCGGCATCCGGCCCCTGGGCGCGGCGCAGTCCAAATTCCATGATGCCGTCCCCGCGGGCTGCATGGATGATGCGGGAAGTCTTGGTGGCGATCAGGCTCTGGTGGTTTACAATATTCAGGATAGCCGTTTCCACAAGCTGGGCCTGCATAATCGGCGCGATTACCTTGATAAGGGGCTCCCTGGGAAAGATCACGGTTCCCTCCGGGATGGCATAAATATCCCCTGTAAACTTAAAGTTGCGCAGATAGTCAAGAAAATCCTCCGTGAACAGGCCTGTGCTTCTGAGGTAGTCCACATCCTCCTTTTCAAAGTGGAGATTTTTTATATATTCGATCACCTGCTCCAGTCCCGCACAGATGGAAAATCCGTTTCCGTCGGGATTATTTCTGTAGAAGGCGTCAAAGATGACCATCTCGTTGGCATCCTTCTCGTGAAAATAGCCCTGCATCATGGTAAGCTCGTACAGGTCTGTCAATAAAGTAAGGTTTCGTGGCTCCATAGCGTTCTCCTTGTAAAAATTTGTAGAATAGTATGTGTTAATTGCGTAAAAGTATATCATAAAATGTAAAAAATGCAAAATGAATTGACAAAAAAATAACAAAACAGAAAAGAAGAGAGGCAGACGCGGCTTTGTCAGTCTCAGAACGCTTGCCCTTCTTCCACTGCCTCCGCTCTCCTTATTTGCCGGCTCCAGGTATTTTTCTATACATCCCCCGCCTTTTGTGATAAAATAACAGGAAAATGCAAAGAGAAAATCAACGGAGGGCACAGGGATTTATGTATACAGTAGTAGTTGCAGATGATGAGGAGGAATTGAGGAGAGCCATTATCCGCAGGATTAACTGGGAGGAAATTGGATTTCAGGTGGTGGGAGAGGCTGAAAACGGGATTGAAGCCCTGGAGCTGGTGGGGGAGAAGGAGCCGGATCTTCTTCTCACGGATATACGGATGCCGTTTATTTCCGGCGTGGAGCTGGCCAGGCAGGTCAGAGAGATCCGTCCAGCTACACAGATCGCATTCCTCAGCGGTTTTGACGATTTCTCTTATGCCCAGCAGGCGATTCAGTACAATATTATCAGCTACATGCTCAAGCCGATCTCCATGGCGGATTTGACAGAAAATCTCATTCAGATTAAGCAGAAGATCGACCGGCTGTTCTCCGAGTTTGCCGAG
The DNA here is from genome assembly GCF_020736365.1 of Clostridium sp. M62/1. Classification (NCBI taxonomy): domain Bacteria; kingdom Bacillati; phylum Bacillota; class Clostridia; order Eubacteriales; family Clostridiaceae; genus Clostridium; species Clostridium sp. M62/1. The sequence goes on along the minus strand of NZ_CP085988.1, from coordinate 2,641,038 downwards.
CGCAGAAAAAATGAGATCAATATTTCGGAATTTCTTCTTCCACTTCTGTTAGACAGCTTTCAGATGGCCAGCACGCCGGAGAGGGAGCAGTTGCTGAAAGCTCAGGCACAGGCCTGCGGCATGATAAAGCCGGAGAGCGAGAGTATCCGGTATCTGGTGACGGCAGTTACTTTTCGCGACGAAAATGGAAACAACTGCACAGAGCACAGCCATGTTCATGCAGTAGATACCATTTTGAAAAAATATATCAAATATGAGAGCTTTTTTCTGGAGGACAAGATTGTATCCGTGCTGTGGAGCACACCGGCATCCTTTGACAAGTATCTGCACATTCTGGCAGACGACATCGTCCAGAGCTCTGCCCGTATTCTGAATCTGAGATGCAGCCTGGGCGCCAGCCGTGTAGTCCAGGGTTTTACGGATCTGTCTGAGGCCTACAGGGATGCGGTCAATGCCATGCGCTATGCAGGCAGAAGCGGCCAGGGCGGAGTCAGGTACATTATAGATGAGGAGCCGTTTTCCGGCGTGGACATGGACTATGTGATGAAGGTGGTAGCAAACATCGAAGAGAAGATAAGGGGAGGAGCCAGGGAGGAGCTGGAAAGCTATCTGTGGGAGGTGTTCGGCTGCCTGAAGGACGAGAACAATTCCAGGGAAAAGGTCAACTTTATGCTGGTGGAAATTCTGTCCTGCGTCTGCCGGATCATGTATTCCATGTCAGCCGAATCCGATGCAGCGGCTCTGAAGGCAGATCCGTTTATGCAGCAGATGGCCTTTCTCGACAGCTCCCTGAAGGATGCTTCAGAACATTTTGTTCATTTCTGCATGGCGGCCAGGGATCGGATCGCTGAGCATAAGACGAAGAGCAGCATGGATATATGCGACAGGGCGATTCGCTATATTGAGGATAATTATTCTAACGCAGACCTGTCTTTAATGTCAGCCAGCACGGAGATTGGCGTGAGCCCCAATTATTTAAGCGCCCTGATAAAGAAGCGTACGGGAAACAGCTTTGTGGATTATCTGACAAAAAAGAGGATGGAGACGGCCAAAATCCTGCTCTTAAATACGGCAATGAAAATCCGCGAGGTGTCGGAGGCCTGCGGCTACAATGACCAGCACTATTTCAGCTACTGCTTTAAAAAATATGAGGGAGTTTCGCCGAACATGCTGAGGCGTCAGCTTACCCAGGAGGAGAGGCAGGCATGAAAAAAGGGGAGAAAAGCAAGAAAAAGCGGGCCGGAAGCAGTTTCAGCAGCGCCGGCATGATGGCCGCCCTGGTGGTGTCCATGGTGTTTGTGTGCCTGCTGGCGGGAATGATCATCTTCGTCACCACCTACCGGCACTCGATGATCCAGAATGTGAAGACATTCAGCGATCAGGCGGCTGTTCAGGTTGTCAATATCGTGGACAATTATATGGACGACATCAACAGCTCTCTGGAACTGATCAAAAATCTCTTCGCAGAGGGCGGGGTAAAGATGGACGAGAGCTTAAACAGCATGGTTGACATGCGCACAGACGTGGCGGCAGTCACCACCTATGATCCCGATACAGGAGAGCTGACAGGCGCGTGGACAGGGAGGAAAACGTTCAAGGATCACCCGCTGAAAAATCTGTCCTTTGACCCTCAGACAGTACCGGGACCTGGGGAAATCGTAATATCAAAGCCCCATGTGGAAAGCCTTCTTCTCAATGAGTATCCGTGGGTGGTCTCCATCTCAAGCCTGGTGGAAACGAGGGATAAGGGGGAGCAGATTGTAGTTCTGGACTCCCGCTTCTCCCAGATAGCCAGCTACGTGGACAATGTGGGAGTAGGAAACCACGGATACTGCTTTATCATAGACAGGCAGGGAAACATCGTCTATCATCCTCAGCAGCAGCTTATCTTTGCCGGACTGAAGGAGGAGAATACGGCGGACATGGCCCGGCGTCCTGACGGTACCTATGAGGAGAGCGGGGTCATTTACACCATACATACAAAGGAAGGGAGCGACTGGCGCATCGTGGCAGTCAGCTTCGTGGATGAGCTGATAGAGGAGCGGCTAAAGAGCTGCGTGCTTCTGCTGGCTGCCCTGCTCATGGCAGTGCTGACGGCCACCATTATCAGCAGCATTGTGCTCTCCCGCTATATTTCCAGGCCGCTTCTGAGCCTGAATAAAGCCATGGGAGAGTTTGAGGCCAATGCGGAGGGCTTTTCCTATGTGCCCGCCTACGGAAGCAGAGAGGTCACGTCTCTCTCACACGCCTTCGGCCATCTCGTTATACGGATTCAGGAGCTGATGAACCAGGTGAGGAAGGAGGAGATTGCTCTGAGAAAAACAGAGCTTCGCGCGCTCCAGGCCCAGATTAACCCTCATTTCCTGTACAATACCCTGGATTCCATTGCCTGGATGTGCGAGGAGGGGAGAAACGGGGATGCTGTGGAAATGGTGAACGCCCTGGCCAGGCTGTTCCGCATCAGCATCAGCAAGGGGCACGAGCTGATTCCGGTGGAGAAGGAGGTAGAACACGCCAAAAGCTACCTGCAGATTCAGAAATTCCGCTATAAAAACCAGTTTCAGTACAGCTTTGATGTACAGGAGAGCTGTCTGTGCTATTACTGCAATAAGATCACTCTCCAGCCGATCATTGAAAATGCCATCTATCACGGTCTGAACCGGATGATCGATGAAGGATTCATTGAAATTCGCATTTATGAGGACGGGGATGATGTGGTCTTTACTGTGGAGGACAATGGAGTCGGTATGACAAAGGAACAGTGCGACAGGATTCTCCACCGGGAGGTAAAGGGACAGACGGGAGGCATCGGAATCAAAAACGTCAATGACCGGGTGAAAATATACTTTGGCGAGCAGTATGGAATAACCATAGAGAGCGAGCTGGATGAGGGAACCAAAGTTTCCATCCGCATGCCGAAGGTGAAGGAGGAGATTTATGAAACACGCTAGAAGGATAAAAACAGTCTTTCTTCTCCTGCTTGCGGCTGTGATTGCTCTGCTTGGAGGAACGGCCGCCCATATGAGCCGCAGGCAGGAGAGATACCAGGTGGCAATGATTGTGAAATCCACAGAGTCCGCATTCTTTCAGTCTGTGTTTGCGGGGGCAGGCGCGGCTGCAACGGAATACAATGTTTCACTTATTACCGAGGGCCCGGAATCGGAGGAGGATTACGCAACACAGAACGAGATGATCTATAAGGCTGTGGAAAACGGAGCCGACGCCCTGGTGATTTCTGCCGTCGATTTCAATAAAAATGCCGAGGCTGTAGACTGGGCTGCAGCCAAGGGGATTCCTGTGGTAGTCATAGACAGCGATGTGAACAGCAGCGCAGTAAAGTTCCGCATCGGAACGGACAATGAGGAGGCTGGGAGAATGGCCGCCCGGGCCGCCCTTGACGGAACGGACGGGGAGCTTTTTATCGGGATTGTAAACTTTGACGAGAACACGGCCAACGGCCAGCAGCGGGAGCAGGGCTTCCGGGAGGAGGCAAAAAAGGACAGCAGGGTAAAAGAAATTGTAACGATCAATGTGCCCTCTGCCATAGATGACACGAGGGCTGCCACGAAGGGCCTGCTCTCGACCCATCCGGAAATCAATGTGATTACCACGTTCAACGAGTGGACAAGCCTTGGCGTGGGCTGGGCTATCCGGGATCTGAATAAGAAGGATGACATAAGCGTGGTAGCCTTTGACAGCAATGCGGTTTCTGTGGGAATGCTTGAAACGGGAGAGGTGGATGCGCTGATCGTGCAGAATCCCTACGCCATGGGCTATCTGGGAGTGGAGAAGGCCTGGGAAATTTTAAGCAGAAGAGGCGTGGAGGGCGATAAGCTCGACACGGAAACTACCCTTGTGACGAGGGAAAACATGTTCCTGGATGAGTACCAGAAGATTCTGTTTCTGTTTGACTGACAAGCGCCTGTCTGCTCTGCACCGTCTTTAAGCGCTTTTTAAGCAAGCCTTGACTTTTTAATGGAAACTGTTTACAATAATAGCGGTATACTGTCAGATGTATACTGGAACAACAATCAGACCATAAAAACTGTGACGGAGACAGTAGTGCTTTGCCGAAAGGCGCAGCGAGGCGGGGACGGTGTGAGCCCGCCGCAAGTAGGAAGGCGTGAAGATCACTCCTGAGTTGCAGGCTGAACAGAAGAGAAGGGCAGAATTTCAGTGAAGGAAGCTGCGTTTTCCCATCTCATTAAGCTGAGCCGGTGTCCGCCGTTAGAGGGAGCGCATATGAAGTATGCAGTAACAGGTGGTTAAACGAGGTAAGTGTATGCCTTCGTCCTTTTACAGGACGAAGGTTTTTTTATTTCATAGGAAACTGCATTCCTATGAAACAAAAACGCTCCGCGAGGATCGCACTGCGGCGGAAAAGAACATGCCGCTGATGGGATCCGCCGCAGGCGGAGAATCCTGCGGGGCAGGATTCTATTTTAATATTTACTGCTTCTGCATACACGAAATTTCACCAGACAGGAGGAAAAAAGCATGTATGACAAGGTCTCTACCGACATGAATTTCGTGGAGAGAGAAAAAAAGACAGAGAAATTCTGGGCTGACAACAAGATTTTCGAGAAAAGTATCGAGAGCCGCAAGGAGGGCCCGACCTACACCTTTTACGACGGTCCGCCTACGGCAAACGGAAAGCCTCATATCGGCCACGTTCTGACACGTGTTATCAAGGATATGATCCCCAGATACCGCACCATGAAGGGCTACATGGTTCCCAGGAAGGCAGGATGGGATACCCATGGACTTCCGGTAGAGCTGGAAGTGGAGAAGATGCTGGGCCTTGACGGCAAGGAGCAGATCGAGCAGTACGGCCTGGAGCCATTCATCGGCCACTGCAAGGAGAGCGTCTGGAAGTATAAGGGGATGTGGGAGGATTTCTCCGCCACCGTCGGCTTCTGGGCTGACATGGATCACCCTTATGTAACTTATCACAATGATTTCATCGAGTCTGAGTGGTGGGCCTTAAAGCAGATCTGGGAGAAGGGGCTGCTCTATAAGGGATTCAAGATTGTGCCTTACTGTCCGCGCTGCGGAACACCTCTTTCCAGCCATGAGGTGGCTCAGGGCTACAAGGATGTAAAAGAGAAATCCGCTATCGCCAAATTTAAGGTAAAGGGCGAGGATGCCTATATCCTGGCCTGGACCACAACGCCCTGGACACTGCCCTCCAACGTGGCACTCTGCGTGAACCCGGATGAAACTTATGTGAAGGTCCAGATGAAGGAAGACGGAACCGTCTACTACCTGGCTCAGGCACTCTGCGACACCGTTCTCGGAGAGGGAAGCTACGAGGTGAAGGAGACCTACGTGGGAAAGGATCTGGAGTACAAGGAATATGAGCCGCTGTTTGACTGCGCTTCCAGCATCTGTGAAAAACAGCACAAGAAGGCATACTTTGTAACCTGCGATACGTATGTAACGCTGACAGACGGTACCGGAGTGGTTCACATTGCCCCTGCCTTCGGTGAGGACGACAGCAAGGTGGGAAGAAACTATGATCTTCCGTTTGTGCAGCTGGTGGATGCCAAGGGTGAGATGACAAAGGAAACTCCCTGGGCAGGAACCTTCTGCAAAAAGGCAGATCCGCTGGTGTTGAAGGATCTGGAGGAGAGAGGGCTCTTATTCTCCGCGCCGAACTTTGAGCACAGCTATCCCCACTGCTGGCGCTGTGATACTCCTCTCATCTACTATGCGAGAGAGTCCTGGTTTATCAAGATGACGGCGGTGAAGGACGATCTGATCCGCAACAACAATACCATCAACTGGATCCCTGAGAGCATCGGCAAGGGCCGTTTCGGCGACTGGCTGGAGAACGTACAGGACTGGGGCGTATCCAGAAACCGCTACTGGGGAACACCTCTCAATATCTGGGAGTGTGAGTGCGGATGCCAGCACTCTGTGGGAAGCATCGAGGAGTTAAAGAGCATGTCCGACAACTGTCCGGACGATATTGAGCTTCACCGTCCGTTTATCGACGCAGTGACCATCCGCTGCCCGAAGTGCGGAAAGGAGATGCACCGCGTTCCGGAGGTGATTGACTGCTGGTTTGACTCTGGCTCCATGCCGTTTGCTCAGCACCATTATCCCTTTGAGAACAAGGAGCTGTTTGAGCAGCAGTTCCCGGCCGACTTTATCTCCGAGGCCGTGGATCAGACGAGAGGCTGGTTCTATTCTCTGCTGGCCATCTCCACGCTTCTCTTCAACAAGGCTCCGTACAAAAACGTAATTGTCCTCGGCCATGTCCAGGATGAGAACGGACAGAAGATGAGCAAGTCCAAGGGAAATGCGGTGGATCCGTTTGACGCCCTGGCTACCTACGGTGCAGACGCCATCCGCTGGTATTTCTACATCAACAGCGCGCCGTGGCTGCCCAACCGCTTCCACGGAAAGGCCGTGATGGAGGGACAGAGAAAGTTCATGGGCACTCTCTGGAATACCTATGCATTCTTCGTGCTCTATGCGAATATAGATAACTTTGACGCCACAAAATATACACTGGAGTACGATAAGCTGCCGGTTATGGATAAGTGGCTGCTGTCCAAGTTAAACACCCTGATCAAGGAAGTGGACAGCAATCTTGGAAATTACAGGATCCCGGAGGCTGCGAGAGCCCTTCAAGACTTTGTGGATGATATGAGCAATTGGTACGTGAGAAGAAGCCGTGAGCGCTTCTGGGCCAAGGGAATGGAGCAGGACAAAATCAATGCCTACATGACGCTTTACACAGCTCTCGTGACTGTGTCGAAGGTGGCTGCTCCCATGATTCCGTTTATGTGCGAGGATATCTACCAGAATCTGGTCAGAAATATTGATAAGACGGCTCCTGAGAGCGTGCATCTGTGTGACTTCCCGGCTGCCGACGAAAGCCATATTGACAAGGAGCTGGAGGCCTACATGGATGAGGTCTTAAAGATTGTAGTCTTTGGCCGTGCTGCCAGAAATACGGCAAATATCAAGAACCGTCAGCCGATTGGAAAGATGTTTGTGAAGGCAGAGAGAGCGCTTCCTGAGTTCTATCAGGAGATCATTGAAGATGAGCTGAATGTTAAGACAGTGGAGTTTACAGACGATGTGCGCGCCTTCACCTCCTACAGCTTCAAGCCGCAGCTTAAGACAGTAGGCCCGAAATACGGAAAGCAGCTGGGCAATATCAGGAAGGCTCTCTCTGAGATCGACGGCAATGCTGCCATGGATACGCTGAATGAAAAGGGCGCACTGACCTTTGACTTTGACGGAGCAGAGGTGGTTCTCACGAAGGAGGATCTGCTGATCGACGCAGCCCAGGTTGAGGGATATGTCTCCGAGGGAGACAATACGGTGATGGTGGTGCTTGACACCAACCTGACGCCGGAGCTTCTCGAGGAAGGCTTTGTGAGAGAGATCATCAGCAAGATTCAGACCATGAGGAAGGAAGCAGGCTTCGAGGTGATGAACCACATCCGCGTCTTTGTAAACGGCAATGAGAAGATTGCAGAGATCTTTGCAGGGCACGGGGAAGAGATCAGAAGCGAAGTGCTGGCAGACGAGATTTTACCGGGACAGACAGGCGGATACGCAAAAGAGTGGAACATCAACGGGGAAAAGGTAATGCTCGGCGTTGAAAAGATTGGCTGATTTCGTCAGCCAAAATCCGGCGTTGCAGACCAGGCAGGGGGCAGCTTTTAGGCAGTGAGGGCAGCTTCCGGGCAGGCGGAAGGCAGGGCCGCGGCGGTATGGAACCGCCAGCGGCTTTCCGGACGCCGGAGAGTGAAAACCGCTTATCAGGAGGATAGAAGATGCAGACATTTGACAAGGAAACATTTAAAAAGAGCATAATTGACAATGTAAAGAACCAGTACAGGAAAACCATTGACGAGGCTACCCCGCAGCAGGTTTATCAGGCTGTCGCTTATGCCGTTAAGGATGTGATTATAGACGAATGGATTGCAACGCACAAGGCCTACGACCGCGATGATGCGAAGATCGTATACTATCTGTCCATGGAGTTTTTAATGGGACGTGCGCTGGGAAACAACATTATCAACATCGGAGCACAGAAGGAAATCAAGGAGGCTCTCGAGGAGCTGGGCTTTGATTTAAATGCCATTGAGGATCAGGAGCCGGATCCGGCGCTTGGAAACGGGGGCCTCGGAAGGCTCGCCGCCTGCTTTTTGGATTCCCTGGCGACTCTGGGTTATCCGGCCTACGGCTGCGGCATCCGCTACCACTACGGCATGTTCAAACAGAAGATTGAAAACGGTTACCAGCTGGAGGTGCCGGACGAGTGGCTGAAGAACGGCTATCCCTTTGAGCTTCGCCGGGCAGAGTACGCCACAGAGGTTAAATTCGGCGGCTATGTAAAGACGGTCTGGGAAAACGGCAGAAACCATTTTGTGCAGGAGGGATACCGCTCCGTTATGGCCATCCCCTACGACATGCCGATTGTGGGCTACGGCAACAACGTGGTAAACACTCTGCGTATCTGGGACGCACAGCCTCTCAATTCCTTCAGCCTTCAGGCTTTCGACAAGGGAGATTACCAGAAGGCGGTGGAAGAGGAAAATCTGGCCAAGAATCTGGTAGAGGTACTCTATCCCAACGACAATCACTATTCCGGCAAGGAGCTGCGCTTAAAGCAGCAGTACTTCTTCATCTCCGCCAGCGTGCAGAGAGCCGTTGCCAAGTACAAGGAAACACACAGCGATATCCATAAGCTGCCAGAGAAGGTGATTTTCCAGTTAAATGATACCCATCCGACTGTGGCTATCGCCGAGCTTATGAGAATCCTTCTGGATGTGGAGGGACTTGAGTGGGATGAGGCCTGGGCCATCACCACCAAGTGCTGTGCCTACACAAACCACACGATTATGTCCGAGGCTCTCGAGAAATGGCCGATCGAGCTGTTCTCCCGCCTGCTTCCGCGTATTTACCAGATCGTGGAGGAGATTAACCGCCGCTTCTTAATCGAGGTGGAAAAGAAGTATCCAGGCAACTATGAGAAAGTCAGAAAGATGGCCATTATCTTTGACGGACAGGTGAAGATGGCGCATCTGGCCATTGTAGCCGGCTTCTCTGTAAACGGCGTTGCGAAGCTGCACACGGAGATCTTAAAGCATCAGGAATTAAAAGATTTCTACGAGATGATGCCGGAGAAGTTCAACAACAAGACGAACGGCATTACCCAGAGAAGATTCCTGCTTCACGGAAATCCGGAGCTGGCAGCCTGGGTGACAGACAAGATCGGGGACGAGTGGATCACAGACCTGCCTCAGATTGCAAAGCTGAAGGTCTATGCAGACGACAAGAAGTGCCAGCAGGAATTTATGAATATCAAGTACCACAACAAGCTGCGCCTTGCAAAATACATCAAGGAGCACAACGGCATTGATGTAGATCCGAGATCGATTTTTGACGTGCAGGTGAAGAGACTTCACGAGTACAAGAGGCAGCTGTTAAACATCCTCCATGTAATGTATCTGTACAATCAGCTGAAGGATAATCCGAATATGGAGATGGTTCCGAGAACCTTCATCTTCGGAGCAAAGGCAGCGGCAGGCTATCAGATTGCCAAAAAGACCATCAAGCTCATCAATTCCGTGGCAGATGTGATCAACCACGATAAGTCGATTAACGGAAAGATCAAGGTGGTATTTATCGAAGACTACCGCGTGTCCAACGCAGAGATCATCTTTGCGGCAGCCGATGTGAGCGAGCAGATCTCCACAGCCAGCAAGGAGGCTTCCGGCACGGGAAATATGAAGTTCATGCTGAACGGAGCGCTGACTCTTGGAACCATGGACGGAGCCAATGTGGAGATTGTGGAGGAGGTTGGAAAGGAGAATGCATTCATCTTCGGACTTTCCTCCGACGAGGTGATCAATTACGAGAACAACGGCGGCTACAATCCGGTTGAAATCTTCAACACAGACCAGGAGATCAGACGGGTGCTGATGCAGCTGATCAACGGCTACTATGCACCGGAGGATCCGGAGCTGTTCAGGGATATCTATAACTCCCTGTTAAATACAAAGAACAGCGCAAAGGCGGACACCTACTTTATTCTCAAGGACTTCCGCTCCTACGCCGAGGCTCAGAAGCGCGTGGAGGAGGCCTACAAGAATCAGGAGTGGTGGGCAAAGGCGGCGCTCTTAAATACTGCCTGCTCAGGCAAGTTCTCCTCTGACAGAACCATTGAGGAGTATGTAAAGGACATCTGGCACCTTGACAAGGTGAAGGTGGAGCTGTAATCATAGCAGATAAGGAAAAAGCTGACAGGGATTCTGCCAGCTTTTTCCTTATCTCAGCATCTCATCTTTTTTCTCGAGAATGGCCGCTACGGCTGTGCAGGCCGGGCAGTCGCAGTATTTCGCTCCGGCAGCCCTGATTTCTCTGGCGTGGGCAGCTATCTGGCCAGCCTTGTCGCCAAACACTTTGATTCCTGCCTCAGACTCGGCAAAGGCTTCCAGCCCTTCGGCGGTCACAATATCGGCTTCCAGCTCTTTCAGGTACTGTCTTGTAGCCTCGGCCTCCCGGTCAGTTCCCGCTGCCTCCAGCCATGCCTTTGCCGCAGCCTTTGCCTCCGCGCAGCAGCTGGCAGAATTCATAAGTTCGTGGGACTTTTCACTTACATAGTTCAGCAATTCTTTTTCCATAATGAAAATCTCCTTTCCAGTTCTGAAATTTAATTGGATTTTACCATAATTTTTACTAAATTTCAATTGTGATCGTCATTCGCCGCCGGCGCCCGAAGGGAGCCAAAACACAACTGCGGCGAGTGCACCTCCCTCGGAGAGAATAGCATATCCGAATGATATGATGGAAAGTCAGCCAGTCATAAATCTGCACAGAGACACATAAACTGTAAAAACAGCTGGAACCTTTTTCTGTCCTCTTTTCTTCAGCTGATATGCACGCCAGATCTTTTATTTACCTCAGAATGTCCAGAACACATTTGAAACGTACAGAAAATAATTTTCAGAAATGGAGTGGTTTTCCTATGAAGCGTATCGCAGCAGTGTGTGTGGCGTCACTGATCTTTCCCTATGTCCTAACGATGGCGTGGACAGGCCGTCAGGGGGGAACGGCAATGGCAGGTGTTGTGTCATCCTCGCAGATAGGAGAGGGAGAGCGGGTGATTGTCCTGGATCGGGAAGGGGCAGAGCAGCCAGTTCTTCTTGAGGAGTATCTGATCGGCATTGTTGCTGAGCAGATTCCGGCAGAGTATGAGCTGGAGACAATCAAGGCCCAGATGATCATTGCCAGGACGTACCTGTACGGGGTTATGGGGGAGGAGCATTCAATACCGGAATCGGCTCTGGATCTGGATATTCTGACTGAGAGCGGCATGCAGGAGCTCTGGGGAAAGGATTATTTCCTCCGGTATTACAACAAGTTTGCAGATGCGGCGAAAGAAACAGAGGGGCAGATCCTTACCTTTGACGGCAGCCCTATTGATCCGCTGTTCCACGGGATCAGCGCGGGAAAGACAAGAGAGGGGGATGAGCTGCATCCATACCTGGTCTCTGTCGACTGTCCGGAGGATGTGAATTCGCCGGGGTATCTGACAGTGGAGACGTTTACGCCGGAGGAGTTCTGTAAACGATTAAACGGGATGGAAAATTCGCCTGAGCTGTCTGCGGACACTGCTTTTGAAAGTATACAGATTGTGGAAAAGGACGGCGCCGGGTACGTCAGCCAGGTGAAGGCGGGAGAGAAGCTGTACACAGGGGAGGAGATCCAGTACGCTCTGGGCCTCAAATCCTGCGCCTTCTCCTTTGAGAAGATGGAATCGGGAATCCGCTGCGTCACTGAGGGAAGTGGACACGGCTACGGCTTTGATCAGTGGGGGGCAAATGAGAAGGCGAAGGAGGGATATACAGCGGAGGAACTGCTGAAATTTTACTATAAAAATATTGTTTTGATTTCTGAATAAGTCGCCTCGGTTTGGTAAGAATATTACCGAGGTGATAAGCGTGAAAAAAAAGATGAACCAGCTGCTCAGGGACAAAGTTCTTCTGGGAATGATGGTATTAGGCCTGCTGACTATTGTTGCCGCAGCAGGGACAGTGAAATTCAGACAGGGAAGCGATAGAGTGGAGGAAAATCCATATCTGGAGGTCCCGGAAACGGGCGGGTACATTGTGGAGCAGAACCCGCAGCCGCAGGCTGAGGAAAAATCAGCAGAAAATGCCGCCGAGGCTACAGATGAGGACACAAAGGTGGCAGGAAGCTCCAATGCAGAGTATTCAAAGGAAGACAAAAAGGATACCGGTGGAGAAGCTGCAGACAGAGAGGCCGATGCAGGAGCAGAAGCCTCAGGCACCAGCGCCAAAGCACTGACCCTTGATTTCAAGGAGACTGACAAGCTGGCCTGGCCTGTAATGGGAAATATTATCCTCGATTACAGCATGGATACGACAATCTATTTTCCGACTCTGGATCAGTACAAATGCAATCCGGCTCTGATTATCCAGAGCGATGTGAGCAGCCCTGTCCTGGCGCCCGCCAATGCCCGGGTTACAGAATGCGGCTCTAATGAGGAGATCGGCAACTATGTCGTCATGGATCTGGGCAACGAGTACACTGCGATCTGCGGCCAGCTTAAGGATGTGAAGGCTGTGGAGGGGGAATACCTCTATAAGGGCGATACCATCGGATATGTGGCGGAACCCACAAAATATTATTCCATTGAGGGGAATAATGTATTCTTCGAGCTCAGGCAGGGCGGACAGCCTGTTGATGCCCTGGATTACCTGGAGTAGGAAGCGGCAGGCTGTGAGCTGGCTTAGCCAGAGTGAAAGAAAAAATGCGCTCTGAACGGAAGTAATTGCAGATTCCGCTCGGAGCGTTTTTTTCTGGGACAAAAGAACGTCAAGGAGGAAAACAGAGGTTTGTTCAGTCTGTGAAAGGAGAAGGAAAAAAGGCTGCAAAGCTCTGCGTCATAAATCCAGAGATACTGGAATGAACGAGAGGGCTCCGGGTAATAAGTTCCGTGTCAAATCCGGTTGACATATTCTCAGGAAAAAGTTAAGATCATAAAAGGAGAAGGTTCTGCCCTGAAAATCGACAGGAGAGGATAAGGCTGGGGCGTCTGCAGAAGCAGGGCAGAAGGAGAAAGCAGAGAGGCCGCGGCCTGTATATGGGGAGACAGACATGAATATAGAAGTTCTCAGGAAAAATTTTGAAAGACACGAGTTTCAGACTTCTTTTTTCCAGACAAAAGAGGAGGCAGCCAATTATCTGGAGAGGGAGATCCGCGGATGCCGTGTTGCCTTTGGAGGTTCCATGACGCTTAAGGAGATGGGGCTTGACCGTGTGCTGGCTGAGGAAAATGAGGTGATCTGGCACTGGCTGACACCGGGGATGGATACACTCCTGCGGGCGAGAGCTGCCGATATTTACATAACCAGTGCGAATGGAGTTTCGGAGACAGGGGAACTTGTAAATATTGACGGAAATGGAAACCGGGTGTCAGAAACACTGTTCGGCCCTAAAAAAGTGTTTTTTGTGGTGGGTTCAAACAAGATCACTCCCGACCTGAACAGTGCATGGCAGAGGGCCAGGAATGTGGCGGCTCCTCTGAATGCGAAGCGCCTTCAGGCAGATACGCCCTGCGCGGCGGGAGACTGCTGCTATGAATGTTTGAGCCCCTCAAGACTTTGCCGCGCCACGGTAATTCTGGAGCGCCCGGTTAATGGGATGGAGGCAGAGGTGGTATTTGTCAATGAGCCTCTGGGATATTAGAAGATCAGACAGCTGAGAGCAGGCGGAAACGAAAGTATTCGGAAGCACTGCATGGTATTAGACAACAAGGAGAGAATAAGACAATGAATATTTTATTTTTTTTAACACCCAAGAGCGATGTAGCTTTTATTTACGAGGATGAAACTCTGAAGGAGGCCCTTGATAAAATGGAGCGTTACCAGTATGCGGCCATGCCGATTATCACCCGTCAGGGCAGATATGTGGGAACGATCACAGAGGGGGATCTGCTGTGGGGTATTAAAAATAAATTTGACTTTACTTTTAAGGGACTGGATCGGGTCCAGGTGACAGAGGTACCGAGAAGGCTGGACAATCAGCCAGTACTGGCGGGATGTGCCATGGAGGATTTGCTGGGCAAGGCAATGAATCAGAACTTTGTTCCTGTACTGGACGATCAGAAAAATTTCATCGGCATTGTCACCAGAAAAGAGATTATCAAATATCTGAGCAGACAGTCAAAGAGAGCCGAGGCCTGAAAGCCTGACGGGGGCCGAAGGGAGCCAAGACACTCCTGCGGCGAGTGTGCATCCCCCGGAGAGATACGTATTCGGAGGAGACGGCATAATAAACAGAGAGGGGCAGTCAGCATAAAAGCTGACTGCCCCTCTCTGTCAGAAAGCAGAAAATTTCTGACGTTAAAATTTTTTCCAGGTATCCCTCACAAACAGAATCAGAAGAGGAAAAATTTCAAGCCTTCCGGCCAGCATATCAAATATCAGTACACATTTTGCGCCGTTAGAAAACAGGCCGAAATTCTGGGCGGGGCCTACCATCTCAAGGCCGGGTCCGATATTGTTCAGGGTGGCCGCTACAGCTGTAAAATTTGTCACAAGATCCTGATTGTCAAAGCCCACAAGAAGGACAGAAAAAGAAAATATGAGGACATAGGCAATCATAAAAACATTGATGGAGCGGACCACCTCGTGCTCCACAACCTTCCCGTCCATGGAAATTTTGCGCACTGCCTTTGGATGGAGGAAATGGTGAAGCTCCTTGTTAATTGTCTTAAGAAGGATAACAAAGCGGGAAACCTTGATTCCGCCGCCGGTACTTCCGGCGCAGGCACCGACAAACATCAGCATCACCAGGATGGTCTTGGACACCTGAGGCCATGTGTTGAAATCGGTAGTGGCGTAGCCGGTTGTGGTGATGATGGAACCGACCTGGAAGGCTGCCTGCTGGAAGGCCTGTGCGACGGAAGGATAAAAGTCTTTAATATTAATGGTGATAATAACAATCGCGGCGGCGATAATTCCCAGGTAGCAGCGAACCTCTTCCATGCGGAAGGCTTTTTTGGGCTTTCGCAGCAGAAGAAGGAAATAAAAGCTGAAGTTTACGCCAAACAGGATCATAAACACGGTTACGACATTCTGAAGATAGGGCGAATACCCTGCCATACTGTCGTTTTTGATTCCGAAGCCTCCTGTTCCTGCTGTTCCGAAGGAGAGGGTCAGAGTGTCAAACAGAGGCATCCCTCCTGCCAGAAGAAGCAGGATCTCAAGCAGCGTCAGCGCGATATAGATAGAATACAGGATTTTGGCAGTGGACTGCAGCTTAGGAACCAGCTTTTCCACAGAGGGACCCGGGCTTTCTGCCTTCATCAGATTCATGTGATAGCCTCCTGTAAGAGGAAGCAGGCTCAGGATAAAGACGAGAACGCCCATTCCGCCGATCCAGTGAGTAAAGCTTCGCCAGAACAGAATGCAGTAGGGCAGGCTCTCCACATCGCTGAATATGCTGGCTCCCGTGGTGGTAAAGCCGGAGACTGTTTCAAACAGAGCATCAACGGGATTGGATGTTGCGCCGCTGAACAGGAAAGGCAGAGAACCCATCACGCTCATCACAATCCAGCTCAGAGAAACAGAGATAAATCCCTCTTTTGTGTAGAAAACCATGTTTTTAGGCTTTCGGATGGTGAGAGGAACTCCAATCACAAAGCAGAGAGCCATTGTGACAACAAAAGCAAAACCGGCTTTCTCCCCGTAGATCACAGCTGTCAGGCAGGGCAGAAGCATAAAAAGCCCTTCGAAGTTCAGAATCCATCCCACAATATAGGAAATCATGGAATAATTCATACCATCACCTCCTGCCTTCCAGAATGTCCAGAATATCGTGGCGGCCTCTCTCGAGAGTAACCACAATAACGGAATCCCCTACCTGGATGGAGTCGCTGCCTCCAGGAATAAAGGCCTGTTCCCCGCGGCGGATACAGCAGATCAGGTATCCCGGCTTCAGTCTGAGTTCAGACAGCGGAATATTTGTCACGGGACAGGACTCCAGAATGGAAAATTCAAGGGCCTCCACCCGGTTGTCCAGAAGCCGGTAAAGGGTTTCAATCGTATTGGCTGCAGAATGGCGCATGGTGCGTATATGCTGGATAATATAGTCGGCGGTCAGATACTTGGGATAGATCACGCTTCCGATGTCCAGCTCCTCAATAATATCATCAAAGGCCAGGCGGTTCACCTTGGAAATCAGCTTTGCGCCGGATTTTTTTTTTGCGAACAGGGCTAAAAGGATATTCTCCTCGTCCAGATTAGTCAGCGTCACAAAAGCCTCCGCCTGGCCGAGGCCTTCCTCCATCAGAAGGTGCCGATCGGTTCCGTCTCCGTGGATAACGGTCACATCCTCTGGAAGCATTTCGCTCAGAAATTCACATCTCTCCAGATTGTTTTCCACGATGCGGATTCTCATGCCGGTTTTGGAGAGCTGTTTGGCCAGATAATAGCCGATGGTGCCTCCGCCGACAATGATAACGCTTTTCACAGGAGCTGCCGGAAGGGAGAAGGCCTTGAGAAAACGAACGACATTGTCCCCTGCCGCAACAAAGGAGATGGTGTCGTTTTCACGGAGGACGAAGCTGCCGTCTGGAATATAGACTGTATCATCGCGTTCCACTGCACAGACCAGAATATCACTTCCTGAGCGCTTTGGAAGATCCATTACCTTCATCCCACCTACAGGAATGCGTCTGTCCAGCTTCAGCTTGACGAGCTGGATTCTGCCGCCTGAAAAGTTATCTACCTTGATAGCGGCCGGGAAACGCAGAAGCCTTGAAATTTCAAGGGCAGTCGCAAGCTCGGGATTGATGATCATGGAAACGCCCATCTGCGCTTTGATAAAATCGATCTCCTGGCTGTACATGGGGTTTCTCACTCTGGCCACTGTCTGGCACCGGCTGGCCTTTTTGGCGATCAGGCAGCAGAGCAGGTTCAGCTCATCAGAACCGGTGACAGAGATCAGAATGTCCGCCTGCTCTACGCCTGCTTCCTGAAGTGTGCTGATGCTGGCACCGTTGCCCGTGATGCCGAGAACGTCCAGATCCTCCGTCACTTCCTGAATTTTTTTGGGATTTGTGTCAATAACTGTGATGTTATGCGCCTCAGTGGCAAGCTGCTCCGTCAGAGTTCGCCCGACCTTGCCGCAGCCGATAATGATAATTTTCATAATACACCTCGTCTGTCAGATTTATCTGCAGTAATGAAGATACAGCGGCTCTGCCTCCGGCCCTTTTGTCAGGGCAGCCAGGAAAACAGTTACTGCGATAAAACAAGTTAAGAAAAGCCTGCTGCACGTAAGCTATTATAGCAAAGTAGGAGAGGAAAAGGAAGTTAAGAAAGAAGGAATATAGGGAAAATCAGAAGGGCAGGGTAAAGAATGATAAGGGGACGGCGGGATGGAGACTCTAAAAATCTCAGCCGGCCTGCAGGGAACAGCAAACAGGCAGTCTGGCATATCATAAAATTGTAAGCGAATCAGGAAAGGGCATATAAAGTATGAATTGCTATGAGCAGCAGTATTCTGACGGATTTCGGGAAGAAAGCCCAAGATCCGTGCGCCGTCAGCTTGAAGACAGCGTTCAGGCGGACTGGCGTCAGGCAGGGAGCGTGGTATTTGACTCGGATGCTTCCATAAACGGAGCTGCCGGGCAGCAGGAAATGCAGCATCAGGAGCTGTGCGGCATGGGAGGCTATGACGATATGAACTGGGGGTTTCAGAGCTTTCAGTCCTCCTCTTACGCGGCACCCTGCGGCGGCAGTATGAGGTCAGACGGAAGAGACGGGTCATCCGCTTCTGTCCGGGTATTCATGCCGGGAAGCAAGGAGGAGGCAGGAAGAATGAGAGACCGCTCTGAATGCAGCCTTCCGTTCAACCCAGCTGATTTTCCAGTGGGAATGTCCTATGTTCCAATGCAGAAATGGAGCAGACCATATGAGATGGAGACAGGATTTGCAAGAGGAACGATTTTCCCTGAACTCGATCTGCCATTTTTAAAGGGGAGGTGCAGGTAATGGCTGTGGGAAACAGTGGAATGGAAAGAAATATGGGAGAGTGGACGAAAGAGGCCCTGAGACAGAGGCTTTGCCAGGCCAGCTTTGCCATGGATGACGTGCTCTTATACCTGGACACTCACCCGGAGGATCAGGAGGCTCTCAGCTATTACCATTATGTAGTCGGACTCCGGGATGAGGCTATGGATGCCTGGCAGCGTCAGTACGGACCGCTGATGGTAGATGCCGTACAGAGTACAGACCGCTGGACGTGGATAACAGAAAAATGGCCGTGGGAAGGGGAGGTGTAGAGTATGTGGAGATATGAGAAAAGACTTCAGTATCCTGTAAAAATTACTCAGACGAATCCTAAGATGGCGCAGTTTATTATGAGCCAGTATGGCGGGCCGGACGGCGAGATCGGCGCGTCCATGCGTTATCTCTCCCAGCGCTACACCATGCCCTATGCAGAGGCAAAGGGCCTTCTTACGGATATCGGTACGGAGGAGCTGGCCCATATGGAAATTGTGGCGGCGATTATCCATCAGCTCACAAAGAACCTGACACCAGAGCAGATTGAGGAGTCCGGCTTTGGCCCGTATTACATCGATCACACAACCGGAATCTGGCCTCAGGCTGCGGGAGGCATTCCGTTTAACGCCTGTGAGTTCCAGAGCAAAGGGGACGCCATTACAGATTTGCATGAGAATATGGCAGCAGAGCAGAAAGCCCGCACCACCTATGACAATATCCTGCGGGTGGTAAGAGACCCGGAGGTATGTGATCCCATCCGCTACCTGAGAGAGAGGGAAATCGTTCACTTCCAGCGCTTCGGCGAAGCTCTGAGAATTCTGCAGGATCATCTGGACAGCAAGAACTTCTACGCATTTAATCCTGAATTTGACAAAAATTAGTAATACAACAGAGCAGGGCAGAAACAGGAAAACGGCAGGAAGCCGGTGACAGAGAAGAATCAGGCAAAGGAGGCCAGAAGGAACAGGAAGGATTCAAAAAGGCTGCCGCCGGCCATGCAGCTCTCCGTGTCAGTGCAGAGCATCTGGTTAAAAAGCGGGCGGCAGCCAGATTGAGTCGGGGAGCCGGTTCCTAAACAGGGCCTCCAGCCTGAGGCTTTCCTTTCACGCAGCCGGGAAAATCAGAATTTTTTAAGGCAGCAGAGTCAGTCCTTGCTGATTCACTGCCGCTGTAATAGCCGTTGCCCTGCAAATCCAATCCCGGATGCAGTCTGTCCCTGTAATCTCCGTTCATAAGCTCATCAGAGGTGGTTCCGCATTCATAGGCTCCTTTGGGAATGGTCCTCACAGCCTTTGTACTTCTAGCCTGTCTCATAAATATTCTCCTTTTTCTGTGTGTTTTTCTGTGTCTGTGAAACCCTATGCTGCTGCATATTCAGGAATAGTATGGACAGAATATAAGAAAATCATTAAAACAAGGGAAGAGGCTGCTGGGAACTGTGATGTAATTGAAAAGAGGATCGTTAGCCGCCCGGACTGTATCATCTTCGGAAAGTTTTGTGTGATATTTTAGCATCATAGTATAATATGAATTAATCACCAGAAATGAGCAATCCCCTTGTATTTACAAGCAAAACTCCCATTTTACCTGCCAATAAAAGGGCGCAAAAAAATGGAAGCAATGGGGCTCGAACCCATGACCTCTCGCGTGTGAGGCGAACGCTCATCCCGGCTGAGCTATGCTTCCATGTCTATTATTATAGCATTAATATCAAAAAAAGCAAGAAATTTATAAAAACTTTTCCAAATTAAATCAATTTTTCTTTTTTCTATGTTCTTTTTGAGATTTGTATACCGTTTATCCATTGGAAGAAAACCCGAAGACAACCGGACGGCCGGAAGTGCGCATCTCAAGTCCGCTGTCGCAAAACTTCTGGAGAATTCCCGGAAAGGGGCGGAAGAAATCTTCCAGCCCCTTTTTAAATCTCGTCTGTTAATCTTTCTGATCCCAGGCAGCATGATTTAAGATATCTGCTATTTTTTCTACTGTTTCTCTGTCAGGCCCTTCTATCACGAGATCTTTTCCCTCCCGATAGAGATCGGCGAACATATTGATCTGGCGCACAGGATCTATAAAGCCTGCACGGACAGATTCAGCTTTCTGAACGGTCGGACAGCAGGCGCGGGCAGTCCAGACGCCGTTTTCAGAGCATATGATAGCTTCCGTATTAAACATAGATTTTTCTCCTTAGATATTTTAATTTTCCAGTTCACACAGGGCCTGTTCATATGCCTGGCGGGTATGCGCATCAAAGCAGACCATAAAGACCTCTCTGAGAGATGGGTTTTCCCCGAGAAAGCCCAGAATGACGGAGACGGCAATCCGCGCGGCCCGGTCGACGGGAAAACGGTAGATCCCGGTGCTGATGGAAGGAAAAGCTATGGAAGAAAGGCCGTAGGATACAGCCAGTTCAAGACTGCTTCTGTAGCAGGAAGCCAGAAGCTCTTCCTCTCCGTGGGAGCCCCCGTTCCAGACGGGGCCCGGAGTGTGAATGACATACCTGGCAGGAAGCCGGTAGCCCTTTGTAATTTTGGCCATACCCGTCCGGCAGCCGTGAAGCGTCCGGCACTCGGCGAGGAGTTCAGGCCCTGCCGCCCGGTGAATGGCTCCATCTACCCCGCCGCCGCCGAGCAGAGAGGTGTTGGCCGCATTGACAATGGCATCTGTGCAGCACTTTGTAATATCACCTGAAATTATTTTAAATCCCATGGACAGCCTCCTTAAAGCATTTCCAAAAATCAAGGAACCTATTGTCCCTCTGTACATACCATATATTATAAATGGAAATTAATCAAGGAGATATTAAATATGTGTTGTTTTAGAAGATGTAATAACTGTGGATGCAATTCCGGATGCAGAAGAAGGTGCTGCCGCTGCTGTACAGTATGCTGCGATGACGGCGGAAACTCCAATACCTGCTGCGGAAACTCTAATTCCTGCTGTGGAAATTCCAATACCTGCTGCGGAAACTCTAACTCCTGCCGCTGCGGAAATTCTGATTACAGAAATGGCTTCAATGACGGTTTTTCAGCAGGCTACCAGAGCGGCTTTGACGCAGGAATTGCCAACTGCGTGATGCCTCTTAGCGGTTCCGCCTCTGCAAGCGGCTGCGGGTGCAGCTCCGGCACAACCGCTTCCTCTTTTTTTGACGCTTCCGCGTCAGGCGGCTTTTACTAGGCGACCCGTTTTTTCTCTGCTCCAGAAGGAAAATCCTGAGTGAGCCACGAAGGAAAAGAATGCCGGAAGAAAGATGTGAGGAAAAATACAGAAATAATTGAAATCAAAGAAACAAAAAAATTGCACTGTCGAGGCTGCCATCGCTCACGGCCCCGCCCCCTGAATCCGGGGGCGGACAGTTCCAGCTGATTTTTTTCTGGCGGGAGGGCAAAATATTTTTTTCTCTCCCGCATGACAGAATCCTTGCAAAAATGGTGAAACAAAAGTGAAGGGGCGGCGTTCACAGTTATTCATAGATTCCTTACCATTCGTTCAAATTTTGTTTACATTTTCTACAAATCAGGTACATAAATGATACCTATACTATAACTGTAAAGAACAGATACATCTCGACAAGAGAGTAATATTTTTTTCATAATAAGCCGGGCGGCCATAGCTGCCCGGCTCCTCCTCATTTCAGGGCATTTTACCGCCGGCGCTGTCACTGACGCTTTAAGATCTTCATGTGTTTTTTATACGCTTCCGGCAGAGATTTCAAGTCTTTTTCCCTTTTTCCTCAGATAAAATAGATTAGAGAAGCTGCGAGCCCATTCCGGAATTACAATCTGGAAAGCTCCAAGGCCAATCCTCCCGGTGTATTCAGAGGTCTTTCCTGTTGAACCCCTGTAGGCTGTATGATAAAATGGCGGAGTGCAGGAAGAAGCGGAGGCTTCGGACAGAAACAGCAGGGAACGAAGGATTCAATACACAGGAAAGAAGGAAAAAGGAGAACCTATATGGACAGAGCATTTGAGACAACCGTATTCAGAATTCCGGTGATCCGCAGGGCGTCGCAGGCTGGGGAACTTTTCTGGGCAAATCCCAAAAAGAAGCCGGCAGAGGAGATGTGCCGGGAATTTAAGGATGGACAGGGAAGGATACTGGGATATGAAGATATAGAGGATGCAGAGAGAAGGCTGTCTTATTTTGGGCCGCTGATTGCCCGCTGTTTTCCGGAGACGGCCAAGGAGGGAGGGATCATTGAGTCCCCACTTGTTCCCATTCGGTGGATGGAGCAGTTCCTGAAGTCGGATAACAGGAAAGATGGAGAGGGATTTTCCTGCTTTCTGCCAAAAGAGGAGATGGCTCTGCCTTTTAGAGGCTTTGGAGGCAGGCTCTTTTTGAAGGAGGACAGCCATCTTCCCATCGCAGGTTCTGTAAAAGCGCGGGGAGGCATCTATGAAATTCTGAAACATACGGAGGAAATTGCCGGGAAGGCAGGACTTCTCAGAAAAGGGGACTCCAGCGAGATACTTCTGTCAGAAAGGTGCCGGGAGTTTCTCGGCAGCCACACAGTTCAGGCCGGTTCAACGGGAAATCTGGGGCTGAGTATCGGGATTATGAGCGCTGCCCTGGGATATAAAACAGTAATTCATATGTCATCCGATGCCAGGAAATGGAAAAAAGAGCTTTTGAGAAAACATGGAGTAACAGTAAGAGAATACAGTTCAGACTACAGCGGGGCTGTCAGGGAGGGCAGGAGGCTTTCCGCTCTCGATCCGTCCAGCTACTTTGTAGATGATGAAAACTCCAGAAATCTGTTCCTGGGGTACGCAGCCGCGGCTGTCCGGCTGAAGCGCCAGCTCTTAGACGAGGGAGTGGAGCCGGACAGGGAGAGACCGCTTTTTGTCTATCTTCCGTGCGGAGTAGGCGGCGCGCCGGGGGGAATTGCCTTTGGACTGAAAATGATTTTCGGCGATTCTGTGCACTGTTTTTTTGCAGAACCAGTGCAGTCACCCTGTATGCTGGCAGGCATGGCCACAGGACTTCACAGCAGAATAAGCGTGCAGGACATCGGACTTACGGGGAAAACCCACGCCGATGGGCTGGCTGTGGGACGCCCGTCCGGCTTTGTGGGAACTGTGATGGAGCCAATGCTGGATGGGATTTTTACAGTCAAAGATTTTAGACTGTATCACTACATGAGGGCACTTATGAGGACGGAGGGCATTTTTGCAGAACCCAGCGCCTGTGCAGGATTTCTGGGGCCTCAGCTTTTAGATGCCATGCTGGAGGCCTGCAGAGAAAAACAGGAGAAGGAGCTTCCGGCCTTTCTTCGGGCGTACAGAAAAAACAGAGAGAGCGCGGTTCATATCGTGTGGGCGACAGGTGGAAGTCTGGTGCCGGCAAACGTCAGGGAAGAGTTTCTCGGAACCTTTTTAGACTAGATGGCGGGCTGTATCTGTAAATGCACCGGCCGCCTGGCTTCTGCCGGCATCCTGCCTGTGCCGGGGAGTACCCTACCGGTAAACCGCTGCGCCCACAAGGCCGCAGATTCCCATAACGAGTATGGGATTCAGATGCACTTTTCTGACAAGAATCAGAGCAGATAAAAAAATGGCGGCTGCAATCCAGTTCAGATTTTGCATCATATTTGAAATTTTAGCAAGTGGGTCTGTGCTTCCCGCCATGTTTTCACCGCTCCAGGAAAAGGCCATAACGATAATCGTCATGGCGGCTGAGACGATAAGTCCCGCAGATGCCGCCTTCAGCCCCTTTAACAGTTTCAGCCCATACTCTGATTTTTTATAGCGGTCAAAGACGCGGCAGAGTATAAGAGATATCACGAAGCCGGAAAACACGCATCCCAGAGTCGCCGCGACGGCTCCGGGGATGCCGCCTATCTGCAGTCCCACGAAGGTGGAGGTATTGACAGCCAGAGGGCCGGGCGTCATCTGTGAAATCGTGATAATGTCTGTGAATTCCTGAATGGAAAGCCACCCTCTCAGATCGACGACATGTTCCTGGATAAGAGGGATAACTGCGTATCCTCCGCCGATGCTGAACAGTCCTATCTGAAGAAAATCTGTGAGAAGTTCTAAAATAGTATTCATTTCATCCTCCCAAATTAAGCCCCTGTGCCGCTTTCCTGTCTGCTGCTTCTGTGGTTTTTGAGCCATACAGTTCCGATGCAGATGACACAGCAGAAAATCAGAATAACGGCCACATTGATGTTCAGAAAAAAGCTGCTGATGAAGGCAGCTGGAATCATGGCAGTGAGAAGCAGTGACTTTTCCTGCATAACCATCCGCACCATGTCGATAATCAAATCTACAATCAGAGCGGCCACCCCGGCTTCCATTCCCTTTAACACTGCCCCCACCAGCTGATTCTGGGAAAATGCCGCATACCAGGCGGAGATCACAG
Organism: Clostridium sp. M62/1; assembly: GCF_020736365.1. Classification (NCBI taxonomy): domain Bacteria; kingdom Bacillati; phylum Bacillota; class Clostridia; order Eubacteriales; family Clostridiaceae; genus Clostridium; species Clostridium sp. M62/1. The sequence goes on along the minus strand of NZ_CP085988.1, from coordinate 2,616,607 downwards.
ACAGGATGAGCAGGGCCGGAATGACAGAGGCGATACAGCTCACTGCGGCTCCCGCCATTCCGGCTGTCTTGTACCCGGCCAGGGTGGAGAGATTTACGGCAATCGCGCCGGGGGAGGACTGAGAGATGGCGGCCAGCTCCATCACCTCCTCCTCGGAGAGATATTTCTTTTTCTGGACAAAATATTTGCGGATCATGGGAATCACCACATATCCGCCGCCAAAGGTAAATGAACTGATGAACAGGTTTATGAAAAACAGCCATGCAAGCCGCTTCAGCTTTCCGTCAGCCACAAAAGCACCTCCTATATCTCATGTGCTGTCTCAGAGAAATTGAAAATCCCGTCTGCCGGAGCCGTTTTTTGTCCGGTTTCGGGACTCATTGTCAGACCTGCCTATTATAATGCTTGAAAATATATAAGTAAAATTATATAATTTTATCATATTAATAACTAAATAGTAATATATGACCGGAATGCAAAAGGAGGATATTTCCATGACGATCCGTCATCTTTTTATATTCAAGACCGTCTGTGAGGAAGAAAGCATCACAGGGGCAGCGGGAAAGCTGTTTATGACACAGCCGGCTGTATCTCACGCGGTTGCCGAGCTGGAAGGGGAGGCCGGCACGCCGCTTTTTGACCGTGTCGGCAGAAAAATCAGACTGAACAGGAGAGGAGAGCTGATCTACGAAAAGGCCTGCACTGTGCTGGAGGTGTATGGGGACCTGCAAAAGAGCATGAAGGATCTGGAACACCGCCTGGCTCTTCGGATTGGTTCCAGTATAACCATCGCCAATTTCTGGCTGCCCGGGCTGATCCGGAAGTTTACGGATGCTTTTGGGAGTATTCAGGTCAGGGTGACGGTAGACAGCGCCCGTTCTATTGCCAGGTGTCTGGAGGACAGTGAAATCGATCTGGCTCTGATTGAGGGGGCTTCCTATCAGGAGAAGTTTGAAAGCATCCCCTTTTCTTCCTACCGGGTGATTCCTCTCTGTTCCAGAAAATATATGGAGGAACGGCTAAGGCCGGCTGCAGCCGAAAGGGCAGGAGGAGACAGGGAGAAGACGGGGAAAATGGCGGGAAAGCTGGTGCTGCCTGCGAAAGCCTTGTCAGGGGAAAGTCTGCTTCTTCGGGAAAAGGGGAGCGCGATACGTGATGTATTGGACGGCGCAATGCTCCAGCAGGATTTGGAGCTTCCGGCATCCTGGGTCAGCGTCAATTCCCAGTCGCTTATCAGTGCTGCTGTATCGGGTCTTGGGATCACCTTCCTTCCGGATATAATGGCGGAGGAGTTTTTGAAAAACGGCAGCCTGGTCACCTTTGAAATAGAGGGAGTTGAACTGCGAAATGAAAACCATCTGGCGATTCCCAGGGGAAGATACCTTTCTGCCCCCATGAAGGGCTTCGTGGAGCTGGTCACAGGCGGAGAGAAAAACCAGGCTTTTTACAATGCTGCACCGGTGCTGCGCTGAGAGAGCCTGGAAAAGGCTTCAGGGAGTATTCAGAGCCGTCCTTTGTTCTATTCCAGCCTCCTTGTACATATAAATTAATTATATTCATAATCATGATCCGCCATTTCACTGTTCAAAATGACTGCTGAAAAGAAAAGCATAAGACTGACAGGCGACAGGCATATTGCCGTCAATAGATTGTAATGGAAAAGGAGAAAGAAACATGCCCAGAGGAAGAAAAAAAACATGTACAGAAAAGCTGGAAGAGCTCAGGACGGCCATCTCTTCTCAGGAGGCGCAGCTCAGGGAGCTGAGGCAGCAGGAAAAGGAGCTTTTGAGGCAGAAGAAAGAGGAGGAGCTTCGCCAGATTGTGGAAATTATGGAGGAGAGAAACATGACGCCGGGAGAGCTGGTGGAGATTCTGAACAGTCCGCTGCAGGATGAGCGGTAGGTGAGCTGTAAGGAAAAAATAAGGGAAAGGACTCTGATTTTTCACAATTCTGTGATAAGGTATAACTGAAAATCCTGTAAGCAGAAACTGTAAAAACATGGCAAATGGATTTTCAGACAGATAAAAGACGAGTGAAATCCGAAGAGGATAGAAAAATACGGGAGAAGAGTATGATTTGTCCAAAGTGCGGAAGAAAAATAAAGGGAAATTACTGCAGCGAGTGCAGAATATACCTGGTTTCAGGAGAAAGAACAGAAGAAATCCGGAGAGCTGAACCAAAGCAGAGAGAAAGCGGCTGGAGAGACGGCGCCCTCGCAGATGACAGCTTCCACGGCAGACAGGAGAGGGCTGAAATAACTGAAAAGGAAAGGGAGCAGAGAGAGGAGAGTGCCCGGGAGCTTAGCCGACATTCCGGCCGGGATTGGGAATACCGCCGTTCGGTGAAAAGAGAGCGGCAGTCTGAGAGCAGTGCCGGACGGGAAAGAGGAAGGAGCAGGGCGAGAAAAGAACCGGACACGCAGGAGAAGCGTGAAAGCTATAAGAGCCTGAAAAAATCCGGGAAGGCGTCTGAAAAGGCGAAAAAGAAGAAGGCGAAACTGCCCTCCCTCTCACTTCCAAGGCTTCATCTGCCGGGAGGGCTTGCTAAGTTCTGTTCCAGGGCTTCGCAGCTGTTTTGCGCTCTGCTCATGCTCTGGCTTGCCTTCCATGCCCTCCCCGGGCTCTGGACAGGAAGAGAGGGGCTTGGCTCCATAAGAGTGCTGATCACAGAAAGGAATGTCAGTATGGCAAGCTATCTGGCGCTGTCGGGAGGCTATCTGTTCTTTACCTGCATTTCAGCACTTTGGATTATGACCAAACGCCATTTTGCATCAGGAGATAAAGTAGTCAGCGCGGATCTGGGAAGAGGGTTCACCGCTTTCCTTTTGCTGGCTGCCATTTCCTGGGCAGCGCCCAGGGCAGAACTGTTTCTGGAAGGACAGGCACTGCTTGCAGGAACGGAGCGCTTTCTTGACATCATGCTTCCGGAAGCAGAGACAATCTTAAAGGTATCTGTTTGGGGACTCTTTCTGTGTGTGCTTCGCCGGTTTCTGAAGGTGTGATGAGAAAGAACCTTCTGCTTTAAAGAGAATCTTACGGCTGGCCGTCTGCATCCTTCATCAGGCTGCAGGCGATTCTTACGGCATCTTCAATGCAGCCGGGACAGCTTCTCAGCATGCTGCCTCCTGTCAGCCCCTTGAGTTCACTGCAGACTGTAGAACCGTTCTTCTGAAGAAACTGTTCCCTCACCTGCCGTACAAGACCGTAGGTGGAAGCCTTTGTGGAAGGGCTCTGGGTTCCGATGCTGTTTGAAAAGCCCAGAGCAGCCACTGCTCCTGACACGGCTCCGCAGGTTTCCTGCATCTGTCCCATGCCGAGACCGAAGCCTTCCATCAGCCTGAAACAGATATTTTCATCAACTCCCACCTCTTCGCTGAGAGCGCAGGCAACGGACTGGGCGCAGTTATAGCCCATCCGGTGGAGCCTGACAGCCCTCTCCACAAGTTCCTCCGTTCTTTTTTCAGTCATAACAAGTTCCTCCTTTTTCGCTGATAAAATAATTTTTAAAATAAGACAGTACAGTGCCTTGGCTATAAAAGTTAAAACCGTGAAAGTATGGAAAATGAACAGGTACAGAAAAACAGTACCAGACAGCAGCTGCTGCCGGAAATCAACGGATACAGTTAAAAAAAAGAGCTTCCCGCGGCAAAAGCCGCTGGAAACTCTTCCCTCATAATTAATCGGGGCAACAGGATTTGAACCTGCGACCTCTCGGCCCCCAGCCGAGCGCGCTACCAAGCTACGCCATACCCCGATTGGAAATCCTTATTCATTATACCACAAAATAAAAAAAAGGGAAGCCCTAATTTTAATTTTTTTGAAAAACATGGTAAATTTAAACAATTCCTGTCCTTTCCGCCTCAGGAAGGAGGGATGGCGCCGTGAAAGAGCCGGCAAAATGCAGCGCAAATAAAAATATACCGGAAAGTCTGTCTATGCTATAATGAAAGTATCAAAAGATAAGAATTACCTCAGGAGGAAGGCGCAGTATGATTAGCTTCGATTTGGACATGACACTTTTAGATCATAAGACCGGGGAGATAACACCCAGCGCCCTGCAGGCGATCAGACGGCTCAGGGAAAGACACAAAATAGTGCTGGCCACAGGCAGGGACATGGACAATTACTACAGCTCAAAATTCAGGGATATAGTAAAGCCGGATGCGATCGTACATTTAAACGGCACAAAGGTGACAGTGGGCGAAAAGCTCCTCTATGAGCATGAGTTTGACAAAGAGCTTTTGAGGGAGCTTCTCACCTACTGCGATGCCTGCGGATTTGCCGTGGGAGTGACAGTGGGCGACGAGGACTACTATATTCATCCGGAGGTAGTGGAGGAGAGTGACAGAAGACTGTGGGGAATCACGGGAAGAAGATTCTGTGATCCCTGGAAGCTTCTGGAGATGAAGGTGAGGACTCTGGCCTTTGTTGGAAATGAAGAGCAGGCGGCCCAGATCGAACACAGATTTCATCAGCTTCGGCTTCCTCTGTTTGCAGGAAAGCATGGGGCAGATGTGATTGAAAAGGGATACTCCAAAGCAGACGGACTCAGATGCCTGGCAGAATATTTCGGAGAGGACACAGATCTCAGGGATACAGTGGCTTTCGGCGACAGCATGAATGATATGGAGGTAATCCAGGAGGCCGGCACAGGGGTAGCCATGGGAAATGCCATAGAGGAGCTGAAGAAGTGTGCGGATCTGGTGACAGATCCAATTGAGCAGGACGGAATCTGGAATGCATGCATCAGGCTTGGCCTTTTTGAGGAATAGAAGGCCGATGGCAGGTGCCGGAGGACGGGCTGCAGGGATGTAAAAAAGACGAAAGATTTCAGCAGAAAATTAGGAAAAGTAGTGTATTCCCAAAACAAAGGACCAGTGATATAATTGATTGTCAAACAGGTCAGATTTCCGGCTTACGGAGGTCAGGATGCGGCTCAGAAGAGAATCAGCAGGCATCATGAAGGACACCGGGAGCGCTGACCCCCATACAGCAGAGCTGTCTGGGAAAATAAAAGACATAAGGGGAATGCAGCATGGAGCACTTAATAGTACCAGAGAACTACGAACCTGCCATCGGCCTTCGGGAAACACAGGTGGCTATCAAGATTATCAAGGATTTTTTTCAGAGGGAGCTTGCGAAGCAGCTAAATTTAACGCGCGTGTCTGCGCCGCTGTTCGTGCTGCCTGAGTCGGGACTCAACGACAACCTGAATGGTGTGGAACGCCCCGTTTCCTTTGGAATCAAGGAACAAAGCGACAGACCGGCTGAGATTGTCCATTCCCTTGCCAAATGGAAGAGAATGGCGCTGAAGCAGTACGGGTTTGGAGTCGGTGAGGGACTCTACACAGATATGAGCGCGATCCGACGCGATGAGGACACCGACAATATCCACTCGATCTATGTGGATCAGTGGGACTGGGAAAAGATCATTGCCAGAGAGGAGCGCACCAGGGAGACCCTGGAGCTTATCGTAAAGGCTGTGTACAAGGCTCTCAAGGTGACAGAGGACTACATGGCGTATGAATATGAATATATAGGAAGATATCTTCCCGATCACATCGAATTTGTTACAACACAGCAGCTGGAGGACATGTATCCGGACTGCACGCCCAAGGAGAGGGAATATAAGATTGCAAAGCTCCACAAGGCAGTGTTTATTGAGCAGATAGGTGACAAGCTCCGTTCCGGCGAGAGACATGACGGCCGGGCCCCGGACTATGATGACTGGAAGCTGAACGGTGATATTATCGTGTACTATCCTGTTCTCGATATCGCGCTGGAGCTCTCCTCCATGGGAATCCGCGTGGATGAGAAGACGCTCAGAGAACAGTTAAAGAAGGCAGGCTGCGAGGAGAGGGCAGAGCTCACTTTCCAGAAGGAACTTTTGGAGGGCAAGCTTCCCTGCACAGTAGGAGGCGGTATTGGCCAGTCCAGAATCTGCATGTTTTATCTGAGAAAGGCTCACATCGGAGAGGTGCAGTCTTCCGTCTGGCCCGATGGAATCCGGGCAGAGGCAGAGAAGCACAATATTTTTCTGCTCTAAAACGGAAGGTTTACTTACACCGGGAATTGTTCTTCCGCCTGAAAAGCAGGGGGAACCTGTCAGTTTTCTGGGCAGGAAGACAGAAAATGCAGAGGCAGAGTGTGGACTTCGGCCCATCATTACAGTAAGGAACAGGAGGTTTTGCAGATGAATACAGTGAATGAAAGAATTGAGGCTCTCCGCGGGCTGATGGAGGAGCGCGGAATCGATGCCTACCTGGTACCCACAGCAGATTTCCATGAGTCTGAGTATGTGGGGGATCATTTTAAGTGCAGAGAGTTTATTACAGGTTTCACAGGCTCAGCAGGAACAGCCGTGATTACCCGCAGCGAGGCAGGGCTCTGGACAGACGGCCGCTATTTTGTCCAGGCGGGCAAACAGCTTGACGGCAGCGAGGTGAAGCTCTTCAGGATGGGACAGGAGGGCGTGCCCACCATCGAAGAGTACCTGTCAGATAAGATGCCGGAAAACGGTGTGCTGGGCTTTGACGGCCGCGTAGTGAATGACGAGATGGGAGAGGGACTGCTCAGCCGCCTGAAAAAGAAAGCCGTAACGGCTTCCAGCGAGGAGGATCTGATCGGCCTTCTGTGGAAGGAACGCCCGGAGCTTCCGGCAGAAAAGGTGTGGGTCCTGGATGTGAAATATGTCGGTAAAACAGCAGCACAGAAGATTGCAGAGCTCAGGGAAGAGATGAGGAAAAAGAGGGCCACAGTCCATATCCTGACAACTCTGGACGACATTGTATGGCTCCTCAATATCCGCGGAAACGACGTTCCCTGCAATCCGGTTGTACTCTCCTATATGGTCATTACGGAGGAAAAGCTGTTCCTGTTTATCAATGAGAAGACGATGGACCAGGCAGTACGGGAGTACCTGGAGGGCCTGGGAGTCAGAATTATGCCGTACAATGATATCTATGTACTGGTGAAGGCTTTCCGGAACGAGAGAATTCTTCTGGAAAAGAGTCATGTGAACTTTTCCATCTGCCAGAGCCTGGACGGGACAAATGAGATTCTGAATCAGATGAATCCCACATCAGCCGCCAAGGCCGTAAAGAATCCCACAGAGATGGAGAATATAAGAAAGGCCCATATCAAGGACGCTGTGGCCATGATTCGCCACCTGCGCTGGATGAAGGAAAATGTGGGCAAGATCGAGATGGACGAGATGTCTGCTGAGGCGCATCTGGATCGCCTGAGAATGGAGACCGAGGGCTGCCTGGGCCTGAGCTTTAACACCATCTCCGCATACGGGGAAAATGCGGCTCTCTGCCACTATTCCGCGACACCGGAGACTAATAAAAAGCTGGAGCCAAGGGGGCTTTATCTGGTAGATTCCGGCGGTCAGTACTATGAGGGAACCACAGACATTACAAGAACGATCGCCTTAGGACCGGTGACGGAGGAAGAAAAGAAGTACTTTACTCTGGTTGCGGCCTGCATGCTGAGGCTTCTGAATGTGAAATTCCCCTATGGCTGCCATGGGTATAACTTCGATCTGGCTGCCAGGGAGCTTCTCTGGAGAGAGGGACTTGATTTCAACCACGGAACGGGCCACGGAGTAGGATACCTTCTGAATGTGCACGAGCGTCCCAACGGAGTGCGCTGGAGGGTCGTTCCGGAACGCCAGGACAACGCCGTTTTTGAGGAGGGAATGGTGACCTCTGACGAGCCCGGCCTGTATTTTGAGGGAAAATTCGGAATCAGGACGGAGAATCTGATGCTCTGCGTAAAGGCAGAGAAAAACGAGTACGGCCAGTTCATGCAGTTTGAAAACCTCACCTGGGTTCCGATTGATCGGGACGCCATTGACACAAAGTGGATGGAAAAACGTGATATTGAACTTTTGAACACCTACCACAGACAGGTATACGAGGTGATGGCACCTCATCTTGAGGAGGATGACAGAAAGTGGCTTGAGGCTGCCACCAGACCGGTAGAGTAGGACAGAAAACAAAAAATCAGGCGAAGTCATATGTTCGCGGACCGGATTATATCATATAGTAACCAGAGAAGAATATTTAAGAGAGGTTATTGCGATGCGCGGATATATGACAGGAGTTAGGGCCTGCGAGGCGGCAGCCGGAGGACGCGGGTATTTACAGGTGGATGTAGTCAATGAGGAGAACAATTTTCCCATACAGGATGCGGTGGTGACTGTTCAGGAGGAGGACGGCAGAGTTCTTGAAGAGCTGGCCACAGACAACTCCGGGCAGACGGAGAGCGTGGAACTGGATACTCCTCCTCTTGCTCTGAGCCTTGAAAGCGAGAATACAGTGCGCCCATACAGCGTTTATAATCTTCATATTTCAGCTCCAGGATATGAAGCGGTGGACATTACGGGCACGGAGGTTCTGCCCGGCATTACGGCCATACAGCCGGTGCGGATGCGGCCGATTGTGGTGAATACCGATCAGATGGCCAATATCAATATTCCGGGGCATACGCTGTATGAGACCTATCCGCCCAAGATTGCGGAAGCAGAGATTAAGCCAGTGACCGAGAGCGGCGAGATTGTCCTGAGCCGGGTGGTGGTCCCACAGACTATCGTTGTTCACGACGGAGTGCCTACCGACAGGAGCGCAAAGGATTATTACGTGCCTTACCGCGACTACATAAAGAATGTGGCCTGCAGCGAGATTTACGCCACCTGGCCGCAGGCCACAATCGTGGCCAACGTGCTGGCAATAATGTCCTTTACCCTGAACCGTGTATACACAGAATGGTATCGAAATCAGGGCTACGATTTTACCATTACTTCCTCCACAGCCTTTGACCACAAGTGGATTTACGGAAGAGACATTTTCGACACGATCTCTGTGGTGGTAGATGATATTTTTGACAGCTATCTGTCCAGACCGGATGTGAAGCAGCCAATCCTGACACAGTACTGTGACGGAGTAAGAGTAAGCTGCCCTAACTGGATGACACAGTGGGGGTCCTGTGCCCTCGGGGAGCAGGGCTACAGCCCGATTGAAATTCTGAGAAGCTTCTACGGAAATGATATGTATATCAATACAGCAGAGCAGATATCGGGAATTCCTGCATCTTTTCCCGGAACCGATCTTACCATCGGCTCACGCGGCAGCAAGGTGCGCCAGATGCAGGAGCAGCTCGATGCGATCGCCACAATCTATACAGCCATTCCGAGAATACAGCCCGATGGAATTTATGGCCCGGCTACAGCGGAGGCCGTGAGAACCTTCCAGTCTATTTTCGGACTCCCGCAGACGGGAGTAGTGGATTTTGCTACCTGGTATAAGATTTCACATATTTATGTGGCAGTTACAAGGATTGCTGAGCTGAACTGACGGATGGCAGAGAAACCAATGGACGTGAGCCGGAAACTGTTGCGGAAGCTGTTTTATAAAGATTTCCCATGGAGGAAATCAGAGCAGGGCTGAGGAGGCCTGAAATCCAAAGAGAGAAAAAGTTTAAAAACTTAAATTGAGAAACGATTCAAAACAAGAGAAAAATCCTGAGACTGAAAGAGGAGAAGAGTATGAGAGCTACGGCAGAAAGTCAGAGGATGGAGGAGAAAAAATCAGGGCGCGGCAACGGGATAACAGAGGGGGTTATCTGGCAGCAGCTCCTTATTTTCTTCTTCCCCATTCTGTTCGGTACATTTTTTCAGCAGCTTTACAATACCGTGGACGCTGTTATAGTGGGACGCTTTGTCGGCAAGGAGGCCCTGGCGGCAGTTGGAGGCAGCACGGGAACGCTGATCAACCTTCTGGTCGGCTTTTTCGTGGGACTCTCATCAGGAGCTACAGTAATCATCGCGCAGTTTTACGGCGGCGGAAGGGCGAAGCGTGTCAGCGAGGCGGTTCACACGGCCATTGCCTTTTCCCTGGCCTGCGGTGTGGGACTGATGCTGATCGGTATTTTCTGTTCACCGATTGCTCTGCGTGCCATGGGGACACCAGAGGACATTATGAGTTATTCTCTGTCCTATATCAGAATCTACTTTTTGGGAATTATCCCCAACCTGATCTACAATATGGGTGCAGGAATCCTGCGTGCAGTGGGAGATTCCAAACGTCCGCTCTATTACCTGATGGCCAGCTGTCTGACAAACATTGTTCTCGACCTGGCGCTGGTAGTCGGACTTAAGATGGATGTGAGAGGAGCGGCGATAGCCACGATTGCATCCCAGCTTGTCAGCGCGGTGCTGATTACAAGGCGGCTCCTGAAGACTGAGGATACATACAAGCTGGTCATCAAAAAGATACGCCTGAACCTCTATATGGTAATGAGGATTGTGCGGATCGGTCTTCCTGCCGGCCTTCAGTCTGTCATGTACTCTGCATCCAACATCATCATTCAGAGCAGCGTGAATTCCCTGGGTACAGATACCGTGGCTGCCTGGACAGCCTACAGCAAAATCGACAGTGTTTACTGGATGATTATCAGCGCCCTGGGAATTTCCGTCACCACATTCGTAGGACAGAATTACGGTGCAGGGAAGATGGATCGGGTGAAGAGAGGAATTTATGTCTGCCTGGGGCTCAGCTTCCTCATCACAATTTTACTGAGCGTTTCCCTCTATCTGGGAGGCGGCTACATTTATCTCATGTTTACGACAGATGCGGCAGTAATTGAAAAGGGAATGCAGATTCTCCATTTCCTGGTCCCCACCTTTGTGACCTATGTCTGTATTGAGATTCTCTCCGGCTCCCTGCGCGGAACGGGCGACTGCTGGATTCCCATGATAATGACGGCTCTCGGCGTATGCGCTCTCCGTGTGATCTGGATTTTAATTGCAGTCCCGATCAGCCCCAATATCATGACGGTAATTTTCAGCTATCCGCTGACATGGAGCATTACAAGTATCCTGTTCCTGATTTATTTTTATTGTTTCAGTTCACTGAAAAAATTTAATGTAAAGCTGCCTGGACTGCGGAGAAAACGCCGCAGGAGAGCATAGAATTCTGCTCCCCAGTTTCTTCCGGGACGCTGTAAAATACCGGAAAACGGGACAGTTCAAGCTGCCGGCAGAGAGCAGGGGCTGGACTGCTGCAGAAAAACAGCCGGAAATGTGAGAAAACAGTAGACACATTCCGGCTGTTGTGCTAATCTATGGGTATCTGAAGCGTTTTTTAAGAAAGGAAGGATGCATATGGAGTACAATTCTATGAACCAGTACGGCCAGGCTGAAGGTTTCGCCGGGGAAAGTCTTTCTACATACACGGCTAAAACATTTCTGTGGATGTTTGCAGGGCTTCTCGTCACCTTTGCGATGGCATACACGGGATATGCAACAGGGATTACGATGCTGGTATTCTCAAATCCCTATGGTATTTTTGTGATCACGGGAATTGAGCTTTTTGTGGTTATCAGTATGTCTGCCAGAATTCACAAGATTTCTGTGTCAGCGGCCAGAGCCATGTTTCTCTTTTACGCAGCGTTAAACGGGATCGTATTTTCCGCCTATTTTCTGCTTATCGGCTCAGGAATGCTGATTTTTATTTTCGGAGCGACGTCGGTATTTTTTGGACTGATGGCTGCGGTATCTTATGTGGCAAAGATCGATCTGTCCAGAATCCGCCCCCTTTTAATAGGAGGTCTTCTGTTTCTGATTGTGTTTAATCTGCTCTCCATGTTTTTAAATTTGACTGCTATGGAGACAGGCATCTGCTACCTGGGAATTATCATATTCCTGGCTCTCACCGCTTACGATGTGGGGATGATCCGCAGAAACTATGAGTATTTTTCCAGCAACAGCGAGCTGCTTGCCAAGGCGTCCATATTCTCAGCCCTTCAGCTCTACCTTGATTTCATCAACCTGTTTTTATATCTGTTAAGATTGTTTGCGAGGAACAGGAATTAGTGTTTGGCACGCTGCCGCAGCGGAAAGAGTGTTAAAATAAATTTCTGCTCGGAGCATTCAGATGCACGTGATACTTCGGCATCGAAAAACGGTTCGGCCGCCGGATTCTGAATAAGGAATCCGGCGGCCGTTTTTACTTCCGCGAAGTGCCTCATGGCATAAGACAGCTGGCAGGCTCTGATCTTCGAACGGAGGAAAAAGGTCTCCTTAGCAGCTTCGCGCCGGCGTGGTGGGATTTTATGCCCGCATTCCTGCCAGGAACCTCTGCTAAAGGGTGGGTTTATTGAATTGCTTGTCAAATTCAGGGTTAAAATAATAGTAGTTCTTCGAGTCAAGGGAATCCTTGAGATTCTCTAAGGCCTCACCGAAACGCTGAAAATGAACGATCTCCCTTGCGCGCAGAAACTGAAGGGGAGCGCGCACGTCGGGATCGGTAATAATGCGCAGCAGGTTGTCGTAAGTGGTTCGTGCCTTCTGTTCAGCCGCCAGATCCTCCGTTAAATCTGTGATGGCATCTCCCTTGCTCTGAAATTCACAGGCATTGAAGGGAATTCCTCCTGCAGCCTGAGGCCAGACTGCTGCTGTGTGATCGATATAGTAAGCGTCAAAGCCTGCAGTTCTGGCGTCATCCACTGTCATGTTTTTAGTGAGCTGATAGATAATGGCGCAGATCATTTCCAGATGGGCCAGCTCCTCCGTGCCGATGTCGGTGAGAAGACCGCCGATCTTTTTGCAGGGCATGGAATAGCGCTGGGACAAATACCGCATGGAAGCAGCCAGCTCCCCGTCCGGCCCGCCAAACTGGCTGATGATGAGCCGGGCTGTTTTGGGACAGGTATTCGTAATTTTTACGGGAAACTGAAGCCTTTTTTCATAATTCCACATCAGATGATTCCTCCTTCCCAGGGCGCGGGGCCATCCTGCCAGCTCCAGTGATCGGCAGGGCCCTCGGCACTTATGCAGTCGACGGTCAGAGGACCGTAGGCATCGGCGTACTGCTTCATAAGCTCTTTTCGGGTTTTGGCTGCGCTGTTAAAAGCAAGGAGAGCTTCCTGACAGTCGGGATGGGTGTCCAAAAAGAGCGTAAACTCATTGACTGCAAAGCTGATTTTATCGATCTCCCTCAGCAGAGAGGTTCGGTCAGATGATGATGTGCTGCTGGTCATGCTTCTCACCTCCTACAAAAAACGGCATGTCAAGACTTTCAAATACAGTTCCCCTGCAGAGAGCTGTTTCAAGCTCCATCGGCTTTTCCCAGGGCTGGGACGGCACGGAAACAATGGCAAGGCTCAAATGGCATCGGCAGGCTGCTGTTTCATTGCTGGATGCTGCAGTCATCTGTTCCACCTTCCTTTCTTTGAATATTTGAATAGTAAATAATGGGATTTTGCAGCTGCCGGCTGTGATTCTAAAATACCGGCTGCACAAAATCACCGGAATCTGATTCCTTAGTAGTATGAGCGGTCTGTCCGGCAGTTATATTGATAAAATATGTAAGTTGGGGAGCAGACTGGAAACAGGATGTCTGCAGCCGCCTGCGGAGTTTATATGAAGCGAGTAGTCTTTTTAAAGAGTTCCATATGGAAAAGTGTAACAAAACAACAAAAATATGTCAGATATGTTTAATAAAACTTGCAATTTGAGGGATAACCATATACAATATATACTAGGCGAAAATGGGACTGCAACGAAAAGGTATCTTTTACGAAAGCATTCCATGTCAAACTATTTCAAAATGGAGGACTGCAAAATGAGTAATTCAGCAAAAACATCAGCAGGTAAAAGAATCGAAGCTTTACTTGATGATAACAGTTTTGTTGAAGTTGGTTCTTATGTGACAGCGAGAAGCACAGACTTCAACATGACGGCACAGGAGACCAGCGCAGACGGCGTAATCACAGGCTACGGAACCATTGAGGGCAGCCTTGTGTACGTGTACAGCCAGGATGCGTCTGTGATGGGAGGCTCTGTAGGTGAGATGCACGCAAAAAAGATTGCGAATATCTACCGCATGGCCATGAAGATGGGCGCGCCGGTGATTGGACTATTAGACTGCTCGGGATTAAGACTTCAGGAGGGCACAGATGCTCTGGACGGCTTCGGGCAGATGTATCTTAATCAGACAATGGCCTCAGGCGTGGTGCCTCAGCTCTGTGCGGTATTTGGAACCTGCGGAGGCGGGATGGCCGTCTCTTCTGCTCTTGCTGACTTTGTATTTATGGAGGAGAAGGGAAAACTGTTTGTCAACTCCCCCAATGCTCTTTCCGGCAATGACGATTCCAAGTGCGATACAGCCTCAGCAGACTTCCAGAGCAGAGAGTGCGGTCTGGCGGATATGGTTGGAACAGAGGAGGAGATCTTAGAAAAGATGCGGACCCTCGTATCCATCCTTCCGGCAAACAATGAGGATGACATGTCCTATGACGAGTGCAGCGACGACTTAAACCGCCTCTGCGAAAATATTGAGGGATTCAGGGGAGACACAGGAAAGGCTCTCTCCATGATTTCCGACAATTACTTCTTCTTCGAGGTGAAGAAAAATTACGGCCCGGATATGGCAGTTGGATTTATCCGCTTAAATGGCACAACTGTCGGCTGTGTGGCTAACCGCACAGAAATTTTGAATGATGAAAACGAGAAAACTGAGGAATTTGATGCAGCTCTCTCCGCCCGCGGATGTGAGAAGGCGGCAGAGTTTGTGAACTTCTGTGATGCCTTTGGAATCCCTGTGCTGACGCTTGTAAATGCAAAGGGCTACAAGCAGTGCAAGTGCACGGAAAAGAAAATCGCGAAGGCAGCAGGAAGGCTGACATACGCGTTTGCCAATGCAGATGTTCCGAAGGTAACTGTGGTAGTGGGAGAGGCATATGGAAGTGCTTACGTAACCATGAACAGCAAATCCATCGGAGCCGATATTGTATATGCATGGCCGTCTGCAAAGATCGGAATGATGGACAAAACAGCAGCAGCCAAGATCATGTATGCAGAGGAGATTCAGGCGTCTGACAATGCCGCTGCTCTGATTGCCGAGAAGGCGTCCGAGTATGAAAAGCTCCAGTCCAGCGCTGAGGCTGCAGCAAGGAGAGGTTATGTGGACGATATTATCAAGGCGGAGGAGACAAGACAGCGCGTAATTGCCGCATTTGAGATGTTATTCACAAAAAGAGAGGGACGTCCATCCAAGAAGCATGGCACAGTCTAAGACGAGGTGACAAATCTATGAAACAGAATATTAAACGGTTACTGCTTGTATTATGCACAATAACCTGCTTCTTTGTTCTGTCCGGCTGCACGAAAAGCGAGGAAACCAGCTCAGCTGAGCTCACGGATGAGATACGGGAGACGCTCGTAAACGGAGCGGGACAGTATCTTTCAACCTTTGCCGGATACAGTGACGAGGAGCTGGACGAGCAGATTAAGAGAGCAGAAAAGACAGACAACACCGTAATTGCTACAGCGCTGTCATCCTGGAAATCTGTAAAAGAGGATCTGGGAAGCCTTGAGGTAGATGAAACAGGCGCTCCGCTGATCAGAGCAGACGAGGCAAGCGGAGAGAAAGCCCTTGAGGTAACGGCTGCAGATGAAGACACATACGAGATCGATATGACAGTCGTCTATGAGAAGCGGGATATGAATTTTGTCCTGACAGCCGAGGCGCAGGAAGACCAGTATGGCGGCAGTGTTCTCACTGTTACTGAAATGACATTTACGCCAGAGTTTACGATTGGAGAAAAGCTGGAAAAAGCGTTCTTAAATATGATTATGGGCATGGGAACGGTATTTATCGTTCTGATCTTCATCAGTTTCATTATCGGCCGTTTGAAGATTGTCAATGACTGGGAGAAAAAGAGGAAGGAGAAGGCAGCCGAGAAGACAGCGGCCCCAGCTCCAGCCCCGGTTCCGGCCCCAGCACCAGCGCCAGCAGTGGCTCCGGCTTCAGCCCCAGCTCCAGCCCCAGCCCCGGCCCCGGCAGCAGCTCCCGCTTCGATCAAAGCTGTGGCCGTTCCGGTTCAGGCGAAAGCACCGGATGTTTCAGCACCGGCAGCGTCCCAGGAGAATCTGGCAGACGATCTGGAACTTGTGGCTGTAATTACGGCAGCTATCTCAGCAGCGCAGAATGTTCCTGTTGAGGGACTGGTTGTCCGTTCTATCAGAAGAAAATCAGGCTCTAACTGGAAGAGAGCTTAGAATCAGACTGTATCAATCAGGAGGAAGAAATGATGAAAAACTATACAATCACAGTAAATGGAAATGTCTATGAGGTAACAGTAGAGGAGGGATTTACAGGCAAGGCTTCTGCACCTAAGGCAGCCGCGCCAGCTCCTGCACCAGCAGCCGCTCCGGCAGCACCGGCCCCAGCAGCGGCGCCAGCGCCAGCTCCTGCACCAGCAGCCGCTCCGGCCCCGGCCCCAGCAGCAGCGCCAGCTCCGGCAGCCGCCCCAGCAGCAGGTTCTGTCACAGTATCAGCTCCAATGCCAGGAAAGATTCTGGGAATTAAGACTTCTGTGGGAGCAGCAGTAAAGAGAGGCCAGGTAATCCTGATTCTCGAGGCCATGAAGATGGAAAACGAGATTGTGGCTCCGGAGGACGGAACAGTGGCCAGCATTAACGTAACAGTAGGCGAGATGGTAGAGCCGGGTGCAACTCTTGCAACATTAAACTAATGAATGCGAAATCCGTTTGGAGGGATTAATATGGAATATATAACATCAACATTGAATAATCTTCTTCATCAGACAGCATTCTTTAATTTAACCTTTGGAAACCTGATCATGATTCTGGTGGCATTTGTTTTTCTCTTTCTTGCCATCAAGAAGGGGTTTGAACCGCTTCTTTTAGTTCCGATTTCCTTCGGTATGCTGCTTGTAAATATCTATCCGGATATTATGATGTCGATTGAAGAATCGTCAAACGGAGTAGGAGGCCTTCTCCATTACTTCTATCTGCTTGATGAGTGGAGTATTCTGCCTTCCCTGATTTTCATGGGAGTAGGTGCTATGACAGACTTCGGTCCTCTGATAGCAAACCCGTCCAGCTTCCTTCTGGGAGCGGCGGCTCAGTTCGGTATTTATGCTGCATATTTCCTTGCAATCTTTATGGGCTTTAACGATAAGGCTGCTGCCGCGATTTCCATTATCGGAGGTGCCGACGGCCCGACCTCTATCTTCCTGGCAGGAAAGCTGGGGCAGACAGGACTGATGGGCCCCATTGCTGTTGCGGCATACTCCTATATGGCTCTTGTACCGATTATCCAGCCTCCGATTATGAAGCTTTTCACAACAGAGGAAGAAAGAAAAATAAAGATGGAGCAGCTTCGTCACGTTTCCAAGCTGGAAAAGATTCTGTTCCCGATCATCGTAACGGTGGTAGTATGCCTAATTCTTCCGACAACGGCTCCTCTTGTAGGAATGCTGATGCTCGGAAACCTGTTCAGAGAGTGCGGTGTTGTAAAGCAGCTTACAGAAACAGCTTCCAACGCCCTGATGTACATCGTGGTTATTTTTCTGGGTACCTCTGTGGGAGCAACCACAAGCGCAGAGGCATTCTTAAACAAGGAAACGATCTATATCGTAATCCTTGGCCTTGTAGCATTTGCCTTCGGTACAGCGGCAGGAGTCCTGTTCGGAAAGATTATGTGCAAGGCTACTCACGGAAAGGTCAACCCGCTGATCGGTTCAGCCGGTGTATCTGCAGTTCCCATGGCGGCCCGCGTATCTCAGAAGGTTGGAGCTGAGGCTGATCCGACGAACTTCCTGCTGATGCACGCCATGGGCCCGAACGTAGCCGGCGTAATCGGAACTGCCGTAGCCGCCGGAACCTTCATGGCAATCTTCGGAGTATAACGAAGCGAAAGTGAAAATGATTTGAGGAGGTAAAGAAATTCATGGCTAAGATAGAGAAAAAGCCGGTCAAGATTGTGGAAACTGTCCTGCGTGACGCCCACCAGTCTCTGATCGCCACTAGGATGACAACAGAGCAGATGCTTCCCATCATCGACAAGATGGATAAGGTGGGGTATCATGCAGTGGAGTGCTGGGGAGGAGCTACCTTCGACGCTTCCCTCCGTTTCCTGAAAGAAGATCCGTGGGAGAGACTGCGCAAGCTGAGAGCCGGATTTAAAAACACGAAGCTCCAGATGCTTTTCCGCGGACAGAATATTTTGGGCTACAACCACTATGCTGACGATGTGGTAGAGTACTTTGTGCAGAAGTCCATTGCAAACGGAATTGACATTATCCGTATTTTCGACTGCTTAAATGATATCAGGAACTTAAAGACAGCGGTTAAAGCAGCTAATAAGGAGAAGGGACATGCACAGGTAGCCCTTTCTTATACGCTGGGAGATGCCTATACCCTGGATTACTGGAAGAACATTGCCAAAGAGATCGAGGATATGGGAGCAGATTCTCTGTGTATCAAGGATATGGCAGGCCTTCTGACTCCTTATGCGGCAGAGGAGCTGGTAACAGCACTCAAGGAGTCTACAAAGCTTCCGATTGATCTGCACACTCACTATACATCCGGTGTGGCATCCATGACTTATTTAAAGGCAGTAGAGTCAGGATGCGACATTATTGACACAGCTATCTCACCGTTCGCTCTCGGAACCAGCCAGCCGGCTACCGAGGTGATGGTGGAAACCTTCAGCAATACTCCATATGATACAGGACTCAATAAAGAGGCCCTGGCAGAGATCGCTGATTACTTCCGCCCAATGCGTGAGGAAGCCTTAAAGAGCGGACTTATGAATACAAAGGTGCTCGGTGTGGATATCAACACGCTGCGCTATCAGGTTCCGGGAGGAATGCTGTCCAACCTGGTTTCCCAGCTTAAGGAGGCTCATGCAGAGGACAAATACTATGACGTGCTGCAGGAAATTCCGAGAGTGAGAAAGGATTTCGGAGAGCCGCCGCTTGTAACCCCGTCTTCTCAGATTGTGGGAACACAGGCTGTGTTGAATGTGCTGATGGGAGAGAGATATAAGATGTTTACAAAGGAATCCAAAAAGCTCCTGATGGGAGAATTTGGACAGACCGTAAAGCCATTTAACCCGGAGGTTCAGAAGAAAGCCATTGGCAAGGCAGAGCCGATTACCTGCCGGCCGGCAGATCTGATTGAGCCGCAGCTGAAAAAGCTGGAGTCTGAGATGTCCCAGTGGAAGACACAGGATGAGGATGTGCTGACATACGCTCTGTTCCCCCAGGTGGCAAAGGAATTCTTTGAGTACAGAGAGGCTCAGAAGACAGGCGTTGATCCGAAGGCTGCTGACCGCGCAAACAAGGCTTACCCTGTATAAGCAAAAACACAGAGAGCAAGTCAGGCACAATAGGCGTGCCGGAAGATGCCTGCAGAAAAAAGCAGGATAATTGGAGAGAAACAAAGGGCAGCATGTCTGGGGAAGAATTTTCCCGGACATGCTGTCCTTTTTCTGGGAAAAAAGTGAGAAAGATTTTATCTTCAGGCAGGAATGATTTTCCAGAAAAAGCATATATATAGTTATTGGGAGTTACCAGCGGGATTTGGATGAAACAGGCAGTATGAGCATAAAAATGGAAAATATTAAGAAAATATTACAGATTATTTCAAATATCTGATATTCTGTGAAGTTTCGTTCACACAGTTGACATATAATGGTTGTTTTCATTATAATGGATATAATGCCAAAAGATTGGCAAAGATGAACAGCTTGAGAGCAGCCTGGATACAGGCTGCCTGCCGCGCAGACGAAGCAGAGCAAAGCTCGCGACAAACAAGTGAGATACCATCAGGTGGGAGATAGACAGATGAAAAAATCAGTATACAAAAGGGGAATGGCATTTCTTCTGAGCTGTGTTCTGGCATTCGGGACTTGCCTGAGCATTCTGGAGCCGACATTTTCCCTGAGAACCTTTGCCTACGCGGAAAAACAGGGGTCAGTGATTGCCTCAAGCCTGAATGTGAGAAGCGGGGCAGGAACCGGCTACAGGACAGTTGCCAGACTGTCCAACGGTTCTTCAGTGACCGTAATCGGTGAGGAGACAGCGTCAGACGGAGTCCTCTGGTATAAGATCCGTTTTACAGGGAGCCAGGGGGCGCAGACCACAGGCTATGTGTCCAGTCAGTATATCAAACTGGCTTCCCAGAATGTGCCGGTGGACAGCAACTTTGAATCCTACATGACACAGCAGGGATTTCCGGAGAGTTATAAGCAGGGGCTTCGGGAACTGCACGCCAAGTATCCAAACTGGCGTTTTACAGCTTTTCAGACAGGACTGGACTGGAATACGGCAGTGGACGAGGAGAGCAAGATTACGAGAAATCTTGTAGCCAGAAGCAGCATTTCTTCATGGAAGTCAACGGAAACAGGAGCTTATGACTGGTCTACGGGAACATGGCCCGGCTTTGACGGGAGTTCCTGGGTAGCAGCATCCCGAGACATTATCAGCTACTATATGGATCCGAGAAATTTTCTCAATGAAACCTACATATATCAGTTTATGGATCAGGCCTATGACTCTTCCATTCATTCGAAGGAGGGCCTTGCAGATATGGTGGCCGGAACCTTTCTTGAGGGAACAGCGGCTCCGGGCGGAGCATCCGGCAGCAGAGGAAGTGACCAGAGCGGTTCCGGTTCGGGAGGCTCATCCGGCGGGCCAGGCGGAGACTCTCAAAGCTCCGGCAGCGGGACAGGCTCAGGAGGAAGTCCGGATGGGGGGGAGATTGCTCCAGGACAGACAGGAGGCCCCGGAGCGGCGGCTGAGGCATCTTTCCGGTATGCAGATGAAGAACCCGTTCTCTCTGCGGTCAGCCGTCCGGTGAACCTGGTAACCGCATATGGCCCGGGAATGGAGGGCACAAGCAGCGAAAACGGCAGTCAGGGAAATTCAGAATCCGCTACAGGCGGCTCCTCAGAGGGGCGTCCCTATGTAGATATTATCATGGACGCCGCTGCCCAGTCAGGTGTGAGCCCGTATATTATCGCCTCCATGATCCTGGTGGAGCAGGGGAAACAGGGAACGGGGCGCAGTATTTCCGGCACGGTGTCCGGCTATACGGGATATTATAATTTCTTTAATATCGAGGCATACCAGTCCGGCTCCATGAGCGCAGTGGAAAGAGGACTCTGGTGGGTATCCCAGTCTGGAAGCTACGGGCGTCCCTGGAATACCAGGGAGAAATCCATTCTGGGCGGAGCAAAATGGTATGCAGAAAATTACTTAAACCGCGGTCAGGATACCTTATACCTGAAAAAATTCAATGTGCAGGGAAGCAGTCCCTACACCCATCAGTATATGACAAATGTACAGGCAGCGGCGTCCGAGGGAGCAGAGCTTGCCAAGATTGCATCTTTGAAAAATACGGCTCTGGAATTTTCCATTCCCGTATTTAACAATATGCCTGACACAGCCTGCGCACAGCCCACCCTGGATGGAAGCCCCAACAACAAGCTTTCAGGACTGGGTGTAGACGGCTTTGCCCTCACGCCTACCTTCAGCAGAGATACAGAATCTTATGATTTGATTGTGGATCCGTCAGTTGAGAGTGTAACGGTGGAGGCATCTGCCATTGACTCCAAGGCAACTGTAAGCGGAACAGGAACCGTTGCCCTGCAAAGCGGAATCAACGATATTACCGTCTCCGTGACAGCAGAAAACGGACATGTGAGAAACTATGTTATCCATGTGGTCAGACAGAATAACGGGCCGACCTATTCCGATTCCATTGACAGCGGAGTATCTTCCGGAGGAGGAATCGGTCCTGGAGGTACTGCAGGTCCCGGCCAGGATACGAGCGTGGAGATAGTAGGACCTCCGGGAAGCTCAGGAAGTTCGGGTACTGGAAATTCCGGCTCGGAGGGAACGGGAGGACAGTCTGCAGCTCCGGGCGGAACCGGAAACGGAGCTGTGGAACCCATAGCGCCGGACGGAAGCGTGGGAAGCTTCGGCCAAGAGGAGAACAGTTCCGGGATTCAGGGGCCGGATAGCGCTGGCTCTTCCTCAGCTGCACCAGGGCAGAACGCCGGCTACCAGAACTCTGACGGCTACAGGACAGTGGCAGCCCAGACTTCGGCTGCTGCCCTGGCTTCCCAGATGCAGTCGGAGGGAGCCGGAACCATCGTAAAAGTATACAATTCCTCCGGCGCGGAAGTGACGGGGAATGTAGGCACGGGAAATCTGGTGCAGACCTACGGTTCAGACGGAGAACCGGCAGCCAGATATACGGTGGTTGTCCGGGGCGACAATACCGGGGACGGCAAACTGAATGTGCTGGATATTTTGAATGCCCAGCGTCATATTTTAGGGCTTGGCTCCCTGGCAGGAGCCTGCGAGAAGGCCTCGGACATAAATGGAAACGGGAAGATTGACATTACAGATGTCCTGGCTATGCAGAGAGATGTGCTGGGAATTGAAAAGCTGAGTTGATAAACTAGACGGGAGTAAGTATGAACAGAAGAATCAGAAATTTTGCCATATGCTTCATCGCCGCCTTCGTGATGGCGGCAGTGATGCCCTTTCAGATTTTGACGGCTTTTGCTGCGACAGCAAAGATCACTTTTAATGATCCAAAACCGGCAGTGGGGACAGAGTTTACTGTGACAGTGAAAGCTGCCACGACAGATGGAAACATGGGAGGGGCGGATATAGTTCTCTCCTATGATCCTGCTGTGATAGAATTTGTCAGCGGAAACAATGCCAACGGCGGTGCAGGGACGGTGCGCCTTGTGGGAACTATGGACTCTGCCAATACAAAGAGTTTTGATTTCAGTCTGAAATTTAAGGCTCTGCAGGCAGGAGAGACTACAATCAGCGTCAGCAGCTCTGAACTGTATGACGCGGATATGCAGGCTATGACGGTGAGTCACACAGGAAATTCTGCTGTAAAGGTTCAGGCCCCGTCTACCTATTCCAGCGAGGCCTCTCTGTCATCTTTAAAGATTTCACCTGGAACCCTTACGCCGGCCTTTTCACCGGAGGTCACCTCCTACACCGCGAGCTTGGGAGCAGAAGTGAATAAAATTGCAGTCAGTGCAGAGAGAAAGGATTCCAAGGCAAAGCTGGTGGTATCCGGGGACAGCAATCTGCAGCCGGGTAAGAATCAGGTGGTCTGCAAGGTAACAGCTGAGGACGGGAAAACGGTTAAAAATTATACGATCACTGTGACAAAGGCCGCCGCCGGCGAGAGTCAGGCTCAGACGGCCAGCGAGAGCGCAGGAGAAACAGAGGCGGCCGTAGTCGGAGAGCTGAAGGCAGAGATAGACGGAACAGAGTACAGCGTGGCTTCGTCCTTCGACCAGTCTCTGCTTCCGGCTGGCTACACAGCCTCCTCTGCTGTCTACCAGGATACGGAAATCATGGCAGGCGTGAACGGCGATTTGACAGTGATCTACCTTCAGGACGAAGGGGGAGCCGGAAGCTTCTGGTTCTACAACAGTGAGTCGGGAGAGCTTGCTCCATATGCCACGATCCACGTAAGCGAGAAGAATATAACGGTCCTTCCAATTGATGACAGCGTGGAAATACCGGAAGGATTTTCAGAGACAACGATCCAGCTGAATGGAGACTACAAGGTAGAGGGCTGGGTGTGGGCAACTGACACGGAGCAGAGATACTGTGTGGTCTACGGTATGAATGAAAACGGCGAGAAGGGCCTGTACCGTTATGATATAGGGGAGAAGACGATTCAGAGATACTTTGAGGACCCGGCAATTCAGAGTTCCTACTCGGATGAGGAAGTAGAGGCGTATATCAACGAATTCAATGAGATATATAAGCTGTACCGCCTGCGTCTGGTAATTATCGTAGCCCTGGGCGCGGTCTGCGTGATTCTGCTTGTGATGGTGATCCTGCTTCTGAAAAAGAAGGGAGGGGATCATGACGGGGAGGACAGCAGCCGCGGCAGCAGTCAGGCTCCGGGAGCTTCTTCCAGAAAAAAGGGAACAGAGGCGCCTAGACAGATACCTCCTTCAGGAAAGGGAGAAAACCAGGCTCCAAGGAGCTATGGAGACGGACGGCGGACAGCCGGGCGAGAGCAGCAGAGCGCTTCTGAAAGGCGCGAGGAAGCGGGCAGACCGGGAGAGTTCAGCCGGAATGGTAAGCGTCCTGAGCGGAGAGAGGAAGCCTGCAGGGAGATTCCCCCTTCAAGAGTTCCACGGCGTGAAGGTTCCGGAAGAGAAGCCTCGGAATCTTACAGCCAGAGAGCGAGACATGAGGAGGCAGCTTCCAGGGAAGAAAGAGGACAGCGCTCTGAGCGTAACCAGAGGACGGATATGACCAGAGAGACGTACCGCGGCCCGGAGAGAGCTGAGGAGCACAGGAGGGGCGGATATACCCGCCCGGCCCAGGAGAGAACAGCGGCCGGCAGAGACAGAATGCAGGAGAGCAGAAGAGAACAGGAGCTGGAATTTGAGGAGATCAGGCGGCGTCCTCAGTCTCAGAGGCCGTCTGCGTCCACAGAAAACGGGCGAAGAGAGGCTTATGGGAGAAATTATGGCTATCCGGAAGAGAGGGATTCTTACTCACAAAGAAGAACATCTCCCCGCCCGGACAGGAGAAACAGTCCGGACAGAAGAAACAGAGGAGACAGCCCTGATTTTGTAGATCTGGATGAATAAAGAGAAAAATGGAAAGGCGGCATAAGGTATATCACTTTATGTCGTCTTTTTGCAGAACAAAGCAGGGAAAATCCGGACAGAACGCGGATTGCCCTCTGAAACGCAATCATCAGCCGGAAAAGTTTGTCTTGACGGCTTGGACCGTATTGTTATATACTAAGTATAACAGATATAACGAAAGATGGTGGGCCTATGATATTGGAAATTGATTTTAACAGTGATGAAGCTCTCTATATCCAGCTGAGAAATCAGATCATTGTAGGAATTGCCACAGATCGGCTCAGGGAAGGGGATTCTCTTCCGTCTGTCCGGCAGCTGGCTGACAACATCGGCATTAACATGCATACAGTCAATAAGGCATATTCTGTATTAAAGCAGGAAGGTCTTGTGAAGCTGGATCGCAGAAGAGGAGCCGTTATCTGTCTGGATGCCGACAAGATGCGGGCCATTGATGAGATGAGAAGGGATCTGGGCGTAGTTCTGGCCAGAGGCTGCTGCAAGCATATCAGCAGGGCTGAGGTGCATGAGCTGGTGGATTCCATTTTCGATGCCTTTTCCGGAGACGGAAAAGGCTATTAGGGCTCTTCTTTTGTCTGTGCTTACCATAAGGCTGCGACAGAAAACCCCATGGAGGATAAGATATGTTGTGTGAGAGATGTAAAATCCGCGAGGCAAATATTAAATATACAGAGGTGATAAACGGCGTGAAGACAGAGCACAATCTCTGTGCCCAGTGCGCCAAGGAGCTGGACTTTGGCCAGTATTCGGCGATTTTTGACGGGGATTTTCCTCTGGGAAAGCTCCTGTCAGGCCTTCTGGGGCTGGAAAATGCCTCTCCGGAGGAGGAGAATATTCAGGAGATCGCCTGCCCGACCTGCGGGACTACTTACGAGGCGTTTGTGGAAAACAGCCGTTTCGGGTGCCCGGACTGCTACCGGGTATTTGACCTTCTTATCGGAGAAAAAATAAAGAAGCTCCAGGGAAATGACTGCCACACAGGGAAAAAACCCAGGTTTCAGATAGAGGAGAAGGAAACCCATGTGGAAAAGGACGGAGAGATGAGGCTGTCCAGGGAGGAGGAGATTCGGGAGCTGGAGAGAAAGCTGAAGGAGGCTCTCCGGTGTGAGGAATATGAGACGGCTGCCCGGTGCAGGGATCGGATCAGGGCATTGAAGGAGGGCGGCGAAGATGAGTAAGTGGTACGAGGAAGCAAGGAGTGCGTCCCGCGGGATTATCGCCAGCCGCGTCAGGCTTGCGAGAAACTGGGAGGAGTACAGATTCTCCGGAAGTCTGTCCGACGATGAGGCAGAGCTGATGCTTGAAAGGCTGAAAAAGGAGCTGAGAGGCCTCCCTGACACAGACGGGCGCGACTATGAGTATCTGGATTTAAGAAGGCTTTCAGAACTTGACCGGATGGCGTTAAAGGAGAGGCGGCTGATCAACAGAAGCATGATGGAGAAAAAGACTCCCGGAGGCCTTATTGTGTCTGAGGATGAGAGGGTCAGCCTGATGCTGAACGGGGATGACCATATCAGGATACAGGTTATGGGACAGGGCATGTCTCTGCGGGAGTGCTATGAGAGGGCAGACTGCCTGGACGACTATATCAATGAGAAGATTCCCTATGCCTTCAGTGAGAAATACGGCTATCTGACTACCTATCCCACCAATGTGGGAACCGGGATGAAGGCGTCTGTTATTGTCCATCTTCCAACGCTCTCTATCAGCAAAAAGTTTCAGGATCTTCTGGGAGACATGGGGCGGTTCGGAGCCGCTGTCCGTGGCGTCTATGGGCGTCCCGGAGAGAACCCCGGCGATCTCTACGAGGTGACAAACCAGAAAACTCTGGGGCTTTCAGAGAAAGAGATTTTGGAGCTGGTGGAAAATGTGGCTGTCCAGCTCACGGATCAGGAGAACCAGGTGAGGAAGCTGTCGCTGGAAAAGCACCGGCTGATGAGGGAAGACGAGGCATATAAATCCTACGGCGTGCTCCGGTATGCCAGAAGAATGGCAGAGAAAGATGGCCTGACCTTCCTCTCCCATTTGATGGCAGGGATGGCAGACGGGATAGTCAGAATGAAGGAGCCCTGCTCTGTCTACGGATTGATGTTAGAGATCCGGAATGCAAATCTTCAGAAAAATTCCAGCCGTCCCCTCGACAAGGAGGAGCTGGAAGTGGCGAGAGCGGCCTATATCCGCTCACATCTGCCCCAGATAGAAGTATAGAGAGACGGAAATCAACTGAAACATTACAGGAGGAATTATATTTTATGATAGATCGCTTTACAGAAAAGGCCAGGGAGGCAATTCGCCTGGCAGTGGAGACAGCGGGAGAGCTGGAACACGGCTATGTGGGAACAGAGCACCTGCTTCTTGGTCTGCTCCGGGAGGGCACAGGAGTGGCTTCCATGATTCTGGAGCACTATGGTGTGACGGAGGAGAAGGTTCTCGCCCTGATGGAGCGGCTGATCTCGCCGGCAGCTCCAACCAGGCTGAAGGGGGAGCTGGAATATACGCCAGGGGCAAGGAGGACGCTGGAGGCAAGCTACGAAGAGGCAGTTCTCTTTAAGGCACCGCTTATCGGCACGGAGCATATCCTGATTGCCATGATTAAAAATGGAAAGTGCACGGCTGCCAGGCTCTTAAATACCATGAATGTCAATATCCAGAAGCTGTATGTAGATCTGCTTTCCGCTATGGGAGACGACGCCCCGGCAGGAAAAGAAGAGCTGGCAGGAAAGGCGAAAAGAGAGAAGGGGGATACTCCGAATCTGGATCATTTCAGCAGAGATCTGACCCAGATGGCCAGGGAAGGCAGGCTTGATCCGGTGATCGGCCGTGAGACAGAGATGCGGCGTGTAGTCCAGATCCTGAGCAGGCGCACGAAGAACAATCCC
This sequence comes from Clostridium sp. M62/1, assembly GCF_020736365.1. NCBI lineage: Bacteria > Bacillati > Bacillota > Clostridia > Eubacteriales > Clostridiaceae > Clostridium > Clostridium sp. M62/1. Next base: position 2,589,243 of record NZ_CP085988.1, on the reverse strand, counting down.
TGCCTGATCGGTGAGCCGGGAGTGGGAAAGACGGCAGTGGTAGAGGGGCTTGCCCAGCTGATCGTGAGCGGGGATGTGCCGGAAACCATCGCCGGAAAGCGGGTAGTGAGTCTTGATCTGTCAGGGATGGTGGCTGGAAGCAAGTACAGAGGAGAGTTTGAGGAGAGAATTAAAAAGGTGCTTTCCGAAATCAGGGAAGATGGGAACATCCTGCTCTTTATCGACGAGATCCACACGATCATCGGTGCCGGAGGGGCGGAAGGCGCTATAGATGCCTCCAACATTCTGAAGCCCTCCCTGGCAAGAGGAGAGCTGCAGCTCATCGGCGCCACAACTGTGGAGGAGTACCGTAAGTATATTGAAAAGGATGCCGCTCTTGAGAGAAGGTTCCAGCCGGTTATGGTGGAGGAGCCCACCGAGGAGGAGTCCTTTGCGATTCTGAGAGGGCTGCGCGGCCACTATGAGGAGCATCACAAGGTGGAGATCACAGATGAAGCCCTCAGAGCCGCTGTCAGGCTGGCCGCCAGGTATATCAATGACAGATTCCTCCCGGACAAGGCGATCGATCTGATCGACGAGGCAGCCTCCAAGATCCGGCTGACTGTTTACACAGAACCGGAGGAGATTAAAAATCTGGAGGAAGAAGTCAAAAAGCTGGAGGATGAGAAGGAAAACGCTATTCGGGAGGAGGCCTACGAGAAGGCAGGGGAGATAAAGAAGGAGCAGAGCAGCAAGCTGGAACAGATTGAGAAGCTCCGAGAAAAATGGCAGGAGGAAAAGAGCCAGAGAAAGCTGGTTGTGGGAGAAAATGAGATAGCCGATGTGGTTTCTGAGTGGACAAAAATCCCTGTCAGAAAGCTGTCTGAGGGCGAGTCAGAAAGGCTTCTGAAACTGGAGTCTGTGCTTCACGAGCGCGTGGTAGGCCAGGAGGAGGCAGTGGCAGCCGTGGCCAAGGCTATCCGAAGAGGCAGAGTGGGACTCAAGGATCCAAAGAGGCCTATTGGCTCCTTCCTGTTTCTCGGGCCTACTGGAGTGGGAAAGACAGAGCTGTCCAAGGCGCTGTGCGAGGCTATGTTTGGAACAGAGCATGCCATGATCCGCGTGGACATGTCGGAGTACATGGAAAAGCACAGTGTATCCAGGATGATCGGCTCTCCGCCAGGCTATGTCGGCTACGATGAGGGCGGGCAGCTCAGTGAAAAGGTGAGGAGAAATCCTTACTCTGTGATCCTCTTTGATGAGATTGAAAAGGCACACCCGGATGTATTCAATATTCTTCTGCAGATACTCGACGACGGTCACATCACCGACGCCCAGGGCAGGAAAATTGACTTTAAGAATACGATTCTCATTATGACCTCCAATGCAGGGGCGCAGAATATTATTTCTCCGAAGCGGCTGGGCTTTGCGTCGGAAAATGACGAGAAGGCCAATTATGAATTTATGAAGGAGCGGGTGATGGAGGAGGTAAAGCGCCTGTTTAAGCCGGAGTTTTTAAACAGGATCGATGACATTACCGTATTCCATCCGCTCAGCAGAGAAAATATCAGGGCTATCGCCGCAATTATGGTGGCCTCCATCGCCAAGAGAACGAAGGAGCAGATGAACATTGCTCTTACAGTGGACAGCAGTGCCAGAGATTACCTGGCCGAAAAGGGATATGACGAGAAGTACGGCGCAAGGCCTCTCAGGAGGACGATTCAGACCCTGATTGAAGACAGGCTGTCCGAGGAAATTCTCTCAGGTACTTTTAAGAGCGGGGATGAGGTGACGGTGAAGAAGGGGAAAGACGGACTCATTTTTTCCCAAAAGTCTCGGACGGGCAGAAAAGGACGGACACCGGCCGCAGAGAAGAAGGCTGAACAGCTGCAGCAGATATCTGAGTCTAATTAGCACTTACAGAAGTAATTGGGAAAATTGGGGAAACCACTGCTGAAAAATAAAAGATAGCGCCATTTATATCTAAGCCGATTTCCGGAATAGCAGAGATACAAATGAGCGGGGAACGCAAAGGACGGTAAAATTAATGAAACGATATCACCTATTAAGACAACTTAAAAAGTCTGGGGCACTTTTTCTGGCGGCGGTTCTGACTCTTCAGAACGGATTTGGCGCGTGGGGAGCGGCGCCCTATGGAGAAACAGAGACAGCGGGGCTTTCCAGCCAAAACAGCTCCTTTGTCAGTTTTCCCAGCCGTTTTGAGGATGTAATGCCGGAAGGGTATAAGGAGCAATATTATATTTTTTCCCTGGACAGCAAATGCGACCTGACGATTTCGGTAACCTTTGAGGACAGCTCCAGCCCATACGGTGCGGAGCTTTTGGACAGCTCTCTGTCCAGGCTGGGCATTTCCGAGAGAAAGAACGGCCAGCGGCTTGTCCGAAAAGAAGTGCGGGCCGGAACGTATTTTCTTCGGGTATTCTCAATGGGAGAACAGGAAGAGCCCCAGCCTTTTACGGTTTCCATTCAAAAAATGGATCTGTCCGCTTCCACGGTAAAAAAGACGGATTTTTCGGATCTGCACATGGTGGCTGCCCTGCAGGGTTCGGACTCGCCTTACCAGATGAATGGAAGAAGCCCCTACTACACTTCGGTCCCTAACCCCGATACAGGTCAGATCGTTTGGGAGAAACTGGAGAATCCCAGTTATTCAGGAAGAGGAGTAAACAGCGGAGGAACTTATCCAATGCCTCAGAGCTATTATTCCTCCTGGCTGGGGCCGGTGGAGGAGAGTGCTCTGCCAATGGATAGTATTCGGGATTTGGAGGGCTCGGAAACTTATGAAGAGTATGATAAGTATCTCCAGGAGGAGGGGATTGTCTATGAAAGCGGGCATGAACCGGCGATCCATGTGCAGAATGGAATTGCCCTTCCGAAGCGGTACCGGTTTATCAATGGAGACGGAAGCGAAGAGGAAAATCCCGGGTGGGAGGAGCATTTAAAAAATGCCATTATGACTTATGGAGGCGTGACAGCTGGAATATACTGGGGTTCGCTGGCCTGTGAAAAACCGGAAAACTACTATTTTAACGGATGGGAGTATTACCTGCTAAGATACGACAACGGGAATCCGGTCTACACTCTGGCCAACGATTTTGACCGGGGAAATATAGCTATGGTGAATCACGAGGTAGTGATCGTAGGATGGGATGACAATTATTCAAAAGATAATTTCCGCTATGTGATCGACCGGGATGTGGAGCTGCTTCCGGATGCAACAGCCAGCAATGCGCTGAAAGCTCTGCCTGAGTCCGAGCCTGAGCCTTCTGCCAAAAAGGCACGGGTTCAGAAAGCCACAGATTCCAATGCAGACATGGAAATTCCGGAGCACGAGGATGACGACGATGACCGCCGCCCTCAGAAAGCTACGGATTCCGACGCGGATTATGAAGAGCCTGAGCAGAGGCCGAAAGCCGCCGAAGAGGAAGAGCTGGAAGAATGGCTGAATTCTATGCTCCCAGAGGAGGACGGAGCATGGATAGTCCGGAATTCCTGGGGAGACAGTGCCGGGGAGGACGGCTACTACTATGTGTCCTACTGCGACAGAAGGCTTGTTTCCACCGATAATGCCTGGGCATATGAGGCTACGGAGACGGCAGACAATTACAATAAAATGTATCAGCTTACAAGTCTTCCGTATAACGCAGAGTTAATTTGGACCACCACTGCAAATCAGCTGATGACCTCAACGGTTTTTACTGCGGAGGAAGACGCAGCCGATGTTCTTAAGGCAGTTTCTTTTGATCTCCTGAACAATAATGTTCACTATGAGATTGCCGTCAATCGGGGAGATGACGTCGGCAAAGGATGGAACGAAGAAAATGTTTACGCCTCCGGCTCCAAGATGTATGCCGGATATTATACCGTACGCCTGGATAAGACCATCCTGCTGCAGCCGGGAGAGCCATTTGAGATTATTCTGAAAATAGAAAACGACGGCAGTGAAACCCTGGCTGTGCCAATGGTAATGAACAATAGCGGAATTGCAAATATTCCAAAGCAGGAGAGGATTTGCTTTCTGTATGATCCGGCTGAAGGGGAAGACTGGATTGACATGGGAAATGGGTTCATGGAGGGTAATGGATCAAACAACTACTACGCATATTTTTCCATGAAGGCCCTGTGCAACGATGCGTCTTTGGAGGAAGGAAAAACGGAGCAGATTTCAGAACTTGAGATAGACCCGGATGTCTATTATCCTATGACAGAGCATACTTCTGAAGAAAATGAAACAGAGGGAGAAGTGCTTTTAGGCCAAGATGAGGAAACCTGTTATGTCTATGAAGGACATATTCTTCAGACACAGGAGAAACCCTCCTTGCGGGAGACTGGACAGGCCGGAGAACTGGACATCATGCTTCCAGAGTCATTTGACCTGCGGGATGCCGGTGTCCTGACACCAGTCAGAGATCAGAGGTTTACAAATACCTGCTGGGCCTTCGGCTCAACAGCTGCAGTGGAATCCAGCTATCTTCTGAATGGAAGCAACCTGTATGATTTTAATTATTCTTCTGCAGTCAGCCTTGATACACAGCTTCCCATCACAGAGGAGGGCACTGTGCTCTATTATTTCGATCAGAATGACGAGGGCACGATGGATGATGCAAGATTCTGCCCCAGCCTTCTCTCCTGGGATAACGGTCCCGTAGAGGACGAAAACGATAAGCTGAAGTGGGAGTTTTCCGGTGACCTTTCCGCCGTGGATTTTTCAGAGCTTGACGTGGAAACAGACGGTACCCGGATGACAGAGAGCGGCCAGGAAGTTCTGCTGTTTACTCCTAAAGCGAGCGGAACTCTTACAGTAAAAGTCAGCTCCGCCAGTGATCCCACCAAGACAGCTGCCTGCCAGGTAGTGCTGGTGGAGGAAAATCAGGTGGATCGAATTCAGATCTTCCCGGAAACCATGAGGCTCAGGGTGGGAAGCACCCAGACTCTTCAGGTTTCCATAGAAGGCGGCGATACGGAGACTGTCCCGGTATTTTCCTCAGACAATCCGGGCATCGCTTCAGTGGATGATAAGGGAACAGTCATCGGTCTGCGCAGAGGAACCACAGTGATCCGCGCCCGCGCCGGCGGAAAAGAGGCGTCATGCACCGTGGAGGTCTGGGATTCCCGGGGCAGCTCAGACAGAGGCTCTGAAAGCAGACAATCCGGAAGAAGCCAAGACAGCAGCGCTGTAGTAGGGACCTGGACGATGGCTGAGGATGGCTCCTGGAGCTTTTCCTCAGGGGAGACTGTGTATCGCGACAGCTGGGGATACCTTCACAATCCATACGCAAACCAGGGAAATGGAGAGTCAGGCTGGTTCAGGTTCGATTCGGAGGGTAAGATGGTCGTCGGATGGTATCAGGATCTGGATGGACGCTGGTATTACCTGAATCCGGTATCAGACGGAAGCTTAGGAAAAATGCTTACCGGCTGGCAGTGGATCCCGGATGCCTCGGGGCGGGAATACTGCTACTACTTTTATCCTGATTCCGGCTCACCCATGGGTTCTATGGCAGCAGGTTTGACGACACCGGACGGATACTCGGTCAATGAACAGGGCCGCTGGTGCGTGGACGGAGAGGAACAGACCAGGTGAGCATGATACCGGCTGAACGCGGTACCGGCAGGCCGGGCGCAGGCAGCACAGTTTTACGGCTCCGTCGGTGACGGCTGTTTTCGGGATGAGCGAAGAGTCTGCAATTAAACAATGAGACCGGGACGTCAGCGCCGCTGCCTGGATAGAGCAGAATAGTTCTGCAGAGAGAGTCTGATTTCAGAAAAACTCTGCAGAACATTTGACAGAAATGCAGGCGGGACAGGAGTAAAAAACGTCTGGTTTTTTAAACAGAACTGTGATAGAATAATTTCTACACAAGCACATAAGAAATACCAGGAGGGCAAACATATGCCAGTAGTAAATGAATTAATCCGCATTGAAGATGACGGCACCATCAGTTTCGGCGATTACAAGCTGACAGACAAGGCAAAGCTGGACAATTTTGAGTACAGAGGGGATCTGTACAAGGTAAAGACCTGCCAGGAGATCACCAAGCTTGAGAGAAACGGACTGTTCGTATATGAGTCAGTTCCGGGAACCGCTGTCAGCCATTTTTCTGTGGACGACGCAGCCGTTGAGTTTAGCGTGGAGGGTGACAAGGATGCCCAGGTAACGATTCAGTTAGAGGATGACTGCGAGTATGAGGTATTTGTGGACGGAGCCGCAGTGGGAGGAATGAAGACGAATTTAAGCGGAAAGCTCGTGGTCAGCGTGGAGCTGAATCAGGGAGCAGCAGCCCAGATCAGGGTTGTGAAGCGCTGATACTGCACGAAAGAACGCCAGGCATTCTGAGGTGAAAAGCAGCGCAGTTGGCATAGATGCAAAGATGAAGGATGGAGGCCCTTTACAGAGGGCCTCCATCTGTTTCCTGTATCCGGCCATGTAAGCGAGGGCTGTGCAGAAAAGGGCCAGGGATGAGCCGGCATCTGCCTGTCAGGCAAGAGGGAGCCAGGCGGCCGAGGGAATGGAAAGAGGAGTAAAGGAGATTGAACAGTGGCAAAGGCTAGAGCGACAGCATTTTTTTGCAGTGAGTGCGGATATGAGTCTGCGAAGTGGATGGGACAGTGTCCCGCCTGCCGTGCGTGGAATACCATGGTGGAGGAGCCGGTGGCCTTCCAGACTGCCAAAAGTGCGGGAAAGAGAGGTCTGGGCGCGGCAGCGGGAATTTTGGGAAGAGAGGGAATCTCTGCGTCCGGAAAGAGCCCTGCAGGGAGGAGCGGTCTTGCAGGTACAGCGTCAGGGCTCGGGGCGGTCTGCCCTAAAAGCCTCTCAGAGATTGAGCTGGGGAGAGAGGAGAGGACCGACACAGGCTTCGGGGAGCTGAACCGGGTGCTGGGAGGAGGGATCGTGAAGGGCTCTCTGGTTCTGGTAGGCGGGGATCCCGGAATCGGAAAGTCCACGCTCCTTCTGCAGGTATGCCGGAATCTGGCGGCAGGGGGGCAGAAGGTGCTCTATATTTCCGGAGAGGAATCCTTAAAGCAGATTAAGATAAGAGCCAGCCGGATAGGGGAGATGAGCGACAGTCTGTGCTTTCTATGTGAGACAAATCTGGAAATGATTCAGGAGGTGGTAAGGAGGACGGCACCGGACACAGTGATCATTGATTCCATTCAGACCATGTACCTGGAGGAGATCACTTCGGCACCGGGAAGCGTCAGCCAGGTCAGGGAGTGCACGAATGTGCTGATGCAGATTGCAAAAGGGCTTGGGATTACGGTGTTTATTGTGGGCCATGTGACAAAGGAGGGGGTGGTGGCCGGCCCCAGAGTGCTTGAGCATATGGTCGATACGGTCCTCTATTTTGAAGGCGATCGCCACGCGTCCTACAGGATTCTGCGGGGGGTGAAAAACCGGTTTGGCTCCACCAACGAGATTGGCGTGTTTGAGATGCGGGAGGAAGGGCTTGTGGAGGTGAAGAACCCTTCGGAATTTATGCTGGAGGGCCGTCCGGCCGGCGCTTCGGGAGCGGTGGCCGCCTGTCTGGTGGAGGGGACAAGGCCCCTGATGCTGGAGGTTCAGGCCCTTGTGACAAGAAGCAATTTCGGAATGCCCAGAAGAACTGCTGCGGGCACGGATTATAACCGTGTCAACCTGCTAATGGCTGTGCTGGAAAAGCGCTGCCGCTACGATTTGGGCCAGATGGATGCCTATGTAAATATAGCGGGAGGACTGAAAATGAATGAGCCGGCCCTGGATCTGGCGATTGTGATGGCATTGATTTCCAGCTACAAGGACAGAGCGGTGGACGAAAAGACCGTTGTGTTCGGCGAAGTAGGGCTTTCCGGCGAGGTGCGCTCTGTATCCATGGCAGAACAGCGGGTCAATGAGGCGGTGAAGCTGGGCTTTGAGGCCTGCATCCTCCCGAGAATCTGCCTGGAAAAAATGAAGAGGAGGAGCGATATCCGGCTGATTGGCGTCAGCAGCGTGAAGGAGGCAGTGGCGATCCTATGAGAAACGAGGCTGGCAGGGGGCGTGAAGGCGCCCTTTCCCTTCTTCAGCCTGGGCAGATGCTGGCGGAAGGTCTCTCAATGCTGGACGGCGGGGGCAGACATTGCTGGCGGAGAAAAATGTATTAATTTGATATACAATATAAAAAAGATTAAAAAAATAAAAAAAACATTTGACATTGTAAAGGGGGTATGCTATTATATAGAAGTCGACGGCAGGAAAGAAAAAACGACGGCAGAATAAAAGAATAGAGGGGAATAGTTCAATGGCAGAGCAACGGTCTCCAAAACCGTTAATGGGGGTTCGAATCCCTCTTCCCCTGTTTTGAATGTGGCGCAAATCAGTTTGGTTTGCGCTTTTTGTTTTGGAAAAGAAACTCTCCGCAGGGAGTTTGACTGCCCTGCCTGTCTCTGGCAGCTGGAAACTGCCCGGAGAGGTGCCGCCAATGGCAAAGCAGGGTTATGTAAAAAGTTTGTGAAAAATGTAAAAACAGACAAATGTTTGTGCTGAAAAATTATTTAAAATATGCATCTAGTGATAATCAGATCTATTATCAGATGAGGAAAATGATTTTTTGCATAAAGAACAACAGAAAAAACCAGTTTTCCTGAGAAGAAATAGACGACGGGTTAATTTTCCGGCGCGGAGGGAAAAATTTGACAAAAATCGCCGCGTCATGGTATAAATGGTTGAAATCCAAAAATACTATAGATTGAAATCATCGTAAAAGGAGTTAATAATTATGAAGCAAAAACGGATTATGTTACCAACCGTTGAAGAGGCTAAGGAATTTGTGGCAGCTGCATCAAGATGTGACTTCGATATTGATGTATTCTATAACCGTATTATAATTGATGCAAAATCTCTTTTAGGTGTTTTAAGTCTGGATCTTACCAGAGTTCTTACCGTTGAGTATAATGGAGAAAACGAAGAGTTCGAGTCTTTCCTTGAGGAAAAGGCAGCCACAAATACAGCCGCTTAATCAGCGGGACAAAAATGAGAGATGCAGCCCTGCCTTCATGGCGGGCTGCGCAGAAGGATTTTCCGAGAGGGGAAACTGTCGAGTGGGACGGTTTCCCTTTTTTCTTTGAAGGAATCGGAGAGAAAGAAACCAGTGGCGCCGGCGCCGTCTTGTCTGTATAATAATAGCGGATAAATTTTGGTGGGTGAGCAGTTTTAAGGAGAGGGGGAAACAGAAATACATGAGTGAGGGGAGAGAGCAGGTAAAGGTATCTGTCCGAAATCTGGTGGAGTTCGTTCTCCGCTCCGGAGATATCGATAATCGGCGGACGGCAGGCGCGCAGAAGGAGGCCATGCTGGCCGGCAGCAGGATACACAGGAAGATACAGAAGCGGCAGGGGCCGGAGTACCGGGCCGAGGTTCCTCTGAAATTTGAGGTGGAGGAGGATGGGTTTCTACTTATTATAGAGGGAAGAGCTGACGGGATTATCGAGGATGCGTCAGGAGTGACCATTGATGAGATAAAAGGCGTATATATGGACGTGGAGGAGCTGAAGGAGCCGCTCTATGTCCATCTGGCTCAGGCCATGTGCTACGCCTGGTTTTACATGAACGACAGAAACCTTTCTGAAGCGGCAGTCCAGGTGACCTACTGCAGTCTGGACACAGAGGAGATACGGAGGTTTCGGTTCGTAAAGACCTTTGAGGAACTGGAGGAATGGTTTAAGGGGCTGATACACGAGTATGTGAAATGGGCCAGGTACCTTTATCACAACGGGCTGAGACGCGACGAGTCGCTGAGGACGCTTCAGTTTCCCTTCCCCTACAGGGAAGGCCAGAGGGAGCTGGCTGTGGCGGTGTACAGGACGGTCAGCCGGAAAAAAAAGCTGTTTATCCAGGCGCCTACAGGGATTGGAAAGACGCTGTCCACGATCTTTCCGGCCCTGAAGGCCATAGGAGAAGGGTACGGGGACAAGCTGTTCTACCTGACAGCCAAGACTATTACCCGGTCAGTAGCCCAGGAGGCCCTGGAAATTCTGAGGGAAGAGGGACTCTATTTTCGCTCTGTAACCATCACGGCCAAGGATAAGCTGTGCTTTCTCGAAAAGCCGGAGTGCAACCCGGATGCCTGCCCCTATGCAAAAGGGCATTTTGATCGGGTAAACGACGCTGTCTATGAGATCATTCACAGGGAATTTGGGATTACCAGGGAGACGGTTCTGCGGTATGCTGAGGAGTTTCAGGTCTGTCCCTTTGAATTCTGCCTGGACATCAGCAATTTCGTGGACGGAATTATCTGTGACTACAATTACGTGTTTGACCCTGACGTGCGTCTGAAAAGGTATTTTGCCGAGGGCGTGAAAGGAGAGTATATCTTCCTGATTGACGAGGCCCATAATCTGGTGGGGAGAGCCCGGGAAATGTACAGCGCCGCTGTGGTGAAGGAGGACTTTCTGACTGTAAAAAGGCTGACAAAGGGGCGCTCGCCGAAACTTTTAAGGCTCCTTGACCGGGTGAACCGGCTGATGTTGGAAATGAAGAGAGAGTGCGGCGGGTATGAGCTTCTCTCAGATGCAGGCCCTCTCGTTCTGGCTCTTGGCTCCCTCTTTTCGGAGATGGAAAAATTTCTGGATGAATACCGGGAGTTTCAGGATCGGGAGCTGGTGCTTGACCTGTACTTTTCGGTCAGGAGTTTTTTGAATATCTATGAGCGGGTGGACGAGCACTACCGGATTTATTCCAGGATTCTGGAGAACGGAGACTTTTCTGTGCGGCTGTTCTGTGTCAACCCCATCAAAAATCTGGGAGAATGCCTGGAACAGGGAAATTCGGCCGTATTCTTCTCTGCCACCATGCTTCCCATCCGCTATTACAGAGAGCTTCTCAGCAACTGCCCGGAGGACTATGCCGTCTATGTGAATTCGCCTTTTCCAAAGCAGAACAGGGTGATCCTGACAGCCAGCGACGTGAGCAGCCGCTACACCAGGAGAAACAGACACGAGTTTGGAAAGATTGCAGACTACATCGAGGCCATCGCAGAGGGAAAACAGGGGAATTACATGGTATTTTTCCCTTCCTACCAGTATATGGAAAATGTGGAGGAGGTTCTGAGAGAGAGAGGGACAGACCTTGAGCTTCTGGTGCAGACGAATCATATGACAGAGGCAGACAAGGAAGAATTTCTGGGGGAATTTTCCAGAGAGAGGGAGAGAAGCCTTGCGGCTCTCTGCGTAATAGGAGGAATTTTCTCAGAGGGAATTGATCTGACAAACGACAGGCTGATCGGCGCATTAATTGTGGGGACAGGGCTTCCGCAGGTAAATGTGGAGCAGGAAATTTTAAAACAGTATTTCGAAGAGGGAGATGAAAACGGCTTTGACTACGCCTACCGCTACCCGGGCATGAACAAGGTTCTGCAGGCGGCGGGCCGGGTGATCCGAACCATGGATGACAGAGGGATTATTGCCCTCCTGGATGACCGCTTCCTGGAAAAGGATTATCAGGAGCTGTTTCCGAGAGAGTGGGACGAATACTTTATCGTAAACAGGAGAAATGTGAGACAGGCAGTGGAGGCCTTCTGGAGGCGGCAGGAGGAAGAGGCGCCTTAAGCCTCCTCCTGTTCCCGCTCCCGGCCCCCCAATAGCTCCATAAACTGTCTGGCTGCCTGGGAGATGGGAATGCTTTCATTGTGCACCACCACGAGCTGACGCTCCGGAAGAGCCTCCTCAAGCTCCAGGATAAACAGGCTGCTGTCGGAGGACGGGATGCAGAAATCAGGCACAAAGGCAATGCCCAGGCCGATTTTTGCCAGATCGATCAGCAGATCATTGCTGCTCAGCTCAATTTCCGGCACCAGGTCAAGCTGATGCTTCTGGAACATGCTGTGGAGAAATTCGCTGGTAGTGCTTTTTTTGTCCAGCATGAGGATCGGATAGGTCTGAAGCTCTTCCAGGCTCAGCTTCCTGCCCTTCAGGGGAAAAAATTCCTCATTGGCTGCAAATACGTCGTGAAAGGGGCGCAGCATCTTGATGTTCTGTGTATTGGAAAGGGCCGAGTTGGGGTAGTTGGTGATGATAAAATCCACCTGCCCGTTTTCTAAGAGCTTTGCGCACTCGATGGAGGTGCGGTTTGTCACCTTGATGTGGATGTTGGGGTAGAGGCTGTGAAAGTGGCTCAGGAACGGGACGAGAAAGTAGCGGCAGATGGTGTCGCTGGCTCCGATTCTGAGCTGGCCCCCGTTCAGGGTGTTGGCCTCCAGAAGCTGGTTTTCCCCCTTTTTAATCAGGTTCATGGCCGGCTCGATGTGTTTCAGAAGGATCTCCCCCTCAGGCGTGAGCTGAACCCGCTTGGTGCTTCTGATAAACAGCGTCTGGTTCAGCTTTTTTTCCAGAACCTTGATGGACTGGCTGACAGCAGACTGAGAGATGAAAAGCTGTTTGGACGCCTCGGAAAAGCTCAGGGTCGAGGCCACGTGATAGAATACTTTGTATAATTCGTAATTTATATCCATTATTAGTTCTCCTTATAAATGATACAGCTCATTTTAACACACTATGTCCTGGTTTGTAAATCCGTATATTTCTATTTTTCGGTGAATGTGATAAAATGAGCCTTGCAGGGCTTTGTGCGTGCACAGGGAGCCCTGTAAGGCGAATGTCCGCATCGGGCTGATAAGCGAGATGATAAAATGGTTACGTTCAAAGAACATACGAAACTGTGAACAGAAAAGATGAAATTCCGGAGCCGGACAGGAGGCAGGTTCCGGGCAGGAGTGAAGAAGAATGATAAAGACAGTGATCTCACTGGGACTTCCGGTGGAGGAAAATCTGATAATCAGAAAAAATGTCATAGAACCGCCAAAGCGCACAGGCAGAGAGAAGAGGATCTGTATTGTGACAGGGACCCACGGCGACGAACTGGAAGGACAGTATGTCTGCTACGAGCTGAACAGGAGGATCCGGGAAGGGATGGAACATCTGAAGGGAATTGTGGAGATCTATCCTGCGCTGAATCCTTTGGGGATTGATACCATTACGAGAGCTGTTCCCCTTTTTGACATGGATCTGAACCGTTTGTTTCCCGGAAAAAAGGACGGGTCCGTGGCCGAGCAGATAGCATTTAGCATACTGGAAGACATAAAAGGTGCCGATATGTGCATCGATATTCATGCCAGCAATATTTATATCAGGGAGATTCCACAGGTGCGCTTAAATGCCAGCACATCCGAAAACCTGGTTCAGTATGCAAAAAGGCTGAACACGGAATTTGTCTGGGTACATCCGGCATCCACGGTGCTGGAATCTACCCTGGCCCACAGCCTGAATATGGCTGGAGTTCCGACGCTGGTGGTGGAGATGGGCGTGGGAATGAGGATTACAGAGAGCTACTGCATGCAGCTGACAGACGGTATTTTCTGTCTGATGAAGGACCTGGGAATCTGGGACGGGGAGACGGTGAAGCCGAGGGAGCCTGTAGTGTCCCTGGATGGCAGGGTGGAGCTTCTGAATGCGGAGAGAGCGGGAATTTTTGTGCCGAAGGCGGAGCACGGCAGCCGAATCAGGAGGGGAGAAGTGCTGGGAGATATTGTGAACCCCCTCGACGGAACGGTGGAGGAAACCTTTTATGCTCCCTGCAGCGGCCTTGTGTTTACACTGAGAGCCTACCCGGTGGTGGAGACAGGCTCCCTGATTGCCAGGATACTTGATGAGGAGGGGGCGCAGAGGCCATGAGAACAGAAGTTATTTTTTCCATGAAGAGGGCCTGCCGGGAGGACTATCAGATAAAGGGGTACCGGTTCGGTCGGGGAGGGCAGAAGGCTGCCTGTATTGTGGGACCTATGCGGGGGACGGAGATCCAGCAGCTTTATATCTGCTCTCAGCTTGTCAGAATGCTTAAGGAGATTGAATCCAGGGGAGGAATCGCAGGGGACAATGAGATACTTGTGATTCCGTCCTTAAACCAGCCGTCTGTCAACGTAAACCGCCATTTCTGGCCCACAGATAATTCCGATGTAAACAGGATGTTCCCGGGAGATCAGAAGGGGGAAACTACGAAGAGGCTGGCCGGCACTCTGTTTGAGAAAGTCAGAGGCTACAGTTATGGAATCCAGTTTTCAAGTCTGTACTCTGTGGGAGAGTTTGTGCCTCATGTGAGAATGCTCGAGACAGGGTATCACAGCCCCAGTCTTGCAAACCTGTTTGGCCTCCCCTACGTGATGATCCAGCGGACATCGGCTTATGATACGGCGTCCCTCAACTATAACTGGCAGTTAGAGGGAACCAGCGCTTTTTCCGTCTACACGGCGGCGACGGAGAATATTGATCAGGAGGCGGCTATCCAGTCAGCCTCGTCGGTGCTCCGCTTCCTGACCAGAATGGGGATCATCCGGTACAACAGCCACAGCGGCTACATTGCCAGTGTGATCACAGAGGAAGATCTGGCCAATGTGATTACCAGTGCGCCGGGATTCTTCATCAGAGAGAAAAATCCCGGGACAGAGGTTTCCTGCGGCGATGTGATGGCCACGATCATAGATCCCGGAACAGGGGAGATTGTGAGCCAGGTCCTTGCGCCTACGGATGGAATCGTATTCTATGCCCACACGAAGCCTCTTGTGTTTGAAGGGGAGGTTATTTTTAAGATTATCAGAAGGCTCCATGCGTAGAAGCAGGAGTCTGACGCGCAGGAAAGACAGAAACAGCCAACGGGAAATGCGCAAGAAAAGAATAGAAAAGGAGAGATACCATGAGAGAGGACAGAGCCTTTGAGGAAAAGGATTTTTACCAGATGTACCAGGATGAGATGGACTGCATCATTCCCTGCACTGAGGATGAGATGGAGGAGCTTTCCGAGGAGCTCCTGTCAGGAAACGAGAGGGCAAAAAAGCGCCTGATTGAGGGCTGCCTGGCCATGGCTGCCGAACTTTCCGAGGAGTACAGAGACAGGGGACTTCCGGCAGGGGATCTGGTTCAGGAGGCCAATATGGCCCTTCTGCTTCTGGTTTCCGAATACGAGGGGGGAAATTTCCGGGCACAGGCGGAGGAACGTATCCGCGAGGCTCTGGAGACTGCCCTTGATATTCAGGATACAGAGCAGAAAATCGAGGAGGAGATGCTTGCGAGAGTGAATGTGTTAAAGGACATCTCTGCCCAAATGGCTGAGGAGCTGGGCCGCGAGGCGACGGTGGAGGAGCTGGCTGCACGCATGAAGATGACGGTGGAGGAGATCAAGGATATTATGAAGCTGACCCTGGACGCTATGAGCGTCAGCGGAGAATAAGGAGGCCTGCAGATGAAGCTGTATCTGATCCGGCACGGACAGACCTTGTGGAACAGTGAAGGGAAAATTCAGGGGAAGACGGACATCCCGTTAAATGAGACAGGCCTCCTGCAGGCGGAGCTTCTGGCAGAGGCTATGGAAAGATACCCGGTGACGGCCGTATATGCGAGTCCTTTAAAGCGGGCCTATCAGACGGCTGAATGTGTGGCAGGGCGGCAGGGACTTTCTGTCATTGCCGAGGAGGGGCTCAGAGAGGTGGATTTCGGGTTCTGGGAGGGGATGACATGGAGTGAGATTGAAGAGCGCTACCCTGAAGATTTTGCCCTCTGGGACAAAAATCCGGCAGAGCATGCTCCTACAGGAGGGGAGCGGCGGGAGGACTGTCAGGCCCGCATATCCAAAGCCATGGAGCGGATCATCGGGGAGGCCAGGGGAGATGTCGCCCTGGTAGCCCATGGGGGAATTCTGGTCTTTGCGGTATTATGGCTGATCCGAAAGAGGCAGGAGAAAAATGAGATCATTGTGAAAAACGCCAGCATCACCACAGTGGAATATGACAGGAAGACAGGAGAGGGAAGGCTCCTCTGCCTCAATGATGTGAGCCATCTGGGAAAATCCTGCTCAGACGACGGCATAAAATAAGGCAGAAGAGGGGAAACTAGCAGAAGAAATTCTGCAGAGACAAATGATCAGAAAAAGTCAGCAGATGAAAGAAGCCGGAACACGGGCGTCAGAAGACTGGAAAAAAGCAGGAAGACAGGAGAGATAGGAGAGACAGCGGCAGAAGAAGGCCGCAGGGGGAATTACATGACCAGTAAAAAGAAAACGGAAACAGAAAGAGCAGACAGGAGCGTTCTGTCCGCAGACGGGAAAGAGTGTTTGGAGGGCAGGAAAGCAGCCGAAGCATTTCTGTCATCCCTCCATGGGGGATGCAGCGCCTTCAGCTGGGAAACTGCCGATGGACAGCACCTCTGGGGAAGAAATCTCGATTTTAACCGGCTGGCAGAGGGGACGAGAGTGACCTTTCTCCCACGGAAAACGGTATTTTACACTTATGGGACGAGCCTTGAGAACACACTCAGGGAGGACACCAGAACGGAAACCATCTACGGGGCGGTGGGGATCGGCTCCCTGCTGTTAAAATCTACGCCGGCCCTCTATGAGGGGATCAATGAGGAGGGGCTGATGGGGGGACAGCTCTACTACAGGGGCTTTGCCCATTTTGAGAGAGAATGCCGTCCCGGTACCAGGCCTGTGCAGCCTCCGTTTCTGATCACCTATCTGCTTGGAAGGTGCAGGAATGTGGAGGAGGTGGTGAGGGAGCTTCAGGAAAATATTACCCTGTCCGGTGCACCGATGCTAGGAATGGTTCCCACTCTTCACTGGATGTTCGCTGACCGAACCGGAGAATCTGTGATCGTGGAGCCGGATAGGGAAGGGCTTCATATTTACCGAAACACCATGGGAGTGATGACCAACAGTCCAGGTTACCCGTGGCATCGGACGAATCTCCTGACCTATGCGGGGCTTCGGGACCTGGACTATGATACCCTGCACATCAACGGGGACAGCCTTGAACAGTGCTTCTCAGGGGGCGGCATGAAGGGCCTTCCGGGAGACTGGTCCTCCCCGTCGCGGTTCGTGAGACTTTCCTTCCTGAAAAAATACTGTGAAAAAGGCCGAAATGAGGAGGAGGGAGTGGCCAGGATGCTTCGCCTGTTCGACAGTGCGGCCTTCCCCCTTGGCATGGTCAGAGTAAGCGAACCGGGAACCATCACTGAGTATGACAGAGGGGGTTCACTTAGATAAAGATACCACACCAATCCCACGCTGACTTTTGCTCAACCAATACAGCCGGAGGGCTGGATAACAAGAAAAGGCGGTATGCGCCCCGTGGAGGGGTAGCATATCGCCTTTTCTTGTGGGGGTTTCCAAAGGGGGCAACGCCCCCATTTGGCACACGACTTTGCGAAGCAAAGTGTAGTGTGTTATACGCTCTGTCGGCGTTGTCGTGAAAATGCCGTTGCCGCCGGGGAGGGCAAGGGCATTTGAAGCGGCAAGATTTGAAGCGGCAAGAAAACAGGGCTGTGCTTGCGTGGCGTGGAGCCGCAAGCGCAGGTCTGGTTTCATCAGCAGACAGGGCGTATATGAAAGCCCCCGTCCCTCGTCCTACGCTCCGACTTGTGGACAAAGTGTCCCGAAGTTGTGGCCACACTCCCGGAAAAGTAGCAGGACAGCGGGCAACCGTCAAGGCTGAAATGAACGGGGTTACACCCGGCCTTGACCGCCGCCCGCCGCCCCGCTGGATGGGTGGACAAGGCGGCCAATCCCTCAAAGTGCTTGGCCGCGCTCTTTCTGATTTTGAGGTATTCAGTTTTTCAAAATTGAATAATCAAAATAAATTTTTTCGATTGAAAAAATTTTATTTGTTATCATCTTCAATGCCATATTTTTTCTTTTGCCGAATCACATAATTACTGATTTTTTCATCATATAGTGGATACTGGTAATCCAACTGGCATGCCACTTCTGACGAAACCTCCCGGAACAATGCCATACATTGTTCAAAGGATTCCCACATATGGGGATAGGAATCCATATTATAAGTAGACATAAGTCGTTCCCACAATTCCTCTGGGACATATTGCTTCATAAATTTATAGTTTTTTCCCAAACTGAAATGAAATCCCTGTTTGATACCAATCAGCCAGGAAATCATGCGAAGCAATTCTTTTCGTACTATATCATTCATATGGTCAATAGCAAAAAGAATTTCTTTGCGGCATAAGCCCTTTACTACATATGTTGTAGTATTCCAAAATTCATTACAGCAATCGTCAAACATTCTTTGAGTAGGCTTCTGCAAGTGGTAGTCTATATCCGTTGGTATTGGCGGCTTTACGATACGGTTGTCTTTATCCAACAGTAACTTTACCAGTTTATCCCATGTAAAATACTCGTCTATCAGTTCCAGCGGCAGCAAAGTTAAATCTATCTTAACATCATCAGTAAACAGCATTAAATATGAAAATCCCTTTTCTACAGCTGGAAATAATTCCATATCTTCCGGCTTTTGCAGAATCAACCTTTCACCAAATATATCTAGCCATTTATCATCACTTGTGAAGCTGTCCATATCCGTAACAAAAAAAGTAATATCAAAATCCTGAAAATCATCAGGCGGAATATTTGTATTTGTTCTAGATCCTTCCAAAGTAACCATGCGAATGCGTTTGTCTGTTTTTGCAAAATTCAAAACAATATCATAAACTTCCTTTTCTGATCTCATTTTTATCTCCTCCAATTATTGAAATAGGTGTGAAGCCATTTTAGGGCTTTCCCGCCTTGATTACCCTTTAGCAAAGACGGGCGGGACTGTCAACGGCGGCGCATGAAATGCGCCGTTCATCTTGACCGTTGACTGGCTCGGCTGGCTTTGCTATTTTCTCGATGAAAAACAATTTATTCGTATTTATTTCCATCATTGTCATAGTAAGCCACATGAATGGAATACTCTTTTTCTGGGTTTTTAATTGAGATAATATCCATATCATCTGTGTTGTATCTCAATGTATCTTGCACTTGTCCATTTATTGTATAAGTGATTTCAGCATACTCTGTTTTAGCACCATTAAACCAAATTAAATCATACCATTCTCCGTTTATTGCAACGCCACCGACAATAATCTCATCACTATTTCGGTTTGTTGATGTACTAAATTTGTAGTCTCCATTTCCTGTTGGTTCAAAGATAGCAAGTGTAGATTTATTATCTGTACTGTATGCTCCACTCACGATATAACCGCCAAGTTCCAGTTCTTTTGCGATAGTCCATTCATTCCCTTTTGAAATTGCGGTGTTCAATATGCTTTCTCTGCTGGTAATGGTATCTCCTTTGGGAGTTAAACTAAAGAAATATAAAAAAGCGGCAGCAACGCAAATAACAGTCGCTGAAATTATCAGTAACCACTTTTTCATAACCAATACCTCCATATAATCTGATTTATTATTCTCTTACTTGCGTCCCCGCTGCGGCTTTGGATTTTTCAGCAAATCCGATTTCTGTGCAATCTTTTTCAACCACTTCTTTTCTTCCTCTGACAGTTTCCCATAGTTCAGCTTGAGCCGCTTACAGATAAATGCCATAGCCGCCTGCTCCGGGTCGCTGTCCTCTCTGGTGGTTTCCTCTGCGGTCTGCAAAAAATCTTCCAGAGGATTGTCCTCCGGGACGCTGAAAAAATCGTCCTTGTGGGCTTCCCGCAGGTCGAAGGCTATCTTGTTTATGTCCTGCTGTATCACATAGCGGCAAAAGCTGTCATCGTCAATATGGGCGGCGATAAGCTGTCGCAGCTGTGGGTCAGTCAAGCCGGGATTGTGTTGTTTCATAATCGTTGCACTCACAGCGTCCACAATGGCGTTTGCGCTCTGCACCTGCTTTCCCGCTACGCCGTTCACATAGATTTCAAGGTCGGCCATGAGCCGGGGAAAATCCGGGTGGGTCGCCAGTTCACACAAGAGGGAATTGTCCACCCGCCCGCTTTTCAATAGTTCAATCATATCGTCGCTCAAACGCAGGTCTGCAAGATCGGCGTTTGGGTGATTTTTTGTTTGGGAACGGCCCAGCAGATAATCAACAGTCACTTCGTAAAACTTTGCTAACTCAATAAGGGCATAGTGGCTGATGTCCTTATACTCGTCCGCTTCATAGCTGCCAAGCGCAGATTTGGAGAGGTGCGTCTGTTCCGCAAGCTGTTCCAGCGTCAAGCCACGCTCCACACGCAGGTCTTTTAGTCGTTCTTGAATAGTTAGGGCCATACTCTCCCCCCCTCTGTCCTCTGTTCTAAAATATCATCCAATCTTACCACGACTTTTTGATTTCTCTTAATAAAGCAACCGTAATATCTTTGGCAATACTTGATGCTTTTGCACAGTTTCCGTCAAAATTATCAACTCCGCTGTGTTTTTCAGTATCGGTCACACACCGAATGGCGATAAACGGTATGTCATTTGCATAGCAGACATGAGCGATACTGGCAGTTTCCATGTCAACCGTCAAGGGAGCAAATTCATCGTTTATTTTTTGCCGGCTCTCATCGGTTATAAACGATTCTCCCGTTACCATACGGCCCCAAACTACCTTTCCAGAAGTTGAAAGCTTGTCAACAGCAGACTTTGACATATCTATCAGCTTTGGGTCTGCCACAAAAAACACAGAATTCATCCACGGATGAAATTCCGTTAAAATGTCTGGCGCTACATCGTGGTAACAAACTTCTGTGGAGATAACTGTATCGAATATTTCAAGTTCTGGCTCCATACCGCCCGCTGTCCCTGAATTGATAATTATATCCACGCAAAATACATCTATCAAAAGCTGAGCGGCTATGGCGGCATTTACTTTGCACACGCCGGAAAACAGGGCGACAACTTCTACACTATCAATCTGTCCAGCATGGAATTTCAGCATAGCTTTTTCCGTTATCTTACAGTTGCTTATCAAGGGCAAAAATGGGGCGAGTTCTTCGTCACCCGCACATAAAATTCCGATTTTCATAGATTATTGTCCTCCTATGGCTTGAAAGCCAATTTTTATGTTTATTTTACCATAATTCCGAGAGCACGGAAATAGCCTGTTTTTTAAGCCGATTTCCTACCTTTCGGATATACGGGACGGGCGGTCATTTAGGTGTAGACTTAGGGTAGTTCATCGATGGACAGCACCTTGAAAACAGAATGACCGTCCAAAAAGGAATACCCCGGCTGGGGAAGCACTGCAAGGAGCCAGCTTCTGGACACTTTGTCCAGAGGTCACTTCGGGACAAGTTGTCCCGAAGTTGCGGGGAGCGTGCCTCGTCGCCGCAAGCTGCGTATCATTCGCTTCCGCCAGAGGGCGAAAGCTCACTCGCTCCGCTGCGGCTCCTCTCCCCACAAAGTCTGACGACTTTGCGGGGGCCCCTGTTGGGAACACGCCGCAGGCATGGGGCAAGAAACCTTTTCGGGGAGAACGGCAACGGAAAGCAAAATGGAGGGAACGCATGAGAGATAACCCCTATAAAGACTTGCCGCCGCTGGAACGCAGGCCGGACGGTTCCCTTTACCGCATGACACCGGCGCAAAGGAAACAGGCGGCCAGCCTGATACGCCAGGAGTGCTGTTGCTGTGAGGACGGCAACTGCATTGTCCTTGATGATGGGGACACCTGCACCTGCCCGCAGACAGTTTCTTTCTCGGTCTGCTGTAAGTGGTTCCGCTGGGCGGTCTTGCCGCTGGACGGGACGCTGGAAGCGGAGATTTTCCGGGATAAGGACTTGAAACGCTGTGTGGTCTGCGGCGGTGTGTTCGTCCCCAAATCCAACCGGGCAAAATACTGCCCCGGCTGTGCCGCCAGAGTTCACAGGCGGCAGAAAACAGAAAGTGAACGGAAAAGGAGGTCTGCTGTGGACAGTTAGGAGCGAAAAAAGCCTTGATTTATTAGGCTCCGCAAGCCCCAAACCGGGGCAGGTGGTATAAAGTATCGCCCGCCCCGGAAAACGGGCTTCTAACCGTCCACAAAACACGATATGACAAACACGATTTACATTCATCAGCCGGAAAAGGCGTTCAGCTTCACCCGGCTCCCGAATTTTCTCTTTGAAGCCCCCACATTCAAGCCCCTGTCTAACGAGGCAAAGGTTCTGTACACCTTTATCCTGCGCCGGACAGAGTTATCCCGCAAGAATGGGTGGGCGGATGACTGCGGACGGATTTTCCTGTATTACCCTATCTGCGAAGTGGTTGACCTGCTCCACTGTGGGCGGCAGAAAGCGGTGAACACCCTGCGGGAACTGCAATACGCCGGACTGGTGGAGATCCAGAAGCAGGGCTGTGGAAAACCCAACCGCATTTTTCCAAAATCCTATGAAGCGGTTCCAAACACCGACTTCAAGAAATCCCGTTCTGGTACGCCGGAGGACTGAAAACCGTACCCTTGAAGTACGGAAACCGCCCCCCTAAAGTACGAAAACCGGACGGTATATAGAAATACAAAGATTAAAATGATTTATTTATATCCATTCCATTCCTATCGTATCAGAGATAATTCTGGCAGGATTTTCCCTGTGGAAAACCCAGGATAGGAAAGGAATGGGGAAAGGAGCAGAATGGCACAACACGCAATTTTGCGGTTTGAGAAGCACAAGGGCAACCCGGCAAGGCCGCTGGAAGCCCATCACGAAAGGCAGAAAGAACAATACGCCAGTAACCCCGACATTGACACAAGCCGGAGCAAATACAATTTCCATATCGTCAAGCCGGAGGGACGCTATTACCACTTCATTCAGAGCCGTATCGAGCAGGCCGGATGCCGAACCCGCAAGGACAGCACACGGTTTGTCGATACGCTGATAACCGCCAGCCCGGAGTTTTTCAAGGGGAAATCTCCAAAGGAGATACAGGCGTTCTTCCAAAGGGCGGCAGATTTCCTCATTGGCCGGGTAGGACGGGAAAATATCGTGTCGGCGGTGGTACACATGGACGAGAAAACGCCCCACCTGCATTTGACCTTTGTTCCGCTGACAAAGGACAACCGCCTGTGTGCAAAGGAGATTATCGGCAACCGGGCAAACCTGACGAAGTGGCAGGACGATTTTCACGCCTATATGGTGGTGAAATATCCCGACTTGGAGCGTGGGGAGAGTGCCAGCAAGACAGGCCGGAAGCATATCCCCACCCGGCTTTTCAAACAGGCGGTTTCCCTCTCCAAACAGGCCAGAGCCATTGAAGCCGCCCTTGACGGCATTAACCCGCTGAACGCCGGAAAGAAAAAAGAGGAAGCCCTCTTCATGCTGAAAAAGTGGTTCCCGCAGATGGAGAACTTCTCCGGGCAGTTGAAAAAGTACAAGGTCACAATCAATGACCTGCTGGAAGAAAACAAAAAGCTGGAAGCAAGGGCAAAGGCCAGTGAGCAAGGCAAGATGAAAGACCGCATGGAACGGGCAACGCTGGAAAGCGAATTACACAATCTCCGCAATTTCGTTGACCGTATCCCGCCGGAAGTGCTGGCGCAGGTGAAACGGCAACAGCGGCACACAGTAAAGGAAAGGTGATAGATATAAGCAGAAATTTTCGCCGCCCCTGTGCGGCATTGTACCTTGAAAACTGAATATGGAGGACACTGGATGGCAAAAAGCGAAAGCGATATTTTTACGCCCCGGACAGGGCAGGTCATACAAGCAGAGAACGGCACGCAGTATTTTGTATGTGGGAACAACCGTATAAAAATCTCCGAACACTTCGCCGCAGGCGGGAAGCCCCTCGGTGATCTGATTGT
The DNA here is from genome assembly GCF_020736365.1 of Clostridium sp. M62/1. Classification (NCBI taxonomy): domain Bacteria; kingdom Bacillati; phylum Bacillota; class Clostridia; order Eubacteriales; family Clostridiaceae; genus Clostridium; species Clostridium sp. M62/1. The sequence goes on along the minus strand of NZ_CP085988.1, from coordinate 2,565,703 downwards.
AGATGTGGTGCGGCATACCGCAGAAAAAGCCGCTTCAACCTGATAGCCCATCATTGATAACACGCCCACGCTTATGATATAATTGCCATAGAGCAAAAGTATTGTAAGCGTGGGTTGTTTCTTTAAGAAGGAGGATTTTTAACGGTGAAACAACCTTACAATACTACGATTTACAACACGGCGCTTTATATGAGATTGAGCCGGGACGATGAAAACTATGGTGACAGCGTAAGCATTGAAACACAGCGGACAATCCTGCAACAGTACGCAAAGGAACAGGGACTTCATGTAGTCGGTGAGTATGTGGACGATGGCTGGTCGGGGACGAACTTTGTTGAGGTAAGATAACGATACCTTTTTTGCAGAGGGTGTTATCTTACCTCTTTTTGATGTATGTTAGATAGCATAACTCTTTACGTCGGCTCCTATCTGTCTGAAATAGGAGATACTTTCGGTAGGCTTGTCACCTGTATCAACTCTGCCGACAAAGCTATAAAAGATTTCGATTTTGCGGGTGTTCGTTTCCTTATCCAGTTCGTGAATAAGAATACGGTCAATAAATTCATGGACGTTTTCGTAGGTCAGTTCTTCAATCGCTGTGTATCTGCGTACCAGTGCGACAAACCTTTTTACGTCCGCGCTGCGCTCGGTGGCGTTGTCGATTTCCTGTGACAGCTCCGCAATCCTCCGGGTCAGCGTCTTTTTTTCTTCATCATAGCCGGAAGTCAGAAAAGCAAATTGTTCATCTGAAAGTTTCCCTAAAGCGTTGTCCTCGTAGAGCTTGCGGAATAAGATGTTCAGCTCGTTAATACGGTTCTGCGCCTTGTCAAGCTCTTTCCGCTGCTGTGTCAGCGTCTTTTGTACTGCCTTTGCGCTGCACTCGTTGGCTGTTTCGATAAACTCCTGTTCATGCTCTTTCACATAAGACGTTACTCGCTGCAAGTCTGCAAGGACAAGTTCTTTCAATACGCTTTTGCGGATATAATGCGTAGTGCAGAGCATATCATTTCTTGCCCGGTTGCGGTAGTTGCCGCAAGTGTAGGCGTGTTTCCGTTCAAGCGTCCCGGCTCCGCGTACTGCATACATTTTGTAGCCGCAGTCCCCGCAAAAGAGCAGCCCGGAAAACAGGTCAATTTCATCAACCTTTGTCGGGCGTTGCCGGGTGGCAATCCGCTTCTGTGCAAGTTCAAAGGTTTCTTCATCAATCAAAGGTTCGTGAGTGTTGGGGAAGAAATACCTTTTTTCCTCCGGGTTCTTTTTCGTCTTTTTCGACTTATAAGATACCTTGTAGGTTTTCCCGGTTATGGTATGCCCTAAATATTCTTTCCTTGTCAGAATGTCGTACAGCGTCTTATCCGGCCAGTTGTACCATGCGTTGAGCTGTGGGCGGGGGTGGCGTTTGCTCCCTGTCCTGCGGTAGCGCAGTTCCCCGACGGTCAGTATTTCATTGTCCCGCAGCCAGTTCTGGATTTCACACATACGGTCGCCCCGTACATACATTGCAAAAATCTGTTTTACGACGTGCGCCGTTTCCGGGTCGGGTATCAGATGATTGCGGTTATCCGGGTCGATAAGGTAGCCGTAAGGAGCTTCGCCGTTGACGCGCTCGCCTTTCTGCGCCTTTGCCTGTTTGACAGCCCGGATTTTCTTTGAGGTGTCGCGGGCGTAAAACTCGTTGAACCAGTTCCGCAGAGGGGTAAACTCGTTATCTTCCCTTGCTGTGTCTACACCGTCGTTAATGGCAATGTAGCGCACTTCATATTCGGGAAAGACAATCTCTATCAGCTCCCCGGTTTTCAGATAATTACGTCCCAGACGGGAAAGGTCTTTTGTTATGACGGTCGCCACGTTCCCGGCTTCAACCTCATGCAGCATGGCTTGAAGCCCCTCACGCTCAAAGCTCACGCCGGAAAATCCGTCGTCTACGAAAAAGCGCGTGTTGAAAAAGTGGTGTTCGTCAGCATACTTTTGTAAAATCAGTTTTTGGTTCTGTATGCTCTCGCTTTCCCCGGCTTGCATATCTTCCTGGCTCAATCTGCAATATAAAGCGGTAATCTTGTCTGTCTGTAACATTTTGTCCTCCTTTCCGACGACAGACAAGCATGGTATTTGTACTGTCTATATTATACCACATACCGCTGCCTGTGTCATGTATAAAATGTGAAGAAACGCCCTATTTCCGGGCGTTTGCGGGGTTCAGTTCCATGTCTTTGCGAATGAGTTTTTTTATCTTTTTATCCAGTGTGTCCGTTGCGCGTTCACTTGCGGACGAACATACAAGGTAAGTAACTTTTCCTATTTTATGCTCCGTTGTGGTAACGGGCGTTTGGTTTTGCGTCAAAGAAAATCCCCCTTTCTTTCGCAAACATATAATATAGTCTATGAATAGCAGCAAGTCCACTATTCAATAAAACAAAGGCTTTAATCGGACGGTTATTAGCATAACCTCATGGGAATTTCACCCCGGCATGGTTCTCATGCCGCCCTACCCATTGCCTGCGACGCTCTTAACGCTCGGACTGTGGCTGTAAGGAAGTATCATTGTATATTCTGCGTGTCGTCGCCCGCAAGCCGCTACACTTGCTTTCCGGCGCGGTGTTGGTCGCTCGGCTGTCCGGGCGGGGATAACCTCACCCGGATAGCGTCATGGCGCACCCGCCGTATGGCTCGGCGCAAAAGGAACGTATCCGATTTGCCCTATGCTGCGCCGCCGTTATCTTGCGCCGCTTTCTTTGTCAAGGTTCAGAATGGCTTTGCTGCCGCGTCAGCAGCGGAACGGAAAAGGGGGAGAGAGAAAGCGTCCCGCCGCCGCTGCGGTTTATTCCTCTGCCTTAAAGGTGAGGACAGCCATCATCAGTTTTGCTTGCAGCCGTTCCCGAATGTCGTGGTCTACGCCAAAATAGACGTTCCCGCGCTCGTCGTACAGCTTCCGCATGGAGAGGCGGGCTATGTAGCCGCTGAAATGCTGCAAGACAATCTTCATGGCGTCCGGGTCGCCCTTTGTCGCTGCCACAATGACAGGATAAGGAACAAGGGCATTTTCCGGGTAGCCGGGTTCGTTACCATTCGTCCCATTCATCAGCATTTTCCTCCAGATATTTTCTTAATTTCTCAAAAGAGCTTGTCCGCCTGTACTGTATCGTGCTTCTCGACGTGTTGAACAGCTCCGCAATCTCGGTATCGTTCATTCCCTCGAAGTAATACAGCAATATGGCTTTGCGCTTTTCTTCCGGCAAAGTACGGATTGCTTCAAGAAGCAGCTTTGGCGTGATTTTCTTCCCGGCTTTCTCAAAGACGGTTTCGGCGGCTTCACGTTTGAAATATTCATCAAACGTATGAAGCTGCCGCGCTTCGTCTAAGGTCATGTCGGAAAAGGTCACTTCCTTTGCCTTGTGTCTGCGAAGTTCTCTATGGGTGTCGCAAGCTTCATTGTGCAATACCGTATTACAAAACTTCTGAAAAGCACACTGTTTGTAAAACTCCCTGCTATTAGGTTCCACATTCTCACCTCCTTTCTCGTTGGAAAGTTGGTGGTGCTTCCCCCCTTTTCGCGGGGCAATACGGCGTTTTTCAAAAACGCCGAAGATTTTTTGAAATTTCTTCAAAAATTTTTTGAACGTACAAAATGCGCCCGTCCGAAAAGCCCGGACGGGCGCATAGGCATTGTAAGCAGTATCCAGATGATTAGACAGTTCATATATATAAGCGTAGTTTCCCCCGGTGGTGGGCGGGCTTTTTTTGATAAGTCAATAACTGTCGGATTTTGTCGATATGCTTTTTGCTTCATGGCGGCTACCTCCTTTAGCCGCCGATTTCAACAGTGATACCGCGTCATTTCATTAGAAGATAAAAAGAAACGGCGGCTTTGATTTTTCAAAGCTGCTGCGGAAATCAAAGAACGACAAGCAACAGTTCTGATTTTGCTCCAATATGGTTATTAGGGGCACAAATTAAAATCAAAAAAGAGCCGATAACAGCAGTATTTCAAACTGCATATTATCGGCTCTGCGTCTGTGCGTCTGGCTCTTTTAATTAAATTATTTCTGTTGTTTTTTGGCTTTATTATATGTATTAGCTAACTGTCCACAAGCTGCTTTAATCTCTCTACCATGAGAAACTCTCATGGTAACTTCAAGTCCTGTTTGCTCTAATTGATGTTTGAACGCAACCATTTCTTGTTTTTGTGGTGCTCTAATTTTTGAATTACTCGTCGGGTTGTATTGCAGCACGTTAATCATAACATTTTTGCCCTTAAACCATTTTGCAAGTTGCCTTATATCTGAGGAACGGTCATTTATACCTGGTAAAAGCAAATACGCAAATACCACTTTTCGATTATGCCTTTGAGAATAGGACAATGCTTGCTTAACAACATCTTCAATAGCGTACATGTGCATATGAGGAATGATACAGTTTCTCGCAGCCTGTGTTGCTGCATGTAAAGATATTGTCAACTGAATTTTTAGATGTTCTTCGCGCAATTTTTTTAATTGATTAACTGGACCAACTGTTGATACGGTAATGCCGTCGGTTGGAAAGTTAAGTCCATTTCTATCTCGAAGAATATGGATTGCTGCAATCAAGTTGTCGTAATTGAATAAAGGTTCTCCCATTCCCATAAAAACGATACGATTTACTTTTTGACGTATCAATACAACCTGCTGCACAATTTCAGACGGTGTTAGATTACGAACAAAACCATTGCGTCCGGACTCACAAAAAATACAGCCAACAGAACAACCAACTTGCGTACTTACGCAAACAGTCCCACCATCTCGCCGTTTAATAAAAACCGTTTCAATATACCTGTTATCTTTCAATTCATAAACATACTTTTCAGTATCGCTACTTTTATAGACTTTTTTTGTTGATATTGATAGATTTTCTTTGTGAAATGGCTGTTTATACAATTCCGTATATAAGGCTCTTGCTTTATCCTCTCCAATTACTTCCGACATTTCTTTGTAAGTAAATCCGTATGGGTCATTCAATATTTCCGTAGGTGTACTTTTAGGTAAGTGTTTCATTTAAATATCCTTCCTTTTCAAAATTAAAAAGTTTGTTTTTCAGAGTTTTTGATTATGATTTCTAGTTTTTCAACATCAACGATATGCGTTAATTTACATTTAGGGCAGAAAAGAGGAAAATTTCTTAATACCGTATTATAAAATACTTGAACCCTCGTCTTTCCGTTACAAATTGGACATTTTATCCAATATTTTTCAAGCATAATATTTCTCCTTTTGCGCAAAAAAATGCAGGTCAATTCTCAACATGAGCATTGACCTGCATTTATACATATAATACTACAACAAAATTAAGGCATAGTTTTTATACTATGTCTATACGTCGTTAGTTTTGTTGTATAGCATACGCAAAATAAGCATGACAAAAAAGCCCATATTGAAAATGGGAAAAATCTTTTTTGATTTCAATGCTTATCGAATACGCATGCTATGTAACATAAACATTCCCCCCCTTTTATATAATATTATATACAAAAGCAGCTTGTTGTCAACATATATATATATGAATTATTTTGGCTAACTGATAGAACTACGTAGACATATCCAAGAAGAAAGGGGAACAGTAAAATGTAATAGGGTGAATAACTATGGCAAAAAGACCAGTACCACGATACGACTTTAAGGCTTTTGGGGCAGCGATAAAGGCAGCGCGTGAGGGATGCAAGGAGAGCCGCAAGAAAGTAGGCGACGAAATGTTTATCTCGCCGCGCTACCTTGCGAACATTGAGAACAAGGGGCAGCACCCAAGTTTACAGATATTCTTTGAGCTGATACAGCGTTACCATATATCCGTAGACCAATTCCTTTTAGAAACGCCGCCGGAGAAGAACACGCAGCGGCGGCAGCTTGACGCGCTTCTTGACGGTATGAGCGATACAGGCATACGGATTGTAACCGCAACGGCAAAGGAGATTTCCGAAGTCGAAAAAGAGGGCGAATAGGAATGTCCGACTTAAAACTGAACAGGATTTAGAAAGCGTTGTAATCTTTTTTGAGGTTGCAGCGTTTTTCTTTTGCGTAAGTTTGGCAAAATCGCTTTTTCTCCGTAGTAGGTGATAAGAGCCTAAAGGATAAAAACATTCGTAGCAAGCATAGGAAGCGGGTACCACTTCCGTATTTTCGCCCTCCCGCGCTGCGGCGCGTCGGTTGAAAATTGCTTGTTGGGAAGTGTCCCAAACCCTCGGAACGGAAAGGAAAGGAGCGAACACATGGACGGACGCAAAAGGACAGTGCAAATCAAATTCAGAGTGACGGAAGCGGAACGGGATTTAATACTGGAAAAAATGAAGCTCGTACCCACCCGGAACATGGCGGCGTATCTGCGGAAGATTGCCATTGACGGGTATATCATTCAGATAGACCACGCCGATATAAAGGCTATGACCGCAGAGATACAGAAAATCGGTGTCAACGTCAACCAGATAGCACGCCGCGTAAACGCGACGGGGAACGCATACCAAGAGGACATAGAGGAAATAAAGGGGGTGCTTGCGGAGATATGGCGGTTACAAAGATTAAGCCTATTAAAAGCACTCTAAGCAAAGCCCTTGACTATATCGAAAACCCGGACAAGACGGACGGGAAAATGCTTGTGTCCTCTTTCGGTTGCTCCTATGAAACGGCAGATATTGAGTTTGAATATACCCTGTCGCAAGCACTCCAAAAGGGGAACAATTTAGCCTTTCATCTGATACAGTCCTTTGAGCCGGGGGAAGTCGATTATCAGAAAGCCCATGAAATCGGAAAGCAGCTTGCCGACGCGGTAACAAAGGGGCAGCATGAGTATGTACTCACGACGCACATTGACAAAGGACACGTCCATAACCATATCATTTTTTGCGCGGTGAACTTTGTAGACCACCATAAATACAATTCCAACAAAAGGAGCTATTACGGCATACGGAACATGAGCGACAAGCTGTGCCGGGAAAATGGCTTGTCCGTTGTCGTCCCCGGCAAGGGCAGCAAGGGAAAGAGCTATGCGGAGTACCAGGCAGAAAAGACGGGTACAAGTTGGAAAGGCAAGCTGAAAACCACTGTTGACGCGCTTATCCCCCAAGTTTCCAGTTTTGAGGAATTGCTAACGCGGTTACAGGCGGCGGGCTATGAGATAAAGCCGGGGAAATATGTATCATGCCGCGCCCCCGGACAGGAACGCTTCACCCGCCTTAAAACCCTCGGCGCAGACTATACAGAGGAAGCCGTAAGGGAACGGATAGCGGGCAGACGGACAAAGGTGGCGAAAGCTCCCAGAGAGCAGCGCGGCGTGTCGCTGCTTATCGACATTGAGAACAGTATCAAGGCAGCGCAGAGTAAGGGCTATGAACAGTGGGCGAAAATCCACAATCTGAAACAGGCAGCTAAAACAATGAATTTCTTGACGGAACATAAGATTGAGCAGTACGCGGATTTAGTCAGCCGGATTGAGGAAATGGCAGCGGAAAGCGGACAGGCGGCAGACGCATTGAAGAACGCCGAAAAGCGGCTTGCGGAAATGGCGGTGCTTATCAAGAATGTTTCCACCTATCAAAAGACAAAGCCTGTCTATGACGCATACCGCAAGGCAAGGAACAGGGAGAAGTACCGCGCCGGACAGGAACAGGCAATTATCCTCCATGAAGCCGCCGTAAGGTCACTGAAAGCGGCGGGCATTGCGAAGCTCCCGAACCTCGCCGCGCTGCAATCGGAGTATGAAGCCCTCCAAGCGCAGAAAGAAGCCCTTTACGCCGACTATGGAAAATTGAAAAAGAAAGTCCGGGAATATGATATTATCAAGCAGAACATTGACAGCATTTTACAGGCAGACAGACAGCCGGAACGGGAAAAGGAAACAGAACGCGGATAAGGATAGCAAAATCCCCGCCGCTGTGCTATGATAGGGCTATCAAAAAGCAGAGGAGCGTTGAGCATGGAAAACCAGAAAATGCCGGAATATGAAACCATACGCGCCGCCGTTGCCGGGGAGAAATGGGCGGTGGAGAAAGTCGTGGATTGCTACAAGGACGAAATCGACAGGCTATCGACGGTAGCGGTCAGACAGCCAGACGGAAGCACGAAACAGGAAATCAACGAAGATATGCGCCAGTCTATCACAAAGAAGCTGATAGAAGCCCTCCCGCAGTTCCCGCTTGAAGAAATGGAAAAGGGAAATGTCAGATAGGCAAAAAAAGAACAGGGCGCGGAAGCCAGTATATGACTTCCGCGCCCTGTCTTTTTATGGGTGCTGTTTTCGTGAATGTTACGCAGTAGAACGCCATTTTCGGGGGTAAAGGTATAAAGTATCGCCTATCCGATTTTCACGCCCGGAAAGCCCTGTAAATCAAGGGATTTTCCGCACCTACTGCGTAACAGGGGTGCGTCTTTTCCTCATGCGCTCGGCAGCTTGTCTGCGGGTGATACGCTTCCGGCAGACGGGGCAGTATTTGACACTGTTAGAGGTTGACGCAAAGAACGCGCCGCACTCGGTACACTTCTTCTTGTCCCCTGTCTGGTAAAGCTCCGCATAGAGTAGCCTGTCGGCGGGAAGCACCGCAGCCCGGAACCACTTGCAGAGAAGCGAATAGGAAATGAGCTGCGGACAAACGCACTCGTCCCCGTCGTCCAGTAAGATACAGTTCCCGTTATCATAATTGCAGCACGTCCGGCGCACAAGGGCGTTGACTTTCCGGCTCTGGGGCGGCGTCAGCCGCTTAACCCCGTTCATACTTCATCAGCGGCGTAAATGGGAAGCTCTGCAAATTCCGCTTCGGTCAAAGCGTCCACTTTGGAAAGGGTGCGCTTTGCAAGCTCCCGCATATCCGCGTCCATGTAGGGCAGCGCGGCGTTGACATTCTCAATCAAAGCCCGCTTGCCGCCCTCGTTGTAAATGCTCAAAAGGTTTGTTTCTTCAACAGTCAGTCTAATCATGCTCATACCTCCATATCGTGATTTTTTGTTTTTGCCGCCGCCTTTTTCGGGGCGGTCTTTGCCTTGTCTGCTTTAAGCTGCGCCCGGATAGAGGGGCGGGGCTTCCTTATCTTCCTGTCCCGGTTCTCCCCCTTGTCAATCAGCGCATACGTCCCATGTCTGCCCTCGATTTTGGAAAAGGCAAGGGTCTTGTAGGGCAGCATGGAGAAAAGGCGGTCAGTGTCCTTTGTGGCTGCAAGCTGCATGAACGCCGGGGAAAGCTCTACCATGAAATGGGTCTTGTTGGGGCTGTTCGGCGTGTCGTGCCGCTTCATTTCCCGTACAATGCGCCGCGCTTCCGTTTCAATCAGCCCGTCCCGCAATGCGGCGATATGCGCCTTGAAATCCCCCGGCGGAAGCTGCTCCCGGCTGCGCCGTTCTTCCTGTAAGAGCGATTGCAGCGCGTCCGGGTCGTTGGGTACGGCTTCAAAGCGTTCAAACTTTCCAAGCTCATAATCGGGATTGCCGTTGAAAAACTGTCCGGCGGGTATCTCCCGTTCCCCATGCTCATAAATCAGCTTCACCGTATCGGCGGGCAGCTCCTTTTCCTTGACGCGCTCATAATGTTTAGCGTAGTCCAGTTCGTACAGATTGCCCTTGATTTTCCCGCGCTCCGTCCCCGTTAGCTCGATTGCATAGGCAAGGACGCGGTCGCTCGTCTGCTCCATGTAGAAACGCCATGTGTTGTGGGGCGCGGTGTCTTTGAGGAAAACGTCGCGCTCCCGGAAGCAATGCGTCCCGGACGGGCGGCAGAACCACAAAAGGGTCTTGTCCTCCTTGCGGGGGCTTGCCGCCGCCTTTGCGATAATCTCCTTGTCAATCTCCAAGTCGCTCTGGTAAAAGCCTGTGTTCTGCTTCATAACCGCATTGAGGGAAGCGAACAAATCCACGTTCTCAAATTTACTCTGTTTCGGCATGGGTCAGCTCCTTTCCAAATCCTGTAATTTCTGCTTTGCGTTTTTCTTCTGCGCCTTTTCCTTGTCAGCCCTAAGCTGCGCCCGGATAGAGGGCTTCTTTTCCGGCTTCGCTTCCTTGCCGCGCTCTTTGTCGGCTTTGACCGCGTTAGCCAGGTCAACAAGGGAAATTGTTTCTCCCGCCTTAACCTTTGCTTCCAGTTCGTCAACGGTAGGGGTGTTGTTGATGATACCGTCAAAGTTGTTGTCGTTCTGCTCTACGGTGTCCTCGATATGCTTCAAGGGGTTTGCCTTTTCCGGCTGCTCTGCGGCAACAGCAAACGCCCGCGTCCCGTTCCCCATAATCAGATACTTTCCGTCGTCCGACTGGTGGTGAAAGCCATATCCGGCGGCTTCTATCTGCTCCCGGCTCATGGCGGTCACATGGAAAGTCCCCCTCGGTGTCTGGATTGTTTCGCCCGTTGTCAGCTCGTCCGGGGTAAGCTGCTTCTGCTCCTGTAAAAACTCCGGCACTTGCCGGAAGCCTACGCTGTCAACGTAATGCGCGGTGTCCTGTCCGTTCTGATGAAGCACTACCACGTCCGAAACGGAAAGGCTGTGTCCCTTAAAATCTTTTGGGTGGTCGATATTGAAGCGGGTATAAATATCTTCAAGGGAAGTTTCCGGCGCAAGGGGCGCGGAATAGACAAGCTCATAGTTCGCTTTATCAACCACATTTCCCGCCGCCTGCAGGCGGTCGTAAGGCTCAAAGCGGAAGTCCCTTGTTTCGTCCCCGCCCTTTATCTGGTAAATGGAAAAGGTGTCCTTGTCCTGTCCGGTGGTCTGCGCCGTTTCCTGTGCCTTTGCGTAAAGCTGCTTTACGTCGCCCTCGGTCAGCTCGCCGCTTTTGAGCTGCCCCATAAGCTCGCGGCATTTCTCCGGCGTTCCCGTATAAAGCACGTCGCCCATTTTCGCCCGCCCGTTCTCCTGTGTCACATAGGCTTGCAAGAGGTGGCTGTTTTCCCGGCTGTCGCTGTAAGGGTTCCGGCGCACTCTGTAAATCGTTTCCGGGGTAAAGGCTTCTTTCGGGGCTGCTTCCGGCTTTTCTTTCCCGGCTGTATCTGCTTTTTTCGGGGCTTCCGGCTGTGGCGCGGCTTCTTGTCCCTCTCTGGTGGGCTGCTCCTGTCCGGCGGTCTGCTCCTTGTCCTGTGCCTTTTGCAGCTCCGCAAAATTCGCGTCTATGGAATTGATAATCTCGGCGGCTGCGCTGCGTATCGTTTCAAGGGAGCTTTTCAGCTCGGACAGCTCCCGCCCGCTGCTCCACCCGGCGACATAGCCGAAAGAATAGTCCGACGTGTCAAGCCCGTAATGTTGGCAGACGGTATAGGCGACGCTTTCCGCTTCGACTTCGCGGGTGCGGCGGTCAACGCGGGGTTGCTCGTCCTTTGGCGCGTTGAGGTCAATGTCGTGCAGCTTCGCATGGGCGATTTCGTGAATGGCGGTCTTTAAGGTCTGTAATTCGCTCATGCCCTCGTTGATAGCAATGCGCTTGTCCTCCAAGTGGTAGTAGCCATGAGAGCCGCCCTCGATATTCTCAAAGGCGATAGGAACGGGGGAAGTCTTTTCAAGGGCTGCGAAAAAGTCCTTATAGCGGTCAACGTCGCCTGTCAGTTCGTCAACGGCAATGTCCGGCAGTTCCTTTCCCTCGGTCTGGGAAACGTCAAAGACGGATACCACCTTGTAGGCGGGTATGGTGATTTCCTTTTCCTCGGTGACGGGCTTTCCGTCCTTGCCGATTATGGGCTTCTGCGTGTGCGGGTCGATTTTCTGCATTTCCTGTTTGATTTTATAGGGCGACGGGGCAATGATTTTAATTCCCTTTTGCCCTCTCATCACATTTCGCTCAAAGTTGTTCTTCCAAGCGGAAAAGCCCGCCAAAAGGGAAGCGTCCGGCTTCTGCATGGCGATAAGGACGGTGTTTCGGAAGCTGTAATTATGGAATTTTGACATGACTTTCAGATATTCCTTGTAACGCTCGCTGTCAAAGAGTTCCGTAATGCCCTGTTCCAGACGGTCGGTAATCTCTTTTAATTTCTCGGCGGGCTTCCCGGCTGTCAGCACGATAGGGATAACCGGGTGCGGCTCCTGTGGCTGCTCTGCGGCGGTTCGGGCGGTCTGCTCTGTGGCGGCTGCGTCCATAAAGGTCTTGTCCTGTCCGCCGCGTTCCGGCTGTGGGAAGCTCATAACGCGGTATTCTTTGGGTATCTCGTTTTCCGTTCCCCGATACCATTCGGTAAAGGTGTTCTGATTGTTATAGATATAGCCCTGTTCGGTAAACTGCCCCTTATCCTTGCTAACTGCGTCCCGCCCGTATTCTTCATACTTGAAATATTTCTTTGCTTCTTCGGGAAGCTCCAGCTCGTCCAGTTCGTCGATAAGATAATAACCGTAATCTTCTTCGCTGCGGACAGTGGGATAGAGCCAGTAACAGTCAAGGTTTTGTGCAAGGTTGATAAGGTCTTTCATGCTTCCGGCATACTCGCCATGTGTAACCGCCGCCGCAAATTTATCCTTGTCCCCGTCACTCTGCATTTCCAGAAGTTTTCCAAAATAATTCAGCTCGTCCATGCTTGCGCTTTGGATAACGGAAAGCGGCAAGTCAAAGGGGCAGTCCTCCGTAGAAGAATACCCGTTGATGAAAAAATCCTGCGGATTGTCTGCGGTAATGCCGACGCTTTCCATAGCCGCATGAAGCTGCTCTGTTGTGGTCGGCATGGGAAGCCACACGCCGCCCGGTTTGCCTGTTTCAAAGCGGCTGCGGCTGTCGATAAGAATTGAAAACTGCTCGTTTATGGTTTCACGCTCCTTTCTCTGTTCGGTGTCCTGTGGCGGCTCTGCTGTGGTGGGGGCTGCTTTTTCAGCGGTAGGCTGCGCCCGTTCCTCGCCCTCGATAGCATAGCCCGGTAAAAGCTGCCCGTTTACTTTGAAATGCTCTGCATACTCTGGCGGGATAGGCGGCGATACCTCGGTGAATAAATGCTGATAGGCTTTGATACGCCCATTCAGATATTTTTCCATAGCTGCCTTGTCTGCAAAGACTTTCCTTTCCTGTCCGGCGATTTTTGCCTGTCCGTAATTGTGGGGGCTGTTGGTGTAAATACTCCATGAAAGCGTCCACGAATAGGGAATGGATTTCTCTTTTTCCCTGTCATACCGGGTATTCTCGGATATGTGGTAGCGCATTTGGTAGACGCGGTTGCTGATGTGCTTCCCGTAGTCCGTAGCTTCCCACTGGTTCGCGGTATGCGTAGCTTCGGGTGTCCTCACATACTCAATGGCTTTGTCAATGGCAAGGGTCTTTCCCGCCTGTTCGTCCCATGCCGCCGCCTGTTCTTGCAAGGCTTCAAAAGCTGCCTGTTCAGCCGCCGCGTATTCTTCCCGCAATGCCTGTAACTGTTCTAAGGGCAGGGCGGTAAGCCCGGAAAGGTCAGCGGTCTGTTCCTCAAAATAAATATTTCGCTCTATCCGCATACTGTCAGCCGGGTCTAACTTGTCACGCTCAAACATGGAGTAACCTTTTTTCTTTTCCATTCATTCGCTCCTTTCTGAAATGGCGGCGCACCGCCGCGCTTTTGGGGTTCGCCCCGTACTACGGTGGGCTGTGCGTTATGCCAACAATTTTTTCATTTTTTTAGAGGGTTTGGGAAACTTCCCAACAAGCAAAATCCCCGTCCGGCGCGTCAGCGGCAGGACAGGGATTTACGGAAGTGGGTACCCGCTTCCTATGCTTGCTATTCAAGTTTTTAGTTCTTCTGTACTTCGATACGGTAGTTGACGTATTTCCCGCCAGTGTCAGCCAGAACGATAGTTCCGTCATAGGTCTTGCCTGTTTTCGGGGAATAGAGCTTCTTCACATTCACTTTGCCGGATTTAAGGAGCGCGGCGGCAATCTTCGCGGAAAAAGCGGTCTTGCGTTCCTCGAAAAAGCGGTCATTCTTCCACATGACAAAGGCACATTCTTTGTTGCTGCAATAATAGTTTTTCTTCCCCTCATGGACGGGGGAACCGCAACGGGGGCATTTGCCGACAGAGGGCTTTTCCTCCCGGAACAAATCCTTTTTCCCGTCCAGTGCTGCGGCGTGTGTCTGCACAAGCTCCCGCGCCATAGCTTCAATGCCGGACAGAAATTCGCCGGGGTCTGCGGCTCCCTTTGCTATCTGCGTCAGATTGTTTTCCCATTCTGCGGTAAGCTGCGGGGAAGTGAGCATATCCGGCAAGACTGATATAAGGGCGGCTCCGTTCTGCGTGGGGATAAGCTGCTTCCCCTTGCGCTCTGCAAAGCCGCCCTTTACCAGTTTTTCAATGACGGCGGCGCGGGTGGCGGGAGTGCCAAGCCCCCGGCGTTCCGCGTCCGGGTCGGTGTCCCCGTTCCCGGCTCGCTCCATAGCAGAGAGAAGCGACGCTTCGCTGTGGGGCTTCGGCGGCGTTGTGGTATGCTCCGTTACTTTTGCGGCGGGGTTAGGAAAGTTCTGTCCCTCGGAAAGCTCCGGCAGCGTCACGCCCTCATTTTCCCCGTCCTCTGCTTCGGGCTTATCTTTCAGCGTCGCCCGGTATCTGCGTTCAAGCTCTTTCCAACCCTCCGCAAGTACGGTCTTTCCCCTTGCGGTGAAGTCTGTCCCGGCGCATGAGAAAACCGCCGTAACCGCTTCATAAATATGCGGCTCGGCGGTGGCAAAAAGCAGACGCGCCCCCGCAAGGGTAAGGATATTCTTCTCGCTTTCCGGCAGCGCGTCCGGGTCAGCCTTTGCAAGCTCCATAGTGGGAATGATTGCGTGGTGGTCTGATACTTTCTTGCTGTCTAATACCTTTGCAATCTCCGGCGTGAAGTCCGCGCCCGCCATAAAGGGGAGCTTTTCGCAAAGCAGCGCGATAATGTCCGCTGCGGTGCCGCCCATGTCGTCAGTAAGAAAGCTGCTGTCCGTCCTCGGATAAGTAAGGAGCCGCTTTTCATAAAGGGATTGTGCAAGGTCAAGGGTCTGCTTTGCGGTGTAACCGAAAATGCGGTTCGTTTCCCGCTGCAAAGAGGTAAGGTCAAAGAGCTTTGGCGGGGCTGCGGTTTTCTTCTCTCTGGTAAGGGAAACGCATACCGCCTTTCCCGCTTCGCAAGCCCCTTTCAGCGCGTCGGCTTCTGCCTTGTCCGAAATCCTTTCGCTTGCCGCGTCCGCGCCGGATAAATCAAGGCGAACATGATAATATTTTTCTTTCTGGAAATGGGAGATAGCCGCGTCCCGGTCGGTGAGCATTTTTAAGGTCGGGGTCTGGACGCGCCCCACGTTCAAGGTCTTTCCATACAGGCAGGAGAAAAGCCGGGTGGCGTTAATGCCGATAAGCCAGTCAGCCTTTGCGCGGCAGAGGGCGGACGCAAAGAGCGCGCCATAGTCCCGCCCGTCTTTGAGGGAAGCAAAGCCCGCCTTAATCGCCCCGTCCTCCATTGAAGAAATCCACAAGCGGCGCATGGGCTTCTTGCAGCCCGCCACTTCGTAGACAAAGCGGAAAATCAATTCACCCTCGCGCCCCGCGTCACACGCATTTACCACTTCGGAAACGTCGGCGCGGTGCATAAGCTCTTTAATGGTTTTGAATTGCTTCCCCTTGTCCGGGTCAACGGCGTACTGCCATTCCTCCGGCAGAATGGGTAAGCTGTCAAAACTCCATTTTTTATATTGCTCCCCGTAGGCGGCAGCTTCCGCAAGCTGTACCAAATGCCCGACGCACCATGAAATGAGGTAGCCGCCGCCCTCGATATACCCGTCCTGTTTCCCCTTAATGCCAAGCGCGGCGGCGATAGTCTGCGCCACGCTCGGCTTTTCTGCAATCACAAGTCTAAATGCCATGAAAAAATCCTCCTTTCAGCGTTCCGGCGCGGTGTGCTTCTTCTCCTGTGCCTGTTTCAGACAATAGCCGATACAGGGGGATTGCGCCTTATAAGGGCAACGCATACACGCCGGGGATTTTGGAACGGGCGGCGCACTGTCACGCCGCCCGGTGGGTCTTTGTACCATCATTTTTTCTAAAGGGTTTTCGGTAAAAAGCGTCATGCTTCCTCGTCCTCCTGTTCTTCATCAGAAAGCCCGTCCCCCTCGTCCTCGTCGTAATCGTCAAAATCGAAATCTTCAAGGTCGGTGTCGCCCTTGACGTTCTGCTTTGGCTTCATAAACTTAAAATAATAGAACGCGCCCCCGCCGCCAAGAAGTGCCACGACAAGGAAAAGCACAAGCCCGCCTGTATTGCCTTTCTCTTTGGGCTGCTCTGTTGGTTTCTCGGTTTCCGGCTCCGCTTCCTTGCCGCTGCAAGCGGTCATGTTGTCCTTGCAGACAGGGCAGCTCACATTTACCTTTCCGGCTTCGCATTTATCGGTGCAACTGCAAACGGCGGGCGGGGCTGCTTCGGTGCTTCCGTCCTCCATGAGTGCCATAAGGTCGGCTTCGTCCACTTGATTAAGGAAATGTACGGTGTCCTCGCCCTCGTCGTCCCGGTCGATAAGGATATAAAAGTAATTGCCGTTTTTGGTCGTCACTGTGATAAGCTGCTTGTTGCCGCCGAAATCGTCTACAAGGGTCGCGTTCCCGTCCGGGGTAAGGGGTTCTTCCTTTTCGGGTTCCTCATAGACAACGCCGCTGTCGTCGGTCGCGTCCTGTCCCTCCGGGGTCTGTGCAAAGGCGGTGACGGAAAAGCCGCCCGTCAGCATGAGGGCGGCGCAGAGTGCGGTCAAGGTTCTAAGGATTTTCTTATTCATTCTCGGTGTCCTCCATTTCTTCGGTGTCGTGGTCTGCGGGTTCTGCGGGGTAGCCCGGCGCGGCTTCCATGCCCGGAATACCGCCGCCGGAAAGCATAGCGGAAAGCTCATGCGGGGAAAGGCGCATGGAGCGCACAAGCTGTACGATTTGCAGGTTTTCCGCTTCGGTTTTCTGCGCTTCAAGCCCCCTTAATCTGTTCTGGTACTCGGTGATTTTCTCGCGGGTCTTTGCAATCTCTTTGTCGATACGTTCAATTTTGTTCATAGCCATCAATAAATTTCTCCTTTCTTTGCTCAAAAATATGTTAATTCCAGTTCATCAGCCCATAGCCTTTGATACAGGAGTAATTGACGGGGTAGCTCTTTATCTTGCAGGCGTCGCCGGAATTGCCCTCGACGGTATAGACGCGCTCCCCGTCCGTTCCGATAACAAGCCCCACATGGTCTGCGCTCCCGTCCCCGTCCCAGTCGAAAAAGATAGCGTCGCCGGGGGCGATATTCTCATAGCCCCTCGCGCCCCATTGCCCGCGTGACTGGAACCAGGGTACGCCCTGTGACTGGCACCCGGCAAAGCGCGGCTCGCTCTTTCCGGCTTGATTGTAGCACCATGAAACGAAACAGGCGCACCATTCCACGCGGCTGTTAAATCCGTACCAGCTCCAAAAGGGTCGCCCGCCCACGTTGCCGACTTGCCGCTTCGCAAGGTCTACAACGGCGGTGTTGCCGGGGCGTGTGCCGTTTACAAGCTGTACGCCGCTTAAATCCTCGGACGCGCCCATATCGGGGGAGCCGCCGCCGAAAATCAGCGGTTTGTTTCCGCTTGTTTCCAGATAGACGCGGTACATTTCAAGCTGCTGTGGCGTTAGAAGTTCCTCCGCAATCTCGGAAATGGGCTTGTTCGTCAGCTTCACGTTGAGGATATGGTACTCGTAGGGTACTTCCTCGGTGGTCGTTTCCCCTGTTTCCGGGTCTGTGCTTGTTTCTGTGCGGTAGCGGATTTCCGTTTCTTCTGTCAGCGTCAAAGTGTACTGCATGGCAAAGACGCGATTTAGCTCTGCCTGTGCGCTCTGCGGGGTGTAGGTCTGTAAAAGGGCGGTGAGGTAGGACGCTAACTCATGGGGGTTATGCCCGATACTGTCAAGGTCATAGCGGTATTCGTCATAGCCGGGGTGGGTGCTTTCGATATTGTCAATCTGCTGCTGAAGCTCGTTTTCCTTTGCGGCGTAATTGTTCTCCGTCGCCACAAGGTCGCTGTCCTCCGACGTGTAGGAAGTCCCAAGTATGCCGTTCATCAAGCCGGAGAACATGGAACCGCAAGAGGAAAGCCCCGCCGATACCATGATGAATAAGAGTAGCGCGGCAACGGCGATACATACGCCCGCCGGGTGCCGCCCTACAAAAGCGATTGCCTTTTTTGTTTCCTCGGCGGTCTTTTTTGCCGCCTTGCGGGTGTTCTCTGCGGCTTTCTGCGCCGTTTTTGCGCCGCCTTTCCTTGCCGACTTTGCATACTGCCGCTTGATTTGCTGCTTCTGCATGAAGCGGGAAAGGGGATTGCCCGCAATCTGCGGATTGTCATGCAGGGCTTTATGGTACTGAAAATCCACATTCGCCTTGAACGCCGCTTTCTCTGCCTTTGCCGCCGCCCGGTAGGGTTTGAGCTTGTGGCTGTGGTAGCCCTCCTTGACTTTCCGCGCCCCGTACTTTGCGCCGCGCTCTGCCAGTTCTTCGGATTTGTGCGCCCCCTCAACGCCGGAATTGTCCTTTTCAACGGAATGTATCTTGTTGTGGACGAAAATACCCGCTTCCTGTGCGGGGCGGGATAGCGGGTTATTGTGGGGCTTATTCTTTCCTATGGGCTTTTCCTGTTCCTCAAAATGTAGGCGGGTCTTGCCTTTCCCGGTGGCTTCATCAAAGGTGCGCTCCCGTACAAGTTTCTTTTCTTTGGGGATAGCCGCCTTTGCCGCGTCCAGACGGTCGGCTGCTTTGTCCGATTTTCGGATATACCTTTCAAGCTCCGGCGTTGCCCGTTCCTCGTCGGTAAACTGCAAGCGGGAAGATTTTTCTTTTGCTGTGGCTTCTGCCTGTGCTTTCCTCGCCGCCTTTTTGCTCGCCTTTCTGGTACGCGCCCCGTCGATACGTTCCAAGACGCGCTCGGCTGCTGCGGTGTCCTGTTCCCGTTCTGCCCCCGGCGCATGGGGAAGCGGCGGCGTGTCGGTTAAGGGCGGGGAAGTTGCGCCGCCCGGTAGGGGCTGCGCTGCCTGTTCCGGCTGCGGTGGGGCTTCGGTCTTTGCAAAGTCCGCGTCCCTTATCCGCTTGCTGATACGTTTCTTTTTCCCGGTAGCGGCGTTTACCTCGACAGCCCCCTCGCGGGTCATTTTCTGCGTGACTTTTTCACGCGCCTTATATTGTTTTATGTGTCTGTCCCTCCAATCCGCGCCCTTGCAAGGGCGCAATACTCGGCGTTTATCTCAATGCCTATATAATGCCTGTCAAGCTGCTTTGCGGCTGCCCCCGTCGTGCCGCTGCCGAAAAAGGGGTCAAGCACAACGCCGCCTTTCGGACAGCCCGCCTTGATACAGGTTTCGGCAAGTTTTGGCGGGAACGCGGCGAAATGCCCGCCCTTGTAGGGAACGGTATTGATAAGCCACACGTCCCGCCTGTTCCGCATGGTCGGCATGAGGGCTTCGTCGTAGTAGCTGCCGCTTCGCGCCCGGTTAAGCCCCTGTACGTTCCCCTGTCCGGGTACTTCGTCCGCATATTTCTGTCCCGCGCTGCGCCCGGTGCGGTACCGCGCCGCCGTTGTGGGGGCTAACGGCTCGGCTATGGCGGCTGCGTCATAAAAATACTTCTTTGACTTCGTAAGCAGAAAGATATGTTCATAGCAGCGGGTAGGGCGGTCTTTCACGCTCTCCGGCATGGGGTTTTCTTTCTGCCAGATAATGTCGCTCCGTAAATACCACCCGTCAGCGCGTAGGGCAAAGGCTAAAAGCCAAGGGATACCGATTAAGTCCTTTTGTTTGCAGCCGGAAACGCGGTTGTTTCTTGCAATCTGCTGTCCGTTTCTGCCTTTCGGGTTCTTCGGGTCTGCATGGTAGCCTTTATTTCCTGTGCCGCAGTAGGTGTCCGCGATATTCAGCCAGAGCGTACCGTCAGAACGCAGTACCCGGCGCAGCTCGCGGAAAACCTCGGTCAGCCTGTCAATGTACTGCTCCGGCGTGTCCTCCCGCCCAATCTGCATATCAAGCCCGTAATCCCTAAGCGCATAGTAGGGCGGGCTTGTGACGCAACAGTGTACGCTTTCCTCTGGAAGCTCCCGCAAGGCATAGAGCGCGTCCCGGTTGATGATTGTGTCAGTTTTCAGCCCGTTCATGCTTCGCCCACTTCCTCCGGCTTCGTCGTCATTACCCGGTAAAGCTCGGTGTCTTTCGGGAAGCGGTCTACAAAGGGCAGCACCACGTTCCCGTAGAAGATAAGCCCCTCGCCCGCTTCGGTGTGGGTGACATACTTCATCTGCTGCGGGGAGATGTTGAGCTGCTTTGCAAGGATAGCCCGGTCGCCCGCCGCCTGATTGAGCATGAGGACAAAATCAGAGTTTTCAAAGATATTCTCCACTTCGCGGGAAGCAAGCAAATCTTTGACGTTCTGCGTGATTGCTGTGGGTATGCCGCCCCATTTTCTGAAACGCTTCCAGATTTCAACGGAATAGGCGGCGGTCTGTTCCTCTTTCAAGAGAAGATGAAATTCGTCCATAAAATACCGGGTGGATTTCCTTTCTGCCCGGTTGACGGTGACGCGGTTCCATACCTGGTCCTGCACAATGAGCATACCTAATTTTTTGAGCTGCTTCCCAAGCTGCTTGATGTCAAAGCAGACAAGGCGGTTTGAAAGCTCTACATTCGTCCTGTGGTTAAAGACGTTAAGGCTCCCGGAAACATAAAGCTCCAACGCCGCCGCGATACGCGCCGCTTCCGGCTCCGGCTGCTTCAAAAGCTCGTTGTAGAGGTCGCCCAAGATAGGCATTTTCTCCGGGTCGGGGTCTGCAAGGAAAGGGCGGTACACGTTCCTAACAGCGCGGTCAATGACGGTCTTATCGACGGGCTGCAAGCCCTCCTTGCCGCCTATGACAAGCTCGCAGAGGGAGAGGATAAAGTCGGATTTCAGCGCAAGGGGGCTGTCGTCCTCGCTGTAATTGAGGTTAATATCCATAGGGTTCACATACTGGGGCTTCCCGTCAATGCCCTTGCCCGTAGGCGATAACCGTATCACTTGCCCGTCAAGCCGCTGCACAAGGGAAAAATACTCTGCTTCCGGGTCGCAGATAATTATGTCGTCGTCGGTAATGAGGAAAGCGTTTGTCATTTCCCGTTTGGCGGCAAAGGATTTCCCGCTTCCCGGCGTACCCAAGATTAAGCCGTTGGGGTTCTTTAGCTGCTTGCGGTCGCAGAGTATCATGTTGTTAGACAGGGCGTTTAAGCCGTAATACAAAGCCGCGCCCGTCTGAAAAAGCTCCTGCGTGATAAAGGGGATAAAGATAGCGGTGCTTGACGTGGTAAGCCCTCTTTGAATGGGGATAAGGTTCTCCCCAAGCGGTACAGAGGACATAAGCCCCGCTTCCTGTTGGTAGTCAAGGCGGGTTAAGGCGCAGTTGTTCTTCTGTGCAATGCCCGCCGCCGCGAATACGTCATTTTCCAGTTTCCTTTTTGTGTCTGCCATGTTCACCACAAGGAACGTCAAGAGGAACATTCTTTCATTCCGGCTCTGCAAGTCCTGTAAGAGGTTCTTCGCTTCGCTGCCGAAAGTGGCAAGGTCGGACGGGATTATATCCATGTCGTAGCCGCTGCGTACCGCTTTTTTCTGTTCTTCGATTTTCATTTTGTCAAGGTCGGTGATTTTCCGCTTGATTGTCTTTATGGCTTCGGTCTGGTCGATACTGTGGATATGCAGATTGACGATAACGCCCGTTTCCAAGTCCAGAATGTCAGATAAGATACGGTCGTTTAATTCCGGCGCAAGGATTTCAAGGAATGAAACCGCGCCGATTTTGCGCCCCATGCGGAAATACCGCCCCTCGCCAAAACGGAAAGAGGACGGGGCGATAAAGTCCTTTGTGGAAAGCCCGGACGGGGCAAGCCATGAAAAATCAAAGGCAAACTGCCCGCCCTCCGGGTGGAAAATGCCATGCAGCATTTTAAGGCGTTCATAGCCTGTCATGGGGCGGGCAGACACGCCCAAGAGCTTAAAGTTGTTGAGTACGTCCGTTTCGATACGGGCAAGGCGGGATTTCGCCGCGCCCAGACTGTCGGCTTCAATGGCAAAGGTGATATATTTTGCTTTGACAAGCCCGTTGTTGCCCTTTGCAAGCTGGTTTTTCAGCATATCCCGGTATTCTGTGCGGATAGAATTGAAAGCGTCCTCCTGTGCCGGGATATTGACCGCCTTTTCCGCTTCGCCGCGCTGCGTCCCCTGATTGATGAAAGAGAGCTGCACCGAAACGGAAGCGTCAAAGTAGTTGAGGAAGTCGCACCAGTTCTCAAAAATGGCGGTCTTGTCGTCTGCCTGTGCAAGCTGATAGTTAATATCTTCAAAGGCGACGGTCTTTGAGTATTTCCGTCCCGTAACCTTGCAGATACCGTCCGGGTACATCTGGATATAAGGGATTGTCTGCTGCGCGGTGTGCGCTTTCCCGTCGCCCTTTGCCTGTCTGATGATTTCCGCAATCTGCTTTTTCTCGGCGCGGGTGAGCTTGCGGGGCGGGTTAGGCTTTGCGCTTCCCGCCGCGCTGTTTCTTCGTGTTTCCTTTTGCAATCGCTGATACCTCCTTTTCAAGTTTTCTCTGCCGTTCTAAGACGGAATAAAAGTTGTCTGTCCTGTATGGTCGTTCTTTGGGGGCTATGAATTTCGTCTGAATGATGTTCTTCACCACCACTTCAAGGGGCTGTCCATGCTTCTCATACATGGCAAAGAGGAAACAGGGCAGCATGACGGCAATCATAGCCATAGACGCAAGGCTTGTGCCTGTGCTGTCTTTGAGCAGAAAGAAAAGCGGCAAGCCGAACAGGAGAGCCGCCGCAAAACATACAATCTGCCGTTTGGTAAGGTTGAACGCTACTTTTGTCTTGACTTTGGATAAGTCTTTGGGTACGGGTACATACGCCAAGTGAAAACCTCCTTTCTCTGGGTTTGGTGTTGCTGTAACTTCCCATAAGGGTAATCAAGGCAAAGGTCAATCTATGCCCTTTGCCCGCCCGTATTATATGGGGGTTATCCGCGTCAAGGTCGGGTCGTATTTTCGCCGCTTCGCTCTGAAAATCTCCACCCTGCCCTTGACACGCCGCTAATGCGCGGAGAATATCGACTTCGCCAGTGCGCCGGATTTGAACAGGGAGAAACAGAGGATAACGGTATAGGCTGCAAGGGAGAATATCGCGCTGTGCAGATTGTCCGCTATTATCATGTTGTTTACCAGAACCGCGTAAATGCCGACGCATATCATAATGAGGAAGCCTTGAAAACCGATAGCGAACAGGGATTTGAGGTAGTTGTTTCCTATCTGCCCCCATTCCCGGTTCGTCATTGTTGCAAACGGGATAGGCGATACCGAACAGTAAAGGTAAATCTCTATCATGCGCCCGTAGAGGATAACGGTTATCAGTACGGACATGATTTTCATGCACAAGCTCACAAGGCTTGTTTCCATGACAAGTAAGAGCAGTTCGGGGATTTCCATAGCGTCAAGCCCGTCCTGCATGGAAGCAAGGGCGGCGGCAACATCAATCTCTGTGCTGCCGCCGATTACCCCCGCCGCGCCGGAAACAACGTGCTGCGCCATATCGAACACCGCCATAGTGATGTCAAAGGTGTGCGTCACAAGGTAGACTGCCACAAACGCCTTGAACACCCACTTGAAGAACATGGAAGTGTCAACGTCGTGCATATTGTTCTTTTCCGTTACCATGCTGATAAGCTCATAGCATAGGACGTAGGTAATGACAAGCCCCGCAATGGGTACGATTACATTCTCACTAAGGGTCTGTATCATGGAGAATATATTTGCGTTCCACCCTTGCGGGGTCTGCCCTACCTCTGCGGCGATAGTGCCGACTTTCTCGTTTACGTCCCCGAACATAGTTGACAGATTACCGTTTATGGCTCCTATGAGGATTTCCTTTATCCATTCGTTAATCGCGTCAAGTATGCTCTGCATAAGCCTTTACCCGCGCTTCTTAACCGAACAAGCCGGAAAGCAGCGGTACAAGGGTCATGCCGATAAGGGCAACGCCGCCGCCCGCCATAAGCTGTTTTATCCCTAATTAGGAGTAAAACCTTGCTCGATGGCGGGCGGCGGCGTGTCAAAAAATATATGGAATTGTTTTAGAACCGCCCCGGCGGGAACAGGTCATCCTTTGACCTGTTCCACCTCCGGGATGGGTTTGAGATTGAAGTGAATTTCGATAGAAATGTGTCGTGTCTTATCGCTGTCGATGTGTTCATGGACAACGATTTCTTTAATCAGGCGGTTTAGGGTGGCTGCGTCCAGCTCCGTGATGTCGGCATATTCCTGAATGGCGTCCACCCATTGTTTGGCGTCCATTGCCAGCCGCATTTCATCAGCCAGCTTCTTGCGCCCCTGTGCAACCCGTTCTTTCAACTCGACCTGTTCCTTCTGCGTCTTGTCCAGCATGAGATTGAAGTTGGCTTCGCTGATCCGTCCGGCAACCATGTCCTCATAGAGCCGCATCACCATCTTTTCCAGAACATCAATCCGTTCCTCGTCTTTTGTCAGGGAACGCTCCAACGCTTCCCGCTGGCCTTTCTGCTCGGCTTCGCAGGTGTTGGTCAGTTTCCCGGCAATGGCTTCCCCATCGGTCAGGGCAGCCTTGGCGCACTCCCGGATTTTGTTCAGGACAAGGTGGTAAAGGGTATCGTATTCCACCCGGTGCTGGGTGCAATGGTTCTTGCCGAACGCCCCATAGGTCTTACAGGCGTAAATCTGCTGCGGGTGCTTGGCGTGGGTGGTGCGGATGGTCAGCGACTTGCCGCACTCGCCGCACTTGATAAGCCCGGCAAACAGGCTGGTTTCCCCATCCTGCCGGGGACGCTGGCGGGATTTCAGCTTGTCCTGCACGATGGCAAAACTCTTGCTGTCAATCAACGGTTCGTGCCGTTCCTCCACCACGATCCAGTCCTGCGGCTTCTTCTCCCCAATGGTGCCGATTTTGAAGCGGTAATCCTTCTTTTGGGAAGCTATCGCCCCGGTATAAACGGGATTCATCAGGATGTCCTTTATCACGGAGAAGTCCCACATATACCGCCCGTTTTCCGGGTCTTTCTTTTCCCATTTGGTGCGGACATTGCGGAAGCCCCGTTCCCGGTTCCACCATGTAGGGCAAGGCACTTTCTGTTCTTCCAGCCTGCGCCGGATGAAGTTGGGGCCGTGTCCTTCCAGCGCCCAAAGGAAGATTTGCCGGACAATGGGGGCGGTTTCCTCGTCCACCAGCAGGTGGTTTTTGTCCTCCGGGTCTTTCCGATACCCAAAGGGAGCCACACAGCCGGTAAACTGGCCTTGCTGGGCTTTCAGAAGATATGAGGAATGTACCTTCTTGGAAATATCCTTGCTGTACATCTCATTCAGGATGTTCTTGAACGGCGCAATGTCGTTGTTGTCCCGCATGGTGTCGATACCGTCATTCATGGCGATATAGCGGACGCCGTGACGGGGGAAGAAGTCCTCGATCAGTGTGCCGGTCTGCAAGTAATTTCGACCCAACCTCGATAAATCTTTCGTTATCACAAGATTTATCTGCCTGCGCTCGATGGCTTTTAACATCCGTTTCAGGTCGGGACGCTCCATATTCAGCCCCGTGTAGCCATCGTCCTGATAGACTGCCACAACCTCCCATCCCTGCTTTTCGCAGTAGCTTTCCAGCATATCCCGCTGGTTGGCAATACTGGCGCTCTCCCCGTCAAGGTCATCATCTTTGGAAAGCCTGCAATAGATGGCCGCCCGGAAGCTGCCCGCCAGAATTGCGTCCATGCCTGTGTATTCATATCCGTTCATCATAACCGTTTACCCGCACAATCCAGACGGAACACGGTTCTTCTGAACCTCGTCTTTATTATACCCTAAATCTTGTGTTTTCGCAAGATTTTCCTTACCGGTATTCTGCCCATATTTTTGGGCAATCAGGCTCACAAAGACATCCGCTGCGTCCAGCTCGCCGTCAAAAACTGTGGTAACATGAATCTCTGTTTTCGTTTTTGCCATAGGCAGTTGTCCTCCATAATAGAATAGCCAGACAAGGAGAAGGTCGGCAACGAAGTCCGGCAACGGGCTTCAAAAAACCTCAAAACCATCTCTGTCTGGCGGTTTGGTTACAATTTATATTTTCTTTTATTTTTCTGTTGCTTTGGTTGCTGATAGGGGAAAAAGCCCGCAGCTACGGGGCTTTCCCCGGCAACCAGCCCGGCAACGGGAGTGCAACAAAGTCGGCAACGGGGTGGGATTTTCAGAAAGGAAGCTCCATCTGCTCTGTGACCTCCACAAATCCCTCCGGGATTTTTTCGGCTCCGTTGCTGGTATCCGTTGCCGGGGCTTCACGCTCCCAGCCCTTCTGCCTGCCGTATTCCGGGAACATCCGGGGATTGGAAAAGTAGTGCCAGCCTGTGACACAATGGTTCATAATGTCGTTGACCTCCCGGATTTCCCATTGTTTCGGCTCGTCAAAGGAGTGGTTCAGGGCTTCCCGGAAAAGCTGCTTGGAACACACCATGCTGCCGGTGTAGCGGTCAAGGTAGGCTTGGATCATCCCGGCCTTGGTGTCCTCCGGCATGAAATCCCGCTGGTGTTCTTTGAGATAGCGCACCATTTCGGGGCTGAAAGACAGCTTAAAATCCCCGCTGCGGTAAATGGTCATGGCTTCCGCCCATAGCTGCTCCATGTAGGCTCTGGAAGCGGCTTCATCGTCCAGAATATGAACTTCCGCCTGTTCCGGGTACACCATGACCGGCAGAAAGCGCCGGTTGCCGGAACGGTCAAGGGGCAGGAAGTCCAGGGCGTTGGAAGTGCCGCCGAACACGCATTGCCGCAGCCTGTCCTCCGGGTGGGTTTCGTATGGGATTTTATAGACCTCCTTCTGTCGGCTCAAAAAAGACTTGATTTCCTCAATGCTCTTGGCGTTTGCGGTGGCGATCATCTCCGACATCTCGATAATCCAGTGACCTTGCAGCTTGCGGTACACATTGTCATCGTCCAGCTTGCGAAGGTCATCGGAAAACCACTCGTCTTTCACAGCCAGCAGCCGGAAAAAGGTGGATTTTCCGGCTCCCTGACCGCCCACCAGACAGAGCATGACCTCAAACTTGCAGCCGGGATGAAATGCCCGGTGGATGGCTCCCAGCAGGAACAGCCGCAGGGCTTCATAGGTGTACTGGTCGCTGTCGGCTCCTAAAAAGTGGTGCAGACAGGTACGGATACGCTCGGTTCCGTCCCAGGTCAGGCCGTTCAGGTAGTCCCTGATGGGGTGATAGCTATTTTCGTTGGCAACGATCCCGATGGCGGCGGCAATCTTCTTTTCGCTGGTCAGCCCATAGGTTTCTTCCAGATACAGGAGCAGATAATTCATGTCCGTGTCCGTGATGGCGGTGCCGGTACGGTGGTAGCCGATGGGCTTGATGATGTCGGTGCGCTCCGTCAGCAGATTTTTGGCGATTGCCCCGGAAAGTAGCGGGTCATTCTGAAAGACGGTCAGGCAGTTGCGGATACTGTTGCGGACGCCGCCTTTCTCGGTGCTTTCCAGCATGGCTTTGACTTCCTCAACGCTCCGGGGCGGCGGTGCTTCTTGCATGGTCTGTTCTGCGGCCTGCCGTATCTCCGGCGGTAAGCTCTGCCATTCGTCTTTCAAGATTGCTCACTTCCTTTCCACAGTCAATGATAAGGGCTGCCCGTTCCTCCATGTCCGGGGAGAGCAGCACATCCAGCAGATAGTCCACATAGTCCTGCTTTTGCAGGGCTTCCACAAACAAAGGGTGGAAATCCTCGTCTGGCGTCTTGGGGGCATAGTCCCGTTTCCAGCGGCGCAGCAGGTTTCGATAGTCGCACAGCACCCGGAAGCAGTACCGCTCCATGCGGCGGAACCGCTGTTCCGGGGTTTCCTGCCGGGGCTTCCTGTGGCGGGGCGGCTCCTTGTCCTCATAGGGGATAGAAAACTCCTGTGCCAGCATGAGGGCGGCTTCCTTGGGGCTGACAGCTTCCAGACGGGAAACAAAGTCGATCACATCCCCGTCTGCCTGACAGCCGAAACAGTGAAAGCGCCGGTCAACCTTCATGCTTGGGTTTTTGTCTGCATGGAAGGGACAGACGCACATCCCGTTCCGTCCCACCCGGATTCCGAAATGCTCGGCAGCCTGCCGGGTGGTAACAGACTGCTTGACAGCTTCAAATACATTCAACTAAATCCTCCTGAAAATAAGAAAAGCGCCTGTCATTCTCGAAAAGAAAATGGCAAGCGCCTGTTAAAGTTCCATATCCTGTTTTTTCTCTGTGCGGGGCTGCTGGCGTTTCTCGGCCTGTTCCTCCCGGATACGCTGCGCCCGGCCTTTGACTGCCTGCTGGATGGACGGTTTCTTGCCCGGTTCGGCGGTCTGGCGGTACTGCTCGGACGGAAGCACCTGATTGAGCCAGTGGCGCACATCCCGGAGAATCTTCACATCCTCCTGCACCGCCGACAGGCGTTCCCTGTACTCGGCCACCTCTCCGGCAAGCTGCGTCCGTTCCTCGTTCAATTTCTTGGTGCTGTACTTGGTTCCCTCCAAATGCACCTTGAAATAGCGGACAGCGGCATTGTAGGTGTCCAGCTCGTCCCGATGGGCGGCGGCAAACTGTTCCTTTGGCTTCTTAAACCGGATGGCAGCATATTCCGCATGAACCGGCTTGTGGGCTTCAAAGTTGGCGATATGGGAAAGCAGGGTGTCGATCTCCTTCATACGCTTTTCCTTCGGCTTCATCTCTGCCCGGATAGAAATGGCCTGCTCGCTGACGGTATCCAGATAGGAGTCAAGGCTCTCCACGGTGGACAGCTCCTTTTCCCGCAGATAGCGAATGGCGTCCATAACCTTGTTGAAGTCATTTACAGTGCCTTTGAGCTGGCCTTTGCTCGTCCAGCCGGTGCGCTCCTCCCGGCGCAAATCCAGATATTTGCCCAGCAGCTCCGGCAGGGTGGGTTCCTTCGCTTCCTGCAAGGTTTCCAGCAGGGCGGCCTTTTTCTCCTTCAGGTCTGCGATCCAGCCTTTCAGGTGCCGCACCATCTGACGGATAGACTTCATGAGCCGGTTGGCGGCGGTAATGTCCCGGTTCAGATTGCCAATATTGGTCTGTATTCCTCGTTTCTCCATCTGGCTGACCGCTGGCCCCATGTGGACGGTGGGGATTTTATCAAGCCCCTGCCGCTCATAGGAGCGAAGGTCAAGGCGCTCCGGGCTGCCGATGGCTTCCAGATAGCGGTTAGCGACATCCGCCCAGCCCTGCCGCCATATCTCCCCGTACTTCTGGTCGTTCCAGTCCACGGTGTCCTCCTTGTGGCTTTTCCAGTTCCCGGACGGGAGCCGGATACGCTCGCCGTTCTCGTCAAGGTCATAAACCTTCCGGCTCTTGGGAAGCCATTTTCCAGTTTCGTCCATTGCCCGCATGGTCAGCAGGATGTGGGCGTGGGGATTCCCGTCCCCCTTGTCGTGAATGGCAAAATCGGCAATCATGCCTTTGGAAACAAAAAACTCCCGGCAGTAGTCCCGGATCAGGTCGGCGTGTTGCTCTGGGGGAATTTCCCTCGGTATGGCAAGCACGATCCTGCGGGCAAGCTGGGAGTTCCATTGTTTTTCTTGTGTCTCGGCGGCGTTCCACAAGGTATTGCGGTCTGCGTACTCCGGCGGGGCGTGGGGCGGCAGCATGATTTCTGTGTGGACGATTCCTCGTTTCTCGGAATAGTATTTCTGCTTCTGGTCGTACTCGGAAAACAGCCGTTCGCCGCTCTGGTAAGCTGCGGCGGCTACGGCTGACTGGCGATTGCTGCGCTGGACGATTTTTATATCATGGTGGGGACAGGGCATAACGGCTTCCTCCTTCCTGTGGTTGATTGGATGGGTTGGTGGTTTACCACCTCATTTTGGGCAAAAGAAAAGCAGGAAACCGTTTCTGATTTCCTGCTCGGTGGTGCCACTGGTGGCGGCTGATATTTTTTAGGATTGCTACTTTGCTTTACGATAAAAAGCGATACAGACAAGTGCTAAGACCATTGGAATAACAGCATATCCCGCATTTACACTACCTGCATTATATAGAACATATCCAGCCCCAACAAAAGTCAAAACAACAAATAACACACTCAATGTAAACATTATCTTTTTCATTGAACGCCTCCCTTCAAAATTCCGATTTGTCGCTGGCTCTATTTTTGCTACTTGCTACGGGACTTCATTCCTCTTTATTTAGATTGTGGCGTTTCCTATTACAAAGCGAACCTAACAACATACCGATTGCAGAGATTATTGCTCCAGCTACAATCATTCCAAATTCTGGAGCATTCAGTTTGTTAAAAGTTATATTGTTTGCCATCTTAAATGTGCCGTATTCGGCAAGCATATACATTACGCCAAAGAAAAGGGTAAACGCCCATTTTCCTTTTCCCCAGAAGTTATTTTTACCAATCACAACAGACACAATGAATGTTGTTACAGGAAGAATAATCCAAAGGAACATCAAACTGTAACCCATGGCGTCGCTTCCGCTTGTAAAGAACCAGAACACAATCATTGCAAATGCCCAAATCAACAGATAGGAGAGAATTGTAATAATTTTGTTTCTGTTGGCGTTGCTTTTCACAACATTTGTACTTTCTTCAAGATAATCATAATAGGTTTTCATTTTCTGTTCTCCCTTCAATAAATAGTCAAGAGAGACATCGTAGCATTCGCTCATTTTTATGACACTAATGATATCCGGATAGGATTTTTCATTTTCCCAATTTGAGATGGTCTGACGACTCACTCCTAACAATTCAGCAACCTGTTCTTGCGTTAACTTTTTCTCAAGTCTGGCTGCCTTGATTTTGCTTCCAATGTCATGCTCCATGCCACTTGCCTCCCTTGCACTTTTATTGTAGGAAAAGTCCCCCGTATCGTCTACCAAATGGCTTTGACATCACTTATAATGTGTGTCAAAATCTTTTGACAACGGCATAAAAACCAATTTATCGTTAATTTATTATACTATGATTAGCATCCTTTGGGAATAGATGAATTGTAGACTTGCTGGACGGGAACAACTTACAGCGCAAGATGTTTCCGGGTGGCAAGTCCACAAAGGGGTAGCTGGCGCAGCCAGCGCAGGGGAAGTGTAGCGTCCCCTGCGATAGCTGAACAAGCCTGCTGATAAAAAGAAAAACCTGAGTAGCGTTCAAGCTGCCCAGGTTATTTTTTGACCTGCGTGTTCATTGTTCCAATGCCCTTTCTGACAAGCATTGATTATTTGGTGATCCAGTTTATGAAAGTAGCGACTTTATCCAAATCCTCATCACTTAAAGTTCTCAACTGTTCACAGAGCTTATGATAGGTGGAATCATCATCTTCCAATGGAGCGAAAAATTCCGCCGGTGTCATGTTGAAGTACGCTATGATATTGAAAAGTTCTTTGAGCGATGGCAAGGCCGCTCCACTGGTCACACCTCGGATATAAGAGCCGCTTTTTCCTAATTCCAAACTCATACGATGTTCGGAAACATCTCTGGCCATCCGCAGTTCGGTAATGCGGCTTCTGATAAAATCTTCGTATGGCATATCAACCATTGCCTTCCCTCCCTTCGGTAATTATTCTATTACGAATCAGGAGAGTGCATTGGTAGTGGTAAAATCAATTTGTGCTTTATCATCCCTTTCATTGGTAGTATAATTATCAATATGAAAAAATGTTGATGATTACATTACTAATCTGTCCTGCGGAGGGGATTTTATGCGGACATTTACGGTCAGTTTCTTTGGACATCGACAAATCGAAGCCCCGTTTCAAGTTGAATCACAGTTGGAAAAGCTCATTTCTCAACTGCTGCAACAGAATGAATTTGTAGAATTTCTTGTCGGTCGGGAAGGAGAATTTGACCAGCTTGTATCCTCGACCATACGCAGGTGCAAAAGGAACATTCGTGATGATAACAGTGCGCTTATTTGGGTCATGCCGTATCCTACCGCCGAATTTCGTGACAACGAAAGTTCATTCCTTGATTATTACGATGAAATTGAAGTTTGCGAGCAGGCGGCGGCAGCACATTATAAATCCGCATTTCAAATCCGAAACCGGGAAATGGTTGACCGTTCCGATATGGTTATTGTGTACATCGAACATTCATCCGGCGGCGCTTATCAGACCTTTCGGTATGTGCAAAAGTCTGGAAAGAAATACATCAATATAGCTGCGGAATCAGAGGGGTTCCGCTAAAGCTGAGGGAGGAACAATGAGTAAAAAAAGAAAAATCTTAACTGCTGTTGCTGTTGTGTTAGTCTTGCTTGTCGTGACTTTTCTATTCACAAAATCAAGATGGAATCATGGGGATTTATCCGACCCTGATAAAATGATTGAGCGGATAGAAAACGCTCTGGGGGACGACTTCAAAAAGCAAACTAAAACAGAAGTTGTTGCGACCCTCGTTTATGGCAATGGCAAAGAAAGTGACAATATCAATTATCACATCCTAAAGACCACCTATTATGAGGCAGATCCCAATGATGTGACCGGATTGAATGTGGATGCGCTTGGCGTCCTCTTTAATCCTGAAACCGCCGTCAGTTGTGAAACCATGAAGATTCAGGAATGGGACGCCGCACTATACAAAACCAAAGAACATTGCTATCTGTGCTGGACATATTCGCCAGAAGTCAGCTATGTTCTGGAATATAATCCAGAAGCGGTTTCCGATGATGAAATAATCATGATGGCGGAAAGTGCTGAACCCTATGAAGAAAAGTAACTCGTTTCCGGGCGGCAAGTCCACAAAGGGGTAGCTGGCGCAGCCAGCGCAGGGGAAGCGTAGCGTCCCCTGTGATGATTGGAAGCAGTCGCAAGTGTGCTGGAAATCATCCGCTTTCCGCAGGAAGCCCCCGGCAGGGCGCAACGCACCGGCTTGACCGGTGTATAGTTGCGCCCTTACTCCGTAAGGGGTTTCCCGGATACCCGACCTTTCACGCTCTCCGCAACAGCTTCCTTCATACCAGTTTGGGAAAATGCCTGTTTCAGAATGTCCATCACATCATCGTCCGTCAGCACTTCCGGCCTTATCAGGAAACTTTCCAGCATTGCCCCTCTGGTACAGAGCCGGTGCGTCCGTTCCTTCCGGGTAAGCTGCTTCATCTGGTGTTCCAGTATCTTTTCTTCATGCTGCGCCCGCCGCAGTCTGGCTTCGCCTTGGGCAAGCTGCCGGTTGAGCTTTTCCAGCTTTTCATTCATCACGGTAGCCCTCCTTTTTGGGGAGCAGCGTGTAAATGCGGTTCGGTTCTCCCACGCCCCGGCGCACCCGCAGGATCAGTCCGGCGTCCTCCAATTCTTTTAAGGAACGCTTGACGGTCACGGAGCTGCGGGACAAGGCCGCTGCCAGCTCCACAATGGGGAAACGGACAAACAGTATCCCGTTGGTATCCTCCCCACCTTCCGCAAGGGTGGCATCCAGCAGTCGGGCATACATGATCTTTGCGGTGCTGCTGATCGGCAGCCGGAGCATGGCGGTGGGAAGTGGCATACAGGGCGGCAGAACGGTGTCTGCGGTCATAAATTCAAATTCCATTTAGTCGGTTTTCTCCTTTCGCTTGGCTCGCTTGGACAGGTAATGGGGGCAGTCGATCACGACAGCCCGGAAGCTCTGTTTGCACTCATGCTGACACTTCCGGCACAGGTCGTTGTAGGCCACACGCCCCCGGTCATTGAGGAAGAAGGACAACTCCAACTTCCGTTTCTTGCTCATTCTCGGCATGGTGCCTCCTATCATA
The DNA here is from genome assembly GCF_020736365.1 of Clostridium sp. M62/1. NCBI lineage: Bacteria > Bacillati > Bacillota > Clostridia > Eubacteriales > Clostridiaceae > Clostridium > Clostridium sp. M62/1. Next base: position 2,532,020 of record NZ_CP085988.1, on the reverse strand, counting down.
GAAAATCCGCCCATTTCAGCCGTAATGGTAGAGATGGACGGATAGCGGTTTTTGGTGTCATGTTTCGGGGCGATTTTCAAGGAAAATACGGCCATAGAGCCGTCCTAAAAAGCCCCATAGTATCATGGACAGGGCAGACTACGCCCCGTCGATTTGTCATGTTTGGGTAGCGTTTTGGTGTCAGTTCTGCCGGGTTTTCCTGATGTCGTTCCTGCCCCTGAATCTCACAGCGGCGTTTCGTTCCCGTTGGTACGCTCGCTGCGGTCAAGGTTCCTCCAACTCCTTGCCGCAGGTCGTTGCGCTACATCGCCGGGGAGCATATCCCATCAGGCCGGTCATTCGATTGGAATAATCCATCGATGAACTGACTACATCATAGCTCATTTTTGACCCCTTTCCCGTATGTCCAGAAAATAGGAATACCGCCCCAAAATCGAAAATTTCCACGATTTCGGAACGGTATGGTATAATGAAAATAATAATGGCAACCAGCCACAGGAAGGAGTGTCCGCCCATGAAGGGAGCGACCACCATACAGGAACGCCTTTGGGAACTTCGCAAGGACAAAGGCTTGAATCTGGAAGAACTGTCACAGAAAACAGGCATTTCAAAATCTGCTCTTGCCAGCTATGAATCGGATGATAACAAAGAAATCAATCACGGCAGCCTCATTGCACTGGCAGACTTTTATGAGGTGTCTATTGATTATCTGTTTTGCCGGACAGAAAACCGGGAGCAGATCAACACCCCGCTATCTGAACTGCATTTGACTGATGAAGCCGTGGAACTTCTGAAAAGCGGTCGTATCAACAACCGGCTTCTTTGTGAGATTGTAACCAATGATAAATTTGAGCAGCTTATGACCGATACGGAAATTTACATTGATGGTCATGCAACCTCTACCTTCCGTACTCTTTATGAATCTTTGGAAGAACAGCGGCAAGTTATTGTTCAGAAATACAAGCAGGCGGACAGAGATTTCTATTCGCAGACACTTCTTGCCGCAGAAGTAAAGGAAGAAGATTTTTTCTGTCATGTGACGCACAAAACATGGGACGCCATTCTCCACGATATACGGAAAGCCCATGAGCATGACATTGACAGCACACCGGACTATTCCCTCGCAAAGAAGATGGGTCTGGAAATCCGAAAAGCCATTCAATCTTCCGGGGACTATCTTGGAAAAGTGTGGGCAGTCATTTTCAATATGCTTGGCATGGATTTTTATAAGCTGTCCCCTGATGAACAGAAAACATTCAAAAAGGTTTTGTCAAAATCGCCCGCTATCAAAAACAGTCCGGTCAACTTCCGACGCAAGAGAAAATGAAAACAGCCGTTGTGCGAATGGATTTTCCTACAACGGCTGTTAATCTGGGGGATAATATTCACTTTTTATTCTTCTGCTATTGGAGTTGTGAGGTGCATCCTCTGAGAAATGCAAGTTGCAATTCGATATTACCACGGAAAAACAAAGTAAACTATTAAGGAACTAATTACTGAAGCCACAATAAATATCTTCTTGCTTTTTGCTCTTTTATAAAAAAGTAGGAAAAAAACAATCACGCCTACAACATCCATTAGCAGTTGAAACAGAAATGTATGATGCTCCAAAAAATAAATAAAAATTGCGGTTGCTTCGGCAGCTAAAGCACCTATCGGAAGAGAATATAATATGGAATTAAAAATATATTCTCTGTTCCAGTAGTATAAGATGTAGGCTGCTATTGCACAAGGAATTGAAAGAAGCGTAAACAGAACGAATAGCGAAAAACGAAAACCACCGGAAAATAGGGGTACAAACATTCCTAAAATTGCCTGTAATCCATAAAAACTCAAGGTCATTCCAAACATATACAAAAACGAACTAATTCCTGCACAAATATTAGACGTGCTTAGTAGAACAATGGTAGTATTAGTGATTATCCAAAAACCCAGTAATGTTTGGATTGACGAAAAACTCCATAATGTATCTGCGGGGAAATAATCCGCTAATCTGCAAATACACCCGACCAAAATTCCAACAAAAAAGATTTTTATATAAGATTTCGTACTATGTGTTAAAACTTTACTCATAAGCATTTCCTCCCAAGATTCAATTTGTTTTATTCCACATTTTAATTTTCTTCATCCTGCGTCAACTCAATCACATCTAAAATGCCACAATTTAGGGCTTCGCAGATACGCAGCAGTGTTTTCATACTGATATGCTCGCCCTTGCCCATGTTGGCAATCATGTTGGTTGTCAGACCGGCGGCAAGCCGCAAGTCCTCTTTTCTCATGCCACGTTCTTTCAAGGTGTTCCATAATGGCTGATAGCTGATGTTCATAGGCTTCCCGTCCCTCTTTCCATCGTCAAGTGTTCTGCACCCATTATAGCAGAAATCTTGCGTTTCCACAATATTTCTTGACCACACCGTCGTTTCCGTCTGGATTGTGCTTTTCCTTTCTCCGCTTTTATTACATCTAATTAGCCATAAGCTGCTTCATGCCCTGGCTCTTCGCGCCCGGATTGTCGTTGCCGTAGCCCTCCATGAGATTGATAACGCCCCAGATACCAAGCCCGGCTCCAAGTGCTACAACAAGGGTCTGCAAAACGTCTACTGCGCTATTGAAAAATGCCATAAATAAATCCTTTCTGCCGCGTCTGCGGCTGTCCGGCAAGCGGACAAAAGGCGGTCAGCGTATGCCGCCGCATAAAAAAACCGCCCTCTGGTAAAGGCGGCTGTCCCCGCGCTGCGTAAGTTCTGCGGCGCGGCGGTATTCAGTTGTAGGGGGGTGCGGCTCCTGCCGCTGTGTGCTGCGCCGGAAAGTAGGGGCGCGTATCATGTAGCCGATATTGATATATGTGATTGCTTCGATTCCTCCTTTCGGTGTCCCGCTGTGCTGCCGGACGGGTATTATTCAGACTTGCGGGAAGTGAATAGCTTGCATAGCAAGGTGTTCGCTTCCCGCAAGTTCACAAAGGGGTAGCTGCCGCAAGGCAGCGTAGGGGAAGTGTAGCTTCCCCTGTCCCCCCCCTCCCCGGCGGTCTGCCATGCTGTCACTGTTGAGGGATAAGCCCCCGGCGCGTGACATACTCCGTTGCAAAACGGCGGTGTTCCGCTTCCTTTTCCCGCCAATACTCCCATAATGCAGCGTCGGCGGCTTCCGCAACATTCATTAAAAACCGTTCAAGCTGCTTTTGTTTTTCCTCTGCGCTACGTTTCCTCATGGTCTGCGTCCTCCTGTAAGTCTGCTGCGTCAATCTCGTAATAGTCAAAAACCTCGTCGGGCTTGACAATGGCGGGGCGGCGTTTAAGGTGCTTTTCCATGTCAAAGGCGTTCTTCGGGTCTGCGTCGGATAGGTACTTGTATTTCGGGTGTTTCGTTATGTCGAATTTGTCCGAAAAGAACGGGCGCACCCCGCGTAGCTGCAAGATACATTTCCCTCCGTCCATGACTGCGATTTCATCTTCCGTCATAAGCTGCTTTCCCAATTTCTGATAGTTCAGCCCATGCGAAAGCTCCCGCCCCCTTGTTTCGGAAGTGTTGAAGCTGTCTATCGTTTCCTTGCCTAAAATCTCCGATATTTCTTTGAGCGTGGTTTTTTCCTTGCCGCCCAAGAAAAGCGTGGTGTCGCAGTTGCCGACTATGGTATCGGCGTTGTCCTTGTAGATTGCCTTTAGCTGTGACTGGCTCTGCAAGATGATTGACGCGGAGATTTCCCGGCTCCGTATGGTTGCGATTAGTTTCTCAAATTTGGGGATTTGCCCGATATTCGCAAATTCATCAAGTAAGCACCGTACATGGACGGGAAGCCGCCCGCCGTATTCATCATCTGCTTTGTCGCACAAGAGGTTGAATAGCTGTGTGTAGAGAATACTCACGACAAAGTTAAAGGTGTCGTCGGTGTCGCTGATAATCACGAAAAGGGCGGTCTTTCTGTCACCTATGGTGTCAAGCTCCATTTCGTCGGTTTCCATAAGCTCCCGCAGCTCCTTAATGTCGAATGGGGCTAACCTCGCGCCGCATGAGATAAGTATGCTTTTTGCGGTCTTGCCCGCCGCCAGTTTGTATTTTTTGTACTGCTTGACTGCAAAATGTTCCGGGTCTTTTTCTTCCAGACGTTCAAACATGAGGTCAACCGGGTTCTGGAAATCCTCGTCGTCCTCGCGGGCTTCCGACGCATTTATCATTTCAAGCAGCGTCGTGAAGTTCTTCTCGTCCTCTGGGGCTTCATACCAGATATAGCCGATTAGTGCGGTGTAGTAGAGCTTTTCCGCTTTCACCCAGAAATCCTCGCCGGATTTTTCCCCGTCGCCTTTGGTGTTGGCGATAATGGTATTGACTAATTTCAAAATGTCCTTTTCGCTCCGCAGATAGGCAAAGGGATTGTATTTCATGGATTTTTTGAAGTTAATCGTATTTAGCACTTTGATACGGTATTTGTACCGCTGCAACATTTTCCCGGTTTCCAAAATCAGTGTTCCTTTCGGGTCAGTGACGATATACGACGTTGGAAAATCCTTTGACGTACATTGCATGAGCGACGGTTTCACAAAGAACCGGGTCTTGCCGCTGCCGGAACCGCCGATTACAAGAATATTTTTGTTTCTTGCGTATTTCGGCTGCTTCGGGCGGCTGTTCATGGTGAGCCGTTCCGTCTGCGTTAAGGGGATATTGTTCTCAAATACCGGGTCTGTGTACGGCTTTATGTCGTCAGCCCCGCCCCAACGCGCCGAACCGTATTCTGTCCCGCGGCGGTATTTCTTCGCGTTCTTGCCTTTGGTGTAGATAATCAGCCGGACAATGACCGCCCCCGCAATGCCGATAAGTAAGTCTGCCGGGTGGAAGCTCGGCGCGATACTGGAAAAGGCGGTGGTAAAACCGTCCCCAAGATGTAGCAGCTTTGCGCTTGCGTCCGCGCCGGGGGATAGACGGACAGCCGCGCCCACTTTATCAAAGAGCCAGACAAAGAGCAGATACGGGAGATTTAGGATAAGCAGCTTCTTGATTTCCGGCTTCATAGCGATACCTCCCTGTCCTTGTTCTTGACCTTTGCCCGTTCCGCGTTCTTGCCCTGTGCGGCTTCTTTGAGCGTAGAGAGCAGCTTTCGGATAGAGGGCTTTTTCTCCTGTGTCAGCTTCTTTGCGGAAAACTCCTTAAAGGCTGCGGTCAGCACGTCCGCGTCCCGCCCCTTGAAAAAAACCAGATAGCGGGGCGGGCTTTCCGTTGCGTCCTTTTTCAGCGCAAAGTCGATACCGTACTTTTTCGCCGTACTCTCAAAGGCTTTGATATTGCCCTCGGTAATCTCAATGTTGGAAACGCCCGCGTTCTGCTTCATAAGCTGCTTTAAGCTCTGCTTTCCCTGTGGCGGTTTTGCAAGCTGCTTTTTGCCCTTTGACAGTATGGCTTTCATTGCCTTTTGGAGCGTCTGGGCGGTCAGCTTCCCGGTCTTGATGTAAAGGGCTATGGTCTTTTCGTTTACTTCGTCCTGCAATTCCTCGCGTCCTCCTTTCGCGTTTCTTTATGGGGCGGCGGTCAGATACGCACCCGCAGCCCGTTCAAGTCCTCGGCTCTGATACCCACAAGATACCAGTTGTCGCCGTACTCAATCCGGGTCGGCTTCCACTTGCCCCGCACGAATACGTCAAAGCACTCACCGCAATGCAAGCCCCCGTAGTAGCTGTTTAAGTCAAAGCGAATGTCGTAACGGTCGGTGCGCTCGTCAAATACCAATGCTCCTGTCATTTTCTGTGCCATAATAAAATCCTCCTTTTGTTGTTTTACAGGCTTTCGCCCGGTTTGAATGAATAATAGTCCGGGTCGCCGTACTGCGGCTTCTTCGGTGACAGTGCGCCGCTTGCCATGTCATGGGCGACAAGGGAAGTGTAATAATTGCCGATAGTGGACGGGGCGTTGAAAAGGGCTGCTTTCAGATATTGCTTGATGTTGCGGATTTTCGTTGTGTTCTCCCGCATACAGTCAAGCACAAAGCGGATATGCTCGCCGTCCAGTTTCATAAACTTAGATTTCACAAGCTCTGCCGGGTAGTCGTCCCCCGCAATCCGTACCCGCTTTCTGGCGGTGCATACGGTTTCAAGCATGAGGTCTACAATCTCGTCCAGCCTGTCCCCGTCAAACTTCATGTCCTGTTTGAGAATGTGGTAGTCGATATTGTCCTTGATGATTTCCCGGTATATATCAACTGCGCTCTGTGCTGCCGCTTCCGTTCCTTTCCGTTCCGGCGGCGTAGCCGCTTCTCTGCAAGGAGAGGGGTTAGGGGAAAGGATAGGAATGGAATGGGTACTTGATAAATCTGTATTTGATTTTTCTTTTTTTGGTAAGTCAGTTCTTTGTATATCTTTATTTAATTGCGTTGGATTTTCCAACGTAGGTTTTTCCAATGTTGGTTTTTCCTGCGTTGGATTATCCAATGTTGGATTTTCCAATGTAGGTAAATCCGGCGTAGGCGGCTGCGGCTGCTCGAATATCACATAGTCCGCGCCCCGCAAGCGTCCTTTCTCGTCGCGCTCCCTTGACCGAACGATATACCCGGCGCGTTCAAGCTCCTTAATGGCTTCGCGGATAGCGTCTATCTTCTCCCGGTTGATAAGGGATAAGCCTTTCAAGGTGTAGTCCCAATCTTCGGGGAGTGACAGCATTTGCGACAACAGCCCTTTTGCCTTTAAGGAAAGCTCCTTGTTGCGTAGGTGGTGGTTGCTCATTACGGTGTAGCCCTTGTTCCGTTCCACTCTGAAAACTGCCATAGTAAATCACTCCTTTTGCTGTGGATTTGTTACGCAGTAGAAGCGCGGTTTCGGGGGATAAGGTATAAATCCCTTGCCGCGCCAGATACGCGCCCGCAAAATCGCTTGTAGCAAGGCTTTTTCTGCCCCTACTGCGTAACAAAGGGCATAAAAAAGCGGCGTTCCTGTTCTCCCATGTAGAGAGTAAGAAACGCCGCTTCTGCGTCGTATTCAGTTTTTAGTACAATACCCTGCTTGTCCGTCGCTCGAAAAACCTTGATTTTCCAGTGTTTTCAAAAGTATCGTTATCTAACGTCAGCTTTTGAACGCCCGGATTTTCAGCGCATGATGGACGATGTGGAAGCCGGAAAAGTAAACTGCATTGTCACGAAAGACCTTTCCCGTTTCGGGCGGGAACATGTGATGATGGACTACTATCTGGAATTTCTGTTCCCGGAAAAACGGGTGCGCTACATCGCCGTTGCGGAGAATGAGGACACAGAGAAAGGGCTTTCCGATTTTGTCCCGTTCAAAAACCTGTTCAATGAATGGTTTGCGAAAGATACAAGCCGCAAGGTAAAGGCCGCTTTCAAAGCAAAGTTTGCCACAGGACAGCGTATCGGCGCTTATGCTCCCATCGGGTACAGGAAACACCCGGAAATCAAAAACAAGCTGATAATCGACGAGGAAACCCGCTGGATAGTGGAGAAGATTTTTGACCTCGCCATTCATGGCAGAGGGGCGGCCAGTATCACAAGAATACTGATTGCGGAAAAGGTTCCCACGCCGGGATTTATCAACTTCCAGCGTGACGGGACTTTCGCAAACATCTATGCGGGTGCGCCAGAGGAAAAAAGCTACGCATGGACGATAGCGCAGGTCAAGAGCATTATGAAAGACGAAACCTATATCGGCCATACCATCCACTACCGGGAAACAAACATTTCCTTTAAGAACAAGCGGAGGATACGCAAGCCCCAAAGTGAATGGGTGCGGGTGGAGAACACGCAGGAGCCGATTATCAGCGAACAGGTTTTCCGGCAGGTACAGGAGCAGATAGCAAACCGCCGCAGAAAATGCAAGGACGGTACAACACAGATTTTTTCCGGATTGGTAAAATGTTCGGATTGCGGCTGGTCGTTGTCCTATGGGGAGAACAGGCAGAACAGCAAGCCTTACGGCCATTATCATTGTAGCAAGTACGGACAGGGCACACGCCAATGCTCCATGCATTATATCCGCTATGATGTGCTTTACGCCTATGTCCTCTCCCGTCTGCAATACTGGTCGGGGCTGGTACAGCATGATGAAGAACGGCTCTTGAAGCGGCTGTTAAACGCCAATGACAAGGGACAGGCCGCCGCAAGAAAGAAGCAAGCCGCAGAGTTGAACAAAGCGGAGAAGCGGAAAGCCGAAGTCGATACCCTGTTTGCCCGGATGTATGAGGACTGGGCGGCGGGGCGTATCACAGAATACAACTTCTCTATGCTGTCCGGGAAGTACCAGAGCGAACAGGCTGAACTGGACACAAAGATTGAACAGCTTCAATCCGCTATCGCCACTGAAAGCCAGAACGCCGCAGACGCAGAAAAATGGATTGCCTTGATGAAAGAGTGCGTCAATCCAACAGAACTGACCGCCGAACTTTTGAATACGCTGATTGAAAAAATCGTTGTCCATGAAGCGGTCAAAGGTGAGGACGGAAGCCGGGAACAGGAGGTAGAAATCTTCTACCGCTTTATCGGCAAAATTGATTAAATGACACCAATATTTTTAACTATGTGATACCGGGGTGACGCCTTTTGACTACACCGTGTACACTTCTGTCATGTGTGCGGAGTCCCTGCGTTTTTACTGGCTCACCTACGGAAACAGCCGTGTCCGGTATGTGGATCTGGGAGAGCTTCTGAAGAAAAACAGAGCTGTCCAGTTTGAGCTCTCCTTCGAACAGGAATTTAAACGTCTGGGTGCAGAGCAGGACGGCCTTTTCCCTGCCGGTTGAGCCAGAGAAACATGGCCAGACACAGGCAGATCTGGACAACGGTGGAGGAAGGTGTCGCAAGGCCGATCTGAAACAGGGTGACTCCCGCTGTCCGGCTTGTCAGGAGGACAAGGGGAATCCTCACAAGGAAGGCCCCGATGAGGCCCTGAATCATGACGAACAGAGTTCTCTCACAGCCGTTGTAATAGCCGGTGAAGCAGAACAGGAACGGAGTGAGCATGCAGTCGATGGCGTAGGCCATGAGATAGCTGTGGGAAGCGGCGATAACGGCTTCGTCTTTTGAAAAAACGGAAGCCAGCAGATCGCCGTGGAAAAAGGTCAGCCAGGCCATAATGAGCCCCGCCGCAAAGGAAACTGAAATCCCGCAGCCGAGAGCCCGCTTTGCCCGTTCTGGCTTCCCGGCTCCCATATTCTGCGCAGTAAAGGCTGACATGGACTGCATACAGGCGGAGGGGACGAGCATAATAAACACGCATACCTTTTCACCGACTCCGATGGCGGCGGAGTCTGTTACCCCGAAAGAATTTACTACAGTCTGGATTACCAGAAAGGAAAAGCCGACCAGAAGCTCCTGAAGGGCCACAGGTGTTCCAAGCTTTAACTCTTTCAGGATGAGATGCTTCCTGAAGCGGATGAAACTTCGTGAAAAGGGAAAAGGCAGTCCTTTTTTACGGATCACAAAGAGGGAAATGACAACACTTGCAGCCTGGGCGGCCACAGTGGCCAGGGCAGCTCCCGCCGCGCCCATGTGGAACACGGCTACCAACAGCAGATCTCCGGCAATGTTGATGACACATGCGATGGCAACCGTCATCAGAGGGGTTTTGGAATCGCCGATTCCGCGGAACACAGCGCCCAGCACATTGTAGGACACGATGAAGACAGAGCCGGCTCCGCAGATTCGGATATAGGATAAGGTATGGGAATAGGCCTCCTGGGGAGCGTGCATCAGTCGGGCGAGAAGTCCGGCCGCGCCGGTCATGACGGCAGTGAGCACCAGGGCAAAGACAGCAAACAGGCAGATGCCGGTTCCTACAGCCTGCCCGGCCTCCTGGAGCTTTTTCATTCCCGTCTTCTCGCCGACTAATATGGTAATTCCCATGGAGAGTCCCGTAATGATCATCGTGACGGTCTGAAGCAGCATGCTTCCCGTGGCTACTCCCGATACATCAGAAGTAGAGGCAAACTGCCCCACCACCAGAAGGTCAACTCCGCCGTAGAGCGCCTGCAGAAACAGGCTGAAGAGTACGGGAACTGCAAAGCGCAGCAGGGAACTTAGAATGCGTCCCTCTGTGAAAGCTTCTGTTGATTTCATATCTGTTAATTCTCCTTCTGTAAATAAAATGGATTCTCCCGTGCTGTGAAAACCACTTTCCAGGAACACCGGCAAAGTCTTTCATATCCCCCTCCGCACAGATAAAAGCCGGATAAGGAACAGATATATAAGTCTGCTGTCTTATCCGGCTTACCATTTATGGATGAATATGCACAGGGGGTATTTCCTGCACCTCATTCACGCTGCTTCCTGGGAATAATATGACCTACGAACAGGCATCCTTATTATAGCAGATTGGTGCAGAGAGTCAAGAATCTGATTAATTAGTCAAAATTATAATATATATTAAATATATTAATTTTACTTATTTATATTTTTTGTTTATGATAAAGCGGAAGGAAAAAGGCTGTCCGGGCTGAAACCGCATAAAGAGCGGTCAGGGGCAGCGCAGCTTCCGGCAGCGCGAAAGCGCCGGCGCAGAGGCTGGACTTATGGAAAAAAGAAGCGGGCTTTCCGCTTTGATGCAATACAAAACAGTTCAATTACAAAAGGCGAGATCTGTAAGGAGGATCCTATGAGCGTAAGACGTATTTTTGTGGAAAAAAGACCAGAATTTGCTGTTAAGGCAAAGGAGCTTCGCGATGAGATCGAGAGTTATCTGGGCATTAAGACAGTGACCGGAGTGAGAGTTCTCATCCGCTATGACATTGAGAACGTGTCAGAGGCTGCCTACAGGGAGGCTCTCTCTACCATCTTTTCCGAGCCGCCGATGGATGATGTATATGAGGAGAGCTTTGAGACAGGCGAAGGAGATACCGTTTTTACAGTAGAGTATCTGCCCGGTCAGTTCGATCAGAGAGCGGACTCCGCAGAACAGTGCGTGAAGCTCTTAAGCGAGGAGGAAGAACCGATCATACGATCCGCCACAACGTATGTGGTATCCGGAACTCTGACAGAGGAGGAGAAGGCAGCCGTCAAGTCTCTCTGCATTAACCCGGTGGATTCCAGAGAAAACAACAACCCGAAGCCGGAAACCCTTGTGGCCGTATTCGAGCAGCCGGAGGATGTAAAGATCTTTGCCGGCTTCATGGATATGCCGAAGGAGGAGCTTAAGTCCCTCTATGAGTCCTTAAACCTGGCTATGACCTTCAAGGATTTCCTTCACATTCAGAATTACTTCAAGAATGAGGAGAAGCGCGATCCGTCTGTGACAGAGATCCGCGTGCTTGATACCTACTGGTCCGATCACTGCCGCCACACCACCTTCCAGACAGAGCTCAAGGATGTGGAGTTTACAAAGGGCGATTACAATGAGCCTATCGAGAATACATACAGACAGTACCTGGCTGACAGGGAGGAGCTGTATGCAGGGAGAAGCGACAAGTTTGTCTGCCTGATGGATCTGGCCCTGATGGCGATGAAGAAGCTGAGAAAAGAAGGAAAGCTTCAGGACATGGAGGTTTCTGAGGAGATCAACGCCTGCAGCATCGTGGTTCCCGTTGTCATCGACGGAAAGGAGGAGGAGTGGCTCGTAAACTTCAAAAACGAGACACACAACCATCCGACTGAGATCGAGCCCTTCGGAGGGGCGGCTACCTGTCTGGGCGGAGCCATCCGCGATCCACTTTCCGGCCGTACCTATGTCTATCAGGCCATGCGCGTGACGGGAGCTGCCGATCCTACCAGACCTATGTCTGAGACAATGCACGGAAAGCTGCCCCAGAGGAGGATCGTCACAGATGCGGCTCACGGCTACAGCTCCTACGGAAATCAGATCGGCCTTGCCACCGGCTATGTGAAGGAGATCTACCACCCGAACTACGCTGCCAAGAGAATGGAGATCGGCGCAGTGATGGCGGCAGCACCGAGAAAGAATGTCATCCGCGAGACCTCTGATCCGGGCGATGTGATCATCCTCATGGGAGGAAGGACAGGCCGTGACGGAATCGGCGGAGCTACCGGTTCCTCCAAGGTACATACAGAGGAGTCCATCGAGGTCTGCGGCGCTGAGGTTCAGAAGGGAAATCCGCCGACAGAGAGAAAGCTCCAGCGCTTATTCCGCCGTCCGGAGGTAAGCCGCCTGATCAAGAAGTGCAACGACTTCGGCGCCGGCGGTGTATCTGTGGCCATCGGCGAGCTGGCAGCAGGACTTGAGATTGACCTTGACAAGGTGCCGAAGAAATATGCGGGACTGGACGGAACGGAGATTGCCATTTCCGAGTCCCAGGAGAGAATGGCCGTTGTGGTAGACAAAAAGGATGTTGAGCAGATGATGGCCTATGTGGCAGAGGAAAACCTGGAGGCAGTTCCCGTTGCCGTAGTCACAGAATCTCCAAGGCTTGTGATGCACTGGAGAGGAAAGACCATCGTGGATATCAGCCGCGCGTTCCTGGATACAAACGGAGCTCACCAGGAGGCTTCTGTCACAGTGGAGGTTCCCACAAGAGAGGGCAATGTATTTGAGCGAAAAGAGATCGGCGATGTGAAAGAGCACTGGCTGAAGCTGCTTTCCGGCTTAAACGTATGCTCCCAGAAGGGACTGGTGGAAATGTTTGACGCATCCATCGGAGCGGGAAGCGTGTTCATGCCTTACGGCGGAAAATACCAGCTCACAGAGACCCAGGCTATGGTGGCAAAGCTCCCTGTTCTGGAGGGCAAGTGCGACACTGTGACCATGATGAGCTACGGCTATGACCCGTATCTTTCAAGCTGGAGCCCGTATCACGGGGCTGTCTATGCTGTCCTGGATTCTGTTGCCAAGATTGCGGCTAACGGAGGCGACTTTAAGAAGATCCGCTTCACCTTCCAGGAGTATTTCAAGAGGATGACAGAGGACAGAACCAGATGGGGAACGCCATTCTCCGCTCTCCTCGGTGCATACAGCGCACAGATGGGCTTCGGACTTCCGTCCATCGGAGGAAAGGACAGTATGTCCGGAACCTTCAACGATGAAGTTCACGGGGAGATCAATGTTCCGCCGACACTTGTCTCCTTTGCTGTAGACATTTCCGACAAACAGCATGTGGTAACGCCGGAGTTTAAGAAGGCCGGAAGCAAGATTGTGGTGATGAAGATCGAGAAGGACGGCTATGACCTTCCTGTTTACAGCCAGGTGATGGACAGCTACGAGAAGCTCTACCGCGATATGGAGGCCGGAAACATCATCTCTGCCTACGCCGTGGAGGCCGGCGGAATCGCCGAGGCAGTCAGCAAGATGGCCTTTGGAAACAAGCTGGGCGTTAAAGTAGAGCACAATGTGGATCCGAGAGATTTCTTCGCGCCGGGCTGGGGCAACATCGTATGCGAGGTGCCGGACGGAAAGGTGGGAAACCTTGGAATCACCTACACAGTCATCGGAGAGGTGACAGACCGCGCAGCCTTTGAATATGGCAATGTGACCATCTCCATGGACGAGGCATTAAACGCATGGACCAGGACGCTGGAGGACGTGTTCGCCACAGAATCCGGTGTGGAGCAGAAGGAAGTCAGAACAGAGATTTACAATACAGACAAGGTTTACATCTGCAAAAATAAGGTGGCGAAACCAAGAGTGTTTATTCCGGTATTTCCGGGCACAAACTGTGAGTACGACAGCGCCAAGGCTTTCGAGCGGGCAGGTGCAGAAGTTATCACAAAGATTTTCAGAAACCGGGATGCGGCAGACATCAGGGATTCTGTGGAGGTCTACAAAAAGGCCATCGCCCAGTCCCAGATCGTGATGTTCCCGGGAGGCTTCTCCGGAGGCGATGAGCCGGACGGCTCTGCAAAATTCTTTGCCACAACCTTCAGAAATGCAGTCCTCAAGGAGGAGATCGAAAAGCTCTTAAACGAGAGAGACGGTCTGATTTTAGGCGTCTGCAACGGCTTCCAGGCTCTTATCAAGCTGGGACTTCTGCCGGAGGGAAGGATTACAGAGTTAAAGAGCGACTCTCCGACACTGGCCATGAATACTATCGGACGCCATATTTCCAAGATGGTGAACCTGAAGGTAGTTTCCAACAAGTCCCCATGGCTTCGCGAGGCAGAGCTTGGCGGAATCTATGTAAATCCTGTCTCCCACGGAGAAGGACGTTTCGTGGCAAGCAGCGAGTGGATTGAGAAGCTCTATGCAAACGGCCAGGTGGCAACCCAGTATGTGGATGCCGAGGGCAGACCGACCATGGATGAGGCATGGAACCCCAACGGCTCCATGATGGCAATCGAGGGAATTACAAGTGAGGACGGCCGTATCTACGGAAAGATGGCCCACTCTGAGAGAATCGGCGACGGCGTGGCTGTCAATATTTACGGCAACCAGGATATCAAGATTTTTGAATCCGGCGTGAAGTATTTCCAGTAACAGCCGCGGCCAGGCAGCGGTTCAGACTGACACCTTAGGCCCGGGGGATATTCCTCCGGGCCTTTCCCGTGCCCGAGAGAGACGGCACTCAAAGCTGCAGGGAGAAGAGATACTGTACAGGATTCTGACAGCTGTGCCTGATTTTTCGCTGTGCTGTTCTGAAAAAATTCCTTAAAAACAGGGAAATGTCACAAAATTGTAAATAAAAAGTTAGAAATATTGTGCAGAATCCTGATATAATAACCATATCAGAGGAGGATGCCAAAAACAGGCAAAACCTCTTTGACGAAAGGTATGGGATTTGATATAATGAGTTCAGAGGAATTGAAAAACGATTCTGACAAAAGAGTAGAAGGTAAAGGAGGAGAGAAGATGAGAAAGAGCGTAAAAGGCATAGCGGCTCTCTCTGCGGCAGCCTTGCTGGCTCTGGGAATGTCGGTGACGGCGTTTGCCAAAGATGACATAGAGGACGTGTCAGGAAGGCTTGAGATTCGTTTTGACGGGGAAGAGCCAGAGGCGGGGGACAATATGGATATCCCGGGTTACACAGTGACCAATTGGCCTACAGGCGTAATAAATCAGGTTTCAGACGAATACTTTGATGACGAGGAGGACGAGTTTACAAGAGGAACCAAGCCGGTCATCTGCCTGGAATTTGAGGCAGAAAGCGGATATGATTTCGATAAGTATTCCAAGAGCAGCGTGAAGGTCAGCGGTATGCACACGA
Organism: Clostridium sp. M62/1; assembly: GCF_020736365.1. NCBI lineage: Bacteria > Bacillati > Bacillota > Clostridia > Eubacteriales > Clostridiaceae > Clostridium > Clostridium sp. M62/1. The sequence continues at coordinate 2,516,948 of NZ_CP085988.1, read as the reverse complement.
AGCTGAAGAAGATAAAAAAGGACGATGATGATACAACGCTGATTGTATACATTGAGATGAGAGAGATCTCCGGCGATCTGGAGGAGCCGGACGAGGCGGAGTGGTCCGACAAGACGGCAACCTGGAGCCAGGTGGACGATGCAAACAAGTATGAGGTAAAACTCTACAGGAACGACGGCCTTGTACAGACCGTGAGTACGACCAATGATTACTATGATTTCTATTCTTACATGACAAAGACAGGCGACTACTATTTTAAAGTCAGAGCAATCTGCACCAGCGATGACGAAAAGAGCGAGTGGGTAGAGTCAGACAATATTGATATTGATTCCAGTGAGGTTTATACTATCAGCGGCGGCTCAGGTGCCGGCTGGATCCAGGACGCAAACGGATGGTGGTACAGGAATGCGGATGGCAGCTCAGTCGTAAATGCATGGCTGTTTGTGGACAACAACTGGTTCCACTTCAACAGGAACGGCTACATGCAGACAGACTGGCAGTTCATCGACAACCGCTGGTTCTATCTGAATCCTGTTTCTGACGGAACAAGGGGAGCCATGAAGACCGGCTGGCAGCAGATTAACGGCGTATGGTACTACTTAAATCCTGTTTCCGACGGAACAAGGGGAGCTATGATGACAGGCTACCAGACCATAGACGGAAAGACCTACTATTTTGACGACAGCGGAGCCATGTGGGCAAACCGTACAGCGCCGAATGGCCGCTATCTGGATGCTTCCGGCGCTATGCAGTAAGGAACAGCACCTGTTCCAGCCGGGGGTCAGGCCGGAAATGCGACAGTAGATGGAATGGGATAAAAGGTTAAAAGGTTAAAAGGCACAGTGTGGCAAACGTGAGAGGGGCCGTTTTTCCGGAACAGAAACCGGAAAAGCGGCCTCTTTCTTCTGTTTTGATATAGACGGAAAACAAAACGTAATAAGAACAGGTGCCTGAATATAAGAATAAAAAACAGAACAAGAATTAGAATACAGAAAAAATACAACAAAATACTATATATTTAGAAATGAAAGGAGTATAATACATCTATACCAGAATTCTTGGCACGGAAACTGACGACCGATGCAAAAAAAGGAGATGGATGTATGAAACGGGCAGTAAAAATGATGCTTGCGGCAGCTGCTTTTTCCGTCCTGCTGTCGTCTGCCGTATATGCGGGGGAGTGGAAACAGGACAATGGAGGCTGGCGGTGGCAGGAGGACGACGGAAGCTATGCGCGGGACGGCTGGCGATGGCTGGATGGAAATGGTGATGGAACGGCGGAGTGCTATTATTTCTATTCAAATGGCTATATGGCTGAAGATACGATCGCGGAAGGCTACCGGGTAGACAAAAACGGATGCTGGGTACAGAGAGGACAGGTTCAGACACAGCCGGCAGCCGTGACATCCCAGCAGCCGGAGGGGCAGGCCGCAGGAGAACAGACGGGGGAAGATCAGATTTCTCAGGGTCAGACAGCTCCGAGCGATGGTGCCGAGCCCCAGAATGTCATGAGCCGGATTGAGGATGCTCTTACGCAGGGGATGAGCGACAGCCTGGACAGCACCATCAGGATGAATTACTCTGTATCTGCGCAGGGGATTGCCATGGACGGAACGATGGAAGGAACTCTCAAGATGAGGGGGCTCTCGGGAACAAATCCGGAATATCTGATGGATATGAATACGTCCTTCCTGGGACAGCAGGTACAGCAGAGAACCTTCTATACAGGCGGCTACTATTACATGGAAACAGGCGGTATGAAATATAAGGTGCCCATGGATATGACAGAGGCTCTTGAGCAGACACAGACAGGCTCTTTGACTGCAGATAATATGGATTATCTCAGAGATATCACCGAGGAGCGCCACGAGGACGGCTCAGTCACATACCGTTTTACCGGAGATCTGGATATGGTCAACGGCCTGACAGAAGGAATTATGGGAAATATGAATGCAGGAAGCGGCATGACAGTGAGCTTGAAGCGCTATGAGGGAGAGATTTCCCTGAACTCAGCCGGAGCCCTTACCGCAGAGAGGGCGGTGATTGACATGACCATAATTTCAGACGATACGGCAATGGACATGCACATGGATATGGACATTACAATCAATCATCCCGGACAGCCGGCAGAGTTTGAACTTCCGTCTACAGAAGGGTATGAGGAGATAGCGAAGAAATAGCCAAACAGCAGGCCCTGCCGGTATATACCGGCAGGGCCTGCTGCCGCCCGGTCAGCAGAATACAATCAGGCGATCAGGGGTGGTCTGGGCCGGAATACTTCTGGTGGATGCCTGGTATTCAGCCAGCACTGTTTTTCCGGAGATATTCCCGGAAAATACCTGACCATTAGGAAGAAGTACCGGAGTATTCGGATCGACTGTGAGCTGGAGTGCGTTATCTGTGCTTACGAAATTGTCATTAAACTGGCCGAGATAAAACTGACGGCCGGAGGATTTGGCCAGAAGAACGGCCTGGTAGGTAGGCGGATAGATGAGGAGGACCGGCGCGTCCCTGTCATAGAAAACAGTGAGCTGATCGCCGGGCCGGATCGTCTCATTGTCCAGCACATAGGTATCTCCGGTAAAAGTGAAAAGGACTGTTCCCTGGTAATAGGTCTGGAGAGTCAGGCTCAGGCGGCAGTCCTGTTCTGTCTGCGCCTCGGTTCCTGAACCGGATACTGCAGAGGGCTGAATCTGGGAGACAACCCCTGTCATGGAAAGATAAGAGCTCATATGCAAACCTCCGCGTTATCATAAATTTTAAGTTATGCAGCTATATAAGGATATTAGGAAGCGGGGGAAAACATGACAGAAACTGGAAACTGTTTTAAATTTTTTCGAGCCTTAGGAGGCTGGGAAATCTGCAGCAACAGGCATAAAAATATCTCATTTCTTTCATAAATCATCATACCATAGATAATGAAAAAGGGGCGTGTGGAGAGAGAAAAAGTGAGAAAATTCTGGCTTAAATTATTAAAAAATTATAAAGAATGAAAATTTTGCTATTAGTATATATTGACAGAATTTTAAAATGTGCTGTAGTAAAGCTAGAGTAACAGCATGTTTCGCTTATAGAGAGAGGAGGTATGCGTATGCTGGAAAGACGGTACAGTATTTCCATGAACGGAAGAACACAGCCCCTTCCCATCTCGGCTCTGATGCAGGCCGCCAATCTATTTGGCTGCAATATCTACATAGCTGCAGGACCGGAACACTTCAATGTGAAAAACTATGACGAACTCCTGAGGGGGATTCAGCCGGTCAGAAGAATTTTGATTCTTTGCTTTGATGGAGCAGATGAGAAAGAAGCGGAAGTGAAATTCCAAAACTTATTCGGAGGTTTTTTAAAAACAGCATGAGGACGAAAGAAGGAAATGAGCGGTAGCAGCCTTGGATTTGAAAAAGTTCCAGGGCTGCTTTTTTTTGCCGGAGAGGAAGAGCTTCTGCGGTAGCAGTTGTATTTTTTTGCCGTTTTTCTTATAATAGAGATAAAGTTTGCCTGGTCTTTCGTGAGAGAACAAGTAAAGCAGTGTGAAAAGAGCAGAGCAAAAATCAGGAGAGTCAGGAGAGAAAGGAACAATCTATGAGGGAGACAGTGCTGTTATATAATTTTAAGGATGCGGAGCGTCTGATGAAAATCAGGCAGGCGCTGATGCCGTTAGGCTTCCGTCTGAAGGCAGTGGCGAAGGAGGATTACCTGAAGCCAGTTGGCTTTCTGGCCGGGTTAAAGGATATAGAGGACAACGGGATGGTCTACGAGGGAGAGGAGTTTGAGGATGAGATGCTCCTCATGGCAGGCTTTACCTCAGCCAGGATCGACACTCTGATACTGGCGCTCAGAAAGAAAGGCGCAGGCAGAATCAACTATAAGGCAGTTCTCACAGAAACAAATAAAAACTGGGATTCTGTCAGCCTTTTTAAAGAAATAAAGAGAGAACACGAATATATGACAGGGGAGGGGAAACAGTGATGAAGTACAGAAAAATCGGCAAAACGGGGGCAGAGGTGTCAGCCCTAGGCTTCGGCGCAATGCGGCTTCCGGTAAGGGAAGGAAAGGTAGACGAGGCCGAAGCTATAAAGATGATCCGCGCCGGAATTGACGGGGGGATCAATTACGTGGACACTGCTTACAGGTATCACGAGGGGGTCAGCGAAACGGTTGTGGGTATGGCCCTTCAGGACGGCTACAGGGAAAAGGTATGGCTGGCAGACAAGAGCCCGGTGTGGCTTTTGGAAAAGGAGGGGGATTTTGAGAGGATTCTGGACGAGCAGATTGAAAAACTGAAAACCGATCACATCGACTTCTACCTTCTCCATGCTCTGAACCGCAGCCGCTTTGAAGAGAAGGTAAAAAAATTTCATCTGGTGGAGCGTATGCTGGAGGCAAAGAAAGCGGGAAAGATCCGTTTCCTTGGCTTTTCTTTCCATGATTCGCTGGATGTGTTTGAGGAGATACTTAATTATACGGAACAGTGGGATTTCTGTCAGATCCAGTACAATTACATTAACCTGGATCACCAGGCAGGAATGAAAGGACTGAAAATGGCGGCTGACAGAGGGCTCGGGGTGGTTGTCATGGAACCGCTGCTTGGAGGAAAGCTTGCAAACCTGTCGTCCCACGTGGCGGAATGTCTGCCGGAGGGAAAAACGGCGGTGGAAAGCGCATTTAGCTTTCTCTGGGATCAGCCGGAAGTCAGCCTTCTGCTGAGCGGAATGAGCACCATGGAGCAGGTACAGGAAAACCTGCGCCTTGCAGACCTGGCTGCAGTGGGAATGCTGAGCCGGGAGGACAGGGAGGCCCTTTTAAAGACCAAGGAAGTGTTTGACCGGATGGCTCTGGTAAACTGCACCGCCTGCCGCTACTGTATGCCCTGCCCCTTTGGCCTCGACATACCAAAGACCCTCGCAGCCTGGAACATGACAGCTGTAGACGAGGATGAGGCGGATAAGTTTTATGGGGAGCTGGAGGTGAAGGCGGATTCCTGCCGGGCCTGCGGACACTGTGAGAAGGAATGTCCCCAGAGAATCTCTGTCAGCCAGGTGATGAAACAAATTGCCGGATACTTCAAAGAAAAGCAGGGGGCGTAAAAGAGCCTGTCTGGCGAAAGGGATCGGAGCAGGAACGGAGCATTTCGGAGAGATGAAATGGAGGGGTTATATGCTGGAAAAAATTGATCTGGAAAAGAAGATGGACAGGGAGGAATACCGGAAGGCAAGTGAGGCCATGGGCGTGCGCCTGGGAGCTGTTCAGAGAGAACTGAAGGAGAAAAAGATTCCTGTCATTATTGTATTTGAAGGACTTGGAGCTGCCGGAAAGGGAATTCAGATTAACCGTCTGATAGCCCCTCTGGATCCCAGGGGCTTCGAGGTCTACGCAAGCCGTCAGACCGGGGAGGAGGAGCAGATGCGCCCCTTTTTGTGGCGGTTCTGGACGAAGACGCCGGAACAGGGAAGGATTGCCATTTTTGACAGAAGCTGGTATCGGAAGGTGACAGAGGAGCGGTTCGAGGAAAAGCCCGGGCAGCAGGAAATCACAAGGGCCTTTGAGGATATTCTCTCCTTCGAGGAACAGCTCTGCGACGGAGGGTTTGTGGTAATCAAGCTGTTTTTATGCATCTCCAAGGAGGAGCAGAAGAAGCGCTTTAAGAAGCTGCGGGGGAACAGGGAAACTGCGTGGAGAGTATCGGACAGCGATCTGGAAAGAAACCGCCACTACGAGGAGTACCTGCATATCAATGAGGAGATGCTGGAAAAGACGGATACAAGGCGGGCCCCCTGGACCATTATCGAGGCCACAGATAAAAATTATGCCTCTGCAAAAATTATGACTGCTGTTCTGGAACGGCTGGAGTATGAGCTTGAAAAAAGGGAAAGCAGGGACAGGCATGGAGAGGAAGCCATGGGGCCGGCGTTCAGAGACGGTTATAAAAACGGAGTGCTGTCCGGTGTGGATCTGACAAAGACCATGGATGGAGAGGAATACCGCAGGCGCCTTGATGCGGCCCAGAAACGTCTGGAATTTCTCCACAGTGAAATTTACAGGCTGAGAATCCCTGTAGTTCTGGGATTTGAGGGCTGGGATGCCGCCGGAAAGGGAGGGGCGATCAGGAGACTCACAAGCCACCTGGATCCGCGAGGCTACCGCGTAAATCCTACGGCTGCGCCGAATGATGAGGAGAGAGTTCATCATTATCTCTGGCGGTTCTGGAACCGTATGCCAAAGGCCGGCCACATTGCGATCTTTGACCGGACCTGGTACGGGCGTGTGATGGTAGAGAGGATTGAAGGCTTCTGCAGCGAGGAGGAGTGGAGCCGGGCTTACCGCGAGATTAACGAGATGGAGGCTCACATGGCAAACTTCGGAGCCGTTGTTCTGAAATTCTGGATTCACATTGATAAGGACGAGCAGGAGCGCAGGTTTAAGGAGCGGATGGAAAATCCAGACAAGCAGTGGAAAATCACAGATGAGGACTGGAGAAACCGCGCCAAGTGGGGCGAGTATGAGGAAGCGGTCAACGAGATGCTGGTGCGCACCTCCACCACATATGCGCCCTGGATTGTAGTGGAGGGAAATTCAAAACGCTATGCAAGGATCCGGGTTTTAGAGGCAGTGGCAGATGCGCTGGAAGAGAAGATACGCGAAAAAAAGGAGGCCGGAAAACAGGAGAAGAAGGCCAGAGAGCACAAAGGAAAGTAGAAGAGACAGAAAACAGCAGAGAAAAGGGGAAGACAAGAGAGGAACGCAGGGCAGGAGAAGGCCAGAAGAAGGGGAAAACGGAAAGAAACGAAAGGAAGGCCTCTTTCGATATCTTTAGATAAAAGAGAGGCGGGAAGCAGACACAGGATGAAGCATGTAATTGTAATCGGCGGAGGAGCCGCCGGAATGATGGCAGCGGCAGCAGCGGCGCAAAACGGCTGCCGCCCTGTCATCTATGAGAAAAATGAGAAGCTCGGGAAAAAAATTTATATCACAGGCAAGGGGCGCTGCAATGTGACAAACGACTGCGATATGGAAACGCTGTTTGACAGTGTGGTGACCAACCGTCGTTTTTTGTACAGCGCTTTTTATGGATTTACGAATCAGGATATGATGGCCCTTGTGGAAGGGGCAGGCTGTCATCTGAAGACAGAGAGGGGCGGCCGGGTGTTTCCCCAGTCGGACAAGGCCTCAGATATTATCCGCGCGCTGACGAAAATCTTAAAGGATCTGGATGTGGAGATCTGCCTGAAGGAGCCGGTAAAGGAGCTTTTAATTGAGGACGGCGTCTGCCGGGGAGTCGTTTTAGAGCGCCAGAAGAAAAAAGTTTATGCTGATGCGGTGATAGTGGCCACCGGCGGCATGTCTTATCCGACAACTGGTTCTGACGGTGACGGCTACCGGTTCGCCAGGGAAGCGGGGCACGCGGTGACAGAGCTTTCGCCGGCGCTGGTTCCCTTTACCACAGAGGAGGATGTGGTGAAGGATTTGCAGGGGCTGGCTCTCAAAAATATCGGGATCTCTGTAAAGAGAGGGAAAAAGGAGATTTACCGGGATTTTGGGGAGATGCTGTTTACCCATTTCGGTGTCAGCGGCCCTGTGCTTTTAAGCGCCAGCAGCTATGCGGCAAAGGAGCTGAAAAAAGGGAACCTGACACTGACCATCGATCTGAAGCCGGCCCTCTCCGAGGAGCAGCTCGACGCCCGCATCCTCAGGGATTTTGAAGAGGCGAAGAATAAACAGTTCAAAAATTCCCTGAACCGCCTTCTGCCCTCCAAGATGATACCCGTGATCATCGAGCGAAGCGGCATTGCCCCGGAGAAGCCGGTCAACGAGATCACCAGGGAAGAGAGGAGACGCCTGACAGCCTCTGTTAAGGGCTTTACCCTGACCTTAAACGGGCTTCGGGGATTTGGCGAGGCCATTATCACCCAGGGAGGCGTCCAGGTGAAGGAGATCAATCCCTCCACCATGGAGTCGAAGAAGGTAAAGGGACTCTACTTTGCAGGGGAGGTTCTGGATCTGGACGCTGTGACGGGAGGATTTAATCTTCAGATTGCGTGGTCTACGGGACATCTGGCGGGGGAGAGTGTTGGGCAGGATGTTGATTGACATTTATAAGGGAATTTAAGACATTTAAAGGGAATGATGCGAGTCGGAAAGCTGAATTTTTTTACATTTATATCGGAACTACCGGTTTTGGAAAGCCTTATAAAATAAGGATTCCAAGAGAAAAATGTACATTTGTAAAGGAATTATGAGAGTCTGATGCCAAAAGGATTTTTTACATTTATATCGGAATCAGAATCGTGATTTTTTTACATTTACAAGGGAATTAAGCGCTCCAAAAAAGGAAAAGGAATTATAGCAATCTGGCACGAAAAAATTTTTACATTTATATCGGAACTATGTTTTAGGTATAAAGGGCCGGGCTGTTCGCAGTTTGTGAATGGTCTGGTCCTTTTTACGGAAAAAATCCGTTTAAAGTGAATTGCAGGTTCAACACAAAAATATTTTGTGGGTGTATAATAAAGACTATCTCAAGGAGGCAGCCGCAGATAAGATCGGATAAAGGATGAAGGCAGATTATAAGGTGGGGAATATGATTCAGTATAAAGGATATGTAGGCAGCGTTGAGTTTTCAGAAGAAGACGGGATTTTTTACGGTAAGGTTATGGGAGTCCGATCCTTGATCTCTTATGAAGGAGCAAATGAGAAAGAACTTCTTAATGACTTTCACGCTGCGGTAGATGACTATCTGAAAACGCGCGTGGAAGAGGTAAAAAGGAGCTGTATCATTAAATGACATTAAGGGGTTATAGCAGACAGAAGGTGGTAGATGAATATATGCAAGATTACAATCCATATGAAAAACATGAGCCGCTGCAATTTGATTTACGGGGATATGCACAGTATGTTAAAGAACGTAATTTAAAACCAGAAGACATAACACTAGAAATTCTTGCTTTTTTCTCGAAACAGAAAGAGTAAAGGAGCTATTATGAGAAATTGGTTGATTATGGATAAGATTCAGAAACGTATAGTCAGAGCTGTTGCGGCGGAAGAAGAACTGAAGGATGCGATTATACTCACAAAAGCGTTTGGTCATAAGACCCTGGAGGAACGGTCAGCTGAATTCGGAGAAAACTTAAATCTTGACGGAGAATATGCTTGGGGTGAATCAGTTGGAAAAGAAGTGCGGTAATACCATTGGTATCAAATCAAAAAGATATTTGAGGGAACTAAACATAACAAAGGTTCAGAGCCATATTGTAAAAAGTATCTCGACAGAAGAAGCACTGAAGGATATTATTCCCTTCCAGTACAGTCAAGAAGTGTTGGCAGGACGAAGCAAGATCATATTGACGGTGGATCCTGATTTTGAAGAAGAGAGGACGTAAACTATGACAGACTGTAAATCGCCGTTGGAAGTTATTATGTCGCATGAATATTGTTTTGGGGATCTCGGTGAAGAACTGGAAAAGTGGAAGGACAGAAAATTTCCATATAGAAACAAAGTTAAAAAACCAAAAATCATGCAGCGCATCAGAAACCGAGGAACAGATAGAAAATCCGGGTCTTTATGAAGCCATATATTAAGGAAGGGGATAACTTGAAAGTTGCCGTGATGGAACTCAGGCTTTACGCACCGTGGGTTCATTCATTAAAGGAAAAGCGAATGGTGGTAAAAAGTCTGCTGGGAAAGATAAGAAGCCGGTATGCTGTATCTGCGGCCGAAACGGGTGAGCAGGACATCCACCAGACGCTTGTGATCGGCGTGGCGGGCATAGTGGCTCATGCCGCTCAGGCGGACAGTATGATGGATGATATCCTGGCCTTTGTAGAGAACAGTACGGAGGCAGAGATTGTTTCCGTGGAGCGGGAGATCAGATAGGAAAAGTAAATATGTGGATAAACAGGGTGAAATCCTCCGGGAGATATTGGTCTTTCGGGGGATTTTTTCTGTATTTTATGGAAAGAGCCGGGATGGTAAGAGGACGGTTTCTCCGGATTAAGGAACTTGTCCTTGTGTATGAGTACATCCAAGAAATATTTGCATCAATCAGCAATCGTATATTTAGAAAGCCTTTCTTCTCTCACAGAATGCCGGTCAAGATTTGCAGGGACTCTTCCTGCAAGGGCACCAGAGATGGAATCAACAGAGGAAATATTGGGATTGATTAACTTTGCTCTTGGAGATGTTTCAAAGCTCTTCACGCTCTTGACATAATATTGGCATTCGCCCGTTTCCCATATAATCATCCGTAAACATGTTTAGGCTGGTGAGAAATCCAACCCAATGACTATTTTGGGGAGTCAAGACTACAATGTCGCCGATTTTGCTCACAAATACCTCACTGCCAGTAAATCGACAACTCTGCGGTAATTGAACTGCTTGACTTCCTTCGTTTTCAAATAATTTTGCTGTTAGCATCAAACATCACCTCTTGTTACTAAATAATATATGCTATTTCAACGATTATTTCAAGTAAGGATTCCGGGACAGAAATTCAAAATTTGTAAATAGTTTGACCTTAAGACTTTATTGAAGCAGGATTTAATTTGTTCCTCAAAACAATAAATTGGAAAGATAATGGAGTATAATCGCCTTTTTGAGGATTATTATGCTATAATATTAAAAAATTATGATGTGTGACCAATAATTACCAAATCAGGTCCATAATCTACATATACAGAGTATATAAATGTACTTAATCGACATAACCGGTCGAACAATGTACAGAATGGAGGAACTGTATAAAATGCGTACAATAGATTTGTGCAGCGGAATCGGAGGAATACGGCGAGGATTTGAACTGGCCGGGGACTTTGAGAATGTCCTCTCTGCGGAAATAGATAAATATGCCTGTCAGACTTATGAACACCTGTTTGGTGATGACGCACGGAACGATGTTACAAATGACGAGTTCCGGAAACTTGTCTGCAGAACAGATTATGATGTACTTTTGGCAGGATTTCCTTGTCAACCGTTCAGTAAAATAGGTTTACGTGAAGGATTTAAAGATATAACAAAGGGAACTATTTTTTTTCATATTGCCAGGATTATCGAGCAGACAATGCCCAAGGCCATTTTCTTGGAGAATGTTGAGAATTTGGTCAGCCACGATGAAGGAAGAACATTTCGAATAATAATCAATACATTAGAGAATGAACTAAATTATCATGTGATCGGAGTAAAACGGAAAACAGACGGAACACTGTCATACGATAAATCCTCATTTATACGTAATACGAGAAACTTTGGTCTTCCTCAAAACCGACCAAGGGTATATATTGTGGCATTCAGCAGAAATTATTTTGGAGAACATTTGAAACTCATTCCGGAAAGAACGCCGGAAAAAAGTGAAAAAGTGATATTTAAGTCTGTAAGGGATATACTTGACGTTGACGTATCAGAAAGATTCTTTCTGTCATCAGGCTTATTGAAAACACTGGAAGAGCATAAAGCAAGGCAGAAGAGAAACGGGAACGGTTTCGGATGTAGGATAGCCAATGCTACGGAAATTGAGTGCCCGATTGCAAGCACGATTCTTGCCACTGGAGGATCTGGAAAAGAAAGAAATCTGATTTATGATCCGATCAACGGAAAAAAATATGCGGGGATGGATGTAAAAGGGAAAAAATCTCCGATCAACGAAAAATATATCCGAACAATGACGCCTGCGGAATGGGGAAGACTGCAGGGATTTATCGGCTATGCTTTTCTTGATGAAAATGGAAATGAGGGATTTTCCTTTCCAGAAAACATGTCGAATCAGCAAAAATTCAAACAGTTTGGCAATTCCGTTTCGATACCTCTTATAGAAGAAATGGCTCTGTTTATTAAGAAATGCATAGTTGTTATGACTGCTGCCTTTTCGGAAGATGAGAAGAGACGATATGAGATTCCCGGACCTCAGCTGAAAATGTGTCTGGAACTTCAGGAAACATTAAAAGAAAATCTCAGACCTCAAACAATTGAAAAATGTTGCAGGATAGTGTCAGAATTGGGCGTTTCAAATGAATTCTGTGCGCAGGACATAAGCAATATTCTCGGAGTATCACAGATGACAGCATATAATTTTCTTCACAGGCTTAAGCAGGCTGGCTGTATCAGGAGAGAAAAACGTGGATATGAACTGGAAAACAAGAAAAATCATTTTGCGGTGAACGTCTAATAAGAAGGAGGTGGAGAATGTAATGAATGTAGAAGATCTGAACAGAAGTCTAAAAAAGTGTGATATATATTTGGAAAATCAGATTATTTCCAAAGAACTCATTCTCCAATCCTTTTTAGCATTTTTGTCCGGGGAAGCTGGGAAAGGGGAGAACAGGGGCAGTATTATTCTGCATGTGGGATCACCATGTTTTGATGCGGCAGCCATTGTATGGGCGGCCTTTGCGGTCATTTGGGGTAACGGTACCGATGTGGATGGGATTGTTCGTTCTCTTTCGCCTGGAAGTCCCGTTCTTTACGAAAGAAAACGCGGTGAATTTCGCGGGATTGAAACGGATAGTGAAGGAAAGGAATGGGCGGTTATCGGGCAGGGCGGTTCAAGCATTAAAAAAATCGGAAGAAAAAGCTGGGCGGCGATTATGCCCTATCAGGGAAGTTCCAATCGATATGACGGCCGCGGAATCCGTTCGGGAAATGGGGCGAGAGAAGAGTTTCTTGCCGAAATACTGGAATGTGACAGAAAGGACATACCGGGAATCACTGATGCCTCCATTATCATTGTCATGGACCGTCACAGAGCGGGGCGGTACATGAAGGGTTTAGAGATCTGTTCCGGAAGTAAAAAAATTAAAATTTTGGATCTCGTGACGGCTTCCTACTTTACAGAGGAAAAAGAATATCATTATGGGGGCAATATCGGGAAAAACGAGGCAATGCTTAAATTCACATCCAGTGTTTCCGTCGGACTGAATATGACATACGAGACGGAAGGAAACAGCCATCTTGGAATAATGGTGTGCGGGAACGATTTGATAGAGCGCGGGATCACGGAAATTCCGCAGGTTATGAACAGGGAAAGCCTGGATTTTGCTTTTTTGATTGGCGGGATGGATTTTTCAAAAGGGGAAGAACTTGTTTCTGCTTACCGGGAAGCGGGAGTTTTTGCGTGTACGAAGGACTTTCTTTTGGAAAACACGCTTCCGCCAAGAAACAGGAATGAATTTACGGTGGAACTGGAGCGGCAGACGGGGGCGATTATTGATCGGGAAATAAGGACAGAAATTCTTCCGGGCGAAATAAGCTGGCAGGATTACAGGGATTTTAAATTTGCCGTTCGTCTGATCAGACAGGATGAGCTGGATGAAAGCGAGAAGGCGGATATAGTCATTCCGGCGTGGTCACTGATGAAACTTTTCATGACGGCACCGTTTTCGATCAATGAACTTGAAAAGGAGATTCATGACGGAAAAATAGCGGTTGATGATCCTGCGGACAGACTGGAGGAATTGGAAAGAAAGATTGAGCTTTTACCGGATAATCTCAGGAATGTCGGAAAGAAGATGATGGAAATCCTGACAAACATGTATTATGTCAGGAGCGACGGTTCTCCGAAGATGGACCGTGTAAGGCAGTATGTCAAAACGCGAAGAAGAAAAAAACTGGCGATTATTGTCCCGAAGGCGTATTATGCGGACATGATTTGGAAATATGTCCTAAGCGATTTTGACAGGGATTATTCCGGAATTGAGGTTGTTTCCGTAAATCGATTTGACGGGAGCCGTACATATGACGGTATTCTGCTTGTCGGGAATATCACAGGAAGGCATTTTGACGTGTTTTGCTGTACGGCTGCGGCGGAAATAACGGTTCTTCTTTATGAACCGGAAGCTGCGGTTTTCCGGGCAAGAAAAAGAAGGGGATTGGGAAAGGACAAACTTTTTAATGCAAGACAGAGCCTTTCCGAAGAGATGGCAGAAGAAGACTCGGCGGATGAGAAACTGATGTGCGAAGAGGAAGAGGTTAACCGGTCTGACGAAGAAATTATTGGATATACCGAAGAGGTTATCCGAATAAAGTTTGAAGCCATGGTTCATCGGGAAAATGGGGATTCATCTGCTCCGTCGGCAGATGTTTCAAAGCTGGTGAGATTTGAAGACGGGGAAGGTGCCATGCTTACGCAATATTACAAGGCATACGTATTGAATGAGGAAAAGGATGAAGTGGTTCAAAAGGAAATTGACGCCCTACGTCCGGGAGACAGCATGGTATTTATGAACAGGGATAATAACACAAAGGATATAGTGGATTACATACTGAATGAGATAATCCGTTCGGACGTAACGGGGGGAAAAACGGAAAAAAATTATGAGATGTCCAAGCGATGGAAAAATGATCTTTCTGCGTACATGGAACGGACGGGAAAAACTCCACAGCGGATCGCGGAAGAAATGATTGCAAATGGTACCGCCGTTCAGCCAGGCACCATAAAAAATTGGCTTAACGAAGATATCCATACGGTAGGACCGCAGAAGCCCGAAAATCTGGAACAGATCGCTCTTTTGACTGACGACACGGAAATGTTTGACCATGCTTCGGAATATTTTGAAGCATGCAAATACATAAGAAAGGTTCGTAAGAGTATTTTAAAGGAACTCGGTACAGCCATTATTAGGAGACTGGAGGGAGAAAACGTGACGGGAACTTTGATTCCTCCGGAAGTTCAGGAAAGGTTGGACACGCTTGCAGTAATTCTTCGAATTGAGAGTATTGTAAAGCTGGATAAAACGGTGCCGGCGTATATGACAAACAGACCGCTGGATCTTGAGGGAGGAATTTAATGATGAGTGTTAAAAGTGAGATGCTTGGCGCAAGGGATGAATTTATCTCCCTGGTAAGAAATGAACTGCTGGGTCCCGGTTCCGAGGTTTCCGTTCCGGATGCGGAACATGAACTGATAACCACCTCTCCGGAAAAAAGATATTCCATAGGAATACTCTTTCCCCAGGGAAACAGGGTAAAAGCGGATAACGGGGATGTTGACCGCGATTCCGAGGAGGATGAAGCAGCAGATGATTTTGAAATGAGTGACGAGGAAACCGTGGCAGAACCGGAAGACAATGTTGAAAGAAAAGCGGACATAACGGAAAAACAGGACAAAAGTGATGATGCGGATGATGACCCCGATTCGGAGGACAATCTGGATGAGGAAGTAAGCCTTGCGGCCCAAAACATGCCGTCTTCCTTTGGAATTTCCTTTTTTGTTAAGGGCGACACGGATGCTGTACGAATGTCCGTTAAATATGGTACATACAGGAAAGCGCGGCTGACGGACTGCAGGATTCCATTTGTTCTTGCACGGCCGGACGGTTGGGCCGTACCCGAAGAGATATCATCATACATTGTTTATGATAATTCTGAAAAGTGTCTGAAAATGTGCAGGGGGTTTAACCGGGGAGAAGTAAGAAAACTGAAGGAACGGGATCTTTTGGACACGGATGACGATCATATCATCGATAATATGTATAAACTTGCGGATCAACTGAAAAGAGGACATGTCAGGGAGCCGCACGAATATCATGATGTTGTTATCCGGTTTGGAAACTCTGATTATGTGGAATGTGCGGAAAATCTGGATTCGGATCTGGTAGGCATTACCGCCCTTCGGAGGGAAATGGAGAACGGAAGTACATCCCTTACGATCATGCTGGTAAACAAGAGAACGGGATATGCCACGGGTGAGAACTGCGTATTTCAGCCGGAACTTAAGATTGACACATCCGACAATAAGTTTAAATTTATTGAATATGCCGGAACTGCCGACTTTAATATTCTTGATGAGGAAGAAAAGTCCCTGGAACTGCAATACAGAAACAAACATGTGTACGGAACCGGTCTTGGGACGGCCGTAAATTGGAATATTAACGAAAAGGGAGAGGGGGTCATCAGAAATGACTTTTTCCCGGAGGCGGAGGTGCCGTCAATGGACTTTAATCTCCCTGAAAACTGCGGGGTTGACAAGAGAACACTGTCCATGAAGTATCTTTCCGATCTTGACGATACCGGCAAAGAACTGAAAATAAGAGATTTAACAAGTCTTGTGAGCTCCTATTCAGCATGGATTGACGGACTTTGCAAGCGCATAGGAAATCTGGAGAATCGATTTAAGGCGGTGGCAGAGAGAAATCTTGAAGGATGTCGTGCTGCATGCGAAAGGATGCGGAACGGAGTTGCCATACTTGAGAGCAACGACAGGGCATGGAGCGCATTTCAGCTGGCAAACCGGGCAATGTTTATGCAGAGGGTTCAGCTTGTCATACAGAGAAAATGGCCGTCAACCTTCCCGGATGAGAAGGAATTGTCCGGTGTACTGAAAAGCTTGGATTACCGAACTGCAGATACGGAATTCCCGGAAGACAGGTATGCATGGAGACCGTTTCAGCTTGCATTTATGCTCCTTGATGTTGCATCGGTTACCAGCGAGGAATCAAGGGACAGATCCGTGGTGGATCTGATATGGTTTCCTACCGGAGGAGGAAAGACGGAAGCATATCTCGGTCTTACTGCAATGACAATTTTTTACAGACGTCTGCGTTATCCGAAGGAGAGTGCCGGAACATCGGTCATTATGAGATATACGCTCAGACTTCTTGCCGCTCAGCAGTTTACCAGGGCTTCAACACTGATCTGTGCATGTGAAGTAATCAGAAAGGATTGCTGTGCGAAAAATCCGCGTTACCCGGTATATACGCTGGGAAAGACACCGATTACAATAGGACTTTGGATCGGCGGGGATCATACGCCGAATGAGTCGAAAAAGGCAAAAATACATTTGGAAAAATTAACTTCCGCGACGGAGAACAGCCTGGGATATGCCAAGGAGACTCATAATAAGTTTCAGGTTCTGAAATGTCCATGGTGTGGGACGAGGATGGTAAGGGAAACGGATTCAAAGGGGAAAATCCGGGGCGAATTCGGTTACAGAATGCGTGGTGGAAACAGATTTGAGCTTTTCTGCACGAGACAGAGCTGCCAATTCGGAGCTGGACTCCCGGTTCAGGTTGTGGATGATGAACTTTACAGGGATCCGCCGACGCTGCTTTTTGGAACCGTTGATAAGTTTGCCATGCTTCCTTGGAATGAAAGGATCGGGAATTTCTTTGCGCTTGGAAATGACAACAGGGCTCCAGAGCTTATCATACAGGACGAGCTGCATCTTATATCCGGACCCTTGGGAACAATGGTGGGACTTTACGAGAGCGCCGTAGACGCCCTTTGCCGCCGGAAAGGAAATGTCACGAAAATCGTGGCATCGACTGCAACGATCAGGCATGCGGTTGAGCAATGCGCGGCTCTGTACGACCGGGATGTCAGCCAGTTTCCGGCTCCGGCGCTTGATGCGGAGGATTCATTTTTTGCCAGGGAATCCAAAATTGATTACGGGCATGAGGTGTTCGGGAGAAAATACGTCGGACTTATGCCTTCGGGAAAGACAAAGGCCATGATGGAAATCAGGGCCATGGCGGCAATGCTCCAAAAAGCAAAGGACATGGATCTGCCGGATGAGGTTAGAGATAAATTCTGGACGTTGACTGCCTATTACAACAGTCTTAAGGATCTTGGAAAAGCCGCAACGATGGTGGATGATGACGTTAAGGACTTCATGAAGAGAATGTGTTATCGCCTCCGCTCCAGTGCAGAGGTAAGAAGCATTGGAACGGCCGATGAGTTGACAAGCCGTGTGACCACAACGCAGTTGAATCATACTCTGGACAAGCTGGAAAAGGTATGTTATTCGACGGAGCGCATAAAAAAACGTATGCCGCCGTATCCATGCAATGTTCTTCTTGCAACGAACATGATTTCAGTCGGAATAGATGTGGCCCGGCTGAACGTAATGCTGATTGTCGGACAGCCAAAACTTACGAGTGAGTACATTCAGGCATCCAGCCGCGTGGGACGCGAATATCCCGGTGTGGCATTTGTCATGTATGACGGGGGGAAGAGCAGGGATCGGTCACATTATGAACAGTTTCGTTCCTATCACGAATCCTTTTATCGGCATGTGGAACCGACGGGGGCGACCCCGTTTTCGGGACCGTCAAGGAAGAGAGCCCTTCATGCCGTACTGATTGCATACATAAGGCTTTCCGAAAAGTTATTGTGCGGGGAAAACGATGCGGTCAAATTCCGGTGTGAGGAATACGGCGAAACCGTCAACAAAATCTGTGATTTTATTGCGGAACGCTGTGCGGACATCAATCGGAGGATAAATCCATACATGGAGGATGATTCCGAAGCGATACGTTCGGAAATGAAGGAAATCCTGAAAAAATGGGAGGAACTTGCTCAGGAGGCAGAAGAAGGTTTTTGTTACGGAAAGAAATTTATGTTGAAAGGCCCCGATGGTCCGGGACAACGCCTGATGAAGACATTCGGAACATTCCGTGATGATCCGGCATTTGAGACAATGACTTCCATGAGAAACGTCGATGTCATGGTTCCGGGCAGCGTTATTAATTGGAAGGAGGGAAAATAAGCATGGACGTAAGGTCAATTGAAAAAATCAGGCTTAATTCAACATCGCACTCGGTACGTGCCGCACAGGCGGTACTGCAGTACGGCGTTGGCGCGATGGTGGATTTTCCGTCACAGACTTTGATGACCGCGGCACCGGAATACTGGGAGGATGAGGTTATCCCAATTCACGATGAACGTCTGGAAAAATCCCTCGGAGTGCGGTATTTTGGGATGCCGGCCGGAGGCAAGAATCGTGACGGAATTTCATATGCCCGTTTTCCCGAATGGTATTTTTGCCCGAAATGCCGCCGATTTCAACCGCTTTCGAAATGGATTGCGGAGTATAACAGTCAGACGAAGGAAAGGGATAAAGTTAACAATCCCGATATGAGCCGCAGGCTGAGATGCCCGAGGGATCATGTGGAGCTGGTGGTGGCAAGAATCATTACGGTTTGCGAGCATGGACATATAAATGATTTTCCGTGGGTAAAATGGACACATGCCAAAAATTTCGGCGGGGCTAAGGATGTCTGTGAGAATCCCTGCCTGGAGTTTAAAACCAGTCCCGTAGCTTCGGAAGGCCTGGAAGGCCTCAGTTTAAGGTGCAGAACCTGCGGTGCCGCAACAACCCTGAACGGTGCATTTAATGAAGGGGAATTCGAAAAACTGGATAAAAAGTATCCTGGAAAATACAATTTTACGTGTGACGGAGGACATCCGTGGAAAGGGGTAAGGGATAAAGACTGCGGCTTGTATCCAAAGGTGCTTCAGAGGGGAAGCTCATCGGTATATTTCCCGGTAACCGCGAGTTCCCTTGTGATTCCACCGTTTTCAAATATAATTAATCGAAAAATCGAGGATAGCAGGCTGTACGATGAATTCAGAAATGCAATAAAAACGATAAGGACCATGAGGGGAATACCCACTGAGGTGATGGAAGAGAACATTTTGTCAAGTGTTGAAGACTACTCAAAAAAGATAGCCGACAATATTGGCTGCGAGAAAGGACAGGTAAAAGAAATTCTTGAACGCCGCCTGCTTCCGGACAATGCGGTTAACTATGATACGGGAAGCATTGAATACCGCGCGGCCGAATTTGACGCGCTTTCCGGGAGAGCATCCGTGGAGGGCACGAAATATGATGACTTTAAGCGCGTGCCGACGGATATTGCCCGATATGACATCCCATTTGTAAAGGAGATCTCCCTTATAGAAAAAATACGGGAAGTTCAGGTGCTGTTGGGATTTTCAAGAATGGAGCCATTCCCCGCATCAATGATAGGAACAAAATCCGACAGGTTTGTTTCCGCAAAAGAGAAAGAGACGGAATGGTATCCGGGGTATAACGTGTACGGTGAGGGTATTTTCATTGAATTTGATAATGACGTGATAAATGCGTGGCGCAGTGGAAATACAGCCCTGGAAAAGCGTGTGCGGATTCTTCAGGAAAACTATAATAATTCTTTTCTTGGAAGTCAGCATCCAAGGAGAATTACCGGAAAATTCCTCTTGCTGCACACAATGTCTCATTTGCTTATCAAGCAGTTAAGTTTTGAATGCGGGTACAATATATCCTCGCTGAAGGAACGAATTTATTGCGGAGAGGCGTCTGAGGGAAAAGAAATGGCCGGGATTTTGATTTATACTGCCAGCGGGGATTCGGAGGGAACACTTGGAGGCCTTGTACGGCAGGGAAGGTATGACACGTTTCCGCGGATATATAAAAAAGCAGTGGAATCCGCCGTCACATGTTCCAATGATCCGATTTGTCTGCTCAGCAGCGGACAGGGAAGGGATTCTCTGAATCTTTCCGCATGTTATTCCTGCGGACTTTTACCGGAAACCTGCTGCGAGGAATTCAATGTGTTCCTTGACAGGGGAGTTATTGTGGGAACGTATGAGAACAGGAAACTTGGTTTTTTCCGGGAACAGCTTTATGAAAATGCGGGCTGGAAAGCATGTGAGGGCAATTTGTCAGATAAAAGGATGGAGGAAAATAATCCGGAATTCGGGAGCCTTATCATGGTAGCGGGAACGGATATGAGGGAAGAGGACTGGTCTTCCGTTCTTTCGGATATTTTCCAGTTTGCGGAAACGGACGGAGAGCGTGAATTTAGCAGGCGGCTTACCGAGAATGGTCTGCTCAGAGGAAGAGAAATGCCGTTTCGCGATGTGAAATTTACCCTGTCAGGAAACGCAACTGAATGGGAGTGTGATTACTGTTGGCCTGAACAGAAAATTTTGTATTTTTCTTACGGTCAGGAGCCGGGGAGGGATGCTGCGTCTGCAGCCGGAATGAAATGCATTTATGGTCCTGACGGATATACGGAGAAAGCGGAGAAGATTATTAAGGGGATGAAATGAAATGGCGGTAATGATTCCCGAAAAACCGAACAGATTTCATCCCGGAAGTCTGGAGGATGTGATGTTTGAAGCTCTTAAAAGGCTTCCGGATGAATACACGGTTTTTCATTCTTTCAGAATTACCAGGATAAAAGATGGGACCGTTTATGAAAGTGAGACGGATTTTGTAATTTTTCACAGGAAGCAGGGAGTTCTTTGCCTGGAAGCAAAAGCGGGAGCCGTCACGTATCATGGCGGACGGTGGTTCTATGGAAACGGTGAGCCAATGCATAACGGTGGTCCGTTTAATCAGGCGGCTTCAAATAAATGGAAGCTGATTGAGCTTATCGGGAACAGTCGGCTCCGCTATCTTGCGGATCGCATAAAGTTTTTGCACGGAGTATGGCTGCCGTCACTTTCAGCAGAGCAGATAGACTCCATTCCCATGCCGCCGGAGGGTGACCGTGCAATTGTGTTTGGTGCCGAAGCGCTTGATAATCCGCTTCCCTATATAGAGGCACTGTTTTCATTGAATGTCCGATCAGGGATTATTACCAATTTAACTGAAAATGAGTCTGAAAGGCTTATCATGGAAATATTATGCCCTGAATTCAATGTATTTCCTTCCGCCAATTTTGATACGGATTTGAAACACAGGGCCTTTTACAGGATGCTGAATGAACAGGCGGGCATTCTTAATTTTCTTTCCGAACAGAGGACGGCCGTCATTAACGGAGCCGCTGGAACGGGAAAGACCCTTATTGCGGTGGAAAAGGCACGTCGTCATGCCGCTGCAGGCGGACATGTCCTTTTTCTTTGCTACAACGCAGAACTTAAAAAACATCTGATCTCCTGCTATGGACATTGCATGATCGATTTCATGACTCTGGACGGTTATGTGTGCAGACTTTGCGGAACGGCCAGTGCCGATTATGGAATGGCCGAAAAAAAACTGAAGGATTATGCCGCTTTCGGAAGCTTTCCGTATAAACATGTTATTGTGGACGAGGGACAGGATTTTGGTAGGGATGCCATTGAAGAGACGGGAATTCTTCGACTGCTTCATGATGCTGTTATGGCTGTATCGGATCATGATTCTTCATTTTATGTATTCTACGACAGGCTCCAGACAGTTCAAGCCGATAAAATTCCAGAGTTTATCAGGGAAGCGGACTGTAAGTTGACCTTGCATCGCAACTGCCGGAATACGGAGAATGTATGCAGGACGTCCATGAGTTTGATCCGGCAGGATATTAATACGCTTTTTCTTAACAGTATTGCAGGGAAAATTCCCAGGTTGCATTTCTGTGCGGCTTCAGTTCCGCAAATAAAAATTGTGGATGGCATAATAGATGAATTGAAGGAAGCCGGGATTGAGAACATTGTAATTTTGACGCTTGAAACGGAAAGGGACAGCTTCATGGGAAACTATGCGGCCTTCGGAACGTATGGAGGTTGCCGTTTTACAACTTGTAGAAAATTCAAGGGGCTTGAAGCAGATGCCGTAATACTGGTGGATTTTACGGAGCAAACAGTTTTGAAGAACACTCTTCTTTTTTATGTAGGCGCATCCAGAGCCCGTTTGCGTCTTGAAGTGGTGACGGATATGGATAATGCTGCATGTAGCCGTTTTATGAAAAACGCAGTGGGACAAAGGGAATTCAGAAGACCCATGAGAGAATTTGCTTCACTTCTTAACTGTACCGCTATTCTGCATCATTGATTCGGAGGAAATGGACGGAAGATGAAAAGTAACGTAAGTGTTGAACGCAGTGAAAACATGCGCCGTATCCGCTCGAAAAACACAAAAATTGAAATAGCCCTTCGAAAGGCGCTTTGGCACAAAGGGTACAGATACAGAAAAAACTATGAAGCCTTGCCGGGAAAGCCTGATATTGTCCTTACGAAACAGAAAATTGCAATATTTTGTGACAGTGAGTTCTTTCACGGAAAAGATTGGGAGATCCTGAAACCACAGCTGGAGCATGGAAAGAACGGAGAATTTTGGATAAAAAAAATTTCCAGAAACAGAGAACGTGATGATGAGGTCAATAAACAGCTGCTGTTTCTCGGATGGACGGTTATAAGATTTTGGGGAAAGGATATTATAAAAAATACGGATGAATGCGTAAAAGTAGTGGAGGAAGTGATATTTGATAACATGATTGCACAGAATTCAGTGCCGGAATATTGGCCGGAAGAAGAGAAATAATTGTAAAAGAGAAAGGCAGTGAAAGTGCAGTTATAGTTTATATATGGGTAAGAAGTTTCTGTTAATATGGCCGTTGAACATATGTTAATCCTCCGATTTTCAGCGGACTGATTAACAATTAGTGGTTTGAGTGATAAGTCCCCACCCCGCAGGGAGCACGGGATTGAAGAACCTATTTATCCTTATGCGCCAGTCCCTTAACGATTGCCTTCACATTCTGAAGGCTGGCCTGATCGAGATGCTTCAAGTCCGCCAGAATTTCCTGGTACTCACCGGGATACCGGTTTCCTTCCTCAAAAAATTCCGCAGGAGTGACGCCAAGGTATTCGCAGATATAAAAGAAAACCTGCATGGACGGGAAGCCGTTCCGATTTTCGAGCGCATTAATGTAACCGGCACTCTGCCCGATGGACAGGCTCATGTCCCGTGCTGATACGCCTTTATTCGCTCTCAATTCTGCCAGCCGTTTGTAAAATAAATCTTCATACATATGCGATACCATCCTCTGTATGATTGTACCCTACATACTGACCTATTATATCTTGGTATAGTATATATTTTTCTTGATGTATCTGATTGTACAAGATATAATGGACTATATGATGGAATCAAACAGATACAGGGGAGGAAAGCAGTGTGAGGATAGAGAGGCATTATTACACGGCATCAAAACGTGAATTTGATGAGGCAGAAGCAGAGGTTCGGAAAGAACGTGAGGCGATGACTGAGGAAGAGCGCCAGGCTGAGAAGCAGGAAAATTCGATTGGCTGGAAGAAACTGATGGATCGAATGGAATTGGAACGGCGGCGATGCAAAAAAGTCAGTAATCCAGAGAAGACAGAATACTTTAAGGAATTGTCCATTATAGGATTGGAGTTGGCTGGAAAAATTGATGCGGACATTGTCGTGGAAAGCAATGAGGAGCATGGCTCTATTAAGATGGTGACCGGGTTGATACTGTTTGGAGAGCCGACCAGGAACGCCGGAAAAGAGGAGTTGCTGCTGTTGCTGAGAATGGCGGATGACGTGCTGATCCGGCCGAAAGGGGAGGCGTTCGAACTCGATTTACGATTTGACCTTTTTGACGAAATGGTAATTTAAGCTGTACACCAGTCATAAAACAAGAAAACAAGAAATACAGGACAAATAGAGCAGGCGAAGCGACTAATTTCGTCTGCTTTTTTATTTTTTTGAAAGAAAAAACCAATTTTGGCCTTATCGCGCCCACAATTATAGGTAGAAGGATTAATCGTGAGGAGGGATAACATGGGCGGATCGATAAAAGTTAAAAAGGAATGCATGAATAACTGTAAAGTGGCGAATATGCTGACCGTTAACAAGGGGATGGCGGAAAAACAGATGATCCGGGTTTCCACCCTTCCCAGCCGGAAGGTCGTAACCTTGGTCAATCTGTGTCAGGATAAAAACATACAGCTGTCATGCAATGATATTTCTCCGTATGATATGGCTGTCATGGATGCGTTCTATACGCTGTATAAAAGCGGATACCAGACATTTTCACTGCAGACCGTCATCCGGGTCATGTCCGGCAACATGGACCAGGACATTACGGCACAAAAAATCGCCAGGCTGAAGGAAAGCGTGGAGAAACTGCGGCTTATCCTGATTACGATTGACTGTACGAATGAGCTGAGGGCCAGAAAATTAATCGAAAAGAATGAAACAGCAAAGTACCGGAGCTATTTCCTGCCGGTATCAAGCGTGGAAATACAGTCCGGCAATCAGACGGTTGTGGAAGGGTACAGGCTGCTGGAATTGCCCGCACTTTATGCATATGCCGAAAGAATAAAGCAGATGATTAGTGTCCCGATCGAGCTGTTGGCTTCCACGGGAGGGTTCCTGCCGGATACGGATGAGAATGTTATCCTGAAGCGGTATCTGCTGAAGCGGATTGCCCGGATGAAAAAGGAAAAAGCCACAGTCTACAGCCGCCGTATCCGTTATGAGTGGTATGACAGGAAAGCCCAGCGTGAAAAGGGAATGTTTGCCGAACTGGGGTACAGGGAGGAAGATTTTGCATCAAGATCCTCCTGGCTCAACAAACGGGCCAAAGTACATAAGGTGGTCAAACAGATACTGGATGCCTTCCGGCAGGCCGGTTACATTGCGGGATATTCAGAAACCAGGGAGGGAAATACCATTACGGGGGTGGAGATCCTGCTGGGGGAGACCACCGAAAAGTGATGATTGGACCACCGAAAAGTGATGATTGAACCACCGAAAAGTGGTGATTGGACCACCGAAAAGTGGTGATTCCCATAAATGCCGTATTGGGTCGATTTTGCTGATAAAATAAGGGTTTTC
Organism: Clostridium sp. M62/1; assembly: GCF_020736365.1. Taxonomy (NCBI): domain Bacteria; kingdom Bacillati; phylum Bacillota; class Clostridia; order Eubacteriales; family Clostridiaceae; genus Clostridium; species Clostridium sp. M62/1. The sequence continues at coordinate 2,491,617 of NZ_CP085988.1, read as the reverse complement.
CGGGTGCCGGTTTTTGGGATGTAGTTACCAGTAGGTAACTGTAGGTAACTGCAGGGCCTGCGGCTCCGTCCGGGCACGGGAGCCCGCCTGCGCCTTGTCCCTTGTGCCCCGGCGGCTGTACTAGCGAAGGCGTAAGGTGATGGACAGTCTGGACCGTAAATGCGGTGCGCTGCCGTGTCTGCCGGTCTGGCGTATTATCCGACGTGAAGGATAATGGCCGCCAACCGTTTATTAAACGAAGTAAAACCATGGGGTTCCGATACGGAGGCGGGTGCGTGTTGCATCCACGCCCCTGACGCCTCCTAAGCCGGACGCATTGGAAGGCACGACGGCCGTTTTGATAAAATGTAAGAAGGAGATGACCATATGACTAACGATGACTTAACTGTTTTCCGCGAACGGAATACGCGGAAGCGTCTGTCCAATGCGGCGGCGCTGATTGGGAAGGCGGATGACGCCGTATTTGAAGCCTGCCGCCCGACCGGATACGCGGAACTGGACAGGTGCCTTGGCGGCGGACTGACTGCCGGACTTCACTGTCTTGGCGCGGTCCCGTCCTTGGGAAAATCAACCTATGTGATGCAGATGGCGGAACAAATGGCAGCAGAGGGGACCCATGTGATTGTGATTTCCCTGGAAATGAAGCCCGTGGATCTGGCGGCAAAGGCTGTCAGCAGGCAGCTTTACATGGACTGGCATGAAACATCCGCAGGTCTGTTAAAGACATCCGGCGAGCTGAGAAGCCGCACGGCCGTTATAAAGCTTACGGGCCGCGAATGGATGGCCGTGGAAGAAGCCGCCGGGAAAGTGGAAAAGCGCAGCCGTACCATCACGGTGGAAGAATGCGGGGCCAAGGCATGGACCGCGGAGGACATCGCACAGTATGTGGAAAAATACATATCCGCATTTGGGGTTATCCCGGTGGTCATCGTGGACTACCTGCAGATCCTTGCCGCGCCGGAAGGAAAGGGCAGCCTTACCGACAAGCAGGCAGTGGATGAAAGCCTACGTGTGCTTAAGTCCCTGAGTGATTCCAGGAAACTGCCGGTTGTCCTGATCAGCAGCCTCAACCGGGAAAGCTACGACCAGCCGGTATCCCTCCGATCGTATAAGGATACCGGGAGCATTGAATATTCCTGCGATACCGTGCTGGGGATGCAGTACAGGGGTGTCGGGGCCAGGGACTTTGATGTTTTTCAGGCACAGGGGCAGAACCCGCGGGAACTGGAGGTCTGCGTACTGAAACAGAGATACGGGGCTGTCGGGATCCGCATCCCTTACAGGTTCTATCCCGCTTACAGCTGTTTTGAGGAACTTCCGTCTGCGCGGAGCGGAAAGCAGCCCAAAGGCTCCAAAAGACAAGCGCAGGATGACGGGATACTGGAAGTTTAAGTGCCGTGGATCGCTGTCATCTAATCGGAGATTTTAATAAAATGTAAGGCATAAGTAATACACGGAGCGCCGGAATATGGTATAGTTTTATTAAAGGAACCGGACGTTGAAGATTGCATTACGGGGGAGGCGGGCGTTATGAGTCATGGATTAAAAAAAGGATTTATCGGAATGATGTGGATGGCTTGTGTGGCAGTAATCTCCGCCTGCAGTCCGTCTCCCGCGGCGGAACCTGCCGTGCTGCCGCCGGAGGAACAGGTGCGGACGGTTTCCGTGGAGCGGGATGGAGTGGCTGCGGACTGCGGGAACCGGGAACAGATCGGCGAACTGCTTTCCATTCTGGCGGACATGGAACCAACAAACCTGCAGTCTGTGCAGGATGTCCCGCAGGCGGATGCATATACATCCATTCATTTTGAAGATACCGAAGGCCGTGTTTACACGATTTTCTATTACGAAACGGAAGGCACGGATTATGTGGAGCAGTCCTACCAGGGGATCTACAAGCCGGCCCCAGCCCTTGGCGAGCTTTTGGACAGTCTGCTGAAATCAGGGGAAGCGCCGCTAAATGACAGGATTCCCATGGTTATGGCGGGCGGGGCGATGTATTATGACACCGGAAGGGAAAGCACGGTTACGGGCCGATGCGGCGTCATGGACGGCGAGATCACATCTGCGGTGGAGCGGACGGAAGTGCCGTCTGAAAACAACCAGTCCAATTTCGGCACCGGGTATGGATATCAGTGGGGGCCGGAGGAAGGAACCCTGGAAGTGTGCATGGATGGCAAATGGCTGGTATTTGAGCGGCGGTACGTGGACGACAATCGGGTTTATTTTGCGGGAAGATGGCATGATAAAAGCGGACTGTCGGAGGATACCCTCCGGTGGCTTGCGTGGTATAATGGTTTAAGTGAAGAAGAGCAGGCGTGCATCAGTGCCGTCCCGGCGGATCTGCTGGATGAAAGCGGAATTTCCAGGACAGAGGAAACGGATGCGCAGGCGGACTGACCGCTTTTAATCGACGTGAATATCAGGATAGGAAACGCAAAAGCGGGGTGGACATGATGAATGGAAAAACAATGCGTTATGCCGGCACAGCAGTTTTAATGATTTTTATTGCTGTCGGAGCATATCTGATCGGATATAAGACGGCGTATGACCGGATGGAACGTGCGGCAGTCAGTTATGAGACCGAGACGTTCTACGCGGCCATTACCGACATTACCGACAGTTCCATAACGGTCCAGGGCATGGAGATCAATGATATTAATTTCAGGGGCAGATTTACATTTCCCGTAATGGAAGAGACCTCTTATCTGTGGCGAGGGACGAGGATCAGCCCCAAAGACCTGGAAGAGGGTGACAACATTTCGATTACCTTTACGGGACTGGTACAGGAAACATCTCCAGCCGGGATCCAGGAAGTCTTGAAGGTGCAGCTGCTGGACGATGATTTTGAGGGCTGATGGTTGTTTAAGGGAGCGGGACTCTATGTGGAATAAACTCAATACATTTTTAAACTGTCTGATTGGGGCGTTTATCGGAGTGTTTTTGGCAAGAAGCGTTTATACATACTGGGATTATACGACGCATCCTGAGATTTATGCGGTGTCATCCGCACCATGGTACACGGCTATCCTGCTGTTTGGCATCGTATCAGGCGCGATTATTTTAGCGGCGATGCTTGTGAAGGTCATGATTAGGGAAAAAGTGAAAAAGGGTGAATGAAAATAGCATAAATTAAAATACGGAGGTGTTGCGTTATGAAAGGCATCAGAATTGAATTGTTGGGTATTGGTATTATTTTATTAGGAATTGCACTTAGCACAAATAATTTTTGGGCTTATACGCTGGGAGTTGTAGGTTTTGGAATTATTTCTATGGGGTGTTTTTGGAAAGAGAAAAACAACTAGCTCACAGTTCATTGATGAGCAAAAAGGAGTAATGCTGATGAAATGTCCTAAGTGTGGAAAAGATATGAAGCCGGGTTATTTACAGACATCGAAGATTGTCGCATTTAACAAAAGAAAACATAAAATTTCATTAAATCCTGAGTGTGAGGATGATGTTATGATTGCCCGAAAGGCATTTACGGGAACAGATTTTCCAGGCTTTATCTGTAAAGAGTGCGGCCTGATTTTATTTGATTATAAGAACGGTACATCTCGCTTTTGATTTTCTATTTACCTGGGAATAAGACGGTTCACAAATTAGACATTCTGGAGGAATCAATCGTATGAAAAAGAGAATAGAAATTCTTTTGATCATGCTTTGCCTGCTCGGCTTAAGCGGCTGTAACCCCAATCATGATGAACCGACTCCGACCGGGTATCCATCCGGAGAGGTGCAGCGTCCGCAGATTATGTACAATGGGGTAATTTATTTCTATACGGCGGATGGATTTGATCATCCACTTCCGGATGGTTATGAGCAGGTTGGCGAAGTAAAAGAAGTAGACAATAGACAGGAACCTGCGGAGGATTGGTGCGGAAGCCGTGTTGAGGTGGGTCAGAAGATATATGTTTCCAATGATACGTCCACAATTTATGTGGAATATGAGACGGGATATGCAGAGTTTGCCGCTGTTTCCGAATCAGAGTGATGGCTGATAAGCGGAATCATAGCATACTGGAAGCAAAAAGGTGCGGGAGCAGCGCGGATGCAGCTCCCGTATCTTTTTTATAGCCGGTTTAAATTTCCTGCGGAAGTCTTTGAAAAAATTCTGTGGGAACTTCCTTTGTCAACCATACACCGTTTGCGGAAAGATAGAAGGCGTAACCGGCCCGCGCCATACGCCCAGCGCTGACCTGATAAACAACAGGTTTTCCATGCCGTTTTCCTACGGCAATGGCTGTATCCATATCCTTGGAAAGATGGACGTAAAGCCGGCTTTTGGGGATCAGGCCGGTTTTCTCAATGGAAGCCGTATATTTCTCCCCTGTGCCGTGCCAGAGGAACTCCGGCGGCATGGCCTGCGTCAGCTCCACATCCACGGGAATGGAGTGGCCCTGGCTGGCCCGGATCAATGAATGGTCTTCATTGTAAGCATAGCGCTGTTTGCTGTCGGTGCGGACGATTTCGTCCAGCAGTTCCTTGGAGAAGGCGGGTTCCCTGGTTTCCCTAATCCCCCGGATCAGCGCATTTACGTCGGCCCACCCGTGTTCGTTCAGGGTAATGCCGATGACTTCCGGCTTATGGCGCAGGATCAGGCTGATATAGCGGCTGATGGCAGTCAGATTCACGGTGATCACTTCCTTTCGATTGATTCTATAGGGGTATTCTACCCGGCGATGGATCCAAAATCAAGTATTCCTGTGAAGCATTCCGGTGCTTATGAATCCACAGCGACAGCGACAATTCAACCTGTGGTTCAATGTATTTTGCGCCCATTTATAGTATAATGATGGTATTTACCAGGTTACAGAAAGAGAGTGAGCGCCAAATGAGAAATGTTTGGGACCGGGAGCCTTACCGATGGTACAAATACAAAAAGGACTGGAAGGCAATCGTGAGGCAGTTCCGTCTGGATCTGCGCTGCTGCAGACAAAGGATTACGAAAGGATACTGCGGAAAGGATCTGTGGAGCATCCGGGACTGGTTCCTGGATGTCGTCCCGGATATGCTGGAGGAATATAAGAAATGCCGTCACGGAAGCCCCGGCATACTGGGAGAGAATTACCAAAATGAGGAAGGGTTCCTGGTCAATGATACCTGCCACGGCGAGTGGGATCGGATCCTGGATGAAATGATTTTTCTGTTCCGGGAGGCGGATGAAAGACAGTGCAGGTGCAAAAATCCATATGAAGAAGAGCATTCCAAGGCATTTTCGCTGTTTATGGACAAATACGGGCTGCTTGGGGAGAAACTGAGGACGCCGGAAGAGCGGAAACGTGACAGCGAGCAGAATGTCATTACCTACCACGGCATGCGCGAACTGCCGGAATATAAAGAACTCTGCAAGAGATATGACGAAGAAGAGAAGAAACTGGAACAATACAGGGAAGAATGCAAGAATAAGGCATTTGACCTGTTTTCGAAATGGTTTTACGACCTGTGGGATTAGAGGATAGCTGAGCAGATTGGAGGCGGCGACACAATGGCGGTATATGTTACAGGAGATACTCACGGGGATTTCCGGCAGATTGGAGACTTCTGCTCTGTTATGGGTACAAAGCGGGACGATGTTATGATCGTACTGGGTGATGCGGGATTGAATTACTTTGGCGACGAACGGGACATTGCCAGAAAAACAGGCGTATCCCGCACCCGGATGACCTATCTGATGATACACGGAAACCACGAAATGCGGCCTGCGACAGTGGAGGGGTACAGGCTGATCCCATGGAACGGCGGAATGGTATATCAGGAAGAACGATTCCCGAACCTGCTGTTTGCAAAGGACGGGGAGATTTACCGGCTTGGCGGGAAGGACGTATTGGCAATCGGCGGGGCCTACAGCGTGGACAAGGAATACCGGCTGCGGATGGGGTATCGCTGGTTTCCGGACGAACAGCCTTCCGATGAGACTAAGGAGTATGTGGAACAACAATTGGATAAAGCCGGCTGGAAGGTGGATGCGGTACTGTCCCATACCTGCCCCCGCAAATACGAGCCGGTGGAGCATTTCATGCCGGGGATTGACCAGTCCAAGGTGGATAAGTCTACGGAAAACTGGCTTGACACGATCGAGGACAAGCTGGATTATAAGGAATGGTACTGTGGGCACTGGCATATCAATAAGCGGATTGATAAACTGACGTTCCTATTTCATGACATACGGCTGTTTAACTGAAAATTTAAGAGACCCGTGTAGTGAAGACCAATAAGTATAAAATGCCACCTATATGGAATCATAAGGAATAAATGAAAATATGGAACCTATAAAAAGAGAGTGCCGCAAAGCCTCCATAACGGATGACTTTACGGCACCGCCTGGGTCCGGCCTTACAGTGCAGACGCCTCCTGATACAGCGCGGCAGCAACCGCTATTTTGACGCACCACCGGTTATAATCGGGGATACGGTTAAAAAACGGTCTGCCGGTCTGCTTCTTAAAAAACTGGTTTATGCCATGAAGCAGCTCCGCAAGGGAATCCAGCAGATCCAGGTATTCCGCGACGTCCATGAATGTAACCGCAGCCGCAATGGCTGTTTCCGCCGGCTGGCAGAGACGATAAACCCGTCCGGTGACTGCAAGCATCTGGGAAAAGAGGGCATTGTTCTCCGCTTTTAATGTGATGAGATTCTCAACGGGGTAATAGGTATGCCGTTCCATGGGATTCCTCCTTCCATATGTGAAAATAAAAAGAGGACAGGCCGGAATTGATACGCTCCATGCCTTGTCCTGGTATCTATCTGTAAAGATTATGGGGAAGGATGTATCGCGGAAGAATCAAGATGACAGATTTAGCCGGAAAGGCTCTGAAAAATGGGTAAAAAAAGCAAAAAGTCATTGACAATCGGATGGGCATCCATTAAACTTAAAGTATAAAGAAAAGCAAATATTGGATATGTAGAACGCCAATAGGCGCAGTAGATATTATGTCCTTGAGTGGACAGTATCTGCTGTGCCTTTTTTGTTTTTTCGGGAGAAAAGGAGGGTACGGCGGATGGGGTCAGGATAAGGAAAATCAGGAAAATTTCAAAGAAGCGGACCGGAATGCAGATCCGGCAGATGATGATAGACCGGGGGATAACGGTCACGCAGCTCCAGAATTGGCTGGAAATCGACTCGTGTCAGGCAGTCTACAAGTGGCTGCATGGGGTCAACCTGCCGTCGGTAACTCATCTGCACGGGTTAAGCCAGATCCTGAACGTAAAAATCGATGAAATATTGGCTGTTGAGGAGGAAAAGGATGATGACTGAGAAGGAAAAACTGTATGACACGCTGTTGCAGCTGGGGACGGCCCTGCGGGAGAAACGGGTACATGTGTATGGTGTGGGCTGGGATCTGCACAAAGAGAAAGTGGAAGCAGTCTGTGAGGCGGATAAAAAGTACATGGACCTGCCGCTGCCAGAGGAACATAAGGAAACCATCGAAAGAATGTTGGAGAAACGGATGGAGGCCAATGAGTGCGAGCTGACCCTTACATATGTTGCTGGAATCCTGGATGGGATTTCATATTTGCGAGATGCCGGGTTCCTCGACATGTATGTGGTAGACAGTGAAGAACTCTCTAAAAAGACGGACAAAAAAGATAAGAGAAGCTGCTTTGCGGTGGCGATCATACCGGGCAGGGACGGATGCTTCTCGGCACAGGTACAGGATCGAAAACAGCTGATTGATTTTGCGAGAAAATGGACAGATAAAGGGGTCGAAATCTATGTGATCAGCCGGCCGGAGGCGTATGGGGAGTATGGGCCATATACCTTCACGCTCTCGTTAGACTTGCTGGATGGTGCGCTGGAGGGCTATATGGAAAGAAAAGGGGATGGGGAGTAATGGGAGACTCAATGTATGACAGCATGTGGATCCATGGCTATAAGTTGGGACGAATCCTGTCAGAACTTAAGATAGTTATGACAATCGAAGGGGAGAAAAATGTCAGGAAGCTTTGCCCAGGTGCAACGGATGAAATGCTGGAAGATTTACGAAATGCCGGAAAGAGTTTTGAGGCAGATAGAGCTTTTACAAAAAAATATCAAGGAATCCTGGTGGAAACGGATATGTATAAAGAATTGGGAGAAGAAGCCAGGCAGGCCCTCAGGGAAGAAGAAGAGCAGGAAGCTGTAAAAAGCCTCATGAATGAGGCTGCCGGGTTCCTGGTTACTGCAGATGAAGCCAAAGTTACGAAAAAGGCCCTTAAAAGAAAAGTGCCGATTGCGTTGTATTCTTCTGTCGGTAGGGATTATATCCTTCCGAAGGGGTTTAAAAAAGATGAGCTGAAAAATACGGAAGTAAGGATACGACTGGCAAAACATTTCCTTCGGAGGCAAAATCAACAATGGAGCTCCAAAGAGGAAGCAGAGAGAGGTTTGAGCGATTGTCCGAAAGGCACCGTACTCCGATCCGGAAATCATGTGGTTATTACAGGCGAGGTTCCGGCTTTGTGGAAAATTGAATATGTATCCAGAAATAATCCCTGGTATATCCAGTATAGGCGGGGACATGAGACAGTTGTTAGAGTCCGTATGGATCCATATGGACGCGTATCACATATGGAGTCGGAGTCAATATGATTTTTGAAAGGGAAATAGGAATGAGCGATACATTATTGGATGCATTGTGGCTTGAGGGGTACAGTATCAGTTTTGCTGTCGGTGCCTTGAAAACGATTCTGGATCAGTTGGGAGAGGAACGGGTGCGCAAGTATTGTCCGGACATTACGGACGAGATCCTGGCGGCTCTGAAGGAGCTGGGAAAGGATTGCACGGATGACGAGTATAATCTGTTCGAGAAAAAGTATGAAGCCGATATCATGAAAATGCAGATATATGAGAAGGCATATGCCCAAGCGGAGAGGGCACTGGAGGCAAAAAAAATCAGGAGCTGGCGGGAATCCGCCGTAAGGGAGTCGGCGAGGTTTTTGAAGGAAATGCGGGACAATGATGAAGAGCATTACGATGACAGCGTTCCGGTCGCAATCTTTACGGAGTATGAAGAGGCCCCGATTGTCCCGTCACAATTTGGCACAGAGTGTCCCCAAAAGACGGAAGACCGGATCCGGCTGGCCCGTTTTTTTCTGGAGCTGGAAGATCAGTCACCGTTCTCCATGGCTGAACTGGAAGACTATTTATATTCGCAGATAAGAGAAGGGGAGAACACGGCCATCTGCCGCTGTAAAACCCGTGCGGTGGTGATACGGGACAATTATTGGACCCAATGGCGGATCGTGTATGTATCACCGCAGGAGCCGTGGTATATCGGTTATTACAAGGGCAGGGAACGTGTTAAGGAGATCGAACTGGACGAATACGGAAGACTGATGGACTAGGGAAAGGACAGATTGCTTATGAAATCCAGGAAGGTAAAAAGTATTTTTAAAGTAATGATCTTTGGAAAATTAAAACGGAATCCAAGAAAACAGAAGAGGCCTGCTGGCCGAGGCGAAGAAGGAATAACCGATAAAATCGGGATGACATTTGGATTTGATGCCAGCGAATGGGAACGGATTAGACATTGGCAGAAGACACATAAATGCAAGTATCGGAAACCGGATGGCAGCCAGTATTATGGCTGCATCGGAGGCGGTTATGAATACCGTTTTACACCGACCTCAATCGGCATGCTGACGGAGATCAGGTGTGCTTGTGGAGCAAAACTTGATGTGGATCGTATTTAGACATTACACTTTGAGATTTATATGAGGTGGTTCGAAATGAAAACATTGAAATACTGGTATATTACGGCAGTCAGAAAAGGAGAGTGGAAAGGCTGCATTGCCCACGGGATTGTCCATGGCCATCAGCGCCTTGCGGACGGGATAAAGATCCACACATCCGCAATATCTACGGTAACAATTGTTAATGATACGGCGATTATCAAAACAAAAAATTCAGAATATTATTGTAGACTTAATGAAGCCTTCTTCCATTTGTTTGATGAACCTGGAAAGCGCTATTTTCCCAATTTCGAGGAACTGCGAGAGACGTATGAAAGGCGGCTTGAGGTGCCCGGACAAAGAGATGGGGTATTGATTGTCCTGGATAGCGAAGCAGAATATTACTATATTGGAGCAACTTTTCGCTGCGGTGGTGAAAACATAGAAATTAGAATTCCGACTGTACATATTGGAACGTTTTGCGACTCGGTGCTTATAGGATGTCTTACAGGTAAGACAAGACAGGCTATTGACTATCGTTATTTTCCGTTCTCAGACAGAGTCGAATTCTACTCGTGGATGCAAACTTTTGACACGTACATTTTAAATGCAGGAACACAACCAATAAAAGTAGCGGTAAAAGCACAGGAAAACGTAATAGCACCGGGATGCACGCTGCTGATTCGCGACACGAAAGACAGAGGAGGTGATGGAGATGTCTGATTTTCCGACTAAGAATCCGTTGACGTTGGCGCAATTAGAAAAGATGGGAGTCCGCAACATGGCCGAATATGAAGCGAAAAGGGATAAAATCCGCAGCCATATTAATTTTGTCATGTTCCTTGGTACGGGCTTTGAACCGGACGAGGAATTTGAGGCGGCTACTGAACGAAAAAAGGAGTGATTGTATGTCAGCACTGAAAAACCTGTATTTTGATCTTGTACCATTTGCATACCATGCGGCATTTTACGAAGGCTTGAAGGAAGAATTAAAGAAAATCTGTCAAAGAATGCTTGAAAACCGGGAGTACGAAAAAATGCTGGCGATCGCCTGTGAATATGCGGAGCGTGTCGGATCGATGGATGAGGCATTGCAGCTCCTTGGGATTAAAGAAGAACTGCCGGAATTGCTGGAACGTGACTGGGATCAGCAGACAGCGATCGGAACGGCAGTACAGCCGGTCTATGAGGACGGAGTACTGGCCGGAGCGGAATATGCCGGCTGCATGGCGATGTATGCCTGCCGCTCCCGGCATATTCCCTATGATAGCGATCCACATATAGAAGCAGAGTACGAAAATTACGCAGAAGCTCCATATGAGATTCCACAGCGTTTCTGATGCATGCTATCGGTGCTGCCTGACAAATTCAAGCACCTGCTGAACAAACAGTTTCTCTTCTTGGGTAAGCTGCAAATACTGCTGTATGGCTTCCCAATCCCCTTCTTCCAGCTGATTGCGGGGAATGGTTACCAGATCCGGAAGGCGCTGGTCCGTCGTCCCGCAGATATAGCCGACATTCACGTTATACTTGGCGGCAATGGCGATTATGGCGATATCGCGAGGTATGCGCTGACCGATTTCCCATTGCTGCCAGGTGCCCGTGCCGGCACCGACATAATCGGACGCTTCCATTTGACTGAATCCTTTTTCCTGCCGCAGTTTTTTCAACCGTTCCATCATTAGTGTTTTATTGATTTCCATATCATTGTAGCCCCCTAATATAAAAATAGATTACCATGGCAAGAGGAAAATGTATAGCATCTGTTTTAAATTTTAATGATAATACAGTCTAAGACTATATGATATAAAATTAGACATACAAATAAAAGAAAAACAGTCATAAATCATTTATCTGTGGGAAAAGTATAAGAAATTTTGGAATTGACAAATACTCAGTATTTACTAAAATCAAAATATTAAATTATATACAGTCAATATGAAAGCGTGCAAAAATAAAAATGATTGGATCGCAGATGACGCAGAAATTTTTTTAGAAAGACTGAAAGAAAGGAATCAAGGGGACGGTCCATAATTACCATAGATAACTTTGCAGGAGATGATAATGTGAAAAGCGATAAAACGAAGCTGGATGAAAAGAGATGTCTGGGCGAAGGACCGGATTATACGGGATTCATTTTGGCAAGGGAGTCTGGCAGCATCGGAACGGCGGTAAGCGTTTATGATCCGATTGCCGGACGAAAAGTGGAACTGTTATCCCAGGGAGAGGCAGAGCTGTTCTGGATAATCCGATTCTGGGATGGGGTTAAAGAGATTAGGGAACAGATGATGCTGGCGCCGGAGATCGTCGCGGAAATTTGTACGGAATTTGAATTTCGAAGACCTTCCCATATCCTGAGTACGGATCTGCTCGTGGAGTATGAGAATGGGAATATGACCGCATACAGCGTAAAATCAGACCGATCCGCGCTCTTTCAGCCCAACCTCGAACCCAGGAAGCAGAGGCGCATTCTGGAACGGCAGAAGATAGAACAGGAGTATTGGAGACGACACGGGGCAGAGTTTAAAATCGTGTTCCGAACCGATCTGAATCCGGTATATACCCGCAACGTGGAAGCGGCAATGGCATTTTATGATCCCCGCTTTGTAAACAGTGAGGAGGATATGCTTAAATATCTGGTGGCTCACAAGAAAATCCGTATTGATATGGAAAACGGTCCTGTTCCCTATGCAAGATTGTGCAGGGAGCTTCCCGATATAAAGGCCAGATACCGGATGGCTCTGCGGGATGGGAATACCGGACAAATCCGACTGGAGGGATATTATGCTGAAGGAAATTAAAATTGGCGACAGAATTGTCCTGTTTGGAAAACTTTACCGTATTCTGATCAAACACAGGGGACTTATTCTGATGATAGAAATGAACGTGGATAAGATGATTTTCAAATGGGAGCATGAGACGGTCCTTTCCGCTTTTCTCAATAGGGATGAAGCTGTAATTGATACAAGTGAGGAAGCACGATATCCCATTGAACACCTTACCGACGATGAAAAAGCGAGTATTCGGATGAAGCGGGACTATATTGAAGATATGTTGGATAAATTGTACCCGAACTGGGATGACCTGGCAAAGAAAAGGACAAAACCGGAACTGTTAAAACTGATTGATCAATTTATCTGTACTCCTAAGTATGTCCGAAAAAAAGTAAGGGAATATCTTCAGTCAGGAAGAAATGAATACTCCTTGATGGATCGAAGGAAAATGATTGACCATAGCGGTTGTTCAATGGTTAAGCTTCGCGGCGCAAAACCAAAATACTATGATCCCAATCGTATAGAGAACGATGAAAAATTAAAATCAATTTATGATGAGTATTTTGCCCAGTTCCTGAACAGCAGCGAAAAGCTGACGATACAGGCCGTATATGATGAAATGGTAGCGGAGCATTTTGAAAATACGGCACTGGCACCTCCTACATATCGCCGTTTTAATTACTACGTCAATCGGAGACTGGAGGAAAATAACATGACCTTGAAGCAGGCAAAGATGAATGCCAGGGAAAGACGCAATAATCATCGGCTGCTCAAAGGAAACGCTCAGTCCGGAGTCTATTATCCGGGACAGATGCTGGAGATCGATGCAGTGGAGCTGGACAATTACAACGTATCCCTTCGGAACCGCAGCCAGCTTGTTGGGAAGGGCGTTATGTACTGCGCGGTGGATGTGTACAGCTGCTGTTTGGTGGCCTGCTGGATCGGATTTGAAAATAACAGCATTACGGGGATAACGGATCTTCTGTACACCCTGCTGGACGATCACACGGAAGAAGCGGCAAGATATGGAGTGGAGCTGACGCCGGAACTTTTCCCGTCCCGCTTTATCCCGACCTCCATCCGGACGGACCATGGCGCGGAGTATGAATCAAAGGAGTTTTCCCGTATGTGCAAGGAGATGGGAATTAACCATCATTTTGTTGCACCGGCTACCGGAAGCCTTAAAGGTACGGTGGAGCAGTTTTTCCATCAGTTCCAGACCCTGATGAAATCGCAGCTTGTGGATGCGGGAGAGACCTACAGACGGTACAATTCCAATCACAAGCAAAAGGCAGTCCTTACCATTGAGGAAAGCCGCAGCATGATGTACCAGTTCGTGAAATATTTTAACCGCCAGATCCGCCCGAATTATCCCTATACCAGGGAGATGATCGAAAGCGGAATTGTTCAATGCCCCATGGCAATCTGGGAATACGGCATTCGGAATATCCAATCGCCGAGGCAGGTGACGGATAAAAACAGGGACATGCTGTATTTCGCCCTGTTAAGAAATGATATTCCGTTCCGTGCTTCGGGGAAAGGCATTTCCTACAAGGGATTGTATTACTGGGATGAGAGCAGCTGGTTTCTGGAACTGAGCATGAAGATGAACCGGGAAGAAAAGAAGTCGATAAAGATTTCCGGAATCCGCTACGATCCGCGTCTGGTGGACCGGATTTACCGGATGGAAAACGGCAGGCTGATCACGATCCCGCTGAGTTTTCTAAGAGATGAGCAGAAGAGCTTCCTGGGAATGTCGTGGAAAGAATATCTGGAACTGTATGAGATGAAGAAGGAGAATGAGGCGGCCTACCGTCCGATCAATGACCAGTACAGGCGGGAAGCGAAAAAGGAAACCCGGAAAATCGTGGATGCGGCAAAAGCGGCGAAGGCCTTGGGCAGTCCGGAATCCAAAGGGAAAAACAAGACCACGGAGATTCGGGCGGCGCGGAAAGAGGATGGCAGGGAGCTCGTAAGGCGGGATGCGGATGCCAAAGGCAAGCTGCTGCTTCCGGAAACGGAAGTTCCGGAGCCGGCTGCCGTTGAAATCAGGCAGGAGGCACCCATGCAGCCCGCTTCCATGGAAGAATTCCTCAAAATGACGGAAGAACTCTCAAAATTCAATTAACGGAGGTGATATGGATGAAGAAAATCCGGAATTTTAATCTTTCGTATGTTTCGCGTGACGCCGCTCAGTATGATGCAAGGCTCCTGGATGAAAACGATGTTGTGGCGGCACGGTACCGCATGTATGATGGGTATGAAAATAATCCCAATATATGCGCTCTTCCGGAAGAAGAGGATATGCAGGGACTGTACAGAAGCCATGCCGTTCCCCTTCCGGGATATGACAGCCGACTGGTTCCCCAAATGGGGACGGAAGAAAGGCAGAGGATCCTGTTTGGGATCAAGGATGTGAGGCTTCCCCTCCCGTTTCATGCAAGTGTTGAGTCCACGCTCCATAACTGCCTGATCCGCAGCTATGCCAACCGTGAATACAGGCTTGCGGAGACCGGGAAGACTGCAGAGATCGTCCTGGACGGGCATACGGTATCGACGGCCATGTGCTCCCGCCGGAATGACCTGATGAGCACCCCTCCCGCCTTTTCCGTCATCGGGACGGCTGGCTCTGGAAAAACGTCGGCCATCCGGCTGACGCTGCGGAAGTTCCCGAAGGTTATCATTCATGAACTGGATGAGGTTTCCTATATCCAGATTCCAATCGTGCTTCTTACCGCTCCGGCTAACAGCAACCTGAAGGCGCTGTTCATACAGTTCGGCCAGCAGATGGATGACCTCCTGGGCCAGGATTCATATTACAGCGAAATGTTTTCGAAGCAGACAAGCAATGTCGGACGGGCAAGTAATATGATGACGCAGATCATAAAGAAATTTTCCATAGGCATGATTATCATTGACGAGATCCAGCAGATGGACTTCAAGGCAAATTCCGCAAAATCCTTTGAGAACTTTCTGGCCATAACCTCGAACAGCGGGGTTGCCCTGTGCTGTATCGGCACGCCGGACGCCATGGACAAGATCGCCGGGGATCTGAGAATATACCGGCGCATCGCGGGGATCACGGTAAAGGCGGATGAGTACTGCATGGAGAGGGAATATGTGAAGCAGCTGGTGTCCGTACTGTGGCAGTATCAGTTTACGGAGATTCCCGTTCCGTTCTCTGATGGAACGGCGGAGCTGATTGCGGATCTGTCCGGAGGCTCCATTGACGCGATCACCACCATCTGCTTTACCATCCAGAGACACGCCATACTCCGAAACTGCCCGGAAAAGATGGACTGCGAGTATCTGAGGGGGCTGCTTACCACCAGGGAACTGGAAAAGATGGGCGCCATGATCCGTGTGTCCAGGGACAAAAACCTGAAAGGACGTCTGGATTACCGCACTTCCATCCGGGGAGAGGGAGAAAACAGCGAATATCAAAAGAAGGAAGCGGAGTTAAAGGGCATGCTGAATGCAAAATCCTATGGCCGGGTTGCGGACATGGCGGCAGTTCGAAGCAGCATTATGAACGTATTTGACATTTACAGTGAGGCGATGATCAGCGCGGCATACGAAGAGGCGGAAAAAGAAGAGGGCTTTGCGGAGCTGCCGGTATCGGATAAAACAAAGGCCGTGATGGGTGTTTTGAAAAAAATGAGGATCCCAGGCCGGAAGAAGAGGGCCGGAAAGAAAGAGGAAAAGAGTCCCGGACCGGTCTTAAGCGATGAGGAACTGATGGAAGACATGAAGAAAGCGGCGGGAGGAATCTAAATGCTGTCTTATTGTGAAAAGCCATATGAAGGGGAACTGCTTTACGGGTTTGCGCTGCGCATGTACCGGCATAATGAGGAACCGGAATCTTTTCGGCGGTTTGCTTTCCGCAACTTTGGCATCGGGTACGGCACGGGAAGGGGCACCAAAATCCCATACGATTATGTCACGGACGCGGAACGGGCAGCGGCCGAAAACATAAGGCTCCGTTCCTTTCCGGATATACGCCGTCTGGTGTTTGAAATGCTGCCGACGGGGACCATCCTTCCGTTCATGCGTTTTTCCCATCAGGCCAGGTATATGGAAGCCGTCCTGCACGGCGCCCATAATTTCATCCGGCCCGTGAGGACGACAAGAAGCCTTCCCTATCTCAAGCTCTGTCCGGACTGCATGAGGGAGGATATAAAACGGTATGGGGAAGCTTATTACCATGCGGAACACCATATACCCGGAATGAAGATCTGCCCGAAACATTTATGTCCCCTGAAAATGGTTCGCACGGAGAGGGCGGCGGATTTATGGGAACAGGCAGATGTTTTCCGCACCGACGGGGAGGAGGCCGTGGAGGAGATGAGGACGGAAATTCTCCGCAGCGGATTCCTGGCGGGGCTTTACCGGGAACCGGCCTATACCGATTTCACGGAGATTATCCGAAGCGTCCAGAATAAAATCCAAAAAGAAGGCCTTGCGGTGTCGGAGGCATATGAACGGATCAGGGAACGGTACGGCATGCAGTGTGCTTTTAACGGCATGGATCGGTTTGAATTGTTTCTCCAGAGGCAGGTAAAGGATGGGGAGTGTCTGCTCCAGGCCGCCGAAACATATCTTACGGTCCGGGAAATGGGCGCGGACACTGCGGGACAGGAGCGGGCGCTGCGGACGGAGCTGCAGGGGAGATTTGAACTCCTTTCCGATTTTGGGGTGATCGTAAAGCTGAAATGCGGCTGCGGCCGTGAATTTTACACGCATCCCTACGCTTTGCTCATGGGACTTGGCTGTCCGAGCTGCGATGAAAAGCTGTCTCCGGAAGAACTTGCCAACCGTATGCTCTCCAGACTGGGAGACGGAAAATACCATACGGATTATGTCCCCGAAAAGATCAAGGCGTGCAGGGTTATCCATGATACCTGCGGAGCTTACAGGGATGATTTTTATGACATCGTGTTTGGGGAGAAACGCTGCAAATGTGAAGTGGTGCTCAGTCTGGACGAATATCAGGACCTGATTGATAAGAAACGCCGGGAGTTTTTGGCGGAATCCTTCGTGGAAGATCCTTCCGGGAGAAAGATACGGATCAGGCATAAAAAATGCGGCGGGGTTTTTGACGTAAAGCCGGTGTACTTCCTTCCCAATCTCACCTGCCGTATCTGCAGCCCGCGATACGTGCCGTCCTTATCCGTTGACCAGGCCATGGAGGCGCTTACCGGGAAGGAGTACATCAGGATATCGCCCTACGGGGGATACCGGGACAAGATGCTGGTACGCCATGCGTCCTGCGGCACCTGGTTTGCGATAACGCCGGACGGTTTCCGGGAGGGATACCGCTGTCCGCTCTGTACTCCGGTGAATTGGCCGAGGGAATATGTGGAGCAGGCGGTACGTGACTGCACGGACGGCCTGTACAATGTGGAGGAAATCCAAAGAGACCGGGTAACGGTCCGGTGTGCGGACGGTACCGTATTCCATAAATCCAGAAGCTTTATTATCCAGGAATTGATCCGGCCCACACCGTCCGCCGTATTCCGCTTTCGGTCATCCAGGCCGGAAACGCTGATCAACGACCGGTTTGCGGTGTTTGACCGGGCCAGGGAGACATGTGAAAGGGAAGGGCACTGGATCGCGGAGGATCTTCCCGGAATCAGTCATGGAGCAAGAAGGAGTATCTGCCGGTGGCTCAATGACAACGGTTATCTGAAAAGAGTGGAAAAGGGGGTATATGCCCTGGGAGAAAGGGCGTATCCCCCGGAGAACAATAAAAAGTAACATCTGCTTCCGGGTCTCCTGAGAGGGAGGCCCCTTTTTGTGCGGTAATTGCAGGCAGACGGACCATAATATAGGAAACAAAATTTATGGGAGGGAAGCCTATGCTGCTGCCGCGTGTATTAAAAATCCAGGATGATGAACTGCTCTACGGATGGTATGAGCGCATCCTGCAGGAAAACCGGATCGAGGGAAATAAAGGCGAGGAAACACGCTTTTTCCGGACGTTTTTCAACCCCAGGGAGGATGCGGAAATCAGGGGAACGATTCGATACGACTATATACTGAATCTGGAGCGGCTCTGCAGCCTGCACGCTCTTCACAGGAAGTTCCCAAGCGTGGAGGAGTTTCTTCGGTTCCATACGGATTATTACGCCATGCTGCCGCTGCGGACGTTTGGGGAGCAGGTAAAACTGGCGGAGTTCATTTTGCGGCCCCGCACGGACAGGAAGACCTGTATTCCCGCATGTCAGACAGAGATTATAGACCTGCACGCAAGGGAGGGAAGCTGGTACCTTCGTGTGGAGGATCAGCTGCCGGGGGTCCGTGTCCATAACGGAAAGCCGTTGGTTCGGTGTCGGGTAATGGAAGGCAGGATCGTCGGGGAAGAGCCGTTAAGGCTGAAGGCCGGTATGGAGGCTGAGGAACGTCTCAGCCGCTTTGTGAAGGAAATGTATCGGAAGCCGGCGGCAGGAATCAGCCTTGCTCAGACCAAGGAAGCCGTCCGCAGGCAGCTTGTAAAGAAAGGCTTCCGCCCGGAATATCCTTATGGAGGCCTGATATCCGGGCTGGCGGATGCGGGCTTTGCCCCGTTCTTTCGGTCGGATGACATTGCCGTCCGGATTCGGAAGCTGATGGGGCAGGACAGTATTGTAATGGAAGAAATGCTGGCATTGCTGGCTTTTCTGTTTGAGGAGTATGAGGAATTTTATGAAGCGGTTCTTAAATTTCGGGATTCCGGCCTTCCCCTCCTGGAGCCCTATGGGGTGTTGGAAAATTTTGATCCGATTTTGAAGGTGCGCTGTCCGAAATGCGGGAACAAGTTCTACATACACAAATACGGCCCGGAGATCGGCGTGGGCTGCCCGGAATGTGACCAGAGCCTGACGGATGACGCCATTGCAGAGCGCTATCTGTCACATCTGGGAGACGGAAATTATGAAATGCTGGAGCCATTCCAGGGCTTTGGAAAGCAGACCAAAATTCTCCATAAGACCTGCGGCAGTGTCAGGAACATCAATTTTTCCGACATGATCTGGGGAAGACGGGCATGCACCTGCGAGGCCGGCGTGGACTTGGAGGAAATACAGCGGCGGATCGATCCGACAAAAACAAGGTTCCGACTGCTGGAATATAACGGGGCAAAAGGTGAGGGCCAGCTCATCCGGGTTCAGTGCCTGTCGTGCGGTGGGGAATTTATGATTCACTTGAAAGGTTTCCTGGACCATCCTTTCTGCCGTATCTGTAACAGCGACAACCGTTACCGGGATACATTTGAGGAAAAAATAAGGATCCTGGGAAATGGGGAATATGACCTGATTGTTCCTTATGTGAACGAGAAAACAAAGGTAAAGATTCGGCATCACCGCTGCGGAACCGATACGGAGCTTTATCCGCCTAATTTTCTTGCCGGTCAGAGATGTATCCTTTGCACGCCCGCGATCCGAAGTCGGAGTGAGTACAGCGTCCGCTCCAATGTTTACGTGGCCGTAAAAAGGGCCTGCGAGATCAACGGAGGAATCTGCTTCATTGAAGACATTCGAGAGGGTCTGGACATGAAATCAGATAATTTAAACTCGGTCATGAATGGGCTGATAAAAAACGGGTATCTCAGAAAGCTGTCCTGGAATACCTATTCCCTGGAGGAATATACAGCGGACGAGATTGCGTACCGAAAATATATCAAGAGAAATGGGAATGTGGAGGGCGTGTATGCTTACGAGTCGGCGGCTTATCATGCAGGGATCATTGAAGAACAGCCGGAGATGGAATATATATTTACAAACATGGTGCAGTCGGAGGATTCGGTCAGGGTAAAGATTGCAGATCGGACTTTCCGGGTCAGAAAATCTAAGTTCCCAGTGACTCAGGAGAATCAGAAGATACATACCGCATTGAACCTGCTGATGTATGCGGCGGAAAACCCGGAGAAGGTGGAGGCCGTGCAGGAGTGGATGGAAGAGAATGGGATGACGAGGCAGAGCCTTCAGTTGTTTGTGAAGGCGTATCCTTTGGGGGCAGCGAAGGGGATGGAGATGGTGTTTGGGTAGAGAAGGTGTGAGGGGCAGCAGGGAGGCTGCCTCTATATATTTGCAAATTGTCATTGTAATTGTTGAGAAATATAAAGTATAATACAGTCAGAGTAATATTACTGGATAGCGAGGATTTGTGAATATGGATATAGATTTGGATTTAGAGCAACAAAAAAAGAAATGGATGTCACGTTTTGCTATTTTGAATAACCGTGGACTTGTTTTTAACGCACTTAAAGGTAAGTCTATTGATAATCTCCTAGATCCATATAAAAAACTATTTAAGCTGTTGCCGGTCTTTGAGACTGAGAATATTGAATATTATCGTGCGAGAACGGTGAACTTTGAGAAAGATGTGAATACAGGAAAAGGTATTATAGAGATAAATGGACATTTAGTGGGAGCATTTAATGAAAAAGAATCTGGAAAGGCTCCTGCTGCCATTTGTAAAGCTGGGCGTTTGAATGATGCTGGAGAATCCGTGTTTTATATAGCCGAAGATTTGAAAACTGTAATTGCGGAAATGAAACCTATAAGTGGAAGTTATATTTCCGTAGGAAAATTTAGTCAAAAGAAAGAGTTTAAAATATTTGATTTTGCAACATGGCTAAGAACAAATATAAATGATGATTTCATCATAGAACAATTCAAACGATATAATGAGGATGAGGAATTAGATGCGGAGACGCTTTTTCGTGGCGCAGAATTATATTTGACTATGCCTGACTATACAGAACAAGATTATAAAGTATCTCATGTTATAGCAAAAGCGTTAAAAGAACTGCCAATAGACGGTGTGAAATATATGTCATATTTTACACATAAAAACAATATAGCTATTTGGAAGTGCGATGATATAGATTATGAATTCGAAGGAAGTAGATTATTTTATATTGATGAGCAATATAATATCGTGGGAAATGATGACAAGATAACATATGAAAAACTAAAATAAAACGAGGTGATAAAATGAGTAAGCAATGTAAATGTCCTATGTGTAATTCGAATGCTTTGAAAGATACAGATATGTCGGTTCCATCGACATTCTATACATGCCCTGTCTGTGGAAGAATAGAACTGCAGTTGCCTCTGGACATTAATATTGATGAGATTCCGTTTAATAGGAATCATTTGGCAGCATTTCTTGTTTATAATGGTTATAAAAATGAACTGGCATTTTATACAAACAGATCAAAAGAATGGGTTGATAAAGTAAAAGAGGAATTTCACAAGGGAAATAGAGAACACGGATTACCAATATATCTTGATAATGAAACTGTAGAAAATTGGTATCCAAAGACATTTGCTGAAAAGATAGATCGGATCCTTCTTTATTTTGGTAATCATATTAAACATATAGGAGAATGTCTTACATTAAAGAAAGAAGAACTTTACAGTGTTCTTTTTGTGGACAGATTTGATTATGATCAATTTGGTAGGCCTATAGAAAGAAGCAATGATGCATTAAAAAATCAAGTAGGCTTTATGTTAAACTACCTTAAGGATCAATCATATATAAAAAGTCTGACATCTACAAATTGGTGGAATGATTCGGGTGACAAAATAAATTTGCAGATTTTACCTGAATGCTATGCAAGAATTGATATACTACAAAAGAACAATACTCATGGAAAAGATGTTTTAGTAGCTATGAAATTTGGCGATGACACCAAAGTGTTAAGAGAAGCTATTAGGAAAGGTGTAAAAAATGCAGGGTATCATGCTGTATTGATCGATGAGGTTGAACATAATGAGTTTATTACACCTGAATTGTTAAAATATATTAAGGACAGTAAATTTGTAGTAGTGGATCTTACCCATCAAAATAATGGGGCATATTTTGAAGAAGGATATGCCATGGGACTTGGAAAACCAGTCATTCAACTCTGCAAATCGACTACAAAACTGCATTTTGATATTGCTCAGAAGAATACTATTATGTGGGAAACTGAAGAAGATATTCCTGAAAGACTTGAAAAACGTATAAAGGCCACTATAGATTAAAAATTTCTAAAAGTCGATGCACAGCAGAATGACATTGCGAATATGATTCGGGCTTTAAAGATCAGAGGTTGGACAAGGCCCCATTAACTATACTTGGAGAGGGATTATGAATCAATTGATTGACTTAGAGTTTTACAACCACATCAAAGAAATCCTGGCGACCGCTCGCAATAGGGTATATCATACAGCCAATTCTGCGATGGTCAAGGCGTACTGGGAGATTGGAAAAAGTATTATTGAGAAGCAGGGCGGTGAAACAAAGGCAGAATATGGAACAAAGTTATTAAGAGAATTATCGAAACAGATGACGGCCGACTTTGGAAGAGGGTTTACGGTAACCAATCTTAGTTATATGAGGCAGTTTTATTTGACCTTTCCAAATTATCACGCACTGCGTGATGAATTGAGTTGGACACATTATCGCTTGCTTATAAAAGTAGAAAATGAAAAAGCTCGACAATTTTATCTGGAAGAATGTGTAAAATCAGCTTGGAGTACAAGGCAGCTGGAGCGTCAGATCAACAGCTTTTTCTATGAACGCCTGCTGTCCAGTCAGGATAAAAAAGGGGTAGCTGCAGAAATCAATAAGCTGGAGCCGGGTAAAAAGCCGGAAGATATTATCCGCGACCCTTATGTCCTGGAGTTTCTGGGACTGGAACAGAATGCCAGTTTCTATGAAAGTGAATTGGAACAGGCGCTTATTGATCATTTGCAGAAATTCCTTCTGGAATTGGGAAGAGGTTTTTCCTTTGTGGCCAGACAAAAGCGATTTACCTTCGATGGAGAGCATTTTTTCATTGACCTCGTGTTTTACAATTACATTTTAAAATGCTTTGTCTTGATTGATCTTAAAACGGGAAAATTGACGCATCAGGATCTAGGACAAATGCAGATGTATGTAAACTATTATACGAGAGAGATGATGAATGAGGGGGATAATCTTCCCATTGGGATTGTCCTTTGTGCGGATAAAAGTGAATCGGTAGTGCGTTATACGCTGCCAGAAGACAATCATCAGGTTTTTACTTCCAAATATAAGCTTTACCTGCCGTCAGAGGAAGAACTGCGCCAGGAACTGCAGCGGGAATATCATGTGTTGGATGATGTTATGCAGAATGAAACAGGAGACAAGTGAAGCCAAGCGAAAGTAGCTCAGGATTCTATAATTCGGATAAATGTAAAAAATTTGCCCTTGCCAGTTTCCTATATTTCGGATATAAATGTAAAAAACAAAATGACAAATTGGAAAGCCATAATTCGTTTCTTAATGTAAAAAACAGTACTAAAACAGGGGTAATATGATTCTGATATAAATGTCAAAAAACAGGATGTTGATTGACATTTATAAGGGAATTTAAGACATTTAAAGGGAATGATGCGAGTCGGAAAGCTGAATTTTTTTACATTTATATTGGAACTACTGATTTTTGAAGGCCTTATAAAATAAGGATTCCCGGAGGAAAATGTACATTTGTAAAGAAATTATGAGAGTCTGGTTCTGACCGTATGTGCAGGCTGAGATGTTTTATATAGGACTATGGTCGGGAAAAGATACCGGATCTGGTGAATTACCGCAAGGAACGGGAACTGTCAGTTATAAGAGAAACAGGAACAGACGGTATACCCAGAAGCAGAAAGAAGTTCAGAGATATGCGAAAATCACCTAAAGACGGGGGATTATGAAACATCCGAAAAAACAAGTAGCAATGAGCACGCAGGTAAAGATAATATATGCATGGCTGCTTATTATGTTTGTGATATGTGGCATTGGCGTATGGATTTTTACTATTAATTTTCTTTTAGGATTTATTATAGTTGTATGTGTTGCTATTAGTTTACTTTTTTGGCTTATCTATGTTGTTAAAAACTGGAGATGCCCTTATTGTGGTCATGATATGCCAGGATTGCATTATTGTAAATACTGTGGTAAAAGCTTAAATGAAGAAAAAACGGAGTAATGGAAACACATTCCTTGATGTAGCTGGTTATATAGGGATATAATGGGCTATATTTATTTGACCTTTCCAAATTATCACGCACTGCGTGATGAATTGAGTTGGACACATTATCGCTTGCTTATAACGTCTGCTGTCCAGCCAGGATAAGAAAGGGGTAGCAGCAGAAATCCAAAGATTGTGTCAATAGTTTTTCGCAAAATTAAAATCTTGCCGTTTGGCAGCCGGTAGTCAGCCGGCTATGATATCAGACAGCTGATCCTCTTCTGGATTGAAAAGATGATCCATATTCATGTAACGTCTGGCTCCCCAGCTTGTTGCTGCTACATGACGCAGTCTGGCACATACGAGCATCAAGGCGCTCTGCCCGTCAGGAAAAGCGCCGATCGCTTTTGTACGGCGTTTAATCTCACGGTTGAGACGCTCAATCGCGTTATTGGTCCGGAGCCGGGTCCAATGCTGCGTAGGAAAATCCATATAGGTCAAGGTTTCCTCGATTCCGTCCTCCACCTTTTTGGCAGCTTTGGCAAGCTTCATAGACCGGAGTTTTTCCGATACCTGGAGCGCTTTTTCACGAGCAGCATCCTTGCTCTCCTGTGCATGGATCGCCTTGAGCATAAGCGCTACCGTTTTCATCTTGTTACGGGGCGTAACAGAAAATATATTTCTGTAAAAATGAACTGTACAACGCTGATATCTGGCATCCGGAAAGACTTCTGGAATCGTTTCAAGCATGCCGAGGTTCTTGTCGCCAATGATCAATCGAACACCAGTAAGCCCGCGTTCCTTCAGCCATACGAAGAAAGAACGCCAGCTTTCACGATCTTCCTTCATCCCTTCAGCGGCACCAAGGATCTCCCGGCAGCCATCCTGGCTGACGCCAATGGCAACAAGAACAGAAACATTCTGGATTTCGCCGCCCCAGCTGCGTTTCAGGTAAACGCCATCTACGTAAACATAAGGATAGCTTCCAGAAAGCGGACGGGTACGCCAGGTTTCGATATGTTCATAAGCCTTTTTGTTCAGGTTACTGATGGTTCCAGGAGATACTTTTGTTCCCCATAAAGCCTCGGTGATATCCTCAACGCGGCGTACAGAAACACCGGCCAGATACATCTCAATCAGAGCTTCTTCCACGGAAGATTCTCTGCGGCGATATCTTTCAATAATGGCCGTCTCGAAAGGAATGCCCTTGAGTTTTGGAACTTTCAGCTCCACTTCGCCTGCAGCTGTATGGAGATTCCGTTTATAATGGCCGGAACGATATCCCTGGCGATCAGAAGAACGCTCATACTTTTCAGCGTTAACTAATTCGTCGGCTTCCTTATCAAGCAGGGCATTTAAAGTCTCCTCAACACTGCTGCGGACAAGATCCTTTAAATCGTGCTTTATTAAATCCTCATTTAGCTGTATAATCTTATCAGACATGGTTTTATAGCCTCCTTTGATAGATTTGGTTGTGGTGACTTAATTTTACCAAACGGCTATAGACCATGTCTATTTTTATGAAATTAATTTTGCGAAATTAGTTATACGTCATCAATCCAAAAGCTGGAATCTGGTAAAAAGCCGGAAGATATTATCCGTGACCCTTATGTTCTGGAATTCCTGGGCCTGGAATAGAATGCCAGTTCCTATGAAAGCGAATTAGAACAGGCGCTTATTGATCATTTGCAGAAATTCCTTTTGGAATTGGGAAGAGGTTTTTCCTTTGTGTCCAGGCAAAAGCGATTTACATTTGATGGGGAGCACTTCTTCATTGAATTTGTATTTTACAATTACATTTTAAAATGCTTTGTCTTGATTGACCTTAAAACTGGAAAATTGACGCAGCAGGATTTGGCAGACGTATGTAAATTATTATCGAGAGAGATGATGAATGAGGGTGATAATCTTCCTATTGGAATTGTCCTTTGCGCAGATAAAAGTGAATCAATAGTGCGCTTTACACTGCCAGAGGATAATCGCCAGATTTTTACTTCCAAATATAAACTTTACCTGCCATCAGAGGAAGAACTGCAGCGGGAATATCATGTATTAGATGATGTTATCCAGAATAAAGCAGAAAACAAGCAAAGCTAAGCGAAAATAGCCTATGACTCTATAATTCGGATAAATGTAAAAAATTTACCTTTACCAGTTTCCTATATTTCGGATATAAATGTAAAAAAAATAAACTGGCAAATTGGAAAGCTATAATTTGTTTCTTAATGTAAAAAACAGCACCAAAACAGGGATAATATGATTCCGATATAAATGTCGAAAAAAAGGAGCGTTGATTGACATTTAATTCTGAAACATATTTTTGGATGGATGCCGGCTTGTTCCACGGAGACTTTTGTGGAATTAGTCGGCTTTTTGATGACGTATAATTAATTTCGCAAAATTAATTTCATAAAAATAGACATGGTCTATAGCCGTTTGGTAAAATTAAGTCACCACAACCAAATCTATCAAAGGAGGCTATAAAACCATGTCTGATAAGATTATACAGCTAAATGAGGATTTAATAAAGCACGATTTAAAGGATCTTGTCCGCAGCAGTGTTGAGGAGACTTTAAATGCCCTGCTTGATAAGGAAGCCGACGAATTAGTTAACGCTGAAAAGTATGAGCGTTCTTCTGATCGCCAGGGATATCGTTCCGGCCATTATAAACGGAATCTCCATACAGCTGCAGGCGAAGTGGAGCTGAAAGTTCCAAAACTCAAGGGCATTCCTTTCGAGACGGCCATTATTGAAAGATATCGCCGCAGAGAATCTTCCGTGGAAGAAGCTCTGATTGAGATGTATCTGGCCGGTGTTTCTGTACGCCGCGTTGAGGATATCACCGAGGCTTTATGGGGAACAAAAGTATCTCCTGGAACCATCAGTAACCTGAACAAAAAGGCTTATGAACATATCGAAACCTGGCGTACCCGTCCGCTTTCTGGAAGCTATCCTTATGTTTACGTAGATGGCGTTTACCTGAAACGCAGCTGGGGCGGCGAAATCCAGAATGTTTCTGTTCTTGTTGCCATTGGCGTCAGCCAGGATGGCTGCCGGGAGATCCTTGGTGCCGCTGAAGGGATGAAGGAAGATCGTGAAAGCTGGCGTTCTTTCTTCGTATGGCTGAAGGAACGCGGGCTTACTGGTGTTCGATTGATCATTGGCGACAAGAACCTCGGCATGCTTGAAACGATTCCAGAAGTCTTTCCGGATGCCAGATATCAGCGTTGTACAGTTCATTTTTACAGAAATATATTTTCTGTTACGCCCCGTAACAAGATGAAAACGGTAGCGCTTATGCTCAAGGCGATCCATGCACAGGAGAGCAAGGATGCTGCTCGTGAAAAAGCGCTCCAGGTATCGGAAAAACTCCGGTCTATGAAGCTTGCCAAAGCTGCCAAAAAGGTGGAGGACGGAATCGAGGAAACCTTGACCTATATGGATTTTCCTACGCAGCATTGGACCCGGCTCCGGACCAATAACGCGATTGAGCGTCTCAACCGTGAGATTAAACGCCGTACAAAAGCGATCGGCGCTTTTCCTGACGGGCAGAGCGCCTTGATGCTCGTATGTGCCAGACTGCGTCATGTAGCAGCAACAAGCTGGGGAGCCAGACGTTACATGAATATGGATCATCTTTTCAATCCAGAAGAGGATCAGCTGTCTGATATCATAGCCGGCTGACTACCGGCTGCCAAACGGCAAGATTTTAATTTTGCGAAAAACTATTGACACAATCGGCTTTTTATATGGGTATTTAGATGACAGTAATTAAACTGCTGATTCAATATAAATGTGGATTTGAGAGGTATAAAAGAAAAGATAAAAAAGACACCATGTCTATTTACCTGCGTACTGAAGCAGAGATACGGAGCTGTCGGGCTCCGCATCCCTTATCGGTTTTATCCAGTCCACAGCTGCTTCGAGGAACTTCCGTATGCTCGGATCGGAAAGCTGCCAAAGGGTTCCAAAAAGCAAACGCAGGATGACGGGATACTGGAAGTTTAAGTACCGTATCTTGGGATATCGCCATGCTATCGGAGATTTTAATAAAATGTAAGGCATAAGTAATACACGGAGCGCCGGAATATGATATAGTTTTATTAAAGAAACCAAATGTTGAAGATTGCATTACCGGGGGTGAGCATTATGGGCCATGGATTAAAAAAGGGATTCATCGGAATGATATGGATGGTTTACGCGGCAGTAATGTCAGCCTGCAGTCCATCTCCCGCATCGGAGCCTGCCGTGCTGCCGCCAGAGGAAAGTGTGCAGACCGTTTCCATTGAACGGGACGGGAAGACGACAGACTGTGGAAATAAAGAACAAATCGGTGAACTGCTTTTCATTCTGGCGGATATGGAACCCACGGGTCAGCAGTCCGTGCAGGATGTCCCACAGGAGGATGAATATACCTCCATTCATTTCAAAGATACAGAAGACCATGTTTACACGCTTTTTTATTACGAGAAGGACAGTACGGATTATGTAGAACAGCCTTATCAGGGAATCTATGAGCCTGCCCCTGCCCTTGGCGTGCTGCTGGATGAACTTCTGGAATCTGGGGAACCAGTGTTGAATGACCGGATCCCCATGGTTATGGCAGACGGGGCAATGTATTATGATACCGGAAGGGAAAGCACGGTTACAGGCCGCTGCGGTGTCATGGACGGCGAGATCACGGCCGCGGTGGAGCGGACGGAAGTACCGTCTGAAAACAATCAGTCTAATTTCGGCGCCGGGTATGGATATCAGTGGGGGACGGAGGAAGGAACCCTGGAAGTATGCATTGACGGAAAATGGATGGTATTTAAGCGGCGATACGTGGATGAAAGCCAGGTTTATTTTGCAGGAAGATGGTGGGATAAAAGCGGACTGTCGGAGGATACCCTTCGGTGGCTTGCGTGGTACAACGGATTAACCGGGGAAGAGCAGGCAAGTATCAGTTCTGTCCCGGCGGATTTACTGGATGAAAGTGGGATTTCCAGGACAGAGGAAACGGACGCGCAGGAGAATTGATTGTTTTTATCTGCACGAATACCATGATGGGGAAAGTAAAAACGGGGCGTACATGATGAATGGAAAAATAGCGGTGCGACATGCCGCGGCAGCCAGTTATGAGACAGAGACGTTCTATGCGGCTATTACTGACATTTCTGACAGTTCCATAACGGTTCAGGGCATGGAGATCAATGATATTAATTTCAGGGGCAGATTTACATTTCCCGTAATGGAAGAGACCTCTTATCTGTGGCGAGGGACGAGGATCAGCCCCAAAGACCTGGAGAAGGGGATAATATTTCGATTACCTTTACGGGACTGGTACGGGAATCATCTCCCGCCGGGATCCAGGAAGTCTTGAAGGTGCAGCTGCTGGATGATGACTTTGAGGGCTGATGTTTGTTTAAAGGAGCGGGACTTTATGTGGAATAAACTCAATACATTTTTAAACTGTCTGATCGGGGCTTTTATCGGAGTGTTTTTAGCAAGAAGCGTTTATACATACTGGGACTATAAGACTCATCCAGAGATTTATGAGGTGTCATCAGCGCCATGGTACACGGTTATTTTGCTGTTTGGCATCGTATCAGGCGCGATTATTTTAGCGGCGCTTATTGTGAAAGCAATAATCAGGAAAAAAGTGAAAAAGGACGAATTAGAAGACGATAAATCGGAAGTTGGATAAAGAGAAGGGATTTGTGTGTTAAATAAGAAAAATGTTGTGATTCATTTACTGTCTTTGGGTGTGCTTTGTATTGGTTTTGTTTTGTGCAGATATGTATTTTTTGATATTCATGGAATGAAGCAATGGCCTGTTATATTGTTTGCTATCGGGATAATTGCTGTGACAATATCGTTTATCCTTGAAGGAAAAACAATGCCTATATGTACTGCCTTTTCATACATTGCCGGATTTGTTGTCGGAGTTATTTTTCAAACCGATGGTACAGATGCGGGAGGCGCAACAACAAATAATCTTTGGATCATTTGGACCGTGGTGTTTATTTGCCTTACATTATCCGGTACTATTTACGATAAGTTTCTTAGTCCCTCTAAAAAGACAATCCGTTAATCGGATTCCAATCTGATCAGCTAAAAAGGATTATAAAAATTTATGAAAAAACGGAGGGAAGCAGGGATAAAAAGAATTGTGGCAATGATGGCAGGTCTTGCCGGAGCGGTGCTTTTGGCTGCGGGGATTATGATGAAAGTTAAGAGCCAGAGGGAGTTTTCTGTAGTCGGCGAGACTATGGTGATCGGAGGGGCGGACGGGCCCATGTCAGTCTTTATTGCTGCTAAGGTAAACCATGACGCTCTTGCTCTGCTGCTGATTGCAGGAGCATTGCTGCTGATTTTGCTTGGCATATGGCTTACAAGATTGCCGTGTAAATTAGAATTGGATTTCTGCCTATAAAAAACAGGAGGTGGATAAGGTGTTTTCAGCAATCTGCATCGCAGTGTTTGTGCTTTTAATGGCGATTGTTTATTTGGGGGCTAAAAGTGGGAAACTTCAGTATCTTTTTGAAGTTTCCCCTCTGATCCCCAAAATTCTGGTATGGGGGTATATCATCTTCGCCGGATGATTTGTGTTTCCGATTCGCAGTGAACCATTTCCACTGGACTTTCAGGGGGTGTATATGCTGGCGGCAAGCTATGGAGTGATTGCCTTAGCTTTTGCTGGGATTTGGGGACCGAACAGGGAACGGATGGTTTACATGGTGACGTTTGTACTTACTTCAATCGGAATGGTCTGCCGGTATTTGCTGGAGTTTGGTGAGGTATCAAATACTTACAATTTTACGCTGTTTAATATTATCAGTTACCTGTTAATTATTCCAATAGGGACAACAATTGCATATCGGCTAATGGCAGGGAAATTAAAGCGGCGATAACCTTCTATCTACTTTTGGGGGAAAGAAGCCGGAAATCAGACTTGAAGGGCGTAGGAGTGTATGAACAGAGAAAAGATTAGAAAACTGAATTTATTCCTATATGGCATTGCAATTCCCATAAGTATTTTTGCGTTATGATGAAAAAGCTACGAAAGAATGGTACGACGCAGCTTCCGAATGGGGCTGCAGTTGCGGATTCTGCCGCAATTTCATGACACTGGCGCATAAACGGGAACTTCCCGCACCTGTTTTGGCAATCCTGGACAACCTGCATATCCCGCCGGAAAAGGTGACCTATGAGAAATAAGGAGCCGGTAATTTCGGAAAAGAACCACAGAACATATAATGAAGCGTGTGCGGACGGTACCGTATTTCATAAATCCAGAAGCTTTGTTGTCCAGGAATTGATTCGATGTCCCACGCAGTCATATTTTGACACATAAAATAAAAAAGCCGCCTAATTTTAACAAAACTGAAACAATCCTATGTTATGATACTTTCGGAAAAGCTGCAGGAGGATGAGATAAATGGGAAACAATCCGCTCAGGACGGGGATTCACAGCCTGAAAGCCGGCAGCAGAAAAATGCGGAAGGATTACAATGCCTCTGTAAGCCGTGCACTTCATCTGGCCGGGGTATTCATGCGCTGGCGGATCAGACGTATTGAGGCAGAAAACAACAGGAAAGAGGAGGAAGAAACGAGTGATTCAAATTCTTGTAGTGGATGATGATATAAAATTAACCCAGAGTGTATGTACCTGCTTAAATGACAGCGGATACGAAGCAAAGGGCTGTCTCAGCGCTGAGGCAGCTTATGAGGCAATGTACAGCAAGATGTATAATCTGATTATTTCTGATATTATGATGCCCGGGACAGATGGATTTGAGTTTGCAGAAACGGTGCGCGGGCTGAATAAGACGATCCCGATCCTGTTTATATCAGCAAGAGATGATTTGCCGTCAAAAAAGAAGGGCTTTGACCTGGGAATTGACGACTATATGGTTAAACCCATTGATTTCAGCGAGCTTCTGATGCGTGTCCGCGCATTGCTCCGCCTTGCCAATATCGAGGAGAGCAGGAAAATTGTGATTTGTGATACAGCTTTAGATGCCGATGCCCGGACTATTATCGTCGGTGGAGATGAGATTCCGGTGACAACACGGGAGTTCAATATTCTGCATAAACTGCTGTCCTATCCGAACCATACATTTTCCCGCTCTCAGCTTATGGATGAATTCTGGGGAGTGGAGAGCGATACAGGGCTGAGGGCGGTGGATGTCTATATTACGAAACTGCGCGATAAATTCTCAGCCTGCCATGATTTTGAGATCAAGACGGTCAGAGGTCTGGGATACAAGGCGGTGTTAAAATGACAAGACGAGAAAAGAAACGGTTGGAAAATCGGTTTCCGCCGTCACTGTTTGCCGCTTATCTGGGCACCCTGCTGCTGATGTCAGGAATCCATATCGGACTGGTAACTCTGGTCAATGAGTGTCAATGGAATACGCTTATTCAAATCATGATTCCCGTGGTTTACTGGACTCTCGTGGCTGTAGGGCTGACTGTATTTACACGGAATAAAATCATAAAAACGTATGATCAGCCTATGAAGGAGCTGGCGAAGGCTGCTGACAAATTCGCCCACGGGGACTTTTCTGTCTATATTCCGCCTCTCCATACCACCAACAGGCATGACTATCTGGATCTGATGTTTCTGGATTTTAATAAAATGGTGGCAGAGCTGGGAAGCATTGAAACCATGCGGACTGATTTTATTGCCAATGTGTCCCATGAGATAAAAACACTCATTGCAGCGATTCAGAACTACGCCCAGCTTCTGGGAAAGCCCAATTTGACAAAGGAGGAGCAGGAAAATTATACCGCTGCCATTTTGAGCAGTACCTACCGTCTGTCCGCCTGATCACCAATATTCTGCGGTTAAATAAATTGGAGAGCCAGCAGATTACGCCGAAGTACGAGGCCTATGATCTGTGCCGCCAGTTATGTGACTGTGCTTTGGGATTCGAGACCATATGGGAAGAAAAAGAAATTGATTTTGAAGCGGACCTGGAGGACAGGGCGGTGATTTATGCGGACGAAAGCCTCATGGAATTAGTCTGGAACAATCTGCTCTCCAACGCGTTTAAATTTACGGAGCCGGGCGGCAGCGTCCTGCTAAGACAGACATCGGATTTAGACGGTGTTACGGTAAAGGTATCGGACACAGGCTGCGGAATCTCAAAAGAAACGAAAAAGCACATCTTTGAAAAATTTTATCAGGGAGATACCTCCCATGCCACAGAAGGGAATGGCCTTGGCCTTGCCCTGGCGCTGCGGGTCCTTCAAATGATGGGAGCCGCCATTGAGGTTGAGAGTGAAGAAGGGAAAGGAACTTCATTTACTGTACAGATTCCTGTGAAAGAGATTAGGGAGGATAAAGTGCATTCATGACTGGAGAAGCAAAGAAGAATGACTCAGGATATATGGGGTTTGAGTATCGGGAGATTACAGTCTCGAAAAAATATATTTCTTTATATATGGACAGTTATCCGTGTTTCGGGTGGGAGCCGGATCCAAATAGGAGGACAGCGCCAGGGGACAGCCCATCAGCCCCTTTAAAAGGAACCAGGGCAGAAAATGGGGACAGAAAAACCCTGTATTTTCGCCGGAAACGAAGTATTTCTAATAAAGTTGAGCTTACCAGGCTGCAGCGAAATTTTGACAGCTGCATTAAGGAGATCGAAGAATTGAACCGCTCCAAAACAGCGGCGGCGCTTATGATTTCTCTGCTTGTGGGGATAGTGGGAACGGTATTTATGGCAGGCTCTGTATTTGCCGTGACTGCAGAACCGCCTGTCCTCTGGCTGACAATTCTGTTGGCCGTGCCTGGATTTGCCGGCTGGATTCTTCCGTATTTTCTGTACCGCTGGGTGACCAGAAAAAAGGAAGCAGAGATAAATCCGCTGCAGGGTTCGGCAGGATATTCGCAGATGGCTCCTCTGTTTTTGAAGTTCTCAGTTGTAGTCTGAGGACGGAATGATTATAATAAAAGAAAAAGGAGAAATCAGCTGTCTCAATTATCAGTATATCAGATGGAGGCAGCAAAAACCTGGAAATACAACAGGCGATGAAAAATTTGAGGGATACTGAAAGTCCTGTTTTAAGAATCACAGGTCCCGAACGCCTGCAGAAATCCAGGATGAGCCATGCACATATTTTAATATGAAGCGAAAATCGTGTTACAGGAGGCGAAGGGATTTTATGAGAAAACATTTCAGCGGCAGAAAGACAGAGAGGGTATTGCTCACAGTGATGTTATTACTTTCAATGACACTCACAGCCTGCGGGACAGGAGATAATAAGGACTCTGCGCAAATACAGACGGCTCAGGCCGGATCGGAGGCAGGGACTTCTGATGGGGCGTCAGAGGGAGAGGCTCAGGCAGTACAGGCTTCGGAGAAAGATGATTATTACGAGGCGATCAACAGAGAACTCATCGACAGCTGGGAGATAGAGCCTGATGAGAGTGCGAAGAACTGGTTTGGCATTCTGCAGGACCGTGTGGATGAGCGCATGACGGAGATTATAAGGAAGACCTCTGAGGAGCCTGCCCTTGAAAAGGGCAGTGATGAGAGCAATATACGCGCTATGTATCTGACAGGAATGGATAAGGATGCACGAAATGAGGGCGGATTTGGAAAAACAGTTTCTGCGTTTTTTGACGAGGTGGATGCCGCAGGCAGCGTTGATGAACTTATGCGTGCGTGCATGCAGTTTAACAGAGACTATGGTTTATACTCAGTTTTCGGGCTCTACGTCGGTACCGATTTTGAGGATTCATCTGCAAAGATCCTCAGCGTCGATGCGGGAGACTGCGGGCTTAATAAGGAAATCTGGTTTTCCGACGATGAATCCAACCAAAAAATGGCTTCCGCCTTTGAAAAGCTGCTGGAAAAACTCTGTGTGATCGAAGGATATTCCGAGGAGGAGTCAGGAGAGGTCTCAAAAAACACAGCCGAACTTATGAAAACTCTTGCCAAAAAGGCTCTCGCACAGTCAGAGCTCTATGATCCTGAAAAGACTTATAATGTCTGCACGGTGTCGGAGCTTGAGAACCTCTTCTCGGGCAATATTTCCGCGGAAATGATAGAGGAGATATACGGAGTCAATGGAGATGACAGGGTAATTGTGTCGGAGCTTGAGAAGACGAAGCTGATGGGCTCCCTTCTCACAGAGGATAATCTTCCTCTGCTGAAGGAATACGTCAAACTCTGTGCCCAAAAGGATCTCTGCTCTTATATGGATATGGACAGCTGGAATGCTGCTGCAGAGTATGATCTGGCAGCCTCCGGCATGGAGGAGAGCCGTCCGTTTGAGGAGATGCTTATCACAGATATTCAGGGACTGCTGGGATTTGAGTGCGGAAGGATATACTGCGAGAACTACTATTCTGAGGAGACCACAGAGGATGTGGGCAGGATAATTGAACAGGTCATCGAAACCTTTAACAGGCGCATCGATGCGCTTGACTGGATGAGTGATGCCACAAAAAAAGAGGCAAAGAACAAGCTTGCAGAGCTTGACGTGCGCGTCGGACATCCTGACAGCTGGCCGCAGGACAGATATGAATTAATCCTGGAAGCTCCCGAGGATGGAGGTCTTTATATAGATAATTATCTGAGGGCTGCAAAGGCTGCATCAGACTACAGCTTTGAAACGAAGGATGAACCTGCGGATCGGTCCTTGTGGCCTGATACTCCCCAGACTGTGAATGCATACTATGACTCGCAGAATAACAGCATAAATATACTCGCTGGCATCCTGCAGGCACCGTTCTATGATCCAGATGCCTCCGCTGAGGAAAATCTGGGAGGAATTGGAACCGTGATCGGTCATGAAATCACGCACGCCTTTGACACAAGCGGAGCGCAATTTGATGAAAACGGAAACCTGCGGGACTGGTGGACAGCTGAGGATAAGGAGAAATTCCGGGCACTGGCAGACGAGGTTATTTCCTACTATGACGGCATGGAGGTGGACGGAAAGAGCGTAAGCGGCGAACAGACAGTGACGGAAAACATAGCTGACCTTGGAGGAGTTTCCTGCATAACGGAGATAGCAGAGTCGGAGGGCTATGATCTGAAAAAGATCTATGAGGCTTATGCAAACATCTGGGCCTCGAAGGAGCGGGAGGAATATTTAGCCATGCTGATGGCAGTGGACGTACATTCTCCTTCAAAGATACGTGTAAATGCGGTGCTCTCAGCGCAGCAGGAGTTCCGGGATCTCTATGATATTGAGGAGGGAGACGGGATGTATCAGGAGAAAATGCCTGAAATATGGTAAATATTTGCCGGAGATAGATAGAGCCAGCTCCTTTGGCCAGGTGTAATTGAACAGTCAGTAAGGAGACGGTGACCGTCAGAAATAAGCGCACAGAAGAATGGGAGGTATACATGAAAAAGATAAAAGTAAGACCTGGGAAGGCCCAGTCGGCGGCTGGTTTTTTCGCCGGGCTCGTGTTTTGCCTGATCGGAATTTTTATCGTGATACCGACGGCAGGACTGTTTGGTATATTCTGGACGGCTATGGCAGGTGTCATTACAGTGATGAACGGAATGAATGCATTTACGGATAAGGGAGTTGCATCTCATGAGATTGTGATAGATGATACAGTGCAAAATTCAGAGGGGAGCAGCAGCCAAGCGGAGGACTGCAGCCAGACTGCTGAGTGTAAGACCTCAGTATCAGAGCTGAAAGACAGTATAGAACTGAGACTGAAGGCAGCCAGAGAGCTTTATGAAGCCGGGATGATTACAGAAGAAGAATACGAGGATAAGAGAAGGGAAATACTGCGGGAACTCTGATCCGGGGATAAATAGAAGCGGGAAGCGAATTAGCAATTGCACAGACGGCCCAATTCGGATATAATGTACAGCGGGACAGCGTTTCAGTCCCGAGAAGAGAGACAGCAGAAGCGCTCTGCAGGCCTGATTTAAACAGGCCTGTATTATAAATATCCGGTGGAGGATGGCAGTGCAGGAACAGTCGGAAACCGGGAATCAGGAGGAATCAAAATGCCGATCAATATAGCGATTGACGGTCCGGCAGGGGCTGGAAAAAGCACAGTGGCGAAGGCTCTTGCAAAGGAAATGGGATATATTTACGTAGATACAGGAGCTATGTACAGAGCCATGGCGCTCTCTGTGCTCCGTGCAGGGATAGACCCTCAGGATGAGGCAGCCGTCACAGAGGCCTGCGGACAGGTTTCTGTTTCACTGGAATACAGGGACGGGGTGCAGCAGATCCTGCTAAACGGAGAAAATGTCACAGGGCTGATCCGCACGGAGGAAGTGGGGAATATGGCCTCTGCTATTTCTGGGTATAAGACTGTGCGGGAAAAGCTGGTGGAGCTTCAGCGGGAGCTGGCGGCCAGAAAGGATGTTGTCATGGACGGGCGTGACATAGGAACCTGTGTGCTGCCCTACGCGGATCTCAAGGTTTATCTGACGGCTTCCAGCCGCGTGAGAGCAAAGAGACGCTACAGGGAGCTTGTGGAGAAGGGTGAGGAGTGCAGCCTGGATGCCATCGAAAAGGATATTATTGACCGCGACAACAGGGATATGACGAGGGAGGTTTCCCCTCTGAGACAGGCAGAGGATGCGGTGCTTTTAGACTCTTCAAACATGACCCTTAAAGAGGTTCTGGACGAGCTTTTAAGTCTTGCGGAGGATGCGGGCACCAGGGGCTGCTGCGGCTGCTGACAGAGGCAGGACAAGGAGCCGAAAAAAGAGTGCTCTCTTGCTTTTGCCGGAGTGAAGTGAGAGCTGATGACATCGGAAAAAGCACAGATTGAGACAGCAGACTGTCCTGGGCGGGCCAGCGTTAAAATACAGGCGTTTCGGAATTTCGGAAGGGAAAGCCCTCCGGGGAGGAGGAATGCCGGAAATGCGAGAAGAGAGATGGAAGAGAAAGAAGAGATGAAAGACAGCCTGAATGGAGGCGGGGCAGCAGGCGAAAGCCAGACTTCCCCTATAGAGGTTCGGGTGGCGAAAACGGCCGGCTTCTGCTTTGGCGTGAAGCGGGCGGTGGAGCAGGTCTACGAGCAGATAGAAAAGGGAAACGGCCCGATCTACACCTATGGTCCAATTATCCACAACGAGGAGGTTGTGAGAGATCTGGAGGAAAAAGGCGTCCGCGTGATTGACACAAAGGAGGAGCTTTCCGCTCTCAGTAAGGGAGTCGTCATCATCCGTTCCCACGGCGTCGGAAGGGAGATTTATGAGATTCTCGAACATAATGGAATCACCGTTGTGGATGCAACCTGCCCCTTTGTGAAGAAAATTCACAGGATTGTGAAGGAGCAGGGAGAGGAGGGACGGCGCGTGATCATCGTAGGCGACGAGTCCCATCCGGAGGTTCAGGGAATAAAAGGCTGGGGAAATGACGATACTCTAGTCATAAAGACAGCCGAGGAGCTGGAGAGACTCCCTCTTAGGGACGGAGAGCGGCTGTGCGTGGTAGCTCAGACGACATTTAATTACAATAAATTTAAAGATATAGTTGAAAAAATTTCTAAAACGCGTTATGATATACTTGTTTTAAATACGATTTGCAATGCAACACAGGAAAGACAGGTGGAAGCAAAACAGATAGCTTCAGAGGTTGACGCCATGATTGTCATTGGCGGAAAGAACAGTTCCAATACCCAGAAGCTGTTTGAGATTTGCCGGCGGGAGTGTAAGAATACTTACTATATCCAGACACTGAGTGATTTAAAACCTGAAAAGGCAGGTTCTGTGCGCAGCGTAGGTATTACAGCAGGGGCCTCAACCCCAAATAATATTATCGAGGAGGTTCATACTAATGTCAGAATTAAGTTTTGAACAGATGTTTGAAGAATCATCAATTAAACGATTACGTGCAGGAGAGACAGTTACCGGTCAGGTTATCAGCGTTAATGATGATGAGATCATTCTCAGCATCGCTGGAAGCAAGTCTGAAGGCATTATCCCGAAGAACGAGTACTCCAATGATCCGTCTGTTGTACTGACACAGAAGGTTCAGGTAGGCGACGAGATGGAAGCGAAGGTTCTCAAAGTAAACGACGGCGAGGGAATGGCTGCATTATCCTACAAGAAGCTGGCCGCTGACAAGGGCGTTAAGCGCTTAAAGGAGGCATTTGAGAACAAGGAAGTATTAAAGGAGAAGGTAACACAGGTCGTTGACAAGGGACTTGTTGTTGAGGTTGAGGGAACCAGAGTGTTCATTCCAGCGAGCATGGTTTCCGACACATACGATAAAGACTTATCCAAGTATGCCGGACAGGAGATTGAGTTCGTTATTACAGAGTTCAATCCAAGCGGCAGAAGAAGCAGAATTATCGGTGACCGCAGACAGCTTCTCATGGAGAAGAAGGCTGCGATGCAGAAAGAGCTCTTCGAGAGAATCGAAGTTGGCCAGACAGTAGAGGGCGTTGTCAAGAACGTGACAGATTTCGGTGCATTCATCGATCTGGGCGGCGCAGACGGACTCCTTCACATTTCCGAGATGTCCTGGGGACGCGTTGAAAACCCGAAGAAGGTATTCAAGGTAGGCGAGACAGTAAAGGCTCTGATCAAGGACATCAACGGTGAGAAGATTGCCCTGAGCCTCAAGTTCCCGGAGACCAATCCGTGGGCTAACGCTGCTGAGAAGTATGCAGTAGGAAGCGTTGTAGAGGGAAAGGTTGCCCGTATGACAGATTTCGGTGCGTTTGTTGAGTTAGAGCCGGGAGTAGACGCTCTGCTTCACGTATCCCAGATCTCCAGAGAGCATGTTGAGAAGCCATCCGACGTATTAAGCGTAGGACAGGTAATCAAGGCTAAGGTTGTTGACTTTAACGAGGCAGACAGAAAGATCAGCTTAAGCATCAAGGCTCTTGAGAACGCAGCTCCGGCAAATGAGGACGTTGCCGATGTTGATATCGAGGCTGTTGCAGCTGAGGAGAACTAAATCAAATACAGAGAAAAGCAGCAGAAGGCTGTGCGGAATGAGAGTTTCGCACAGCCTTTTTATGTACCAGGAAGCTTTGGTCCTTGCTGCATAAAAACGCTCCGCGGGGATCGCACTGCGGCGGAAACGAAACTGTCGCTTTTGCGGCCCGACCCAGACGGAGAATTCCGCGAAGCAGGATTCTTTTTTACAGAAAATATGTCTGGATTTCTGTAAAAAAGCTCTGCGGGACAGGAATGCCTGCTGAAAAGCAGGAATTCAGAAATCTGTAAACAAAAAGAAAAACAGCTTTAAAAAAAATATGGTATATTTTATAATAAGAAACGGAGAGAGATAAAAAACAGAGGAGACCCGGTTGTTTGAAGGGAAAAAGATAGAAAAGAGCCGGGGATAAACCATAGAGATAAAGGTGAAAACTGAGAGCAGGAAATAACAGTAAAAGGAGAGGAATGCTATGAAGAAAAAAATTTTTGCACTGTTTTGTGCGGCGGTTCTGGCAGCGGCCGGTTCCGTGAACGCATTTGCGGCGGAGGATTCAGGGACAGAGCAGAGACAGCAGGTTTCAAAGACGATTAAATATTATGGAACACTGCAGAAAACAGGAGAAGCGGGAAGTGGGAAGTTCCTTTTAAACGGGCAGCCTGCAGGAGCTGCAGAGAAGCAGGATGTAATTTTAAACCTTTCTGATGAAACTCTGATTCTGAATGCAGTGGATGGGCTTCCGGTGGCTGCGGAAGATATTCAGGACGGAGAGATGGCCTATGTGTATGTGAGTCCTGCCATGGCTCTGAGCTATCCGCCCCAGTTTTCCGCATATGTGATCCTGACAAAGATTCCGGCTGACTACCGGGTTCCATCGCTGGAGGAGGTTAAGAACCTGACTATGAATGAGGACGGGAGCGCAGTGGTAGAGACAGTTTCAGGCGTCACATACCAGGTTCCCGCTGACTGCACCATGGTTCCGTATCTGACCAGGAATATGGTCTATGTAAGCAGCCTGACGGAGGGGACGAATTTCCTCGTCTGGTCTGAACCGTCCCAGGATGGCCAGACAGAGAGGGCCTCTAAAATTACCGTCTTTTTGAAGGGGCAGCTGGGATTTGACGAGCCGTCGGGTCCTGCCGAGGAGGCAGAAATGCAGGCCGGCCTGATTAGTCTGAACTAGGGACAGAGCTTGGGACAAAATACAGGTGAGAGCAGAGAAGAAAACACAGGAAAGCAGACTGCGCAGACAGAATAGAACCGGCGCTGTGGCCTTAGAGCCCCAGCGCCGGTTCTGTTTTGAAGGATTATTCTGAGTGATTATATCTGATTGACATATAATATTATATGCCGTATAATATTGATATACTATACAGCATATAATATATGCTGTTCTGTAATAGGAACTGCCCATAAGGATACCGGATAGAAAAGCAGAAAATGAAGTGTTTTCTGCTCCTGAACCGTTTTAGATTAGGGAGGGATTTCAGGGGCAGGCAGAAGGGATGGTGATGATGAATGGTATTTAATACAGGCGCGGCTCTTCTTGACGCAGTGGTGCTGGCGGTTGTGTCCAGAGAACCGGGAGGAACCTATGGCTATAAAATTACACAGGACGTCAGGAGGGCGATTGACATATCAGAGTCCACACTTTACCCGGTTCTGCGCAGGCTCCAGAAAGAGGACTGCCTGGAAGTGTATGATATGGCGATAGATGGAAGAAACAGGAGATACTACAGGATTACGGAGTCCGGAAGGGCGCAGCTGAATCTGTACAGAGGAGAGTGGAGCGTGTATTCCGGGAGGATTTCGGAAATTCTGATGGAGGCATAGAGTATGGACAGAAAAGAATTTTTAGAGAGGCTGGAGGCTTTGCTGACAGACCTTCCAGAGGATGACAGACGGGATGCCCTGGACTATTATCAGGGGTATCTGGACGAGGCAGGCGAGAATACGGCGAAGGTGCTTGAGGAGCTGGGAAGCCCGGAAGAGCTGGCAGATTTTATCCGCTCCGGTCTGGGAGACGGGCCGGCGGCTGGCGGAGCTTTTACCGACAGCGGATATATGGAGCACGGTCCTGTGAAAAAAAGATATGAGCTGGCAGAGAAAAGTGACGGTTTGAAAGGTAAGGAAGATGCCGGCAGCAGAGGGCAGGAGTCAGACAGCCGCGGCGAAAGAGCAGCTTCCCGGGTCAGTTATCAGGCGTATTCTGAAAGAGGGAAGGCTATGAAGAAGGACACCGGGGAAGAGAAGAGAACCAGAGACAGCCAGGGCCGGGAAGAGTACGTGAAGGGAAGCTATGCAAGAGAGAGGGAAAAGAAGGGGCGAATGGCCGGGTGGCAGATAGCCCTCTGCATTGTGGGGGTGATCCTTCTGTGGCCTTTAGTCCTGGCTCTCTTCGGTCTTGGGATAGCCGGTGTGGGGGTCGTTGCCGGAGGCATCTTTTCCGTCATTGTGACGCTTGCAGGACTTCTTCTGACTGTGGGAGTGATTGCGGGGGGCCTTTTGATAGGCGGAGTTGTGATCTCTGTTTTGGCTCTGATTGGGACTGCCGCACAGCCTGCTGCAGGATTTCTGTTTTTCGGAATCGGATTAATCATGACAGGCTGCGGCCTTGTGGCCCTGGTTCTTGCAATTTTGTTTTACGGAACCTTTCTGCCGTGGGTGTTCAGGAACCTTGGAAGCTGTTTCAGAGGCCGGCGTAAGGAAGAAAACGGGAACAGCAGTAAAAGAGGGGAGGCGGACAGATGAAGCGCTGGATGAGAAACCTGCTGCTGGCCGGTGGGATTTTGATTGTGATTGGAATCGTGACAGCGGGAGCTGCCGGAGTGGCCGGAGGCATGAGACTGTCCCACAGAACGATCGATCACTTCCTTGACAGGGTGGAAGATGCGGTGGAGGACGAACTTTTCCATGACGAGGATGAATGGTGGGATTTTGACCACGGAGGTCACAGAGAAGGCGGCTGCGCGGTATTTCTGGATTAGCCGGGCCATTGACAGTCAGAGAGAAAATGTGCGGCGGTCTTTGTGAATTTACAGGGATCGAACCGACTGCCATCGGGTTCCTTCGGGCAATCTGGTGTGCGACCGGGATCGGGGGGAGGATTGCCTGCCCTGCGGCATGCATGATAATCCCCCGGGAAAATGAGAGAGCTGAGAGACAGCCGAAACAGAGCAGGCCGTTTCTGCCGTTTGCAGTGAGTGCGTCGGGCAGGAACGGTCTTTTATTATAAGAAATTCCTCCGAATTTCCTATAATACAGAAAGTCCTGACGGGCGGGATGCGCACGCTGCGCAGAGGAAAAGGCTGCTTAAGGCAGCCCCGCGGCGGCGCAAAAAAGCAGGCAAACCCCTCATGATTAGGGGGGAGCTGAGGCGGGCCTGCCCGCTTTTTTTGCAGGAGATGGGATGTCTGCAGAAGAAAAACAGGGATGCAAAAATCAGCCTCTGGTGTATAGGCGCCCCGGGAAGGGGTATACTCCTATTGAATCTTGAAGAACAGAAGGAGGCATGACCTGTGACACAGAAAAAAAAGGACAAGAAAAATGAAATATTTGATCCGGCTAACCTGAGCCCGGAGGAGAAGCTGAAGTTTGAAATTGCAGAAGAACTGGGGCTTGGAGATAAGGTGATAAACGGAGGCTGGAAATGTCTGACCTCAAAAGAAAGCGGCCGGATCGGAGGGCTGATCACAAAACGCAAGCGGGAAATGAAAAAGGAACTATTGAAAGAAAACATTTGATCGAATATAATGATAAAGCATTTAAACGGTGAAGTACGTAAAAATGGAACATACTGCTTATGAAACGGAGAAAAAACGGGAAAGCTGCGCCGGAAGGCTGGAAAAGTCCCGATGGAGGAAAAAGGATGAAAGCGGTTCTTGCAGTCAGCTTCGGAACGACTGTGGATGAGACGAGAGAAAAGACGATAGGAGCCGTTGAGCGGGAGCTGGCAGAGGCCTTTCCGGAGCATCAGCTCTTTCGGGCCTTTACCAGCCAGAAAATTGTGAAAGCGCTGAAAAAGACGGGGAAAGGTTCTTTCTGCACGGTGTGGGAAGCCCTTGATGAGATCGCAGAGAGAGGGGCAGATGAGCTGACAGTTCAGCCCACTTTTCTGACGGCAGGCGGGGAGTATGGACGGCTGAGAAGCACGCTGTCTGAGTGGCTTCTGGCCCATCCGTCTGTCTGCAAAAAGGCATATCTGGGAAAACCTCTGCTGGATACAGCAGAGGACAGAATACAGGCAGTCCGCGCTGTGCGGGAAGAGCTGCCTGCACTACATAATGGGGAAATTTGTCTTCTGGCAGGGCATGGAACGGTCGGTGCATCCAATGATGAGAGAGAGGGCAGTGGGAGTGGGAGAGAAGATCCTGCTTCCGGGGCAGAGAAAAAAATGGAAAATCTCTCTGACGCAATGGAAGCTTTGGCCTGTGAG
This sequence comes from Clostridium sp. M62/1, assembly GCF_020736365.1. Classification (NCBI taxonomy): domain Bacteria; kingdom Bacillati; phylum Bacillota; class Clostridia; order Eubacteriales; family Clostridiaceae; genus Clostridium; species Clostridium sp. M62/1. The sequence continues at coordinate 2,446,934 of NZ_CP085988.1, read as the reverse complement.
ATGAGCAGGGGAGCGATGCATTTTGCGACTCTCGAGGAGGCAGAGAGGGATTTTGAAACGGTCATCCGGCGGTTAAAAGTCTCCCCCGGGGCTCATATCCTTCTGGTTCCGTTTATGCTCTCAGCCGGCCTTCATATCCTCCGTGATATAGGAGGAGAGGGGGAGAATACCTGGAAAAGCCGCCTGAAGGAGAGGGGCTTTCAGGTTTCCCTGCTGGAGAGGGGCCTTGGGGAATACCGGGGAATCCGGGAAATCTATGTAAGCCATGCCCGGAGGGCAGAGTCCTTTAAAGCAGAAGCGCTCCGGTGAAGGTGGTGCGCAGGCAGAGCCGGGAAAATGACGGGACAAATGGTGAGAGCGTGCCGGGAAGCATCAGGCGGCGATTAACGTAGGATGCAGGACCAGGTGAGAGGGCAGGAACAGAGCAGGGAGACGTGATGCCGAAAAACGATGAGCAGAAGAAAGACACAGGAAAAAGGCCAGAGAAAAAAGAGCTGAGGAAGGGATTCACCACAGGGACCTGCGCCGCAGCTGCAGCCAAGGCAGCAGTCCGGTCGCTTTTAGGCGGAGCTAGAGAAAAAGCGGTTTCTCTGATGACTCCTGGAGGGCTTGAAGCCGTATTTGAGGTATGGTGGCCCGGGGAAGAGCCGGGAGAGACAGCAAAGCAGAGCGTGAGCGGAAACGGGCTGACAGGAGGACCCGGCCGGGAAAGACCGGGGCACAGAAGGGAGAGACCGGGGCGCAGAAGGGAAATCTGCGCAGTGAGAAAGGATGCCGGGGACGATCCCGATGTGACCGACGGGGCTCTGGTATATGCAGCCGTCTGGATGCCAGGAGAAAAATCTGTGCTTAGGAAAAACGGGACGGATGTATCGGAGGAGACAGAGTCCGGAGAACACCCCGGGATATACTGTGACTGCCGGGAGCCGGTGACCGTGTACATAGGCGGCGGAAGAGGAATCGGCAGGGTGACAAAGAGAGGACTCAAGTGCCCGCCGGGGTATCCGGCCATAAACCCGGTGCCCCGCAGAATGATTGCCGACGCTGTGAGAGAAGTTCTGAGGGAATACGCCGAGAGCCGGCCCATCTGTGTGGAGATCTCCATCCCCGACGGGGAGAGGCTGGCGGAAAAGACCTTCAACCCCCATTTGGGCATTATGGGGGGGATTTCCGTGCTGGGAACTACGGGGATTGTCAATCCCATGAGCGAGGAAGCGCTGCTGGAAACGATTAGACTCGATATACAGGTGCATGCGGCGGAGGGCAGAAGGCTCCTGGCTGTGGCGCCCGGAAATTACGGGGCGGCGTTTCTTCTGGAGAGTCTGGGCCTCTCCATGGAATCCTTCGTCAAATGCAGCAACTTTGTGGGGGAGACCTTCCAGATGCTTAAGGAGGCAGGAATCAGAGAGGTGCTGTTTGCCGGACATCTGGGAAAGCTGGTGAAGGTAGCAGGGGGAGTGATGAACACCCACTCAAAGTACGGCGACAGGAGAATGGAAATTCTGGCAGACTGCGTGGAGGAGGCCGCGCGGCAGGCGCAGGAAAAAGGAAAAGGATTTGAAAGCTTTGAGCGGGAAGGAAAAGTGGAGTACAAAGCCCTGGCAGAGACGGTGCTCTCCATGAATACCACCGATGAGGCAGCAGAGCTTCTCAAGGCCAGAGGGTTCCTTGCCCCGGTAATGGAGATCGTCACGGGGCGGATAAAAAAGGTTTTAGAGGAGCGGTTTGGACTCAGGACAGAGGTGATCGTGTTTTCCGGAGCCTCGGGAATTCTGGGGATGACAGGCGGCGCAGAGGATATGGCTGAAAGGCTCAGGGAGCTATCAGGAGATCCGGATGCCGGGAACCGGTAAGCCGATGAAACATGATATAAATTTGACAGAAGAACGCAGACAGAAGAATGCAGATTTGAGAAAAAGACAGGAAGGACAGGATACAGATGAAACAGGGACGTTTATACGGTGTGGGAGTCGGGCCGGGAGATCCGGAGCTTATGACTCTGAAAGCCGTGCGGATAATAAGGGAATGCCAGGTGATTGCGATTCCTCACAGGGAAAAGGAAAAGTGCACAGCATACCAGATAGCCAGACAGGCAGTTCCGGAAATAGAGGAAAAGCCCTGCCTGTTTCTGCCGATGCCGATGACAAAGGACAGGGAAATCCTGGAGAAAAGTCACCGGGAGGCCGCAGATAAACTGGCAGAGCGGCTGAAGGCGGGAGAACAGGTGGCATTTCTTACCCTCGGCGATGCGACCATTTACTCCACCTATCTCTATGTTCACGAGAGAATCAGAAAGATGGGCTTTGAGGCAGAGATTGTCAATGGAGTTCCCTCCTTTTGTGCAGCGGCTGCAAGACTCGGGGAGCCCCTGGTCAATGGAGCCGAAGAGCTCCATGTGATCCCGGCTTCCTATCAGATTGAGGAGGCGCTGGCCCTGCCGGGAGTGAAGGTGTTAATGAAGGCCGGGCGGCAGATGGGAAGCGTAAAGGAGCTTCTCGTGAAGCGTGGTCTCGAGGCCAGAATGGTAGAAAACTGCGGAATGGCCGGGGAGAGAGTATTCGGCTCGCTGGAAGAGATTCCGGAGCAGGCAGGCTACTATTCCCTGATCCTTGCTGCAGACAGGGCAGAGGAAGGAAAGAGATAAAAGGCGGCGGCGAGAAAGCCGGCGCAAGATGCTGGAAGGAGAGCAGAATGGTATACTTTGTCGGAGCAGGTTCCGGTGCTGTGGACCTGATTACAGTGAGGGGAGCCAGACTTCTGGAGCAGGCAGATGTGATCATCTATGCCGGTTCCCTGGTGAACCCGGAGCTTCTGAACTATGGAAGAAAAGACTGCAGGATTTTAAACAGCGCAGAAATGACCCTTGAGGAGGTCATGGAGGCGGTGATGCAGGCAGAGAGGGAAGGAAAAATGACCGTCCGCCTGCATACAGGCGATCCCTGCCTTTACGGCGCCGTCAGAGAGCAGATGGACTGGATGGACCGGGAGGGGATCTCCTATGAGGTGTGCCCGGGAGTCAGCTCCTTCTGCGGAGCAGCTGCTGCCCTGAATCTGGAATACACCCTCCCGGGTGTCTCTCAGAGCGTTGTGATCACGAGAATGGAGGGCAGGACGCCTGTCCCTGAAAAGGAAAAGATCGCGTCATTTGCAGCCCATCAGTCTACCATGGTTATTTTCCTGAGTACAGGGTTATTAAAGGAGCTCTCCGCAGAGCTTATCAGAGGGGGCTACAGGCAGGACACGCCTGCCGCCATTGTGTACAAGGCCACATGGCCCGATGAGAAGGCGGTAACCTGCACCGTGGGGACCCTCTGGGAGACGGCCAGAAAAGAGAAGATAACAAAGACAGCCCTGATTCTCGTGGGAGAGGCGGTGGCTCACCGAAGCTTTGAGCGCTCAAAGCTCTATGATCCGGGATTTACCACAGAGTTTCGCAGGGGAACGAAAGAAAGCGGGGCCTCATTGCCCGGCCGTGGAGAGGAAGACAGATGAAGACGGCAGGAATCGCCTTTACAGGGCGGGGAGCCAGACTCCTGTCCGAGCTTATAAGAAAACTGAGGGCAGAGGGAGAGGAAGCCGAAGGGGCAGTCCTGTCTTCCGCCTTTCAGAACATGTCTGAAAAGCGCAGGCAGGAGGAATTGCCGGAAGGTCTGTCGGTTCTCACAGAGTCCCTGGGGAGCTGGACGAAAAGACAGTTTCAAAAGGCAGATGGAATCTTTTTCATAGGAGCCGCCGGGATCGCCGTCCGCGCCTGCGCCCCCTTTCTGAGAGGAAAGACAGAAGATCCGGCGGTGGTTGTCATCGATGAGACAGGAAAGTTTTCCATCTCCCTCCTGTCCGGCCATCTGGGCGGAGCCAACGAGCTGGCAGAGCGGGCCGCCGTTCTTCTCGGGGCTTTGCCGGTCATCACCACGGCCACAGACAGGAATGGCCTGTTTGCTCCTGATGTGTTTGCCCGGAAAAATGATCTGCGCGTTGAGGACATGGGGCTGGCCAGGGAGGCTGCCGCCGCCCTTCTCGCAGGCGAGAGACTGGGATTTTTCTGCGAATTTCCCACGGAAGGGACCTGCTGCCCTGAACTTCATCCGGGGACCCTTCACCGGCTCAATCTCTGGGTGGGGGAAGCGGGGAGAAGGAGGGATTCTTCTCTTTCCCTGAAGATGCCGGAGCATACAGAAGGAGACTGCCGTTTCCTGCGGCTTACGGGACAGGATGCAGTTCTTGGCATCGGGTGCAGGAAAGGCGCCGGAAAAGAGGAGATAGAGGCCCTGGCCAGACGGATTCTTGAAATGGCCGGGCTGGGGATGGAGAGCGTGTTTCGGATTGCCACCATTGATTTAAAAAAAGAGGAGCAGGGGCTTCTTGATTTTGCGTCGGAGCATGGAAAGGAGATCTGCTTTTTTTCTGCTGAGGAGTTAGGCAAGGTGTCTGGCAGCTTCCGGGAGTCGGACTTTGTCAGACGCACCACAGGAGTCGGGAATGTCTGTGAGCGGGCGGCAGTTCTGGCTGCCGGCCCTTACGAGGCTTTTCTTGCCGTGGAAAAGCAGGCGGAGGGAGGCGTGACTGGGGCTCTCGCCCTCAGGAAGCGGATTATCCGGATGGAATGGGGGCAGGAAGCTGAAACCGGCAGGAACCTGGATAGGTACAGTGCGGAAGGATAATAGAATGGAAGGATAACAGAATGGAAAAGAAAATTTACGTGGTCGGAATCGGCCCGGGAGCCCTGGAGAATATGACAATCCGGGCAAAAAAAACACTGGAGTCGTGCCAGGTCATCGCAGGTTATACGGTATATGTGGATCTGATTCAGGAGGCGTTTCCGGGGAAGGAATATCTCACAACCCCTATGAGACAGGAAACGGCGCGCTGCCGGATGGCCCTTGCGGAGGCCGCCGGGGGGAAGAAAACTGCCATGATCTGCAGCGGGGATGCCGGCGTCTATGGGATGGCAGGACTCATACTGGAGCTTCTGCCGGAATTCCCGGGAGTGGAAGCAGAGATTGTGCCGGGAGTGACGGCGGCCCTGAGCGGCGCAGCCCTCTTAGGAGCTCCTCTCGGCCATGATTTTGCCGTAATCAGCTTAAGCGATCTTCTGACACCTGCAAAGGTGATTGAAAAGCGGCTGCGTGCTGCGGCCCAGGGTGATTTTTCCATCTGCATCTATAACCCGTCCAGCAAAAAGCGTGCAGGATATCTGAAATGGGCCTGCCGGATCCTGATGGAATATAAAAGGCCGGAAACGGTCTGCGGCCTTGTGAGAAACATCGGCCGGGAGGGGGAGGCGGTGGAGCTGATGACACTGTCACAGCTGATGGACGCCGGCGCAGACATGTTTACCACGGTGTTTGTGGGAAATGAGGCAACCAGGGAGATTCTGGGGCGCATGGTGACGCCGAGAGGGTACCGGAATGTGTAGGCTGCTGATTTTTGGGGGAACCACGGAGGGCAGACTTCTGGCAGAATTTTGTGCCGAACACAGAATCCCCGCCTTTATCAGCGTGGTGTCAGACTATGGAAGCAGGCTGCTCCCGCAGGCCTCCTGCCTCCATATTATGAAACGGCCCATGGATCAGGAAGAGATGGCGGACTTTATCCGGGAAAAGAAAATTGAGCTGGTGGTGGATGCGACCCATCCCTATGCGCTCCTGGCGACGGAGAATATCAAAAAGGCCTGCCGGAAGGAAAATGCCGTCCTCCTTCGCTGCCTGAGGAGAGAAGAGGAGGAAGGCCGCCGGAGGCCGACAGACGGAAAAGGGCAGCCGGCAGACGGAAAAGAGCAGCCAGTAAATGAAAAAGAGCAGCCTGAATCCGATGAGAATTCTGTGGTTTATGTGTCCGATGTGGAGGAGGCCGTCCGCTTCCTTCAGGGGACGGAGGGAAATATTTTCGTGACCACAGGGAGTAAGGAGCTTTCCACCTTCAGGAAACTTCCCGACTTTGAAAGCCGTGTATTTGCCAGAGTCCTTCCCTCGATAGAGTCAGTACAGCAGTGCAGTCTTCTCGGTATTTCCGGCAAACACCTGATCTGTATGCAGGGTCCCTTCTCGGAGGAGCTGAATGCGGCCATGATGGCGCAGACGGATGCCAGGTGGATGGTGACAAAGGAAACTGGAAAAAACGGAGGCTTTGAGGAGAAGCTGGCGGCGGCCGGGAGGGTTGGAGCCTCTGCAGTGGTGATCAGACGAAGGCACGAGCCGGACGGCATGGGAGTCGGGGAGGTTAAGGAGGAAATCCTTCGCTGGTATTCAGGCAGAAGAGACGATCCGGGACAGAAAAGAGAAGAACGAGCAGAAAGAGTAGAAAGAGAAGAAAGAGAAGAAAGAGAAGAAAGAGAGAACCGGCAGCCTCTTCGGGCAGCACTTGTGGGAATCGGGCCCGGAGGGCTGGAACAGATGACCGTAAACTGCGTCAGAACCATTCTGGAAAGCAGCGTCTTGCTGGGAGCCCCCAGAATGCTGGAGGCTGCGAAGATGGTGTGGGAGAGGCTGGGAGATAAATCTTCTGAGAACAGCCGGAAAATGACGGGAAGGGCAGAAGAAAGAGAGAGAGTAAAACCCAGGATGGAGCCCCTCTATCTTCCGGAGGATGTGATCCGATTTTTAGACGACTATGAAGGCGGAGGGACAGTGACAGTTCTGTTTTCAGGAGATACAGGCTTTTACAGCGGCACAAAAAAGCTGGCGCTGGCCCTCTCAGAGAGAAATATTCCATTCGAGACAGAGCCAGGTGTCTCCTCAGCGGCCTATCTGGCCTCCAGGCTGGGCATCTCATGGGAGAATGCTCTGTTTTTGACTGCGCACGGAAGAACGCTTGATCTGGAGAATGCGCTCTCCCGTCTGGAGCAGGACAGAAGCTCAGGAGGAAAACAGGCAGAAGGCCGGTGGATGTTCATTCTGCTGTCCGGAAGCGAGACGGCGGGAAAGCTGTGCAGGCAGCTTTCAGAAGCTGGATATTCCCGCTGCCGGGCCGCCGTCGGGGAACGGCTCTCCTATCCGGAAGAGAGGATACGAAGGGGAACTGTCGGGGAATTTACCCTTATTTCCACCGATTCCCTGGCGGTTCTGGCAGTGAAAACGGCAGGGGGATGATGAGAGGCTTCAGGCAGCCGGATAAGCGAAAGAGAGAAAGAGAGAAAGGGAGGAATGACATGAGAGATGAATGGTTTATCAGAGGAGAGGTTCCCATGACAAAAAGCGAGGTAAGAGCCGTTTCCCTCTCGAAGCTGGAGCTTGACTCCCATTCCGTTCTTCTGGACATCGGGGCAGGGACAGGGTCTGTTTCTGTGGAGGCCGCCCTTGTCTGGGGCGTAAAGCGTGTCTTTGCCTTTGAGAAAAAAGCGGAGGCTGCCAGGCTGTTTGAGGAAAACAGAAAAAAGGCGGGAACTGAGAAAATTGTGCTGAAAGAAGGGGAAGCTCTCTCCCTCTTAAGAGATCCGGCCGTCCGCAGGGAGCTGGAAGCAGGACAGGAGGGAAGAGCAACTCACGCTTTTATCGGGGGAAGCTCCGGGAATATGAAGGAGATCGTAGAGGAACTGCTGTCGCTGAACCCCTGCATGCGGGTGGTGATTAATGTCATTGCGCTGGAGACTCTGGCCTCTGTCATTTCCATGCTGGATGAGCTTTCCATCGATGGGGAGATCGTTTCCGTGCAGGTTTCCAGAGCCAGAAAGGCGGGAGGCTACCACCTGATGCAGGGGCAGAATCCTGTTTATGTGATCAGCTTTGGAGGGGAGGAGAAGGAAGCATGAGAGGGATTCTTTTTGCCGCGCCCAAAAGCGGAAGCGGAAAAACTCTGATCACCTGCGGCTTTCTGGAAGCTCTGAAGCGGCGGGGACTTCATCCTGCAGCCTTTAAATGCGGACCCGACTATATTGACCCCATGTTCCATCAGTATGTGCTGGGAATTCCCGGCGGAAACCTGGACAGCTTTTTTCTCGGCAAAGAAGGGGTCAGACAGATGTTTGCCGGAAGAATGAGGGAAACAGGGGCTGATTTTGCCGTGATAGAGGGAGTGATGGGCTACTATGACGGAATCGGTGCGGTCTCGTCAGAGGGCAGCGCCTGGGATATCTCCACCATCACCGGCACCCCCACCGTTCTGGTGGTAGACTGTCGGGGAGCAAGCGTTTCTCTGGCAGCCCTTATCAGGGGCTTTGTCTCATTTGCGGAGGACAGCGGGATAGAGGGAGTGATTTTAAACAGAATCTCTCCTATGCTTTACGGCAGGCTGAGGCCTGTACTTGAGAAGGCAGGTGTTCCTGTTTACGGGTATCTTCCCGAAATGAGGGACTGTGTGATTGAAAGCCGCCATCTGGGCCTGATGCTTCCGGGAGAGATTGAGGGACTCAGGGAACGGATCGGGAGGTTAGCTGAGCAGATGGAGGAGAGCCTCGATATGGAGGGGTTAATTGCCCTGGCCCGGAGGGGGAGAAGAGACAGAAAGCCAGCCGGGACGCCGTCCGTTCTCAGGGCTGTTTCCAGTGCTGTCTGCAGGGTTCGTATCGGAGTGGCAAGAGATCAGGCATTCTGCTTTTACTACCAGGAAAATCTGAGACTCATGGAAGAGCTGGGGGCAGAGCTTGTATTTTTCAGCCCTCTTTCGGATCGGGAGCTTCCCGAGGCCGACGGTTACCTGTTCGGGGGCGGATATCCGGAAAATTTTGCAAAGGAGCTCTCGGAAAACAGGCAGATGTTAAACTCCGTCAGGCAGGCCTACAGGAGAGGAAAACAGATTCTTGCAGAGTGCGGAGGATTTCTTTATCTCCACCGTCTTTTAGAGGGGGCAGACGGAAAGGAGTATGAGCTGGCAGGGCTTGTGGATGCCAGTGCATACCGGACGAATCGGCTTTCACGGTTCGGATACATCGAACTGGAAGGGCCGGATGGAGAGACGATAAAGGGACACGAATTTCATTACTGGGAAACACAGCTGGAGGGCGGCGACTGGATTGCCAGAAAGCCCCTGTCCGACAGGAGCTGGCGCTGTATGGTGCAGACGGACACGCTGCTGTGCGGATTTCCCCACCTGTATTACCCGTCCAATGAAGGATGGCTGAAAAAATGGCTGCTTCAGGCAGCAGAGAGGAAGATTTTGCGGTGACAGAGGAACAGGAGAAGCTGGAAGAGAGAGAACTGACGAATTGGCTTCTGGGCCGGCTTGCAAAAATCAGTGAGCCGGACAGGGAGGCAGGGCTTAAGGCCCAAAAACGCTTTGACAGCGTGGCAAAGCCCCTGAGAAGCCTGGGAGTCCTGGAGGATGACATTGTCCGCATAGCGGAGATTACGGGGACGCCGCAGGTGGACTTTGGGAAAAGGGCGTTAATCATCATGTGCGCAGACAACGGGATTGTGGAGGAAGGAATCAGCCAGACCGGAAAAGAGGTGACAGCTGTGGTGACCGCCAACTTCACCAGAGGGGAGAGCTGTGCCTGTCTGATGGCACAGCAGGCAGGAGCAGATGTGTTTCCGGTGGACATCGGCGTGGAGATGGATTTGGGCCCTCTGGGAGAATGTTTCCCCCTCCTTGACAGAAAAATCAGGAGAGGGACCAGGAATTTCCTGAAGGAGCCGGCTCTGACCAGGCGCGAGGTGCTCCTGGCCCTCAAAACGGGAATTGAGCTTACAGAGGAGCTGAAAAAAAGAGGCTACGGGCTGATTGCCACCGGAGAGATGGGAATCGGGAATACAACTACCAGCAGTGCGGCAGTGGCTGCTGCCCTGGAAGTGGATCCCTTCCTGGTAACGGGGAGAGGGGCAGGGCTTGACAGCAACGGCCTTCTGAAAAAGATATCTGTAATCCGAAGAGGAATTATGCTCCGCCGCCCTGACCCAAAGGACGGGATTGATATTCTTTCAAAGGTGGGAGGCCTTGATCTGGCAGGACTTGCCGGCGTTTTCCTGGGCGGCGCTCTGTGCCGCGTGCCGGTGCTGATTGACGGCTTTATTTCCGGAGCGGCCGCCCTGATGGCCCAGAGGATCTGCAGCTTATCTTCCGGCTATATGCTGGCCTCCCATGTCTCCTCGGAGCCGGCCGGTGAGCTGATTTTGAGGGAGCTTGGCTGCCGCCCGGCTATCGCTGCCGGCATGTGCCTGGGAGAAGGGACGGGAGCGGTAGCAGTGATGCCCCTTCTCGACATGGCTCTTCGCATTTACCGGGAAATGAGTACCTTCCATGAGATTGAAATTGAGGAGTATAGGCCCCTCTCCTAGGAGGAGCTTCTGAGACTTAAAAGCCCCGGGCAGATGGATGGCCGGCAGAAAAAGAGAAGGCGTACGCAGAAGAGAAAGATGTACACAGAAGAGAAATCCGGAGAGACAGCGGTTTCTTAGAGAGGAGAGAGGGCTGTGCTTGCAGTTGTAACGGGAGGAAGCGGAAGCGGAAAGTCGGAATATGCGGAAGGGCTGGCCCTTCAGGCGGAGCCGGGGAGAAAGCTGTACCTGGCCACTATGATGGTCTGGGATGAGGAGGGAAGAGAGAGAGTCAGACGCCACCGCCGGATGCGGGAGGGAAAGCAGTTCAGAACGGAAGAGGTATTCTCGGATCTGGAACAGTTTGAGCTTCCTGACGGATGGGAGAAGGGGGAGGCGACGATTCTTTTAGAGTGCATGTCCAACCTGGTCTGCAACGAGTTTTACAGGCAGGAGGAGGGGGCTTTTGTGAGGATCACAAGAGGGCTCGAACATCTGCTGGATCTTTCCCGGAATCTCATTGTGGTGACAAATGAAATCTGCTCGGACGGGCGTTTTTACGGAGAGGAGACGGAGCGGTACAGGCGGCTTCTGGGAGAGGTGAACTGCTTTCTGGCCGGGCAGGCGCAGACAGTGACAGAGGTGGTGTACGGACTCCCCATTCTGTGGAAGCAGGAAAATGGCGGCAGGAAAGGGCAGAGCGAAGGACAGAGGACAGGGCAGAAGGGAGGTGCGCCGGAATGAAAAATGAGAGGGGCAGAAGGCCGGCAGGAGGGCTTAAAGACCTGCTGGGAAGTTTCATAATTGCCTGGTCCATGTATTCGAGGGTTCCCATGCCTCAGATTCAGTGGACAAAGGAGCGGATGCGGTATACCATGTGCTTTTTTCCCCTGATCGGCGTTCTGATCGGAGGCTTAATCGGGGCGTTTTTTTATCTGTCAGAGGGGCTGGGAGCGGGAACCTTGTGGACAGCCCTGACCGGTACGGCGCTGCCGCTTTTTATGACAGGGGGAATCCATATGGATGGATTTCTGGATACGACGGATGCCAGAAGATCCTTTCTGCCGAAGGAAAAAAAGCTGGAAATTTTAAAGGATCCCAGGGCAGGAGCCTTCGCCGTTATCGGCTGCGGCACCTACCTGCTCTTTTACGCGGCCCTGTTTTCAGAGCTGGATCAGAGAAGCGTTCTCTTATTTTCCGGTGCATTTCTGACGGAGCGGGCGCTGAGCGGAATGTCAGTTGTGTCCTTTCCCATGGCGAAGAAGGACGGGCTGGCGGCCTCCTTTTCCCAGGTGGCTCTGAAACGGACGGTCAGGCTGCTGATGGCACTTTACCTGATGGCGGGGGCCGCCTATTTTCTCGCCATGGGAAAAGTGCTCTTTGGAAGCATTCTGCCGGGCTGGCTGTGTATTCTGGCAGCAGGGGCCGTGTTCGCCTGGTATTACAGGATGGCCTGCAGGGAATTTGGCGGAATCACCGGGGATCTGGCGGGATATTTCCTGCAGGTCTGCGAGCTTTTTCTGCTGGCCGTGTGCGTCCTGTGCGGGTGGCTTTATCCTGCGTAGGACAGATGGAAAGGAAGGAGAGGAGGATGAGCAGTGATTTTGATTGTCGGCGGAAGCCATCAGGGAAAAAGCAGGGCGGCCCTCAGACATTTTAACCGGGTAAACGGGATGGAGAGCAGTTCTGTGCTGGATGGAAGGATGATGGAGGAGAGAGGCTTCGGCGGCGTGGAGGAGCTTTATGAGGCCCTCCTCTCTGCCGATGTGATTCTGCATTTGGAAAAGCTGTTTGAGTATCTCATGAGAGAAACTGAAAATCCGGAGGATTTCGGCAGCGCCTTTCTTTTGCAGATGGAAGCGCGGGAGAAGGCAGAGGGAAGGGATAGGGTTCTGACGGCTGATGAAATTGGCTGCGGGATTGTGCCTCTGGACCCGTTTGAGAGGGATTACAGAGAGCGGGAGGGGCGCTTCTGCCAGAGGGCTGCGGCCCAGGCCAGGGAGGTTTACCGGATTCTCTGCGGGCTGGAGATGCGGCTGAAATAAGTAAGGGAAGCACCAGCCGGGAAGATGACAGACGGGAGGACAAAAGAATTGACACAAGAAATGACAAGTTACGCTGCGGCCGCTTTGGCTGGTTTTCTGCTGGATTTTCTCTTCGGAGATCCCCATTCGATGCCTCATCCGGTCAGGGCGCTGGGCTCTCTCATCGGATGGATGGAGGGATGGCTTCGCAGAATCTTTCCGGAGGGAAAGAGAGGAGAGCTCATAGGCGGAAGTATTCTTGCCGGAGGGGTTGTCCTGGTGACCGGGGGAGTGAGTCTGACCCTTCTTCGGGCGGCCCGCTTTCTTTTTGGGCCGGGGGGAGAGTTCCTCTGCGGGGCCGTCATGTGCTACTACCTTCTCGCTGCCAGATCCCTGCGTGACGAGAGTATGAAGGTCTGCGATTCTCTGAGGAAGGGAGATATACAGGAGGCCCGGCGGAATGTGTCCATGATCGTCGGGCGTGATACAGCCGGCCTTGACGGGGAGGGAATTGCGAAGGCGGCAGTGGAAACTGTGGCTGAGAATACCTCGGACGGGGTAATCGCGCCTCTGTTCTATCTGTTTCTGGGAGGCCCGGTCCTTGGATGGATGTACAAGGCCGTCAATACCATGGATTCTATGGTGGGATACAGAAATGAGAGGTATCTGTATTTCGGCAGGGCTGCGGCAAGGCTCGACGATCTGGCAAACCTGATCCCGGCGAGACTTTCGGCGCTTCTGATGATTGGCGCCTCCTTTCTTCTCGGGATGGACGGGAAGGGGGCGGCGAGGATCTGGCTCCGTGATCGGAGAAACCACAAAAGCCCCAATTCCGCCCAGACAGAGGCCGTCTGCGCCGGCGCCCTGGGGGTGCGTCTGGCAGGACCTGCCTGGTACTTTGGGAGACGTTTCGAAAAACCCTTTATCGGGGATGAGAAGAGGAAGGTAGAGTGGGAGGATATCAAAAGGGCAAACAGGCTGATGTATGGAACTGCAGTTATGATGGCAGCAGCAGGGGCTGCGGCCGCATTCTGGCTTGGGAGATAGGAAAAGAGGGGAAAGGCGCGAAGGGGCGAAACAGACAGAAAAAGACTGGAAGAAAAAGACTGATAGAAACAGGCTGAAAGAAACAGGAGGAATCATACATGGTTTATTCTCACGGCGGTGACATTTACGGCTCAGAGCACATCCGAATCGATTTTTCTGTAAACACCAATCCGCTGGGCACACCGCGGGAGGTCATAGAGGCGGTGGCGTCCAGCAGGGAGGAAATTCTTCTCTATCCGGACAGCCAGTGCAGAGGCCTCAGGAAAGCTCTGGCGGCCTTCCACGGCCTTCCCGAGGACTGGATTCTCTGCGGAAACGGGGCGGCCGATTTGATTTTCGGCCTTGCCGAGGCTCTAAGGCCCCGCCGGGCCGTTCTGTTTGCCCCCTGCTTTTCCGAGTATGAGGCTGCTCTTTCCCTGAAGGGCTGTGAGATCATCCAGATTCCCCTGCGGCCTGAGGAAAACTGGCTTCCTGATGCCCGCTGCCTTGAGAGGAAACTGGAGAGAGTCGGCGGCGCCGACCTGGTTTTTCTGGGAAATCCCAACAATCCTACGGGAATGGCCCTCTCGTCAGAGGAGCTGGAAGTCTTTGCCGGAATCTGCCGGAACCATCATGCTCTCCTTGCAGTGGATGAGTGCTTTAACGGCTTTCTGGAAAGGCCGGAAGGATTTACCATGGCGGGAAAGCTTGGCCGGTACAGAAACCTGTTTCTTCTGAACGCTTTTACAAAGACGTACGGGATGGCCGGGCTCAGGCTGGGCTATGCCATGTGCGCAGATACGGGATTGCTGGAACGCCTTGCAGCTGTCAGACAGCCCTGGAGCGTGTCGGGAATTGCCCAGAAAGCCGGAATTGCCGCCCTCTCCCGTAGGGACTTTCTGGAACAGGCCAGAGAGCTGATCGCTCGGGAGCGGAAATTTTTAAGTGACGGGCTTTCACGTCTCGGCTTTCGTGTCTGGCCTTCCATGGCCAACTATCTTCTGTTCTCTGTGGGGCAGAAGGGAAAGGAACTATCCGGCCAGGAGGATTTAAAGAAATTCCTCTCCGGGAGAGGCATCCTGATCCGCTCCTGCGCCAGCTACCGGGGGCTGGATGACTCCTTTTTCCGGGTGGCAGTGAAGCGCCGTGAGGAAAATAAGGAGCTTCTCAGTCAGATGGAAGAGTGGGCGAGAAAAAACTTCAGCTCCGGCAGCGAGGTTTAAGAGAGTGCCGGTGAAGGAGAGGATGAGACAGCAGCAAAAACCCGATCTGGCTGCATACTGTATACAGGAAAGGAGAACGAAATGGCAAAACCAATCATGATCCAGGGGACCATGTCAAACGCTGGAAAAAGCCTGATTGCCGCCGGCCTCTGCCGCATATTCCGGCAGGACGGCTACCGTGTGGCTCCCTTTAAATCCCAGAATATGGCTCTCAATTCTTTTATCACAGAGGAGGGTTTAGAGATCGGACGGGCCCAGGCAGTGCAGGCCCAGGCAGCGGGAATCTCCCCCCGCGCGGCCATGAACCCGATCCTCTTAAAACCCTCCAGCGACACCGGCTCCCAGGTGATCGTCATGGGGGAGCCGGTGGGAACCATGCCGGCCAGAGAGTATTTCAGATACAAAAAAACACTTCTTCCGGTGATCCGAAATGCCTATGAATCTCTCTCGAAGGACTACGATATTATTGTGATCGAGGGGGCCGGAAGTCCTGCGGAGATTAACCTGAAGCAGGATGACATCGTCAATATGGGGATTGCCAGGATGGCGAAGGCTCCTGTCCTTCTGGCCGGCGATATAGACAGGGGAGGCGTGTTCGCCCAGCTCTACGGCACCGTGATGCTCCTGGAAGAGGAGGAGAGAAGGTACATAAAGGGACTTCTGATCAATAAATTCCGCGGAGATCGGACGATCCTGGAGCCGGGGGCAGAGATGATTGAGAAACTCTGCGGGATTCCGGTGACAGGGATTATCCCTTATATTCAGGCAGATATTGAGGACGAGGACAGTCTGAGCGCCCGCCTGAATGCCCGGGAAAAGGATGAGGGAGCCGCCCTGGACATTGCCGTGATCCGGTTCCCCCGTCTTTCCAACTTCACGGATTTTCAGGCGTTTTCCTGCCTGCCCGGCGTATCTGTCCGGTACGTGGAGAAAATGTCAGAGCTGTCTGCTCCGGATCTGATTATCCTTCCGGGAACGAAAAATACCATAGAGGATCTGCTGTGGATGCGCCAGAACGGTCTGGAGGCCGCCGTGCTGAAAGCTGCCTCGTCAGGGGTTCCTGTGTTTGGGATCTGCGGAGGCTACCAGATGATGGGGCGCAGTCTGACAGATGAGAAGGGCACAGAGGCAGGGGCCCCGGGAGTGTCTGTGCGGGGAATGGGGCTCCTTGAGACAGCCACAGAATTTGAGAAGGAGAAGATGAGAACCCGGGTGACAGGCCGTTTCGGCGCCCTTCCCGGCATCTTTTCCGCCCTCTCGGGAAGAGAGTTTTCCGGCTATGAGATCCATATGGGAAGGACCAGGCTCCTTGAGGGAGGACGCCCCCTCTCTGTCCTCCGGGAAAACCAGGAGGGAGGAGAGACGGGAGAGAAGCCCGACGGCTGCGTCCTGACAGATGAAGGAGGTTCCCTGCAGGCCTGCGGCACATACGTCCACGGCATCTTCGACGAGCCCGGCACGGCCGCTGTTCTGGCAGAAGCCCTTCTTTCTGAAAAGGGAATAAGCCTTAAGGATGCAGCAGACTTTGATTACAGAGCCTACCGGGAAAAGCAGTTTGACCTGCTGGCCGACGGGCTGAGAAAAAGCCTTGATATGGACGAGATTTACAGGATTCTCAGACAGGGAATCTGAGAGGAGGATCTGAAAAAGAGTTTGGAAGAAGGATCTGAAAAAGGAATCTGGGAGAGAAATCTGAAAAGGAACCTGAGAGGAGAATCTAAAAAGGAATCTGAGCAGAAACTCCAGGCAGAAAGAGACGGAGTATAAGACAAAAACAGGAACGAAAACAAAGCAGGAAGAAAAACTAAATAGGAAGAAAAACTAAATCAGGAACAAAAAAACAGAGGGATGCGGTGAGAAGGATGGAAAGAAGGATACAGTTAGAGCAGGTGCTGCCTGAAAAGATAGAGGACAGGAGCTTTGAGATTATCTCCGAGGAGCTTATGGAACGGTTCCCGGGCAGGACGTTCAGGCCCGAGGAAGAGCCGGTGATCAAGCGGGTGATCCACACAACCGCAGATTTTGACTATGCGGACAATCTGGTATTTTCAGAAGGGGCGGTGAAAAAGGCTCTGGAGGCTTTGAGAGAGGGGGCTGTCATTGTGACAGACACCAATATGGGACGGGCCGGGATCAATAAAAGGAGCCTGGAGCGCCTTGGTTCTGAGGTACTCTGCTTTATGGCAGATGAGGACGTGGCAGAGACAGCGAAACAGCAGGGCACCACCCGGGCGGCAGCCAGTATGGATAAGGCGGCCTCTCTCGGAAGAGACTGCATCTTTGCAGTGGGAAATGCCCCCACAGCCCTGGTGCGCCTCTATGAGCTGATCCGGGAAGGGAGACTTGCGCCCAGACTCATCATCGGAGTACCGGTGGGCTTTGTCAATGTGGTTTCGTCCAAGGAGCTGATTTTATCCCTTCAGGATACCCCCTATATTGTGGCTAGGGGAAGAAAAGGCGGAAGCAACGTGGCAGCTGCCATCTGCAATGCGCTGATCTACCAGCTTGCGAGAGAGCGGTAGAAAGGCAGCTTCCGCAAATCTTCAAGGGGAAAGAACATAAGATCTGACAGAGGCTCCCGCCCCGGGACAGTCCGGGAAGCGGGAGCCTCTGTCTGCGCCAGGCGGCAGAAGAGCCGCCTGGCTGCCGCCCTGCAGGACGGCGTCAGAAAAACGGAAACTAGCAGCAGAAGCCGCCGCCGTTGTTTCCGCCGCCGCAGCAGCAGCACAGCAGGATGATCCAGATCAGCCATTCACATCCGCCGCCGCCAAATCCGCAGGAGCATCCGCCGCCGCAGCCATTATGTTCACAAAAGCCTCCGCCGAAGCCGCAGCCGCCGCAGCAAATCAGAATGAGAATCAGGAAAATGAGGTTGCTTCCTCCTCCTGTAGTCTCACATCCGCATCCGCAGTTAGTTGCTGATAAATCGCTCATATTTAAGTTCCTCCGACATTTTCTTTACACTCCATCTTATGCCGCCCTGCTTGCCACAGTTTCCATCAAAACGAAAAATTAATGGCAAATTGATTGAACCGCCGGAAAATCTGTGTATAATTATAATAATCGGAACCGCACAGGTTCATGGACAGGAGGAAGGACAGAAGAGATGGAGAAATTATTTTACGAGGAGCCGTACCGAAGGGAATTTACAGCCAGGGTGACGGCCTGCGTCTCCGGGAAAAAGGGATTTGAGGTAGAGCTTGACAGAACCTGCTTTTATCCGGAGGGAGGCGGGCAGCCGGCTGACACGGGAGTGCTGGGAACAGCCAGGGTTTTGGATGTCCACGAAAAGGACGGGACTGTGATTCACTATACAGACAGGGAGCTTTCGGTGGGGGAAGAGGTTACAGGGAGGATCGACTGGGAGGCGCGCTTTTCCAATATGCAGCAGCATTCCGGCGAGCATATCGTTTCCGGGCTGATTCACAGCGTCTATGGATATGACAATGTGGGCTTTCACATGGGCAGGGAGGAGATGACCATTGATCTGAACGGCCCCATGAGCTGGGAGGAGCTGATGGAAATTGAGGAGAAGGCCAACCGGGCAATCTGGGCCAATATTCCTCTCAAAATTACATATCCTTCCGAGGAGGAGCTTGAAAAGCTTGATTACAGGAGCAAGAAGGAGCTCTCAGGCCAGGTGCGCATTGTGGAGGTTCCCGGCGTGGACACCTGTGCCTGCTGCGGTACCCATGTGGCGTATACCGGGGAAATCGGAGTTATCAAGTTTCTCTCTCTGATGAACTATAAAGGAGGAGTCCGCATTTCCATGCTCTGCGGTCAGAAGGCGCTGAAGGCCTGCGACAGAAAAACGGAGCAGGTTTCCGCTGTTTCTGTCCTGCTTTCTGCAAAGCCGGAGGAAATTGTGGAGGCGGTGAAGCGGCAGAGGGACGAGCTCTCAGAGGAGAAGGCGAGAACGGTGGCCCTGACCAGACAGCTGATGGAGCTTAAGACTGCTTCCTATCCGGAGTCAGATGGGATTCTCCTGGTCTTTGAGAAGGATTATACACCTGTAGAAGTGAGACAGTTCTGCAACCTGCTCATGGAAGCGAAAAGGGGACAGGTGACAGCTGTGTTCGGAGGACAGAGTGGAAGCTTTTCCTACACTCTTGCAAGCCCTGTCCATGATATGAGAACCCTTGGCCGGGAACTGAATCAGTCCCTGAACGGCAGGGGAGGCGGAAGCGAGCGCATGGTTCAGGGCAGTGTGAGCGCTTCCGGAGAAGAAGTGAGAAACTGGTTTGCAGCCCTGAGGGAGAGAGGAATATAAGACAGATATGGAATTGAACAAAGATAACATGAAAAAGATCATGCTTCTGATTCTGTACACCATCGTGATTCTGGCTCTGGCCTTTCGCATGGAATATGTGTTCGGCTTTCTGCGGGGAGGCCTGAGGCTTATGTTTCCCTTCCTTCTGGGGGCGGCTATTGCGTTTATTCTCAATGTGCCCATGCGCTTTATCGAGAAAAATATTCTGGGCGGCTTGCTGAGAATGAAGGAGACAAGCAGGGCAAAAAGGCCGCTCAGCCTTCTGTTAGCCATCCTGTTTGTGCTGGTGATTGTGGCAGTTGTGAGCCTTGTGGTGATACCGGAGCTGACAGGGACGCTGCTTGGCTTAAAACGCCTGGTGCCGGCCTTCTTTGAGAATATGCAGATCCAGGCGGAGGCCATGTTTGCCAGATATCCGGAGATCGTGGAGTTTATCAACAGCATCGAGATTGACTGGAAAACTCTGATGGAGGAGACAGCCTCCTTCATCACTTCAGGAGCGGGGAACCTCCTATCGTCCACTGTGACGGCTGCCGTGTCCATCGCCAGCGGACTTACCACCTTCAGTATTTCCTTTATCTTTTCTCTGTACATTCTGCTTCAGAAGGAAACCCTGTCCCGCCAGTTTAAACAGCTGTGCTATGCCTACTTCCCCGAGTCTGCTGTGGATAAGGGACTTGGCGTCCTCAGAATGACGGAACGGATCTTTTCGAAATTTCTGACAGGTCAGTGTACAGAGGCGGTGATTCTGGGAACCATGTTTTTTGTGACGCTGACCATTCTGCGTCTGCCGTTTGCACTGCTTATTGGAGTTCTGATTGCCTTCACGGCCCTGATTCCGATTTTTGGAGCCTTTATCGGCTGCGCTGTGGGAATTTTCCTGATGCTGATGGTCAGCCCCGTGCAGGCAATCTGGTTTACGATTATCTTTCTGGTGCTTCAGCAGATTGAAGGCAACCTGATCTATCCCCATGTGGTGGGAAGCTCTGTGGGCCTTCCGTCCATCTGGGTGCTGGTAGCCGTTTCCCTGGGCGGAAGTATGATGGGAATTGTCGGAATGCTGATCTTTATTCCGCTCTGTTCCGTAGGCTATACACTGTTAAAGGAAGATGTGGGAATTCAGCTTGCCGGGCGGAATGTGAAGGCGGATAAATATTTGAAGCGTTTTTCAGAGCGCGAAGCGGGAGCGAAAATGAGCGGCTCCGGAAAAAAAGCAGAAAAGACGGAAAATAAGAAAGAAAAGGAAACGGAAAAAGACTGAGAAAGGTATGGAACAAAAAAAGCCACTGAAGAGGATATGACTTGGAATCCTCTTCAGTGGCTTTTCCCGCTGCAGCCGTCCTGTCAGCCTACTCTCCCTGATACATGAACTTGAGCAGCCGGTCGACGTCCTCCCTCTCATAGGCGATCAGATCCAGCTCCTTGATATAGCCGTTGGAGAACACGCTGGCCAGTGAGAGGTACTGTGCCAGCTTGGATTTCAGATTGATGCGGTCACCTTCCGGAGATACAAGCTCCACGCGGCCCCTGCATTCGTCGATAACACTGAAAAATTTCTCTACATTGTCAATATTCTGAAGCTTCATAAAAGAATCCTCCTGAAAAATCTGTCTGATTTGTCTGTTTCATTTTATCAGACAGTATTATACAGGAAAAAGCAGGGAACTGCAATTATGAGAACTGCCGAAAGAAGCGAAAAAAACGGCATGGTCTCTGTTCAGACTGCAGCGTGCTGGCTTCTACTGATCGAAATCTGCGTGAAAAACGCCGTCCCCGGCGGTGATGTGGACATAGGAGAGATTAAATTCCTCGTCCATCACATCCACCTTGTACTCAAAAATGTCTCCGTTGTCCTTTTTCGACAGAAAAAGATAGGAGCCATTTTCCTTATCCTCAATCTCATCGCAGATCTCATCGTAAAGCGCTTCTCCGTCCAGCGGGCCTTGGTATCCGGCGGCTCTGATTTTATCCTCGATCGCTTTGAAAAATTCTTCCATGGGATTCTCCCTTCTGTGTTTTGTAAATGCTGCCTTTGCGGCTGTATACCTGCGCCAGCCGTCTTTTTCAGTATAGCGTGACTTTCAGATGCCGTCAATCACAGGACGAATGTATTTGAAAGTTTTCCGGTTTTGTGTATAATAGGATAAATGTGCAGAGTCAGAAGGACAGGCTGGGAAGGAGAGAAATCGTGGCATATTTTCCGCTTTTTTTTGAACTGGAAGAAAAATGGGTACTTGTGGTTGGCGCAGGCTCTGTGGCATCCAGGAGAATTCGCGTGCTTCTGGAATTCGGAGCCAGGGTGGCGGCTGTGGCACCGGAGAGCAGCTTTCTGGAAGGGGCGGCCGGGGAGAAGGACAAAAGGCTGCTGGTACTGGATTCAGTGCCGGAGGAAGGGTTCCAGACGCCGCCGGGAGCTGATTCTGTCCGTCTGTACTGGCTTAGGGGAACGTATGAGATGTTTCGGGAAAGGCTGTTCTCTCCATCCTCCCCCTCATTTTTTCTGGTAATCGCCGCTTCGGGCGCAGAGAAAACGGATAGCCTGGCAGCCTGCGACGGGAGAACGAAAGGAGCATTTGTCAATGTGGCCTCTGACCGTCTCCAGTCAGACTTCTACTTCCCGGGAATAGCACAGGCAGGCTCGGTGACGGCAGGCATTACGGCCGGAGGAAGGGATCACCGCCTGGCCAGACAGGCCTCGGAGGCGGTGAGGGAGCTGTTTGCTCAAAAGGAGAAGGACTGGGAAAGAGAGAACTCTGGTCAGAAGAATGCAGGGAGGGAAAACTGTCTCGGAAATCTCAAAGCAGAGCGGAGGAAGGATCAGGACAGAGGAAAAACGAGAAAAGGAGAGCGCTTGGATGAATAAAAAGGTGAGAGTCGGAAGCCGTGACAGCCTTCTGGCAGTCAGGCAGGCGGAGCTTGTGATGGAGGCGGTCAGAAAGGCCTCTCCTGAGACAGAGCTTACGCTGGTTACGATGAAAACAACGGGGGACAGGATTCTGAACCAGTCTCTGGACAAGATAGGCGGAAAGGGGCTGTTTGTGAAGGAGCTTGATCTGGCGCTTATGGAAGGACGCAGCGATCTCTCCGTGCACAGTCTTAAGGATATGCCCATGGAGATTCCCGAAGAACTGCCGATTCTGGCCTACTCTCCCAGAGAGGACAACAGGGATGTACTGGTCTTGAGAGAGGGACTGTCAGAGCTTCCCGCTCATCCGGTGATAGGTACGGGAAGCGCCAGAAGGAAAATCCAGGCAGCCAGAATTTACCCGGATGCAGAGTTTAAAGGGATTCGCGGAAATATTCACACACGGCTTCGCAAACTGGACTCAGGGGAATATGACGCCTTGATACTGGCGGCGGCCGGGATGATCCGGATGGGACTTCAGGACAGAATCAGCCGGTATTTTTCCGTGGAGGAGATCATCCCGCCGGCAGGGCAGGGAATCATGGCTGTCCAGGGGAGAAAAGATGACAGTTATCCCTTCCTTATTAAAATAAATTCACCAAAGTCCCAGGCCATGGCCGAGGCAGAGCGCAGCTTCGTGAAAACCCTTGACGGAGGATGCAGTTCGCCTATAGCGGCCTGTGCCCTCATAGAAGGGGACAGACTGAAGCTGAGAGGTCTTTACTTTGAAGAAAAAAGCGGCCGCTGGGTTGTGGGAAGTCTGGAAGGCAGCGTTCAGGGGCCGGCAGAGCTGGGCCGCAGCCTGGCGCTCAGGCTCAAATCTGAAATAGAACAGGAAAAAGTGTGAACTGTGTGAGCTAAAAGTGTGAGCGGAAGAAAAATACAGATGAAGGAAAGTTCAAAAAGAGAGAGGACAGAGAGGAACAGGGATAGATGAATATGCAGGAAAAAGGACAGGACGAAAGGCAGTCCGAGAGAACGGTAAACCGTGGAAAGGTATGGCTGGTAGGAGCCGGGCCAGGCGACGCAGGACTCCTGACCCTCAGAGGCAGGGAGGTTCTGGAAAAGGCCCAGTCGGTTGTCTATGACGCCCTGGTAGGGGACGGGATTCTCGGATGGATTCCCGAGGGGGCAGAACAGATTTATGTGGGAAAGCGGGGAGGCTCTCACACGAAATCTCAGGAGGAGATCAACCAAATTCTGGTGGAGGAAGCTGAAAAAGGGCGCAGAGTCGTCCGGCTGAAGGGGGGAGATCCCTTTGTGTTCGGCAGAGGAAGCGAGGAGGCGCTGGTTCTGCAGGAACACGGAATTCCCTTTGAGGTGGTCTGCGGGGTCACCTCCGCCGTTGCCGTGCCGGCCGCCTGCGGTATCCCGGTAACCCACCGGGGGATGGCTCCTTCCTTTCACGTGATAACAGGCCACAGAAAAAATGGAGAGCCGGCCCATATGGATTACAGTGCCCTGGCCCGCGAAGGGGGAACTCTCATTTTTCTTATGGGAGTCACCTCAGCGGAGACGATCTGCCGGGGACTCATCGAGGGAGGAATGGACAGACACACCCCTGCCGCTCTTCTGGAAAAAGGCACCACGGCCGGGCAGAGGAGGGTGCTCTCGACTCTGGAAAGGCTGTGGGAGGATGGAAAAAGCCAGAATATCAAGCCGCCTGCCATTATTGTGGTGGGAGAAGTGTGCAGCCTCTCCGAGAGCCTGCAGTGGATGGAGGAAAAACCTCTGTTTGGCGCGAAGATACTGGTGACGCGCCCGAAAAGACGTTCCGCCGGGATGGCCGGCAGGCTGAGGGAGGCAGGGGCGGAGGTTGTGGAGCTTCCGGCGGCAGAGCCGAGGCTTCTGGAGGATACCTCTTTCCTTGACCGTACTCTGGAAAGACTGGCGGACTTTAAATGGGCAGTTTTTACAAGTCCCAGCGGAGTGGAACTGTTTTTTGAGTATCTGAGAAGAGAGAAAAAGGACATCCGCCTCCTGATGGGGCTTAAATTTGCCGTAATCGGAGCGGGAACGGCAAAGGCCCTCTGCAGGTACGGATTTTATGCAGACTACATGCCGGAGAACTTTTATGCGAAGGAACTGGGCAGAGGGCTTGCAGAAACTATCCTCCATGAGATGAAAGAGGAGGAGAAAAGGGGAGAAAATGGCAGAGGAGGGGCCGGATGCGGAAAACCTGTGAAGGTTCTTCTGTTGCGGGCCCAGAAAGCGTCGCCTGCTCTCTGTGAGGAGCTTGCCAGGGCAGAAATTCCATTTGAGGACGCGGTGCTTTACCGCACGGAATTTCCAGCCCCGTCTATGCAGGCGGAGAGGGTAAAGATCCTGCTGGAGAAAAAAGCCTTTGACTACGTTACCTTCACAAGTGAGTCCACTGTGAAGGGCTTTCTTGAACTTCTCTCCCCCACCGATGAGGAGCTCTGCGGCTTTACTGCTGTCTGCATCGGAGAGATGACTGAGAAAGCGGCGAGGGAGGCCGGAATGAGGACAGTGACCTCAGAGGTCCCGTCTATGGACAGCATGGCGGAGTGCATGATAAGCCTGCAAAGCGTCAGGGCATAGGCGTCCCGGGAGTCTGCTGCAGCCCGTCACAGCCCTGTGAGCTGCTTCGTATCTGCACAAGAGCGCTTTTGATGTCGTCGAGAAGAGCTTTTGAGACTCTCAGCCCGCCGTAACCGGTTCCCATATGAATGTCCGGCTTTTTTGCTCCGTGAAAGTCAGAGCCGCCGGTGGGGAGGAGACGGAATCTGCGGCACAGTTCCCTGAGGCGCTGGCTCTGCTCCCTGGTGTGGGAAGAATAGTATACCTCCAGTCCGGCCAGACCTGCCTCTGTCAGCTGCCCTGCCAGAAGTTCGATTTCCTTCCAGGAGAGATGGTAGCGCATGGGATGGGCCAGAACAGGAAAGCCTCCTGACTGGAGAATGAGCTGCACCGCCTTTTCAGGGGAAACGGTCTCTTTTGGGGGACAGTATTTTCCGCCGGCTGCCAGATACCTTCGGAACGCCTGATCCGTGGTAGATACAATCCCCTTGGCAATGAGGGCGGAGGCGAAGTGAGCTCTGGTGATGACGGCGTCAGGATTTCCTCCTGTCAGCTCCTGGCGGGAGAGGTAAATATGGTCAGCTGCCAGCCTTTGCAGGATCTCGTCGTTTCTGCGCTCTCTGGCTGCCAGTACATCATTTAAAAACGCGCAGAGCGCGCCGCTTTTACAGTCTACGAACAGCCCCAGCATGTGAAGCTCCGTCTTTTTCTGTTCGTGTTCCCAGATACAGGAAAGCTCAGTTCCGGGAATAACCTCAGGAGAATAGAGGCCTTTGTCTGCGCGGATTCTGGCAGCCTCAAGAGCCGTAGCGACTCCGGCCACCGTGTCATGGTCGGTCAGCGCAACAGCAGAAAGACCGGCTTTGGCCGCGCAGTCCACCACTTCAGCCGGTGTCATAGTGCCGTCCGACGCACTGGAGTGTACATGAAGATCAATATATTCCTCAATATATTTCATAAAACAGATACCTCCGAAGAAATTTTTAACTGTATCAGGCAGAAATAAAAAGAATGTAATCCAGATGTAATGCTTCTGTAACATTCCTTAGTGAAATAGTACAATCTATCATATCACAAATCTGGCTCCAGGTAAAATTTCGACGGAAATAAAATTTTAAGAAAATATGTTCTTTCATTTTCTACAAATTGTGTTATACTTGTGCGTAGAATACAATATTATGAATTTTAGGTGAGAAAAATGAGCGAATTAAACAGAAGTTCTTCCAGAAGAAGGACATCGAATTCAGGAGGCAGAAGGGAGGCTTCTTCCCGCTCTGGAAGGGCAGGTTCTTCACATTCCGCCGCATCCAGAAACCGAGCTGGTCATGGTACGCCGAATTATTCCTACAGCGCCAGAAACATGCACAACAGAAGACGGCGCAGAAACCGAGATTTTACTCAGTGGATAGTATATGGAGTGGCCCTGATCGTAATCATTCTGGCTGTGGTTCTCCTTGTGAGAGGGTGCAGCGGAGGAACAGACGCTCTTGAGAGTACGGAAGGATCTTCGGCGGCCGGGGAGGCGGCAGAGGGCGGAATCACTGTGGACGGTATTTCCATTGACGGGATGACCCAGGAGGAAGCAAGAGAGAAGATCCTTGATCAGTACGGCTGGGATATGAAGGTGACATACAATGACAAGGAAGCTTCTGTGGGAAATCTGCTGGAGGGCAGAGTGGACGAGCTGCTCGAGGAAATCTACGGGGGAAGCACAGAAACGACCTTTGAAGTCAACACGGATAACCTGCTGGATGCAGCCAAGGCTGAGGCGTCCCTGATTGCAGGGAACTGGAACATGGTCGCCAAAAACGGCGGTATTTCAGGATACAATAAAGAAACTGGAAAGTTTGAGTTTGAAGAGGGAACAAAGGGAGCTGTCATCGACCAGGACAGGCTGGCCGAGGACATTGTGAAAGCTGTCGGGAACAAAGATTATAAGGCTGTGATTGAGGCCCAGGTAAAGGAAGTGGAGCCGGAACTGACCGCGGCTCAGCTCGAGGAGAAATATACCACGATTGGAACCTACACCACCACAGCCACAAATAATAAAAACAGGAATCAGAATCTGAAGCTCTGCACGGAGGCGATTAATGGAACGATCGTGAACCCGGGCCAGGAGTTCTCATTTAATGAGACTACAGGACCGCGTTCCACAGAGAAGGGCTATCAGCCGGCTACGGCATATCTGAACGGTGAGGTAATTCAGGAACCGGGCGGCGGCGTGTGTCAGGTTTCTTCCACTCTCTACAATGCAGTCATCTTTGCAGGACTGAAAAGTACAGAGCGCCATGCGCACAGCTACGAGCCTTCCTATGTGACTCCGGGCGAGGACGCGGCAGTCAGCTACGGCGGGCCGGATTTCCGGTTTGTAAATAATTCGGACTATCCTGTGGCCATCAGAGCCAGCTTTTCCGACCAGAAGGTGACCTGCTCCATTTACGGAATACCGGTTCTGGAGAGCGGTGTGAAGGTACGTATGGAATCTGAGAAAACAGCGGAGCTGGATCCGCCCGCGCCGACCTATGAGGAGGATCAGACACTTCAGCCTGATCAGGAAAAGGTTGTAAAGCAGCCAACACCGGGAAGCAGGTGGAGTACAGACCTTGTAACCTACAAGGACGGTGAGGAGATCAGCAGAATTGATTTCCACAACAGCGTTTACAGAGGAAAGGCCGCGATTATCAAAAGAAATACTTCAGGTGTTGTGCTGACAACAGAAGCTCCTACAGAGTCTGCAGCAGCAGACAGTACAGAGGCATCTGCAGGGTCTGCAGACAGCACAGCGGCATCTACAGAGGCGGCGGAGAATCCAGCAGGTCCAGGAAGCCCGGCGGGAGAAGGTCCGGCAGTGGGAGAGACAGTTCCGGCTAATCCCGAAAGCCAGGTACCGGAGGGAGGGCAGACACCGTCCCCTGGTCCGACAGTGCCGGCTGGTCCGGATTCACCGGCAGAAGGACCGGCGGGAAATTAAAATTGCAGGCAGGTTTTAAACATCAGCCAAAAAAGGAGGAGAAGCAGTGCTGCGTACACGGCTTCTCCTCCTTTTTTGGATTGTTTCTAATTAAGTACGCGGGAATCGTCCTTTTTCGTTTGCATTTTAACAAAAACTTGGTATAATATTTAGCAGGAAATATTCCCGAGAGGGAAGTATCTCATAAATATTTCACATTTAATAGGAGGAATATTCACATGGCAAGAAAAATGAAGACCATGGATGGTAACCATGCAGCAGCTCATGCTTCCTATGCATATACAGATGTTGCAGCCATCTATCCGATTACCCCTTCTTCTCCTATGGCAGAAGCCACAGACGAGTGGGCAACAGACGGAAGGACAAATATCTTCGGACAGAAGGTACAGATCACTGAGATGCAGTCTGAAGCCGGTGCAGCAGGTGCTGTACATGGTTCTCTGGTAGCAGGCGCTCTGACCACTACCTACACAGCTTCCCAGGGACTTTTACTGATGATCCCGAACCTGTACAAGATTGCAGGAGAGCAGCTTCCGGGTGTATTTAATGTTTCTGCGCGTGCCGTTGCCACTCATGCATTAAATATTTTCGGCGATCATTCTGATATCTACGCCTGTCGTCAGACTGGATGCGCTATGCTGTGCGAGTCCAGCGTGCAGGAGGTTATGGACTTAACACCGGTTGCACATCTGGCAGCTATCAAGGGCAAGGTTCCGTTTATCAACTTCTTCGACGGATTCCGTACATCCCACGAGATCCAGAAGATCGAGACATGGGATTATGAGGATCTGAAGGATATGGCTGATATGGATGCTATCGACGAGTTCAGAAAGAACGCGTTAAATCCAAACCATCCATGCCAGAAAGGCTCTGCTCAGAACCCGGATATCTTCTTCCAGGTAAGAGAGGCCTGCAACCCGTACTATGAGGCTCTTCCGGCTATTGTTCAGGAGTACATGGACAAGGTTAACGAGAAGATCGGAACAGACTACAAGCTGTTCAACTACTACGGAGCACCGGATGCAGAGCACATCATCGTTGCCATGGGTTCCGTAAACGATACAATCGAGGAGACCATCGACTACCTGTTAAAGCAGGGACAGAAGGTGGGTGTTGTGAAGGTTCGTCTGTACAGACCATTCTGCACAGAGGCATTCATCAATGCAATTCCTGATACAGTTAAAAAGATCTCCGTTCTCGACAGAACAAAGGAGCCAGGTTCTCTCGGCGAACCGCTGTACCTGGATGTAGTTGCTGCCTTAAGAGGAAGCAAGTTCGGCGATGTGGAGATCTTCACAGGACGCTACGGCTTAGGTTCCAAAGATACAACTCCGGCTCAGATCGTAGCTGTATACAATAACACAGAGAAGCCGAAATTCACAATCGGTATTGTGGATGACGTTACAAACCTTTCTCTGGAACTGGGTGAGCCCCTTGTTACAACTCCAGAGGGAACCATCAACTGCAAGTTCTGGGGACTTGGAGCAGACGGTACTGTAGGCGCTAACAAGAACTCCATCAAGATCATCGGCGACAACACAGACATGTACGCTCAGGCTTACTTTGACTATGATTCCAAGAAGTCCGGCGGTATCACCATGTCCCACCTGCGCTTCGGCCATTCTCCGATTAAGTCTACCTATCTGATCCGCCGTGCGAACTTCGTAGCATGCCACAACCCGGCATACGTGCGCAAGTACAACATGGTTCAGGAGCTGGTTGACGGCGGTACATTCCTGTTAAACTGCCCATGGGATATGGAAGGCCTTGAGAAGCACCTTCCGGGACAGGTTAAGAGATACATTGCCGAGCACCATATCAAGTTCTACACCATCGACGGTGTGAAGCTGGGTATCGAGACAGGCATGGGCCCGACACGTATCAATACAATCCTTCAGTCTGCATTCTTCAAGCTGGCTGACATCATCCCGGCTGACAAGGCAAACGAGCTGATGAAGGCTGCTGCAAAGGCAACCTACGGCCGCAAGGGTGAGGACGTTGTTATGAAGAACTGGGCAGCTATCGACGCAGGCGCTCAGCACGTGGTAGAGGTTCAGGTTCCGGAGAGCTGGAAAAACTGCGAGGACGAGGGACTGGATATGACACACGCTACATCCGGACGCGAGGATGTTGTGAAGTTCGTCAACACCGTTCAGGCAGCTGTAAACGCTCAGGAAGGAAACAACCTGCCTGTATCCGCATTCGTAGACTATGTAGACGGTTCCACACCATCCGGTTCCTCTGCATATGAGAAGCGCGGTATCGCTGTAAATGTTCCGACATGGAATCCGGACAACTGTATCCAGTGTAACTTCTGTTCCTATGTCTGCCCGCACGCTGTTATCCGTCCAATCGCCATGACAGACGCTGAGCTTGCAGCAGCTCCGGAGGGAACAAAGGCTCTTCCGATGACAGGTATGCCGGAGTACAAGTTCGCCATGACAATCTCCGCTCTTGACTGTACAGGATGCGGTTCCTGTGCAAATGTCTGCCCAGGAAAGAAGGGTGAGAAGGCCCTCACCATGAGCGCTCTGGACGCTAACCTCGGCGAGCAGAAGGTATTCGATTACGGCCAGACTCTGGACATCAAGGAAGATGTTATCGCCAAGTTCAAGGAGACAACAGTAAAGGGAAGCCAGTTCAAGCAGCCTCTCTTAGAGTTCTCCGGCGCATGTGCAGGATGTGGAGAGACACCGTACGCGAAGTTAATCACACAGCTCTTCGGTGACAGAATGTATATCTCCAACGCGACAGGATGTTCCTCTATCTGGGGTAACTCTTCACCGTCCACACCATACACAGTAAACAAGCAGGGACGCGGTCCGGCCTGGGACAACTCTCTGTTCGAGGACAACGCTGAGTTTGGTTACGGTATGTTATTAGCTCAGAACGCAATCCGTGACGGATTAAAGACAAAGGTTGAGGGCATCGTTGCAGGCGCTGAGGCTTCCGAGGAAGTGAAGGCTGCATGCAGGGAGTGGCTTGACACATACAACGTAGGCGCATTAAACGGCGCTGCTACAGATAAGATGGTAGCCGCTTTAGAGGGAATTGACTGCCCGGTTTGCAAGGAGATCGTAAAGAACAAAGATTTCCTCGGCAAGAAGTCCCAGTGGGTATTCGGCGGTGACGGATGGGCTTACGATATCGGATTCGGCGGTGTTGACCACGTTCTCGCTTCCGGCAAGGACATCAACATCATGGTATTCGATACAGAGGTTTACTCCAACACAGGCGGACAGTCCTCCAAGGCTACACCAACAGGTGCTGTGGCACAGTTCGCAGCAGGCGGAAAGGATGTTAAGAAGAAGGATCTGGCTTCTATCGCTATGAGCTACGGCTATGTATACGTAGCACAGATCTCCATGGGTGCTGACTACAACCAGACTGTAAAGGCTCTGGCTGAGGCTGAGGCATATCCGGGACCATCCTTAATTATCGCTTACGCTCCATGTATCAACCATGGTATCAAGAAGGGTATGAGCAAGGCTCAGACAGAGGAGAAGCTGGCTGTAGAGTGCGGTTACTGGCACAACTTCCGCTTCAACCCGGCTGCTGAGAAGAAGTTCTCCTTAGACAGCAAGGCTCCGACAGGAGACTACCAGGAGTTCTTAAAGGGCGAGGTTCGTTACGCATCTCTGGCTCTGAAGAATCCGGAGAGAGCAAAAGAGCTGTCTGCAAAGAACGAGGAAGAGGCAAAGGCAAGATACTCTTACCTGACCAAGCTCGTTACACTGTACGGAAACGACTAATTAAAAGGGTACGTTCAATCAATATCAGATTTAAGCTGCCGGCGGGGGATTTTTCCTCCGCCGGTTTGCATACAGAATCCTTATCCATACAGCTTAGCCTTGCAGAATCCTGCAAAAGATTCTGCAAAAAAACTTTGCAAAATCCTGTTATCTGTGAGACAATGAAAATGCCAGGACGAGAGCAGGATTTTCTGTTTCGAGTCTGTGCATTGCTGCTGCCAGCCCGGTCTGCATTTTTTCTGAATTTTTTTCTGTTCCTGAACCTCTTTTCTTCAGCATTCAGCAATTTTTCAACAGTTTTTTATCTCTGGCAATTTCTTATTTTACGAATCTTATCATTTTCACTGATTTCTTAATTTTTCATTGATTTCTTTTTATGACGTTCCATTCTATTATCTATAACAGAAGTTTCCATACCGGGAAGCCTCCAGACCGAGAAGGTTTCGAATGGATTGTCTGGCAAATCGATCATTCAGTTTCAGAGGCCCGCATCACATCACGGCGGGGGAAGGGAGTATGTATTTTGTTCAGCAAGACAGTGAGCTGCGGCATACGCGGCGTAGAGGGGTATCTGGTTGCCATTGAGACGGATATGAGCAGCGGGATTCCGTCGTTCAACATGGTGGGTTACCTGTCAGAGGAGGTGAGAGAGGCGCAGGAGAGGGTGAGAACTGCCCTGAGAAATTCCGGTGTGCTTCTGCCGCCCAGGAGAATTACGGTGAATCTGTCACCGGCAGGAGTCAGAAAGGAGGGAACAGCCTTTGATCTGGCCATAGCGGCCTCAGTGCTGTGCTGCCTGGAGGAGGAACTTGAAAAGACGGCCTCAGGAGCCGTATTTCTGGGTGAGCTCGGCCTGAACGGGGAGGTGAAGCCGGTCAATGGGATTCTCCCGCGGGTCTACTGTGCCAGGCAGGCGGGGTTCTCCCGCTGCTTTGTGCCGGAGAGGAATGTGAGAGAGGGAACTGTGGTGGAGGGAATAGAGATCGTGGGAGTTTCCAGTCTCGGCGGCCTTGCAAAGCTTCTGCGCAGGCCGGAGAACATCCGCGGGCAGTGGTTCTCCAGGGAAGTGTTTGAAAAGGAGGAAGAGACGGGGGAGGAGGCCTTCCCTGATTATGCAGATATATGCGGGCAGATTACGGTAAAGCGCGCCATGGAGATGGCTGCGGCGGGAAAGCACAGCTGCCTGCTCATCGGCCCTGCCGGAACAGGAAAGACCATGGCGGCCAAACGGCTCCCCTCAATTCTTCCTGCTGTAACCTTTGAGGAGGCCATAGAGGTATCGAAGGTGTACAGTATCTGCGGCCTGCTGCCGGAGGAGCTTCCTCTTATGACCCGCAGGCCGTTTCGGGCGCCTCACCACAGCATCACGGCCCAGTCCCTAGCCGGAGGCGGGAGAAATCCCAGGCCCGGGGAGATCTCTCTGGCTTCGGGAGGTGTCCTGTTTCTCGATGAGCTGACGGAATTTCCGGCAAGGATTCTGGATCTGCTGAGGCAGCCTCTGGAGGAGAGACGGATTACCGTGTCGAGGCTGAATGGAAGCGTGGAGTTTCCGGCGGATTTTATGCTGATCTGCGCCATGAACCCATGCCGCTGCGGCCATTATCCGGACAAGAGCCGCTGTACCTGCACGGAAGCGCAGATCAGAAGGTATCTGAGCAGGGTGTCCGGGCCGTTTCTCGATCGGATTGATCTGGGAGTGGAGGTGCCTGCCGTGTCCTACAGCGATCTGCGGGGGCAGGACGGCGCGAAACAGAAGGAGGCGGAGGAATGTTCAGCCTCAATGAAAAAACGCGTGGAAAGAGCCAGAAACATGCAGAAGGAGCGCTTCAAGGGCATGGCCATCCGGTTTAACAGTGAGATGGGGCCTGCGGAAACAGAAGAATTCTGCCGGCTCAGGCCGGAGGACGAAAAATTCCTTCAGGCTGTATACAGAAGCTACGGCTTCAGCGCGAGAGGGCTTGAGAAGATACTCAAGGCGGCCCGCACAGCCGCTGATCTGGACGGAGAGAGGCAGATTGGACGCGTGCATCTGAGCGAGGCTGTGTCCTACAGGAGCTTTGAAAAAAGATATTGGGGGTTTCGGAAATGACAGAAAAGGAATATCTCTACTGGCTGTGCCATGTGCCAGGGCTGAGGGCCGAAAAAATGGAGCGCCTCCTGAATGAGACGGGAGGATTCAGAAGCATATATTATATGAAGGAACAGGAGCTTAAGGCCTGTCACTTCCTGACGGCCAGAGAGAGGGGAGCGATCCTTTCAGAAAAAAGGAATCTGGAGTCCTGCACAGAAGAATATCATAGGCTCAGGGAGAGGGGAATAGACTTTATCACAATCTACGACAGCGGCTATCCTGAGCGGCTCAGAGAGCTTCCGGGCATGCCTCTGGGGCTGTTCGTAAAGGGAAGGCTGCCGGAGGATCAGAGGCCTTCGGCAGCTGTCATAGGAGCGAGGGGATGCAGCTACTATGGAAGGGAGGAGGCCAGGTACCTGTCCAGAGAGCTGGCCAGAGCGGGAGTTCAGGTGGTGAGCGGACTGGCTCTGGGAATCGACGGGGCAGGGCATGGGGGAGCGCTGGAGGCAGGCGGGGACACTTACGGGATTCTCGGCTGCGGGATCGACATCTGCTATCCGAGAGAGCATACGGAGCTGGCTGAGCGGATAGGGCTGCAGGGTGGGCTGATCACGGAGTTTGTGCCGAAAACACCGCCGTACCCCGCCAATTTTCCCATGAGAAACAGGATTATCAGCGGCCTTTCCGATCTGGTGATCGTGGTGGAGGCCAGGAAAAGGAGCGGTTCCCTGATTACGGCAGGTCTGGCTCTGGAGCAGGGAAGGGATGTGTTTGCAGTTCCAGGACGCGTTACCGATCCCTT
This sequence comes from Clostridium sp. M62/1, assembly GCF_020736365.1. Lineage (NCBI taxonomy): Bacteria > Bacillati > Bacillota > Clostridia > Eubacteriales > Clostridiaceae > Clostridium > Clostridium sp. M62/1. The sequence continues at coordinate 2,413,162 of NZ_CP085988.1, read as the reverse complement.
AAGCGCCGGCTGCAATGAGCTAATACAGTCCGGCGCCGGGCTTCTCATGACGCCGGAGGATGTGCTGAACCTTCTGGGCATGAAAAGTGAAAAAAACGGGAAGATTATGAAAAAAACTGAAAATGGTCTTGTCAAGAACGAGAAAATGGTGTATAGTTGCCTAGATTTACAACCGAAGCATCTGGAACAGATTGTGACGGAGAGCGGGCTGCCTGCCGGGGAATGTACGGCAGTCCTTTTAAAACTGGAACTGGACGGATTCGCCGTCCAGACATCAAACCAGTATTACGTTAGGAAATTCAGGTAGGAGTTGGCTATGGCTAAAAATTTGGTAATTGTGGAGTCACCGGCAAAGGTGAAGACGATCAAGAAATTTCTCGGTTCAAATTATGAGGTGGACGCTTCCAACGGGCATGTGAGGGATATGCCCAAAAGCCAGATGGGGATTGACATTGAACATGGCTATGAACCGAAATATATTACCATCCGGGGCAAGGGGGACATTCTGGCAAAGCTCAGAAAAGAAGTAAAAAAGGCAGACAAGATTTATCTGGCTACTGACCCTGATCGGGAGGGAGAGGCGATTTCCTGGCATCTTTCCAAGGCTCTGAAGCTGGAGGACTGCAAAGATAAGAAGGTATACAGGATTACATTCAATGAGATCACGAAAAATGCCGTAAAGGCGGCTTTAAAGACGCCGAGGGCGATTGATATGAACCTGGTGGACGCCCAGCAGGCAAGACGCGTTCTGGACCGCATGATCGGCTATCGGATCAGCCCGCTTCTCTGGGCGAAGGTAAAGAGAGGGCTGAGTGCGGGCCGCGTGCAGTCAGTGGCGCTGCGCATGATCTGCGACAGGGAGGAAGAGATCAGCTCCTTTATCCCGGAGGAATACTGGAATCTGGAAGCAAAACTCAAGGCAAAAGGCTCAAAGAAAAAGCTGACAGCCAAATTTTACGGAACCAGGGAGGGCCGTATGGCCATCCACAAAAAAGAGGAGCTGGAAGCTGTCACAGCAGCTCTTGAGGGAGCCCAGTATACGGTGGATGAAGTAAAGACAGGGGAGAGAGTGAAGAAGGCTCCGATCCCGTTTACCACCAGCACGCTTCAGCAGGAGGCGTCCAAGACCCTTAATTTCTCCACCCAGAAAACCATGAGGCTTGCCCAGCAGCTTTACGAGGGCGTGGATATTGAGGGAAAGGGAACCATAGGACTTATCACCTATCTGCGTACAGACTCCACCCGTGTCGCCGAGGAGGCCGACAAGACAGCCAGGGAGTTTATCGAAGAGAAATATGGAAAACAGTATGTATCCACAGAGGAAGCGGTGAAAAAGGGAGGAGCCAAGATTCAGGACGCCCACGAGGCTATCCGTCCCACAGACATCTCCCTGACTCCTGCCGTGGTGAAGGAATCTCTGGCGAGGGATCTGTTCCGCCTGTACCAGCTGATCTGGAAGCGGTTTGCGGCCAGCCGGATGCAGGCTGCCGTGTATGAGACCACATCCGTCCGCGTGGCAGCCGGGTATGCAGGCGGAGAATACCTTTTTACTCTGTCTGCCTCCAAGCTGAAATTTGACGGCTTTATGTCTGTCTACGTGCAGGAGGATGAGAAGGAGGAGAGCACAGTCCTCTCAGAAAAGCTGGAGAAAGGCGATGTGCTTGCATGCGAGGCTCTTGAGAGCAGTCAGCATTTTACTCAGCCGCCGGCCCACTACACAGAGGCATCTCTGGTAAAGGCTCTTGAGGAGCAGGGGATTGGCCGCCCCAGTACCTATGCGCCGACGATCACAACCATCCTTGCAAGGCGGTATGTGGTGAAGGAGAATAAAAACCTCTATGTGACAGAGTTAGGCGAAGTAGTCAACCGCATGATGAAGAAGGCGTTTCCGAGCATTGTGGACACTGCCTTTACCGCCAATATGGAGTACCTGCTGGATCGGATCGGGGACGGCACGGTACAGTGGAAAACGGTTATTGAGAACTTCTATCCCGATTTGGAGGAGGCGGTGAAGGAGGCGGAAAAGAAGCTGGAGGCAGTGAAGATCGCTGATGAGGTCAGCGATGTGCCCTGTGACCTGTGCGGCCGGATGATGGTCATCAAATACGGTCCTCATGGGAAATTTCTGGCTTGCCCGGGCTTCCCGGAGTGCCGGAATACCAAGCCTTACCTGGAAAAGATTGGGGTCGCCTGTCCAAAGTGCGGAAAGGAGATTGTGATCCGCAAGACAAAGAAGGGCAGAAAGTATTACGGATGTGAGAATAACCCGGAGTGCGACTTCATGTCATGGCAGAAGCCCTCTGCTGAGCGCTGCCCGGAGTGCGGCGGTCTGATGGTGGAGAAGGGCAACAAACTCCTGTGCACCAATAAGGAGTGCGGCTATGTAAAGACGAAGGAAAACAGACAGCAGCAGGAATAGATGATCGGCAGGCAGGTTCCCTGAACGGTACCTGCCTGTTTTGTGCCGAAGAAGCCAATGCGCTGCAGCAGACAGCCCTGGTATGGAGGAGCCGCCAGGGGAGGGCGGAGATGCTTTAAACTGAGAGTTGAAAGCCAGCTCGGTGATTGTTCAGAATGCTGTCAGGAAGAAAATGACCTGTGAAACATCTGCAGCTATACCAGCTACTAAAAAAAACTATTAAGAAAGTTGAAAAAACCAGAAAAACTCTTGTTATTAAAACAAAATCGTGTTACAATTTATTTGAGCAAGCAATAATTTTAAAATACTATGATTAAGAAAAGGAGGTAACTGGTAATGAGCGTTCAGTTGTTGGACAAAACAAGGAAAATTAACAAATTATTGCATAACAATCATTCACACAAGGTGGTATTCAACGACATCTGTGAAGTTCTCAGTGAGATTCTTCACTCGAATATTCTTGTCATCAGCAAGAAGGGAAAGGTTCTCGGAGTGGCTATCTGCCCGGGGATTGATGAGATCGAGGAGCTGATTGAGGATCAGGTAGGCGGCTTTGTTGACCATATGTTAAACGAGCGTCTTTTGAATGTATTGTCGACAAAAGAAAATGTGAATCTGGCAACTCTAGGCTTTGCAGAGGAAAACGTAAAGAAATATCAGGCGATTATCACGCCAATCGACATGTCGGGAGAGCGTCTGGGAACCCTGTTCATCTATAAGTCAGATGAGCAGTATGATATCGACGACATTATCCTGAGCGAGTACGGCACCACCGTAGTGGGCCTGGAGATGATGCGTTCCGTAAACGAGGAGAATGCTGAGGAGACAAGGAAGATTCAGATTGTTAAATCCGCCATCAGCACCTTATCCTTCTCTGAGCTTGAGGCAATCACACACATTTTCGATGAACTGGAAGGCAACGAGGGAATCCTGGTTGCAAGCAAGATTGCAGACAGAGTGGGAATTACAAGATCCGTAATCGTAAACGCGCTGCGCAAGTTTGAGAGCGCCGGCGTCATTGAGTCTCGTTCTTCCGGAATGAAGGGAACCTACATCAAGGTGCTTAACGATGTTGTATTTGATGAGCTGAAAGCCCTGAAGGCTGAGAACAAGTAAAACCAGTTATTCGTCAGTATTTATTTTTGAGAAACAGTTTCAGTATAAAGGCCCCGGATGGAGGCCGGACGATTTGCCGGCCGGATGCATCAGGGGCCTTTATCTGTTCTGAAACCCGGCTGCAGCTAGGAAAGAGTCCTCACAGAGTATCAGGAAAGCTTACTCTACAGTCACGGATTTTGCCAGATTTCTCGGCTTATCCACATCAAGGCCTCTGCCGAGAGACACATAGTAGGCAAAGAGCTGCAGAGGGATAATTGCCAGGGAGTTGGTGAAATATCGGTTCGTATTTGGAATATGGATGGTATAGTCGGCGACCTGATCGATCGCTGTATTATCCTCATTGGCCAGAGCCATGACGAAAGCTCCCCTTGTCTTGACTTCCACGATATTGCTTACAGTCTTCGGATAGAGGTGTGCCTGGGTCGCCAGAGCAACCACCAGGGTACCGTCCTCGATCAGCGAAATGGTTCCGTGCTTCAGCTCCCCGGCGGCGTAGGCCTCAGAGTGGATGTAGGAGATCTCCTTCAGTTTCAGCGACCCCTCCAGAGAGATGGCATAGTCGATTCCGCGTCCGATAAAGAAAATGTGATCCGCAGCCAGGTAACGGTTTGCAAAGCGCTGAACCAGCTCCCTGTCCTTCAGAATCTCCTCCATCTGTTCCGGCAGCTTCAGGAGAGCAGCGATGTACTCTGTGTATTCTTCGGGGGAGATGGTCTTTCTGACTTCTGCAAAGCGGAGAGCCAGGAGATAGAAGGCGGCCAGCTGGGCGCTGTAGGCCTTGGTGGTGGCTACAGAGATTTCCGGGCCTGCCCAGGTGTACATGACATTGTCAGCCTCTCTGGCAATGGAGCTTCCCACCACATTGACGATTCCCAGGACCCGCTGCCCGTTTTCATGGGCCTCCCTGAGGGCGGCCAGAGAGTCGGCAGTTTCGCCGGACTGGCTGACAACGACGACAAGGGTGCCCTCCTCGAAGATGGGGTTGCGGTAGCGGAACTCGGAAGCCAGATCTACCTCTACCGGGATGCGGGAAATACCCTCAAACACGTATTTCGCTGTGACGCCTGTGTGATAGGCGGAGCCGCAGGCCACGATCATAATTTTCCGGATGCGGGCGATCTCTTCGTCCGTCATGCCAAGCTCCTCTATGACTACCCTGCCGTCTCTGATGCGGGGAGTCAGGGTGTCGCGGACTGCTTTTGGCTGCTCATAGATCTCCTTCAGCATGAAATGCTCATAGCCGCCCTTTTCAGCTGCGTCAATATCCCACTCGATGGTCACAGGCTCCTTGGAGAGCTCCTCCTCGTCCATGTTAAAAAACCGGATTCCCTCCCTGGAGAGAACGGCGATCTCCTCGTTTTCCATATAGTAGACGCTTCTGGTATACTGGAGGATGGCCGGCACATCGGAGGCGATGAAATTTCCCTCTTCACTGCCTCCTACAATCAGAGGGCTGTCTTTTCTGGCGGCAAATATCTGCTCCGGGAAATCTCTGAACAGAATGCCCAGGGCATAGGAGCCTTCTACCTTCTGCATGACTTTTGTCAGGGCGGCCAGAGGGTTTCCTGCACACTTCCCTTTATAATAATAGTCGAGAAGGTGGGCCAGCACCTCTGTATCCGTCTCAGACAGGAACTCATAGCCGCGGCCGATGAGAGTCTGTTTCAGCTTGGCATAATTTTCGATAATTCCATTGTGTACCACCACAATGGAGCCATCCCTGTTGAAATGGGGATGGGCATTTACATCGGAGGGGCTTCCGTGTGTGGCCCAGCGCGTGTGACCGATGCCTGAAAGGCCGGGAAGGGTTTCGCCGTCGCGGGTCAGCTCCCTCAAGCGGTTTAAACGCCCGGTCACTTTTTCCATGACAATCTGTTTTCCGTTGTAGACGGCAATGCCTGCCGAATCATATCCCCTGTATTCCAGCTTGGAAAGTCCGTTCAGTAAAATGGGAGCGGCAGGCCTGCTGCCGATATAGCCAACGATTCCGCACATAATTTCAATACTCCTTTATTATTTAAAGTCTTATAAATCCGCAGTCTGCCGGGCCGGTGCCTGGGCGAAAGGGAAACAGGCAGCGCCATTTGCGAAAGCTCAGACAGAGCAGCCTGGACTGCCGGACTGTTTATCGTCGGGCTGGTAAGCCTCTCTGGTAACAGATTATAGGAGAATCACTTTTAGTGTCAATGAATTTCAGAAAATATTAAGAAAATAAAACGAATTTTTTTTCGGCGCCTGTCTGAAAGATGAGAAATCAGCCGCGTCCCACAGATAAAATGCTATAATCTTTCAAAGTCACCCGGAAATTGTTGCTTTACTTCTTGACAAATTCTGGAAACCAGTGTAAGATAAAAACAGTAATAATTACTAAAATAAAATATTTTAAACGGAGGGATTACCATGGAATTAAAGGGAAGCAAGACAGAACAGAACTTACAGACTGCATTTGCAGGAGAGTCACAGGCAAGAAACAAATATACATATTTCGCAAGTGTTGCAAAGAAGGAAGGCTATGAGCAGATTGCAGCCATCTTTGAGCAGACAGCCAACAATGAGAAGGAACATGCGAAGATGTGGTTTAAGGAACTCCACGGAATCGGCTCCACACCGGAGAACTTAAAGTCAGCTGCAGAGGGCGAGAACTATGAGTGGACAGACATGTACGCAACCTTTGCCAAGGAGGCAGAGGAGGAGGGCTTTACAGCTCTGGCAGCCAAGTTCAGAATGGTGGCTGAGATTGAGAAGACCCATGAGGAGAGATACTTAAAGCTCTTAAACAATGTTGAGATGCAGAAAGTATTTGAGAAGTCCGAGGAGACCATGTGGGAGTGCAGAAACTGCGGTCATCTTGTCATCGGAAAGAAGGCTCCGGAGGTATGTCCTGTATGTGCTCATCCACAGAGCTTCTTTGAAGTACGCAAGGAGAATTACTAAATAAGAACTGTCGATAAGAACTGCCGATGAAGGCGCCGGGTATGATGCAGGTTCTTATCTGTTCCGTCTGCTGAGGCTGTACAGAAATTGCAGGAGTTCAGCCATGTATCTTCTTGTCCGCTTGCAGCGGACAAGAGGCGCTGAGCGTTTGTTCTATGAAGATTCGGGCAGGAAAATTTTATGAAAGCACGCTTTCAACGCATTTTCCTGCCCGAATCCTCGCATGGCTGAATTGTTACCAGGAATTGTCTGAAAATAAAAAAACAGTTGACAAATCGGACAGAAAGGATTAAGATAATCACAACTTAAGCAGGAAACTGCATTCGAAAAAAGGAAAATTCAAAAGAGAATCCTAGAAAAGGCAGTGAAGAGAAGAGTAACAGGCTGATGCTTTCACAGAGAGTTCCCGTTTGGTGTGAGGGAATAAAGACAGGCATGTGAAGATGGTCTTAGAGCCGCACGGTCGAAGATTTTAGACCGCGACGGGAGCGCCCGTTACAGCGACAGAGTATAATCCGTTACGGCGGACGTACTTGATAAGGCCTGGCTGTGTGAGCAGCAGGTGAAATTAGGTGGTACCACGGGAGCAGTTGCCCTCGTCCTGATAGCAATATCAGGGCGGGGGTTTTTTTGGTTTTCTGAGAGGCAAAAAGCCTGAAGGGCAGGAGACCAATGAGGCAAAACAGAAGCTGTTTCCCAAGCGGCCTGTGCAGAGATTTGTTTGAGAGAGGAAAGGATGAGAGTCAATGATTCAGTTAGAGCATGTCAGCAAGACCTTTACCGCGTCTGCGGGAGACGTTCATGCGGTAAAGGACGTGAATCTTCAGATAGAGGAGGGGGAAATCTTCGGCATTATCGGTTTTTCGGGAGCGGGAAAATCGACGCTGGTGCGGTGCATCAATCTCCTTGAGCGCCCCACTCAGGGAAGGGTATTTGTGGACGGCGAGGAGCTGACGGCCATGGACTTAAAGCGCCTGCGCCAGGTGAGAAGAAAAATCGGAATGATTTTCCAGCACTTTAATCTCCTGCGCTCCAGAACCGTCTACCAGAATATTGCATTCCCCCTGAAAAAGAGCAGTCTTTCCAGGGAGGAGAAGGAAAAGAAGATTTCAGAGCTTCTGGAGCTGGTGGGACTTTCCGACAAGCGCGACGCCTATCCGTCTCAGCTTTCCGGAGGCCAGAAGCAGAGGGTGGCCATCGCCAGAGCCCTTGCAAACGATCCGAAGGTGCTTTTGTGTGACGAGGCCACCAGCGCCCTGGATCCGCAGACGACCCAGTCGATTTTAAAGCTGCTTAAGCAGGTCAATGAAAAGCTTGGAATCACCATCGTCCTTATCACCCATGAGATGGCTGTGGTGAAGGACATCTGTGACAGGGTGGCTGTGATGGAGAGAGGCTCTGTGGTGGAGGAAGGAGACACGGTTTCCGTGTTCAGCCATCCCAAGGAGGAGATGACGAAAAACTTCATCGACACGGCAAACAGTCTCTCAAAGATCCATGAGCTGATTGCGGAGGGACACAGCCTGACGGAGCTTAACCCGGGAGACAAGATGGTGCTTCTTACATACTCCGGCGGGAATGCAGGGGAACCGCTTATCTCGGCGATTTCCAGTAAGTTCGGGGTGAGCGCCAACATTATTTACGGAAACATTGACTATCTGAAGGGAAAGCCTCTCGGAAAACTGGTTGTCACCCTGTCAGGCGAAGAAGCGTCCATGAAGGATGCCATTGCATATATCCGCTCCCTGGGAGTAGAAATGGAGGTAATTAAGGAATGAGTTTTATTTACACCATAGCGCCGCACCTGGAAACGCTGGGCGGGGAGCTGATTACGAGTCTGTTTCAGACATTTCAGATGATTCTTGTATCGGGAGTGTTCGCCTTTTTCCTGGGAATTTTCTTCGGCGTGCTGCTGATCGCGACGAAAAGAGGAGGAATCATGCAGAATGTCGTGCTGTACCGGATTATTGACAAGGCCATTGACGTGATCCGCTCCATCCCCTTTATCATCCTGATGGTACTCTTGATTCCGGTGAGCCGGGCGATCGTGGGAACCGGCTCGGGAGTGAAGGGCGCCTATGTGGCTCTGATTGTGGGAACTGTCCCCTTCTTTGCAAGGCAGATCGAGTCAGTTCTGGCTGATGTGGATCGCGGGCTTATTGAGGCTAGCGAGGCCATGGGATTTTCACCGGTGGAGATGATTTTCAGCGTTTACTTAAAGGAGAGTATTCCCGGCATCACCCGCGTGACTATGATTACTTTTGTCAGTCTGGTGGGAATCACGGCCATGGCCGGAGCCATCGGAGCCGGAGGCCTCGGAGACTTCGCCATCCGCTACGGCTATCAGATGGGGTACACGGATATGAGCTGGGTGACGGTGATCATTATTCTCATTATTATCAGTGTGATCCAGTTTGTGGGAAATGTGATAATCAGGAAAACTACCCACTGATGCAGGACGATTCAAGATTTTTCCTTCCGCTTTTTTAGAAAAGTTCTATAGGCGGGGAAGAGATAAAGAAATTCAGAAGAGAGAAAAGGAGAATGATTATGAAAAAGACTTGGAAAAAGACAGCAGCAGTATTGACAGCGGCAGCAGCTGCATTTGCCCTCTACGGATGCTCCGGAAGCGGAAGCGCGGACACGGCGAACAAGGGCTCAGAGAGCGCAGGGGCAGAAAAAAGCGCCGAAGAGCCTACTGTAGTGGAGATCGGTGTGGTTGGAGAGTATAACGCTCAGTGGGATACGGTCAACGAGCTTCTGGCTCCGGAGAACATCCAGGTAAAGCTGGTGAAGTTCACAGACTACGCAGCCCCGAACAGAGCCCTCTCTGACGGAGAGATCGACCTGAATGCCTTCCAGACCAAGACCTATCTGGAAACAGATATGGCTCAGAAGGGGTATGACCTGACGGCAATCGGAGATACCATCATCGCTCCGTTAGCCATCTATAATAATAAGGATAAGGTTTCCTCCATTGAGGACATCAAGGACGGAGATACCATTGCCATTCCAAATGATCTGACAAACGGAGGAAGAGCCTTAAAGCTCTTAGAGCAGGCCGGACTCATCGAGTGCGATCCGGAGAAGGGCTTTGTTCCAACAAAGGCCGATATCACAAAGTACAACGTGCAGATCGAGATCATGGAGGCTGAGTCCGCTACCCTGGCAAATATTCTTCCGGACTGCGCAGCAGCCATCATCAACGGCGGAAATGCTTACACGGCAGGACTAAATCCGACTACAGACTCTATCTTCACAGAGGACGTAAATCCAGATACAAATACACAGGTTCCGGAGCTGGTCAATGTCATTGCAGCCCGCACAGAGGACAAGGATAACGAGGTGTACAAAAAGATCGTGGAGGCTTACCAGTCTCCTGAGGTAGAAAAGACCATCGAGGAGGCCTACCAGGGAGCTTTCCTGTGCGCATGGGAAGGCGCCGGAGAGGCTGACGCTCCTGAGTCAGAGGGAGCAGAGAGCCCGGAGACAGAGGCAGAAGCAGAGTAATTATTGTAAAAAGTAAGAAAAAAGATTTTTAGAAGAAAGATTTTTAACAGGAGGCAGATGAGAGCAGTTTCATCTGCCTCTCTCTGAAAAGAAAAGGCGAAGCAGGCTGATAAAGAGAAAAAGAGCAAAGCTGAAAAAGGCAAAGGAAGCCAAAAAGAGCAGGCAAACTGCAGAAGAAAAACTGCAGGCCAGCCGGAAAACAGCCTGAAATGGAGGGAAAGACAGTGGCAGTTAAGGAATATGTATCACGGGAGAGAGAGTATCTCATCGGAATGAGGCGGTATTTTCACGCCCACCCGGAGGTCAGCTTAAAAGAGTACAATACCTGCCGGAAAATCGAGGAGGAGCTTGACAAGATGGCGGTTCCCCATGAGAGGGTGGGAGAGACGGGAGTTTATGCCTGGATTGACGGGAAAAAGGCAGAAGATGATTTCACAGGAGAAGCTTCAGGCAGGGGAAAGAGAATCGTGGCCCTGAGGGCTGACATTGACGCCCTGGCCATGGAGGATCTGAAGGATGTGGCCTACCGCTCGGTGAACGAGGGCGTCTGCCATGCCTGCGGCCACGACGGACATACGGCCACTCTGCTGACTGCCGCCAAAATTCTGAAGGAAAAGGAAGCAGAATTTTCCGGGCAGGTACGTCTGTTTTTCCAGCAGGCGGAGGAGATCGGCGCCGGCGCCCGCCAGTTTGTAAACGCGGGGCTGTTGGAGGGCGTTTCAAGAGTCTTTGGCGCCCATGTGGCGAGCGGGCTGGACAGCGGAAAAGTTGCCCTGACAGCAGGCCCTCAGAACGCCAGCTGCGACTATTTTAAGATCAGCGTAACAGGAAAGGGCGCCCATGTCTCCACTCCTCAGCTGGGAATTGACGCAGCCTACATCGCCTCCCAGATTGTGGTAAACCTTCAGAGCATTGTTGCCAGAAGCACGAATCCGCTGGAGACAGTGGTGGTAGGCGTCGGCGTGGTGAGGGCCGGAACTCAGTACAACATCGTAGCGGAACATGCTGAGATCGAGGGAACAACCAGAAGCTTCCTCCCAGAGGTGAGAGAGTTTACGAACAGAAGGGTGAGGGAGATTGCAGAGCAGACCGCCAGGATGTATGGGGCCCAGGTTCAGGTGGAATTTAAAGATTTTGCAGCTCCCCTGGTCAATGATGAGGAGGCAGTCAGAGAGGTGACAGAGGTCGCCGGGAAACTGACAGACGGAGAAAATATAGTGGCAAACTATCCGAAGGCGCTGCAGGCAGACGATTTTGCAGACTATCTGGCCGCTGCCAGGGGAATGTACGCCTTCATCGGAACGAGAAACAGCGAAAAGCCCGGAAGCGGGGTAGCCCACCATCACGGGCTGTTTGACATGGATGAGGAAGCACTGCTCCTGTCCTGCAACCTGTATGTGGACTATGCGCTGTGGGTACTTGGAGCACACGGCAGTCAGGAAGAGATATAATCCGGTCCGAAGCGCTGTCACGATTTGCTGTGGTGCTGCAGCCGGCTCCTGATACAGAACAAAACGGTATCAAACGGTGTATTGTGAAACAGAAGCTCAGGCATTTAAAATGAAAGTCAGGGGAACTGAAAATCAAATGGATTTTGAATGATTGTGAAAATTCATTCTGCAGCGTCCCCGAGTAAAAGAGACAGGAGGACAAAATGCCTGACAGAGAAAAACTGTATCCCAGAACCGGGGATACACAGACCATTTATCTGAAAAATGCCATTACCCATCCGAACATCACAGTGGGCAGCTATACCATGTATCATGATTTCGTCGCGATCGCTGTCATCCTATCCGTTTCCGCTCTTTTTTGAGGAGTGGGAGCTGGAAAAAACAAGGGTTTCCGAGGCGTGGGACAATAAGGGAGATATTGTAATCGGAAATGATGTCTGGATTGGGTATGAGGCGGTAATCCTGGCTGGTGTCACCATTGGAGACGGAGCTGTAATCGGAGCCCGTGCTGTTGTGACAAAAGATGTGGCGCCCTACACAGTGGTGGGAGGAGTGCCGGCAAGGCCTATTAAGAAAAGATTCTCAGACGGGACGATCCAGAGGCTGCTGGAGCTTAGATGGTGGGACTGGCCGGAAGAACGGATCAGAGAAAACCTGGAGGCGATTCAGCGGGGATGGGTCTGGAAGCTGTAACAGGCAGAGGGTTTGCGGAGTATAAGGCGTCTGTCCCTCAGAGAACATTCAGGACTGCTTCGCCTTTTCTGCCAGCTCCAGCACATCACCGATGGTGACAATCGTTTCAAACTCTGACTCGTCTATCTGAAAGCCCAGGCGCTCCTCTGCCTGTGTGAGAAAGTAGACGATCAGAAAAGAGTCCAGCCCCAGATCCTCAATGAGGGAGGCGGAGGGGGTGACAGCGGCGTCGGTGTATTCGCTCAGGATTTCCTGAAGCAGTCTGAGTGGTTCCATAGATACATGCTCCTTTCCGGTTCCCCTGCGCAGGCAGGAGAGTATTTTTCCGAGAGTATTTTTTCTTTTCGGCTTTTGGTTCAATGATAGCGTGACATGCCGGAAAAAGCAAGGAAAAAGGTGAAAAAAGAACAATACAAAAAAGTGTCGCTTAACTAACAGTTAAGCGACACTTTTCGATTTCTTCATGTACGCAGGAACAGCTGATTCTTAAAAAAATTTATTTCAGGAATTTTTATAACAAGATGTCGATCATAAAAATGAATATTCAGGATTAGGATTAAAAGAAAACTAAGAAAATTTTAGAAAAAAATGAAAAATGTCCTTGTTTCCAGCGATTGACTCCCCTATAAAAGGATGCTATAATCTACAGGAGTATAAAAAGAATAGATTAATTTTGTGATGTTTTTTCAAAAATAGACAAAAAAGTGTCGCTTAACTGTTAGTTAAGCGACGAAAAGAGGGGAACGCTTATGAGCTGGTATGTACTGTACTGCCGTCCGGGACAGGAGACAGAGATCATAGAGTCCCTGAAACAGCGCCTGCCAAAAGATGCGCTGTCGGAAGCCTTTCTGTTTCAGTGTGAGAGACTGTGGAGGGCCGGCGGCGGGAACTGGAAACTGATCAGAAAAGAAATGTTTCCCGGGTATGTGTTTCTTGAGAGTGAGGATTCTGAATATTTGTCTGAGAAGCTGGAGGCATATCGGGGAATTGTGCGGGTGATGGAGGAGCCGGGATATCTGATTCCTGTATACAGGGAGGAGGAGGAACGGCTCCGCCGCCTGTGCGGCCCCGAACATATTCTTCGCCTTTCCTACGGATACAGGGAAAACGGAGTCAACCATGTGGTGGAAGGCCCGCTGAAAGGAATGGAAAGGCAGATTGTGAAAGCCGACTGGCACAGACGCTTCGCGCAGATCGAGACTGCGGTGGGAGGAAAACGGACTGTGATCTGGGCAGGGCTGGGGCTTCCGGGAGAGATGGAGCGATGGAAGGCCGGATAAAGGCCGGGAAGCTGTATCTGATAAGAGGAAGTTGACCCGGCCGTAAACAGGAAGGAAACAGTGGGATGGATAAGGGAAAAGTCAGCCGGGCAAAAATAGATAAGAGGAGGGAAATGCAGATGGAGAAGCAGGAGGAGAGCAGGTACGAAACCTGCATTTTCTGCAGAAAGGCAACAGATGTACCTAAAGAAAAAGACATATCAGAGCGAAATTACTATATCGAGGGAGCGGGACAGCTCTGCCGGGAATGTTATTTTGAGATTTACGGAAGCCGTCGGTCTCAAAACGGAAATACAGGTCTGTTTTAAGGCAAAGAAAAGGGCCTGAAGGGGTCTGAGGCAAAAGATAGAAAAGAAATAAACGTCAGGATGGAAGATTCAATGAAGAATTACGAACAGTATAAGCGGCTGATGAGGAGCTTCTTCTGTATCATGCTGCTTGCGGCTCAGGTTATCATGTTCTGGTATGTGTGGAGGGAAACCTACAGTCCGCTGATGGAAAGCCCCTATTGGAGGAAAGGACACTGGCTGATCGCTGCGGTGTATCTGTTCCTCGTCTTTATATTTCCGAGAATTTACGGAGGCTGGCAGGTGGGTTATCTGAGAGTGTTTAATATTGTCTACTCCCAGTTCCTTGGGACACTCCTTGCCAATGTGACCATGTATTTCATTATCACACTCCTCACGAAGCATTTTGAAAATCCCGGTATGCTGATCCTGATGACGATATGCCAGACAGTGGTAATTGTCCTGTGGGCAGTGATCACGAACAGGATTTACCAGAGGGCCTATCCACCCAGAAAGGTTCTTCTGGTGTACGGTGACCGGCCGGCAGCAGGGCTGATGAAAAAGCTCCATACCAGGGAGGACCGGTTTGAGATCGGAGAGATGGTACATATCTCAGAGGGTGTTGAAAGAATAGAAGCCAGGATAGTGGACGAGGAGAAGGGTTACGGAGGAGTCGTCATCTGCGATATTCCAAGCGGAGAGAGAAACCGGATTTTAAAATACTGTTACGGAAGGGGAATCCGGACCTACACAACGCCGAAGATTTCAGATGTACTTATAAGGAGTGCTGAGAGCCAGCACATGTTTGATACACCCCTTTTAATGTCGAGAAATACGGGACTTACTATTGAACAGAGAGCCATCAAACGGGCAGTGGACATTGTGATCTCCCTGGCGGCCTGCATACCGGCTGTGCCCATTATGGCAATCGTGGCCCTGTGCATCAAGTTAGATGACGGGGGAAGGGTGTTCTACAAGCAGAAGCGGCTGACGGAAGGCGGAAGAGAGTTCTTTGTATATAAGTTTCGGAGTATGAGAGAGGATGCGGAGAAGGACGGTGTGGCAAGGCTTGCCGGAGAGAATGATGACCGGATTACGAGAGTGGGCCATGTCATACGGGCTATCCGGTTCGACGAGATCCCGCAGCTTATCAATATATTGAAAGGCGATATGAGCATTGTGGGTCCCAGACCGGAGCGGCCGGAGATAGCGAAGGACTATGCGAAAGAGATTCCAGAGTTTGCCTACCGGCTGAAAGCGAAAGCCGGGCTTACAGGGTACGCACAGGTGTATGGAAAGTATAATACGACGGCCTATGACAAGCTGAAGCTGGACCTGATGTATGTGCAGAATTACAGTCTCAGGCTGGATTTTGAGATTATATTCAAAACAGTACAGATTCTGTTTATGAAGGAGAGTACAGAAGGGGTGGAGGATGGACAGGTGACGGCGGTAACTAAACGGGAGAACAGATAATGAAAAAAGTTTTGTTTGTAGCTACTGTAGTAAAAACCCATATCAATGTGTTTCATATTCCTTTTTTAAAATTATTTAAAGATAAAGGGTATGAAACTTATGTGTGTGCTAGAAATGATTTTGTTAATAAAAATGAATGCATAATTCCATATTGCGATTATTACCATGATATTCCTTTTTCTAGACAACCGTTCCATTTAGATAATATTAAAGCATATTATCGATTGAAAAAAGTTATTGAAGATAACCATTTTGATATAATACATTGCCATACTCCTGTCGGAGGTGCTATAACGCGGCTTATTAAGAAAAATATGCCAGATTTAAACGCTAAATTAATTTATACAGCTCATGGATTTCATTTTTTTAAAGGAGCTAAACTGACAAACTGGATTATTTATTATCCAATAGAAAAATGGCTTGCCCAATATACGGATATTCTAATTACCATTAATCAGGAAGATTATGAAAGGGCAAAAAGTTTTAAGTGTGGGGAGCTGAGGCTAGTAAATGGAATCGGAATTAAATTTCCGGAATACGGGCTGAGCAACGCTGAAATAGAAGAAAAAAGAGAGCAGCTTTCACTGGAAAAAAAGGATATAGTTCTAGTTTCAGTTGGTGAACTAATTCAGAGGAAAAACCATGCTTTGGTGATAAAAGCACTCGGACAATTAAAAAAACCACATATTAAATATCTTATATGCGGAAACGGTAGACTAGAGAAAAAATTAACAGAGCTAATAGAAAAAAATGGGTTGAGAAAACAAGTTTATTTACTGGGCTTTCGGAATGATATTAATGCAATATGCCAAGTATCAGATATATTTCTCTTTCCTTCTTTGCAGGAGGGACTTCCTGTTGCCTTGATGGAAGCTATGGCGAATAAGATGCCCGTAATAGCTACAGATATAAGAGGAAATCACGATCTGATACAGAACAATGAAGGAGGAATTTTGATATCACCCAATTCGACAGAAGATATGAAAAATGCAATTTTATATCTAACAGCTAATTCTCATCTATGGCCCAAAATGGGAGAGAAAAATTTCCAGGCGGTTCAAAACTATGCTTTAGATAAAATCGTAAAGGAAATGCAGGAAATATACTTTGGAAATAATACATAGAAGGTTTCAGAAATTATGCTTATTAGTATTGTTATTCCGGTTTTTAATGTGGAAAAGTATCTTGAAGAGTGCATAAATAGCGTGTTAAAACAAAGCTTTCAAGATTATGAAATTATTCTGGTGGACGATGGCTCACAGGATAAAAGTGGAGAAATGTGTGATTATTATGCAGGTATCTGCGAGAAAATTACTGTGATTCATAAAAAAAATGGAGGACTTTCAGATGCGCGAAATGTAGGAGTTAAAGCAGCAAAAGGAGAGTATATATTATTTTTAGACTCGGATGACTATATAGCCAGTGAAAGCCTAGAAGAAGTTGCCCAAAAAGCTGTTAACAGCAGGAATAAGATAGACGTTTTCTTTTTAGAGGCTGTTAAATTTTATCCAGATGGAAGAGAGGAACCACTGGGAGATGGTTATGAAAAGAGGCTGATCGAGGGGCAGAGTAAGAATACTGTAATGCAGCATTTAGCGTATCTTCCCAAGTTTCCAGGAAGTGCTTGTTCAAAGATGGTTTCCCGAGAACTGATAGAACGTCATAATCTGTATTTCCAAGAAGGACTGCTGTCAGAAGACATTGAATGGACGGTCCGTTTATTAAAAGCAGCCCAGACCTTCGGATACACAGAAACACCATTTTATTATTATAGGCAGCAGAGAGAAGGCTCAATAACCAATACTTTTGGAATAAAAAATATTGAGAGCTTATTGTACATAGTAGAAAAGTTCAGCAGCCATTCTCTGCTAGAAAACAGCTTTCAAAATAGTATTAATTCTTTTATGGCATATGAATTTGTGATAATTCTATATCATTATGCTTTATTAGATAAAAAGGAAAGGAGAATGGTAAAAGAATCTTTAAGGAGAAATCGTTGGATTTTAAGATATGGCCTGTCGAGGAAAACGAAAATCATTAATTTAGCTGTATCAGTATTTGGAATGAGTGTTACCTCGTACCTGTTAAAAATTTATAAAAACAGAAAATAGGTGAAGATAAATGAATATACCGCACAAAACATATATCAGGTACAACAGTGTTATTGGAGTAGGGGTGCTGCTGTTTTTCGGAATGAATGTTTTTACGAATGCAGTCAGTCTGATACCATCTGAACTATATTACCGTGTTCTGCTTCTAGTAGAATTGATTCTTGCAGGAGGAACAATTTTGGTAAGTCGACGACTGACGAAGAAATCTTTTCAGACAGCAGTTTTAATTATATCAGTACAGATACTTTCCTACACTTTCACGACTCTGATGTCAGGATATGTATGTCTGGATCTGCATAGACTTTTGAGTATGGTATTAATGATATTGGCTATGTATTATATACCATTTCATTCATACATAACAAGAAGATTTTTTGAAAGATTTCTGAACGGCATACTTTTGGGAGGCCTTCTATCAATTGTTTATAATATGATTTTAAACTGGCAGGTCATAGGCAGCTTTAATATGTCCTTGATTATGGTAAATACCTTTAAATTTAAGGCTATTTTTCTGACGCGATCGAATTTCTGTCTGTTGCTTTGCATTTCGTCCGCTATCTGTATTTATCGGAGAAAGAAGAATACATTATTTTATAGTATATTATTGTTAATATTTACAGGGAATATTCTTCTGACCAATGCCAGGACATCAATTTTAGCAGTTTTGGCTATGTTTCTGTATGAAATTTGGAATGGAAAACGAGGAAAGCGAAGGAAGATACTTTTGATTCTAATAGGGGGGGTAATTTTATGTTTTATGCCATGGAACGCAATTATTGAGAAGATCAGTACCTTTGTGAAAGAATATCCGCTTCTATTTGTAAGAAATAACAGTGATATTACGAATGGGAGACTTGGACTATGGAAAGATGCTCTGGAAGGAACAAATTTTCTCAGTGTTTTTATTGGACATGGAATTGGAGCAAAGGATGCCTATTTAAGCAGTCTGGGATCAGAATACGGTTCCTTTCATAGCATGTATGTAGATTTGTTTTTTGAAGGCGGTTTTTTCCTTTTAAGCTTATTTTTCTTTTTTATAATGACAGTTATTAGGAGTATAAAAAAAAGTAATTTGAATTTTAATAATAAGAAGTTATTTTTTGAACTGTTTATTGTAATTGGGGTGTCAGGCTTTGGTGATGCCATTGCTACTCCGTTTTTACTGGATACGTCCAGTTTATTAGCAACATTATTACTGTTTACCTGCCCCATCACTTTGATTAATGGTATAAAAGAAAATCCTCAAATAGATAAAATTTATAGAAAGGAATACTTAACAAGAGCAAAAGATGGTGAAAAGGCTGTTTGTATGTAATACTCCATATCAGCTAATTGTAGCATTTATGCTTTTCAGGCAGCTGAGCAGAGAGGGTGATATAAATGATATTATTTTAACGAATAATTTCCGTAATTCAGAAAAAGTCAGCAAAAGATTATCAGAGATAAAATTTTTCCACAGGGTGTATTATGCTACAATCAACAGCGTACTATTTCCCAAAGAATGGAAAAGCAGAGTGAGAAAAATTTTACTGTTTTTGTTCCCGGAGAGGGGAGTAAAAAAGTGTTTAGGAGAAATGCTTTTAGGAGATTATGATGAGATATATTATAATAACGACGATTTGTTTTTATATAATATTTCCTATCTCTGTATGAAAAAGAAAAAAGATGTAAAGATTTTCAGATTTGAAGAGGGTTATTCTACATATATTACTCCATTCTGTTCGGTGCGTGCAAAAAAACTCTGTGATATAAGAAATAGATGGTATCGTGTAGGGAAATTTTCAGACGGTTTTTCGGGCTCTTATTTTTACGAACCATCCCTTGTTCTATATTCCTCATCCACTCCGTTCTTTACTCTGAACAGAGACAGAAGCGAGGAATTTAAACAAATGGTTTCCCAATTATTTGAAATACCTGCTCAATACCGAGGGATAAAAGAAGAGTGGATTGTGTTTGAGGAAAGTTTTTATGAAGATACAGGTTTTTCGGCAGATTTGGATTTGTATAAAAGAATAAATGGTATTTTAAAAGAGGATATGATTGTTAAGATGCATCCCAGAAGTAAAAAAGACAGATTTACTCCCGAAATGATCAAAACACTACAAAATGACGGGATACCATGGGAAGCTGTTCTGCTGTCTGGAGCGGTAGGAAGTAAAAAATTTATTTCTCTGGCTAGCGGAAGTATTATTAATTCCCAACTGCTATTAGGTAAGTTAGGGGAGTCGTGGTTGTTATACAGATGTACTTCTCAACAGATTCCTAACCTCAATACTGAATTTGAATATTTTCTAAAAAAATTGATAGATAAGGGAATTTTGACGAATCTCCATGTTCCAGATTCTTTTGAGGACTTAGAAAGAAAACTTGAAGAGAGGGTAATATGAAAATTAAGCAATAAGGAATGATCAAATGAATAATCAGTACAAATATTTAATGAAAAACACAGGCATATTAACGCTCAGTAATTTTTCATCAAAAATATTAGTCTTTTTGCTCGTCCCTCTATATACAAGTACCCTGACTACTTCTGAATATGGTATATACGATTTGGTGTTATCAACAATACAGCTATTGTTTCCCCTTCTGACGTTAAATATTGCAGACGGAGTTATGCGGTTTTCTATGGAAAAGTCGCATGAGAAAAATGAGATCATCAGTATAGCTACAATATATGTTGCTGGTGGTATTTTGGGGGGAAGTTTGCTGCTGGTAGTTAATCGGCTATTTGGGATTTGGAAAGACATTGAGGGAATGGAGATATTAATACTTCTGTATTATATCTTTTATATGTTGAACCAGTTATTGCTTCAGTTTGCTAAAGGACAGGAGCGGATCAAGGATCTGGGAATTGCCGGTATTGTAGGAACAGTATCCATGCTCTTGTTCAATCTCTTTTTTCTGTGTGTGACAAAAAGCGGTTTGAAGGGCTTTTTTGCTGCCAATATACTCGGACAGGCCATCCCTACCATATACTATTTTTTTCGTCTTCGCATATGGGAATATATCGGAGCATCGTTTAACAGACAGTTGCACATGGAACTGATAGCCTATTCTTTTCCGCTGTTATTCTCAACATTAGGATGGTGGATTAATAATACAGCAGATAAGTATGTGGTTTTCTTCCTATGTGGAGCTGCAGCTAATGGACTCCTTTCAATTGCATACAAAATTCCTAGTATTTTGAATACATTTCAAAGTATTTTTATCCAGGCGTGGCAGGTATCGGCAATCAGGGAGTATGGGACAGCGGAGGCAAAGATATTTTATAAAAGCGCTTTTCTGTACTCCAATGCATGTATGTGCGTTATGTGTTCAGGATTGATTGCAATGTCAAAAATAATAGCAAAAATTTTATTTGCCAATGAATTTTATAGTGCATGGGTGTATGTACCTTTTTTACTGGTTAGTAGTGCAGTGAATGCTGCGTCAGGATTTTTGGGACCGATTTTGTCAGCGGAAAAAAAATCTAAGGAAATGGCTAAATCTGCGGTATATGGAGTGTTGGCTAATATCATCCTAAATCTATGTCTTGTGATTGGAATAGGGGTTCAGGGGGCAGCCCTTGCCACAGCTATATCAAGTCTTGTAATTTTTTATGTCAGAAAAAAAGCAGTAGGAACCATTTTATCAGCAGGGGACTACAGACTTATTTACTGTGCATGGTCAGTTCTTTTCATAGAATCTGCATTGGAGATTTGGCTCCCCTGTTCTTTTACTACATGGTTTTGTGTTCTTGTAATTCTTATATTGTACAGAAAAGTTATTTTTTATGGATTAAAAATTATTAGAGGAAGGTTTAAGAAAATATGAAAATTGTATCGTTTGTTCCAATTAAATTAAATAATCAGAGACTGCCGGGAAAAAATTTGCTCCCACTTAATGGGCACCCTTTGTGTGAATACATCTTTAATTCAATAAACAAAATAGAAGAGATCGATGAAAAATATGTTTATTGTAGCGATGAATCGATTAGAAAATACATGCCAGAAGGGCTAAAGTTTTTAAAAAGAGATAAATATCTGGATGGATTTCAGGTAAAAGGGTTGGAAATCATCGACTATTTTGTTAGGGATGTGGATGCAGATATTTATGTGCTTACCCATGTCACTCAACCATTCACAAGGTCTGAATCAATCAAAAAAGCACTGGCTAAAGTTGTCTCTGGAGAATATGATTCCGCTTTTTCTGCTGTAGCTCTCCAGGACTATTTATGGATGGATGGGAAACCTTTAAACTATGACATGAAGAATATTATCCGAACACAGGATTTGAAACCTATTTACATGGAAACAGGAGCATTTTTTATCTTTAAAAAGGAAGTGTTCACAAAGCTTGGACAGAGAATAGGACAAAAACCATATATATGTGAAATTGACCAGTTCGAGGCGGTAGATATTGATACAGCGGAGGACTTTGATTTTGCAGAAACTGTAGCGAAATATCTTGAAAAGAAAGAGAGATAAGAGTATATGAAAAATATACACGTTTTAGACTGCACTTTAAGGGATGGAGGGCGCATTATAAATTGTGCTTTTCCAGATACTGAGATTAAGGATATTTCAGTTAGATTGGCAAGAGCCAAAATAGACATTGTGGAAGTTGGTTTTCTGAGAGATTGGCGGAAAGTAAAATATGAAGGAAATAGTACGTTTTTTACTAATGTTGATCAAATTCGTCCATTTATTGATAAAAGACAGAAGGGTACAATGTTTGTAGCATTTATTGATTATGGTATGTTTGATTTTGAATCGCTGACACCATACGATGGAACTTCCATAGATGGAATTCGTTTTGGATTCACTAAAAAGGATTATACAGAGCACTGTGATGATATTTTGAAATGTATTGAACGGATCAAAAATTTAGGCTATAAACTGTTTATTCAGGGGGTTAATTCTCTGAATTACAGCGATAAAGAACTCTTGGAGCTAGTTGAACTGGTTAATAGAGCAAAACCATATAGCTTTGGTATAGTAGATACGTATGGAGCGATGTATGCAGATGATGTAGAAAGAATTTACAGGCTGATCGATCATAATATGGATCCAGATATATGTATTAATTTCCATTCACATAATAATTATCAACTTTCATTCAGCTTTGCACAGGAAGTAATAAAACTGAGTAGGGGAATCAGAAATGTCATTATAGACAGTACACTAAGCGGAATGGGAAAAGTTGCTGGGAATCTTAACACAGAGTTGCTTGTTGATTATCTGGTTAGAAAAAAGAATTATGATTATGAGTTTGATGAGATTCTGGATTTAATTGATGATTACATTGTTCCGTACAGTTTAAATTACCGGTGGGGCTATTCTATACCCGCAATGATGGCCGGGATTTATCAGTCTCATCCTAATAATATCATCTATCTAACAGAGAAGTTCAGGTTGGAAACAAAAGACATAAGCAGTCTTTTGTCAATGCTCAGCCCAGACCTGCGGCAAAGATATGATTATGATTTGATTGAAAAATTGTATATGGAGTATATATCAGATAAAGTGGACGATACAGATACGGTAAAGCAATTGCAGGAGATAATAGAGGGAAGAGAAGTTTTTATAATGGCTCCAGGAAATACTTTAAATACCTGTAGAAGAAAAATAGAGAATTATTTAAAAAAGCATCATCCAATCGTTATCAGTGTCAATTTTGTTTCGGAATATAAAGATTCTATCTGCTTTTTTGGAAACCAAAAACGGTATAATAAAACGCTTGAGCAGCATAAGGGGCATAAAGTTATAATATCTTCTAATGTAAAATGCAAAGAAGAGAATACAGTGATTGTAAATTACCACTCTTTAATTAATAGAGGATATAAATATTTTGAGAATTCTACAATTATGCTTCTTTATCTTTTAAAACGGCTTAATCCAAGAAAAATAACTATTGCAGGATTCGATGGTTTTAGAACTGATGCTGACAAAAACTATACAGATATTACCTTTCAAAATGAACGCCATATTTCTGAGTTTGGGCAGCTGAACGAAGAAATTACAGAAATGTTTGAGAAATTTGTAGAAACAATGAGCGGAAAATGTGAAGTTAATTTGATTACACCGAGTATTTACAATAAAACGGCATAAGGGAATAGACATATTTGGAACGAGATATCTGCTATTATGCTGGCGATTATCAGAGGTATTAGTATGAGTGAATTGAAATATTTAATCATAGATGTCGATGGAACCTTAACAGATGGAAAGATATATATGGGAGCTATGGGAGAAATATGTAAAGCTTTTCATGTTAAAGATGGATGCGGTATACATGATTTATTGATTCCTGCTGGAATTATTCCGATTATTATTACGGGAAGAGAATCAGATATATTAAAGTTAAGATGCGAGGAGCTTGGCATTCACCATTTATATCAAAATGTAGGAAATAAGTTAAAAAAACTAGAAGAAATTATGAATGATACGGAATATAAGCATACAGCGTATATTGGAGATGATATAAATGATTTAGAATGTATGAAAGCGGTTAAAGAGACAGGAGGGCTCATAGGATGTCCGCTTGATGCTGTTCAAGAGGTGAGAGAGGCTGCAGATTTTATCAGTACAAAAAAGGGGGGAGAAGGAGCAGTCAGAGAATTTATTGACTGGATTTTAAGGGAAGATTCAAAAGCAGAGTAAAATTTTTGATTTTTACAAGGACATAAAATTGTAGAGGAGAAGGGAAAAGCAGAAGTTGGATAGAATACTATCTAGGGAGGATGTGTATATTGTTGTGCGGAAGAACCCCATACTCCGGAATTGCGGTGTAAAACCGCCCAGAATACTCAACGGAAAACCACGATCAAAACCATATATGGGGAAGTAACCTATTCCCGAAGGGTCTGTCAGACAGGCTTGGAGGATGGAAGGCGTGCGCATATTTATCTTTTGGATCAGGTGATGCAGATGGAAAAGAGCGGGCAGATTTCCACAAACCTTGCTGAAAAGATTACCCCGACCGTAACGGAAGCCTCTTATCGTGTTAGTGCAGATGTGATAAGTGATACCTGTGGGCAGACAATCAGCCATGGTGGTGTATGGAACCTGATCCAGCAGCTGGGAGAGAGGATCAGCGAAGAGGAGGACTATGCGGTAAAGCAGATGGAAGCAGAGCAGAAGGAAGAAAAAAAGAAGGTGGGGATTCTTTTTGAGAAGATGGATGATATATGGCTGCGGATGCAGGATTCATACCATAAGAGGGTTCCTAAGCAGGAAATGAAGGTTTTTACGATGCATGAGGGATGGGATGCGAACAGCATCAAGGAGGGCCTTTGGAAGAGCATTCTGCTAAAAAAGGAATAAAAAGTGAGTATTCCGGTCAGTTTTACACCGTAATTCCGGAAGTTGGAAACCGGCGTTCCGATGTAAAGGAAACCGTGATTCCAGAGCCATGGAAACCGTGGTTTCTTCCCTTATAATGTATTTATGCGTCTCTTAGCGTAAATACATTATAAGGAGGTCGTCTGTTATGACCAAATACCGCGAGATTATCAGATTTGCCAGTCTGAGTCTCAGTCAGACGAACATCGCGCTTAGCTGCGGTGTATCCAAGAAAACGGTCAATAAGGTTTTAAAAGCTGCCAGAGAAAAAGGCATCTCATGGCCGCTTGATCCAAACCAGACCGATTCAGTAATTGAGCAGCTGCTGTTCCCGAAGAAGAACAGCCCTGAGTCTCAATCAAACAGGCGGATGCCGGATTATGCGCATATCCGCAAGGAGCTTCTCCGTAATGGAGTAAATAAGAAACTCCTCTGGACAGAATACCTTGAGGAATGCCGCCTTTCCGGGGATGAGCCGCTTATGTACTCACAGTTCTGCTATTACATCCAGAAGGATGAACAGAAGCGCCGCGCCACCATGCATATCAACCGCAAACCTGCGGAACAGGTTGAGGTTGACTGGGCCGGAGATCCGGCACATATCATCGATCCGGATACCGGCGAAATCCTGGATGCCCACATTTTCGTAGGAGTGATGACTTACAGCCAGTATCCATACGTAGAAGCGTTCATGGATGAAAAGCAGCCTTCGTGGATTGCTGCGCATGTCCACATGTATGAATATTTTGGCGGTGTTGCCAGGATCCTCGTGCCGGATAACTGCCGTACTGCTGTGGATCACAACAAGGGTTGGAAAGATCAGCGGATCAATGCCGTCTATCAGGAGATGGCAGAGCACTATGGCACTGCGATTATTCCAGCCCGCGTCCGGGCTCCAAAGGACAAACCCAATGCCGAGGGCAGTGTAGGGAATATTCCCACCTGGATCACCGCAGCCCTGCGCAATGAGCAGTTCTTCTCCCTCAGTGAGTTAAACCGAGCAATCCGACAGAAACTGGAAGAGTTCAGCCATCGCCCTTTTCAAAAGAAAGAGGGCAGCCGGTATGAGATCTTCCGCAACGAAGAACTGCCACTCCTGGCACCTTTACCTGCCACCCCATATGAACTGGCGGAATGGAAACAAGCCACCGTTCAGTTCAATTATCACATATCCTTTGCCGGAATGCTATACTCAGTTCCTTATGAATATATAAAACGCAAAGTTGATGTGAGGGTTACAGATAAGACAATTGAGATTTTTTACAATCACAACCGGATTGCATCCCACCGCCGGCTTTATGGACGTAAGGGACAATACAGCACCGTCACAGAGCATATGCCGGCATCTCACCAGCAGTATCTGGAATGGAACGGCGACCGTTTCCGCAAATGGGCGGAGCGGATCGGCTCCAGTACTTATCAGGTAATTGATGCAATCCTTACCTCCAAACGCGTAGAACAACAGTCCTACCGCAGCTGTATGGGGCTTTTAAAACTGGCCGACAAATATTCCGTTGACCGTTTGGAAGCCGCCTGCCGGAAAGCACTCTCCTTTACGGCTGCTCCCAGTTATAAGAGTATCAAGAACATCCTTGATACCGGAAGCGACCAGATGGAGATGCCGGACAAAGGAGCAGCAAGCAGCCATACTGAACCAGCAAAGAGCAGCCATGCGCTTACAAGGGGCGCTGATTACTACAGGAGGTAAGGAACCATGACTACACAAAGCACGATAGATAAACTCATTGAAATGCGCCTGACATCTATGTCTGATGCATTCCGCATCCAGATGGATGATCCCAAGATGAAGGAGATATCTTTTGAGGATCGTTTTGGAATGCTGGTGGATATCGAATACAGCAACCGCAAGAGCAACAGCCTGAAACGCCTGATCCGCAATGCCGGATTTGACCAGCCAGACGCATACATTGGCAATATCAACTATACTTCCGGGCGCAAGCTGAACCGTTCTTTGATTGAGCGGCTCGCAACCTGTGAATATATCACAGAACACAGGAATCTCTTTATTACCGGAGCTACTGGGAGTGGAAAGACCTACCTGGCATGCGCATTCGGGATGGAAGCCTGCAAACAGCGTTACAAGACGAAATATGTCCGCC
Source organism: Clostridium sp. M62/1 (assembly GCF_020736365.1). Taxonomy (NCBI): domain Bacteria; kingdom Bacillati; phylum Bacillota; class Clostridia; order Eubacteriales; family Clostridiaceae; genus Clostridium; species Clostridium sp. M62/1. Next base: position 2,386,440 of record NZ_CP085988.1, on the reverse strand, counting down.
TGCCGGATCTGCTTCTGGAACTGGAGATGGCACGCAATGACGGTACATACAAAAAGGTCCAAGGGAAATACGCTAACCCTGTTCTGCTGATCATTGATGAATGGCTTCTGCTGAAGCCCACAGAATCCGAACAGCATGACATTCTGGAGCTTCTTCACAGGAGACGCAGGAAGTCATCTACCATCTTCTGTTCCCAGTACGACCCCAGTGGCTGGTATGACCAGCTTGGTGGTGATGACAGTCCTCTGTCGGAAGCGATATTGGACCGCATCAAGCATGATGCATACAAGATCAATATCGTCCCAACGGATCCGGCGAATTACAGATCCATGCGGGAGGTATATGGATTAGATCCGGCCTTAAGCGAGTGAACTCGCAGGTAACAATCAATTAAGTGTGGTATCCCTGTTCCGGATTAGCGGTTTCCTGCCGCTGGATTGGCGGTATCCGTTCCTCCGGAACAGCGGTACTCCCGCACAAGAATATTCAAAAAGCAAATGGAAGAAGTTCAGCAATAATTGTCTAAAAATAGAAGAAATAAACTGACATCATAAATATAAGAAAAGTGCTAACGATTATTTGACCCATCCCTCAATCGATTAGCTCTTGCGGACGAAAGCTTAACTGTGGTATACTAAAAACATAAAAGCATACATTCATTTCGGGCCTTTTCTGTGGGTCTGGCGGCTGATTTCTCACTTCTTTGGAATGTCAGAAAATCTATGCTTTTTCCTAATTCATTATCATACAAAGGCGGAAGGTTTTCTGACAGGACGGGAAGTTGATGGAATGTCGGAAAGTCTGTCAGCTAACAGCAGCAGGACGCAGAGTTCCTGAAATGCTCCGGAAACCTTCTGCAAAAGGAGGTTCTATGGGTAAAAATAAAAAGAAATGGACGGTTCGCAGGAATGGGGCTTACAAACAGCTTCTTCCACCCAGACGTGATTACAAGGACGCCTTGTTTCGGATGATTTTCAACGACAAAGAGGCATTGCTTTCTCTTTATAATGCAGTGGGGAATACAAGCTACACGGATGCATCTCAGCTTCAGATCGTGACGTTGGAAAACGCTGTCTACATGAATATCAAAAACGATCTGGCGTTTCTATTAAATATGGAGCTGAATCTCTACGAACATCAGTCCACCTGGAACCCGAACATGCCGCTCAGGGATCTGTTTTATGTGTCCAGGGAATATGAGATGCTTTTGGCGAATCAGTCCATCTACTCGTCCAGCCTGTTAAAGCTGCCCGCGCCCCGGTTTGTTGTCTTTTTCAATGGAAGCTATGACATGGGGGAACAGTGCGTATTAAAGCTTTCCGACGCCTACGAGAAAAAGGTGGAAGACCCGGATCTGGAGCTGAAAGTAACGGTGCTGAACATTAACGCAGGGTGGAATGACGAGCTTATGAACACATGCCGGCTATTGAAGGAATACTCCCTCTACGTTGCCCGCGTGCGGGCTTATGCGAAGGAGATGGAGCTGGCGGAGGCGGTAAGCCGGGCCGTGGATGAATGTATCAAGGAAGGGATTCTCAGAGATTTCCTGATGAAATATCGGGCGGAGGCGATTAGTGTGAGTATTTTTGAGTATGACGAGGAGAGGGAGAAGGAACTGCTCAGGAAGACGGAGTATGAGTTTGGGCGGCAGGAAGGGCTATCTCAAGGACGAGAAGAAGGGCTATCTCAGGGAATAAAAGAGGGAATGGCTCAGGGAGTCTCAGCTATGATTCGTCATTGCCGCAAGGCGGGAGCTTCCAGGGAGGATACCCTGAGTATTCTTATGGAGGAGTTTTCGATTTCGAAGGGAGACGCAGAGGAGTATCTGCAGAAATACTGGAAATAGCATCAGCGAACAAAAGGCAGAGATTTTTGTGACCTCCAGCGGAACGGAAATCTCTGCCGCTGTTCCAAAAGATACAGAATTGGAGGTCGGACGCCAGACACTTCTTGTCCGCTTTAAGCGGGCAAGAAGATATATGGCTGAACTGTTATATTTTTCTGCAAAAGAATAAAAAATCTTCTCGCCTAACCCCACATTCTGTGGTACAATAGCCCTAAGTGGGCAGATATACAAAAAACTGCACGCCGGATTTTCTTTCGCAGGCCTTTGCCTTCGTCAGAACTCCGGCTTTGCGTTTGGTCTTATGCTGCCCTCACAAACAAGAGAAAACAGGGAGAACAGACTTATGGAAATGAAACGCGTATTACTCAAGTTAAGCGGTGAAGCCCTGGCAGGTGAGAAAAAGACAGGCTTTGACGAGGACACGGTCAAGGAAGTGGCCAGGCAGGTAAAACTGGCTGTGGATGCCGGTACAGAGGTGGGCGTTGTCATCGGAGGAGGAAACTTCTGGAGAGGACGCCAGAGCAATGCCATCGACCGCACCAAGGCAGATCAGATCGGTATGCTTGCCACTGTGATGAACTGTATTTACGTTTCCGAAATTTTCAGAAGCACGGGTATGGAAACGGAGATTCTCACGCCTTTCGCCTGTGGCTCTATGACAAAGCTCTTCTCCAAGGACAGAGCGAATAAATATTTCAGGCAGGGCAAGGTAGTGTTCTTTGCAGGCGGAACAGGCCATCCGTATTTCTCCACTGACACAGGAGTGGCTCTGAGAGCCATCGAGATGGAGGCGGACTGCATTCTTCTTGCGAAGGCCATCGACGGCGTATATGACAGCGATCCGAAGATCAACCCGAATGCGAAAAAGTATGATACAATCACCATCCAGGAGGTGATTGACAAGCAGCTGGCTGTAGTGGATCTGACGGCTTCCATCATGTGCATGGAGAACCATGTTCCCATGGCAGTGTTCAGCTTAAATGAAAAGGACGGCATTGCAAATGCGATGCAGGGGAAAATAAACGGTACAGTAGTTACCGCATAACAGGAGGATTTTTTTATGCAGGAGAAAATGAAGATATTTGAGGAAAAGATGGACAAGTCCTATGACGCGCTGCTGAATGAATTCAGCTCTATCCGCGCCGGACGTGCAAACCCCCACGTTTTGGATAAGCTGAGAGTCGACTACTACGGAGCCCCGACACCTCTTCAGCAGGTGGCTAATATCTCTGTTCCGGAGCCGAGGATGATTCAGATTCAGCCATGGGAGAAAAGCCTGGTGAAGGCCATTGAGAAGGCGATTCTCACCTCTGACCTGGGTATCAACCCCACCAACGACGGCTCTGTGATCCGCCTGATTTTCCCGGAGCTTACCGAGGAGCGCAGAAAAGAGCTGGCCAAGGATGTAAAGAAGAAGGGTGAGGGCGCAAAGGTGGCAGTCAGAAATATCCGCCGCGATGCCAACGACACCTTCAAGAAGATGGAGAAGGCCAACGAGATTTCCGAGGACGACTTATCTGATGCAGAGGAGAAGATCCAGAAGATGACAGATAAGATGATCGATAAGATTGATAAGGCTGTTGAGACTAAGACAAAAGAGATTATGACAGTTTAATATGGGGGGCAGGTTCGCCTGCCCCTTATTTGTGCTGACAGAAGAATGGATTCAGAACGAGTGAAACCTTCTGCCGGCAGATGCTTCGGGGATAAGACAGCCATCTATCTGGTGTTTTGCCCCGTTTTTGCTGGAGGTTATATATGGAAACTGATATTTCAAAACTGGTAATACCGAGACATGTTGCCCTGATCCTGGATGGAAACGGCCGATGGGCCAAAAAGAGAGGGCTTCCGCGGACTGCCGGACATAAACAGGGATGTGTGACAGTGGAGAAAACGGTTGAGGATGCAGCCAGACTAGGCATTGACTATCTGACTGTATACGGTTTTTCCACGGAAAACTGGAAGCGCTCTGTAGAAGAGGTGGGCGCCCTGATGCAGCTGTTCCGCTACTACCTGAAGCGGCTTCTGAAGATTGCCAGGGTCAACAATGTCCGGGTAAAGATGATCGGAGACAGAACAAGGTTTGATCAGGATATTATCGAAGGCATAGACAGGCTGGAAAGAGAGACAGCGGACAATACGGGCATGACCTTTGTGATTGCCGTAAATTATGGCGGCCGCGATGAGATCAGAAGAGCAGTGAAGCAGATGATGAGGGATGCTAAGAGCGGTATTCTTGATCCGGATGCGGTGACAGAGGATACGGTTGCTTCCTATTTAGATACAGCAGGAATTCCCGATCCGGATCTGTTAATCCGAACCAGCGGGGAGATCCGGCTTTCCAACTATCTGCTCTGGCAGCTGGCATACAGCGAGATTTACATTACTGACTGCCTGTGGCCGGATTTTAACCGGGAGGAATTAGTAAAAGCTATTGCCCAGTATAATACGAGAGAGAGGCGGTTTGGCGGCGCCAAATAGCGAGGGGGGAATTTGTCATGTTTACAACCAGACTTGTGAGCGGAATTGTGCTGGTGATTCTGGCAGTCCTGATCGTGGGAACTGGCGGCGCGCTTCTGTTTGCTGTGACGGCGGCGCTCTCCCTGATTGGTATGTTTGAGCTTTACCGTGTGGTGGAGATCGAGAAAAAGGCGCCGGGTATTGCGGGCTATGCAGCCGGAATTTTTTACTATGCCCTTCTTTGGTTTCACCGGGAAAACTATGTGGTGCTGATGGCGATTGCAGCTCTGATGATTTTAATGGCCATCTATGTGATTACGTTTCCCCACTACAGAACGGAGCAGGTGACAGTGGCATTTTTCGGTATTTTCTATCTGGCTGTAATGCTGTCCTACCTGTATCAGGTGCGGGCAATGACAGACGGAAAGTATCTGGTATGGCTGATCGTGCTGAGTTCCTGGGGCTGCGATACCTGCGCCTACTGTGTGGGCATGCTGTTTGGAAAACACAAGCTGACGCCTCTTTTAAGCCCGAAAAAGACGGTGGAGGGAGCTGTCGGCGGCGTCCTGGGAGCTGCCCTGCTGGGACTGATTTTCGGAGCGGTGTTTGGCTCCAGGATGGCGGAGATTGTCAATCCGCCTGCAGCCTGCGCCATCGCCTGCGCCATCTCGGCTGTGATCTCACAGATCGGAGATCTGGCTGCCTCTGCCATCAAGAGGAACCACAATGTAAAGGACTACGGCCATCTGATTCCGGGACACGGAGGCGTGCTCGACCGGTTTGACAGTATGATCTTTACCGCCCCGGCCATTTTCTTCGCCCTGACCTTTCTGGGCTGATGTCTCTGAGCGGGGCGTTCAGGACGGCGGCCCGGTCAGAAGAGAAGCAGCGGAGGGAAGCAGGAGAAAGAAAGCAGGAAAAGAAAGCAGGCGGAAGAGAACAGGCAGGATAAGACCGGAGAATGCAGCCTGAGACGTATGTGGAATGAAGAAACCAGGGAAGATGAAATATACGGAGGAAGACATGAAAAAAATTGCAGTTCTGGGTTCCACCGGCTCTATTGGAACACAGACATTAGAAGTGGTGCGCACGAATAAGGATATAGAGATAACTGCCCTGGCGGCAGGGAGAAATGTGGAGCTTCTGGAACAGCAGATCAGGGAGTTCCGGCCCAAACTGGCCGCCGTATGGGAGGAGGAGGCAGCGGGAAGGCTGCGTGAGTCTGTGAGGGACCTGGATGTGAAGATTGTGTCCGGGATGGACGGTCTGATCGAGGTATGCACAGAACCGTCGGCTGAGATTGTGGTGACAGCCATTGTGGGAATGCTCGGAATCCGGCCCACTATCGCTGCCATGGAGGCAGGGAAGGACATTGCCCTGGCCAACAAGGAAACACTTGTGACGGCCGGACATCTGATTATGCCTCTTGCGGAAAAAATGGGAGTCAGGATCCTGCCGGTGGACAGTGAGCACAGCGCTGTGTTCCAGTGCCTGAACGGAGAGGGAGGCAGCCGGATTCACAAGATTCTTCTGACTGCATCCGGCGGTCCTTTCAGAGGCAGAACCAGGGAGCAGATGAGACAGATTCAGGTGGAGGACGCGCTGAAGCATCCCAACTGGACCATGGGCAGAAAGATTACTATTGACAGCTCCACCATGGTAAATAAGGGACTTGAGGTGATGGAGGCGAAATGGCTGTTTGGCGTGACAATGGATCAGGTACAGGTGGTCGTTCAGCCCCAGAGCATCATCCACTCGATGGTAGAATTTGAGGACGGCGCAGTAATTGCCCAGCTTGGAACTCCGGACATGAAGCTGCCCATTCAGTATGCGCTCTACTATCCTGAGCGAAGATTCCTGCCTGGCGAAAGGTTAGATTTCACAAAATTTGGGCAGATTACCTTTGAGGCTCCCGACTATGAAAACTTCAGAGGGCTTGCCCTGGCAAGAGAGGCCGGCGTGAGGGGCGGTTCCCTTCCCACTGTGTTTAATGCTGCCAATGAGCTGGCAGTTGCCAGGTTTTTAGACAGAAAAATCAGTTATCTTGCCATCACTGACATGATAGAGGCTGCCATGAGACAGCATAAGGTGATTGACAACCCCTCCGTGGATGAAATCCTTGCGGCGGAGCAGGAAACTTACGATTATCTGAACAGCTGTAACTTTTAGGAGAAGCGGATAAGAAAATAGAATTTGAGAGAGCAGGTGATAGATTGTTGAGTTTGCTTGCAGCAATTCTGGTATTTGGCATAATTATACTTTTCCACGAGTTTGGACATTTCCTGTTTGCAAAGCTTGGCGGCATCTGTGTCCTGGAATTTTCCCTGGGCATGGGGCCGAGGCTTTTGAGCTTCAAACGGGGCGATACCAGATATTCGCTGAAACTGCTGCCCTTTGGCGGCTCCTGCATGATGCTGGGGGAGGATGAGGATCCCGAGAGCATGAGCATGGATGAAAAGGCCCAAAAAGACATCAGGAAAAAGAGTGAGGCCCTGGCTTCTTCCGGGGAGGAACCTTCCGAGCCCCTTCAGGCTGTCCTGGAGAGCCGCAGGAATCCGTCAGAGCCGCCTGTCCGCTATGGGCCGGACGGCACACCTGTCAGAGGGCTGGCCTTTCACGAGGCGTCTGTGCTGGCGCGTTTTCTGACGATTGCGGCGGGACCTGTGTTTAATTTCATCCTCGCTCTGGCCTGCGGTATCGCTGTGGTGGCCTATGCAGGCTGTCAGCCTCCGGAGATCGGAGCGGTGCAGGAGGGATCCCCTGCCGCCGAGGCGGGCCTTCAGCCAGGTGACGTAATCACGAGAATTAACGGAAAGCGGATAAACCTGTACCAGGAAGTTGCAATGCAGAACACCTTCCATCCGGGAGAGCCCATGGAACTGGAGTACAAAAGAGAGGGAGAGCTTTACCGGACAAATGTGACCCCTGCCTATTCAGAGGAGGCGGGCGGCTATCTGATGGGAATTGTAAGCGCCTATCCCAGAGCGCCTGAGTCTGTGTTTGAGGCGCTGCAGTACAGTTTCTACGAGTTTCGCTACATTATAGACTTAACCTTCAAGAGCCTGCAGATGCTGGTAACCGGCCAGGTATCCAGAGAAGATGTGGCCGGCCCGGTGGGAATCGTGGTTATGATCGATAAGACGGTGGAGGCAAGCAGCAGCTATGGCCTTCTGAATGTTCTGATGAACCTGATCAACATGAGCCTGCTGCTGAGCGCCAACCTGGGAATCATGAATCTGCTTCCCATCCCGGCCCTGGACGGAGGCCGTCTGGTGTTCATCCTGATAGAAGCTCTCCGCGGCCGCCCTGTAGATCCCGAAAAAGAAGGCATGATCCACATGGCTGGAATGGCCGTTCTGATGGTTCTGATGGTCGTGATCCTGTTTAATGATATCATAAACGTACTTTAACTGACACCTGAGCAGCCTCTGACTCCCCATTCGGGGAGCCGGCTTGCCGGGAGGAGAGGCCGGGGCTGTTCAGGTATGCGGCCAATGCCCCACACACTTACACACACCTACACAAATCAAATGATCGGAGGAAGCCTCATATGGCATACAGAGATTCAACGAAAACAGTTCAGATCGGGAACCGCGTCATTGGCGGTGGAAATCCGATTCTGATTCAGTCCATGTGCAATACGAAAACAGAGGACGCGGCGTCCACTATCGCCCAGATTCTGGAGCTGGAGCGTGCAGGCTGCGATATTATCCGCGTGGCGGTTCCCACCATGGAGGCAGCAGAGAGCTTAAAGACTATAAAGCGCTCCATCCATATCCCCCTTGTGGCGGATATTCACTTTGACTATCGCCTGGCCATAGCGGCCATTGAGTGCGGGGCGGACAAGATCCGCATCAACCCGGGAAACATCGGTTCCGAGGAGCGGGTGCAGGCAGTGGTGGACAAGGCGAAGGAGTATGGAATTCCCATCCGCGTCGGCGTCAACAGCGGTTCCCTGGAAAAGCATCTGATAGAGAAGTACGGCGGCGTGACGGCAGAGGGAATTGTGGAGAGCGCCCTGGACAAGGTTTCCATGATTGAGCGCATGGGATATGACAATCTGGTCATCAGCATCAAGTCATCAGACGTTCTGATGTGTGTGAAGGCTCATGAGCTGATCGCGAAAAAAACCATGTACCCCCTCCATGTGGGAATCACCGAGGCCGGAACGGTGCTGTCCGGCAATATCAAGTCAGCCATCGGGCTGGGACTCATCCTGAATCAGGGGATCGGAGATACGATCCGCGTGTCTCTGACGGGAAATCCGGTGGAGGAGATCAAGTCAGCAAAGCTGATCCTGCGCACACTGGGGCTCAGAAAGGGCGGAGTGGAGGTAGTGTCATGTCCTACCTGCGGCCGCACCCAGATCGACCTCATCGGCCTGGCAAACCAGGTGGAAAATATGGTGCAGGAATATCCCCTTGATATTAAGGTAGCTGTCATGGGCTGTGTAGTCAACGGCCCCGGAGAGGCCAGGGAGGCAGACATCGGAATTGCCGGAGGAATCGGAGAGGGACTTCTCATCAAAAAGGGAGAGGTGATCCGCAAGGTTCCGGAGGAGGAGCTGCTTGGCGCCCTGAAGGGAGAGCTGGACGCCATGATGCAGAATGCAAAGAAAACAGGTGATGGGGAATGAAACCTTTTTTAGAAGTATTTCCTGACTTACATATCACGGACAATCTGCGGGAGCTTTTAGACCTGGTGGAGGTGGAGAGAGTCACCACCACCAGGGACAGAAGCTCTATTCGCATTTATATTGTAAGTCCGAGGCTGATTCACAAACAGAATATTTACGGGCTGGAAAAGGGGATCCGGGAGCAGCTGTTCCCCGGCAAGCGGGTAGCCATCAAGATTCAGGAAAAATACCGTCTTTCCGGACAGTACACGCCGGAAAAGCTCCTGATGGTCTACAGGGACAGCATCCTTATGGAGCTTAAAAATTACAGCATCCTTCTCTACAGCATGTTCCGTAAGGCGGAATGTACCTTTGAGCGGGAGGACGTGATGCGCCTGACTCTGGAGGATACGATGATAGCCAGGGACAGGACGCCGGAGCTGAAGCGGATCCTGGAGAAAATTTTCGTGGAGCGCTGCGGCCTGCCCATGGAGATTGACGAGGAGTACCGGGAGCCTGCAAAGCGGGCTGTGGACCCGGTGATTGTGCCCTGCCAGATGCGCCGGCAAGACGAGGCGCCCTCAGAGCCTCTTCCCTTTGATCCGGGCTACAGCGCCTACCTGGACAGCATGGCTGCGGCCTCAGCGGACGGTCTGGATCTCTTCGGAGCAGACGGCCCGGAGGGCGGGCTGCCTTCCGGTGAAGACGGCAGAGCAAAGCTGCAGCCGGTGGAAGTTAATGCAGCCGGCGGCTCAGACAGGACAGCCGGAGGAGCTTCCGGAAAGGACGCTTCCGCTTCCAGAGGAGTTTCCGGCAGCGGGAAAAAGGAGAAGAATACAGCCAAAGGCTCTTCGGGGACCTACGGAAAGAAGGAATTCAAAAAGAAGGAGTTTGCCCGCTCCGGCTACAGGAGGGCGGAGGATCCCGACGTACTCTACGGGCGCAGCTTCGACGATGATGAGCTGACAGAGATCAGCCAGATTGAGGGAGAGGTAGGAGAGGTCTGCATCCGCGGAAAGATCCTGACCACGGAGATTCGGGAGCTCAGAAGCGGCAAACAGCTCTTTATCTTTACCATTACAGACTTCACAGATACCATCGGCGTAAAGATCTTTGCAAAGGAGGAGGCTGTGGAGGATCTGAAAAAGGCTACCGCAGCCGGGCAGTTTGTGCGGCTCAAGGGAGTGGCCACCATTGACCGGTTTGACGGGGAGCTGACTCTGGGCTCCATTGTGGGCATCAAGAAGTGCGAGGATTTCACCGGAAAGCGCATGGACAACAGCCCTGTCAAGCGTGTGGAGCTTCACTGCCACACGAAGATGAGCGATATGGACGGAGTCTCAGAGGTGAAGGACATTATAAAGAGGGCCAAAAAGTGGGGGATGGATGCGATTGCCGTGACGGATCACGGCTGTGTCCAGGCCTTCCCGGACGCCAACCATGCAGTGGAAAAGGGGGACGGCTTCAAGGTCCTTTACGGCGTAGAGGGCTATCTGGTAGATGATTTAAAGCAGCTGGCAGAGGATTCCAGGGGACAGTCCTTAGACCACACCTGCGTGGTGTTCGATATCGAGACAACGGGCTTCAGCCCTCTGAAGAACAAGATTATCGAGATCGGCGCGGTAAAGGTGGAAAACGGAAAAATCGTGGACCGGTTTTCCACCTTCGTCAACCCGGAGGTGCCCATCCCCTTTGAGATCGAAAAACTCACCAGCATCAGCGACAACATGGTTCTGGGGGCGCCGAAAATCGAGGAAGTGCTTCCGAAGTTTCTGGAATTCTGCAGCGATGCGGTGATGGTGGCCCACAATGCTTCCTTTGATATGAGCTTTATCAGGCACAATGCCATGATACAGGGAAAGAGCTTCGAGCCCACGGTGTTAGATACGGTTTCCATGGCGCGGTTTTTGCTTCCGAACCTGAACCGCTTTAAGCTGGACACGGTGGCCAAGGAGCTGCGGATTTCCCTGGAAAACCACCACAGGGCCGTGGACGACGCCGGGGCGACGGCGGAGATCTTTGTCAAATTTGTGGAAATGTTAAAAAGCCGCGGCATTGAAAACCTGGATGAGCTGAATGAGCAGAGCCGGATGAGCGTGGAGACGATTCGGAAAATGCCCACCAACCACATCATTATTCTGGCCAAGAACGATGTGGGGCGGATCAACCTGTACCGCCTGGTTTCCGACTCGAATCTGGTATACTATGCAAAGCGGCCGCGGATTCCAAAGAGCCAGATCCTCAAATACAGGGAAGGCCTGATTATCGGCTCAGCCTGCGAGGCCGGCGAGCTCTACCAGGCCCTGCTGCGGGGAGTGCCGGAGGCGGAGATCAATAAGATTGTCAGCTTCTACGACTATCTGGAGATCCAGCCTCTGGGAAATAATGCCTTCATGCTCAGAGACGAGAAGAGCACGGTGAAGACAGAGGAGGATTTAAAGGATCTGAACCGGAAGATCGTGGAGCTGGGAGAGCGGTTTAACAAGCCGGTCTGCGCCACCTGCGACGTACACTTTCTCGACCCGGAGGATGAGGTCTACCGCCGGATTATCATGGCGGGAAAAGGCTTCAAGGACTGCGATGACCAGGCGCCTCTCTATCTTCGCACCACCGAGGAGATGCTGAGGGAATTTGAATATCTGGGAAGCGACAAGGCCGAGGAGGTAGTGATCACCAATACGAGAAAAATCGCCGCCATGTGCGAGCGGATCTCGCCGGTCAGGCCGGACAAATGCCCGCCGGTTATCCCGAACTCCGACGAAATGCTCCGGAACATCTGCTATAACAGGGCCCATGAGATGTACGGGGAGGATCTCCCGAAGATCGTGGTGGAGCGTCTGGAGCGGGAGCTGAACTCCATTATCTCCAACGGCTTTGCGGTGATGTATATCATCGCCCAGAAGCTGGTGTGGAAGTCCAATGAGGACGGCTATCTGGTGGGGTCGCGAGGTTCTGTGGGCTCCTCCTTCGTGGCTACCATGTCGGGTATCACAGAGGTAAACCCTCTGAGCCCCCACTACTACTGTACAAACTGCCATTTCTACGACTTTGACTCCGAGGAGGTGAAGAAGTTTTCCGGAATGGCAGGGTGCGATATGCCGGACAGGCTCTGCCCTGTCTGCGGAAAGCCTTTAAAGAAGGACGGGTTTGATATTCCCTTCGAGACCTTCCTGGGATTTAAGGGGGACAAGGAGCCGGATATCGACCTGAACTTTTCAGGAGAATACCAGAGCCGCGCCCACGATTACACGGAGGTAATCTTCGGAAAAGGGCAGACCTTCCGGGCGGGAACCATCGGAACCCTGGCGGACAAAACGGCCTTCGGCTATGTGAAAAAGTACTACGAGGAGAGAGGACAGCGAAAGAGGGCCTGCGAGATCAACCGTATTGTCACCGGCTGCGTGGGAGTCAGGAGAACTACGGGACAGCACCCGGGAGGAATCATCGTGCTTCCCCACGGGGAGGAGATCTACTCCTTCACCCCTGTACAGCACCCGGCGGATGACATGACCTCAAAGACGATCACCACCCACTTTGACTACCATTCCATTGACCACAACCTGCTGAAGCTGGATATTCTCGGACACGATGATCCCACCATGATCCGTATGCTTCAGGATCTGACAGGCCTGGATCCGGTTAAGGACATTCCTCTTGACTGTAAGGAGGTCATGAGCCTCTTCCAGAGCACGGAGGCCCTGGGAATCACGCCGGACGACATCGGCGGCTGCCCTCTGGGGGCCCTCGGCGTGCCGGAGTTCGGAACGGACTTTGCCATGCAGATGCTTCTGGACACAAAGCCCAAATATTTTTCCGATCTGGTTCGGATCGCCGGTCTGGCCCACGGAACCGATGTGTGGCTGGGCAATGCCCAGACTCTGATCCAGGAGGGAAAGGCGACTATTCAGACTGCCATCTGCACCAGAGATGACATCATGGTTTACCTGATCAGCAGGGGGCTGGAGGAGGGACTGTCCTTCACCATCATGGAGAGCGTCAGGAAAGGCAAGGGCCTGAAGCCTGAGTGGGAGGAGGAAATGACAGCCCACGGCGTGCCGGACTGGTATATCTGGTCCTGCAAAAAGATCAAATACATGTTCCCGAAGGCCCACGCGGCGGCCTACGTTATGATGGCATGGCGCATTGCCTACTGTAAGGTGTTTTATCCTCTTGCCTACTATGCGGCCTTCTTCAGCATCCGCGCCAGCGGCTTTTCCTATGAGCTGATGTGTCAGGGAAGGGAGAAGCTGGAGTACCACCTGGCTGACTACAAAAAGCGGCTGGATACTCTGTCGAAAAAGGAGCAGGACACCCTGCGGGATATGAGGATTGTCCAGGAGATGTATGCCAGGGGCTTTGAGTTTATGCCCATCGATATTTACAGGGCCAGCGCCAGAAACTTCCAGATCATTGACGGAAAGCTGATGCCGTCCCTGAGCAGCATTGACGGGCTGGGGGAGAAGGCGGCGGACGGAATTGTGTTCGCGGCGGAGGACGGTCCGTTCCTGTCCAAGGAGGACTTTATCAACCGCTCGAAGGTGACGAAGACAGTGGCCGATCTGATGGCCGATCTGGGGCTTCTTAAGGGGCTTCCGGAGAGCAATCAGCTCTCTCTGTTTGATCTGGCTTTATAGAGATTACAGACAGCAGGCGAAACTATAATTGAGAAGATAAAGGGGAGGATTTACCGTGAAATACGATTTTGAAACAGTGTTGGACCGCTACGACAATGGCTCCGTCAAGTGGAACCTGATGAAAAAGAAAAAACCTCAGGTGGAAAGGGGGATTGTCCCCTTTTCCATAGCAGATATGGAGTTCAAAAATCCGCCGGAGATTGTGGAGGCGCTAAAGGACTGTCTCGACCAGGGAGTACTTGGCTACCAGACAGCGGAGCCTTCCTGGTACGAGGCGGTTACGGGATGGACCAGGAGAAGGTACGGCTGGGAGACAAGGCCGGAGTGGTTCTACACGACTCCGGGGATCGTCAACGCCCTCTATCACGGGGTAGCTGCTTTTACGGAGGAGGGGGACGGGGTTATCGTCATGCCTCCGGTCTACTATCCGTTCTATAAGGCAGTGGAGGAAAACGGGCGCAGGCTGGTCAGATGTCCGCTGATTGAGGGGGAAAACCTCCTCTACTCCATTGACTGCGAAAAGCTGGAGGAGCTGGCGTCAAAGCCGGAAAACCGCCTCCTGATCCTGTGCAATCCCCACAATCCGGTGGGACGGGTGTGGACAAGGGAGGAGCTTATGGAGGTGAGCCGCATCTGCCTCAAACACCAGGTGTTTGTCATCTCCGATGAGATCCACTGCGATCTGATCATGCCCGGAAATACCTTTACCTCCTTTGCCTCTCTCTCAGAGGAGACAGAAAAAAATACCATGACCTGCATGGCCCCCAGCAAGACCTTTAACCTGGCAGGCCTGCAGGCCTCCTGCGTGATCATCCCGGATCAGGAGAGGAGAAGAAGGCTGAAGGCACAGATGGCAAAGGTTTCCTTTGAGGGCAGGGTGAATGCCCTGGGCTACAAGGCCATGGAGGCAGCCTACACGAAGTGTGATGCCTGGCTCGACGAGGCTATCCAGGTGATCTGGGAGAACCACCGGACCTTAAAGCAGTTTATGGAGGAGCGCCTGCCTGAAATCCGCACAGCCAAGCTTCAGGGAACCTATCTTCAGTGGATGGATCTTCGGGCTTTCGGATGGACGCCGGAAAGACAGGAGGAGATTATGACAGAGGCGGACCTGTTTTTTGACGAGGGGATCCTGTTCGGACCTGAGGGAAAGGGCTTTGAGCGCATGAATCTGGCCTGCCCCAAATCTGTACTGCTTGACGCCCTGTCCCGCCTGGAAAAAGCAGTCCGCCAAAATGCCTGACGGACTGCCTACGGAAGGCTGGTCTGCTCTGTATGTTTCTGCCTCTCTGCCTCCCGCGGTTGAATTTTTTTCGATAGTTCAGTAAAATGTATCTAAATAAGGAGGGAATACCAATGAAAAATGCAGACATAAGCTCTCCAAATACGGCAGATACGCTTCTGATTATAGATGATGTGGAGATGAACCGGGCCATTCTGGCGGAAATTTTCAGAGACTCCTACCGGATTGAGGAGGCGGAGAACGGAAGAGAGGCTCTTGCGATATTAGCGGATCACGCAGAGCGCATCTGCGCTGTCCTTCTGGATGTGATTATGCCGGAGCTGGACGGCATCGGGCTTTTAAGGATTATGAAGGAAATGAATCTTTTAGAGCATATGCCTGTTTTTCTGGTGACGGCAGAAACCGGCGACGAGGTGACGCGGGAGGCCTACGCCCTGGGAGTCATGGATGTGATCGGAAAGCCTGTAGTGCCCCACATCGTCACACGGCGTGTCAATTCCATCATCGAGCTGTTTCAGGCCAGAAAGCGTCTTGGAAATGTGGTGGAGCGCCAGCGGGAGGAACTTTTTGAGCAGACAAAGAAGATGTACCGGATGAGCGTGGGAATGGTGGAGTCCCTTTCGACGGCTATCGAGTTCAGAAGTGATGAGTCCGGGGAACATGTGCGCAGAATCCATGACATTACGGACTTTCTTCTGCGGAATACCAGATTCGGGGACGGGCTTTCAGAGAATGAGATAGAGCTGATTGCCCTGGCGGCCATTATGCACGATGTGGGAAAGATTGCCATTCCCGATGCCATATTAAAAAAGCCTGGCCGCTTTACGCCAGAGGAGTTTGAGATAATGAAGACTCATACCATTCAGGGAGGCCGTCTGCTTGCCAAGATTCCGCAGATGAAGGAGCACGAATCCTATTCCTACGCCTACGATATTGCACTTCATCATCACGAGCGGTGGGACGGACGAGGATATCCGGACGGTCTGAAGGGGGATGAGATCTCCGTCTGGTCTCAGGTGGTCTCCCTGGCAGATGTCTATGACGCGCTGATCAGCAAACGGTGCTATAAGGATGCCTGCAGCTGTGATGAGGCGGTCAGGATGATTGTAAACGGAGAGTGCGGGGTGTTCAATCCGGAGCTGATAGACAGCTTCCTTCAGGTGGAGGGAGAGCTGCGCAGGATGTATCAGGAGAAAATAAACCAGAATGTCTGAAGGGAGGTGTACCGATGGAAAAAGACAGGTATGACAGACTGACGGCAGCCGGAATCCAGGTGGAAGAGGCGCTGGGCCGTTTTATGAATAACGAGATGCTTTTCAACCGCTTTCTGGAAAAATTTGCAGACGATGCCAATTACAGCCTGCTGAAGACTGCTATGGCAGAGGGAGACGCCAAAGGCGCTTTCGAGGCCGCTCACACTTTAAAGGGGGTGGCTGGGAATCTCTCCCTTGAGCGCCTGTACCGTGCAGTGGAGAAGCAGACAGAGTTCCTCAGAGATGGCAGGATGGACCAGGCTTCGGCGGTGATGCCCGAGGTGGATGCTGCCTACGCTGAAGTGACAGCTGCGCTGAAAAAATAGCATGAAAAGCGGGAAGGCAGGATCAGGACATACCCCGTGGACGAAAGGGAAGTTTGTTCGCGCGGGAGGAAGCCTGATCCTGCCGTTTTTATGCAAAATCTCTTGACCTTGCAGTTGGTATATCCTTTATAATTTCTGTAAGAAAAGAGAAGCATGCACGGCAGAAGAGAGAAAAGAACCAGGAGGGAAGCGAACCAGGAGAGGAGTGAGGATATGGGCGGCAGAAACGAGATGGGGATAAAAGAGATGGAAAAACAGACGGGTATCAGCAGTCAGAATATCCGGTACTATGAAAAGCAGGGACTTCTTTCGCCAAAGCGAAATCCGGAAAACGGCTACCGGATATATGGGGAGGAGGAGGCAGAACAGCTAAAAAGGATCAAACTGTTTCGGAAGCTGGATATGCCTATTGAAGATATCAGAAGAATGCTCAGCAGGGAACAGAGCCTACAGGAGGCCCTGACAGCCCAGAAAAAGAGGCAGGAGAAGGAGAAGAAGCATCTGGAGGCTGTGCTGAAATTTTATGGTAGGATCCGGGAGACTGAGCTGGATGAGCTTCAGGCGGAGAAATATCTGAACGAGATGGAGGAACTGGAGAGGGGAGGATCTGTTTTCGTGGATTTTGCAGAGGATTTCATTGCCGTGGCCAGGGCACAGGCCAAGCGGGAATTTTCCTTCAGGCCTGACACGATGTGCATGAACAGCCGGGAGTTTATGGATGCCCTGTGCCAGTATGCCAGAAAAAATGACGAGGATCTGGTCATTACGAAAGAAGGGATGTACCCGGAGTTTACACTAAACGGGATCGAGTACACCGCCTATCGCCGTTTCAGCCGGTGGGGAGCGGTCATATGCTGTACCATGAAGCATCCAGAGGAGGCTGGCGACGGGGCAGTGCCGGCAAAAAGGAGAGGGCTTATGCGGCTTGCGGTGAAGTGGATGGTTCCGCTGCTCATACTGGCGGCGGTTATTCTGCCCAGAATGAAAAAGATAG
Organism: Clostridium sp. M62/1; assembly: GCF_020736365.1. Classification (NCBI taxonomy): domain Bacteria; kingdom Bacillati; phylum Bacillota; class Clostridia; order Eubacteriales; family Clostridiaceae; genus Clostridium; species Clostridium sp. M62/1. Next base: position 2,369,069 of record NZ_CP085988.1, on the reverse strand, counting down.
AGGATCTGCTGTTTCTGCTTCCGTTTGGAGCTGTTTTTCTGGTGCTGCTGTGGTTTTCCTATGGGAATTTCAGGGAGAGGAAGGGATGAGGGAGAGATACTCCTTCCTCTCCAGATAAGACTCTGATGCAGAGTAAAAAGCAGGACAAAATCCACAGAAGGATGGGATAATGACAGATTTTAAGGACAATTTATCCGATAATCATTAAAAAAATATAAACAAAAAATAAAATATCTATTGACTAATCGTCTGATTTTTGGTAAAATTTAGGAAAGTTAATAAGCTATGGATTGTTACTGGTAAGCAGGCAAAACCAATTTTGATGAGGAAGGGAGCGGTGCAGTGTTCCGCAGGGAACTTCATTTTCAAGGTTGGTTTTTTATTTTGCCTGAAGAGGAAGCATGATTTATGAAAATCGACAAAATCATTAACAATAATATTGTCAGCGCTCTGGATGCAGACGGGAAGGAAGTCATAGTCATGGGAAGGGGCCTGGGCTTTGGAATGAAAGCCGGAAGGGAGATTCCCCAGGCAAAGATAGAAAAGATATTCCGCCTGGACAGCCAGAACAGCATGGATCGGTTTAAGGAGCTTCTCTCCAACCTGCCTTTAGAGCATATCCAGGTTTCCAGTGAGATTATAAGCTATGCAAAGACTGTGCTGAACAGAAGCCTGAATCAGAATATTTACATTACCCTGACGGATCACATCAATTTTGCTGTTGAGAGATTTCGGCAGAAGATCCGGTTTTCCAATCCGCTTCTTAACGAGATCAGAGCCTTTTACAAGGAAGAGTATCTGATAGGAGAGTATGCAGTTGCTCTTATTGAGCGCCGGGTGGGAGTCAGGCTTCCTGTAGATGAGGCTGGGTTTATCGCTCTCCATGTGGTAACAGCAGAGTATAACACAGCCATGAGAGAGACGATTGACATTACGAACCTGATACAGAAGGTGGTGAAAATCGTCACAGAGTATTTTGGGATGAGCCTGGATGAAACCTCTCTGAACTACCAGCGGTTTGTCACTCACCTGAGATTTCTGGCTCAGAGGATTGTGGCAGGAGAGCTGTTAGACAGCGGAAATCCTGAATTTAACCGCCTCATTTCAGAGATGTACCCGGAAGAATATGAATGCAGCTTAAAGCTCAGAGAATATATAAAGGATGCATACAGCCATGATGTGACGGAGGAAGAGACCGCATATCTGGCTGTCCATATCAGAAGAATCAGAACCTAGAGTCAGCTGAAGAAAGAGAGGTAGTTTGATGTTTTCACTGAAAAAGATGTTTGGAGGCAAAGACGATAAGAAAGTGATTTTAGCGCCGGTGGAGGGAAAGGCAGTTTCCCTGAAAGAGGTAAATGATCCCACCTTCAGTCAGGAAATTCTCGGAAAGGGAGTTGCTGTCATCCCCTCCAAGGGACGGGTGGTTGCCCCGGCGGACGGAGTGGTAAGCGTATTTTTTGAGACAAAACATGCGGTCAGCATCACGGCGGACAACGGTGCCGAGATTATTGTTCATGTGGGTCTTGACACAGTAAATTTAAAGGGAGAGCACTATACGGCCCACAAGAAACAGGGAGATAAGGTGAAGGCAGGAGAGCTGCTTTTAGAGTTTGACATGGAGGCCATTAAGGCGGCAGGATACGATGTGATCACTCCCGTGATTATCTGCAACACGCCGGATTATCCGAACATGGTATGCCATACGGGAATGGATGTGAAGGAGCTGGATCCGATCATCGAGCTGTAGGCAGAGGCTGCCGGAAGCGGACAGGAGAGCAGATGAGATGAAAACACTGACTGCCAGGATAAAAGTTCCCGAGGGACTTCACGTAAAACCGGCCTCGAAGATATTCATGGAAGCGAGAAAGTATGGCTGCCGGATTACAGCCTTTGGGTCTGAACGGCAGGCAGACTGCAAAAACATCATGGAACTTCTGAGTCTGGAAGCCGCTTTCGGGGAAGAGCTCCGGTTTGAATTTGACGGAGCCGGTGAAGAAAAAGCAAGAGAAGCCTTTAAGCTTCTCCTGAGAGAAACATGATTTGTTCCTGCCAAGGGGGCAGGTTCAGATAAAAACATCGCCGGAAGGCGAAATAAAGGAAAGGGGTTCATTATTTATGGTAATGAAGTTTTTACAGAAACTGGGAAAATCCCTGATGCTCCCGGTTGCATGTCTTCCTGTCTGTGGTATTCTGATGGGAATCGGCTATGCTCTGTGTCCGGCAGTAATGCAGGGCGGAGAAATTTCAGGTACGCTTCCAATTATCGGTTTCTTCCTGGTGAAGGCCGGAGGCGCCCTGATCGACAACATGTCCTGGCTGTTCGCAGTAGGCGTTGCAGTGGGCATGTCTGATGACAACGACGGTACGGCAGGTCTGTCAGGTCTGGTATCCTGGCTGATGATGACCAAGCTCTTAAATCCGGCAGTTGTCGCAACCTTAACAGGCGTTGCAGCCGATGCGGTAGACTTATCCTACAGCAAGATCGAGACACAGTTTATCGGTATTCTGGCAGGTATTATCGGTGCAATGTGCTACAACCGCTTTAAGTCCACAAAGCTTCCGGACTGGCTGTCCTTCTTCTCCGGAAAGCGCAGCGTTGCCATTGTAACAGCGCTTGTTTCCATTATCGTGGCAGCAGTTCTGTTCTTTGTATGGCCAGTTGTATTCGGTGCCCTGGTAGCTCTCGGTGAGGGAATCATGAGCCTGGACGCAGTAGGTGCAGGTATCTACGCATTCTTCAACCGTCTGCTGATCCCATTTGGTCTGCACCACGCCCTGAACAATGTATTCTGGTTCGATACCATCGGTATCGGTGACCTGACTCACTTCTGGGCAGGCGAGACATCTGCAGATGTGACATGGAGCCTTGGTATGTACATGGCAGGATTCTTCCCATGTATGATGTTTGGTATCCCTGGTGCAGCTCTGGCCATGGTTCACTGCGCAAAGAAGGAAAAGAAGAAACTGGCTATCGGTCTTGTAGGTTCTGCAGCTATCGCAGCCTTTGTCTGCGGTGTTACTGAGCCGTTCGAGTTCGCATTCATGTTCTTAGCTCCAGGCCTTTACCTGGTATATGCTCTGTTATACGGTATTTTCGCAGGCGTTACGGTTGCTCTGGGATTCCGCGCAGGATTTTCTTTCTCCGCAGGCCTTACAGACCTTATTTTCTCCGCACAGCTTCCGGCTGCAGCGAAGACATGGCTGATTCTTCCGCTGGGAATCGCAGCGTTCATCGTGTTCTATGTGGTGTTCCGCATCGTAATCACGAAGTTTGACTTAAAGACTCCGGGACGCGAGGATGACGATACAGAGAGCGAGAAGAGCGTAAGCCTTGCCAATAACAACTACACAGAGGTAGCTTCTATCATCCTTGAGGGACTTGGAGGGGCTTCCAACGTGACTTCCGTTGACAACTGCATCACACGTCTTCGTCTCGAAGTAAAGGATCAGGCTCTTGTCAATGAGAAGAAGATCAAATCTGCAGGTGTTGCAGGTGTAATCCGTCCTGGAAAGAACAGTGTTCAGGTTATTGTCGGAACACAGGTTCAGTTCGTTGCAGATGAGTTTAAGAAGATCTGCAAATAGGAAATATGCAGCTGAAAATTCGTAAACAGTGGAGATAGTGTCTATCGGGAAAGAAGACGTACGACGGTACATAGTGAAATCCTGAGGCTGTTTAAAGGCCAGTGACACCGCCTCTTAAAGCGCCGTACTCTGCCGGAATAATCCGGGAGAGTGCGGCGCTTTTATCATCAGGGAGGGAAAGAAAAGCGATATAATTTTATATCCCAATGGTTTCAGATTGCATTTTCCCTCATCTCCATCTATAATGATAAAAGCACCCGCAGGATGGATAGGGAGAAAATGGAGGAAATTACAGATGATATTAGCTATTGACGTGGGAAATACAAATATTGTTGTCGGATGCATTGACAGGGAAAAATGCCATTTTATTGAGCGGCTTTCCACTGTGAGGACGAAGACGGAGCTGGAATATGCCATTGATATAAAGAGCGTTCTGGACATCTATCATGTCCACCCGGCTGAGATAGAGGGGGGAATTATCTCCTCCGTAGTTCCGCAGATTACGGTAAATATTAAGCGGGCTGCCGAGAAAATTCTGAAAAAAGAGACTCTCGTGATCGGGTCCGGCATCAAGACAGGACTGAATATCCGGATTGACGATCCGGCCCAGCTGGGAGCAGATTTGGTGGCAGATTCTGTTGCCGGAATAGCAGAGTATCCCCTTCCTCTTGCAATTTTTGATATGGGCACAGCAAATACGGTCTGCGTGATCGATGGGCAGAAACGGTATCTGGGAGGGATGATCTATCCGGGACTCGGCGTTTCTCTTGACTCATTGACCTCTCATGCGTCACAGCTTGGAGGAATCAGCCTGGAAGCGCCGCCTGAGCGGGTGATCGGAAGAAATACCATCGACTGTATGAAGAGCGGGGTGATCTACAGCGCAGCGGCGGCCATGGATGGGATTATAGACCGGATAGAGGAGGAACTGGGAGAGAAGGTGACGGTTGTAGCTACCGGCGGCCTGGCAAGGAGAATTGTTCCCCACTGCAGGAGGGAGATTATCCTGGATGATGATCTGCTCCTGAAGGGCCTTCAGATTCTCTATGAAAAGAATAAACGCTAGTCTCATAAACTTAGGCGATGAACATTTGATGACCAGAAGGAGAGAAGGAATGCCTGATATTATAGAAATAAAGGACTTGGAGGCACCTGAGCTGGATGTATATGCGAGAATTCCTGAGGGACAGCTGCTTCACCTTTATGAACCGGAACCGGGAATCTTTATTGCAGAAAGCCCAAAGGTAATCGAGCGGGCGCTGGATGCCGGATATGAGCCGATTTCCCTTCTGATGGAAACAAAGCATGTGGAAGGACAGGGGAGGGAGGTGATTGCCCGCTGCGGTCATATCCCTGTTTATACGGCACAGTTTGATGTGCTGACCAGACTTACGGGCTTTCAGCTCACACGCGGTGTCCTGTGCGCCATGCGGAGAAAACGGATGCCGGAGGCCTGCAGCATCTGCGCCGGAGCCAGGCGGATTGTGGTTCTGGAAAATGTGATGAATCCCACGAATGTGGGGGCGATTTTCCGCTCTGCAGCTGCCCTTGGCATGGATGCAGTGCTTCTGACGCCCGGGTGCAGCGATCCGCTGTACCGGAGAGCTGTCAGGGTGAGCATGGGAACAGTGTTTCAGATCCCGTGGACCTTTTTTGACGGAAAGAAGGTAAAATGGCCGGAGAACGGGCAGGAGCTTCTGAGAGAGATGGGCTTTAAGACAGCGGCCATGGCTCTGAGCGACGATTCAGTCAGCATTGACGAGCCGGCACTCAGAAGAGAGGAAAAGCTGGCTGTTATCATGGGCACAGAGGGAGAAGGCCTGTGCGCCCAGACCATCAGGGAAAGCGATTATGTGGTGCGTATTCCCATGTCTCACGGCGTGGATTCCCTGAACGTGGCGGCTGCCAGCGCGGTAGCCTTCTGGCAGCTGGGAAGATGACGGAAAAGGAAAGGCTTATCAGGGATGAACAGCTGTAATTGGATGCATTTACTGAAAGAAAATGTTGATTTATCAGACAATCTCTAGTATAGTAATTACAGGTTTATCAGGTGAAAGAAGGGATTTAAGATGATTCGAATAGCAGTAGATGCTATGGGAGGAGACAATGCGCCGGCGGAGCTTGTGGCAGGTGCTGTGGAGGCAGTCAGAGAAAAGAGCGAGATAAAAGTGCTTCTCATCGGCCAGGAAGAGGCTGTGAACAGGGAGCTTTCAAAGTATACATATAATAAGGAACAGATAGAGGTTATCGGAGCTTCTGAGGTGATTGCCACAGAGGAGCCTCCGGTAAACGCCATCAGGACAAAAAAGGATTCCTCTCTGGTAGTGGGAATGAATATGGTGCGCCGCAAAGAGGCAGATGCCCTTGTATCTGCGGGAAGCACGGGAGCCATCCTGGTAGGCGGACAGGTCCTGGTGGGCCGGATCAAGGGAGTGGAGCGGCCTCCGTTAGCTGTCCTGATCCCCACGGAGAGGGGAGTATCCCTGCTTTTAGACGGCGGGGCGAATGTGGATGCAAGGCCTTCCCACCTGGTTCAGTTTGCAAAGATGGGTTCTATCTATATGGAGCATGTGATGGGAGTCAAGAGTCCCAGCGTTGCCATTGTAAACATTGGAGCGGAGGAGGAGAAGGGAAATGCTCTTGTGAAGGAAACCTTTCCTCTCTTAAAGGAGTGCGGGGACATCCGCTTTACAGGCAGCATTGAGGCCAGAGAGATTCCTCACGGCGGAGCAGATGTGATTGTGGCTGAGGCCTTTGTGGGGAATGTAATCCTGAAGCTTTACGAGGGAGTGGGTGCCACCCTTCTTTCCAAGGTAAAGGAAGGAATGATGACGAGCCTTCGCTCAAAGATTGGGGCTCTGCTTGTAAAGCCTGCCTTAAAAGCGACCTTAAAGGATTTCGACGCCAGCCGCTTCGGCGGAGCGCCGCTTCTGGGACTTAAGGGTCTGGTTGTAAAAACCCATGGAAGCTCCAAGCGGACAGAGGTGAAAAATTCCATTATCCAGTGCCTTACCTTCACAGAGCAGAGGATAAATGAAAAAATCCTTGAAAGTCTGAAGGAGACAAAAGAAAATGCTTGATCTGCCGCAGGACAGTGTGTAAAATATACGCGAAGAAAAAGGGAAGGCAGGAAGGAAAACGATGGAATTTGAAAAATTGCAGAGCATTATCGCCGAAGTGCTGAATGCAGAGCCTGAGGAGATTAAAGCCTCCGCTTCGTTTGTGGATGACCTGGGAGCGGATTCCCTGGACATTTTTCAGATTGTGATGGGGATTGAGGAGGAGTTTGACATCGAGATCCCCGCAGATGCGGCAGAGAGAATTGCCACAGTGGGAGATGCGGCGCAGCAGATTCGGAATGCGTTAAATTAATACCATCTTAAAAGGAGCAGCTCTGGCGACGGGGCTGCTCCCATCATATAGAACCTGTTGACGGACAGGAACAGGAGGAAGTTATGCCAAGAGAACACTTTAGGGAGCTGGAGGATAAAATCCATTACTGCTTTAAGGATAAATCACTGATTGAGCTGGCCATGAGCCACAGTTCCTACGCCAATGAGAAGCATTTGGGAAAGCTGGGCTGCAACGAACGGCTGGAATTTCTGGGGGACGCTGTTCTGGAGATCGTGTCCAGCGATTTTCTTTTTCACCGATTCCCGGATATGCCGGAGGGAGACCTGACCAAGACCAGGGCCAGCATGGTCTGCGAGCCGACCCTGGCCTACTGTGCCGAGCAGATCGGTCTGGGGGGCTATCTGCTTTTGGGGAAAGGCGAGGATGCCACGGGAGGAAGGACGAGAAATTCTGTGGTTTCAGATGCCATGGAGGCTCTGATCGGCGCCATCTACCTGGACGGCGGCTTTTCCTGCGCGAAGGAGTTTATATTAAATTATGTCTTAAATGATATGGAGCATAAAAAGCTCTTCTATGACAGCAAGACCATTCTCCAGGAAATGGTGCAGGCGAGGGGAACAGAGCTTCTGTCCTATGAGCTTCTGAAAGAGGAGGGGCCGGATCACAATAAGACGTTTGAGGTGGCTGCCCTGATCGGAGAACGGGAAGTCAGCCGAGGGGCCGGCCGCACGAAAAAGGCTGCAGAGCAGATGGCTGCCTACCAGGCTATTTTAAAGCTGAAGCGAGAGGCTGGGGAAGGAATCTAAGGTAGCGTATGTATTTAAAGAGCATTGAAATTCAGGGATTCAAGTCGTTTGCCAATAAAATCCTCTTTGAATTCCACAACGGGATCACCGGCATCGTGGGCCCAAACGGAAGCGGGAAGAGCAATGTGGCGGACGCAGTGCGGTGGGTGCTTGGAGAGCAGAGGGCAAAGCAGCTTCGCGGCGGAACCATGCAGGATGTCATCTTCTCGGGAACCGAGATACGAAAGCCCCAGGGATTTGCCTATGTGGCGATCACCCTTGATAACTCTAATCACAGGCTGCCCATATCCTATGACCAGGTGACGGTGTCCAGACGTCTGTACCGTTCCGGCGAGAGCGAATACCGGATTAACGGCAGTGCCTGCCGCCTGAAGGATATCCAGGAACTCTTCTATGATACGGGTATCGGCAAGGAAGGATATTCCATTATCGGGCAGGGACAGATCGACCGGATTTTGAGCGGCAGGCCGGAAGAGCGCAGGGAGCTGTTCGACGAGGCTGCAGGAATCGTCAAATTTAAGAGGAGAAAGCTTATCGCCCAGAGAAAGCTCATGGATGAGGAGCAGAACCTGGTCAGAGTAAGTGATATTCTCTCAGAGCTGGAGAAACGGGTGGGGCCTCTGAAGACCCAGTCAGAGGCGGCAAAGGAGTACCTGCGGCTCAGAGAGGAGCTGAAAGGCGAGGATGCCAACCTGTTTTTACTGGAGCATAAGGCTTTGAATCTGCAGCTGAAGGAGCTGGAGGATAAGAAGCAGATAGTAAACGGAGATCTGGAGGATGCGAAGGAGAGTGCTGAAAAGCTCAAGCTGGATTATGAACGCCTGGAAAAAGAGGCAGAGGCTGTGGAGGAACAGCTTGCTGCAGGCAGAGAACAGCTTTCCAGAGCCGGTGTGATGAGGGAGAGCCTGGAGGGCCAGATTGCGGTCCTGGAGGAGCAGATCAACTCAGAGCGGATGAACGAGGAACACATTAAGAGCAGGTCTGCTGCGATCCTGGTGGAGCTTTCAGAAAAGGCTTCCCAGAGGGCTGAGTATGAAAAGCAGAAGGCAGAAGCCGGAAGGCAGGTTCAGGAAGCCGAAGCTGCCCTGAAAAGCGCTCAGAGCGAGCTGGAGGAATGGGAAAAACGCCTTCTTTCCATTTCCGGAGAGTCAGAGGCGGCAAAGGCTGTGATCATAAACGCCCTCAATGAGAAGGCCGGTCTTGCCGCCAGGAGCCAGCGCTATGAAACCATGCTGGAGCAGGTGGATGTGCGCCGCTCAGAGGTGATGCAGAAGCTCCTGCGATTTAAGAGCGACGAATCTGTTCAGGAGGAAGAGCTGAAAAAGGAGGAGGCCGTTCTCGCCGGAGTGGAGGAGGAGCTTGCCGCTCTCATCAGCCAGGAGGAGGCCAACGCCTGCCGTCTGACTGAGGCGGAGGATGAGGGCGCAGAGCTTGCAAGAAGGCTGAGCGCAGAGCAGCAGAAATACCACACCAGCCACACGAAGCTGGAATCCCTGCGAAATTTAGCAGAGCGGTATGAGGGTTATGGCACGAGCATCCGCCGCGTAATGGAACAGAAAAACAGAGTAAAGGGAATTCACGGCGTGGTAGCGGACCTGATTGCCACATCGAAACGATATGAGACAGCTATTGAGACGGCCCTCGGGGGAAGTATCCAGAACATTGTCACTGACCGGGAGGAGACAGCCAAGGAGCTGATTGAGTATCTGAAGAAAAACAGGTTCGGGCGGGCCACCTTTCTCCCTCTGACAGGAATCAGCGACAGAGGGGGCTTTACCCAGGAGAAGGCCCTGAGAGAACCCGGGGTTTTGGGGCTTGCCAGCGACCTGGTGGAGGTGAAGGACGAATACCAGGCACTTTCCAGGTACCTGCTAGGCCGTGTCGTGGTGGTAGATGGAATCGACAACGCCATTGCCCTGGCGAGAAAATTCAGGCATACGCTGCGGATTGTAACTCTGGAGGGAGAGCTTTTCAGCGCCGGAGGCTCTATGACAGGAGGTTCCTTTAAAAACAGCAGCAACCTTCTGGGACGCCAGAGGGAAATTGCAGAACTGGAAACAGCCTGCCGCTCTGCCCTGGAGGCGGTGGAGGAGCTCCACAAGTCCATAGCGGCCAACGAGGCTCTGCAGATCCAGCTTAAGGAGGAGGCAGAGCGCCTGAGGGGAGAAAAGCAGGAGGCCTTTCTCAGAAAAAATACCTCTGAGCTCAATCTTGAGCGGCTGGAGGGAAAAAGGCAGGAGATAGCGGAATCCTCCTCTGATCTGGTCATGGAGAGCCGCGAGCTGGAATTTCAGCTCCGGGAGATCAGAGAGAATACGGAAAAACTGTCAGAGGAGATGAGAAAGCTGGAGACCCTGCACGATGAGAAAACAGAGCTGGCAAATCGCCTGTCAGAAGAGCTTTCGAGAGCCCAGGAGAGCCGTGAGGCTGCGGCTGGCCGTCTTTCGGAGGCCCAGCTTTCGGAGGCGAATGTCCGGCAGCAGGACAGCTTTATCTCAGAAAATATCAGACGGCTGAAGAACGAGGAGGAGAGGCTCTGCGCCGAGCAGAGAGAGCTTGACAGCGGCAGCGGCAAGAGTGCTGAGGCGGTGGAGGAGAAAAAACGCCAGATTGACAGCATCAGAAAGCAGATCGGGGAGCAGGAGAAAGACACCGCGGCCATTCGGGAGAGCCTGTCGGAGCAGACAGCCAGAAAGGAGGAGCTGCTGGCAGGTCAGAAAGCCTTTTTTAAGAGCAGGGAGGAGCTGTCCGGCCGAATCAGCAGCCTGGACAGGGAGATGTTCCGCCTAGAAGGGCAGAGGGAGAGAGCTGCCGAGCGGATAGAGTCCAGAATCTCCTATATGTGGGACGAGTATGAACTGACTTACTCGGGAGCCTGCAGCCTGGCAAAGGAGGAGCCGGGGACTATCCCTGAAATCCACAGAAGCATTGACCGGCTGAAGGGAGAGATAAAAGCCCTCGGATCTGTCAATGTCAATGCCATCGAGGACTACAGGGAGGTGTCAGAGCGGTATGAGTTCCTGAACACTCAGCATCAGGATCTGGTGACAGCCAGAGAAACGCTCCTCAAGATTATCGAGGAACTGGATACGGGAATGCGTCTCCAGTTTGAGGAAAAGTTTGCACAGATCCGTCTGGAATTTGACAAGGTGTTTAAGGAACTGTTCGGCGGAGGTCACGGAACCCTGGTTCTCCAGGAGGATGAGGACATTCTGGAGGCGGGAATCCAGATCATTTCCCAGCCGCCGGGCAAGAAACTGCAGAACATGATGCAGCTTTCCGGCGGAGAGAAGGCGCTCACTGCCATCGCTCTTCTCTTTGCCATTCAGAATCTGAAGCCGTCGCCCTTCTGCCTGCTGGACGAGATTGAGGCGGCGCTTGATGATTCCAATGTGGACCGCTTTGCAAAGTATCTGCATAAGCTGACAAAATACACCCAGTTTATCGTGATCACCCACCGAAGGGGAACCATGGTTTCAGCTGACCGGCTGTATGGAATCACCATGCAGGAGAAGGGAGTTTCCACCCTCGTCTCCGTCAGCCTGGTGGAGAGCGAGCTGGAGGCCCAGGCGAAGGCGGGAAAGACGAGATTCTGATCCAGTATGGGGCAGGGGACAGATTGGAAACAATATTGAAATCAGACGGATTCAGCATTGAAAGAAATACCGGAATAACAGGAGGACACAGACAGTATGAGTGAGGGAAGAAAAGGCTTTTTCGGCCGCCTTGTGGAGGGACTGACCAAGACGAGAAATTCTATTGTGGCGGGAATCGATACGATTTTCAGCGGATTTTCCGCCATCGACGATGACTTTTACGAGGAGATCGAGGAAACGCTGATTATGGGAGATCTGGGAATCCAGACAACCATGGCGATTATGGAGGATCTGAGAGCAAAGGTAAAGGAGCACCATATCAAGGAGCCGTCAGACTGCAAGGAGCTTTTGATTGAAAGCATCCGTTCCCAGATGGATCTGGGGGAAAACGCCTATGAGTTTGAGAACAGAAAGTCGGTTGTGCTGGTCATCGGCGTCAACGGAGTGGGAAAGACTACCTCTGTGGGAAAGCTGGCCGGCCAGCTGAAAGGCCAGGGAAAGAAGGTGATTCTGGCTGCCGCAGATACCTTCCGCGCAGCGGCTATTGAGCAGCTCACAGAGTGGGCCAACCGGGCGGGAGTAGATTTGATTGCCCAGCAGGAGGGCTCCGATCCGGCGGCTGTCATCTACGACGCTATCGCCGCCGCCAAGTCAAGGCACGCGGACGTGCTGATCTGTGACACGGCCGGCCGCCTTCACAACAAGAAAAATCTCATGGAGGAGCTGAAGAAGATTAACCGCATCATTGACAAGGAGTTTCCGGAGGCTTACCGGGAAACGCTGGTAGTCTTAGACGGAACCACGGGTCAGAACGCTCTGTCACAGGCAAAGCAGTTTATGGAGGTGGCTGACATTACGGGAATTATCCTGACGAAGTTAGACGGAACAGCGAAGGGCGGAATTGCCGTGGCGATCCAGTCAGAGCTTGGGATTCCGGTAAAATACGTGGGAATCGGAGAAAAGATCGACGATCTCCAGAAATTCAATGCCAATGATTTCGTAAACGCTCTGTTCAATAAGACAAGTCAGTAGAGACTGGGCAATAGGTTTTCAAAACAGAATATACAGTCACGCTGATTTACATAATATTTTTATGTAAACAGATAAACTGCATAGAAACAGCAGATACGCAGAAACAGCAGATACGCAGAAACAGCGGCGCAGGACAAGAGAAGCCCTGTCTGAAGATGCCGCCCTTATATCAGAGAGGAGACTGGGAAAACGATGTGCGAGAAGGAAAAAAACGAGAAGAAGCTGACACTGGAGAAATTTGAGGAAGCGACTGAGGCAGTCAGCAGGGTCATAACCGAGACAAAGCTGGTCTACAGCGAGCATTTCTCCAACATGACGGGAAATAAAGTGTACTTTAAGCCGGAAAATATGCAGTACACAGGCGCCTACAAGGTCAGAGGAGCCTACTACAAGATCAGCACCCTGAGCGAGGAGGAGAAGAAAAAAGGCCTGATCACGGCGTCAGCCGGAAACCACGCCCAGGGCGTGGCCTATGCGGCGAAGCTGGCAGGGATCAAGGCCACCATTGTGATGCCCACCTCCACCCCTCTGATGAAGGTAAACCGCACCAGAAGCTACGGGGCAGAGGTGGTTCTGGAAGGCGACGTGTTTGATGAGGCCCTGGCCCACGCCTACAAGCTGGCGGATGAGCACGGCTATACTTTCGTCCATCCGTTCAATGATCTGGACGTAGCCACAGGACAGGGAACGATCGCCATGGAGATTATCAAAGAGCTTCCCACCGTTGACTATATTCTGGTTCCCATCGGCGGAGGCGGGCTGTGCACAGGCGTTTCCACCCTGGCCAAGCTCCTGAATCCGAAAATCAAGATCATCGGCGTGGAACCTGCAGGAGCCAACTGTATGCAGGAATCCCTGAAGGCTGGAAAGGTGGTCTCCCTTCCAAGCGTTAATACAATCGCAGACGGAACAGCTGTCCAGACTCCGGGAGATCTTCTGTTCCCCTATATCCAGGAAAACGTGGATAAAATTATCACCATCGAGGATTCAGAGCTGATTGTGGCTTTCCTGGATATGGTGGAGAACCACAAAATGATCGTGGAGAATTCCGGCCTTCTGACCGTGGCGGCTCTCCGGCATCTGGATGTCAGGAAGAAAAAGATTGTCTCGATTCTGAGCGGAGGCAATATGGACGTGATCACCATGGCCTCCATTGTCCAGCACGGCCTGATTCAGAGGGATCGGGTATTTACTGTTTCCGTGCTGCTGCCGGATAAGCCCGGCGAGCTGGCCAAGGTGGCTTCTCTTCTGGCTGAGCAGCAGGGCAATGTAATCAAGCTGGAGCACAATCAGTTTGTCAGCATCAACCGGAATGCGGCTGTGGAGCTTCGCATTACGCTGGAGGCCTTTGGCACGGAGCACAAAAACAGTATCGTAGCTGCATTAAATGACGCAGGCTACAGACCGAAATTAGTAAAGTCCAAAAGCATCTATGAAATGTAGCAGCAGCAAGCTGCATGAGAGCCCGGCTCACGGCGGGAACTATGAGCCGGGCAGACAAGGGACAGGCAAAGGCAGGGAACCTCTATGTATCAGCTGAATAAAAACACACCTATGGGAAAAAATCTCCACTATTTTGTCAAGTGGAGCGCAATTTCCGTCCTCATCGGTCTGTCCACCGGGCTGATCGGGACGGCATTCGGCCACTGTGTTCTGTGGGCCGGGAACTATTTCAGAACAAACAGGTGGAGTATATACTTCCTTCCTGTGACGGGGCTTCTGATTGTCTGGATATACCATATTCTTAAGGAGGACAAAAACAGGGGAACCAACATGGTGATCGAGTCCATCTACACGAACTCGGATATCAGCCTGGGCATGGCCCCTGCAGTTTTTCTGGGAACGGTGCTGACTCACTTTTCCGGCGGCTCGGCGGGAAGAGAGGGAGCTGCCCTTCAGATGGGAGGGAGCATAGGAAACCAGATCGGAAAGCTGATGAAGCTGGATGAGAAGGATAAAAAAATTGCTGTTATGTGCGGGATGAGCGGGGCCTTCGCCGCCCTGTTCGGAACTCCCATGGCAGCAGCTGTGTTTTCCATGGAGGTTATCAGCATCGGAGTCATGTACTATGCGGCTCTGGTCCCCTGCGTATTTTCCGCTTTCATCGGCGCGGCTGTGTCCAGCCATCTGGGGCTTAAGGCGGAGGCCTTTCCCATCGGAGAGATCCCTGAGTTCGGTCTTAAGATGGCGCTCCTGATCATCGTTCTGGGGCTTCTCTGCGCCCTGGTGTCGGAGCTGTTCTGCATCGTGCTCCACCGCACAGCCAGGATCTATGAAAAGTATTTTCCGACGCCGAACAAGCGGGTGATTGCAGGGGGCTTTCTCGTCATTGTCCTGACGATTCTGGTCGGGAATATTGACTATAACGGGAGCGGAATCCATCTGATTGAGCAGTGCTTCGAGGGGGAGGTGCGCTATGAGGCCTTCCTCTGGAAAATTCTGTTTACGGCGGTGACCCTGGAGGCAGGATTCAAGGGAGGCGAGATTGTGCCCACCTTCTGTATCGGAGCCACCTTCGGCTGCACATTTGCCATGCTGACCGGCCAGCCCCACGGACTGATGGCCGCCTGCGGCATGCTGGCCCTGTTTGTGGGCGTTACCAACTGCCCGATTTCCACGCTGCTTATCGGCTTTGAGATGTTTGGCTATGAGGCGATGCCCTACTTTGTCCTGTCCATCGCGGTGAGCTTCACGCTTTCCGGATATTACGGCCTCTATTCCAGCCAGAAGTTTGCCTACTCGAAAATCAGGACCGAGTATATCAACAGAAAGACCGAGACGTAAGAAGCAAAACCGGCGGAAGAGGACATAGTGAAAGAGGGAGAAATCCCGAAAGGAGAAGCGAATGAAGAAACTGATTAAAAATGTGACCGTGCTGACCATGGATGAGAAAAATAGCGTATACCGAAACGGCTATGTTCTGACAGAGGGAGGCCGGATCCTTGAAGCAGGGGAATGGGAAGACAGCTCTGAGAAAAATCTGCTTCAGAAGGGAGCAGAGGTGATTGACGGGCGGGGAGGAATCCTGCTTCCAGGACTTATCAACACCCACTGCCATGTGTCTATGATGCCCTTCAGAACCCTGGGAGATGACTGCGCAGACAGGCTCAGACGCTTCCTCTTCCCCCTGGAAAACGATGCCATGACAAGACGCCTGGTTCGCCTGGCGGCCCGGTACGGCATCTGTGAAATGCTTCTGGCAGGTGTCACCTCCTTCGTGGATATGTATTATTTCGAGGATGAGGTGGCAGAAGCCTGCGAGGAGCTGGGCATGAGAGGGTGGCTTGGAGAGACAGTCATCGGCCAGAAAACCTGCGACAGCGGCGAGCCCTACGGAGGGCTGGCCTACGGGGAGAATTTTATCCGCCAGTGGAAGGACAGTGAACTGGTTCATCCCCTTATCGCCCCCCACGCCACCTACAGCAATACCCCTGAAATGCTGGTGAAGTCCTATGAGCTGGCGTGCAGATATGACACCCTCTATACGCTTCACTCCAGTGAGATGGATTTTGAAATGGAGCAGTTTAAGAGTCAGGGAAAAACGCCCACCGAATTTCTGCATGAGCTGGGAGTTTTAAGCCGCAGAACGCTGCTGGCCCACTGTGTCTATATGACAGAGCATGATATGGACCTGCTGGCAGAGACAGGGGCGTCTGTCGCCCACTGTATCGGTTCCAACACAAAGGGAGGACGGGCAGTAGCGCCAGTCCCTGCCATGCTTAAGAGAAAGATCCCTGTGGGGCTTGGCACAGACGGCGCCTCCTCGGGAAATACCCTGGATCTTTTTACCCTGTTTAAACTCTTTGCCGATTTCCAGAAAACGGCTTACCATGACAGGAGCCTGTTCCCGGCCGACGGCATTGTGAAAATCGGAACCATGGGAGGGGCTCTGGCCCTGGGAGCCGGACAGGAGCTGGGCTCCATCGAGGCGGGAAAAAAGGCAGATCTGGTGATAGTGGAAACGGATTCCGTCAATATGTTTCCCTGCTATAATCCCTATTCGGCTCTGGTTTACTCTGCCAATGCATCGAATGTGGACACTGTGATGGTAAACGGGGAGCTTCTGGTGAGAGGAAAGCAGCTGGTGAAGGCGGATCTTCAGAAAATCCGCAGAGAGCTGGAACAGGAGATGGGACCATTTATGGAAGCAGCTAAGAAGTATGAAGATATGCTCTAGTTTTGAAAGGATGGCCGCAGTGTCAGAGCGCGAAGGACAGCGTTCAGACACTGCGGCCGTGTTTTTCTCAGACCTGTGGGGTTTCTGCTCCGCCGTTTTTATCGTTTCTGCTGCCCAAGAGCTGCCAGAAACTCCTCCTCAGACAGGGAGGCGCCCTGAACTTCCACGACGGCTGCGGCGATCCGGTTGGCGGTGCGGATGGCCTCTCTCATATCCTGCCCCAGGCTCAGGCATGCCATCAGAGTGCCGATGTGGGAATCTCCGGCTCCTATGGTGTCCGCAACCCGGGCCGGCTTTGAGGGCTCCAGATAGGAGAGGCCGTTTCGTTCGAGACAGTAGGTACCCTGTTCGCCCAGGGTGATGACAACCGTGTTCTTTGTCCGCTCAGAGAGGGCGCGGGCTGCATCTGTGACCGAAGAGCAGCCGGAGAGAGCGAAGGCCTCCGACTCATTGATATGGAGAATGGGATGGAGGGCGAAAATGCGCTCCGTTTTTTCCCTGCTGATCTGGATTCCTCTGGGGCCCGGGGCATAGAAGAGCTCCCGCTTTGGATGCTGCTCCAGATATTCAATCAGGCTGAGCCCGGTGGGCTCCTCAATTTCCAGCCCGCAGACATAAACCATGTCAAAGTCCGTATTCTCAAAGGGCTCCATCCATTTCTTGTCAAAGGTATATTCTGCCCCATGGCAGGACATAAAGGTTCTCTCCCCGCCCTTTTCTACCAGACAGTAGCAGCAGCCGTTTTCCCGGTCCGGCACATGGACGAAAACCTCAAAGCCCCGCTTTTTCAGCTCCTTTTCCACATATTCTCCGTAGAAGCCGGTGCCCACCGGGGAGATGAAGGTGAGGGGAGCGTTGAAAAGCCGGATCATGTTGGCCACATTGTAGGCGCAGCCGCCCAGGGACAGGGACTGGCCGGTGGGATGGATGTCCTCCTCCGTTCTGGGAAGGTGATCGATCTGGATGATAATGTCTACACAGGTGGAGCCGATCACGAGAATTTTTTTCCTGTTTAAGCGGTTTTCTCTTAAATCATCTGTATTTCTGTTCATCTATTTTCTCCTGATATATTCGCGAATTTCTGCACTTTGCCTGCCCTGTACTCCGCAGGAGGAACAGGGAAAACAGGCAGAAGACGTTTTCATTATACACAATGATCCCGGATCTGTCATTTGAATCAAGAAAAAATAAAGCAGGCCGGCGAAAGGACGGGATAGTAAAGGGCAGGAAAAAAATGAAAGTTTCTGTTAAATCCAGTGGCAGAAGGAAAAAAATATAGTATATTTATACGTGCAGACAAAACACTGAAAACAGAGAAAAGGACAGAAACGCGATGACAGAATATGAAAAAATGCTAAAGGGTGTTCTGTATGATCCGTCAGATGACTATCTGAGCCGTCTGAGAAGGGCTGCAAGGAAGGCCGCCAACCGCTATAACAGGACGGACGAGGACGAGGGCGCCACCCGCCGGGAGATTTTGGAGGAGCTTTTAGGCCATCTGGGCGCAGACACCTGTGTGGAGCCGAGTATCCGCTTTGACTATGGATGCAATACCTATATCGGCGATAACTGTTACTTTAATTTTGACAGCATTTTCCTTGACTGCGCGCCGATTCACATAGGAAATCAGGTGTTTGCCGGGCCGGGGCTGGCGCTTCTCACGCCGGTGCACCCGATGCTTGCCGGGGAGCGGAATGTGAGGACTGACCCGGAGGGGAGAAAATACAATCTGGAATACTGCCGTCCAATCACGATCGGGGACAATGTATGGCTGGGAGGAAGGGTGACCGTAAATCCCGGCGTCACGATTGGGCATGACACGGTGATCGGTTCCGGAAGCGTGGTGACCAGGGATATCCCTTCCGGCGTGTTTGCGGCGGGAAATCCCTGCCGGGTGATCCGGCCTCTCTCAAAAGACGACCGGATGCCCCCGGAAATGTACGTGTAAGTGCCGGAAAAAGGTTCTGTGAAGCAGGAGAAGGAGGAAATGTCATGGAAGATGCAGAGATGAAAGATGCGGAGATAAAAAAATCAGAGATGAAAAATACCTCTGAGAACAGGGAGGATATGTATCAGAAGATTGCGAAAATGGCAGAAAGTGAGAGAGAGGAGCTGACGAAGATTCGCCGTGATTTTCACCGGTATCCGGAAACAGGGTGGCTGGAAATGCGCACCTCCGCCAAAATTGCAGAGTATCTGAAGAGCCTGGGGCTGGAGGTGCTGACGGGAAAAAGCGTCTGCCGGGAGGGAGCCAGAATGGCTGTGCCGGACGGTGAAACGCTCAGAGAACACTTCGAGAAGGTAAAGAGCCAGGGAGCGCCGGAGGAATTTCTGACAGAGGAAATGGGGCAGGGCTACACGGGAGTCGTGGGGATTCTGCGCTGCGGCGAGGGGCCTGTGACAGCCCTGCGGTTTGACATTGACGCTCTGCCCATGACGGAGGCCTCCGACGAGGAGCACCGCCCGTACAGGGAAGGCTTTTCTTCTGTCAACCATGGGATGATGCATGCCTGCGGCCATGACTGTCATGGGGCCATCGGTCTGGGAACGGCGAAGCTGCTGTCAGAGATGAAAGACAGCCTTCACGGCACTGTCAAATTTTTGTTCCAGCCTGGGGAGGAGGGGACAAAGGGCGCCTACGCCATGGTGGAGAACGGGCATCTCGACGGAGTGGACTATTTTGCCGGAACCCATGTGGCGCCGGATGACAGGGAGGATGACGGGGATATTACGCCGGGAACCTACGGCTCTCTGGCCACCTGCAAGTATCAGGTTTTATTTCACGGACAGTCAGCCCATGCCGGGGGATTTCCGGAGGAGGGGAAAAATGCCGTTCTGGCTGCCGCCCATGCAACTGTGGGACTCTCAGGAATCGCCCGCCACAGCCAGGGAATCAGCCGTGTCAATGTGGGGGTCATAAAGGGCGGCAGCAACAGCAATGTGATAGCCGACGAGGCCATGCTGATTATGGAGGTGCGCGGTGAGACGACGCAGATTAACGACTATATGGACAAACGGGCAAGGGAGATCTGCCAGGCGGCCGCCGCTATGGAGGAATGTACCTGTGAGATGGAGCTTTTAGGCCATGCTCCGTCCCAGGTCAGCAGCCCGGAGTTAATTGAGCGGATTTCGAACATGGTAAAGGAACACCTTCCCCAGTACCGTGTCAGCAGCAACCCCAACGCGAGAAACTGGGGCAGCGAGGACATTGGATTTATGATGAACCGTGTCCAGGAGCAGGGAGGACAGGCCGTGTATATGAGAACCATGACGAAAATGGCCTCCCCGCAGCACACGGTCCGCTTTGATGTGGATGAGGAGGTGCTGGTAAAAGGAGTGGCTGCCTTTTCAGCGATTGTCTATGATTTGATGAAGTAGGCGGACAGAAGAAAAAGAAGGCCGGAGACTTCCAGGCAGGCGAAAGTGCACTGGAGTGCTCCGGTATCTGTCTGAAAGCTCTCTGTATCAGACGATAGAGGTATATCGCACTGGTTTTTCCGGTTTCAGCTCTGGACAGGTGAACACTGGAAATGCCGGCTTACTCAGAAAGCAGACATGGCATATTTTGCAGCCTGCGCCGCGCAGGCAGATGAAAAAGGAGGAAAGAGACAGGGGCAGCGGCCAGATTAAAAGAACAAATAGTTGAAAAAAACTTGCATAAACAGATTTTTTATGGTATTATATGACCTGTCAGAAGAATTAAATATTTGGGGATATAGCTCAGCTGGGAGAGCGCTTGAATGGCATTCAAGAGGCCGTGGGTTCGAGTCCCATTATCTCCACTTTCGTGAAACCCTTGTAAATATTGGATTTTCCCTTTATTTACAGGGCTTTTTTTAACCACACCTGTGCGGAAGGCTTCTCCCCGCCTTTTCCCTGCCTGGCAGCGCAGATACAGCACGAAGATTATCAGGCTTCTTTGGAAAGACAAAGGCCTGACTGATTCAGAAAAACTGTGGTATACTTTATGACAGAGGCTGCAGAAGCCAGGAAGGACGGCAGACATGAAAGAAGAAAAGATACTGCCGGAGGTATCAAGTGGGACTGCGAGAGAATGAGAGGAGGGGGAATGTCTATGTGCGGCCGCTATTATCTGAATGGAGAGACAGTCAGAGAAATAGGAGAACTGCTTGCTTTATGGAACCGCAGGGCAGGAGGAAAAGACTGCAGCAACACAGGCTGGGAGACTTCTGGCTGGGAAAAGGAGAGAGGTCTGTGGAAAAAGAGGGGCCGAGAGACTCTGAAAGCCGCAGCGGAAACAGGGAGAAAGGCCCACATGGAGGCAGGGGAGGAATTTTGCCCAGGCAGGACTGCTCCCGTTCTGGTCTGGAGTGGTGAGGAATTTGCGGTAGAGGAGAAACGATGGGGATTTTCCGGAAGGGAGAAGAACCGGCTTCTTTTTAATGCCAGGGCGGAGACGGCTATGGAAAAGCCCAGCTTTCGGGGATGTATGGAAGCGCGCCGCTGTCTGGCTTTGGCCTCCTGCTTTTATGAGTGGAATCAGGCAGGAGAGCGTTTTACCTTTACGGGACCGGCGGGAGAGAGCCTTCTTCTGGCCGGATGCTACCAGGCCGGTGAGGAGAGAGATGAGTTTGTCATCTTAACGGTCGGCGCCAATCAGGCCATGCTCCCTGTACACGAGCGCATGCCTCTCATCATAGAGAAGAGCTGCGCCTGGGAATGGCTGAAGGACGGCAGAAAGACTGCCGGGTTCCTGGAAGGGCCCTTCCCTGAAATCGAGAAAAAGACAGAGTATGAACAGCTCAGTTTTTCCTTTCTGCAGTGATAGAAGACGGGTTTTCCATAAAATGTATCTTGAACCGCCTGTGTGAATCTGATATAATCAACTCAAAAGAACGTATGTTCTGATTGGGCGGCGATTTGCCTCACAGTTTCAGGAGGGGATAGGAATGGTATTTAAGACAGACTTCGGCATACAGGATAAAGACAGCGGCCGGCTGAGGGGCAGACAGCTTGCAGTTGCCTGCGGCTGCTGGTTTACCAGTACGGGCAGGCCGATTCCGCGTCTGATTAAATTTCAGGACGAAAACGGGGAGCTTCAGACAATCCAGACGATACAGGTGGATTACGAGGAGGAAAAGCACTACTCAGGGATTCCCTTTCATGAATTCGGCTGCCGGATTTTTTTCCACGGTCTGTGGATGCAGGTGCATCTGCTGTATATGAAGGAGCAGAACCGCTGGCTGATGCAGATTCCGGGATAGAGGGGAAGAGGGCGAAAACAGGACGGAGAAGGCTTTGGGGCAGGTTTCCGAAAAAGCGGCTGAAAATAGGGCTGCAGGAGGAGCATACAGGTGCAGAAAAATGGTCAGGAGGAGAAAAATATGGAATTCAGGGAAGAGAGAGGGCTGAACAGGGCAGATGAGGAAGACAGGGCAGTTTCCCTGCTGTGCCGCCGCGGGCTGTTGGCCCATGTGGATATGATAGAGGCAGTCAGGAGAAAAAATGCGCAGATCCTGTACGCCTGTGAGGACGGCGTTATGATCTACGAGACAGACAGCAGAACCTGCATGATTGCGGCAGACAATCTGGAGCCGTGCCGGAATATCCTGAAAAAGAATACATACCATCAGTTCGCTGTGCATAACAGAGAACTGGCCGAGGAAATTCAGAAAGAGTATCACTTTTCCACAAGTGTGGCCACCAGTCAGGCTGCATGGATGAAGGAAGAGCCGCCTGCATTTGACGACAGCGGCATTATCCGCCTGAAGCCGGAACATGCAAAAGAGGTGTGCAGCCATTACACGACCATGGAAGATCCCGGAGAGTATGTGGAGGAACTGATTTCCAGGGGACAGATGTGGGGAATGTTTCAGAATGGAAATCTGGCCGGCTTTGTGGGAGAACACCTGGAAGGAAGCATGGGGCTTCTGGAAGTCGTGCCGGAATACAGACGGCAGGGGATAGGCTTTCGTCTGGAGGCTTATCTGATCCGCCGCTTTGTAGAGCAGGGAAGGATCCCGTTCTGCCAGATCATTGAGGGCAATGACGAGTCCATGAATCTTCAGAAGAAGCTGGGCATGGAGGTCGCTGCCCCGCCGACCTGGTGGCTTTTTGACTAAACCCGTTTAAAGGGAGAAAAGCGACAGGCAGACGGCCGCTGCCGGCAGGAATGCCTGCCTGTCAAGCAGCGGCGGGCTGTCAAAAATCAGTCAAAGGTGCCGACAAGGCTTTCGGGAATTGTAAATTCTACAGCTCCCATGGAGCCGGGAGCCACAGAGTACTCGTCAAAGGCTACTATCAGGGAGCCGCTTTCTGACAGATAGAAGCTCTCTTCGCCTGTCAGACCGGAGAAACCGTCTGTGGCAGGATCCAGGAAATAGGTTACATTCTTATCTGCCTCCATCTGCTCCTTCATCTGGCTCAGGATATTATCGCTGACTTCTTTCAGAGCTTCCTCGCTTCCGAGCAGTTCAGACAGAGTTAAGAGTTCCCCTGTCTGTTTATCCACTGTATAGGTTTTGAAAGATTCGGCTCCGCTGGCCATAATACGGGTGGTGATGATGCGGAGGGAGAGATAACGTGTCCCGTCGTGGGTAACCTCATAGGCGGAGGAAACGGAATAATGCCCCTTATCGCCTGCCTCATCTCTGGCCTCCTCATATTCGGCAATCAGGCCGTCAATGTAGGAGGAAATTTCCTGGTTGGCAGGCAGCTCCTCCCCTGATTTGTCCACGAGAACAGGCCGGGCAATGTCTGCTGAAACTCTCTCATTTCCATCCTGGTACGTTTCTCCCTTCTCTACACGTATCCCGGATTCACTTTCTGCCGAAGAGGATTCACTGGAACTTTCCTTAGAATCTTCCGTTTCCTGTTCAGAGAGCGAAGATTCCAGGGCAGCTGAGGTTGATGCAGTTCCGGTGTCAGGCGCGCTGCCGGTGCAGCCGGTGAAAAGCAGCATGGCTGCTGACAGATATGGAAGAATTAAATACTTTTTTTTCATAGAAAATCTCTCCTTTTCTTTATTTCTATAGTATAGACGGAGCAGGGAACAAAAAAGTTGGGACAAAAAAATTTTTTTAAAGTCAGTGAGACTTAGGGAGGTGGATTCATTGATTCTCAGCGTCAGCAGAAGGACGGATATTCCGGCCTTTTACAGTGAGTGGTTTTTTGGCAGGCTCAGGGAGGGAAGCTGTCTGGTCAGGAACCCATTTAACCCGCATCAGCTCAGCAGAATTCCCATGACGCCGGAAGCGGTGGAGTGTATCGTATTCTGGACCAAAAATCCAGGCCCGATGCTCGGAAAACTTGGGCTTCTTGATCCAATTCCCTTTTATTTTCAGTTTACGCTGACCGGATACGGGAGAGACATAGAGCCGGGATTTCCGCATAAAAAAGAGTGCATGATTCCTATATTCAGGGAGCTGTCCTCGCAGGTTGGGAAAGACAGAGTCGTGTGGAGATACGATCCGATCTTTTTTACTGACAGGTACACGGCCGATTACCATCTCAGGGCCTTCGGGCAGATTGCAGAGGCGCTTCAGGGATATACCAGACGGGTGGTCATCAGTTTTCTGGATCTTTATGCAAAGGTAAAGAGAAATATGAAAGCATATGGAGGAGAACTGAGAACCATGCCTGACAGCGGCGCATTCGGTCCGTTTGTCAGCGCTCTGTCGGAAATTGCCGCAGAACATGGAATGGAGATCTGCGCCTGCGCGGAAGCCTGTGATCTGTCCCGGTTTGGAGTAAAGAAGAGCGGCTGCATCAGCAGGGAGCTCCTGGAACGGGCGGCAGGGCGGAGTGTGGAGACGAGAAAAGCAAAAGGCCAGAGAGGGGAATGTCTCTGCGTGGAGAGCACAGATATAGGAGCCTACCATACCTGCCCCGGCGGCTGTCTGTACTGCTATGCCAACGACAGCAGAAGAAGGGTGGAGGAAAACAGAAAACTCTGGGATCCCAATTCTGCCCTGCTGTGCGGAGCAGTTGGAAAAAACGACAGGATAGCGGAAAAGCGTGCAGACAGAAGAGGTATACGGTAAATCATACCTCTTCTGCCTGCACGCTTTTCCATACTGTCCTGCATCTGCAGCCAGTCTCTCACAGAATGCAGGGATGCACGCGTTCTGTGTGAATGAAATTTTACATTTCAGGCATAGGTGCGGTGTAGAATCCCAATTTGATTTCATACTGTCCCTCTCCTAACATAGCTACTGCAGAAGAAATATATGCCGCCTCCCAGTCCGCATACTGCTGTAAAACCACGAATAAAATTGTTTTTTTCAACTTTCTTTTCTCCCTTTCCGACTCTGATTAACAGGTATATTATATCTTCATCCGCTGTCACCTGCAATGAAAACGTGTTTGCGTTCCTGCGGGCATTATTTTTTTCAATTGCTTTTATTCCGTTAAAAATGGAAACCTGGGATCGTGCGGGAGAAAAGTCAGGATTGACATAACAAAAAATGTTATGATATAATCAAAAAACAAACATAACAATTTATGTTATGATCGACATATCTGGAAACAGTATGCAGGGGTAAATGGAGAATTGAAATCAAGGGAACACGAGGAGGAAGATTAGATGAGACAATCAAAACCGCCAAGAACAGAATCACAGGAAATTTCCGATCAGGAGAGATCTGCGGCAGGGAGGAAAAAACTCTATCTGCGCACGGAAAAAGAACTGAGAGCCTACATGCATCCGCTCCGGCAGAAGATTCTTCACTGCCTCTACCTGGAGCCGTCTGGAATGACGGCCAAGCAGCTTGCAGACTGCCTTCATGTGGCCCCGTCCAGCACAGGGCACCATCTGGCAGCTCTTGAAAAGGTGGGACTTGTAGAACTGTCCCACACAGAGAAGATTCATGGCCTGACAGCCAAATATTACCGCGCAGCGCCGGTGGATGTGTATCTGAAAGAAACGGAACCGGCAGCCGGTCAGATGAGAGACGCACTCGTAAGAAATTCCATGAACGAGCTGGAGGAACATTTTTTTAACATGGTTCGGGAGGCGGAGAAGAAATCCCAGGAATTAAACCCTGAGAAGGGGGATGCTATGTTCGGCGTCGTTTATCTGAAACAGGAGGAGATCGCACAGCTTCGCCGCAGGCTGGCAGATTTTTTATCAGAGTATTCAATACCCTCGGAAGGGACGGTACCCTGCGAGTATGGCCTGATTTTCTGCCAGGCTGAAAATGGATGGAAAAAAGGTGAAAAGAGGTGACAGGGATATAGAAAAGGATACAGAGAAGAAAGAGGAGCAAAAGCTAATGGGCAGAGGGATACGAAAAAACAGAATTTTTTGGGGAGCGCTTCTGGCGCTGGGACTGGAGGCTGCCAGGAAGGGAGCGCTGGCCGCAGTGCTGAGCCTGATTGTGCTGAGAAAGGGACTGACTTTTTCACAGCTCTCAGCTGCGTTTGCCGTTTTTTCAGCCGCATCATTTCTGCTGGAAGTGCCCAGCGGGGTGCTCGCCGACTGTGCAGGAAGAAAACGGGTATTTATTACGGCGCAGGCTGTAGGGCTGGGAGCCCTGCTTCTGATGCTGGAGGGACGTTCCTTTTGGGCAGTCTGTACAGCGTTCTTTCTCTACGGCGCATCCGGAGCATTTTCCAGCGGAAGCATGGACGCACTGTACATGGACTCCTGTATTGCAGATGGAACCATTACAGTTGAGAGAGGAGCTATGCACCTGGAGCTGGCAGAAATTTCAGGCTGCGCAGGGGGAGCCCTTCTCGGAGGTGTTCTGAACTATGCCGGCGGGAGGCACTCGGCAGAGACGGCGAGCCAGCTTGTACTGACTGGGGCAGTGATACTGACGGCAGCGGCCCTCTTTTGCGCCCTTTTCTTTACCGCAGAGGCAGGGGCGAACAAGGCGTCTTATAAGGGTCATGCAGAGGACGAAGGAGTGCGGGAGAAGGCAAAACGGAAGGGAGAAAACCATCTGGCGGCCAGAGAGGAAACGGGAGAAAATAGAAGGGCTTTCTGGGAGCTTTTGTCAAACGGTCTGCCCATTCTTCTTGGCAGTTCTCTGTTTGCAGGTTTTTCTTTGGCACTCATGGAGACATACTGGCAGCCGATGCTGGCGGGGCTTCTGCCGGGAGCACAGGATTCCTGGATTCCCGGCGTTCTGGGATTTTTTTATTACGCCGCCTCTGCGGCAGGAAGTCTGGCTGCCGGAAAATATCTGAAGGAGGAAACAGCCGTCCCGGCCTTTGCGCTGTCAGGTCTGATGACGGGAGGAGTTCTGCTGCTTCTTTGCAGGTCAGAGACAGTTCTCTTTTTTTCAATGTTTTATCTCCTTCTTTACTTCTTGCTCGGAATTTTTTCCATGGCCCAGAGCAGTGCAGTCCACCGGGCAGTATCGCCGGCTCTTCGGGCTACAGCCCTCAGCGGAGGAGGGCTTGCCATACAGATAGGAGGCTTTCTGGCCAGCTGTTTCGCAGGCTTTACTGCAGATAAAATCGGAATATCCGGCCTGTGGCTGATTGCCGGCCTCATATTCTTAACTGGTACAGGAAGTGCGGCCGCTTTGCTTTGGCACATGCAGAAACCGCACAGAGAAGGACAGAGGAGCAAAAAGATACAGACTCAAAAGCCTGCAGACAGGGAAAATATGGTATAATGGCTGCAAGCAGGCATTATACCTGCGCATACCGGTTTCAGCATGCACTGCTGAAAGCCGGGCGCTGAGTTCCGCCGGAGGCTGCCATATCCGGAGGATATGGTATAATGGCTGCAAAAATAAAAGCAGAGAAGGAAGGAATATCCATGAATCACAGCGGAACGAAACGGTTGGAGACAAAACGTCTGATTCTTCGCCGGTTTACAGAGGACGATGCGCCTGCCATGTATAAAAATTGGGCCAGTGACGGCGAGGTGACAAAATTTCTGACCTGGCAGCCCTACAAAAGTCTGGAGGACGCTGAAAAAACGCTGGCAGTGTGGGTGAGAGATTATGGGAATGAGAGAAAAGACTGCTATCAGTGGGCCATAGTATTAAAGGGAGAGGAAGGATCTGCCGGGGAGCCCATCGGCAGCATCAGCGCGGTAAAGCACGATGACAGTATTTCTATGGTACAGGTGGGCTACTGCCTGGGAAAGCGGTGGTGGCACCAGGGGATCATGACAGAGGCCCTCAGCTGCGTGATGGATTACTTTTTTGATACGGTAGGTGCAAACCGCATAGAAGCCCTTCACGATGTGAACAACCCTCATTCCGGTCAGGTGATGAAAAAATGCGGGATGCGCTATGAGGGGACGATGAGGCAGGCAGGAAGAAACAACCAGGGCCTCTCAGATCTGTGCTGCTATGGGGCGCTTGCAGAAGATCGGATGTCAAAAAACAGGGACAGATGATTCTTAAAAACAGGTTCTGAAAAATATTTTTGACTGTAAAGCAAAAATGCTTGACAGAAGGCAGGCCCTATGCTATGATGATGCAGGTGATTGAAATGGAAAAAATTGTGGAACAGACATTGCTTTATGATTTCTACGGCGAACTCCTGACGGACCACCAGAAGGAAATCTATGAGGATGCCGTGTTTAACGATTTGTCTCTCAGTGAGATTGCAGACCAGCAGGGAATCAGCCGGCAGGGTGTCCATGACCTGATAAAGAGATGCGACAAAACTTTGGCCGGATACGAGGAAAAGCTCGGTCTGATCCGAAAGTTCCAGAGAACCAGGGAGCTGGTGGAGGAAATTCACGAGCTGACCAGGAGGTTTCGGGAGAGTGGAGACGAGGCCCTGATCGACAGGATTGGGGAGATTTCCAGCGATATTATCAAACTGTAACAGGATACTGTGACGGACAGGAGGTTGCCGGATGGCTTTTGAGAGCCTTGCAGACAAGCTGCAGAATGTATTTAAAAATCTGACTGGAAAAGGCCGACTGTCGGAGGCTGATGTGAAGGCCGGACTCAGGGAAGTTAAGATGGCCCTGCTGGAAGCGGATGTCAGCTTCAAGGTAGTAAAACAGTTTATCAATTCTGTTCAGGAGAGGGCAGTGGGACAGGATGTCTTAAACGGTCTGAATCCGGGACAGATGGTCATAAAGATTGTAAATGAAGAGCTGGTAAAGCTGATGGGCTCCGAGATGACGGAGATTGCCCTGCGGCCTGCCAATGAGATTACAGTGATTCTCATGGCCGGACTTCAGGGAGCCGGTAAGACGACCACTACGGCCAAGATTGCCGGAAAGCTGAAGGCAAAGGGAAGAAGTCCTCTCCTTGCGGCCTGTGACATCTACCGCCCGGCAGCCATTGAACAGCTCAAAATCAACGGAGAGAAGCAGGGAGTTCCCGTGTTCTCCATGGGAACGGGCCACAAGCCGGTAAATATCGCGAAGGCTGCCATCGAGCACGCAGCGAAAAACGGCAACAATGTGGTCATCCTCGATACGGCCGGCCGTCTTCATATTGACGAGGACATGATGAACGAGCTGGTGGAGATCAAGGAGAATGTATCTGTTGACCAGACGCTTCTCATCGTGGATGCCATGACCGGACAGGATGCGGTCAATGTAGCCGGAATGTTCAACGACAAGATTGGCATTGACGGCGTAATCCTGACAAAGATGGACGGCGATACCAGAGGCGGTGCAGCCCTCTCTATCAAGGCAGTGACAGGAAAGCCGATTCTCTATGTGGGAATGGGCGAGAAGCTCTCCGATTTGGAGCAGTTTTATCCGGACCGGATGGCGTCGAGAATCCTCGGAATGGGCGACATTATGTCCATCATTGACAAGGCTACAGCCGTGATCGACGAGGAGAAGGCAAAGGAGCTTTCCCAGAAGCTCAAAAAGGCAGAGTTTGACTACAACGATTTCCTCGACCAGATGCGCCAGATTAAGAAGATGGGCGGCATGGCCAGCATTCTGAACATGATGCCGGGCATGAACCAGCTAAAAGACGTAGATCTGGACGGCAACGAGAAAGTGATGGAGCGGGTGGAGGCGATTATCCTCTCTATGACAAAGGAGGAGAGGAGCAATCCAGACCTGATTAACCCGTCGAGAAAGAAGCGCATTGCGAGGGGCGCAGGCGTGGACATTGCCGAGGTAAACAGACTGGTCAAGCAGTTTGAGCAGATGAAAAAGATGATGAAGCAGCTTCCGGGCATGATGGGCGGCAAGCGCCGCGGCGGTCTCGGAGGTCTGATGGGAAAGATGAAGCTCCCCTTTTAGTTAGTAAATGCGCAAGCATTTCCTA
This sequence comes from Clostridium sp. M62/1, assembly GCF_020736365.1. Classification (NCBI taxonomy): domain Bacteria; kingdom Bacillati; phylum Bacillota; class Clostridia; order Eubacteriales; family Clostridiaceae; genus Clostridium; species Clostridium sp. M62/1. The sequence continues at coordinate 2,339,344 of NZ_CP085988.1, read as the reverse complement.
TAGAAGACTCACTACAAGGAGGTGAAATTGAAATGGTAAAGATGAGACTGAGAAGAATGGGCCAGAAGAAGGCACCTTTCTATAGAATTGTTGTTGCAGATTCCAGATCCCCGAGAGATGGAAGATTCATCGAGGAGATTGGCTACTATGATCCAAACACAGAGCCGAGCACCATCAAGATCGATGAGGAAGCTGCTAAGAAGTGGTTAGCAACAGGCGCTCAGCCAACAGAGACTGTTGGAAAGCTTTTAAAAATCGCCGGTATCCAGTAAATAGCTTGTATGAAGAATGCCTTTTAAAGGCATTTTTCATAGGCTGGTTTCGGCCCTGCCGTTTCCGGTCAGCGAGGTGAATGGTATGAAAGAATTAGTGGAAGTGATTGCAAAAGCGCTGGTTGACAACCCAGATGAGGTTGCAGTTACAGAATCTGTTAAAGATGACGAGATTGTAGTTGAGCTGACAGTCGCTTCTTCCGATATGGGTAAGGTGATTGGAAAGCAGGGCAGGATTGCAAAGGCGATCCGCTCTGTTGTAAAAGCAGCCGCATCAAAAGAAGATAAGAAAGTTATTGTAGAGATTCAGTAACTACGAAGCCGCCGGCCCTATGAGCAGACGGCTTTTTGCTTTTACAGGCAGACGGAAGGAAGTTTCAGAGGAGAGAGCATATGGAGCAGTTTTTGCGGGTGGGAGTGATCACCTCGCCGCACGGCGTACGGGGTGAGGTAAAGGTATTTCCCACAACCGATGACATAAACCGATTTAAAAAGCTGAAGGAGGTATTTCTGGACACAGGAAAAGAGAAGATCCTTCTTCACGTGGAGCAGGTAAAATTTTTTAAGGGAATGGCAATCCTGAAATTTAAGGAGTTTGGCAGCATCAACGAGGTAGAGCCTTTCAGAAAAAAGGATCTGCTGGTTTCCAGGGACAAGGCGGTGAAGCTGGCCCCAAACGAAAACTTTATCGTGGATCTCATCGGCCTTACCGTTGTGACGGACGAGGGGGAGGAGTTCGGAACCGTGAAGGATATTCTCCAGACGGCTGCCAACGATGTGTATGTGATCGAGGGCAAGGACCACAAGGAATACCTCTTCCCCTCCATCAAGGAGTGTATTCTGGATGTGGATCTGGAAGCTGGCAGGGTGCTGGTCCACATTATGGACGGACTTTTGGATCTGTAGCCCGGCAGGGGAAGGTTTTAGGAGGATGGAATGAATTACCATATACTGACATTATTTCCCGAGATGGTGATGGGAGGACTGAAAAACAGCATTATCGGCCGCGCCATGGAAAAAGGGCTGATCACCGCGGAGGCGGTCAATATCCGTGATTATTCTGCTGACAGGCATCACCATGTAGATGACTATCCCTACGGCGGAGGTGCAGGGATGGTCATGCAGCCGGGGCCGGTGGTGGAGGCCTATGAAGCCCTTTCAGCCCGCATCGGAAAGCGGCCGAGAGTGATCTACATGACGCCCCAGGGCCGCGTATTCACCCAGAAAATCGCAGAGGAGCTGGCCAGGGAGGAGGAGCTGGTGTTTCTCTGCGGCCATTACGAGGGGATCGACGAGCGGGCTCTGGAGCTGATTGTGACGGATTACCTGTCTGTGGGAGACTATGTGCTGACAGGCGGCGAGCTTCCTGCTATGGTGATGATTGACTGCATCTCCCGCCTGGTGCCCGGAGTGCTGAACAATGACGAGTCGGCAGAGTTTGAATCCTTTCACGATAATCTGCTGGAGTACCCTCAGTATACGCGCCCGGAGGAATTTCGCGGGAAGCGGGTGCCGGAGGTGCTGCTTAAAGGGGATCACAAAAAGATTGAGGCCTGGCGCAGAGAGCAGTCCATCCGCCGCACCATGGAGCGCAGGCCGGAGCTGATGGAGGGAGCAGTCCTCACAAAGGCCGAGAGCGCCTATGCCGACGGCCTGAAAAGGGGGATGGAGAAGGCAGCCCGCGCGTCCTACCGGGTGCTGAGCTTTGATCTGTTCCAGACTCTGGCAGATGTGAATGCCAGGATTCCCGAGATCTGGAAGGAAATCCTGGGGGAGCATTACACAGAACGCCGTGCCAGAACGGGAGCGGAGGCGGTTGTGAGCGCCTACGGAAAGCTCCTGCGGGATTCGTTCAGGAAAAGGAAATTTCTGGACATGGAGGAGATGTATCTGCGCTGTTCAGAGGAGGTGCTCCGTGTTACCGGGTTTGGAGGAGAAAAATTCGGCGTCTCCAGGGAACAGATGGCGGAGGTGATCCTGAAAAATCACAGCCAGGCCCCTGTGTATGAGGATGTGGTTTCGGTGCTTAAAAAACTGGGGGAACGGTATCGCCTGATTCTATCCAGCGATGCCAGCCCCCTTATGGCAGAGGGAGTCCTTGAGAGACTTAAGAAAGAGGGCGTCACATTTGAGCAGGTCTTTCTCTCTGACGAGCTTCATATCTGCAAGGGAAGACCGGACGGAGCCTTTTTCGATACGGTTGTGAGGACACTGGGAGTGAGGCCGGAGGAGATTCTCCACATTGGCGACAGCCCCAGCGAAGTGTCGGGAGCGGCCGCAGCGGGAGTCCACACCTGCCTGCTCAGCCGCGATTACACACCGTATAAGGGAAAGGTGCAGCCTGACTACAGGATAGAAAGCCTGGAAGAGGTGTTCCGGTACCTGAACGGAGGCGGAAGTGCTCTGTAATTTTTCCAGACTCCGCGCCGGAAACCAGTCAGAAAACCAGTCAGAAAATCAGTCAGAAAATCTGCAGAAAAAGCCTTGCGCGGGCAGAAATTCTGTGGTACAATCTATACTCGTGAAATAAAGAGATGGTCCTCTGTTACGCATTGTATTAAGAACATCAAAGATTTTAAAGGAGGTTCACTTAGATGAACGAGATTATCAAGAACATTGAGAACGCACAGTTAAAGGCAGAAGTGCCGGAGTTCCACGTAGGCGATACAGTTAAGGTATACGCTAAGATCAAAGAGGGAAACCGTGAGAGAATCCAGGTTTTCGAGGGAACAGTAATTAAGAGACAGAACGGCGGCATCCGCGAGACTTTCACAGTAAGAAAGAACTCCAACGGCGTTGGCGTTGAGAGAACATGGCCGGTACACTCCCCATCTGTTGAGAACATCGAGGTAGTGAGACGCGGTAAGGTTAGAAGAGCGAAATTAAACTACTTAAGAAGCAGAGTTGGCAAGGCTGCCAAGGTAAAAGAGTTAGTTAAATAATTCTTGTAATCAGAGGGACAATGAAAATTGTCCCTTTCTCTATATAACAGGAAACTTCGTTCCCTGTTATATAAAAACGCTCCGCGGGGATCGCACTGCGGCGGAAAGGAAAAATTCCCGCAGACCATACAAACAAAAGTCAGTAAAGGAAACGAATTTATGAATATACAGTGGTATCCGGGCCATATGACAAAGGCCAAACGAGCCATGAAGGAGGACATCAAACTCATCGATCTGGTGATTGAGCTGGTGGATGCGAGAATGCCTCTGGGGAGCCGAAACCCTGACATCGACGAGCTGGCCAGGGGAAAAGGGCGGATGGTTCTTCTCAATAAGGCGGATCTGGCAGACGAGAGAATGAATGAACAGTGGACCTCCTGGTTTAAGGAGAGAGGCTTCCATGTGATCAAAATCAATGCGCGGACGGGAATGGGGTTAAAACAGATTCATCCCATGGTTCAGGAGGCCTGCCGCGAGAAGATCGAGAGGGACAGAAGGCGGGGAATCAAGAACCGCCCGGTCCGCGCCATGGTAGTGGGAATCCCCAATGTGGGAAAATCCACCTTTATCAATTCTTTCGCCGGAAAGGCCTGCGCAAAAACGGGGAATAAGCCGGGCGTGACAAAGGGAAACCAGTGGATTCGTCTGAACAGGACGCTGGAGCTGTTAGACACGCCGGGTATCCTCTGGCCCAAGTTTGAAGATCAGACAGTCGGCCTGAATCTGGCCTTTATCGGCTCTATCAATGACGAGATTATTGACAAGACAGAGCTGGCGGCGGAGCTGGCAGACTTTTTGATGATTCATTACCGGGAGATGCTGGAGGCCCGCTACCAGCTGGTGCCCGGGGAGAAGTACGAGCCCTACCAGGTGCTGGAGCAGATTGCCAGAGTGCGCTCCTGCCTTCTCAAGGGAAATGAGCTGGATCTGAAGAAGGCGGCCAACCTGTTTCTGGATGATTTCAGGAGCGGAAAGCTGGGAAGAATCACCCTGGAATTTCCGGATGGCAGAGAGCAGGACAAAGGAGCGCAGGTATGAAGCCACTGAGCGGTGAAAAGCTTAAAAAGGAACTTCTCCGCCTGGAGGGGATGAAGGAATACGAAAGGAAATATGCCTCCTGCGGCTTTATCTGCGGGATCGACGAGGCGGGACGTGGCCCCCTGGCCGGCCCGGTGGTGGCGGCGGCCTGCATTCTCCCGACGGACTGTGAGATCCTCTATCTCAATGACTCCAAAAAGCTGACAGAAAAGCGCAGAGAGGAGCTGTTTGTGGAGATTCAGGAAAAGGCGGTATCCTTTGGTGTGGGCATTGTAAGCCCGGCTGTCATTGACGAGATAAATATCCTTCAGGCCACCTACGAGGCCATGCGCCAGGCAGTGGAAAAGCTGTCTGTCAGGCCGGACGTGTTTCTCAATGATGCGGTGGTGATTCCAGGCATTGACGAGAGCAGGCAGGTGAAGATTATAAAGGGCGACGCAAAGAGCGTTTCCATTGCGGCTGCCAGTATTCTTGCCAAGGTGACCAGGGATCACATGATGGAAGAATACGACCGGCTGTACCCGGAATACGGCTTTGCCAAGCATAAGGGGTACGGGACGAAGGCTCATCTGGACGCTGTCAGGGAGCACGGCATGTGCCCGATTCACAGGAGAAGTTTTCTGAAGAAATTTATGGAGCGGGAGGCAAAGGAGCTGGAAAGCGAATAGAAATGCAGGAAGAAAAACGAAGGAAGGGCCCGGCGGGCAGGAAGAGTACCAGGGCCAGAGGGGCCAGGTATGAGGATCTGGCTGCCGCCTTTCTGGAAAAACAGGGCTATGTGATTCTGGAAAAGAATTTTTTCTGCAGGACCGGAGAGATTGACATTATCGCGAGAGAGGGAGACACGCTGGTCTTTGTGGAGGTAAAATACAGAAAGGATCTGGCTGCCGGAGATCCGGCAGAGGCTGTAAATGAGAGAAAGCAGGAAAAGATCCGGAAGGCCGCTGCCTTCTACCTCTATGCAAGAGGGCTCCCTCCGGAACAGCCCTGCCGTTTTGACGTGGTAGCGATTCTGGGAAGTGACTTCAGGCTTTTGCGGGATGCCTTCTGACCGTAAAAGATTCAGCCTCTCGGAACCTCTTTTGCCCAACAGAACAGGAGAATAAAACCCATGGAAATTCATTTTAAGAAAAAAGACGAGAGGGCCGTTTTAAGGCTTCGGGAGAGCCGGGGAGTCCCCTATCTGTCCTTTCCGGCTCTTGAGGAAACGGGACTGGTGGCCCATGCCTTTTCCACCCGCCTGGGGGGTGTGAGCAAAGGGGATTTTGCGACGATGAATTTTTCCTTTACCCGGGGGGACAACCCGGATGATGTGCTGGAAAATTACAGCAGGATGGCGGCAGCTCTCGGCGTGGAGAGGGAAAAGATGGTTCTAACGTATCAGACCCACACGACCAACGTGCGCCGCGTCACAGAGGAGGATGCCGGAAAGGGCGTGGTGAGGGAGAGAGATTACAGGGATGTGGACGGACTTATCACGGACATTCCCGGGCTCACCCTTGTGACCTTCTTTGCCGACTGTGTTCCCCTCTATTTTCTGGATCCGGTCCGCCGGGCCATCGGGCTGTCACATTCCGGCTGGAGGGGCACGGCAAACCGGATGGGACAGAAGACAGCCGAGGCTATGAAGGAGGCTTTCGGGACAGAGCCGGAGGACCTGATCGCCTGCGTGGGCCCAAGCATCTGCGCAGACTGCTATGAGGTGGGGCCCGAGGTGGCCGAGGTCTTTGCCGACAGCTTTGGAAAAGAACACAGGGAAAGCATTCTGAGGAAAAAGGAAAACGGCAAATACCTCCTTGACCTGTGGGAGGCCAACCGGATCGTCCTTCTGGAGGCCGGAATCCGGCCGGCAAATATTTCTGTGACAAATATCTGTACCCACTGCAACCCCGAGCTTCTGTTTTCACACAGAAGAAACGCCGAGCGCCGGGGAAACCTCTGCGCTTTTCTGAGCCTGAGATAGAGGTCTGCACCCTCCATCAGCTCCGGCCTGCGCTCCATGGTGCGGAGGAAACATGGCAGGACGGCAGAATAAACAGCAAAAAAGAACTGGGCCAGAGGAATTGTCTCTGTCCGCAGTTCCTTTTTTGTTTGCCTCTGTGGCCCTACAGAAAAGAGCTTTCACTCTCTGTCATGCAAGGTGTTCTGAAGCTGTGTGCGCTGTGTCTGAAACAGCTTATTTGCCGGCCATCTGTCTTTCCTGAGCCTCGATCATCTTCTTAACCATATATCCGCCTACAGAACCGTTCTGAGCAGAAGTTAAGTTGCCGTTGTATCCGTTGCTGTTTAACGGAACACCAAGCTCATTGGCAACCTCCATCTTGAATCTGTTCATTGCTTCCTTAGCCTCTGGTACATTCATTGTGTTGTTATTTGTAGACATAACAAACCCTCCTTTTCATCTGACTTTTGCCCATGCTCTATTTCATTTTGTCTTGTCTTCATGGGCTGTTTTTTATGCTACACTCCTATTATGTGTTTAAAACGCAATAATACACTGGCATCTTTTGTGCAGATTTCCAGTGTCTGCCTGAGTTCGGCAGAAGAACGCGCAAATATTTTTTATTAGTTGAAGAAACGAAACAGAACCTTCCCGAAACTGCAAAAACGACGCTTTCGGACGCTGCAACAGCCAAAAACATGGCCTGTTCGTAAAATTTTGGCTTGTATATAATAGAATTACATACTATAATATGTTTTGACGAACAGGCAGGAATCCTTTTGTCAAAAAAGAACAGCAGGACAAAGATATGAGAGTAATAGCAGGCAGCGCGAGAAGGCTGCTTTTAAAGGCACCGGAAGGGATGGACACCAGGCCCACCACAGACCGGATAAAGGAAACCTTGTTTAATATGATTCAGGATGAGCTGTACCACTGCCGTTTTCTCGACCTTTTTTCCGGAAGCGGGGGAATCGGCATCGAAGCCCTGAGCCGGGGCGGCGAGCTGGCAGTGTTTGTTGAGAACAGCCCGAAGGCTGTGGAGGTGATCCGCAGCAATTTAAAGACAACCCATCTGGAGGACAGGGCGATGGTGATGAACTGCGATGTGCAGACTGCTCTGAACCGTCTGGAGGAGAGAGGGATGTCCTTTGATTTTATCTTCATGGATCCGCCCTACAATCACCTTTACGAGAAACAGGTGTTAGAACGCCTGTCAGGCTCACCGCTTATAAAGGAGAATACGCTGATCATTGCAGAGGCGTCCAGGGAAACGGACACATCCTACATTCCGTCTCTGGGATTTTGCATCAGCCGCGTAAAGGAATACAAGACGAACAAGCATTTATTTATTACTCCTGCCAGGCGGTTGGGGGATTCTTGAATACTAAAGGAGAAAACAGTATATGAAAACAGCCATATATCCGGGCAGCTTCGATCCGGTAACTCTGGGGCATTATGACATTATTGAGCGCTCTTCCCAGATTTTCGACAGACTGATCGTGGGGGTTCTCAATAATAGTGCAAAATCTCCATTGTTTTCTGTGGAAGAACGTGTTAAGATGTTAAAAGACGTGACAAAGGAGCTTCCGAATGTGGAGATTAAGTCATTTGACGGACTTTTGATCGACTTTGCACGGGAAAATCAGGCGCAGGTGATTGTCAGAGGCCTGCGTGCGGTTACAGATTTTGAGTATGAGCTTCAGATGGCGCAGATGAACCGCGTGATCGCCCCGGAAATTGACACACTGTTTCTGACTACAAACCTGAAATACGCATACTTAAGTTCCAGTATTGCCAAGGAGGTCGCCATGTATGGAGGAGATATCTCGGCATTTCTGGATCCGGCGGTAGAGAGGGAAGTGCAGAAAAAGTGTTCTGTCATTCAGAAACGGTAAGAAGGGTAAAGGAGATTGAGTGCTATGAGCAGAATTGAACAGATTATCAACGAAATTGAAGAATATATTGAGAGCTGCAAATTCCAGCCTCTGTCCAATACGAAGATTCTTGTAAATAAGGAGGAGATCGAGGAGCTTCTGGTAGAGCTTCGTCTTCGTATCCCGGAGGAGATTAAAAAGTATCAGAAGATTATCAGCAACCAGGATGCGATTCTTCAGGAAGCCCGCTCTCAGGCTGACGCCATGGTGGCCAAGGCTACCGCTCAGACGAATGAACTGGTCAATGAGCACGAGATTATGCAGAGAGCCTACGCTGAGGCGGAGGGGATTATTCAGAACGCCCAGGCTCAGGCCCAGGCTATTGTGGACAATGCAGTGGGAGAGGCAAACGGCATCCGCCAGGGAGCTGTTCAGTATACGGATGATATGCTGAGAAGCCTCCAGACGATTATCAAGCATTCCATGGATGAGGCCCAGAGCCGCTTTGATTCCTTTGCATCCTCCCTTCAGTCCAGCTATGACATTGTCTCCTCAAACCGCAATGAGCTGGCCGGAAGCCTGGTGCAGCAGCCGGAGGTGCCTAACCAGGAGATGACAGCAGAATAAACAGAGCCGTGGACAGGACGAGGTGAGCGAGCTTCCACAGTACATAATGCCGGATGGAGAGTCCGGCATTTTTTTCGATATGGGGCTTTCGGGGCCCTATGACGGCAGAAACCTGAAAGATGCCGGAGAGGCCGCCGAACACAGCCGAGCCCAGCATGGCGGCAGCAGCCGGAACGCCTGTCATGGAGGCTGCGATCTCCCGGATTCCCGTAGTCATCTCCACAGCCCCCAGAAGACAGGGACCAAGGAAGCTTCCCGGAGGGGAAAAATGGCCGAGAAAGACGGCCAGAATAGAAAAGATCATCAGGTACACCCCGATTTTTGCCATAATTTCCAGGCAGTTCATCATCAGCCCGTCAAAGGAGGGCGTATCCTCCGACCGCTCAGAGTCGCCGGGAAAACCGGCTGCCGGTGAAAGGGGTTCTGATGGGCGTAAGAAACCCCTGTCAGTTTTTTGGCAGGAGCTCCTCTCTGAGATTTTTGAGGCTTTGCGAACCCCATAGAGACGGCCTGCTGCCAGAGACAGGGGCAGAAGAGGCAGATAGACTGATGCCAGCACCAGGGGGAAGGAGACAGACGGCTCTAAAAAAGACCGCAGATACCCTGACAGGAACATGGGGCTGGGCCAGGCGGAGACGGCTAGGAGAAGCTTTGCCTCCGAAAGAGAGATGCTTCGGCTTTGGAGCAGATCTGCCGTGGTTTTGGGCCCCATGGGATAGCCGCACAGAAGGCCGGAAAGAAGGGCATAGCTTCCCTGCCTGGACAGTCCCAGGCGGGAGAGAACTGGAAAAAAGGGAGCGGTCAGCACAGGCACAGCTCCGGACACCACGATGGCATTGGAGCAGAGCATGAAGGGAAGAAGCGTGGGAAGAACCGTGTTGAACCACAAAAGGAGGCCGTTTTTCGCCCCCTCCAGGGACAGGGAAGGGTTCAGGAGCAGAAGAAACAGAGTGCTGACGGCAAAAAGCCGGAGAATGGATTTTTTCATGGCAGACCGAATATGATTGTTTATACACTATATGTAGGAAAAAGGTTCTGTTATGATCTTGATTTTTATTCTGCTTCTGGCGGTCTTTAATATGACGGCTGTTCACTCCCTGGAGGAAGCCGCCTTGCTGTCCCGGCTGGAGCCCAATGTCAGTGAGTCTGCAAAGTTTCGCGCCATGAGACTTGGGCCTGCCATGGCCGGCCTGGAATGGCTGGATCCGGATCAGACGGCTGCTCTGATGGTGAAGCACGATTACGATTTGACAGAATGTGAGGATCTGTCTTATGATAATAAGAAACTTCTCGCCGGAAAGCCGGCGGAGTACAGGGAGCTTTCTGAGGCGTACCGGACGGTATTTTCCGATCTGGTCTATTTCCCAATCCCCGAGAGCACAGATCCGGAAACGCCGGATGTGACCTACGAGGACGGCTGGCAGCAGCCCCGCACCTACGGCGGGGAGCGGGGCCACGAGGGCTGTGATATCATGGGCGGACAGGGGGAGCGGGGATTTTACCCTGTTGTCAGCATGAGCAGCGGAACCGTTGAGAAGGTCGGCTGGCTGGAGCAGGGAGGGTGGCGAATCGGGATCCGGACAGAGTCGGGCGCCTACCTCTACTATGCCCACCTGTATTCCTACAGCAGCAAATGGCAGGAGGGAGATACGGTGAAAGCCGGGCAGCTTTTAGGCTTCATGGGAGATTCCGGCTATGGAAAGGAAGAAAATACGGTGGGGCAATTCCCGGTTCACCTTCATGTGGGAATTTATATCAGGACAGCCCACTATGAGGAGCTGAGCGTGAACCCCTACTGGATTCTCAGGTATCTTGAAAAAAGGCGGATTTCCTGTGAATACTGAGATTTTGGAACTGGCCGTGTCCGGAAGCGGCTTTTGTCCGGGAGAGATACAGACGGAAAGCAAACAGAAATACAGGCAGAAAGCAAACAGAAATACAGAAATGAGTCTGAGAGCAGACGGAAGGATGGAATGAAAAACAGGATGAAGGACAGCAGGAAAAAGGGCAGCAGAAAAAAGGGAAAGAAGGGCAGCCTGGAAGAAAAGGGACTGAAAGAGAGCAGATTGGAGGAAAGCAGACTGGCACAAGGCAGTCTGAGAGGAGTCAGGCCGGAGACCGGGGACAGCGCAGAAACAGAAATTCGGACGGAAAACGCCCCGGGCTGCCGCGCAGAGCTTCTCCCTGAGGATTTCAGGGAAAAGATGAGAAAACTTCTGGGGAAGGAGTACGAGGCGTATCTGGAAAGCTTTGAAAAGCCCTGTCACAACGGGCTTCGGGTCAATACCATGAAGCTCTCGGCAGAGGACTGGAACCGCCTCTCGCCCTTTCAGACAGAGCCGGTTCCATGGATTGAAAACGGTTTTTACTACTACGCTTCAGATGAAGGCTCAGAACGGCCGTCCAGATATCCCTACTATTACGCAGGACTCTACTATCTGCAGGAGCCAAGCGCCATGACTCCCGCCAATCTGCTTCCAGTCAAGCCGGGGGACCGGGTACTTGACATCTGCGCCGCCCCAGGCGGAAAAAGTACAGAGCTGGGCGCCAGGTTAGGGGGAGAGGGACTGCTTTTTTCCAATGACATCAGTAATTCCAGGGCAAAGGCTCTCCTGAAAAATCTGGAGATGGCCGGGATTCCAAACATTTGTGTGTCCAGTGAGGCGCCGGAAAAGCTCTCAGAGTTCCTGCCGGAATTTTTTGACTGCATTCTGGTGGACGCGCCCTGCTCCGGAGAGGGAATGTTCCGCAGGGAACCGGATATGATAAAGAGCTACAGGGAGCGGGGCCCGGAAGACTATGTGCCGCTTCAAAGGGCAATCATGGAGGAGGCTGTAAAGATGCTGCGGCCGGGCGGCTATCTGCTCTATTCCACCTGTACCTTTGACCGGGAGGAAAATGAGGGAACAATTCGATATATATTAGACAGGCATCCAGATATGAGTCTTTGCAGTCTGCCCCACAGGCACGGGTTTGCAGAAGGGATAGGGATGCCGGAGTGTGTGCGCCTGTTTCCCCACCGGATAGAGGGGGAGGGACATTTTGTGGCTCTCCTTCGGCGGGCCGGTTCCGGGGAGCGCCCCCGGAGGAAAGACAGGACAGCGCAGTCAGGGACTTCCTTGAAGCTTCCTGACGAGGCTATGGCTTTTCTGAGCTGCCTGAATCTGAGACGAGGCGGCACAGATGGCCTGCCGGGACAGGTGGAGGAGAAAAACGGGAAGCTCTACTGTCTTCCACCGGATTTCCAGGATATGAAGGGCGCCGGAAAGGGGATCCGTTTTCTTCGCACCGGGCTTTTGCTGGGAGAACTGAAGCGGGGACGCTTTGAACCGTCCCAGACCCTCGCCATGGCTCTCAGAAAAGAGGAATATCCCTTTACTGCAGATTTCCAGGCAGAGGATGAGCGGGTTATCCGGTATCTGAAGGGAGAAACGGTGGCTCTGAGGGAGGAGGAAGCCTCCTGGCCTGACGGCTCCTGGGTTCTCGTGTGCACAGACGGGTTCCCCCTGGGCTGGGCCAAAAAAGCAGGTCTGAACCTGAAAAATAAGTATTACCCCGGATGGAGGTGGCAGTGATGGAGAAGGCCATGCGCCTGGATCGCTATCTGGTAGAGATGAAAAAGGGAAGCCGGAGCGAGGTCAAGAAAATGATAAAAAGCGGAAGAGTGAGCGTGGATGGAGAAATCTGCCGGGAAGCGGAGAGAAAGATTCAGCCTTCTGCAAGTGAGGTGTCCCTGGACGGAACGCAGGTAGGCTACGCTGCCTATGAATATTTTATGCTCAACAAGCCGGCCGGCGTGGTGTCGGCTACAGAGGACGGCCGCCATAAGACCGTGGTGAGCCTGATTGAGGATGCAAAGAGGAGAGACCTCTTTCCTGTGGGAAGACTGGATATAGACACAGAGGGCCTTCTGCTGATTACCAATGACGGGAAGCTGGCCCACCGCCTTCTCTCGCCCAAAAAGCATGTGGACAAGACATATTTTGCAAGGGTAGAGGGGAGACTTCCAGAGAACGCAATCGAGCAGTTTAAAGAGGGGCTCACGCTGGAGGACGGAACAAGGACCCTGCCTGCAAGGCTGGTGATACAGAAGGCATCAGAGACTGCTGAGGATGATGGGAAAGCAGACAGCAGCCTTTCCGAGATCGAGCTGACCATTCACGAGGGAAAATTCCATCAGGTCAAGCGCATGTTTGAGGCGGTGGGCTGCCGCGTAGTCTATCTGAAGCGGCTGTCCATGGGAAGCCTGAGACTGGATGAGAGTCTGGCTCCGGGAGCTTATCGCAGGCTGACTGAGGAGGAGATTTCAAAGCTTCAGGGGGAAGGAGACTCAGGGGATGAGAGAGGGCTTCTCTCCGGAAAAAGGGCCTATCTCTTTGACCTGGACGGAACGCTGGTGGACTCCATGTGGATGTGGGGAGCCATTGATATCGAATATCTGGGAAAATTCGGGATTCCCTGTCCGAAGGATCTGCAGAAGGCCATCGAGGGGATGAGCTTTACGGAGACGGCCGTCTACTTTAAGGAACGGTTTTCCCTGCCGGATTCCCTGGAGCAGATTAAGGCGGACTGGACGGCCATGTCTATAGAAAAATACAGGACAGAAGTGCCGTTAAAGCCGGGAGTCCGCCGGTTTCTTGAGGAGGCGGCAGAAAGAGACATTAAAATGGCCATCTGCACCAGCAATGGCAGGGAGATGGTGGACGCCGTGTTAAGCGCGTTAAAGATCCGGGACTTTTTCTCCTGTGTGATTACGGGCTGCGAGGTGGCGGCCGGAAAGCCGTCCCCGGACATCTACCTGGAGGCGGCCCGCCGGCTTTCTGTAAAACCGGAGGAGTGCGCAGTCTTTGAGGATGTGCCGGCGGGAATTCTTTCCGGAAAGCGGGCCGGCATGACCGTTTTCGCCGTGGAGGATGATTTCTCAAAGGGAATGGAACAGGAAAAGAGAAGGCTGGCCGACGGCTATATTGACGGCTACCTGGCTCTTCTTTAACAGGAAGCCGGCTGCTGGGCGGGACAGGAAACGCCGGCAAAGCTTCCGGAGAGTGAAAATACAGACGGAGGAAAGGCAGAGAGTTTATGATACATGATTATTTACCCATATGCAGAGAGGATATGGAGAAGAGAGGCTGGGATCAGTGTGATTTTGTCTATGTGACAGGCGATGCCTATGTGGATCACCCTTCCTTCGGCCATGCGATTATCAGCCGAGTGCTGGAATCCCACGGCTACCGGGTGGGAATCATCCCACAGCCGGACTGGAAAAAGCCGGAGAGCATTACGGTTCTCGGAGAGCCGAGGTTAGGCTTCCTGATTTCCGGCGGAAATATGGATTCCATGGTAAACCATTATTCTGTTTCCAAAAAGCGCCGGGCAAAGGATTCCTATACACCCGGCGGGGAGATGGGAAAGAGGCCTGACTACGCAACTATCGTATACGGCAACCTGATCCGCTCTGTTTACAAGGATAAGCCCATCATCATCGGAGGCATCGAGGCAAGCCTTCGAAGGCTTGCTCACTATGACTACTGGTCGGACAGGCTGAAGCGCTCGATCCTGCTGGATTCCCAGGCAGATCTGATCTCCTACGGGATGGGAGAGCGATCCATTGTGGAGATTGCAGATGCGTTAAACAGCGGAATAGACGTAAAGGACATTACCTTTATCGACGGAACCGTCTACAGGTCAGACAATCTGGATTCCGTCTATGATGAGATACACCTGCCCTCCTATCAGGCGATGAAGGAGGACAAGCGGGAGTATGCGAGGAGCTTCTATACTCAGTACTGCAACACGGATCCCTTCGTGGGAAAACGGCTGGTGGAGCCTTACGGGGAGAAGCTGTTCGTCATCCAGAATCCGGCTTCCAAGCCGCTGACACAGGAGGAGATGGACGATGTATATGCCCTTCCCTATATGAGAAGCTATCACCCCTCCTACGAGGCGGCAGGCGGAGTTCCGGCTATCACGGAGGTGAAATTCAGCCTGATCAGCAACAGAGGCTGCTTCGGCGGCTGCAACTTCTGCGCTCTGACCTTCCACCAGGGAAGAATTGTCCAGACCAGAAGCCACGAGTCCATCGTGGAGGAGGCAAAGCTTTTGACGGAGGAACCGGATTTTAAGGGATATATTCACGATGTGGGAGGACCTACGGCAAATTTCCGTTTCCCTGCCTGCGAAAAGCAGATGACGGCCGGAGTCTGCCCGGAACGGCAGTGCCTGTTTCCGAAGCCCTGCCGGAATCTGAGGGCGGATCACAGGGACTATATCGCCCTGCTCAGAAAGCTCAGGGACATTCCCAAGGTAAAAAAGGTGTTTATCCGTTCCGGAATACGCTTTGATTACCTGCTTGCCGATCCAAGCAGAGAGTTTTTAAAGGAGCTGTGCCAGTACCATGTCAGCGGCCAGCTGAAGGTGGCGCC
The DNA here is from genome assembly GCF_020736365.1 of Clostridium sp. M62/1. Classification (NCBI taxonomy): domain Bacteria; kingdom Bacillati; phylum Bacillota; class Clostridia; order Eubacteriales; family Clostridiaceae; genus Clostridium; species Clostridium sp. M62/1. Next base: position 2,324,227 of record NZ_CP085988.1, on the reverse strand, counting down.
GGAGCACGTGGCCGACAACGTCCTGAGGCGGATGGGCAAGCCGGAAAACAGCGTTTACCGCCAGTTTATGAAGGAATACAGGCAGATGAATGAGAGGTTGGGACTGAAGCAGTATCTGGTTCCCTACCTGATGAGCTCCCACCCCGGCTCTACTCTTAAGGAAGCTATAGAGCTGGCGGAGTATCTCAGGGATCTGGGCTATATGCCTGAGCAGGTACAGGATTTCTATCCGACACCGTCCACCATATCCACCTGCATGTATTACACAGGTCTGGATCCAAAGACTCTGACACCGGTGTACGTGCCCACCAATCCTCATGAGAAGGCCATGCAGAGAGCTCTGATCCAGTACAGAAATCCCAAAAACTATGATCTGGTGGAGGAGGCTTTAAAGAAGGCAGGAAGAACCGATCTGATCGGCTTTGACAAAAAATGTCTGATCCGTCCGAGAAGGACAGGGGAGAGCTTTTACCGCTCCGACTCTGGCCACGCCGCCCACAGCGCAGGTTCAGGCTCAGGCAGCCGCGGGCGCACTATGAAGCCGGGAGGAACCAGACAGGAATCTTTTGGAGGCTCTGGCACAGCAGGAAGAAAGGGAAACGGAGCGCAGGCGCCGAAAAAGAAAAAGACCATTCGGAATGTCCACAAAAAGCACTTCTGATGAGACGAACGGGAAACCGGCCAGGCCGGTTCCGGGCGGCGGATGGAAAAGAAAAGGAGGCACAGAACATGAAGATTGCAATCGTGACAGGAGCTTCTTCCGGAATGGGGAGGGAGGCAGCCATTCAGCTGGCCGATCGGTTTGCAGGCCTTGACAGTATCTGGCTGATTGCCAGAAGAGAGGAACGTCTGAAGGAGCTGAAACGGCAGCTTCCTGTTCCCTCCAGGATATTTGAGATGGATCTGACAGACAGCAGGCAGTTATCCCGCCTTTCAAAGGCCCTTCAGACAGAACAGCCCAGGGTAAAGTTTCTAGTAAATGCGGCAGGCTTTGGAAAAATCGGCCGTGTGGGAGAGGTCCCTCTTGAGGAGGAGACGGGGATGGTGAGGCTCAACTGTGAGGTTCTCACAGGCGTTACCCATCTGGTTCTCCCCTATATGGAAAAGAACAGCAGGATTATCCAGTTTGCATCCTCGGCGGCCTTTCTGCCGCAGCCGGGCTTTGCCGTCTATGCAGCCACAAAGGCCTTTGTGCTCAGCTACAGCCGGGCTCTCAACGAGGAGGTCAAGGGCCGCCAGATCTATGTGACCGCTGTCTGCCCGGGCCCGGTGAGGACGGAATTTTTCGACATTGCCCAGACCACTGGGACCATGCCGCTCTACAAGCTCCTTGCCATGGCAGATCCGAGGCGGGTGGTAAAAAAGGCCATCAGAGACTCTGTAATGGGAAGGAGTGTTTCCGTCTACGGGCCGCTTATGAACCTGTTTTTTGCTGCCGCCAAGATTCTGCCCCACAGCCTTCTGCTGGCAGCCATGTCGGCCCTGTCGCCCCAAAAGGTGACGGCCCCTGAACCGGCAGAGGAAACGGGGGAGAGGGACGGTGTTTCGTCCGCCGATGGAAGATCAAAAAGCAAGATCAGAAAATCAGGAGAACCAGACAGATGAAACGGATCAAAAAGGGAGAGTACGGATACAGAAACAGCATGAAGCGGGGGCTTCTGTTTAAAATCGCCATTCTGGCAGCCTTTATTCTGGCCCAGCTGGGCGCCAGATGGCTGACAGACAGTACGGCACTTAAAAATATTCTCACTGTTATGGCGGTGATCACGGTGATTCCGGCGGCCAATCTGGCTTCGCCGTATGTTGCGGTGCTGCCGTTTAAGACGCCGGCCAGGGACTTTTATGAGAGAATGCGGCCCTTTGAGGATAAATGCCAGGTGCTTTACGATCTGGTGCTGACCACCAAAGACGACATACTCCCCATGGATGCCATACTGGTCCATCCCACGGGGATCTATGCCTACTGCACCAACAAGAAAGCAGACGCCGCCAGGGCAGAAAAAGCCCTGAATGAGATTCTGAAGGCGAATCGCCTGGATCCGAACTTTCGGATTACAAAGGAGCTCTCCTCCTTTGAGAAAAGGGCAAAGAGCCTGAAGCCGGCCTCTGAGTATGAGGACGACGGAAGCGTAGAATATGGGGTAAATGTAATGAAAGGATTGTCCATGTAATGAGGCTTGTGACAGTGACGAAAAACGAGGCGGGGCAGCGCCTGGACAAGCTGCTGTTCAAATATATGAATCTGGCGGGGAAGAGCTTTGTCTACAAGATGCTGAGGAAAAAGAATATTACTCTGAACGGAAAGAAATGCGACGGTTCAGAAAGACTTCTGGAGGGAGACGAGATCCGCCTGTTTCTCTCTGAGGAGACCATCGAAAAATTTTCCGAGGTAAGAGTACAGAAGGTCAGCCGGGTAAAGTTAGAGATTGTCTATGAGGACGAGGATGTGATTTTTATTAATAAGCCGGCAGGCATGCTGTCCCAGAAGGCCAGGGACGGGGATGAGTCCCTGGTGGAATATCTGATTACTTATCTCATGGAGAGCGGTCAGCTCACCAAGGAGGAGCTTAAAAGCTTCCGCCCCTCCGTCTGCAACCGTCTGGACCGCAATACCAGCGGTCTGGTGGCTGCGGGAAAGAGCCTTCCGGGGCTTCAGGAGCTGTCGAGAATCATCAAGGACAGAAGTATTGGAAAATATTACCTGTGCCTGGTGAAGGGGCAGGTGAAACAGCCCAGCCGGATTGAGGGATGGCTCTTAAAAGATGAGAGGACGAACCGGGTGGAGGTGACAAAGGAGGAGAGGGGAGGAAGCCTTCCTATCTGTACGGAATATACTCCTCTGCTGAGAAGCGGCGCCCACACGCTTCTGAAAGTGAAGCTGATTACAGGGCGCTCCCACCAGATCCGCGCTCATCTGGCCTCCATCGGCTGTCCTGTTGTGGGTGACAGAAAATATGGAGATCCGGCGGAAAACAGGAAGGCAAGGGAGCAGTTTGGAGTGACAGGTCAGCTTCTCCATGCCGCCGAGCTGGTGATGCCCGGGGAGCTCTCCGGCCCCCTATGCCGGCTCAGAGGCAGGAAATTTGCCGCTCCTCTCCCAGAGGCCTTTCTGACTATGGCAGAGGCGGTATTTACGGATCAGGACAGCAGAGAAATTCTTGCGGCCTGGAAATGTGCCGGCAGGAACAGGGACAGAAAGGGCAGATAGGGATGGGAACATGGAAAACGAGAGGACTCAGAGGCTCCAGCCTGGAGGAACGGATCAACAGGACGAACGACAGCTACAGAGAGAAGGGGCTGGCTCTGATCCAGAAGATTCCGACGCCCATCACCCCCATTACCATTGACAAGGCCAGCCGTCACATCACCCTGGCCTATTTTGACCAGAAGAGTACCGTGGATTACATCGGGGCCATCCAGGGCATCCCTGTGTGCTTTGACGCCAAGGAGTGCGCCGCCTCCACCTTCCCTTTGCAGAATCTCCATCCCCATCAGGTTGCGTTCATGGGCGAGTTTGAGAAACAGGGAGGAATCGCTTTTATCCTTGTATCCTACACGGCCATGGACGAGATGTACTACATTCCCTTCCGGGATGTGGAGCGGTTCTGGGTGCGGATGGAGGGGGGAGGCCGAAAGAGCTTTACCTATGAGGAGGTGGACAAGGAGTACCAGGTGCGCAGCTACCGGGATTACTTTGTCCATTACCTGGAGGCTGTGAAAAAGGATCTGGAGTGGAGAGAGGCGGAGGGAAAACAGAACAGTTACTTTTAATAAAACCGAAACAGGATAAGGAGGACATTAGACATGATAAGCAGAGCAGCAGAGCGTTTTTTACATTATGTATCCTTTGACACCCAGTCAAAGGATGATGAGGAGCAGGTTCCCAGCACGGAAAAGCAGAGAGTGCTGGCAGAGGTGTTAAAAAGAGAGCTGGAGGAGATGGGGGCGTCTGATGTGCGCATGAGCGAAAACGGCTATGTGTACGCAGTGATCCCGGCTACTACAGATAAACCAGTAAAGGCCCTGGGCTTTATTTCTCATATGGATACGGCTCCTGCCATGTCCGGCACGGATGTGCGGCCGCGTATCGTAGAGAACTACGGAGGAGGAGATATCGTCCTGAACGAGGAAAAGCAGATCGTCATGCGGGTCAAGGATTTCCCGGGAATGGCTGACTGTGTGGGAAAGGATCTGATTGTCACAGACGGAACCACCCTTCTGGGAGCCGATGACAAGGCAGGCGTGGCTGAGATTATGGAGATGGCTGAATTCTTCCTGTCCCACCCGGAAATCCCCCACGGGAAAATCTGCATCGGCTTTACGCCCGACGAGGAGGTAGGACGCGGAGCAGACTTTTTTGACGTGGAGGGATTTGGCGCGGATGTGGCCTACACGGTTGACGGAGGCCCCATCGGAGAGCTGGAATACGAAAATTTCAACGCCGCTTCCGGAAAGGTGGAGATTAACGGCCGCGGGGTTCATCCGGGAAGCGCCAAGGGAAGCATGATCAATGCCCTTTTAGTGGGAATGGAGTTCCAGTCTCTGCTTCCAGTCTTTGAAAATCCCATGTACACAGAAGGATATGAAGGGTTTTTCCATCTGGACCAGTTCAGCGGGGATGTGGAGAGCGCCCATATGGAGTACATTATCCGTGACCACGACAGGGAAAAATTCGAGAAAAAGAAAGAGCTGTTTGAGGCTGCTGCCGCTTACCTGAACCGGAAATACGGAGAGGGGACAGTTGTGGTGAAGCTGAAGGACTCCTACTATAACATGAAGGAAAAAATCGAGCCGGAAAACCTCTATCTCATTGATATTGCCAGCGAAGCCATGAAGGCCCTCGGCATCGCTCCCCAGGTAACACCGATCCGCGGCGGCACGGACGGCGCGCGCCTGTCCTACATGGGTCTGCCCTGTCCAAACCTCTGCACAGGCGGCTATAACTTCCACGGAAAATATGAGTTCATCCCGGTGCAGTCCATCGACACTATGGTGGAGATCCTCAAGGATATTGTGATCCGGTTTGAGAAGAGATGACAGAGAAAAGAGATAAAAGACCAAGAAAAGAGATAAAAACTGTCCGGCTGCCCGCCGTCTGTGATCAGGCGGCGGGCAGTTCTTCCGGCAACGGAAAAGGGACGGTTTAAAGAAGCACCTCCACCTGGTACTCCTTCATCCAGCAGTTAATCTGGATCAGATAGGCCATCATCTGAGGCGCTGCCATAAGCTGGCCGTACCACGGCTTTCCGTAGTCGGAGGGGCTTGTGAGGAAGCGCTCCGTCTTCTCGCGGTCCAGGAACAGGAGAACGGGAGAGGAAGAGTCATGGAGAATCTCTCTCACGCGCCCGGCCAGCAGCTTTTCATAGCCCCGGTCGTAGGTCTTGGGATAGGGGGACTTTTTCCGGAACAGAATCTCGTCAGGAAGCAGTCCGCGCCCGGCCTCCCGCAGAAGACCCTTTACGATGCCGTCCTTTGCCTTCATCTCCCACGGCACGTTGTACAGATATTCAATGATCCGGTGATCGGCAAAGGGAACTCTGGCCTCCAGGCCGTTCCTCATGCTGGTGCGGTCCATCCTGTTTAAAAGGGTCTGCATAAACCACTGAAGGTTGAGCCAGGAGATTTCCCTCCTTCTGGCCTCCTTCCCGGTTTCTCCGTCCAGGCGCGGCGTCTGTGCCAGAGAGGCTTCATAGGCCTCCTTTACATAGTCATCCATCTGAAGTTCCTGAAGGAAACTGTCAGAAAGGAGGGCTTTCCGGGGCGTCAGATCCATGGTCCAGGGGAAGGTGTCTGCACTCAGGCAATCCTCCCTGTGGAACCAGGGATACCCGCCGAAAATTTCGTCTGCACATTCTCCGGTCAGGGCTACCTTGTGGTGCCTGCTTACCAGAGAACAAAAGTAGAGGAGAGAGGAGTCCACATCGGCCATACAGGGCAGATCGTGGGCTTTTACTGACTCTGAGAGAAGATCGGCCTGCTCTTTGGTGGAGCATTCCAGAAAGTGGTGCTCAGATCCAAGGAAGGCTGCCATCTGCTCCACATAGGGGCGGTCCTGGGAGGGCTGAAATGCATTGGAACGGAAATTCTCTCTGTTCCCGGCAAAATCGAAGGAATACGTTACGAGTTTCCGGTTTTTCTTTTTCAGCTCCCCGGCGCAGATGGCGGAAACCAGGGAGGAATCTACCCCGCCGGAAAGAAAGGTGCAGATGGGAACATCTGACACCATCTGACGCCTTACGGCATCCCGGATCAGGAAGGACGTTTTTTCTACTGTCTCATCAAAGGAATCCTCATGGGGTCTGGCCTTCAGCTTCCAGTAGGTGTGGAGGCGGTTTCCGCCCGGGGAGCAGCACAGGAAATGTCCCGGCAGCACCTCGTGGATATTTTTGTAGACGCCGCAGCCGCCTGTCCGGGCAGGGCCGATGCTGAAAATTTCATTGAGTCCCTTTCGATCCACCTGGGGGTGAACTCCGGGACAGCACAGAAGTCCCTTCAGCTCGGAGGCAAAAAAGACCGTGCCGTCTGTCTCCGTGTAAAAGAGGGGCTTAATCCCTGAGCGATCCCGGTAGAGAAGGAGGCGGTTCATCTCCGTGTCCATGATGGCTATGGAGAAGATGCCGTTGATCTTTCGCACGAACTCCGGTCCCCAGGCCAGATAGGCCAGAAGAAGAACCTCCGTGTCGCTCTTTGTCTCAAAGGAAAAGCCCCGGTCCGAGAGTACAGAGCGAAGCTCCGGCATATTGTAGAGCTCTCCGTTGTATACAATTCCCACCTTATGATCCCCCTTGGGGCGGATCATCGGCTGGTGTCCTGTCTCTAAATCTACGATCTGCAGCCTGACGTGAGCCAGGCCAAAGTGGCTGTCCAGGTAGGTTCCGCTGTCATCGGGACCCCGCCGCCTCTGAGCCTGATTCATAGCCTCGAACACAGAGCGGCAATAGACTTCTTTTCTTTTAAAATCTGCTTCATGGTTATAAAAACCTGCAATTGCGCACATGAGATATACCCCCTGACTGCTTTATATGTTGAATTCATAAATTTACAGCTGAATCGTTTAAAAGTTTACGGCTGAATCAGACGGGAAAGACTCTGCCGTATCTTCCGGCTGCTCCTCTGACTGGTTTTGTTTTTAAACAGGCCGCACATGTCTTCTGGCCGGATCGGCTGCCGCAGCCGAAGCTACAGCAGGAAGCAGGAGACGGCAAAGACGGCCAGGAAGCCCAGACAGACGGGCAGAAGGTTTTTCCCTGCCAGTTTCGACGGACTTACCCCGCAGATAGCCGCCACCGGGATGATGCCCCAGGGGACGATGGTTCCGCCGCCCACAAAGATCGCAGCGATCTGTCCCAGAGCAGCTAAAACAGGGACAGAGGCCCCTGTGGCTGTTCCAAAGGTCTGGGCGAGGGCGCCGGTCAGAGGAAGCCCTGAAAAGCCGGAGCCGTCAAGTCCCGTGAGGCCTCCGACGAGAAGCTGAAGAGCTGCGGCCATATACTGGTTGAGAGGGGCGTGGCCTGCCAGCCACAGGGCCCAGTCATTTAAGATTCCGCTCTGGTACTCTTCACCGAGAATCACAGTGATTCCGCTGCCTCCCAGAAAGAAAAAGGCTCCGATTACAATGACGGGAGCAAAGATCCGTATGGCAAAGAGAAAGCCCTCTGTCAGATAAAAGGTCACCTTTTCCAGAGAGCGTCTCCCGTAACCCAGCACTGAGCCGAGGCACATGAGAAGCACGGCTGTCCCGGATACAATGCTGGTGGCGTCCCCGCCGCTCAGATGAAAGGCCAGCATGACAAGAATATCTGCAAGAAAGGCTGACGGGACGGCTAAGGCAAGGATCACCGCGGCTCTGCGGGGGCTGCCGGGCTCTTTTGCATCTGTCTGTGAAAGAGCCTGTATCTGATATCCTTCCTCTGTCTGGTCCTTTGCTTTCTGCCAGCCTGCCACAATCTGTTTTCTGTTCAGCAGATAGGCAGAGATAACGGTGACAGCTCCCATGACAAGAAACAGCGGCCTCCCCTCTGTGAGAATATCAGCGGCCGGGATTCCGGCTGAAGAGGCGGAGACGGCAGGAGCACCCTGGATTACCGGATCGTAGCTCAGGGCAAAGCCGTGCCCAAAGAGATTCATGGCCATAGCCGCAAACAGGGGAGAAAGTCCGGAGCCCACGCCAAAGGGGAGCATGATGGCGCCGATCAGGGCTACTGAGGGGGAAGGCCAGAGAAAGAGTGAAAAGAGAAACATGGTAATTCCCAGAATCCACCAGGTGAGGGAGGGATTTCTCATGATCCGCTTCATGGGGGCCATGAGAATCCGATCGCTTCCCAGATCGCTCATCGACTTGGAGAGAGCCGTTACAAGGGCGATGGTGGCAATAATCTCCATAAATTCTCTGGACGCGTAGAGAATGGCGTTAAATACAGTCTGTATCCCTCCCATAAGTGAGTGAAGTTCCATGGAGCCGATGAGAAAGAGAAAGGCGATACAGACGATAGGTGTGTCAAGCCGCAGTATCATGACGGCCAGAATTGAAACCACTCCGATCAGATAGAGAATGTGGAGCGGTGTGATAGCTGCTGTCACTGGCATAGTTCAGATCTCCTGTTCGTAAGGCTATATAACAGTGTATGCAGAAGGAGCGGGGAAGGTTTGAAATCAGGGGCAGAATACTGCGGCCTGAACCGGCCATTCTGTGCAGGAAAACGGGAATCCGACGATGCCTCGGTTTATTTTATCGCCTCCTGAAGCATACATTTATTGACAGTTTTTTTTCAATGTAGTAAACTTAGAATAAGTTTATTTTTTGGGGGATTTGACAGGATGACAGCAATCCGGTATAATTACAGACAGACAGACAGACAGACAGACAGACAGACAGACAGACAGACAGACAGACAGACAGACAGACAGACAGACAGACAGACAGACAGACAGACAGACAGACAGACAGGTAAGAGTCTGCTTTTTTGGGGTATATACGGTTTATAGGAAGGCACTGAGGGCCGCGCTGCTGCGCGGCTCTTCAGTGCCTTCTTGCGTTTTATATCTGGAATATCAGAATCCTGCTCTTTGATAGAGTATGTTAAATACAGTATTGCTGGAGCCGTATTTACAGAATGGGCAATGGGGAGGGGCTATGATGAGTAGAAAAACGCCTGTATCTGGCAGAGTAAAAATTCTGGATATACAGATGGACAGTATGACAAAGGAAGAAGCCTTAAATGCCATTGAAGCAAGGCTCTGGAATAGGGAGATATCCTATGTAGTATTTGTCAATGTAGATGTCGTGATAAAAGCGGACGGAGATCAAAAACTTAAACAGATTTTAAACAGAGCGGATCTGGCCTTTGCAGACGGAATGCCTGTCATATGGACCTCCAGACTTTTTGGAATGCCTCTAAAGGAGCGGGTAGCGGGCTCGGATCTGGTGCCTCAGCTGTGCGCCAGGGCTGCTATGGCAGGCTGGAGAATTTTTTTTCTGGGCGGAGCTTCAGGAGTCCCGGAAAAAGCAGCTGAAAATCTGAGAAAAAAGTTTCCGGATATTCAGATATGCGGAACTTATTCGCCGCCATTGGGCTTTGAGAACGACAAAAAAGAGCTTCAGTACATAGAAAAGACTATTAAGGATAAATCGCCGGAACTTCTGATTGTCTGTTTAGGATGTCCAAAACAGGAAAAGTTTGTGTATGACTATTATCGGAACTGCGGAGCTGCGGTGACCATCTGCGCCGGGGCGACAGTGGATTTTTTAGCTGGAAACGTAAGGCGCTGTCCTAAATGGCTGGGAAGCCTGGGGTTCGAGTGGTTTTTCCGGTTCCTGATGGAGCCGAGGCGTCTGTTTAAAAGATATTTTATCGATGATATGAGGATTTTCAGACTCATATGGAAGTATCGTCCGAGGCAGGAACGGAGGGGATAACAGGATGGGGAAAAGGAAATGAAAGAAAAAAGGGTATTAGTAGTTGGTTCGGATCCATACTCTGTCCGTGGCGGAATGGTGTCTGTAATAAAAAACCATCTGGAATACAGGGATTGGGAAGAGTTTCATCTGGAACTTCTGATTACCCACACAGAGGGAAGCAAAAGAAAGAAGATTTTCTGCTTTCTGAAATCATACATAAGACTTGTATATATACTTTTATCCGGCCGGGCTGATTTGCTTCATCTTCATGTGTCTGAAAGAGGGAGTGTTTACCGTAAGGCTGCCGTTACAGGGCTGGCCAGACTTTTTAAAAGACCTGTGATCCTGCATCACCACGGAGCGGAATTTTTTGACTTTTACATAAGTCTGCCTGAGAGGAAGAAGAGGCGGGTAAGGCGTTTAATGGAACAGGTAAACTGCAATATCCTTCTGTCCCATACAGCTGAAAAAAATTTTAAGCGTTTTTTTCCAAATGCCAGAACGGAAGCTGTGGCAAATGCAGTGTGTGTTCCAGCGCAGAATCCCTACAGAGGCGGTGATGGATGTATTGTAACCTTAGGGCGACTGGGGGAGAGAAAAGGAACATATGACCTGATCAGGGCAGTGGGGCGTGTGAGGGAGCTGCTTCCCGAAGGAACCTCTCTCTGGCTGTGCGGGGACGGTGAAATTCAGGAGGCAGACAGAGCTGTGAAGGATTGTAAAATTGATGATATAACCGGACATGTGGGATGGGTCAGCGGTGAAGAAAAATCAAAGCTCCTCAGGCGGGCCAGCATTCATGTCCTGCCGTCACGGAGAGAAGTGCTCCCTATGAGTATATTGGAGACGATGGCTGAGGGAATTCCCAATATTAGTACCTCGGTAGCTTCCATACCGGAAGTAATCCAACACGGAGTAAACGGATATCTGATAAAACCTGGAGATGAGCAGGCACTGTCAGAATATATCTGCAGACTGTGCGAGGATCCGCAGCTGAGGATGGAGATGAGCCGTCGTGCCTATGAGACCGTTAAAAAAGATTTTTCAATGGAGGCATGCTGCAGCAGAATTAAAAGGATTTACAGAAGTTGTCTGACGCCAAATAACGGTTGCAGCGAAGGAATCAATAAGTATCAGAAGAAAGGAAAGACAAAATGAAAAATGACAGTTTATTTCGTACCTCTATGGTGGGAGGATATAACAAAGATGACGTAAAAGCTTATATAGAAAAGCTGGAAAAGGAGATAGAACGGCTTAGATCTGTGGAGGAGTCTGCAGGACTTCTGGAAAAATCCGTGGAGGAGCTTTTAGAAAAACAGAGGAAGGAACAGGAGGAAAGGGAGCAGGAAAGAAAAGAAAGAGAGCAGCAGGAGCTGGAAAGGCAGGCCCAGCTGCCGGTTTATATTGAAGAAATTCCAGGGGAGGAAGAACTGAAGGAGCTGAAAGAAAAAGCCAAGAAATACGACGAAAGTTATGATGCAGTTAAACAACTGCTTCTGGACTCGCGGATAGAATCCCAGATGGTGCTTGAGAATGCCAGGCAGCAGGCAGATCAGCTCTTAGAACAGGCAAAGGAAGACGGTCTGAAGCGGAAAAATGAAATGGAGGAAGAGACCAGGCAGCTTTGCGAGAAAAGGATGAGAGAAAATGGTGAGCAGATCCGCCAGACGAGAATAGAGGCTGAGAAAGAGATAAACAGACAGAAAAAGGCAGCAGAATCGGAGCGGACAGAGGCAGAGCGGCTATTAAAAGAATCCAGAGAAAAAGCAGAGCTTCTTATGGAAAATGCCAAAAATGAAATTCTTCGAAAACGCAGGGAAAGTATTGCAAGGGTCGAGAGGGAAATTTCTGTTATCCAGGAACAGCTGCAGAATATGCTGCGGCAGATGCCTGCTGAGCTAAGCCATTCCACCCAGGAAATCCTTCTGGAAAAAAGAGCAAAGGAGGAGGCGGCAGCTTCACTGGACGAAGGAGATAAGCATGGAGGAATGGAGATTATAGAGGGGACTGAATGAGCCGCACATTAGAGGAACTGAGAAGAGAGCAGATAGAGGAGATACAGAGGAGAAAACGTCAAAAGCGCAGTATCCGGACAGCTCCGGCACTGTTTATTCTGTTCCTGCTCACCCTGCTTATAATAATTTTTTACAATATTTTAGTTGTAAACAGAACCATAGGGATTTCTTTTTATACCTGCCCCTCTCCTAAAATAATTGCTCCGGTCTGTCTGGTTCAGCTGTCTGATCTGCACAGTCGTCAATTTGGCTCTGGAAATCAGAGACTGATTGAAAAAATAAAAGAGATTGGACCGGATTTAATTCTCATTACAGGAGATATGGTAAACAGTACAGATACTGATGTAAGTGCTGCCGTTAATCTGTGCGGAGACCTTACAGAGATTGCTCCCGTCTATTATCAGTATGGAAACCATGAAAGCATTTTAATGCGGTATGGAAAAGATGGTATTAAGGTACCGATTGACGCATATCTGGAGAAAAAGGGCGTTCATTTTTTCTATAATGATTTTGTTGATATTCAGGTAAACGGAAATGAACTGGCCTTAATGGGAATTTCTGTTTCAGAAGAAAATTATGAGCGCTGGGCGGCAGTATCTGTGGAGCAGTTCCAGAAAAGAGAAACCTATAAAATACTGCTGTCTCATTATCCGTCTCTTTATTACAGTACGCTTAGCGAGGCAGATATAGATTTGGCCCTTGCCGGACATTATCATGGAGGGCTGATACGAATTCCAGGAATCGGAGGTTTATATCATCCGGATGACGGCCTGTTTCCGAAGTACAGCGGAGGAAAATACAGACTGAAAAAAGGAACGCTGATTGTATCAAGAGGTCTGGGAAACCACGGCTGGATTCCGAGAATTAATAATCAGCCGGAACTTACGGTGATTGAGCTGGTACCGGAAAATGAACAGGAGGAGGGATGAAACTTGGTTGTAAGCTGGCTTAATGATGCAGCTGTTCTGATTCCCATTCTGATAGGAGCAGCAGCTGTGTGCAGATATGTAATATTCAGCAGAAGGTATAAGCTGAGCACGGTGAAAAGTAATTTAAAATGGTTCAGACGGCACACGGCTTTAACAGTATCAGGTCTTGCGCTGTACTTTGCTTTCTGGGCCGTTACCTGGCTGTTGGATTACAGAGGTAATCCATACTGCTTTGTCAGCTATAATTATCCTGAAGCCTCTCAGGGGCTGAACCCCAACGGGACTAAATTTGCAGTATCCGAAATGACATCGGAAGAGCTTTTGGGAAAAACAATAGAGGAAGAGGGGATTACGGAGGTCACCACCGGACAGTTAAAAGAATGTTTGAAAGTAGAACCGGTGAGAACGGATACGGAGGTTTCTCTGGAGCAGCCCTATATTAATACAGAATATGTAGTTCAGCTCAGTCAAAAGAACGGCAAAATCAATGCAGAGCCGAATCAGATGCTTTCCGGCTATATCGATCAGCTGGAGGAGATGATTATGGAGAAGTATTCCCGAAAAACAGATCGGCTGAAGCTGAATTTTGACGGTCTTAAAGAGGCGGATTATCTGGACGCGGGCAAAATATTAGACTCGGCAGCAGCAGGAATACAGGATTTTATGGCAGAGTGCAAAGAAGAAAACAGCAGTTTTCACTCGCAGGCCACAGGAGAAAGCTTCGGCTCTCTGGAGAAAAAAGTCAGCAATTTCCGCTCAATTTCCCTGGAGAATTTCAATGCCTTTGTCCTGGAAAACGGGCTGTCTAAAAATCGGGAGCAGTACATAGGAAAGCTGAACTATGATAATCTGCTTCTGGATGTTGAGTATCTGAAAAACAGAGCTGCCTACAGAATCTATTTGGAAGCTATTGATATGTATGAGCGGGATATGGCGAGCATTGTTCTGATTCCCACCAGGGACACTGCCGGAGAGTTTTATATGTCTAGGACAAAGATCGGAGTGGACAATTTCTCTAATCTGGCTAATCAGGCCATTGATGTATCAAAAGAGATGCTCTCCAAAATCGAAAATAACAGCTATACTGCTGCGCAGCTCAGGGATAGTGTCCAGACAGATACGGCAGTGGCTAAGGCAGAGGAAATGCTGCTGTCTCTTCAGCAGCAGCTCACAGCTCTCAGTGATACGGCGCTTGCTGCAGTGGAGGAATTCGACAGCGGCTCTTATCTGACAGTAACTTATCCTGACAGAATTGATATGCTGAAATCATGCATGCTTAAGGGTATCATACTGGCAGCTGTGATGTTTGGAGCAGTGGCATTCTGGAGAGCTGGAGAGCCAGAAGAGAGCATGAGGGGGAGGGACGAGCGTGAAACCGTTTAATCTGATGGAATATATAAGAAAATTCCGGTTTATTATTGTAGGCAGTCTGCTGGTTTCAGGCATTATTGCTTTCCTTGCATTAAATTATATTCAGACCTATACGGCCAGCGCCATTATCAGATATTCCAACAGCGGAGCGAAGGAAGGGCTGGCACCGGACGGAACCGAAATTGATGTTTCGGAAATTTATTCAGCTGAGGTTCTGAACCAGGTATTTGAAAATCTGGATTTGGATTACAGCAAGCATAACATTGATGATCTGCGCTCCCGTGTGACGGTAGAACCAGTGCGAACTCAGGGGGAGGCAGCCCTTGAAGAGGCCAAAACCTCCCTGGGAGAAGAGATGGAAGAGATGCCGGTGGAATATGTGGTTTCTTTTACTGCAGCTACCAGAGATTCCGGCGATAAAGAGACATTTGCCAGGACCTTTTTGGATGAAATGCTGGATGTGTATGTGCAGTCTTACGGGAAGAGCCATATTAACAGAGGAAGTGCTGTCAACGATATATCCAAGCTGAAAGAGCAGGACTATGATTATCTGGAGATGGCTGAGATTCTGAAAAATTCTATTTCAACCACTCTCACAGGTCTGGTAGAAAAGGCGCAGGAGGAGTCAGATTTCCGCTCTGCCCAGACGGGATATTCATTTGACGATCTGAAAAGAGAATTTGAGCTTCTCTACGAGATCGAAACCTCCAATATATTTTCCTATATACTGGAAAACCGGGTAACAAAGGATCGAGAAAGCCTTATAGCCAAGTATGAAAACAGAATTAATGATTATCTTCTCAGCAATACGGTCAGCCAGGAGCAGATTCAGTCTATCAATGAAGTAATTTCCTCCTATGTCGGCATGATGAGGGAGTCGGGGAACACAGACATCACTTTTGAATACATTCTGGACGATGTTCACGATAGTTATTATACTGACGAAAACGAGGAAACGCAGAGGGTAGATCAGACGGTAGAATACGATGAGCTGCTTGACAGCTATATATCTGCACGGTCTTCTTATGAGTCGGCACTGATCGACATCGCATACTGCCGCTATATTATTGAAATCTACAACGGTATGCCGTCAGAACAGATGCAGATCACAGAGCAGTCCATAGCGGACGGCTCAGGAGTTCAGATTCTTCCCGGGGCTGTGCCAGAACCTGTAAATGCCGGGGCAGTTGATGAAACGGCGCAGAGTATGATTGACAGCCTGGCTGAGAAGCTGAATGGACTCTATGAAGTTTTAGATGAAACAAACAGAGAGTATAATGAATACGCAGGAGCGCAGAATATTAACCTGGTCAGCGGAATCGCCGTTGCTCCTGCCTTCAGCCTTCCTTTATATGCAGGGCTGATCATGGCTGTGTTTGGAGTTGTGGGCTGCATGGGAGCTGTAGTAATTGGAAGGCTTGGAGATATTTTTGAGTACTGCATTTACTATGACAGGGCAATGGAGATTCCAAACCGCGCTGCATGTGACCGTTATATTTCAGCCAATGCTTCAAAATTTCTCTCTGATGAGTTTGTATGTATTTCCATAAGAGTTCCGGATATTCAGAAGAAAAATCAGGAATCAGGACGAAATGAGACGGATCAGATGCTGAAAGCCTTGGCAAAAATTCTCAGGGATACCTTTTCAGGAGAGGAAGAGTGTTTCCTTGGGCTGAATGGAGTCGGCCAGTATATTATCTTCGCGGGACGCATGGGCACCGAAAGAGCCGAATATTATCTGGAGCATATTGGTCAGAAAGTCAGGGAGTATAACCGTGAGCATCGCTGCAGGATAGAGTATACGGCAGGAGTGGCAGAGGCAAAGAAACTGGAGATTTATCAGCTGAAGCCATTGATGCTGAAGGCTATATCCTCAAGCTTCAGTCCGAACAGTGAACAGAATCTGCACCGCACCGAGGAAAAGAGGGATGCCGGGGAACATATAAAGGCTGAGGAGGTCACCCAGGATAATACGGATACTGAGAAGGTAAGCGAGTCAGGCCGGGCAGAAGTGGAAAGGCATCTGGAGAAGCTGAAAAGAATGCTTGACAATGTATCATAAAGGTAGGGAGGCTGTGAAGGCAGATGTTGATTCTCTTTTTTATGTGCACAATTCCCATGTACTATCTGTATGACGGATGGATTACTTTAGGAGGATTTGGCCTGATGTATTCCTATCTGGCCGGAATTGCATTTATATTTATCTGCTTCTGGCGTTTCCTGATTTGGCCTGACGTGGACAGGGCAGCGTACATCGGAAAACTTGCGCTTATTGCAGCCTCTCCCTATCTGTTCAGCCTTCTCTGGTCTATGGGACTGTGGGTTTTCAATCTGGCAGAGTTCAGGATTATTACGCGAGGCCTTTTTTTCCCTGTTTACCAGCTGATTGCCATAACCGTTGGAGCCTGTGCAGTGTACTGTTTTGGACACAGGGGGGCCTATTATATGCTGGCCTCCCTGGCGGCTGCTATTCTTCTGATTGCGGGAGGGCAGATACTGCAGGGAGGAGTCCGGGAATTTTTTTACGAATATGCAGTGCTGATTAAAAGTGGTTCTAAGCTTACAGGGCCGATGATGAAGGCAGTAGAAAAGGCCAGTCTGATTCACGGCCTGGGTCTTTTTTTGTTGTACCTGTTGCTGCAGAAACGGCATAAAGCGCGGAATTTTTTTCTGGCCTTATGCTGTCTGCCTCTTTTTCTGATGGGATACAAGAGAAGTGCGATTCTTGCCCTTTTTTCCTCCGCTGCTGTAGCGGTGATTTTTATGGTTTTTCCAAAACAGTGGAAGAGAAAAGCAGCTTCGGCTCTTTCCGTGCTTCTTGTCGCCGGCGGGCTGATTTATCTGTGGCTGATTTTTTCCGGACTGCTGGAAACGATTTCCAATTTTGCCAATATCGATTCCATGGGAAGAATTGAAATGTACAGGGTAATGAAGGAATACTGCCGCTTCAGCCCGGCTTATCTCGGAAGAGGGATGGGCTTTGTCTCCTACATGATTGGAAGAGGGCTGATCGATGTCGGGTACCAGTTTGCCGGTGATATTCATAACGATATGCTGAGACAGTATATCGAGCTTGGTATGGCCGGGTTTCTTCTTTGGGGATTTTTTTATTTTATATATAAGGTGAGAGGATTTTTAAAGTATGCGGGCACTGATTGCGCCTGTTTTGCAGCAGCCTGCTCCGTGTACTGTTTTGTCTGCTATCTGACAGAGAATATGTACTATCGTTTCAGCGCCAATTCTGCACTGGCAGTGGTGCTTCTGGCCTATGCTGCAGAGTACGGCAGACGGAAGGATACTGAGTAAAAAGAAAGGAAAAGAGAGCAATGGAAAGAAAAACGATGGTTGAGATGATTGAGAAGGCTATTCGAGAGGCATCGGAGCTGGATCCGGGAATGAGGATCACAGAAGACAGCTCCTTCATGGATGATCTGGAGATGGCTTCCGTAGAGATTTTTTCCATGATTGGGGATCTGGAGGCAGAGAATCAGATACGGATTCCGGAGAGAGAACTGTCGGCAGTTGAAACAGTGGGTGAACTTGCCGACCTGATCCTAGGAAAAATTCAGTAAATACTTGAAGAAAGCCGGACAGGAGGAAAACAGGTGCGCACAAAATATTCTATCATAAATATGCTTGTCTCTGTAGGCGGGCAGATTCCCAACCTGGTACTGGCATTTTTGGCCAGGGCAGTATTTGTGCGGTGCCTCTCTGCTGAATATCTGGGGGTAAACGGCCTTTTTTCCAATCTGCTGGGAATTTTGTCTCTGGCAGAGCTGGGAATCGGCTCAGCTATGTGCTACAGCCTTTATGATCCTCTTGCGAGGAAAGATGAAGAGACAATCGGGCAGCTCATGGATCTTTACCGCCTTCTGTACAGAATAGTAGCTGCAGCTGTACTTGCAGGGGGGATCTGCCTGTTCCCTTTTATGGATCTCTTCATTAAAGAACAGCCGGATATTGAGGGACTCGGATTCATTTATTTTATGTATCTGGGCAATTCTGCCGCATCTTACCTGCTTTCTTATAAACAGACGATTATCTTGGCAGATCAGAAAGCCTATATCAATGCGGCCTGTTCCCAGATAATCCAGATGGCAAAATCCGTCCTGCAGATTTTTGTATTGCTTCTCACAGGCAGTTTTTATGCCTATCTGGCAGTGCAGATTTTCTGTTCTCTGCTGACAAACCTGATTCTGTCAAAAAAGGCAGATTCTCTGTATCCGTATCTCCGGACAAAAAAGAGACCTCCTGCCAGGCCGGAAGTCAGAAAAGAGTTATTCAGGAAAATCGGAGCGATGTTTTTTCATAAGATGGGTTCCA
Source organism: Clostridium sp. M62/1 (assembly GCF_020736365.1). Taxonomy (NCBI): domain Bacteria; kingdom Bacillati; phylum Bacillota; class Clostridia; order Eubacteriales; family Clostridiaceae; genus Clostridium; species Clostridium sp. M62/1. Next base: position 2,305,691 of record NZ_CP085988.1, on the reverse strand, counting down.
TTCTTGTAATGAATACAGATAATCTGGTGATCTCCGCCTTTGTGGGACTGGTACAGGTGGGGGTTTATTCTAATTATTTAATGGTTCTGAACCATGTGAAAACACTTTGTTCGTATGTGTACGGAGCTTTCACGGCAGGAATCGGAAATCTGTTTGCGCTGGAACAGCCCCAGGTGGTGTACCGGACTTACAGAACCCTGAATTATCTGATGTACCTGATTTTCGGATACTGTTCAGCAGCTTTATTTTCTCTTTTCAGCCCCTTTATCTGTCTGGTATTTGGAGAGAACTATGTTCTTCCCATGAGAACGGTTTTTCTTGTTACTCTTAATTTCTATATCTGGGGTATGCGCCAGATCACTTTAAAGTTTCGGGATGCCCGGGGACTTTTCTGGTATGATAGATATAAACCTTTTTTTGAGGTGGCCCTAAATCTTTTTATTTCCGTGTGGCTTGCCGGTCCGATGGGAATTGACGGGGTGATTCTGGGAACGATTTTCAGCAGCCTGATGACCAACTTCTGGGTAGAGCCGTATGTATTTCTGAGATATGGAATCAGGGAAAAATGGAAAATCAGGCTTTTCCAGTACTTTCTTACCTGGTTTTTCTGGTTTTTCCTGGCAGCTTTTGCGGCGGGAGCAGCATACTGGTTAAGCGGTTTTCTGCCGGGAGAGAGTTTTCTCTGTTTAATAGCCAGGGGAATCTGCGTGACAGCCGTATATCTGCCGTCAGTGCTTCTTTTTACATGCAGGACAGAGGAATTTAAAATGCTCTCGGAGCGTATGGTCAGTCTGATTCGTGAAGGGATAGAAAAAAGGAAAGGCAGCCGTCTGCCGTAGGGGGAAAATTATGTACGAAAAGTGGATACATTTTCAGGACAAGGTGAGGTTTATCCGTTACAGAGCCATGTATGCGGCTGCATCCGCCGCCTCTGTATTTCTAAAGAACTCGCCGCAGTTCTGCCATCTGTGGATCGTGGCGGAGCGGGGAACGGACGCAAGGGACAATGGATATCATTTTTTCAGATATGTAAGGCAGACAGCTCCAGACAGAAACGTCTGGTATATTATATCGAAGAACTCTCCCGACAGAAAGAAAGTCGAGGAATTGGGAAATGTGATTAACTATCGTTCGTTTCGTCATTTTCTTGCGTTGATTTTGTCAGAGGTTAAAATCAGTACCCACATTGTAGGGTATTCTCCAGACCTGTATCTGTTTCTGAAGTATGAGAAAAAGGGAAAAATCAGAGGGAAGAGAGTCCTTCTGCAGCACGGTATCATAAAGGAGCCAATGCCGTTTTATTACAGAAAGAACACCTCGCCTGCTCTGTTCGTCTGCTCTGCTGTGAGAGAATACGAGTTTGTGAAGAATACCTTCGGCCATCCGGAGGGAGTGGTACGTCTTCTGGGCCTGTGCCGATATGACAGCCTTCCCTTAACTCATGAGAAAAAAAAGAGAGGAAGAACGGTGCTGCTTATGCCGACCTGGCGGTTCGGGCTGGATGAGATGAGCGTCAGTCAGGTGAAAAAAAGCCTCTGGTTCAGAAAAATTCAGGAAATTCTGGAGGACAGGGAGATCCTTTCGCTTCTCGGAAAACAGGATGACGAGCTTTTATTTTATCCGCATAACCGGATGCAGAGATTCGTACCCTATTTCAAAGCCTCTTCCGAACGGGTAAAAATTCTCAGCCGGGATATGGCAGATGTCCAGGAGCTGCTGATACAGGCAGACATTTTGATTACAGATTTTTCAAGTGTGTTTTTTGACTTTGCATATATGGGAAAGCCGCTGATTTATTACCAGTTTGACAGGGAAGAATACAGAAGGAAGCATTTGAAAGAAGGATATTTTTCTTTTGAGAAGGACGGATTTGGACCTGTGTGCGGGACAAGAGAGGAATTGTTCCTAAGGCTTAAGGAGGCTCTGTCAGACGGTTTCTCAAATGAACCTTATAAAAGCAGGGCTGAAAAGTTTTTTCAGTTCAGAGATCGGCTGAACTGCAGGAGAAATTATCAGGCGGTTCTTTCGCTTATGGGGGAGGAAGAGCATGGAACGGAAAATTAAGAAAAATTCCATTGGAATGTTCGACATACATAAAGGAATCGTAATGATCCTGATCGTCTGCATTCACAGTATTTATATTGCAGAAAAGTGTACTCCTGGCTTTCAGTATCCTTTGTTTGTGAGAGGGCTGATGAAAACCTCATCCTGCGGTCTGGCTTTACTGTTTCTGATAAGCGGTTATTCCTTTCGGCCTTCCCCGTGGAAAAAAAGTTTTTTTCAGCAGGCCAGAAATCTTCTGAAACCCTATGCCTACTCCGGAGCCGCTGCGGTCTGTCTTCTGTGCATAAAGAATATAGTGAGCGGACATCCTGTTTTTTCCACAGATATTCTTTCGACTGCTGCCGGTTTTCTGCTGGCAGCTTCCTCCAATATGACTGTAGGAGGAATTCAGATATCCTCCATTCAGGTCTTATGGTATCTTATCGCCATGTTTAACAGCTGGCTTCTTCTGGAGCTGTTTATGAAACTGGGAGGAGGGGGAAAAACGGCGGCGGCGGTTCTTCTGTGCTGCGCGGCGGGGATGGCTCTTGGATGGACGGATATCCGTTTTCCCTTCTGCATTCCCCAGAGCATGTGCTGTACGGCTTTTCTGTACTGCGGATGGCTGTTAAAGAAGCACAAACTTCTGTTTAAGGATTACAGTGTTAAGATCTATGGAGTCTGTCTGGCAGTTTACTGCGTTGGAACATTAGTGGGAGATGCAAAATTTTATGAGAATATCTGGAAGCTGTGGATCCTGGAGCTGGCGATCGTTCTTGCCGGAAGTTTTTTGGCAATAGAAGCAGGCTTTTTCCTGTTTGACTGCTCGTCAGCCTTCTGGAGTCCGTTCCTGACAATCGGGCGCTATTCCCTTTGGGTTATGTGCCTTCACGCCATCGATATGCTCGTTTTCCAGTGGGAATGGGTATTCAGACTTCCGCTTCCGGGGATTTACGCAAAGTATGCGGTGCTGCTGGTATTAAGAGGTCTTTTTATCTTCTTGGGCTGTATTGTGCTTAAAAACTGGAATATGAGATGGAAAGGGAAAAAAAGATGAGAAAAAAAACAGCTTTGAAACGGCTTGCTGCATACCTGTCGGCGCTGGTAACGATTCTGGCATTGTTCGGGTGCGTCTCTGGGGAAAGGGGAACCATAGATGAAGGATGGCTGCCTGCTCTGTATGAGGTGCAGGAAGGGTTTCATTTTGCCCTCGGAGAAGACGGCAGGACTGAAAAAGTAAAATCCGGGGACTGGGATAATTATGTGCTCTGCCTGAATGAGCAGGGAAATATTCCGGAGCAGGTGAAAATCAGGTTTCCTGCAGAGGAAAGCCATCTTATAGGGGCTGTCGACGGGGAGGGTAATGTTCTTGGACGCTGGGAAACAGGTGAGGGAACCTGGAAAACGGAAATTCCGGACGGGACAGTGCAGCTCCATGTCAGTGTGTCTGCTGCAGAGCAGGAAGATATTGACATTCAGGTGAAGGGCCGGCAGAAAGAGTGCGAGAATACTCCGCTGAAAGGTAAAAATCTCTCTGTGATCGCTGACAGCGTAAGTGCCTATGGAGGATATATTCCTAAAGAATGCATTCCTTACTATTCCAAATATGATGGAAGGAATGTAGATGTAACGGATATGTGGTGGTACCGGACGGCCCGTCAGTTTGGCATGAATCTCTGTGAAGTGAACGCCAGCGGCAGCTCAGGCGTCACGCATCTGGAAATCGATGGCTTTTCAGATGAATACTATGAGAAAAGACCAGAGCTTCTGCGAAAGGAAAATCAGGAACCGGATGTGATTTTTTCCTGGCTGGGGGGGAATGATTCTCTTCGGGGTGTTTCCAGGGAGGAATTTTTTGACGCATACTGCAGGCTGGTGAATCGTCTGAAAGAACTCTACCCGAAGGCAGAGATTTATCTTCTGACGTATTATGCCCCGCCCGGCATCGGAGAAGAGTGGAGCCAAATGATGAATGAGGAAATCAGAAGGACGGCGGATGCCTGCGGAGTAAAAGTTCTGGATTCCGGAAGCTGCGGGATCAATGAGGATACCCCTCAGTATATGGTTGATTTGGATGAAGAGACAGGAAAGGCCTTGCACCCCAACCGTGAGGGCCAGAGAATGATCGCGGATCAGATTGGCAGGGAACTTATCAGACAAATGGAGGATGAAACATGACATTTAAGGAGAGGCTGAACAGCTGGAGAGAGCGCAGGGGAGAAGAAACTGCGGTCATGTATGAGGAAGACGGAACAATGAAACAGAAATCCTTCCGACAGTTCGTCTGTGAGATAGAAGCGGCAGCTTCTCTTTTTCCGCAGGGTGGGGGGAAGCGGATCTGCCTTCTGGGGCAGAACAGCTATGCTTATCTTATCGGACTTTGGGCTGTCATTGGCTCCGGCAATACGGCAGTTTTGCTGAATAGGGATCTGGATGAAGCGATACTTGAACAGCAGGTGCGGGAGACAGAGGGAGCTGTGGTTCTGGCAGATGCGGAGAACAGGGAACGGGTTCTTTCCTTTCCTGTGCCTGTACAGGCTCTGGAAGAGCTTTCTGAATACGCGGGAATCCACGGTACACCAGGAAGCACGCCGGAACTTCCATACACAGGGGAAGATGCAGAGGCGTGCATTCTGTTTTCTTCCGGGACGGGAGGAAGGAGCAAGGCAGTAATCCTGACACAGGGAAACCTCCTGGCATCATCGGTGGAGCCTCTACACGAAACAAGGGGGAAAATGCTGCTCTGCATGCCTCTGCACCATATCGGCGGGATCGCTGCAGCTCTCCACGATTTTGACAGCGGAAAAGCGCTCTGTATCTGTCCGAGTATGAAAGAGTTCCTGGGGACAGTCAGGCTCATGAGGCCGGATACCATGCTCCTGGTTCCGGCTATGCTGGAAACGCTCCTTTTCAGAGGAAAAAAAGATAAGGAATTAGAACGATATTTAAAAACGGAGGTAAAAAGAATTTACAGCGTCGGAGCTTTTCTTGAAAAAAGCCTGGAACAGCAGTGTGTGGATCTGGGGATAGAAATCTTCAGCCGGTACGGATTGACAGAAACGGCAGGTCTTGTCACGGATCCGGAAAGCTGGAAGGAGGGCTCTGTGGGGCGTGTAGCTCCCTGGAATCAGGTGAAAATTGAGGAGGGGGAGATTCTCATTAAAGGAAGGAATGTAACCCCCGGTTATCTCAATGCGCAGGATGATTCAGGCCTGTCCCTCACGGATGGATGGCTGGCTACAGGAGATGTGGGACGGGTGGATGAGGAGGGCTTCCTCTTTATAAGCGGGAGAAAAAAGAACCTGATCATTCTGGGCAACGGGGAGAATGTCAGCCCTGAGGAGCTGGAACAAAAACTTCTGCTGTGCCCGTGGATCAGAGAGGCCGTGGTATATGAAGAAAATGGAAAAATCTGCGGGGAGCTTTACTGCGGCAGTCCGTCAGACATCGGAGAAAATCAGGAGGAAATCCGCAAAGAGGCAAAAGCCTGCGTTGAGGCAGTCAATAAGACTCTCCCCAGATACTGTCGGATCCGGGAGATAAAATTCCGGGAGAGAGAGTTTGAGAAGACCTCGTCAATGAAAATCAGGAGGTGATAGGGTGGGAAGATTGCTGACAGCGCTTTCAAGAAAAACAGGCATAAACAAGCTGATGCTTGCTCTGCCCTGCCTGCCGTCACCTGGAAAGCAGAGGCCGTCTGTCTCAACCGGTGAACTGAGAAAGCTGGCGCCTGACAGGGGGAGCACGGCTGTCAGGGAAAAAAGCAGAGCCGGCTTCGTCCATGACAGATTTGACCTGGCTATCATCGTGCCGGTCTACCAGGCAGAGAGTTACCTTTACCAGTGCGTAGAATCCCTGGTAAACCAGAAAACAGAGATCCCATATCAGATCATTCTGGTGGATGACGGCACTACTGACCGAAGTTTTGAAAAAATCGCCAGTTTTCTTTCAAACGAAAAAATTTCAGTGATTCATCAGGAAAACAGAGGTCCATCTGCCGCGAGAAACAGAGGAATTGACAGCGCACAAGCCTCCTATCTCTGCTTTGTGGATTCAGATGACTTTGTAGACGCGCTTATGGTGGAACGCCTGATGAAACGGGCCATACAGACGGGCGCTGATGTGGTGGTGGGAAATTTTTCCTATTATCACGAAAATACAGGAAGAATCACGAAAAACCGGCTGGAAGACGGAAGGCCGAAAAATATTTACGATCTCTACGGAATTACCTGTGCGAAGGTTTATCATTCGAGGCTTTTTGAGCGGGTCCAGTTCCCGGAGGGGAATCTGTATGAGGACAGTATTGTAAAGCATCTTCTGCTTCCCATGGCAGGTGAGATACAGTGTGTTTCTGAGCCGGTGTATTACTACAGAATCAGAGAAAAAAGCCGGAGCCAGACGGCAAAATCTGATTACAGGTGTGTGGACAGCACCTGGATCACTTTCAGAATGGCGGAGGACAGGAGAAAATTAGGGATTGAAAAAACATCCCAGTACAGAAATTACTATCTCCGGCAGATAGCCATGAATTTTCAGCGGCAGGCCATCCTTCCCGAGAAAATGAAGAGAGAAATTTTTATTCTGACGTCAGATGCGGTGAAACAGGAATTTCCAAAAGAGGACAGACAGGAGAACAGCCGGGCGCTCAGGAGGCTTCACCGGGCGCTGCTTTCAGGAGACTATAAGACGTACCGGCGAATCTGCTTCTGGATTTAAAAGTCAGTCTGCAGGCGGCCGAATAAGGAATGGCGGCAACAAACCGTCCGAAAGGGGGAAGTGGAGTGAATATTGTTTTTATCGTTTACAAGACGGGAAAGGGAGGCGCCGAGCGGGTAACGGTTACACTGGCGGAATATCTGAGCCGCAGGGGCCACCAGGTGGGGATTCTCTGCTACAAACCTGACGGCGCCTACCCTGTTTATCCGGGAGTGAAAGTCCTGTGCCTTCCGGACTCTGGAAACTTTTTCCTCCGCCATTTAAAACGGTGGAAGGCGTACTGTGCATACTGTAAGGCTAACAGAGTGCAGGTGACTGCGGCTCTCCACCGGGGCTATGACTATACCTGGCTTTACAGGAAATTCTTCGGCGGAAAACTGATTCTCTCCCAGAGGATTGATCCGAAAGCTGAGTACAGAGGAAGGCCCTGGCTGTATCTGCAGTGCAGAACATTTTTTTCAGGCGCAGATGCCGTCGTATTTCAGACAGAGGAAGAAAAGCAATATTTTCCGAAAGGGATTCAGAGAAAAGGTTTCCTTATTCCTAATCCGGTCAGGCAGGATCTGCCCGCACCTCACTGCGGGGAGAGAAGAAAGGTGATAGTAAATTTCTGCCGGCTGGAGTCTCAAAAGAATCTGAACCTGCTGATAGATGCGTTTTCTGAAGTTTCAAAAGAGGAAAAAGCGTTTGAACTCCATATTTACGGAGACGGTCCGGAGAAAAAGCAGCTTATGGAACGGGCGGCTGCCCTTCCCTGCTCTGAAAGGATCAGAATTTTTCCGTTTGCTCCGGATATTCACGAAAGAATAAAAGATGCCTTCATGTTTGTATCTTCATCGGATTACGAAGGGATCTCAAATTCCATGCTGGAAGCGATGGCCCTGGGGCTGCCCTGTATCTGTACTGACTGCCCTGCGGGAGGCGCCAGGCTTGTAATCCGCAATGGAGAAAACGGACTGCTGGTTCCCGTCGAAAACAGAAAAAAACTGACAGAAGCCATGCTTCGTCTGATAAAGAATCCGGAGTATGCGGAAAGGCTGGGAACACGGGCAGAAAAGGTAAGAACAGCATTCTCTTCAGAAAAAATCTGCAGGAAATGGGAACTGCTGATGGAACAGACTGTTTTTGGAAAAAAAGCGGCAAAAAAGAACCGCTTGCCAGGGGAGGCAAAAGCATGAAAATTTCAGTGGCGGGAGCAGGGTATGTAGGATTGGTTGCCGCAGTATGTTTTGCAGAAAAGGGGCATCAGGTTACCTGCTTTGATACCAACGCAGAAAAAATAAATCAGATCACAGCAGGCCATTCTCCGGTCTTTGAAGAGGGACTCGAGGAGCTGATGCAAAAAAATATGAGGGAAGGGAGATTTTACTGTACCTGCGATCCTTCTCTGGCTTACGGCAGTGCTGAGGTTATCTTCATAGGGGTGGGAACGCCTCAGCTTCCGGACGGCTCCGCGGATCTTTCCTATATCGCGGCAGCAGCACGGCAGATTGCGGAGCATGCACAGAGGGATTGCCTTGTAGTAGTAAAATCAACGGTTCCCGTGGGAACGAATGACAGAGTTGAACGGCTGATCCGCGCGTATAAAAGCCACGGAGTAGACATAGAGGTGGCGTCTAATCCGGAGTTTCTGGCTCAGGGCTCGGCAGTACGGGATACGCTGAAGGCTCAGAGGATTGTCATAGGCACCCAGAGCAGAAAGGCCGAGGAAACTCTGCGCCGTGTCTACCAGAGCTTTGACATTCCCATTGTGTCTATGAGCCGCAGATCGGCAGAGATGACGAAGTACGCCTGCAATAACTTTCTGGCACTTAAAATCTCCTATATGAATGAACTTGCAAATCTGTGCGAGGTTCTGGGAGCTGATATAAAAGAAATCGAGAGAGCCATGGCCTTTGACGACAGAATTGGAGCCAGGTTTCTGAAGGCTGGAATCGGATACGGAGGCTCCTGCTTTCCAAAAGACACAAAGGCTCTTGACAGGCTTGCCAAAGAACAGGGGTGCAGCCTCCAGACTGTGGATGCTGCGATCCGCGTCAATGAAAACCAGAAAACAAGACTTCTGAAAAAGGCGAAAGAAAAACTGATGACATTCTGCGGAGTCCATGCAGCCGTTCTCGGTGTGGCCTTTAAGCCGGGAACCGATGATCTGAGAGAGGCCCCTGCTATAGATAATATCAGGCAGCTTCTGAAAGAAGGCGCCAGTATAAAGGTATATGATCCGGCTGCCGGAAACCAGTTTCGGGAATTCTGTAAAAGCGAAGGCGATGCGAATGGACGTCTTTCTCTCGTGTCCGGGTGGAAAGAGGCGCTTTTGGAGGCGGATGTCTGCTTTATTTTCACCGAGTGGCCGGAATTTCAGGAGATTGCACCGAAGATGTTTGCAGAATACATGCGAAATCCTATGGTATTGGACGGAAGAAATATTTATGACAGAAGAAAGATGGAGGAAGCGGGGGTTGAATATGAAGGAATCGGGAGCTGAGCAGACGGTTTTAATAACAGGTGCGGCCGGCTTTATCGGCTTTCATCTTACGATGGCAATGCTCAGAGAAAAAGGAAAGGCTGTGCGGATAGTCGGAATTGACAATCTGAATGATTACTATGATCCGGCTCTGAAAAGAGAAAGACTGTTTCTGGCAGAAGAAGAACAGAAAAAACAGCGGAAGGCAGGGGGAAGCAGCAGTTTTCTGTTTATACAGGCTGATGTGGCCGATGAGAAAGCGGTTGCACAGATTTTTGAAGATTACAAACCTTCACTTGTGCTCCATCTGGCTGCTCAGGCAGGTGTCAGGTATTCTGTCGATCACCCGAAGGAGTATATAAGAACGAATATTGCTGGTTTTTTTAATATTCTTGAAGCCTGCCGTTCGCTTCGGGAAAAGGGAGAGCCTTTGCATCTTGTATTTGCCTCCAGCTCCTCGGTATACGGGGATAACCAAAAGATTCCGTACAGCGTGGATGACAAAACAGATTCGCCCGCGAGTCTCTATGCTGCAACAAAGAAATCCGGCGAGCTTCTGGCAAGAGCCTACAGCAGACTGTATAAAATCCCGGCTACAGGCCTGCGTTTTTTCACAGTGTACGGGCCTTTTGGACGCCCGGATATGGCGTATTTTAAGTTTACCGAGAGGATGGTTAAGGGAATTCCCATTACGCTCTATAATTATGGAGATATGCGGAGAGATTTTACTTATGTTGATGACGTGGTCGGATGTATCCTGAAAATATCCGGCCACCCTCCGAAGTCTGAAAACGGCTGCGTCCCATTTCGGATTTTCAATATCGGAAACAGTCACCCGGAAAAGCTGGAGGATTTTGTCTGCCTTCTGGAAGAAAGCCTGAAGAGGCACGGGGTAATTAAAAAAGATACAGAGAGAGTGTATCTTCCCATGCAGCCGGGAGATGTATATCAGACCTATGCCGATATGTCAGAATATGAAAAAGAATTTGGAGCTGTGTCTTTTACCAGACTCCGGGAAGGCCTTGATCGGTTTGCAGGGTGGTATGCAGAATATCAAAGACAAAAGCGGGCGTGATACAGGGAAGGCAGCCTTTTTGGCTGAACCGTGTCAACTGGCTGATTATTACTGAAATGGTGGTTGCCTAATTCAGGAAAAACACTTATAATTATACTCCGTATTGTATTGTGTCGGATTGTGTTGTGTGATATGGAAAAACAAAAGAGCTCACGCGCTCCCTGTTCTTTTTTAAACAGACAACTGCGTGAATGCAACTTGGATTTTTATGTATAATACACAATAGAAAAGGAAATTTTTATGAGAAAACTAGCTTTAAGTGATGAAATTTTGCTGTCCATCCAGCAGCCGGCCCGGTATATCGGCGGCGAAGTGAATTCGGTAGTGAAGGACCCGAAAAAGGTGGATGTACGCTTTGCCATGTGCTTTCCGGACGTGTACGAAATCGGAATGTCCCACTTAGGCATCCAGATCCTCTATGATATGTTCAACCGAAGAGAGGACGTATACTGCGAGCGGGTGTATTCCCCGTGGCTTGATCTGGACCGGATTATGAGGGAGAAGCAGATTCCTCTGTTTGCCGTGGAATCCCAGGACCCAATAAAGGAGTTCGATTTCCTCGGAATTACGATTCAGTATGAAATGTGCTACACCAATATTCTCCAGGTGCTGGAGCTGTCCCAGATCCCGCTTCACGCAGCCGACAGGACAGAGGAGGATCCCATTGTCATCGGCGGAGGCCCCTGTACCTACAACCCGGAGCCGATTGCCGAGTTCTTCGACCTGTTCTACATGGGCGAGGGAGAGGTGGTGTATTTTGACCTTCTGGATCGGTATAAGGAAAACAAGAGAAACGGCGGCAGCAGGAGAGAGTTCCTGGAGATGGCGGCCGAGATCCCGGGCATCTATGTGCCGGCCTTCTACGATGTATTCTACAAGGAGGACGGAACCATAGACCGGATGGTTCCAAACAACCCCCATGCTAAGGAGACGGTGTCAAAGCAGCTTGTGATGGAAATGAGCGATACGTATTATCCGGAAAAACCGGTGGTTCCGTTTATCAAGGCTACCCAGGACAGGGTGGTGCTTGAGATCATGCGCGGCTGCATCCGCGGCTGCCGGTTCTGCCAGGCGGGAATGGTGTACCGCCCGGTGAGGGAGAGGAACCTTGAATACTTAAAAGATCTGGCCTATAAGATGTTAAAAAATACCGGCCATGAGGAGATCTCCCTGAGCTCTTTAAGCTCCAGCGACCACACGCAGCTGGAGGGCCTTGTGAACTTTCTCATCGATGAATTTGACGGAAAAGGAGTCAATGTATCCCTGCCGTCTTTAAGAATCGACGCTTTCTCCCTGGACGTGATGAGCAAGGTGCAGGATGTGAAGAAGAGCAGCCTTACGTTCGCGCCGGAGGCAGGCTCCCAGAGGCTTAGAAATGTCATTAACAAGGGGCTGACAGAGGAGGATATTCTCCGCGGCTCCCACGATGCCTTCCTTGGGGGATGGAACCGGGTGAAGCTCTATTTCATGCTGGGCCTTCCGACGGAGACGAAGGAGGACATGGAGGGGATTGCCGAGCTGGCTGAGAAGGTGGCTGAGGAGTACTATAAAGTTCCGAAGGATCAGAGAGTCGGAAAGGTGCAGGTCGTGTCCAGCACCTCCTTCTTTGTGCCAAAGCCGTTCACCCCGTTCCAGTGGGCTACGATGTTTACAAAGGAGCAGTATCTGGAAAAGGCTCATATAGTAAATGACAGGATGAAGTCCATGCTGAATCACAAGAGCCTGCGCTACAACTGGCATGAGGCAGATGTGACGGTCCTTGAGGGCGTCATGGCCCGCGGAGACAGAAAGGTGGCAGCAGTCATTGAGGAGGCCTACCGGAATGGGGCCCTCTATGATTCCTGGTCGGAGAGCTTTAAGAATGACGTATGGATGAAGGCCTTTGAAACCTGCGGCGTGGATCCGGATTTCTATACCCTCAGGGAGCGCTCCCTGGACGAGGTATTCCCCTGGGATTTCATTGACGCCGGAGTGACAAAGGAGTTTTTAAAGAGGGAGTGGAACCAGGCCATGAATGAGACGGTTACACCGAACTGCCGCCAGAAATGTTCTGCCTGCGGTGCATTAAAGTATAAGGGAGGCGTCTGCTATGAAAATAAGAATTAAATTCAGGAAGCAGGGCGCTGTAAAATTTATCGGCCACCTGGACATTATGCGGTATTTCCAGAAGGTCATGCGCCGGGCTGACGTAAATATCCGCTACAGCGAGGGATTCAGCCCTCACCAGATCATGTCCTTTGCCGCTCCTCTGGGCGTGGGACTCACCAGCAATGGAGAGTACATGGATATTGAGGTGCTTGACACAGACAGCTCAGAAGAGATGGTTCGCCGGATCAATGCTGTCAATGTGGAGGGGATCACGGTGACGTCCTACCGGAGACTTCCGGATTCTGCCAAAAACGCCATGGCTCTGGTGGCGGCAGCCGACTATACCATGTGGTTTAAGGAGGGCTATGAGCCGGAGGATGAGAAGGCGTTCTGGGACGGACTGGCAGAGTTTTTAAAGAGAGATTCCATCGAGGTTGTGAAAAAGACGAAAAAGGGAACAAAGGAGATGGATCTGAAGCCCTATATCTATGACTATACTATTGACAATGGCTCAGGAAAAACAGGAGCAGGGAGCATCTTTATGAAGATCTCTGCCGGAAGTACAGCCAACGTGCGGCCGGAGCAGGTGATAGGCGCCTACTTTGAGTCCATGGGGCAGGAGTACCCGCCGTTTGCCTTCCAGATTCAGAGGGAAGAAGTTTACGGCGATCAGGGAGATGAGAACGGCCACAGGTTCGTGGCTCTGGAGGACTATGGAGAGGAAATCAAATAAGCTTCTGATTACGAGATGGAACGGTCAGATTCTCACGGCACTTACCGAGGACGGCAAGTGCCGTTCTCTGAATCTGGAACCGGCAGATTCCCGGGGAATCCTGGGGAATATCTATATCGGAAAGGTAAAAAATATTGTAAAAAATATTAATTCTGCCTTTGTGGATCTGGGCAGCGGGCAGATAGGCTACTACAGCCTGAAGGAAAATAAAAGGCACCTGTTTACTGATGAGATAGCTGCCGCACAGGCGGGAAACCGGAAAAAAACAGAAGGCGAGGAGAATGGGACTGAGGAAGGGTGGATGAAAAAGTCCGATGGCTTCCCTGTCAGGGCAAAAGAGCGTCTGCCGAAGGCGGGGGATGAAATTATCGTCCAGGTAGAACGGGATGCCGTAAAGACCAAGGATCCGGTGCTCACCTCAAACCTGAATTTTACAGGAAAATATCTGGTGCTGACCCTTGGAAAAAACCAGATAGGCTTTTCCGGAAAAATCAGGGACGGAGCCTGGAAAGAAAGTCTGAAGAAAATTCTGGAGGAGAAAAAGGACGACAGCTTCGGCATCATTGTGAGGACAAACGCGAGAGAGGCAGACATACAGAGCATCCTCAGGGAGCTTGAGCTTCTGAAGGAGCGGAAAAGCCGCCTTTTTGCCACAGCCGGCTGGCGTACCTGCTACAGCCTTTTGTCTTCATCCGAGCCTTCTTATGTGAACAGTATCCGGGATACCTACGCGGAGAATCTGGAAGCGATTGTGACAGACGACAGAGACTGTTATGACGCACTCAGGACTTATATGGAGGAGAATCAGAGAGAGGATCTGGAGAAGCTGTCCTTCTATGAGGATACTATGGTCCCCCTTGCCAAGCTCTACAGCCTGGACACTGCCATGGAGCAGGCGCTGGGAAAACACGTGTGGCTCAAATCAGGGGGCTATCTTGTCATAGAGCCAACAGAGGCTCTCACCGTAATTGATGTAAATACAGGAAAATATGCGGGGAAAAAGACGCAGGCTGAGACGATTCTCAGGATCAACCGGGAGGCGGCAGTGGAGATTGCCCGGCAGATGCAGCTTCGGAACCTCTCCGGCATTATCATAGTAGACTTCATTGATATGGATGCCGATGAGGATAAGAAGGAATTAATGAGGCTTCTGGAACTGGAGCTTCTTCGGGACCCTGTAAAGACTGTGCTGGTAGAGATGACGAAGCTGGGGCTGGTAGAAATCACAAGGAAAAAGATCAGACGGCCCCTCGCAGAGCAGGTAAGAGAGCTAAGGAGCCGGCAGCAGCTAAAAGAAAAGAATTGAAAGAATAAATTAGAATTAAACAGCCAAAGGGATGAAGGGGAGAGGGGACAGAAAGAGGATAAAAGAGGAAGAAGATTAAAGAAGATAGAAGGGAGCTAAAAAGAACAGAAAGTCAAAAGAAGTTAAAAGAGAAGTTGTATCTCCGTTGGCAAGAACGCAATAAACGGCGCCATGAACGTCTTGGATAAGAAAAAGTAAAGAAAAAAAGAGAACATGAAAAAGGAATATGAAAAAATTTTCGCCCTATGAAATCGTTTTTTATAATTATTTACTTTTCCCTCCGCCTTCTCTCAAAAAGCAAAAACCTTCTTCCCTCCACACATCAAAAAATATCACCTACGACAGATACTCATTTTACATTATAGACTCCCGCTGCATAACAGTACTCCTGTATACGGCAATACTGTATATTTCCTGTATAATTTATGAATTTTTATACAGTATATTGATAACTATTTAACCAACTTGAGAGACGAGCAGATTATCAGTTAGAATCACTTAAGATATCAGAAAGGAGGCCAGCCGCTTTATGGATAAGAAGAATGAAGAATCCCTACAGTCCCTCAGCCCCTATTTCTCCCCGCTGTTTCTCTCGGCTTTTTCGGCCTACAGCTCCCGTTTTAAAAAAGAGAGAACCAGGAGAGAGTACCTGTACGCAATCGCCTCCCTCTGCAACAGCGCCGGGTGCAGCTTCTTTGAACTTCGCCCTGAGCATATTTTGGAATATTTTCAGTCGTCCGATCTGAAATCTCAAGGTTCTGCAAATGATGCAGCATCTTCAAAGCCCGCAGAGCCTTCAGTCCCTTCGCCTGCCAAAGAAACATCCCTTCACTACAATCTCAGGGTATACCGGGCCTTTGCACGCTTTCTGGACGAGCACGCCGAACAGTACGGCCTGATGCCGGTCTATACCGGGCTTTTTTCCTCTCTCAGTTCCTCTTCCGAGGAGATGGAGTTTTCCATGGAATCCCTCCCGTCCTTTGAGGCAATAAACTGTGTCCTCGGCTGGCTCAGGGAAACCAATGACTTGACCACCTTCACAGCCGTTACCCTGGCTCTGCGCTGCGCCCTCACGGTTCAGGAGCTCGTGAGTCTTCGACGATCCATGTTTTTCCTTGATGCCCATGGGAGAACAGGGCTTCGCCTTCCCGTATCAGACAGCCGTAAAAGCTCAGGCAGTTCAGGTGCCAGAAGCCGGATCGTCAAAGTCCCTGAGGATGCGGCAGAAATCATACGCCTGCTCACTGCGGGGCGTCCGGCAGGAGAGGAGAACAGGGAGCAGAGCCTTCTTCTCAATAAGTACGGCCGCCCTCTGACGGTCCGTTCCCTTCAGATGCGTCTGAGAGAGGCCTGTCTGGCCTGCAAAATCCCCGCCTTTACCATGAATGACCTGCGCACACTGGGGATTGCCATGATGCTGAGAGGAGGCGCCTCTGTCAGCCAGGCTGCCGCTTACACAGGAGCCAGAAATACAGACTGGTTTTTCCGCTACAACCGCATTGTGACAGAGTTAGATGACTCGGCAGCTGACTACAGCCATCTGAGGATCGTTCCCTAGAACCCAGTCCGGCCCCCTGTCCTTTGTCAGCAGTCAAAACTGCTCTAAAAACTGCTGTAATTTCTCGTAACAGTTCAGCCATGCGAAGATTAGGACAGGAAAACTCTTATGAAAGCACGCTTTCAACGCATTTTCCTGTCCTAATCTTCATAGGGCGGACGCCAGACGCTTCTTGTCCGCTTCAAGCGGGCAAGAAGATATATGGCTGAACTGTTACAATTTTTTCATATTTCTCCCATCAACATGGTTGACAACACGCAAAAACAATGCTATTATACTACAGTATGCCGCACAGCGAGGCTGACAAGTCCGGTGATTTTCAATCCGTCCGGCGCCGAAACTGGCGAGTAATGATAAGAGGAGGTGCCATATGTACGCAATTATTGCAACAGGTGGTAAGCAGTACAAAGTAGCCGAGGGCGATATCATTAAAGTTGAGAAACTTGGTGCAGGTGCTGGCGAGACAGTTACCTTTGATCAGGTTCTTGCCGTAAACAACGGTGAGTTAAAGATCGGATGCCCGACCGTTGACGGTGCAACAGTTTCCGCAACTGTAGTAAAAGAGGGTAAAGGCAAAAAAGTTATCGTTTACAAGTACAAGAGCAAGACTGGCTATCACAAGAAGAACGGTCACAGACAGCTCTTCACACAGGTTAAGATTGAAAAGATCAACGCTTAATCAGAGATGATAAGAGTAAACGTATTCAAAGATTCTGATGGGAACTGCCGTGGAATCCAGTTAAAGGGCCACGCAGGATATGACGATTACGGCAGAGATATTATCTGTGCTTCCGTGTCGGCTCTCGCACTCAACATGGCAAATTCTGTTGAACAGTTTACGGACGACGGATTTGACGGGAGTGTGGAGGAGGAGAGCGGAGCATTTGAATTTTCCTTTACCGGCAATATCAGCACAGAATCGAAACTCCTTATGGATTCGCTTATTCTGGGACTCCGGAATATTGCTGAAACCTACGGAGAACAATATATTAAAATCCGGTTTGAGGAGGTGTAAGTGATGTTTAAAATGAACCTTCAGTTATTCGCTCACAAAAAAGGTGTTGGTTCTACAAAGAACGGCCGTGATTCCGAGTCCAAGAGACTGGGAGCCAAGAGAGCAGATGGACAGTTTGTATTAGCTGGAAACATTCTTTACAGACAGCGTGGTACAAAGATTCATCCAGGTGTCAACGTAGGCCGCGGTGGAGATGATACATTATTCGCTAAGGTTGACGGCGTTGTTAGATTTGAGAGAAAGGGCAGAGACAAGAAGCAGGTTTCTGTTTACCCAAGAGCAATTAACGAGTAATTAAAACAGCTCCATACCTCATCGTATGGGGCTGTTTTTTGGATATGTGAAAACAAACAGCGAAAGGAACAGGTGTTATTATGTTTGCCGACAGCGCAAAAGTATATATCAGATCCGGAAAAGGCGGAGATGGCCATGTAAGCTTCAGGCGTGAACTGTATGTGGCTGCCGGTGGCCCTGACGGCGGAGACGGCGGAAGAGGCGGAGACGTAATCTTCGAGGTTGACGACGGTCTCAACACGCTGACAGACTTCCGCCATGTCCGCAAGTATGCGGCACAGGACGGTGAGCCGGGCGGGAAACGCCGCTGCCATGGAGCAGACGGTGAGGATATAATCATCAAGGTTCCCGAAGGAACTGTAATCAAGGATTTTGAGTCCGGAAAGGTGATCGCCGATATGTCCGGCGACAACCGGCGGGAAGTGATCTTAAAGGGCGGAAAGGGCGGCCTTGGCAATATGCATTTTGCCACGTCTACCATGCAGGTTCCCAAATATGCTCAGCCGGGACAGCCGGCCCAGGAGCTCTGGGTTCAGCTTGAATTAAAGGTGATCGCCGACGTGGGACTTGTGGGCTTCCCCAATGTGGGAAAATCCACCCTTCTCTCCCGTGTATCCAACGCCAGACCCAAAATTGCAAACTACCACTTCACAACCCTGAACCCCCACCTGGGAGTTGTGGACTTAAGTGAGGGGCAGGGCTTTGTGATGGCTGACATTCCGGGGCTTATTGAGGGAGCCTCCCAGGGCGTGGGCCTTGGCTACTCTTTCTTAAAGCATATTGAGAGGACAAAGGTTCTCGTCCATGTGGTGGACGCCGCGTCCACAGAAGGAAGGGATCCGGTGGCCGATATTAAGGCTATCAACGAAGAGCTGCGGGCCTATAATCCGGAGCTTCTGAAGCGTCCGCAGGTCATCGCCGCCAATAAGATTGACGCCATCTACGTGGATCCGGAAAGCGGGGAGGAGAACCCCGTAGAGCGCCTGAAAAAGGCCTTTGAGCCGGAGGGAATCCAGGTATTTGCCATCTCTGCTGTCAGCGGCCAGGGCGTGAAGGAGCTTCTCTACCACGTAAACGAGCTGCTGAAAACAGTGGATCAGGCCCCTGTTATTTTTGAAAAAGAGTTTGAATACCAGTATCAGGCTGAAAATCTGCCGTACACCGTTGAGAAGAATGAGGACGGCGTCTATGTGGTTGAGGGGCCGAAGATTGAGAAGATGCTGGGATATACAAACCTGGACTCCGAGAAGGGCTTCCAGTTCTTCCAGAAATTCCTGAAGGACTCCGGTATTCTGGCAGAGCTTGAGGAGGCCGGCATCGAGGAGGGCGATACAGTCCGCATGTACGGCCTGGAATTTGATTATTATAAATAGAGACAATATTCGTAAATGGAACTTCTATAAAGAACCGTTAAAGAAATTATGTGATATACAGAGACAGCCGCGGCGGCAGGAGGATCTTCCGTCCTGCGATGCCGCTGCCGGCTGATAGGGGAATAGATATGACAAGTAAACAGAGAGCCTATTTAAAAGGGCTGGCTATGACAATAGATCCGATTTTCCAGATTGGAAAATCCAGTGTAACTCCTGAGCTCACCGCTGCAGTGGCAGAGGCCCTGGAGGCGAGAGAACTGATTAAGCTGAGCATTCTTAAAAACTGTCTGGACGATGGAAAATCCGTTGCCGCCGTGCTGGCTGAGCGCACTCATTCTGAGGTGGTTCAGGTAATCGGAAAGAAAATCGTTCTCTATAAGCCAGCTAAGGATGAAAAAAAGAGAAAGATCGTTCTTCCGTAAGGCTGAACTGTCCGGGAAGGGAGGCCTGACTGAAAGTGAAGAAGATAGGTATTATGGGCGGAACCTTTGATCCCATCCATTCAGGCCATCTGATGCTTGGGAAGCAGGCATATGAAGAATATGATCTGGACTGTGTCTGGTATATGCCGTCCAGACAGCCGCCCCACAAAAAAGATCACGGGATCACTCCTGCTGCCCTGCGCCTTGAAATGGTGAATCTGGCAGTGGAGCGCACGCCGTTTTTTTCCTGCTCCGATTTCGAGCTTCGCAGAAAGGATGGAAACACCTATACGGCTGACACCCTCCGCCTTCTGAAAGAAGAGTATCCCGACACAGAGTTTTATTTTATTGTGGGAGCAGATTCCATCTTTGACATAGAAAAATGGTATCATCCAGAGCTTGTGATGAAGCTCGCCGTCATTTTAGCTGCAGACCGCTCCTGCGGTCACGACGATCAGCCTCTGGACAGCCAGATCCGGTACCTTTCCGCAAAATACGATGCGAGGATCTGCCGGCTCCACTCCAGGAGGATGAATGTGTCGTCAGAGCATCTGCGCGCTATGATACGCCGCGGAGAATCTGTCTCCGCCTATATCCCGGAACCTGTGGAGCAGTTTATCAGACAGAAAAATTTATATCTCGATGAAAGACAGTGACGACAGCCGAAACGGTGAGACATTCCTCACTGTCTATACTGAAGGGGGCGCCGAATATGAACAGTAAAATTTTAAGCATCCGGGAGGATCTGGCATCCAGACTGAAGCCTGGAAGGTATGAGCATTCCCTGAGCGTTTCTTTTACCTGCATGGCTCTTGCCATGAAATACGGCTTTGATCTGGACCGGGCAGAGCTGGCAGGGATTCTCCACGACTGTGCAAAATGCTACGACAACACTGCGATCATAGAAAAATGCAGAAAATACGGCCTTGAACTGACAGAGGGAGAGCTTCAGGCCCCTTCCGTTATCCATGCAAAGCTCGGGGCTTTTCTGGCAGAGCACAGATATGGGGTGACAGATCCGGAGATTTTGAGTGCCATTGCCTGTCACACTACAGGAAAACCTGAGATGAGCCTGTTGGACAAAATTTTATATATTGCAGACTACATCGAGCCGCGCCGGAACAAGGTGGAGGCACTTCCCGAAATTCGCCGTCTCGCCTTTGAAGATCTGGACGAGGCACTGTTTCAGATAATGGAGGGAACGCTTCATTATCTCGAATCATCCGGCTCTTATACGGACACAATGACACAGAAAGCGTATCATTATTATAAAGAGAAGAAAGAGGAGAGTAAATAAACAGATGAGTCAATCAAAAGATATGGTAAAGCTGGCCGTAAAGGCTCTTGAAGATAAGAAGGGTGAGGACGTAAAGATTATCGACATCCAGGGCGTTTCCATTCTGGCTGACTATTTTATTATCGCCGGTGGCTCCAATGTCAGCCAGGTTCAGGCCATGGCGGACAACGTGGAGGAAGAGCTGTTTAAGGCTGGTTTTGAACCGCGCCAGATAGAGGGCTACAGCACGGCTAACTGGATTCTGATGGATTACGGCGATATTATCGTCCACATTTTCTCACGGGAGGATCGCCTTTTCTATGATCTGGAGAGAATCTGGCGGGATGGGAAAATGCTCGAAAGCGTTGACGAACTGTAAGAATACCGGAAATGCAGAGGCCCGGAATGAAAACACGGCTGTTTTCATTCCGGGCCTCTGAGATGTATGCAGTCCGATGCATGCAATTTCGTTTGCGCAGTTTCATAATTCCGTTTGTGCAGTTCTATTGGTCCAAATCTATTACATCATCATTCTGAACAGCCCAATCACTTTTCCGAGAATCTGAACCTCATCCACAAAAATAGGCTCCATAGAAGCATTTTCAGGCTGCAGTCTATAGTAGCCGTCCTCCCGGTAGAAGCGTTTCACTGTGGCGGAATCATCCAGCAGAGCTACCACAATTTCCCCGTTTTCGGCTGTATTCGTCTTTTCCACAAGAATCTGATCCCCGTTAAAAATTCCTGCCTCGATCATACTGTCGCCCTTTACTTTGAGCATAAAAATTTCTTTATTGGGGAGAAGCTCTGACGGGATTGGAAAGTAAGTTTCGATATTTTCCTGTGCCAGAAGAGGAGTTCCGGCAGCTACTGTGCCGATCAGCGGCACATTCACAACCTCTCGGCGGGCAAGGTTGAAGCAGTCATCGATGATTTCAATGGTCCTCGGTTTCGTGGGATCGCGGCGGATATATCCGTTCTTCTCAAGAGTTTCCAGATGGGAGTGAACGGATGATGTGGATTTGAGCTTGACAGCCTCACAGATCTCTCGCACAGCCGGCGGATATCCCTTCTTTAAAATCGTTTCTTTAATATATTCTAAAATTTCCTGCTGTTTTGGTGTAATTTTCTCCTGTGACATAGTAAAACCTCCCGTAGGTATTGGCAAAAAGAGTATTCTGCCCCTGATAATACTATATTAGCATAAATCTTTAAAAAAAGCAAACTTTTGTTCGATTTTTTTAAATCCCATTGACAAACGCATGTTCGGGTAATATAATACAGTTACAAGAAAGAACACGTGTTCGGGAACATAAGTTCCCTTTGTGTATCTGCTGTTTAGGTGAAACACACAGGATAAAGGAGATTATTTTTATGAAAGGTCAGAGCAGAAGACAAAACATTTCAAAGGTACAGAAAGATTCCGTATTCAGTAGAAGAACAGCAGTGGCGGTCCTCGCCGTTCTGCTTATCTGCGCATTTTTTACCGGAATGAATCTGCTCCACTCTCAGGCGCAGGAAAAGACCAGTCCCTATCACAAATACTACACCAGCATCCGAATCCAGGAGGGAGACAGCCTTTGGAGCATAGCAGAAAGCTATAAAACACATTCGGGAAAAAGTACAGCAGAGTACGTCCATGATTTAAGACAGATGAACTCCCTCTCAGATGATACCATACACGCGGGGAACTATCTGACCGTTTACTACTATGATTTAGAGCTGAAATAGAAGAACAGAAAATAACCGGAAGACAGCCTGCTGAGAGCTGCCAAAGCAGATTACCCATCAAACAGGCTGTACTGTATTCCCTTTTTCAGAAGCCCTGGGAAAATTCCGACGGAGGCTGTAAAATATTCTGTGTCTATGGGAATGAAACCTTCCAGATAAG
The DNA here is from genome assembly GCF_020736365.1 of Clostridium sp. M62/1. NCBI lineage: Bacteria > Bacillati > Bacillota > Clostridia > Eubacteriales > Clostridiaceae > Clostridium > Clostridium sp. M62/1. The sequence goes on along the minus strand of NZ_CP085988.1, from coordinate 2,283,440 downwards.
AATTCGATATGTAGTGGTTTTTGTCGGCTTTTGCAGCCGTATCTTTTGTCGAATTTATCTTTCTGGTTATAGTATTTCCTGCCCGCTTTCTTTTATACATGCTTTTTAAATTTTTACATGCTGATTAGACATTTACAGAAGCCAAAGCCATTTCCCGTACTTCAGGTTTAAAACGGGCTTTCCCGGCTATACTGTAAATGTCTGTATAACAGAGCCGGAACAGCTGCTTATGCCTATAAAACGCTGTCCCGGCTTTTATTGCTTTTTCTTCCTTTACAGATACGGTGTAAGACGTTCCGGATACAGAAGAATCAGCTGGCTGAGCACCTGGTCCCAGTTCCGGTATCTCTGCGTCCATTTCTTTGTCACATTTCCGCTCGCCAGATACAGAATTTTCTCCAGCGCGCTGTCGCTCGGGAATACACTCTTTGTTTTTGTTACCTTCCGGTACTGGCGGTTCAGCCCTTCTATGATGTTTGTGGTATACATGATCCGGCGGATGTCCCCTGAAAACTGGAAAAAAGAACTGACATCCTCCCAGTTGTTTTCCCAGTTACTGACCGCGTATGGGTACTTCTTTCCCCATTTTTCCTTCACTGCCTCCAGCTCTGCCAGGGCTGCTGCCTCTGTCGGGGCATTATAGACCGCTTTGAAATCAGAGGAAAATTTCTTAAGGTCATTGTAATTCACATACTTGAAGGAATTGCGCAGCATGTGGATGACGCACCGCTGGATCTGTGCCTGCGGGTATACGGCCTGGATCGCGTCCTTAAATCCCGGCAGTCCGTCCACACAGAAAAACAGGACATCCTGCACGCCGCGGTTCTTCAGGTCATTGAGCATCCCCAGCCAGAACTTTGAGGTTTCATTGGCTCCTACAGTGATGCTGAGGATTTCCTTATAGCCTTCCGTTGTAACGCCCAGCACCACATAAGCGGCCCGGCTGAGGATCCTGCCCTCTTCCCTGACCTTGTAATGGATACAGTCCATAAAGACAAAAGGGTAGATGGGATTGAGGGGACGGGACTGCCACTCTTTGATTTCAGGGAGGATCCGGTCTGTGATCTTACTGACCATTTCAGCGGACAGTTCAATCCCATAGAGGTCCTGAAGCTGGTCATGGATATCCCTGGTGCTGAGGCCTCTGGAATAAAGGGAGATCACCTTATCCTCAATGCCGGAGATATCCCGCTGGTATTTGGGGATGAGCTTCGGCTCGAATTCCCCGTTGCGGTCTCTGGGGACGTCAATCTGGAACTCTCCATACTGGCTTTTCAGGGTTTTCTGGGAATGGCCGTTCCTTTTGTTAGAGGAAACGGAATCCCCTTTCTGATTCTTTTCATAACCGAGGGAGGCATCGAGTTCCGCTTCCATCAGCTCCTGGAGGATATCCTTAAAACTGTCCCTGAGGAGGGAATAGACATCAGCAACACTGGATAAGTTGTTATCAGCAATAATCTGTCGAATCTGTTCCTTAGCTACCGGCATAAAAATACTCCTTTTCGATAAGAATTTTCATATCGTAATTCTTACCAAAAAGGAGTCATTTTCTTCCAAAGACACAAACTTTTTTACACTACCTTCCGACGCCGGAGACAGTATGCTCTTTAATCAGTTTTCTCTAAGCTTTACCTTATTCCGGGCACTTCTTCGGCGTTCATCCTCGAGGGCTGCATAATGTTTCTTCGTTGTGTTGACATCTGCGTGGCCCAGAACGTCGGCTACCAGGTAAATATCGCCTGTCTCCCGGTAAAGATTCGTTCCGTACGTGCTTCTCAGTTTATGGGGGGTGATCTTTTTCAGAGGAGTGACAATCCGTGAATACTTTTTGACCAGATTTTCAACGCTTCTCACATTCATCCTCTTTTTCTGCATGGAGAGGAACAGTGCCTCCTCGTTCCCTGGCGCTGGTATCATTTTTTTCCGCTCTTCCAGGTAGGCTCTGAGCGCCTGCTCCACCTCGTCTCCGAAATAGATGATAACCTCCTTACCGCCTTTTCTGTGTATGCGGATTCCGTCCACATTGAAATCCACGTCATTCAGATTCAGCCCGATACATTCAGACACGCGGATTCCTGTTCCCAGCAAAAGGGTCATAAGGGCCAGATCCCTGATTTTCGTCTTCTCATGGTATGCCTTCTGCCTTTCTGTAAGCTCCTGGCCGTCCTCAACCAGGTCTAACAGGCGGGCTACCTCGTCGATTTCCAGCCGGATGATCTCCTTCTCATGGAGTTTCGGCAGCTTTACCAGTGCCGCTGGATTTGTCTTAATTCTCTCATTTCTGAAAAAATAGTTGTAGAAGCTCTTCAGCGAGGACATTTTCCTCGTCAGGCCTCTCTCTGTATTGACTAAATCCTCTTTATTTTCAGTGGAATGGCATTTCAGAAATTCCAGGTATTCCTCTAAATCCATGACGCCAATCTGATCCAATACGTCCACTGTAAAGTCGCGCTTATCCCGATCTTTCCAAAGGGGATTTGTCTGGCAGAGAAAGTCAAAAAAAATGCTTAAATCGTAGGCATATGCAATCCTGGTGCGGGAGGAGGTTCTCGGCTCAATCCCCCGGAAAAAGTCAGCGCAGAAGGGCGGAAGCTCCCCTATCAGTTTTCTCAGTTTTTTCGTATTTTCAATGGTTTCCTGCTCATGGTATGAAAGATTTGCCATTTCTAATCCCTCCAAATAAGTTCTCTCAGCGGCTTCTTTCTGGCCACCCCGGAATGTTTCCCGTTATAATAGCGTGGAACAGTCTGTCTTTGACGCCAGATGCCTCCATGTTAATGGTTTTAATCAACTGCTTCACATACTCCCTCTTGGTTTTCCCGTCAACCGGACAGGGGTTTTTGCATACCGGAAGGCTGTAACGGTTTTTAAATCCTATAATATCCGCTTCCGGGATGTATAAAAAAGGTCTGATAACGAATAAATCCATTCTGTCCAGATAGGTTTTCGGAGAAAATGAGTGAAACCGCCCCTCGTAGATCAGAGAAAGCAGCATTGTGTCAATCAGATCGTCTCTGTGGTGAGCATACGCAATTTTATTGCAGCCCAAATTTTTTGCAGCCTGATTGAGGGCCCCCTTCCTCATTTTCGCACAGAGCGCACAGGGATTCGATTCCTTCCTGGTCTCAAACACCACCTGGCTGATTTCTGTAGGGACAATTGTGTAGGGAACACAGAGAGAAGAGCAGAACTCCTGAGCTGCCTCCAGATTAAAGTTTCCAAATCCCAAGTCAACAGTTATAGCACATAAATCAAAGGACTTCGGATAGAATTTCTGAATATGCTTCAGCGCATACAGCAAAGCGAGGCTGTCTTTACCTCCAGAAAGCCCCACAGCAATTTTGTCACCTGATTCAATCATTCCATAGTCATCCAAAGCCTGACGCGTCAGGCTCAACAGTCGTTGTAACTTCATAAATTCTCCTGTATCTTCAGTGTCTGGGTATTGAAATAGTTGTCTTTATTCACTGCTCGTTTACCCAATATTCATTATAACATAAGAACGATTCTCTGCAAAACTGAAAAGTCAAAATATTCTGCCTGGCTGCAGCGGTTCCAAACCACAGACTGGGAATAGATCGGAAACGGCAATTCTTTATTGCTTTCTTGTTATTTAATTAACAATTAAAACGATCAATATGGCCGACATTAGCCACAGGAAGAACTTTAAAGTATGATTTCAGAAGGGCCAAACAGCTTTGCCACAGAGAACACTAGATGGCAGGGTATAGAGTGGAACATGGAAATAGGTGCAAAATGAGGCAAGGCGTACAACGAAGCAGAAAGCGGAAAGGTGAAAAGCGAAAAGGGACAGACGATTTATATAATCAAATAATTCATAATGTAAACATAAACAGCAGACAATACAAAACACTTTATAGCAGTCAGCAGAGTTTAAATAAACAAGGCACGGACTGGGCGATTGGACGAAATGATAAAGCTGTATATCTGAAACATTGAAGATTGCAAGGAGCGCAGCATAAAACACAAAAAACACAAATTAATCCCAGGAACAGGCCATGGACCTTGTGAAGGCACAAACAGGAACCGGTGAAAGGCAAAAGAGCTGTATAAACCGCTTTTCGCACAAACTATTCGATAAACTATTCTTTCACGAATAGTTATAGATGAAGGTGGCTCTTCTGTTCCGTAAGATGTTTTCCGGTTTGTTATCGGTGATTCTGGTTTTCATGTGCTGCTGTGCTATGCAGGTCCAGCCGGGTGAACTGATGGCGATATACTGAATCATTGATAATCTATAAAAATCCCCTGTAGCCATGCCCCAGGGGAAAAGTTTTTTTATCCGATTTCCTTCAGCATCAGGTTCCGGCCTTCCAGAACGGTTTGGACAAAAGCAACAGGTTCATCTTTTTGCTCTATTTCAAACCATTATCCCTATTCCACTAAACTCCGGTAATCAGTCCATTCCCTGTTCGTATGACTTACTGTCACGTTATTGGTATTTCCGGCGCTCTCGTGGATACATATCATATCCCCCGTCGCCTCATCCCATCCCAGAAACATAACAACATGGGCATCATCTCCTGATATAACTGCAATATCTCCCGGCTTCAGCTCCTCCTTTGTGACTGCTCTTCCGCTCTCGGCCAGACTGCTGGTGCCTGCACTTGTAATCGGGGAGCCCAGAACCGACCAGTAAACCCAGTTGATCCATCCGGAACAGTCGAGGCCTTTTAAGGTGCGCCCCATTGTGTCCGGAGATGTCAGCGAAAAGAAGTTGTTTCCGCCAAATCCAGGGCAGGCCGGTTTTCCTCCATAGTAATATGGAACCTTTCCCACGGAATCCAGCGCAAAAGCTATCAGGGACTTTCTCTCCGCCGACAGCTCATCAGGCAGGAGGCTCATATACGTTTCATATTCCTGTCTCGTAAGCGTCTTTCCAAAGGACACTGCCGGGCGGGTAAAGCCGAACTGTGCCTCCCAATCCTGGTCAGCCAGGGCACACGCCGCCTTCATGGTATCGTCATTCCACCCCGGCCAAATCAGAGTCTCTGCCATGGCAGAATAAACGGCATCTTCCGGGCTCTCCTCCTCTGCAGCTTCTGTCTCCTGTATGCCCTGAGCCAGCAAAAAAAGATTGTTCTTTTCGTCAAGGCCGTTGATACGGACAGTTACTGTGACGTCCACATGTCCCGGGCACCCTGAAAAGTTCTCTCCGTCTCCCGTCTCCTGTCCCGCCGAAGCCTGCTGTGCCATTTCCTGGCTGATGTCAGGTATCTGCTGACGATTTATCTTTTCTCCCTCTGCATTACCTGTCTTCTCGCTGTATTTGGTTTTTACTGAAACTCCTGTACCTTGGCTGTTCTCATTTTTTACCGAAACATCCCCATTTTGGCTGTTCTCGCTTTTTACTGAAGTATCCATATTTTGGCTGTTTCCATTTTTTACTGCATTTCCTGCAGCTTCGCTGTCTGCTTCATTGTCTGTATTTTCTTTGCTTACAGTTTCTCCGCTCTGTTCTCTGCTGTCTGTACTTGCCGTATGGTTCTCTACCGCCTTCGCCGCCCCTTCGTCTGTCTGAGCTTTTGGATCGGAAGCCGGCCCGGAGGGCATCTGCACTGCCTGCCCTTCAGCTGAAATCTCTGCAGCTTTTTCCTGATTCAGAGTTTCATTTTCTGGAAGCACCTCTCTCTTAGGCACACTTTCTGTTTCCCCGCTCTCCTCCTCTTCACAGCCGCCGCAGTAATAGACAGAGCCTACAGAAATATCATACTGGTGAGAAAGCTCCCACAATTTAAAGGCATAGTCTTCTGTTGCTTCATAGTCATCCCAGGAGTGGTAATAGGCATAAACACTGGCTAAGGACAAAATTTCCTGTGAGTTGGTATAGCTTTCATCTGCCTGGGCATCTCCGTCTAAAAACTGCAGATGGATGCTCGTCCTGTATGGAAGCCGGTTCAAATCATGGTAAATTCTGTACATCCACTCCTGTTCCTTCTCATTCAGCTTTTCAAAAAGCTTTCCGCCCAGAGACTGAAGGTGATGGGACGGATTGAGCAGGCAGAGCCCTCTCTGTATCTCCTGAAACATCAGATTCTCCATCCCCGCTGCATTCCCTGGCTGTGAAAAGAGATATGCCAGATTCAGACTGAGGGCAGACGGGGTGTATCCGGCTCCCATATTCGACGGCTGAAGGTGTTCCAGAAACTCCTGACAGTACCAGGCAGCCTTCTTTAGAACACCCGTTTCTTTGGCACCTGTGTCTGTGAACACTTTCGTATTCCTTCCATCTATTCTGAGGCCGGCTTCAGCACCTGCCTTTCTCACCACAGCCTCCTCTTTTAAATTTTTTTTCTCATCCTCTCCGCCTTCATTTTCCTCAAAAGCGGCAAGTCCGCTGATGTCCGTATATTGTGAAATTTTAACTGGCAAAATCGAGGCCGCCGCCAGGGTAGCGGCAGCTGCTATGTATGTTCTGAGCTGATTGGTCATATCTGTATTTCGGCGTTTCGCCTGTCTCCCATCTGTAAAACTTAACTGAAAATAACCTGTACTAATAACATATCACGAACGCTCTTTCCATATCAATCACAAATCACAAAATTTTTGAATCAGAACGTCAGGCTTTCATGGTTACAAACAGGTAACTATGCCACAATATTGTGCGTACTTCACAGTCCGCACAAAGGAGATTACAATAAGCTCATAAGAAAACACAGGAGGTATTCATCATGAACGAAGTTGTTAAATTTTTACAGGAAAATCCCGTACAGTATCTGGCTACCGTAGGCCGTGACGGAAAGGCCAAGTGCCGCCCCTTCATGTTTGCCGGTGAGCTGGATGGCAGGCTGTGGTTCTGCACCAACAGCACCAAGGAAGTCTACAAGGATATGCAGGCCAATCCCAATATTGAGATTTCTGTTTCCAGTCCGGCTTATGCGTGGATCCGTCTGAACGGCGAGGCCGTTTTCGAGAACAACATGGCCGCCAAAGAGATGTGCATCCGGAACCCCATTGTCAAGGGACAGTATGGTGAGGCGGCCAACCCGATCTTCGAGGTGCTCTACCTGAAGAACGCTCACGCTGTGATTGCCGACTTCTCCGGCAATCCGCCTAAGGAGTATGACCTGTAAGAAGAGCTTTCCAACTATCTTCGGGGCAAGGTGGAATCCCTGACCGGCAGTGATAGTCTGCGAACTGCATCAGCAGCCGAAACGGTGAAATCCCGTTGCCGACGGTAATAGTCCGGATGAGAGAAGATATGACAGGAGCAGCCCCGCAGGAATCAAACCTTGTGGGGATTGTTCCTAATCTAAATCATATCTCAATAGGAGAATCATGAAAACGATTGCCGCGCAAAAAAGAACGTCGATTCAGAATGTGCGTATGCTCGCAGTGAGTGCCGTGCTCTCTGCTATTTCTTTTGTGTCTGCCTTTTTTGAATTTTATTCTGCTTCCCGTATTTGAAGCATTCATGCCGTTGGACCAGCTGATTGCTTCTTTTGGCCAGTTTATTCCCTTCATCAGGACGAAACTCGATGTTGTGCTGTTCAGCGCGTTTCCGTTCAGTTTACTGAAAGGAATCGGTATCAGCCTTGCCACCATACCGCTTTATAAACGGCTTGCCCCGATATTAAAGGGCAGACAGAAATAGGAGATTCATCATGCAGACAAGAAATTATCTGAAATATATCGCGGAAGAAATCCATTCTTCCGCATTTGCCACTGTGGACAGCCAGGGGCGGCCCGTCACCTGCGCCATCGACATCATGGACTATGATGAAAGCGGCCTCTATTTTCTGACCGCAAAAGGGAAGAACTTTTATGACCGCTTGAAAGCCAATGAAAATATCGCCTTTACTGCCATGAAGGGAGAAGATACCCTTTCCTGCGTGGCCGTATCAGTGCAGGGCAAGGCAAAAGAAATCGGCCCGGATAAATTGCCTGACTTGTTCCGTAAAAATCTGTACATGGAGAAAATCTATCCAGATATACCCTCCCGCAGCGCTCTCACTGTGTTCAAAATCTACGAGGGGGCTGGCGAATGGTTCGACCTTTCTAAACGGCCCATAGACCGGGCCAGTTTTTCTTTCGGGGGCGCACAGGCAAAGGAAACTGGCTACTTTGTGACAGATAAATGTATCGGCTGCAAACTGTGCTACTCGAAATGTCCGCAGAAATGCATTGATATTACACAAAAGCCCGTCGCGATTGAACAGGAACACTGCCTGCACTGCGGGAACTGCTTTGAAATTTGTCCCGCAGGGGCAGTCGAAAGGAGGCAGTCCCCATGACACAGCCAATTACCCAGGGACAGCGGCTTGACTTCCTTATCCGCTGCTTGCTGAACGAAAACGAGGAATATAAAAATAGAGAGATTCCTGCCGGACAGCCGGATAAGCGTCGCCTTTTGCGAAGCCTGATGAATGTGCGGCCGCCTGTACCAGCCAGTGAAGAATTTTTGAAAGTGCAGGACGCCTATCTGCAGGAACGGCTTGCAGAGCGGGGCGTTACAGAACCGGAGAATCTAACGCCGATACAGCCGGGAATATATCTCTGGCAGGGCGATATCACCACCCTTGCCGCTGACGCCATTGTAAATGCGGCGAACAGCCGGATACTGGGCTGTTTTGTTCCCTGTCACGGCTGCATTGACAACGCTATTCACACTTACGCAGGCATACAGCTCCGTATGGAGTGTGCCCGCATTATGGCTGGACAGAGGAAAGAAGAAGCCACAGGCAAGGCAAAAATCACGAAAGCCTACAATCTGCCTTGCCGCTATGTGCTGCACACCGTGGGGCCCATCATCTACGGAACCGTCACAAAGACAGACTGTGAACTGCTGGCAGGCTGCTATCGCTCTTGTTTAAAATTAGCGGCAGCTTACGGTTTGAAGAGCGTGGCATTTTGCTGTATATCCACTGGCGAATTTCATTTTCCAAATGAACTGGCGGCAGAGATTGCCATACAGACAGTCAGGACATGGCAGCAGCAGAATTCAAACAGAATCGAGGTGATCTTCAATGTTTTCAAAGACAGCGACTATGAAATCTACAAACGTCTGTTATGATAAAATATCGCGGCTGAAACACCAACTGGATACTGCAGATGCAGTTATCATCGGCGCCGGTGCTGGACTTTCCGCTTCAGCTGGCTTTACTTATACAGGAGAACGCTTTGAAAAATATTTTGGGGACTTCATTCAAAAGTATGGTTTCCGCGATATGTATTCCGGCGGCTTCTATCCCTTTGAAACTTTAGAGGAACACTGGGCATACTGGAGCCGGTATATCTACATCAACCGCTATCTGGACGCGCCAAAACCTGTATACGGCGATCTTCTGAGGCTGGTGCGGGACAAGGACTATTTCGTGCTGACTACCAATGTAGACCACTGTTTCCAGAAGGCCGGATTTGATAAGCACAGGCTGTTCTACATACAGGGCGATTATGGCCTTTGGCAGTGTTCCAGACCCTGCAGCCAGAAGACCTACGACAACGAAGCCGTTGTCAAAAGGATGCTGACCGAACAAAAGGACATGAAAGTGCCCGGTGAATTAGTGCCCCACTGCCCCGTATGCGGAGCGCCTATGTCTATGAATCTGCGGGCAGATATGACTTTTGTCGAAGATGAAGGCTGGCACAGGGCCGCTCAGCGCTATGAAGATTTTCTTCGCCGCCATGAAAGAATGCATATTCTCTATTTGGAATTGGGCGTAGGCGGCAACACGCCGTCTATCATCAAATATCCTTTTTGGAGGATGACCTGTCAGAATCCAAAGGCCGCCTATGCCTGTGTAAATCTTTCAGAAGCCTACTGCCCGAAAGAGATTCAGAGACAGGCTATTTGTATTGAAGGCGATATAGGCAGAACTTTGAATGCGCTCCATTCCTAAAACGGCCAAGCCAGCCCATACTTTTTATCGTACACAGCAAAGAGCCGCAGGCTGAAAATCATTGAAACAATTGAAACAATGCTCAGCCTGCGGCTCTTCTTAACGGCGGTTATAAAGCTGTTTTATTTAGCTATTTTATTTAGCTGTTTTATTTCTCTGACGGTTTATTTTTCCGATACTCCATCTTTGTCTCTGCAAATGCCTTAATAATCTTCACTGCCCCTTCATAGCCAACGGCACTGCTGTTGATGCACAGATCATAGCTCTTGCAGTCTCCCCAGCGCTTGCTGGAATAGTAATTGTAATAGCTGGAACGCCTTTTATCCGTCTTAATCATAATTTCTTTTGCCTTTGAGCGCTCTATATTGTGCCGCTCCATCAGATGGCGGATTTTATCTTCCTCATTTCCGCAGATAAACACAGAAACCATTCCCGGATAGTCGGCAAGCGCATAGTCAGCACAGCGGCCCACGATCACGCAGGATTCTTCCTCGGCCAGCTTCTTAATCGCATCGAACTGTGCCAGAAAAACCTTCTGATTTAAAGGCATATCAAGATAACCGCCTCCCGAATATCCGACGGAATAGGAATCCATAATCAGAGAATAGAGAAAGCTGTTTGTAGGCTTTTCATCGTGTGATTTAAAAAGCTCTTCGCAGAGTCCGCTGTGCTTTGCCGCAAGTGTCAGCAGCTCCTTGTCATAGCACTTAACACCCAGATCATTGGCCAGCAGCTGGCCGATATGGCGGCCCGCACTTCCGCTTTCACGTCCTATTGTAATCACAAGATTATGTTTCATAATAACACACTCCCCTCTGCCCGACTACTATAATTATGCTATCTATACTGATAGTATAACGCAAATTTTCCGAAAAGTCATCTATTTTTTTGCATATAAAAAATATTTATGTGCTATTAGACAAATTTTCATAAATTGTGCACATAAAAGCTCTGTCGGAACCAGAAGGAAGATTAGATTTCTCTGACTGAGCTTATCCAATTTTTCTAAGCTTATCTAAAAGCTCGGAAAAATATTCCGGAAGAGGGGCTGAAAATTCCATATAATTTCCGGTTCTCGGATGGACAATGCCGAGCACTCCTGCATGGAGTGTCTGACCCTGCAGCTTAAAAGGGATCTTGGACGGGCCGTAGACGCTGTCCCCTAAGAGCGGATGGCCGATGCTTGCCATATGGACGCGGATCTGGTGTGTCCTCCCCGTTTCAAGCTGACATTCCACGTAGGTAAACTGGCGGAACCGTTCCAGCACCCGGTAGTGGGTGACAGCCTCTTTTCCGTTTTTCCGGTTAATACTCATTTTTTTCCGATCCACCGGATGCCGTCCTATGGGGGCGTCTACCGTCCCCTCGTCCTCCTGGATTACCCCGTGGACAATGGCAAAATATTTTCTGGTGATGGAGTGCACCTTGAGCTGCTCTGCTATTGCATTGTGGGCAAAATCATTCTTGCACACAATCAGAACACCTGTCGTGTCCATATCAATCCGATGGACGATACCTGGCCTCAAGACGCCGTTGATCCCGGAAAGCCCGTCCCGGCAGTGGTACATCAGCCCGTTTACCAGAGTCTGGCTGTAGTGGCCCGCAGCCGGATGGACGACCATTCCCTTGGGCTTATTGACCAGGATAATGTCTGAATCCTCATAGATAATGTCAAGGGGGATATCCTCCGCCTTAATTTCCGGCTCTGCCGCCTCCGGCACCTCAAATTCAATCTTCTCTCCGGCAGACAGTTTATAGCTGTTTTTGACCGTCCGTTTGTCCACCTCCACAAGCTCTGATTTCAGCAGCTTCTGCAGATATGACCGGGACAGCCCGTCACAGGCTTCTGACAGAAATTTATCAATTCTCACTCCCTGAGCCTCAGCCGGCACCACATAGCTCTGTCTCAAGCTGTTTTCCTCCTCTCAGAGGCAGCGGCCTGTATGCTGTCTTCTGCAGCCTGCCCTGCACAGACTTTTGCTGCGGCCTCTTTCTCATAGTTTTTTTCCTGGCCTTCTCTTCCCGGCCCGTTCGGTTCCTGGCCTTTTAACGGCCCCTGCGGCTGCCGCAGGCTCCTTAAACAGAGTCTGCCCTTCCCTTCTTCGATGACAGGAAGGAAAGCTCCTCCTCCGAATAGACAAAAAATGCCAGGATGATCAGCAGAAACGTAGCGATCACCACATAGCAGTCAGCCACATTGAAAATCGGAAAATCGATGAGCTTAAAGTAGAGGAAATCCACCACATAGCCCTGGCTGACACGGTCAATCATATTGCCGACTGCACCTGAAGCCAGCAGGAAAAGGCAGGCTGTCAGAGGAAGATACCTCCTGGAAGCCGGCATCCTCACCAGAGCCAAAATGACCACAAGAAGCACTGCAGCTGTAATAATAAAAAACAGAATCTGTTTTCCCTGCATAATCCCGAATGCAGCTCCCCTGTTTTCAGAATAAAAAAATTCAAACACTCCATCAATCAGCACAAAAGGCTCTTTTCCCTTCAGCTTTGCAACTGCCAGAGCCTTCGTCCACTGGTCGAAGCCTATGCTCACAATAAGGCCGGCTACAAAAAAGATAAGCTGTCTGGCTTTCTGATTCATAATTATAATCTCCCTGAATATTTATCATAGACGCCGCCGCTCTGCGTTTTTCCTTAAGATGAATTTTACCTTAAGATCAACTCAAGGGCCTCAGCCATCTCCTCCCGCGTCACCGTGCGGTCCACAAATGCCTGTCCAATCTCTCTCAGAAGAATAAAGCGGATCACGCCTGAATCCATCTTTTTGTCATTGGCTGTTGCAGCGATCACCTCATCCCGGTCAAGGCCGTCTGTGAATGTTTTAAGGCCAAACCAGGAAAGGGCATCGCAAAAGCGGTCAATCTCCTCCGTTGGGAGAAGGCCTCTTTTCGCTGAGATGTACATACCTGCGATGGAGCCCAGCGCAACACATTCCCCGTGAAGAAGCTCAAAGTTTTTCAGCTTTTCTATGGCATGGCCCAGAGTGTGGCCGAAGTTTAAAAGCATCCGGTCACCTTTCTCCTCCGGATCACGTTCTACCACGCGGCGCTTAATGTGGTTGCTCTCCACTACCAGCTCTTCCAGCGTCCCCATCTCCATGCTGCGGATTTCTTCTCTGTGGGAAAGGATCCACTCATAGTAGGCTCTGGACTGGATCAGGCCATGCTTGATTACCTCGCCCATGCCGGCGGAAAACTGCTCTGCCGGAAGGGTTTTAAGGCTTCCGATATTTTCATAGACCAAACGCGGCATGTGGAAGGCTCCCACCATATTTTTATATGCGTCAAAGTCAACCCCTGTCTTTCCGCCAATGCTGCTGTCTACCTGAGAGAGCAGCGTAGTGGGAAGCTGAATGAAAGAGACTCCTCTGAGATAGGTTGCAGCGGCAAATCCGCAGAGATCTCCCACTACGCCGCCGCCCAGGGCCGCCAGCATGTCATTCCTGTCAAACTTTCCAAGAATCAGCGTTTCATAGAGGTTTCTCACCGTATCCAGATTTTTGTTTTCCTCCCCTGCAGGAAAGACGAAGGAAATGACCTGGCGGCAGCAGGGTTCCATCAGACGCTTCACCTCCTCCAGATAGAGGGGGGCGACATTGGAATCTGTCACAATGCAGATTTTTCTGGACTGCAGATTCAGCTTTTCAAGCTCTGCCGGCAGGGCTTGAAAATCCTGTTCCAGAACAATATCATAAACCGGGTTTCCATTCATTTGTACTGTCATTCTGTTTGCCATTTCTTCACTGTTCCATTACCGGCAGCCCTTAGCGGGAAAGAAAATTCCTTGCTTCTCTTCCCATGGAGCTGGCCGGCCCTTTCTGTATTTTTGACTGAACAATCGCTAAATTATTTCTGTCCACTGTCCCTCTGCCTGCTTATGCCGTCTGCTTTGTAAGGCTCTCCTCTGGTCAGCAGTATCTTCTGACGGCTGCAAAGATCCTTCCCTTTCGTGTCTCATTCTCTGTTCCCGTGAACAGAAATTTGCCCAGGCCGCGCACAGACACAATTTCTCCTCCCTTTAGCTGCATGGAAGGAGAGACGGCCAGCTTTCCGTCTACAAATACTTTCTCTCCCTGAATGTAGGGAAGGATCTTTGGCCTGGATGTGTGATAAACCAGAGAAAGCACGTTGTCAAGTCTCGGCGATGCGATGCTTCCCCGGATCTCCTCAAATTTCTGTTCTACTCTGCAGGAGAAAGCAGGAACCGCTGTGCATGAAACGCTGGTACGCCTGACCTGTCTGAGTTCTCCGGATATATACTCTGCCATCCGCTCCAGGCAGAAAATAAAACAGCCGTCCTCATTGATCACAATGTCCCCCACCATACCACGCTCGATTCCCAGGTTCATTAAAGCTCCCAGGTAATCTCTGTGAGTAAGCCCCTCGGCAAACCGGGCATTGACCGGCTCCACCTTCAGGATACTGATCGGCAGGTTTGTTGCATCCTCCTCATAGGACGGCAGAAAACAGACAATCTTCCGCTCTGCCGGTTCATAGCCGCCTGTCATGAGATAACGCACAGGCGGCAGGCTCCGCTCGATGGAGTGAAAAACTGTCTGTTCATTCAGATTCAGAAAATCGGTATATGACGGAATATCTCGCTGGTAACAGAGAGCTGCCAGCTCCATAATCCTTTTTTTCAGTAACTGCTCTTCTTTATCCATGTTCCTTATAAGTGAAAATTAAGTCCGGCAATGTTCATATTTCCGCCTGTCGACGTCCCTGAGAGGAGCTCGCGAAAGTCACCGGACAGCTCTACAGTTTCTGGTGTGGCAATAAAAATATAGTTGGAAATCTTCTGAAGGTTTCCGTTCATGGAATAAGTTGCCCCGCAGGTAAAATCAATGATCCTCTGTGCGACTTCCATATGTATGCCCTCCATGTTCAGGACTACCGCCTTTCCTTCCAGCAGGCAGTCGCAGATCTCGTGGGAATCCTCCATGGAAACCGGCTTGATCAGAGATACTTCCATTCCCCGGCGCATGGGCACCACCTTGTTGTTGGAGGAAGGCCTTGAAAGAAATCTCGGCTTCTGCTCCGGCTCCTCCTCGTAAGCATAGTCTTCGCTGTGCTGTTTATTAAATAAACGTCTGCGGGCCGGCTTCTCCTCCTCGTATTCCTCGTCGAAGTATCCGTCATCCTCATCGGTATCTGGTTCATTTAATCGCATCGTATCCATAATCTTGTTCAAAATACTCATGCTCTGCTCTCTCCATTCCTTGTCCTGGCTCCGAAAATTCCGGTGCCGACTCTAATCATGGTTGCGCCCTCCTCGATGGCAACCTCATAGTCGCCAGTCATTCCCATGGACAGCACACTCATACTAACATTATCAATGTTTTTCCCCCTTATGTCAACATATAAATTGTATAATTTTTTAAATACTTCCCGATTATCCTCCGAATTCACTACAAATGGAGCAATTGTCATAAGCCCCTTAATATGGACATGGGGCAGCAGGGAGATTTTTCTGACAGCCTCCTCTACCTCCTCCGGGCAGAATCCGAATTTGCTCTCCTCTCCGGCCACATTGACCTCCAGGAGGATATCGATGTCGAGATCCTTCTTGGCAGCCTCCTTCTCGATCTGCTCTGCAAGCCCTACCGTATCCACAGAGTGGATCAGAACTACCTTGTCAATGACCTGGCGTACCTTGTTTTTCTGGAGGTGTCCAATCATGTGCCACCTGACGTCCTCGGGCATCTGTCCGTGCTTTTCAAGGATCTCTTGGACATGGTTCTCTCCAAAGTCCCTGGATCCGGCCTCATAGGCCTCCTGAAGCATTTCCACCGGCTTTGTCTTGCTCACAGAGATCAGAGTCACATCCTCCACTCTCCTGCCGCTTCTCTCACAGGCAAGCCGTATTCTCTCTCTTACCTCTTCCAGATTTTCTCTTATCATACACTCATCTCCCAAATGTTTATTCAGAATTTTATGAATCCTTTCTATTCATAGATGATCATGCCCTCATTAACCATGGAGGCATCCAGAACAATGTGATCATAGACAGAAAGGCCGTAGTCTGTTCCCTTTGCAATGGTGAAATACTCTCCGTTTCCGGACAGCTTCTCAATTCTCTTAAACACTGCATAGCCCTTATTTATATTGTAGACGCCCTCCAGAGGAGCTGTGGCGCCGATCTGGTATCGCTCACTGGAATCCTGCTTTACGATGTAATCTCCATTTTTAAATTCCCCTTCCTCGCCGGAATTCACGTAGTAGTATTCGTCCGTAGCATAGTAAATCTCCGCCGGTGTAAATACAATAGAAGCCTCGCCGCTGTCAGAATATACTTCCCTGTAAAAGCCGGTCTGCGTCACATCGCCGTCGCCTCCGGCGGCAATAAAGTCCACAGGAATTGTAAAAAAGTCTTTCGTAGTTACGGCTGTCGCCGGAATCTTGAGCCCGTCCTCCTCCTCCGAAATTACCTCGAAATCCACAAAACGGTCAGACACAAACTGAACCATAAATTTGCTAAAATCGAGTTTTCCGTAGGACCCGCCGTCAGATCCGGTAATCTGAGAGTAGCTGCCCGACAGTGTCAGGCCGTTTCCGGTAAACTTGACCTTCAGAGTCTCCTTGTCCGCATACTCCGCCTTGTCCTCCTCGCTCAGCGGAAACAGAAGGGACCAGTTCTCCGAGGTGACAATCTTGTAAATCGGCGTTCCGGCCTCCACAAGCTGTCCGGCCTGCCCCACTGCCTTTTTATAGTTCTCCTTCTTGAAAGAGTCAGACGTCACATCTGTGGGCGCCATCCCCTCATAGGAGTCAATGGCGTAGGAGATGATTCCTGCCTGATCGCTGTATATCTGTTTAAAGTTGATTCCTCTGGCCTGAAGCTCAGCGTCCAGATCTTCCAGCGCATTGAAATTTACAAGCTCTGCCACAGAGGCATCAAGAGAATATTTTTCATCATAGACGGAGGAAAAATCGGAATCATCATAAGACAGGCACAGAGAACTGAGCCGCTTCTTGATGGAAGACAGATTTTCGTCTGAAAAAGCCTGTCCCTCTTCCTGACTCTCTTCCAGGTATTTCTCCAGCTCTCCCGTTTCATCCAGCGAGTAGATTCGGGAACCTGCAGCGGCCCGCTTGCCCTCCCGTATGTAGTAATTGACATATCCGGACTGCTCCGCGGTTTTCACCGCTTCATCTCTCAGTATCAGACCCGTATATGTTTTATCATTGACAATGCTCCCCTCCACTACCTCATAAAACTGAATCTTATCCCTGCCTACATATTTGATGACAGAATAAGCCATGTAGATAAATATGAGGAGAAAGATCAATGTGCCTATATTAAAGTTATTTCTTGGTCGTCTGTACGGTACTACCTTTTTTGTCTTGGCCATGATATGAACCGTGCTCCTTTCCCTATGTATTATAAAAGGAATCGGAAAAAAGTTCAAGACAATTCAGGAAATAAGCCTCTGTCCCGCAACAGCTCAGACTCCTGCTCTGAGGCTCAGACCAGATTATCCGCCTGTCCCTGTACATGAATATTCATGCTTACTCCGGACGTCCTCAGATTCCAACTAAAGGGAGTGCTGCATCGGCAGCACTCCCTTTTCCTTTGTACCCTGTATTCTGTAATATTCCCGGATTGTCCGGATGACATGTACTTTCTTTTCTGAGCTAAATTAGCAAAAATTATGCTATCAAATTGTTTTCTGATTATTATGTTTTATAATGAAACAACTACACTTGATTTTGCGCACTCCGGCAGATGATCCGCATCAACAGATACGCTGAGCACAAATGTAAGATGATATTTTTCGCTGATGTCCTGCAAAGTCTTAAAGGTTTCTTCGATACTCTCCCCCTCTAAGGAAGCCAGCTTCAGAAAGCTGTCAAAGTACATCTGCTCTAAGTCATGATCCTGTGAAATGATACCGCAGATGAAGCCGATGAAGCCCTCACTTGAAGTGATGGGGTACTCATTCACATTGATTAAACGGATTTTGTTGTTCAGCTCATACATATGCTTGGAGCTTTTGTCAAGATAGACGATGGAACCTGTAGATTCCTTTACTGCTGTGTTAGCCATATCAAGCAGGTATTTTGTTTTGCCTTTTCCCTTGTTTCCCGCAATAATCTGAACCATATCAAATCTCCTCCTTGGACTTTATTTAATTTGTATAAAAACTCTTTTATTATATCTCCAATTATAGTATAAATGTCTAAAAAACGCAATCACTAATCGACAATTTTAGTAATTATATTTGTCATGTTATCGTAAAGTCCCTGACGGTTCTCAGCTTTCAGCACAACGGATATATATTCCCTGCCGCTTTCGTCCCTCTCGGCCATGATCAGACAGTAGCCGGCGGCCTGAGTGGTTCCTGTTTTTCCTCCCAAGACGGTAACCCCCTGAGGAGCCTTCTCTTCCCCATTCTGATACCAGTTTCCCACTTTCCAGGTCTTTGAAACCGTATTCCCGTCTGCATCCCTGTAGGATGCCGTGTAGGAATCCGCTCCGATAACCTCCCTGAATTTCGGCAATTTAAGAGCCTCGTTAAAAATCAGATAGAGATCATAGGCCGTGGTGTAGTGCTCCGGATCGGTGAGTCCATTGGGATTTTTAAAATGAGTGTGGGTGGCTCCCAGCTCCCTGGCCTTCTCATTCATGCGCTCAGCAAAGGATTCCAAGCTGCCTGACATATGTACTGCTATGGCATTTGCCGCATCATTTCCCGAGGGGATCATAAGACCATACAGGAGCTGCTCCATCGTCAGCGTATCCCCTGGCTTGATCCCTGCAAGAGAAGCCCCAGCTTCTGTGATCACGGCATCCTGGGTTACAGTCACTTCATCGGAAAGCTCTCCTTCTTCAATGGCCAAGATGGCAGTCATCACCTTCGTAATACTGGCAGGATACAGTTCTTCAAAGACATTTTTGCTGTAGAGGACCGTTCCGTCTGTAATATTAAACAGCGCTCCGGCCTCAGCAGTCAGCTCTGTACCTGCATCTTTTGTCTCCCCGTCAACGACACAGAGAGCAGAGGCAAATAGCGGGGCCAGTGAGGCTGAGCCCTCCGATACCCCCATATTCCCCGACCTGTCGGCAAAAGAGTACGGCTCCTCCAGCGAGCTGCCTGAACAGCCTGAAAGGAGAACTGCGGCACTGCAGATGATGATAAGGGCAAACAGACGGCTAACTCTTTTTTTTCTATAATCGGACTTTAATAAGTGCTTCAAGTCATTACACTCCTGCTCTGGCAAAAACCTGTCTGCTGTAAAAAATTATCTGTACATCTCGCGCCATTCCAGATCACCTCTCTCAAGAGATTTGATCAGGAGCTCCGCTGTGGCCAGATTTGTGGCAACGGGAATGTTGTACATATCACAGATCATAACCACGTTGTTTACATCCGGCTCATGGGATTTGGCCGTGGACGGATCGCGAAGGAAAATTACGAGATCCATCTGATCGTGCTCGATCTGTGAGCTTAACTGCTGGGTGCCTCCCAGATGTCCCGGAAGATACTTGTATACGTTTAAATTTGTAACCTCCTCAATCAGCCTTCCCGTTGTTCCTGTAGCGTAAAGGGAATGCCTGCTTAAAATACCTCTGTAAGCGATACAGAAATTCTGCATCAGCTTTTTTTTGGAATCATGCGCTACCAACCCTATATTCATACTGAGCTACCTCCTTAATTATTGTTGCTTTTTCTCTGAAGTCCAATATTTAGTACAATTCCCATACCGATAAATATGCTTAAAAGCGAACTGATGCCGGAACTGATAAAGGGAAGCGGAAGTCCCGTGTTGGGAAAAATTCCCGTGGCTACGGCAATATTGGCAAAGCCCTGAAAGCCGATGAGAACCGCAATTCCAATGCAGACCAGGCGTCCGCCCATGTCTTTTGCACGGCTTGCAGTAAGCAGGCATTCAAAGACCAGAAGGGCCAGCACAGATATAATCACCATGCTTCCCACAAATCCCAGCTCCTCACCGATAACGGCAAAAATAAAGTCTGTCTGATCCTCTGCCACAAAGTTTCCGCTTTTTACAGAACCGACGCCCACATTGTTAAGGCCCTTGCCCCAGAGCTGTCCGGAGCCGATGGCCATGATGGATTTGTCCTGCTGGCTGTTTGCGTCCGCATACTGGGCGCTGCCATGGAAAATCTTGGCCAGAATTCGCTGAGCCTGATACTGATGAAGGAATGGTACAATGCCGTACTGAGCCAGATAAAGGAACAGCCCGCCGGCAGGAATTCCCACCGCCAGTACCCCGCCGATCCATTTGTAGCTCAATCCTGCAGCGTAAATTATAAAAATAAGCGGTATCGTAATTACAATGCTGGTGGACAGGTTTGGCTGAGCCAGAACGAGTCCCACGGGAAATGCCACAAGCAGCACCGCCGTGCCCAGCACAGACGGCTTATTGATTCTCTCCTGGTTTTTGGCTGCATACCAGGAGAGAACAATAATCAGTCCTACTTTCAAAAATTCCGATGGCTGAACGGTAAATCCGAAAATGTTCAGCCATCGTGTTGCTCCGTGAGAATTGTGGCCTGCAATCAAAACTGCGATTAACAGGACAACACAGCCCACATAGATTAAAATGTTGAACCGGAAGATTTTGTGGTAGTCAATAAACGAAATGATAATGGAGGCTGTGAACGAAAGCGCCACGCCCATAATCTGCTTTCCGACTACCGATGAATCTCCGCCGCTGGCGCTTCTTAACACCAGAATTCCCGCAATGCTCAGAAAAAGCATGTAGAGCACGATGCGGAAGTTGTAATTTCTCAGATTGTAGTTGAATATCATGCTGTAAAGGTTTCCTTGTTCTGATTAATGTCATGAACCGGTATGGTAGCGCAGAGCGCCGGAACATTCCTACCGTCCGGCAAGGTTCTCATCATCTGTACAGTGACGTCCTCCTCCTTCACTTCCATGTATCTGGATACAGCATGGAGCAGGTCTGTGCGTATCATCTCCAAAACTTCGGGAGAGCAGCCTGCCCGGTCAGACACCAGAAGAAGCTTCAGACGCTTTCTCGCTATTTCACCTGAATTGCTTCTGCCAAGCAGCCTGAAAATGATCATCCAGTCAGCCCTCCTTACGCCCGCTTAAGCAGGCAGGTAATTTTGGACCAGAGATTCCGGCTGTTGTCGAAGTTCAGGAATGGTACCGATTCTCCCAGTATTCTCTTGCAGATGTTTAAATATGCCTGTCCGGCGAAGCTGTTCGTCCCGGCCAAAGGTTCCCCCTGATTGGTGGAAATCACAATGTCCTCGTCGTCCGGGATGGTTCCGATTACAGGCACCGAGAGAATGTCCATCACATCGTCCACTGACATCATATCGCCTCTGCGCACCATGTCCATGCGTATTCGGTTGATAACCAGATCGATGCGTTTCATCTCGTCCGCCTCCAGAAGACCAATAATCCGGTCTGCGTCACGGATAGCGGACACCTCGGGTGTTGTCACCACGATGGCCCTGTCTGCACCTGCAACGGCATTTTTAAAGCCCTGTTCAATGCCGGCCGGGCAGTCAAGCAGTATGTAGTCAAACTCTCCTCTCAGGGAGCTGACCAGCTTTACCATCTGTCCAGGATTCACGGACGACTTGTCCCGCGTCTGGGCAGACGGCAGTAAAAACAGGTTAGGATATCTTTTGTCTTTTATCAGTGCCTGCTTCATCCGACAGTTTCCCTCCACCACGTCTACGAGATTGTAGACAATGCGGTTTTCCAGTCCCATCACCACGTCCAGGTTGCGAAGGCCGATATCTGTATCAATCAGCACTACCCGCTTTCCCAGCATGGCAAGGCCTGTTCCCACATTTGCGGAGGTGGTCGTCTTGCCTACACCGCCTTTTCCCGAGGTAATCACAATGACTTCACTCATGGCTTTATATCCTCCTGTATTCAGTTTACATCTATATTTTACCCCAAAATTGCCAAAGTTTCCAGCATTAAATAAAATTTAAGTAATTTAAGAAACTTTTTCTAATTGGTCTGACAATGATGCTGTCATCCTGGGCAGAGGCTATGACCGGCCCCTTTCCCAGCTTCTTTCCCTTATCTTCAGGGAGGGTGGAAAAATCGGCGATCCTCACCTGCATCGGAACCATCTCCATAGCCATAACTACTGCAGAAGCATTTCCGGCAGCTCCGGCGTAGGCACTTCCGTGCAGGGAACCCAGGATGACAATATTCCCTTTTGCGATCACCCTGGCCCCGTGATTTACATCCCCGATCACCACAATGCTCGCCTCTGACTCCAATACATCTCCCCGCTTCAAGTCTCCCTTGTAAAACTGGCCTGTCTGGGAGGACAGCTCCATCAGACGCTCAGTCAGAGCCTTTTCACAGCGGGCAATCCGGTTGGCGTCTGTATCGAGAAGGCAGAGGATCTCGATCTGGGAATTGTCAGTGATAGCCTGCACCACTGCGAGCTCCTCCCGTGGAGTAAGCCTTCTGCCTTCCAGAGTCAGAGTAATCTGGACAGCTCCCCAGAATCTGGCGCTGTCCTTAAATTTTTTTGCAATATCCTCCAACAGTCTTTCAAACGGAACGTCAGGATCCAAAATAACCGTCATTCCGGCCTGGCTTCCCTTAATCACTACTGTGCTGTGCATCCTCCGCGTCATCTCCCATCTGTTTTGTCTGATTGCAGCAGCTTCTCGTCTGGCAGCAGACATCCTGTCAGATGTACAGCGGTCCAGCCTTCCGCATCCATCGTCTGGCTGAACCGCCGCCATTTTATCCTATTCTCCGTTAATCTTCTCCATGGAAGCATTCAGCGCTCCGGAGCTCATAATCTCGTCAAGACTCATGTATCCGTAATAATAGCGGTACACATACTTGGCAAGAAGGGCTGCGTTGGCTGAGGTATATCCGTTTGGAATGTTTACAGCCACACTGATCTCCGGGTTCTCATAAGGCCCGAAGGAAATGAAGAACGCGTGGTTTCCCCTTGTCTTTACCTCCTGAGCTGTACCTGTCTTGCCTGCAATATTTACAGGAAGATCCTGGAACCTGGCGCTTCTCGTCACCACTCCTCTCATTCCCTGGAATACTGCGTCCCAGGTTTCCTGGGAAATATCTAACTGCTGATAGACTTCAGGCGCAAATTCCTTCACCAGATCCCCATTTGAGCTTGTCTCCTTGGACAGAAGGCTCAGCTCAAACACGGTTCCCCTGTTGGCAAGGGCTGTCACATAGCGGGCAAGCTGTACATTGGCAAAGGCATGGGTGCCCTGTCCAATAGCAGAACGCTCCGGATCCATATCGCTGATCTGAGGCTCTGACTCGAAAATCTCGATTCCGGAGGTATGATCCAGGCCAAACATGGATGCATATTTTTTCAGAATCTCCAGCCCCTGTTCCGGCCTGTAATTTCCGGCAGCATCTGTGGAAAGCCTGTGAGCCAGCTCTCCGAAAAATACGTTGCAGGAGTTGGCAATGCCTCCCACCACATTCAAAGGTCCGTGGTGGCCTGTACACTTAAGGGGAATACTGATTTCCTTGTATACACCGTCACACACAATGATGTCAGAAAGATTGATCGTTTTCTCCTCAAGCCCCGCAATGGCGGTGATCGGCTTAAAGGTGGAGCCTGGCGCCTTCAGCGTTGTGGTGGCGTTGTTTCTCAGCGGACCTGAGAGATCGCTGTTTACCTGGGCGAAATAATCCACATTGTTAATCCGGTTGTTGTCATAGCCCGGGTAGGTGACAAGGGCCAGCACCTTTCCCGTGTGAACATCTGTCACCACGCAGGACGCAGTGCAGGGATCCAGAGCCAGCTGTGCCGGAGTGAGCTCAATATTCCTGATTTTTTCCATCATAAAGGAATAGGTGTAGTTGGAATCCCCCTGTCTGAGGGCCGCCACCTGAGCCTCATCGTAGGCCAGCACACCCTGGTCGTAGAGGGCAAGGCAGAGCTCTTTTCCTGTCACCACGTCATTGTAGATCAGGTACCGGTAAATCCTCTTGGAGAAGGCGTCGTTGTCCTGGAGAAGCTCGAAGATGCGCTCCACCAGAACACTGTACACATCGTCCGCGCTGGAATACCGGCTCTCTATATCGAGCTTTGTGGTGTCAATCCAGTTGCTGGCAATTCCATAGTACAGGTAATCCCGAAGGCTCATATTTCCCGCTCTCCAGGATTCATACTCCTCGCTCTTTGTGTCAATCTCAGAGGTCATGATGATCCCCTCTGAGTCGGAGGAGAGGAGCGTGTAGATATACTGCATATACGACTGCATCTCTTCTGTCAGTGCATTCATGGGAGCTGCCGAACTGCTGGTCAGCTCATTTCTCAGCTCGTTTTCTATCCTCGCCTTCGCGCTCTCGAACTTGGCGTTTATCTGCCGCTCTGTATCGGAGGCCTCCTCGGAGGCAAACGCATGAAAGGAGAGCACATTGTTGTTTATCAGCTGGAAATAGGCATCCTTGACAGGCAGCTTGATCTCGGAGGCATCCACATTGTTGATCTGATCCGGCTCCTGGTTCACGATAACATTCGTGAGGATACCGGCAAGCTGCTTTTCGATAATATGGTAGATACCCTTCTGGAGGTCCCGGTCAAGGGACAGCCAGACATCGTTTCCGGCAGTCGGCTCCACCACATTGGCCGTTTCAATTACCTTTCCCAGGTTATCCACATAGATCGTCTGAGAGCCTTTCTTTCCCTTCAGATCCAGTTCCATGGACGCCTCAATTCCCGTACGTCCGGCCACGTCATTCAGCTCATAGTCGTCGCTCTGTTTTTTCAGTTCCTCCAGGCCGTCAAACGTGACCTTTCCTGTGTATCCTATGACAGGGGCAAAGTAGATGGCGTCATTGTAAACGCGGATGGTAGACTCCTCAATGTCCACGCCTGGCAAATCGGCCTTGTGCTCCATGATGTCAGCCATGGTTTCATCGCTGATATTCTCTGCCACTGTCGTCGCATTGTACTTCTGGTAGCTGGTAAACCTCATGGTGTATCGGATGTTTACTATCTGGACAGCCGTGCTGAGAGGAATCTCCACGGGATTTCCGTCTTCATCCTTCACCTCATCGAGATCGTAGGTTTCCATCTGTCCCCGCAAAAGTTCTTCTGCCGTGACACTCGATGGATGCTCTCCTTCCGGATCGTCCAGCTCGTCCACGCTCCTCAGTCCGTACAGATCCCGCAGAAACCGCTTTCTGGCTGCCTCGGACGCCGATGTGTAGGATACATTTCCCTCTGCGTCGACGGCGATTTCCAGGCTGCCCTCCACTGTC
The DNA here is from genome assembly GCF_020736365.1 of Clostridium sp. M62/1. NCBI lineage: Bacteria > Bacillati > Bacillota > Clostridia > Eubacteriales > Clostridiaceae > Clostridium > Clostridium sp. M62/1. Next base: position 2,258,337 of record NZ_CP085988.1, on the reverse strand, counting down.
TCTCCGTGTTCGTTCAGTATTTCCACCAGCTCCCAGAGCATGAGGTTCCAGGCATTGCTGTCCTCCAGGGCGCCGATGTCCTGCACAGTCACGTTGTAGGCCAGCTCATTATAAGCCAGCACATTGCCGTTCCTGTCGTAGATATTACCTCTTGTGCTGTCCGTTTTGATTACCTTTTCGGTCAGCTCTATATATTCAGCCTGATACTCTTCGCCCCGCACAATCTGAAGCACAAACAGGCGCCCAACCAGTATTCCGTACAGCAGCAGGAACACCAGGGAAATGACGAAAAGCCGGGAGGTAACTGTCTTTTTTACCAGTTCCTTTAAATATTCAAGTAAATCATTAAACAATGGTAGAATCTCTCCTTTGCATCCGCTCTTCCAGCTTTCTGCTTATAAAGAGGAAGAACCGGTAAACCAGCAGTGTGGTCACAGTGGTAAAAATGATCTCGGGAATCATAATCTCCTTAAAATAATAGAGGAAATCCAGTCTGGCCCTGATCAGGAAGCGGAACACGTAGATGTACATGTTGTAGGCCAGATCATTGGTAATGCTTAAAATAAGAGGCAGCGTGATGTAGTCCTCGTAGTAGTATTTTGTAAAAACTCCATTGATATATCCCACATTGATGAAAAACAGGGTATAGAAGCCAAAGGGGCCGCTGTAAAACAGATCCATGAACAGCCCTGCCACCAGGCCATAGCAGATACCGGCTCCCTTTCCGTCAATAAACCCATTGGTAAATACCAGAATCAGAAGCAGGTTCGGCGCCGCCGACAGAAAACCAATCTGAGGGAACACACAGATCTGGATGGTAAAGGCCAGGATCAGAAGGATAATATTGATTAAAATTTTCCTTATGCTGTTTCTGCTCATATTACTCCTCACCGCCGTCCTTGAGCTGTGTGATGACAAGCACCTCCTGGAGATTGTCGAACTGGGCTACCGGTACAATCTCTCCCGATTTTGTCACATTGTTGGAATCAGTGGTAAGCTCCTTGGCGTAGCCCACCAGGATTCCCGGCAGGAACACATCGCTGATATTGGATGTGACAATTTTATCGCCCTCCTGAATATCAGCTTCTTTCTTTACGTGGTCAAGACCGAGAAGCCCTTCTTTATAAAGCGTCAGATCTCCGCTGACGATGCAGTTGTCTCCGGAGCGCATGGACATGCAGCTGACGCGGCTGGAATCATCAATGATAGAGCGGACAGTGGCGTAATTGGCGCCAACGTCGGTGACAATGCCCACCAGGCCGCCTCCGGCGATCACATTCATATTCTCCCTGATCCCGTCGTCGGCTCCTTTGTTAATCCGGAATATCTGAAACCAGTTTCCTGAATCCTTGGCGATTACTCTGGCCGCTACTTTTTCATACTGCATATAGTCCTGGTCAAGCTCATAGAGCTCTCTCAGCCTTTCCAGCTCATACTGTTCAGCCTGGAGCCTGTTGTTTTCCTCTGTAAGCTCTGCCACGCGGTTTTTCAGATCCTCATTTTCTGCCTGAGCCTCCCGCAGCGTGGAAAGATCCCTGATACCGTTGTAAAGGCTTGTCCCGACGGCGTTGACTCCCGACTGGAAGGGAACCAGCACATAGCCCACACCGGTTCTCAGAGGAGCCAGAATGCTGTTGTTGATGGATGTGACGGCGATCAGCACAATACAGAATAAAGACAGTCCCGCCAGAATATACTTGCTGTTCTTCATATTTTATATAATTCCCCGTTCTTTAAAGCTGAAGTAGGAATTGTCCCCGATAATGACATGATCAAGCAGGGTAACTCCCAGAAGTTCCCCTGCCTGGGCCACCTGGCGTGTCAGTCTGATGTCCTCCCCGCTGGGGGACGGATCCCCGCTCGGATGATTGTGGACAAGGGCCAGACGGACAGCATGGTACCGCAGGGCCTCAATGAAAATCTCTCTGGCTGAGGCCACAGAGGCATTGACTGTCCCGCGAAACAGGCACGATTCCCGTATCAGCATATTTTTCGTATTAAACATCATAAGATGAAGCTCTTCCTGTTCCATATGGCGCATATCTTCCATATAGAAGGCGGCGATGGATTCCGGGCCGTCAAAAGACTTGATTTCTTTCTGCGCAAGGGTTTTCCAGATACGTCTGGAAAGCTCGCCGATGCACAGAAGCTGAAGCCCCTTCACCCTGCCGATTCCCTTCACCGCCGTAAGCTCCGGCAGCGTCAGGTGCAGGAGCCCTAAAATCCCCTGAGGTTCATTTAAGGCCAGAATTCTCTGGGCCAGAGAGAGGGAATGCTCTCCTCTGGCTCCTGTGCGGATAATAATAGAGAGAAGTTCCGCGTCTGTCAGAGCTTCAGGCCCCAGACGCTCACATCTCTCATAGGGCCTGTCCGGCCCCGGAATTTCTTTCATGGTTTGATAGTCCATATCTGCCACTCCTTTCTGCTCGTGCCTCTCCAGGTACAACGGGACTGACAGAATGCCTCCCGTCAAAGCAGACGGTAGGCTATGATGGCGACTGCTACGCCAATGATGCTGGCCATGGTAATGCGGATCGTAAGGCCGAAGGTGATGACAAGGATGCCGAAGTTCAGCACAATCGGCTCCTTCACTCCAAAGGATTCCCCGAAATTCAGCCAGGCAAGGGCGGGAAAGCCGGACGCCACCTCACCGATAAAGCCTCCCAGCACAATCCCCGCCATTAAAAGTAAAAGAAGAATCCAAAAATTTTTCGCTCTGCCCATAGATAAGCCTCCTGCACACGTACACACCGCAGATACAGCGGCCGGACGAAACAGCATCTCTATCCCACCTATTTTAACATAATCACTGCGGTGTGTATATATGAGAATTTCTATTTTTTTCTAAAACATTTCTTAAAAAAGTGGAAAAATTTTCCCGATTCTCCCGCTAAATTGTCGTAATTCCTGCGTCAATCAGCCTCTGAAGTGACATGAGGATTCCCAGCTTTGCATGGTACCAGGTCAGACCGCCCTGGAAGAATACGGAATACGGCGGCTTAATGGGGCCGTCTGCGGAAAGTTCGATGGAAGAGCCCTGGATAAAGGCTCCGGCAGCCATAATTACCTGGGAATCATATCCCGGCATATCCCACGGCTCCGGCGTCACAAAGCTGTCCACAGGAGCTGCCGCCTGGATGCCCTCACAGAAGGCGATCACGCCCTCCGGCTTTCCGAAGGTAACTGCCTGGATAATGTCATGACGGGACTCAGTGCTGTTTGGAACCACGTCAAAGCCCAGCTTCTCGTAGATGGCCGCAGCAAAAATTGCCCCCTTGAGAGCGCCTGCAGTAACAGTCGGAGCCAGGAAGAGTCCCTGGAAGAGAGACTGGTTCACGCCGAGGCTGGCCCCAACCTCTCTTCCAAGTCCAGGTGCCCCCAGACGGTAGGAGGCATTCTCAACACACTCCTTCGTACCCGCAATATAGCCGCCGATAGGAGCCAGGCCGCCTCCTGGATTTTTGATCAGAGAGCCTACCACCATGTCTGCTCCCACATCACTGGGCTCGATGGTCTCCACAAACTCTCCATAGCAGTTGTCAACCATGCAGATAACATCCGGCTTTATGCTCTTCACAAAAGAGATCAGCTCCCCGATGCGGGCTACAGACAGCGTGGGTCTGGTCGCATATCCCTTGGAGCGCTGGATGGTCACCAGCTTCGTCCTGTCATTTATGGCCTCACGGATGCCCTCAAAGTCAAAGCTGCCGTCCGGCAGGAGATCTACCTGTCTGTAGGTGATGCCGTATTCCCGGAGAGAGCCGTTGGATTTTCTGATCCCAATTACTTCCTCCAGGGTGTCGTAGGGCTTTCCCACAGGGGAGAGCAGCTCATCGCCTGGGCGAAGGTTTCCTGCCAGCGCAGTGTAAAGAGCATGGGTTCCGCAGGTAATCTGCGGGCGCACCAGAGCATCCTCTGTATGGAATACGCTGGCGTATACCTTTTCCAGCGTTTCCCTTCCCAGATCATTGTAGCCGTATCCCGTAGTTCCCGAAAAGTGGATATCGCTCAGCCTGTTCTCCTGCATGGCGGAAATTACCTTGAGCTGGTTAAACTCCGCATTCTCGTCGATCGCCCTGAACCGCTCTCTTAAGCTCTCCTCTATCTTTTTTCCGAACTCAAGCACCTCTCTGCTGATTCCGAGTTTTTCATACATTCCCGTTAATTCCATTTTGTATTCCTTTCTGCCTTATCTTATTCTATCTTTCCCTTGTCCTGCTCTGTTCCTTCCTCATTTTTCCTGTCAGCAGAACGGATCTGCCTGTGTGGAAAGGTCCTGCGGCAGTCGTCAAGCACCACTTTAAGCATTCGCTCCCTGTCGTTTCCAAAGGCCTCCAGATTCAGCCATCTCACGTCCCTCTCTCTCTTAAACCAGGTAATCTGCCGTTTGGCGAAGTGGCGGGTATCCCGCTTTATAATATAAACGGCCTCGTCAAGAGAGCACTCTCCGTTCAGATAGTCCAGAATTTCCTTGTACCCCAGTCCCTGCATGGAAACCATATCCCTGGTATAGCCCATGTCTCTGAGAGTTTTTACTTCCTCCACCAGTCCTGCTTCAAGCATCCGGCTTACCCGCTCGTCGATCCGGCTGTAGAGAACTGGGCGGGGCAGGTCAATTACATAATATAAAAACTCATAGGGCGAAAACTTTTGCCTTTCTTCCCTGTTGTGTTCCGAGATCTTCCGCCCGGTCTGCCGGTAAAATTCGATGGCCCGGATCACCCTTTTTACATTATTTTCATGTATCGCATCTGCAGACTCGGGATCCACCTCCCGCAGCAGTTCATGGAGAGCCCTGGGTCCCTTCTCCCTGGCGGTCTGCTCCAGCTCTCTCCTGATTTCTGTGCTCTCGTCTGTCTCTGTGAAGTCGATGTCATAGAGGAGAGCCTGAATGTAAAATCCGGTTCCTCCTGCCACAATAGGAATATGCCCGCGGCTGTAAATTTCTTCCCTGGCCTTTTTCGCCATGGACTGAAACTTCACTACATTGAAGTCCTCCGACGGCTCCAGCACATCGATCAGATGATGGGGAACTCCATCCATCTCCTCCTCTGTCACTTTGGCGGATCCGATGTCCATATGGCGGTAGACCTGCATGGAATCTGCGCTTATAATCTCTCCCCCGATTCTCTTGGCCAGCTCAATGGAGAGAGCCGTCTTTCCCGACGCCGTAGGACCTGTGATAATAATAAGAGGACGTTTCTGTTCCATGTCTTAAATCTCCTTTTCCGCCTGCGCCGCAGGCAGGCTCATTCACTGTCTCACTCAATACCCTATACTATCCGCTTAAATTTCTTTTCCAGCTCATAGCGGCTCATAGAGATGATCGTGGGCCGGCCGTGAGGGCAGGCATAGGGATTTTCCAGCTCCAGAAGCTCGTCGATCAGGGCCCTGGCCTCCGCCTCAGATAAACGGTGGTTTCCCTTGACAGCCGCCTTGCAGCTCATGCTGGCGATCTTCTCATTGAGCAGATCGGAATTTCCCCTGTCCATCTCGTCAGACAGTCCGTCTATCATCTCCATGAGAAGCTCCTTTTTGGCGATGGAAAAGAGGTTTGCAGGGACCGCCCGCACTGCATACTCCCTGCCGCCAAAGGGTTCTATCTCAAAGCCGATTCCCGTAAAATGCTCCATATATTTTTCTAAGAGGAGTTTCTCACTGCTGTTCAGGGTGAGAATGATAGGAGGGTTAATCATCTGGGAGGTGTATTCCCGGCTCTTCAGAGAAGCCACTGTCTTTTCGTACAGAACCTTCTCGTGGGCCGCATGCTGGTCGATAATATACAGGCTGTCCCTGTACTCTACCAGCCAGTAGGTGTCAAACAGCTGGCCGATGATCCGGTGTTCCTCCCTGGCCTCCCGGCTCAGAAGCTTAGGCTCAAACAGGCTGAGCTGCTCCGGCTGCCCTGAGACTTCCGGATTCCCTCCGCCGTCCTGCCCATCCTGCTGCCCCTTAGCCTTAGCAGCCTGCACCCTGGCAGCTCTCCCGCTCTCATCCTCATCAGAAGCCCCCGGGGAACGCACCCCAAGCGATTCCTGCTCTTTTGCAGGAGCATGGATCATTCCCATCCCGGGGCCTTTTCCTGCCTCTGAAAGGTGAGAACCGTATGCTGAAGTATTTTCCCTGATAAGTCCGCTTCCCGGAAGGGGCCGTGCCTTTTCTGTATCCCTTTCCATATTCTTTTCCGTATTTTTTTCCATATCCTTTTGGGGCACATCTTCCCTTGCGGGCCCTCCAGACTCTGTCCCTGGGTTTTTATCCGGCTGACTGTCCTGCCGGAGCGCTTCCCTTTCTATTGGAATTTCCGGAGAGAGAAGGGCCTTTCTCTTCCTCTCAAAGGGCTCCGGCCGGTCAAAGCGCACCGGCTTCAGAGCCGGACGGTTTTCTCCGTATCCTGCCGGACCTGAACCGGTCTTCCCGGACAGCTCCTGCGACCTGTTCTCTCCCCTCTCTATCCTCTCAGAGCCAATCCCTACCTCCGGGATCAGCTCCCTTCCTGCCAGGGCCATAGACACCGTGTGGTAGACCATTTTGTAGATCATCTCCCCGTCGCGGAAGCGAAGCTCCATTTTGGCCGGATGTACGTTGACATCCAGGAAGGAGGACTCGATGGCAAAATGCAGCATGGTAAAAGGATACTTATGCTGCATCATAAACGGCTTATAGGCATCCTCGATGGCCTTGTTTATGAGGCTGCTCTTAATGTACCTGCCGTTGATAAAATAATTTTCAAAATTTCTGTTTCCCCTGGCAATCAGTGGCTTTCCGATAAAGCCTGTCACACGCACCGGATCCTCCCCCATATCCACAGGGAGTAGATTTGAGGCGATCTCCCTTCCGTAGATGGTATAGATAATGTCTCTCAGGCTGTGGTTTCCCGAGGTATGCAGGCGGCTCTGCCCGTTCTGGATAAAACGGATGGAAACCTCCGGGTGGGAGAGGGAAATCTTCTCTACCAGATCCGCAATGTGGGCCCCTTCCGTGGCCGGCGTTTTTAAAAACTTCCTTCTGGCCGGCGTATTGTAGAAAAGGTTTCTCACCAAAAAGGTTGTTCCCTCCGGTGCCCCCACCTCCTCAATGCTCTTCTCCTCCCCTCCGTCGATGCAGTACCTTGTCCCGGACATGCTGTCCTCTGTCTTTGTGATCAGCTCCACCTGAGCCACGGAGGCGATGCTGGACAGCGCCTCGCCCCGAAAGCCCAAGGAGGCCACGGTAAACAGATCCTCCACCGTCCTGATTTTGCTGGTGGCGTGGCGCAGAAAGGCGGTGGGAATCTCCTCCCTTGGAATGCCGCAGCCGTTGTCTGTCACCCGGATCAGGCCGATTCCCCCTTCCTTGATTTCAATGGTCACCGCCGTAGCCCTGGCGTCAATGGCGTTTTCCAAAAGCTCCTTCACCACAGAGGCAGGCCGCTCAATCACCTCTCCCGCCGCAATCTGGTTGATCGTATTCTGGTCAAGTACCCTGATATTTGCCAATCCCTCTTCCTCCTTGCTCGCAACTGACAGACGGCCGGCCGCCGGCCTCCTGCCTATTTATCTGCTTCCCATCGGTTTTTAAGCCGTGACTGGAACTTGTCAAGAGTCACCAGAGCCTCCACCGGAGACAGGCGGCTGATATCGATCTCCATCAGCTCCCTGATGATATCCTCCTCCCGCACGGTGTCAAAGATGGACATCTGCTGAAGATCCACTTCGTCCGGCCTCTCCACGCTCTTTTTCGGCTGTACGGTACGGCTGCCGGACGCAATCTCCTTGGCCCTCGCCGTAATATCCGCGTCAGACAGCTCCTCCACCAGCTCCTTGGCCCTTGTGATCACCTGTTCCGGAACACCGGCCAGCTTGGCCACCTGGATGCCGTAGCTCTTGTCTGCCCCTCCCTTTACGATCTTTCGCAGGAACACAATATTGTCCCCCTGCTCCTTCACTGCAATGCAGTAATTGTTGACGCCGCTTATGGCGCCCTCCAGCTCCGTCAGCTCATGGTAGTGGGTGGCGAACAGTGTCTTGGCACCCAGCGTCTTCGTGTTGCTGATATACTCCACCACCGCCCAGGCGATGGACAGGCCGTCGAAGGTGCTGGTTCCCCTTCCGATCTCATCCAGGATCAGAAGGCTGTTTCTCGTGGCATTGCGGAGGATGTTGGCCACTTCCGTCATCTCCACCATAAAGGTACTCTGTCCCGAAGCCAGATCGTCTGAGGCTCCGACTCTGGTGAAAATCCGGTCGCAGAGACCGATGTTGGCCTCATCTGCAGGCACAAAGCTGCCAATCTGAGCCATCAGTGTGATCAGAGCAGTCTGCCTCATATAGGTGGACTTTCCGGCCATATTCGGCCCGGTGATAATGGAAATGCGGTTCTTCCCGTTGTCCAGATAGGTGTCATTGGACACAAACATGTCATCCCGCATCATCTGCTCCACCACCGGGTGGCGGCCGTTCTTAATGTGGATGACTCCCCTCTCATTGATCTTTGGCTTCACATAATTGTGCCTGGTGGCCACTGTGGACAGAGAGATCAGCACATCCAGAAGGGCGATGGCCTTGGCCGTCTGCTGAATCTTTTCCACCTGGGCTCCTGCCGTGTCCCTGACCTGGCAGAACAGATCGTATTCCAGGGAAAACAGCCTGTCTTCCGCTCCCAGAATGGTCCCCTCCAGCTCCTTCAGCCGGTCTGTGGTAAAGCGCTCCGCATTGGTGAGGGTCTGCCGGCGCACAAAGTAGTCAGGCACCTGGTCCTTAAAGGAGTTCGTCACCTCAAAATAGTAGCCGAACACCTTGTTGAACTTGATTTTCAGATTTTTAATTCCCGTCTTCTCCCTCTCCTCGGCCTCCAGAGCAGCCAGCCAGTCCTTCCCCTCTGTCTTGGCATGGCGCAGCCGGTCAGCCTCCTCGCTGTAGCCGTCCTTGATGATGCCTCCATCCCGGACAGAGATCGGCGGATCGTCCACAATTGCATGTTCAATCAGCGCCGTCAGCTCCTCCAGGGTGTCCATGCCGGAATCCACCTCCCGCAGCAGGTCTGCTCCAAACTCCCCTAAAATTTTCTTGATGTGCGGCAGCATGGCAAGGGAATTTTTAAAGGCAATCAGGTCCCTCGGATTGGCCGTCTTGTAGCTGATCCGGCCAATCAGCCGTTCCAGGTCGTAAATGGCGTTCAGGTACTCTGCCATCTCCTCCCTGGAAATATAATTCATATTCAGCTCCTCAATGGCATTCTGCCTTGCAAGGATTCCTTCCCTGTCAATCAGCGGCTGCTCCACGAAGGAGCGCAGCATCCTGGCTCCCATGGCCGTCTTCGTCTTATCCAGCACCCAGAGCAGCGTCCCTCTCTTCTGCTTCTCCCGGAGGGTCTCCGTCAGCTCCAGATTTCTTCTGGTGGAGGTGTCAAGCATCATATACTGCCCTGTGGTGTAAGGTGTGATGGCAGTCAGATGATCGAGGGTGCTCTTCTGGGTTTCATAGAGATAGGAGAGCACGGCTCCGGCTGCGATAGTCCCGGCCTCGTACTCGGAAAGCCCCAGTCCGTCCAGGTGGTTTACATGGAAGTGCTCCCTGAGGAGTCTCCGGCAGGAATCATCAGAAAAGAACCTGTTTTCAAGGGCCGTCACCACCACATGCAAGCGGTTCTTCAGCTCCTCCAGGTCGACACCGGACATATAAAACGCTTCATTGCAGATAATCTCCGACGGGGCAAACTTGAATATCTCGTCGAGAAGCGTCCGCTCCGACTTTACCTCTGTCACCAGATAATCTCCTGTACTGATGTCAACAGATGAGATGCCGAACATCCCGTCCATATACACAATTCCCATCAGGTAATTATTCTTTGACTCCTCAAGGGCCTGGGAATTCGTGATCGTTCCGGGCGTCACCACGCGGATAACCTCCCGCTTTACAAGGCCCTTGGCTGTCTTTGGATCCTCCATCTGCTCGGCGATGGCCACCTTATACCCCTTCTGCACCAGCTTGTTCAGGTAGCTTTCCACCGCGTGATAGGGAACTCCGCACATGGGGGCGCGCTCCTCCAGACCGCACTCCTTGCCGGTCAGGGTGATCTCAAGCTCCCTTGAGGCCGTCTTGGCGTCCTCGAAGAACATCTCGTAGAAATCGCCCAGCCTGTAAAAAAGGATGCAGTCGGGATACTGTTTTTTCGTTTCCAGATAATGAGTCATCATTGGTGATAATTGTGCCACTGTCTGTCCTCTCTTCTATCTTCTCTATAGTATAACGGCCGCCGCCCGGCCGTCCCTTACAGGGAGGCCGGGCCGCAGCTTTTCTTATTTCATTCTCTTTATGGTTTCTCTGTCTAATCTTCCGCACAGATGGGCTAGCGCTGAATGGACGGGTCCGTCGGATCCCAGTTCTGGCTGTTTGAGATAGGAATCAGATCCGGCTTGTCAAATGGAGAAGCCACATTTGAATCCTCGTAAATCTCAACTGTAGTTCCAAGTGCGCAGTTGTCATACACCCACTTGGCATTTTCGCAGGTCAGGCGCACGCATCCCAGAGAACGGGAAACGCCCAGCCCATTGTATCCTTCTGTGTTGAGCTTGTAAATATCCGGCTCCGCATAGGTGATGGAGTGGAACAGGAAGCCCTGGGTAATTCTTGTAGCCCACTGAGTGTAGGTGTCATTTACCATAAGTCTCCATCTGTACTTCTCCGGTGTCTTGAAGGTTCCAAGCGGCGTGTCATCGCCCACAGAGGTCAGCATAGCCTTAACCGGGATAATATAGCCGTTGTCTCCATCCTTTGCATAGATGGTAGAGCAGTTAAGCGCTTTATTTACCTTGATCACATAGCTGCTCTGCTTGCCGATCAGGCTGTCCACATCCTGCACCAGACGGCCGGACGGCTCAAAGTAGAATTTCAGGCCGTCGATATACTGCCAGCCGGAAACTGATTTTCCATCCTTAAAGTAGAACTTTTCATGGTCGTAGGAAACCCAGCCATTGTACGGCGTTCCATCCTGGTTTGTCATCGTGCTGCCCTCAGGCGCAATCCTGATGTAATTAGTCAGTTCATTTAAGTAACGGCCTGCAACAGAGACAGGTCCCGGCTGTCCCTTCGGCACAAGCATCACCTCAATGCTGACCAGGTGCTCGCCCAGATTGCTGGTACCCGCTATCTCCCCGTTCTTGGCCCAGCCCATCTTTCCCTGTCCGCTGGAAGTAACGCAGTAGTAAATATCATAGTCTCTCTCTGCGTCTCCGGTGAGGACAATCTCGACGGCCTCCACGTAAGTAGAAGCCTCTGTGCCGCCGGAGGGGCCTCCGTCGTGATTCCACCAGATAAATCCGCCGTTGTTTACATATGGGCGGTAGGATACCCCGCCGATTCCGTTGTAGTTATTGAGGGTCATGGACAGATTTGTCACCTCTGTGCCCACTCCCTGAGTGTAGGATACGCTGACATAGGGGGCTGTGGAGGCCTGCTCCTGCTGCTGCGTCTCTTGGCCCGTATCGGAAGGTGCCGTCCCGTCTGTCCCCGTCTGCCCCTGATCGGCAGGAGTTTCTGCACCCTGTCCGCCGGCATTCTGGCCGCCTTCCTCTGCTCCCGACGGCGCACCCTGATTCTGCTGCTCTTTCTGCTCGATTTCCAGTCCTGGACCGGTAGCAGTCTCCTCTGCGGCAAAGGCTGTGCTTCCTCCCCCTACTGTCATGGCTGCTGCCAGAAGAAGCGCGGCGGCTCTTAAGTTTCGCTTTTTCATATGTATATCCTCCTTAACGGTTACATAATTTTCCCATATAATAAAAACCCTTTGATTCTTCCAAATAGACATCCACGATTTTTCCAATCAGCTCCCTGCTGCCCTCAAAATGGACAGTAATGTTGTTGGACAGTCTTCCGGTCACCATCCCTTCCGCGTGGGTGTCAGGCTCCTCCACGAGAACTTTCTGAACGGTGTGGACATCCCTTCCGCTGATCTCATTTGAGATTCTCTGCACCTCACTTAACAGACGGTCAAACCGCTCCTTAATCACGTCCTCCGGCACCTGGTTTTCCATCACCGCCGCCGGAGTTCCCGTGCGCTTTGAGTAGATGAAGGTAAAGGCGCTGTCATAGCGCACCTTTCTCACCACATCCAGGGTTTCCTCGAAGTCCTCCTTCGTTTCCCCGGGAAATCCCACAATAATATCCGTGGTCAGGGAGATGTCAGGGATAGCTGTCTTAATCTTTTCTGCCAGCGCCAGATACTGCTCCTTTGTGTATCTTCGGTTCATCTGTCCCAGGATCCGGCTGCTGCCCGACTGAAGCGGCAGATGAAGATGGCGGCAGATCTTTTTGGAATCACGCATCACCTCTATCAGCTCATCTGACAGATCCTTGGGATGGGACGTCATAAAACGGATTCGCTCAAGCCCTTCGATCTGCTCCACCCGGCGCAGAAGCTCTGCAAAGGTAATGGGCTCCGGCAGATTCTTCCCGTAGGAATTCACATTCTGGCCAAGGAGCATCACCTCCACCACGCCGTCTGCCACCAGGCCCTCGATCTCCTTTATGATATCCTCCGGCCTTCTGCTGCGCTCCCTGCCTCTCACATAGGGAACAATACAGTAGCTGCAGAAGTTGTTGCAGCCGAACATGATGTTGACTCCCGATTTAAACGGATATTTTCTCTCGCTGGGAAGATCCTCCACAATCTTATCTGTATCCTTCCAGATGTCGATAACCATCTTTCCCGTGTGCAGGCGGGCAAACAGAAGTTCTGCCAGCTTGTAGATATTGTGGGTTCCGAAAATCACATCCACAAAGCGGTACGTCTTCTTGATTTTTTCAACCACCTGATCTTCCTGCATCATGCAGCCGCAAAGGCCGATGAGCATGCGGGGATTTTTCTTTTTCAGGCTGTTCAGATAGCCCAGACGGCCATATACCCTCTGATTTGCATTCTCGCGGACTGTACAGGTATTATAGAGGACCAGATCGGCCTCCTCCGTATCTGTCTTTACAAAGCCGGCCTCCAGAAGAATTCCCTCCAGCTTTTCTGAATCGTGAGCGTTCATCTGGCAGCCGAAAGTCTCAATGTGGAAGGTGACAGCTTCCTTTCCCTCCTCCGCCTTCCAGGCTTCCACAGCCTCCCGGCAGCGCTCCATAAAATAATTCTGGCGCTCCGGCTCCGCAGACGGGGCAAGGTTCCATCCCTCCGTGTATGTTATATTTTTTAAATCCATTCACAGGTTCCTTTCCGTATCAAAGTTCCGCCCCTTATCCTGGGGCGTCCTGGCAGCAGAATGGACGTTTTCCTCCAGACCTGGCCAGCATCTACAGATTATAACATAAATGCCTGCCAATGGAAATACCAAAAAATCTGTTAATTTCTTACAGAATTATAACAGATCGGCTGTTCCTTTGCAAAAAGACAGCAAAACGGCCGGTAATCCTTTCTGCCTTTTTTGCAAAGGCAGAAGCGCTCCGGCCGTTTCAAATACTGTTCGGATTTCTGATCGTCTGTCTCCCGTTTTTTGTTCCTACTCCCTGATCTGTCCGTTCCCGTAGATGATATACTTTGTCGTCGTAAGTTCCTTAAGCCCCATGGGCCCTCTGGCGTGGAGCTTCTGGGTGCTGATTCCAATCTCTGCTCCAAAGCCGAATTCAAAGCCGTCCGTAAACCGGGTGGAGGCATTCACATACACGGCCGCCGCATCGATCTCATTTAAAAACCGCTGAGCATGTTCATAGTCCCTTGTGACAATCGCTTCAGAGTGTCCTGTATTATACGTGTTGATGTGTTCAATGGCCTCGTCTAAGGAATCTACCAGCTTCAGAGAGAGGATGTAATCCAGATACTCCCTGCCCCAGTCCTCCGGCTCAGCCTCCTTCCACTCCGGCATAATGGTCCTGGCCTCCCGGTCTGCCCGGATTTCTACCTGCTTCCTGTCCAGCCTCTCCTTCAGCCTCGGCAGAAACTCCTCTGCGATCCCCTTGTGTACCACCAGCGACTCGCAGGCGTTGCACACGCCGATCCGCTGTGTCTTTGCATTAAAAATAATATCCAGAGCCATATTAAGATCCGCACTCTCATCCACATAGATGTGGCAGTTGCCCGTCCCGGTCTCGATAACAGGAACCGTGCTGTTCTCCACCACAGTCCGTATTAATCCTGCCCCGCCTCTGGGAATCAGGACGTCCACATACTCATTCAGACGCATAAACTGCCTTGTGACCTCCCTGTCGGTGTCTGTGATAAGCTGAACCGCGTCCGCGGGAAGTCCGGCCTCTGAAAGTCCCTTTCTCAGCCATTTTACGATGGCCTGGTTGGAACAGAGGGCATCACTGCCGCCTTTGAGAATCACAGCGTTTCCCGTTTTAAAGCACAGCCCGAAGGCATCGGCCGTCACATTCGGCCTCGCCTCATAGATGATTCCCACAACGCCCAGGGGAACTCTCTTCTGTCCGATTAAAAGTCCGTTTGGACGGGGCTTCATGGAGATTACCTCCCCGATTGGATCCTCCAGCCCTGCAATCTGGCGGATTCCCTCCACCATAGCCGACAGGCGGGCCGGATTCAGTTCCAGACGATCGATCAGGCCCTGGCTCATACCGTTTTCCGCCGCGCGGATCACATCGTCCTGGTTGGCCGCAAGGATCTCCTCCTCTCCCTCCAAAAGAGACTGGGCCGCCGCCAGAAGTCCTCTGTTTTTTTCCGTTGAGCCCAGATTATTTAAAAGCCTCGCGGCCGCCTTTGCCTTCTTTCCAGTTTCAATCAGCATCCTTTGCCTCTCCTTTCTCTTTCCGTCCCCCTATTTTCTTTTCAGGCATCTGTCCGGTGTGACAATGCAGTCCATCCTCACATCGTGTTCCTCGGAAAAAACCGCATCTGTCAGCTGAAACTCATAACAGATGGCTGCCTTCCAGTGCACAGGCTCCCTCTCGAAAAACCGGTCGTAGAAGCCTCCGCCATAGCCAATCCTGAAAAAATCTCTTCCAAAAACAAGTCCCGGAACAATGACCGGCGCAGTCTGCTTCTCTGCCGGACGGCAGGCAGGGCCCGGTTCCGGGATATTCATAAAGCCAGGCTCTATATCACCAGGCCCCCCGATATAGTAAAAGAACATTTCCTTCCCTTCCACTCTCGGAAGCGCCACGCGGACTCCCCTTGAAAGGAGGTCTCTGATGAGGAGCTCAGTACCCGCTTCATTCCTCACATCCGCATAGCAGTATACGGTATCCGCCTCCAGAATCTCCGGCAGAGCCAACAGGCGCTCCCGGATCCTGCTGTCCCAGACAAGGCGCTCCTCCCCGTTCAGTGCTTTCCGGGCAGACAGTATCCTGCTTCGCAGTTCCCCCTTTGAAAGCCCTGAAAGAGCGGGCGGGTGAACAGATAGTTTCCGTCTTTCCATAGCCTTTCCCTGTGTTCTTTTCCCGTTTTCTCAGCTCTTTACCGTTCCCACATTTCCGTATTTCCTGCCGAGATCGGTGATGCTTCCGTCCTTTTCCTTAATCTGAATGCTGTTTAAGGTTCCGCGAAGATTTTTCCGAATCGCCTCTATATACTCTTTTCTCAGAGCGGCCTGCTCCTCCTGCTCCTCCGGTGAAAGCCCTACAGACTGGCTTTTGTGGTAGAGGGCATTAATCCTGTCTATTTTTTCCTGATTCATCTTTGTCATCTCCTGCTGTTATCGCATTTTATCTTCCGCCTGTTACCTGTTTTCCAGGTAGTCACTCAGGCTGAAATTTTCATCCTTTTTTTCTACAAACAGAGTTCCCCTGTCTTCTCCGCCCAGGATCTCATAGATCACATCCAGGCGCTGCGCATTGGCAATCACCATGTCTGAACCGCTTCCCATGGCAATCTGGGCTGCCATGAGCTTGGCGGACATTCCTCCGGTGCCTACGCTGCTGCCCGCGCCCTTTCCCATGGCTAGAAGCTCCGGAGTCAGTTCCCTCACGACCGGGATAAACTGGGCCTTCCGGTTCTTGTTGGGATCGTCTGTGTAAAGTCCGTCAATATCGGACAGAAGAAGGAGAACATCTGCTCCTATCAGCGCCGAAACAAGGGCTGATAGGCGGTCGTTGTCTCCGAACTGAATCTCATAGGTGGATACCGTGTCATTCTCATTGACAATCGGCACAGTCCCCAGCTTTAAAAGCTCGTCAAACGTATTTCTCGCGTTAAAGCGGGATTCCTCGTTGGTCATGGTGTTCTTCGTCATAAGGATCTGAGCTGCCGTCTGGTTGTACTCGGCGAAGAGCTTCTGATAAACCATCATCAGCCTGGCCTGGCCCACAGCCGCAAAGGCCTGCTTTTCAGAAATCTTCCTTGGCCGCTCCGTAAAGCCCAGGGCCTGCCGTCCCGCCGCAATCGCACCTGAGGAAACCAGAACTACCTCCTTTCCCTGTCCCCGCAGATCACTGATTACCCGAACCAGCTTTTCAATTTTCTGAAGGTTCAGATCTCCAGTCTCCGGGTGCGTCAGGGACGATGATCCAATCTTAATTACAATCCTCTTTTTCTCTCTCAGTGCTTCTCTCTCTGCCGTCATCCTCTTATCCCCTTTCTGCGCTGCTCCATCCTGCGTTTCGAAATATGCCGAAGCATTTTCTGAAAGTTTACACCAAACGGCGCGGTTCGTCAAATTCTTTTTCAGAGCCCATCAGTTCTCCGGCCTCTGAAAGCGCCTGACAATGGCTTCCGCCACCTTAATTCCGTCCATAGCCGCCGAAGTGATGCCTCCCGCATATCCGGCCCCCTCCCCGCAGGGATAGAGCCCTCCAATGCTTCCCTCCAGAGTTTCTCCTCTGCCGATGCGCAGCGGGGAGGAGGTTCTGCTCTCTACGCCTGCCAGAATAGCGTCCGGCCGGTCAAAGCCGCGGATCATTTTTCCGAAGGCCTCCATGCCCTCCCTGAAGGAGGCACAGAGGGCGGCAGGAAGCACCTGATTGAGGTCTGCAAAGGCGGTTCCTCCCATAAAGGCCGGCTCTACATCCCCAAAAGATCGGCTTACCCTGCCGTCCCTGAAATCGCCGTAAAGCTGTACCGGAATATTTCCGCCTCCGGCCCTGAAGGCCGCCTCTTCCAGCTGCCTCTGGAAGGCGATTCCCCCCATGGCCGTGGCCTCCGGGAAATCATCCGCCGTAACGGTCACAATCAGAGCGCTGTTTGCATTCACTCCCTCCCTGCTGTGATAGCTCATGCCGTTGACTGCAAGCCTTCCCGGCTCCGAGGACGCGTTGACCACATAGCCGCCGGGGCACATACAGAAGGAGTAGACGCCGCGGCCGTTTGATGTCTGTCTCGTCACCTTGTAGGGAGCGGCTCCGAGCTCTCCCGGCTCCTCCATGCCGTACTGGGCGAGATTGATCTGCTTTTGGGGATGCTGGATGCGAAGTCCCACAGCAAAGGCTTTGGCTTCCATCTCAATCCCCTTCTTATACAGAAGCTCAAAGGTGTCACGGGCGCTGTGCCCCACTGCCAGGACAACCGCCTCGGCCGGAATCACCTCTCTTCCCCGCACAGGATGTTCTGTCTCAACGAAAGCAGCCTTTCCTCCGCGGATGCCAATATCTGCTGCCTTCGTCTGAAAGCGCACCTCCCCTCCCAGGGATGCGATCTCCGTCCGGATATGCTTCACCACCCGGGCCAGCACATCAGTTCCCACATGGGGCTTGCTGGAGTAGAGTATGGAAGGGTCTGCCCCTGCCTCAGTCAGAATTCTGAGCACCTCCCCATTTCTGCCGGAAACATCCTTTACCAGAGTATTCAGCTTTCCGTCAGAAAATGTTCCTGCTCCTCCCTCTCCAAACTGTACGTTGGATTCAGGGTCGAGAATTCCCTCCTCCCAGAACCGTTTCACCTGGGCCGTCCTTGTGTCCACGTCGGCTCCCCTCTCTAAAATCACAGGGCGGTAGCCGGCCCTGGCAAGCATCAGGCCGCAGAACAGTCCCGCAGGGCCGCAGCCGATAATCACCGGGCGCTCCTTCAGCCTCGGCGCCTCCCTGCCCGCCTCCGGAAACTGGTAGCGTTTCTCCTTTGATATGGTAATATTGACATTTTTTGCCCGCCTCACAGCAGACTCCTCATCTCCCTCAAACTCCACGTCCACCGCATAGATATAGAGAAGTTCTCCCTTCTTTCTCGCGTCAATGGACTGGCGCCGGATATGGAGAGAGCGAATCCTTGTCTCCGGCTGACGCAGCAGCTTTGCCGCTTTCTTCTGCAGATCCTGTTTTTTGTGATTCACCGGCAGCTTTAACTGATTGATCCGTATCATCCCATTGTCCCTGCGTGGATTCCGGCCACCGCACCGGTGCTCCACGCCCATTGCAGATTATATCCTCCGCAGATACCATCTACATCCAACAGCTCTCCTGTCAGATAAAGGCCTTTCTTTATTTTTGATTCCATCGTGTAAGGGTTTATGTCCCGTACATCCACTCCCCCGCAGCACACCTGGGCGTTTTCAAAGGGATTGGTGGACACAACCTCTGTTTCAAATTCTTTAAGAAGCCGGGCCAGAGCCGAAAGCTCCCGCTCCGTAAAGCTCTCCGTCTGGCGCTCAGGACGGATACCTGCCATGCGCAGAAACAGAAGGGCCAGCTTCTTATTTAACCATCCGTTAAAAAAGCCTTCCCCGCTCCGCTCTGCCAGAAGCTCTCTCCTCTCCCTGAGGAAACGGCCTGTTTCTTTTTTTCCCATATCCGGACAGAAATCGATCACTGCCGTAACCTGCTTTTTTTCGTAAAGCGCCCGGGCGGCGAACCGGCTCACCTGAAACACAGGGATTCCGGAAATTCCGTAGTCCGTCAGCTGAAGCTCCCCGCAGTCAGAGGCCAGCTCCTCCCCCTCTGCCAGAATTTTCACCTGGACGTCGGTTCTGACCCCCGCTATCTGCTTAAAAAACGGCTCCCTGCACCGAAGTTGCACCAGTGCCGGCAGAGGAGTGAGGATCCTGTGTCCCAGCTTTTTTGCCAGCTTATATCCGCTTCCGTCTGATCCGGTGGCCGGCGCCGCTTTAGAGCCGGCGGCAAGAATCAGGGCATCCGAAAAAAATGTCCCTCTCTCGCAGGTCACTCTCCACTTTTCTGCCGGACCTTTCGGCGCCTCTATATGTACGGGTCCGCATTCTGTGACCACAGCCACACCCCGAAGAGAAAGTTCCGCCCTCAGGGCATCCAGCACCGACGAGGCCTGTCCGGAAGCCGGATAGAGATACCCGTTTCTGTCCTTCAGCACAATGCCGAGATCTTCAAAAAATGCCTCCGTGTCCTCTTCCCCAAACCGGCTGAGCACCTCCATGGGAAATTCCGGCACGCTGCAGCGATAGCAGCCAGGTTCCATACGGCGGTTGGTCAGATTGCATTTTCCATTGCCTGTAGAAAGAATTTTCTTTCCAACCCGATCCATGTGTTCCAGAATCGTTACCTCAGCGCCCTGCCTGGCTCCAAAAATCGCAGCCGCCATCCCGGAGGCTCCGCCGCCTATGATAAGTACGTGTTTCTTCATGACAATTCTCCTGTCCTTGTTTCCCTTCCCGGCTTAAAAGCTGCAGAACCGGAACGCCAAACCGGAGATAACTTTCTCCGGCCGCTTTTCTCTCCGGGGCTGCCCGGCCGTGGCGGGATAATGGTTAAGTATACATGAACCTGTAAAAAAGTGCAATCCGGCAGTTCAGACTTCTCTGTTCGTGCTCCTGTCCTCCCTCCTCTATCTGTCCTGCCGCATACGGCACCGGCAGGGCCTTCAGAATCTTCAACCTTCAGGCCCAAGCGCCCATGCATGCGGAAAAGACCGCGCCCGGAGCACCAGGCGCAGTTCTCTCGCAGCTGCATACCAAAATCGGCAGCCAAGGCTCTGAAAACCCATGCCGGCTGTATTCTCCTAGCTCGTAAAAGATTCCAGGTAGTTGAGTACCTCGATCATGGATGAGAACCAGATTCCGTCTAAAAGACGCTCCTGCTCTGCCAGCGGAAATTCTGCCAGAGGCATATGAGTATCCAGAAAGACGGAGCTTCTGTCCTTGGCAAATACCAGGAGAAATCCATTTTCAGACACCAGACAGTATTCCTCTCCTGTCTCCCTCTCCATTCCAGGCGTCCCCGCCTGGCTTAAACTGTCTTCCGATATCCGGCCCTCTGCCTGCTGCGCCTTTACAAGACTTCCGGGCAGTCCGGCTGCCATCCCGCCCCCGGACTGGTCCCCGTAAGCCTTTCCGGCTCCTGTCTGATCTTTTTCTGACTCCCGCCCGCTGCTGTCCGCCTCATGCTCCTGCGTCACAGTTTCCGATTCCAGAACTGCTCCGGGAACCGGGCTGACCGGCTCAGGCCTTTTAGAGAGCAGGAACACTCCCGCGCCGATTCCGCCGATGAGAAGCGCGGCAGCAGCAATTACAGCTATATAATAATACCGTTTCATGGAAAAAGTCCCTCCTTAACGAATAGTATCGTCAAGAGGGACTTTTTTAAACGCCTGCAGGCGAAAAATGCCGGAAAATTGTTTTCTCACAGTAAAAGAAGATAAGACGTCCCTGATTTTACTGGAGAATTCTGAGCTTCCTGGCGGTTTTCAGAATCCTGGTGCCTCCGGGCATTGTCTGAAGTTCCTGCGCATCCACCCCGCCAATTTTTAACAGCAGGATGCCGTAGACTAAGACACCCGCCAAAACAGCTCCCACAGTTGCAATTCCACTGCCTCCAAAAAGGCGGGAAAGCCCCTGGTAGCAGCCATAGGCCGCAGCACCCATGACGGCAGAGGCGGCCAATGGAATGATGAAAGTTCTCTTAAGCTCCTGGCGGTAATGGAGAATCCTCCGGATAGAGAGCCAGTTGAGCAGGCAGATAATCACTGCAAACAGAATATTGGCAAAAAGGACGCTGTAAATTCCCCAGTGAAGGCCCATCAGCATCACATAGAGGGCCGCCACATGGAGCACCAGGGCTGCTGCCGCATGTCTGACCGGAAGATTCATATGACCCAGTCCCTGCAGAATCGCATTCATCACAGTGGAGAGAGACAGGAAGACGATGGCGGAGGACCCCCACACCATCATTCTCACCGCCTCGGCCGTATCACCGCTGTGAAACAGCAGGCGGTTTACCGGCTCTGCCAGTACCGTAAGGCCCACAGCCGCCGGAATGGCAATCACCATGGAAAAACGGATAGCCATTCCCGTCTTTCTGGCCGCTTCCCCCCTCTGCTTTCTGGCCACTGCCGCCGCCAGAGAAGGAATCAGGGAGGAGGACAGGGCATTTGCCATGGCTAACGGCACATGCACCAGGAGAAGGTACTTGTTGTTGTAGATGCCCCAGAGAGCCAGGAACTCCTCTCCCCTTCCCAGGGCGTCCATCCCGTAGGCCATAATGCTGTTGTCCAGCACCGCATTGATATTGTAGACGGCGGAGCTCAGAATAACAGGCATCACTGTCATAAAAAAGACACCTGAAATATGTCCGTAGGATTCTCTGCTGCCCTGCCTGTCCCTGCGGATCTTTTTCTTCATAAAGGGACGGTATACGGCGAAGAGAAACAGCATAAACAAAAGCGCAGTCAGGGCTCCTGCTCCGGTTCCTATGGTGCCTCCTGCAGCCCCGAAAGCCTCCGGGTAGCCGGTTGTCTCAAATACCCGGTTGGAATCCAGGCCCACCTTAAAGAGTACGCCTGCCGCTGTCACGCTGATAGCAGCGTTTACAATCTGCTCAAATATCTGGGAAACAGCAGTGGGAATCATAGTGCCGTGGCCCTGAAAATATCCCCTCAGAACCCCCAGATAGGCCATAATCCAGATCGTCGGGGCCAGCGTCCTGAGGGCATAGACGCAGAACGGCGTTTTAAAGACTGTACCCGCAAAAAAGCTGCCGAAATGCCAGACCACGCCGCAGGCCACGCCGCCGGCGCAGGTGGCGTAGACCAGAGCGGCACAGAGTACCCTTGACGCATTCCTGAACTCTCCCTTTGCAAGCCTCGCCGACACCAGCTTGGAGACAGCTAACGGAAGACTGTAGGAGGACAGGATCAGCACAATATTGTAGACATTAAAGGCAGTGGAATAGTAGCCCATTCCCTCATCGCCTATGATATTCGTCATCGGGATCCGGTAGAGAAGACCGATCAGGCGCACAATGATTCCGGCAGCTGCCAGAATAGTTCCCTGAACTACAAAGCTTCCGGTGCGGGACTTCGGGCGGGCAGACGCCATTCTGGAAGCCTCTCTCCCCCTCTTTTCTCCCGTCTCCGGCCGTCTTCGCAAGCCCTCTGCCTGCCTGGCCCGCTCAGAGGGCCTTAGTTCCCGCTCACTTCTGCCCTCTGAAGACATCGGACGCCCTGCGTGGGCCTGGCCCTTTCCGCGGCTGCGGCGCGGCTCTGAAAAGAGGCGGCTTCGCCCCTCCTCCATGGAGAAGCCATCTTCCATCTGCCTGGCAGCCGGCCCGGCCTTCTGCCGCCTCTCCTGCATGGGACCGCCCGGAGGTTCTCTCCTTCCCCTGGAGCTGCCTGTCCCATAGGCGCCTGAGCCGGGGCGCCGCATATCCCCGTTTCCCCGAAGGGCAGCTGTTCCCTGCTCCGGCCGGCTGTGCTGTACTTTCTGCCGGCTGCTGCCAGACTGGCTTTCGAGGACAGCCTGAATATCCTCCACTGTGAGGACGGTCTTTTCCGGCCTGTGATCTTTCTGCCTTTTCCCTGCGTTTTTCCTTCTCATAAACAGGCCCGCCTATCTCGTGTAGCCTTTAAGGCTGAGGATCGCTTCCTGCTTCTTCTCCATCACCAGGCGCTCTTCCTCCTCCATGTGATCATACCCGAACAGGTGCAGCATGCTGTGGGCAGTCAGGAAGGCCAGCTCCCTGGCCTCTGAGTGGCCGTATTTTTCTGCCTGCTCCTCCACCTTATCTACTGAGATGACAATATCGCCTAAAAGCAGCTCTCCCGTTTCCGGGTTGAAGTAATCCTCCGGCCGTTCTTCCAGCTTCTCAAACTCTGCCGGCTGTTCATAGTCAGCCATGGGAAACGACAGCACATCCGTGGCCCGGTCGATGCCCCTGAACTCCCGGTTGATCCGGTGAATCTCCTCATCATCTGTCAGGAGCACATTGACCTCCGCCTCATAGGGACAGGCCTCATAGTCCAGCGCGGCAAGCACAACCTCCCTGATAATCGTCTCATATGGCAGGTTCAGCTTTTTCTCTGCCTCGTACTCAATTTGAATCGTCATGGTATATCCTCTCTTCCTCGTCCGTATCCGCCCCTACTTTTTTCTGCCTTTTTTCACTTCGGCAAGCCTGCCCCTGTTTAAGGTAAGACGGCCGGACTTTTTCTCCCGCTCTTTTTCCTTCTGGCGGTCAGCCCTCTGCTCTTTTTTCTCATAGGCATCATAGGCCTCCACAATCTTCTGCACCAGAGGATGGCGCACCACGTCACCGCTGGTCAGGTAGCAGAAGCCGATATCGTCAATCCCCTTCAGGACGCGGATCGCTGTGTCAAGACCTGACGCGGCCCCGGCCGGAAGATCCTTCTGGGACTGATCTCCCGTCACAATGACCTTGGAACCAAAGCCAATACGGGTCAGAAACATTTTCATCTGAGCCGGCGTCGTGTTCTGTGCCTCATCCAGGATAATAAAGGCATTATCCAGGGTGCGGCCTCTCATGTAGGCTAAGGGAGCCACCTCAATGAGCCCCTTTTCTGAATTGTGCATGTAGCTTTCCGCTCCCATAATCTGATACAGGGCGTCGTAAAGGGGGCGCAGGTACGGGTCGATCTTGCTCTGCAGATCCCCCGGCAGAAATCCCAGCCGCTCTCCCGCCTCGATGGCAGGGCGGGTCAGGATGATCCGGTTTACCTCCCCGTTTTTAAAGGCCTGGATCGCCATGGCCATGGCCAGATACGTCTTTCCCGTTCCGGCAGGGCCGATGCCGAATACGATCATCTTCTTCCGAATCAGGTCCACATACTGCTTCTGCCCCAGGGTTTTTGGCTTTACGGGTTTTCCGTTGATCGTACGGCAGATAATATCCTTATCAATTTCCAGAATTTTATCATCATTCTCCGTAAAGGACAGAGAGAGTGCATAGTCTACATTCTGCTCTGTGATCGCATTCCCCCGCCTTGAAAGCTCCAGCAGGTTGTTAAACACGCTCTTTGCCTGCCGGATGGCGTGCTCCGGCCCGATGATCTTCAGGGCTCCGTCCCTGGCTATCATCGTCACATGGAGGGTACGCTCTATTTTTTTCAGGTATACGTCAAACTGTCCGCAGACATTCCGCTCATGCTCCATGGGGATATCGATAATGGTTTCCATCACACTCATTTTCTGTCTCTCTTCTCCTTTAGCCATATTTCACCTTCCCCCGCCGGGCAGGAAGAGCAGAAAGCAGAGGGCCGCCTGATTATTAAGACTCCCCTTCTGAGGGCTGCTCCTGCTCCATTCCCGTCTCAATCGGCGCGGGACTGCCTGCCGGTTCCTCCGTGATCATTTCCAGGCGAAACAGACAGGCTGAATCATTATCTAGTATTGTAACATTATTTTCAATAATTTGTACCCCCTTTTCTATTAATTTTGCCTCCGTCTCCCTCCTGTATTCCTCGGCCATAGCCGAGAGCTCTTCCTCCGTATATTTTGTCCAGTAGCTGACCTGCTCATCTGCCCTGATCGTCCCGCCAAAAAACGGCAGGTAAAAATTCTTCCCGATCCTGGCCTGAAAGGTCTGGGCGGTATAGCTCCATTCCCTCTCCTCAAAATCCGGCATCAGAAGCGTAAAATCCTTCCCAAACGCCTGGACAAACAGCCCCCTTCTCTGTCTGCCGGTAAATATCCGTTTTTTATGCCACAGGGAGATCTCCTTCTCCTCTGTCCTCTCTCTTCTCAGAATAATATCAGCGTCTGACCGCACCATCCGCTCCGATACCACCTGTCCGGAGTCGTCGGTGATGGACAGCCTGCCGCTCACAAGCACCTGCCCCGGTTCCACCACGTCGCCGGGCCTTGCCGCAGGCGTCCCGCTTCTCACTACCATGGAAAGAATCTCTCCCCCTGCATCTGCCACCAGATCGCAGGGCGTTTCATCTTTTTTTGGAACCGTCAGCACCACCTGGTTTTCCTTCACATGGATGTAGAGCCTGGTCCCCTCCACCCGGGCAGAAACCCAGGTAATGTCGGGAAAATTGTTCCGAATCTGGCCTTCCAGCCACTCGCAGTCCACCTGTTTTTTTCGCATTCCGCAGCGGATCTCCTCTGTTTCCAGATAGTGCATCAGCTCATTGTCCGAGTGGCGCAGATTTCCCTGGAAATCAATCTCCCACACAAACAGGGAGAGGAGATAGAGAAGCAGAAAAAACAATAGAAAGCCAAGGGCCCACAGCCCTCTTTTCCTGTTTCTGTATAAAAAAAAGGGAAGTCCCGTTTTTTCAAGGATTTTAAGCCTCACACCGGACTTCCTCACAAAGGGGCGGCAGGAGAAAAATCCCCTGACAGTCATATAAAATTCATATTCCGCGCCAGCGCATGAAATCTTCCAGATCTCCACCTCTCCCTGGCCGCAGAGGTTAAAAAAGCGCTCCGGCGAAAGCCCCTGCAGCCTCACCTTCACCGCCCCTTCCCGGTAATGCCTCCACGCATTCATCTGCTCCCTCCCTTACAGCGGTTCAAATACTGCCGACCGGATCGCCCCGGACAGAAGAAGCTGCTCCCTGTCAAAGTAGGTAATCCGAAGGCGCTTTCCCTCTATGGTGAGGCGGCCGTTTTTCCCCTGGAGCTTCAGTACCGTATCTGTATACAGAATAATGCTCCTGTAGTTCTCTACCAGAGCGCCTCTGCTGCCTGTAAAGGTCAGAAGCATGTCGCCGAGCATGACATCCTCCGGCAGGCTCAGCGCCGACACCACAGCCCGTTTCTGCCTGTCAAACAAGCAAACGCCGCCTTTCCCGATCTTCATACCCAATATATGAAAAAAGCCAGGCTTCTTATGCCTGACCCGGTTCAAAGACAGGGGAAGCAGGAAACAAAGTTTCCTGCCATAAAAAATTCCCGGCCGATAGACAGCCGGGAATTTTGTCTTGATTAATTGTATTTGCGTTTTCTAGCAGCTTCGGATTTCTTCTTACGTCTAACGCTTGGTTTCTCGTAATGCTCTCTCTTGCGAATCTCCTGCTGAATGCCAGCCTTTGCACAGTTTCTTTTGAATCTGCGTAAAGCGCTGTCTAAGCTTTCGTTATCTTTAACGATTACATTTGACATAGCTCACACCTAACCTCCCTTCAGTTGTGTAATAAGTGCATATTAATACAACTGTTTGGGCATTTTTTTAGCACTGTTATGATTATACCACAAATCCCGTATTCGTCAACAGGATTTTTACAAAATTTGAAAATTTATTTATATTTTGTCGGTTCGGCGCCAGAAGCATCTCCTGCAGAGCGGCTATTTCACCTGCTCTGCGATTACCTCCTCAGCCTTTCTGAGGGCATCCTCCACGCCGGCCGGGTTCTTTCCGCCGGCCTGAGCCATGTTGGGGCGTCCGCCGCCACCGCCGCCCACCAGAGAAGCGATGGCTTTGATCAGGTTTCCTGCATGAGCGCCCTTCTTCTGGGCTCCCTCCGTAGCGGAGGCCATCAGGTTCACCTTTCCGTCCTGGACGGAGGCAATGACAACCATGCCCTCGCCCAGCTTCTCCTTGAGCTGATCGCCCAGGTTTCTCAGACCGTTCATGTCAACGCCGTCCACCCTGACTGCCAGGAGCTTCACGCCGTTTATCTCCTTTACCTGGTTTAAAACGTCGCCGAGGGAGTCATTGGCCAGCCTGCTCTTTAACTTCTCGTTCTCAGAGTGAAGGGCCTTCAGCTCATCGAGCATCGCCTGCAGCTTGTCGTGAAGGGCGGCCGGTGTGCTCTTCACAAGCTTGGCAGCCTCGTGAAGCTCCTGCTCCATCTCATGATAGTAATCCATAAGCCCTGTGCTGGTCAGCGCCTCAATACGCCTTACGCCGGCTGCAATCCCCGCCTCGGATACGATCTTGAATGCAGAGATTGTGCTGGTGTTCGGCACATGAGTTCCGCCGCACAGCTCGGTGGAGAAGTCTCCCATCCTTACCACGCGCACACTCTCGCCGTACTTTTCTCCGAACAGCGCCATAGCCCCTGTCTTTTTCGCTTCCTCAAGGCTCATAATATCCGTTACAACCGGAAGGGAAGCCGCAATCTCATCATTTACCATTTTTTCAACTGCCGCAATCTCATCAGGAGTCATAGCGGAGAAATGGGTAAAGTCAAAACGGAGTCTGTCTTTTGTCACAAGGGAGCCCGCCTGCTCTACGTGAGTGCCGAGAACCGTGCGCAGGGCCTTGTGAAGCAGGTGTGTGGCAGAGTGGTTTCTGGCCGTGAGCTCTCTGTTCTCCTTATTCACGGTGAGCGTCACCTGATCGCCTACCTTGAACATTCCCTTTGTGACAGTTCCCACATGGCCTACCTTGCCTCCCTGGAGCTTGATTGTATCCTTTACCTCAAAGGTGCCGTTCTCTGTGGAGATCACGCCGATATCTGCCTGCTGTCCGCCCATGGTGGCGTAGAAGGGGGTTTCCTTCACAATAATCGTTCCGTTCTGTCCGTCCGTCAGAGCCTCCACCAGCTCGTCCTCCGTGGTGAGTACGGTGATCTCAGACTCATGCACCAGCCTGTCGTACCCCACAAACTCTGTGGTGACAGCCGGATCGATGGACTGGTAAACCGTCACGTCTGCTCCCATATAGTTTGTGGTCTTTCTGGCTGCCCTGGCCGCATCCTTCTGCTTCTTCATGCAGGCAGCAAAGCCCTCCTCGTCTACGGAGAGGTCTCTCTCCTCCAGAATCTCCTTGGTCAGATCCACCGGGAAGCCGTAGGTGTCATAGAGCTTGAACGCGTTCTCGCCGGAGAGTACTTTCTCGCCCTTCTTTGCCATCTCAGACTCCATCTCATTTAAAATGGAGAGTCCCTGGTCGATGGTCTTGTTGAACTTATCTTCCTCCTCAGTAAGGACTTTGAAGATCATAGCCTTTTTTTCATCCAGCTCCGGGTATCCGTCCTTGGAAAGCTCGATGACGGTTCTGGAAAGCTCTGCCAGGAACTTGCCCTCGATTCCTAACTTTCTTCCGTGACGGGCCGCACGTCTTAACAGCCTTCTGAGTACATAGCCCCGTCCCTCGTTGGAAGGCATGATTCCGTCGGAGATCATGAAGGTGCAGGACTTGATATGATCCGTCACGATTCTCAGAGACACATCTGTCTCGTGATCCTTCTGATACTCCTTTCCTGCCAGGGCGCAGACGCGGTCAAGGAGAGCCTTGTTTGTATCAATCGTAAACAGGGAGTCCACGTCCTGAACGATAACTGCCAGACGCTCCAGGCCCATTCCGGTATCGATATTCTTGTGCTCCAGCTCTGTGTAATGGCCATGGCCGTCATTGTCAAACTGGGTGAATACGTTGTTCCACACCTCGATGTAGCGGTCACAGTCGCATCCTACGGTACATCCCGGCTTTCCGCAGCCGTATTTCTCGCCGCGGTCGTAATAGATCTCAGAACATGGACCACAGGGGCCTGCGCCGTGCTCCCAGAAGTTGTCCTCCTTGCCGAAGCGGAAAATGCGCTCTGCCGGAATTCCCATCTCCTTGTTCCAGATATCGAAGGCCTCATCGTCATCCTGGTATACAGATGGGTAGAGGCGGTCAGGATCCAGTCCTACAACCTCTGTCAGGAATTCCCAGGACCAGTGAATCGCCTCTGTCTTAAAGTAATCTCCGAAGGAGAAGTTTCCGAGCATCTCGAAAAACGTGCCGTGGCGGGCTGTCTTTCCGATATTCTCAATATCTCCTGTGCGGATGCATTTCTGACATGTCGTCACACGTTTTCTCGGCGGAATTTCCTGGCCTGTAAAGTATGGCTTAAGGGGCGCCATACCGGAATTGATGAGCAGCAAGCTGTTATCATTATGCGGAACCAGAGAAAAGCTCTTCATCGCCAGATGTCCCTTGCTCTCAAAGAATTCCAGGAACATCTTTCTCAGTTCGTTTACACCGTATCTTTCCACGTTGTTTCCTCCTGCCTGTTACATTTAAGTAATATTTTTATCCATTGGTATATCCTATCACATGAAGAACGGTTTTTCAAGGTGCAGGTGGGAGAAAGGGGCGGCGTTCATGAAAAAAGCTGTTAAGCAGAACGGCACAGGCAAAGCTGCTCTGTTTCCTTCTCCAAAACAGCTGTGCCTGTGCCGTTCTGCGGCGTCACTGCGTCTCCTCCTGGGGGAGACAGCTTCCATAGGAGTCTAAAAGAGCATAGGCTCTCTCCCTGGTAGATTTGGCAAGAGATGCCGTGTGCTCCAATCCCTCCAGGGTTCCTCCCTTATACCGGGAAGCCGCCTTTCTGGCATCCTCATCTTTCTGCCGAATCCATGTCCTCTCTTCCTTTTTCAGTTTCTCCGCCTCCTCGGTATCGAGACGGCTCATAATATCCTTATAGATCACATTCAGTTCATCATCCCAGAGCTTCAGCTCATAATCCGCCATATTCAGGTATGACCATGTGCTCGTATCTGCTCTGGAATTTTTCAGCTGCTCCACCAGTACCTCAATATCTGCTAATTCCTGGCGGTAGTCCTGTTCTGTCATCTCCTCCTTTGTTCCCTCGGAGGCTGCCTTTGTATCTGAGGCAGTGCCATCTGCATTTCGGGATGCTGAGCCGGCTGCTTCTGTCTGTCCTCCCGGCTGAGCTGCTGCCTCCGTCCCTTCTCTCCCCGAAAGCGCTGCGGCTTTGGGTACGGATCGAAGCCTGGCGTCAGCCTTATCCGAAGCTGCTCCTCCGGCAGAGCTCTCCTTCCCCCTGGACTGACTGTTATCGGCCTGAAGGGAAAAAGGGGTGCTCCCGGGGCCTGCCTCTGTCTGTCCCGTCTGTCCCTTTGAAGAAGCTTCTGTCTTTTGATTTTTTCCGGGTAGCTCCGTCTGTGCGGAGCTATCTTTCTTTTCATTCTCCTGAACTTTGCCTGCCAAAGGGTTCTCTGTCTGAAGTGTCCCGGCAGATAAGCCGCTCTCCGGCGCCTTCCCGGATTCCTCTTTATATGGCGCTGCACCGTTATTTAACGCGGACTTTGAGTTTCCTTTTTCTGATGTGTTTTTCCCAGTCTCTCCTCCTGCTTGGGCCTGCTCACCGGAAGTCCCGGAAATCTCGCTATTCTTGGCAGCTTGAGTATCCTTTCCTGTCTTATCTCCTGTCTGCTCTTTTCCTTTAGTTCCGGCAGCCTCTGGCTCCGGGGCGCTGTTCTGTGCTTTCGCCGGCCCTATTCCGTCAGAGTAAGATGCAGTGGAAGAAGTATCCGGGCCGTCTGCCTCGTCTGCAGCCCTTCCTGCCGGCGGCAGGCTGTTTTCTGCAGGATCTGCTTCTGCCTCAGCCCCTTCTTTCTGTACCTCAAACTCTTCAGCGGTGTATTCCTGGGCTGTATACTCACCAGGCTGTCCGGTCTCTTCTCCTCCGGATACAAATCGTCTCACATGGAAGGTTACAAAAAAGCCGAACGCGCAGATCAAAAGGACGGTAATGATAAATTCTCTATTTTTCAATCTGAGCCATTCCTTTGCACACTTTGATATAAATACCATATCATAAATGGTGCTGAAAGAAAAGAAGCAGAAGAAAGACGTAATATATTGTAAGATATAATTAACTAAAACTTCCCATACCTAAAATGGGATTCGTTCCTTGAAAATTCAATATTTCAGCTAACAAAATAGCGATTTATGCCGCTGCAGCTTCCAAATGGAGTGCTTTTCTCAGATATTCCGGCAATCTTGCTTCAAAATCAGCGGTAAAAGCATTCAGTTGCTCATCGCTTAGTTTAAAGATTCCCTGAAGACTTGCCATCAAGGCTTCCATCAGGATGCAAAGTGACCTGTTGAAAGTAATGTCTGCCATTTCATCAACAAGGAAGAAGAACAGTTCACCAAGCGTTCTCTGATCTTCATTTTGGCGCTGCTCCATTGCAAGTAACATATATCGGGTAAACACGATCGCCACATGGGCTGTCAGTGCATCATAAGATAAACTGTGGCATTCTCCAACCAGATTCAGCATGGATTTGCAGGTTTTGAAAAAGACCTCGATCTGCCAGCGCTTTCCATAAATACGGATAATCTCTTCCTCGGAAAGTGTTGTAGCTGTACAGATAAAAGCAAGCCAGTCCTTGCGGTTTGCCTTGTTCCTTACGCATACGATTTTCGCCGGAATTGGATTCGCCTTTCCTACCATAACATCAACAGAAAGCAGATACTTTGATCTGCCACGGCGCTTTTTGTTCCGGGAATAGATTTCTTTGATATTCAGCTGTTCACCACCGTACGAATATTTGATCCGGCTACTTTTCTTAATCATGGCAATCACATCCATGCCTTTTGCATGGATGGCTGTGACCTGTGCTGGATTGGAAAACCAGGAATCAAACAGGACATAATCCGCTTTCAGCCCTGCACTGAGGGCTGTATTCAGTAAAGTCATCATTGCCTCTGGTGCTTTTGTTTGGGCTAGCGCACGTCTTTTTCCTGCAAGGGTTCTGTTGTCAAAGTCCTTTACCGGGCCGATGATATTTGTATTCTTTGCAGACGCTAACAGGCAGCTGTTTACAGGGATCAGTGTGTTTCCATCACTCCAGCTTAAAGTAAGCATCCTGAAGCCCTTTTTGAAATGCATATCCGTGTGGTCAAAAACTTTTGATCCCAGTTCCGTTTTCTTACAGCTGGTACGGTTGAAAAGGCTGTCATCAATGATAAAGACATTTTTTCTTTCCGGATCTGTCAGATCACGAATGTCATGATTGACAATATCAGCTGCAAGAAGAGAAGTAAAACGAAGCCAGTTTGTTTTTGAAGAATTAAGGAAACGGTAGAAAGTGTTCTTGGAAAACGCCTCCTTAAAAGAGCCAGTCCGCTGCTGCATATACATACTTCTTCCGACAAAAATGTTGCTGAGTTTATAACGAAGCAGGGAAACAGATGAAACACCTTTTTCCTTCATTCCATTACATCTGGCAAGGAGCCTGCCAACATGATGTTTGGAAAAAAATCTCTGAACACAGTCAATTAAGTCGTTCTCAACGAAATAGTTTTGTGGTATACTGGACATGGCATAAATCTCCTTTGTAAAGATGGTTTCTAGTCAATTCCATTATACCAAACGGAACAGATTTATGCTTTTTTTATTGGCTGAAATATTGAATTTTCAAGGATCAACGCACCAATATGGTGTGGGAAGTTTTAGTAATTAATATTTTCCTGTAGCTGACTCAGGCCGGCATCTGCAATGCCGGCCTGCCTTAACTGTAAATTATTCCGCTGTTTCCTGTTCAGAGCCCTCTGGCTCCCGGCACTTTTCAGTCTGTTTTCCCGTCTTTTTCGCCTATAATACCCCTGGATCTGTCAGAAGGTTTTCCCCGTCTGCAGCAGAGGTTGCAAGGAAGTCACACCTTTCATTTTCCGGGTGCCCGTTGTGCCCTTTTACCCAGATAAATGTGATCTTATGGGGACTGGCTGCAGCCAGGAGGCGCTTCCAGAGATCTACATTTTTAACCGGTTCGTTTTTTCCCCTCTTCCAGCCTTTCTTTATCCATCCGTCAATCCAGTGCTGGTTAAAAGCGTCCACCAGGTATTTTGAGTCTGAATAAAGCTCCACCTGGCAGGGACGGTTCAGCGCTTCCAGCCCGGCTATAGCCGCCATCAGTTCCATACGGTTGTTGGTTGTCCGCCTGTACCCTGCCGACAGTTCCTTCACGTGGAGCTGTCCCCTGGTGTCTGTATAGTGAAGGACGGTTCCAAAACCGCCTGGCCCGTCCGGGTTTCCCCTGGCGGCTCCATCTGTGTAAATTTCCACTTTCACATGTCTGTCCTCTCTGTCCGTTTCTTTTTTGGAAGGCTAGCGATCCCACTTGTCGCAGAGGGAATTGATCTGATCTGCAAATTTTGCCAGATCCTTATTTGCCCCGCCCTCATTGTCCATGACAACACGGCGGAGGCGATCCACAGCAGCCAGAAGTCTTCCGAATACACCGGCCGCTCTCTTGGATGTCTCTCTCTCCTCCTCCCTGCGGATCGGAACACCCTCTGTGATTGTCTCAAATTTTCCTTCAGCCAGATTATAGACCGTTCCGCTGAACGGGGCGAAGGCATTGAGCCCGTACTCTTTTTCCAGCTTCTCGGCAAAGTGAGTGCAGACCTCATCATCGCCGTGAACCACAAATACCTGTTTCGGCTTCTCCATAAAACTGTTGATAAATGTAAGAAGGCCTTTCTGATCCGCGTGCCCGCTGATACCCTCAATCTTCTCAATATGGGCCTCCACGTCAATGGTTTCGCCGAACAGTTTAACCTCCTTTTTCCCTTCAATAATGCTGCGCCCCAGAGTTCCCACTGCCTGGTAGCCGGCAAACAGGATCGTACATTCCGGCCTCCAGAGGTTGTGCTTCAGATGGTGGCGGATTCGCCCGGCATCGCACATGCCGGCAGCAGAGATGATAACCTTGGGCTTATCGTCAAAGTTGATGGCGATGGACTCCTGGCTGCTGACAGACAGCTTAAGACCCTTAAAAGCAATGGGATTGATCCCCTTTTTCACAAGAGCTTTTGTCTCCTCATTGTAGCAGTCCAGCATATTTTTCTTGAACACCTGGGTAGCTTCCACAGCCAGAGGGCTGTCCACGTACACGTCAAAATCGCCGTGTCCTGTCACCAGTCCCTCCTCCTTGATCCTCCTGATATAGTAGAGCACCTCCTGGGTACGCCCCACAGCGAAGGCAGGGATTACCACATTTCCTCCCCGGTCCAGAGTCTCCTGAATCACCCTGGCAAATTCCTCGATATGCTCAGCCGAATGGCGGTGGAGCCTGTCCCCGTAGGTGCTCTCCATCACCACATAATCTGCCTGGGCAATGTATTGAGGATTGCGGATCAGAGGCTTGTTCATATTTCCGATGTCGCCGGAAAATACAATCTTTTTGGAGCATCCGTCTTCCGTCAGCCACACCTCAATAAATGCAGAGCCCAGCAGGTGGCCTGCATCCGTAAACCGGATCTCCACCCCCTCCGAAAGTCTTATAATCTCATTGTACTCGCAGGGCACAAAGTGCTTCAGAACTCCCTCTGCATCATTCATCGTGTAGAGAGGCGGCTCCTGAGGACGGCCGGCCCTCTTTGCCTTCCTGTTCTTCCACTCTGCCTCTGACTCCTGGATATGGGCGCAGTCCTTCAGCATAATATTGCACAGATCGCAGGTAGCACGAGAAGCCATAATCTGGCCCGAGAAACCTCTCGCAAAGATAAACGGCAGCATTCCCACATGGTCAATGTGGGAATGCGTTACAAGCACGTAATCAATATCCGCATAGCTGACTGGCAGTTCCTGATTCTGGTACTTGTTGGAGCCCTGCTCCATTCCGCAGTCAATGAGAATATTCAGCCCGCAGGCCTCCAGATAATGGCAGCTCCCTGTAACTTCATGATCGGCTCCGATAAATGTCAGTCTCATATAACCCTCTCCTGTCTTTCTGCCCG
Organism: Clostridium sp. M62/1; assembly: GCF_020736365.1. NCBI lineage: Bacteria > Bacillati > Bacillota > Clostridia > Eubacteriales > Clostridiaceae > Clostridium > Clostridium sp. M62/1. The sequence continues at coordinate 2,223,847 of NZ_CP085988.1, read as the reverse complement.
CTGCGTTTTGCCAGTACCGCCCCCCTCTGGCCGCATACCGCCTTCATTCTGGGCCTTTTCTGCGAAAAATCCAGACAAAAGCCGCCTGTTTTCCTCTTTTACTCAGATGCAATACGTCTGTTTGTCCGTCTTTTTTCACATTATCCTGTGTTTTCCTAGATATTATAACTTATTTCAGATAATTATGCAAATCATTCCTCCGTTGCTGTCATTAATTATTTTCTGCAGCGTGTCCTGAAGCTTCATCTGGCAATCCTCGGTCATCTGGGATATCTTAGCCTGAATGCCGTCACTCACGATCTGCTCCACGCTTTTTCCGAAAATATTTGTGTTCCAGAGACCGTCCTCGCTTTCTTTAGCGTTGGCCTTGATATAGTCGATCAGATCCGCCGCCTGCTTTTCACTTCCCACAATGGGAGCAATCTCCGTCTCTATATGAGCCTTGATCAGATTGAGAGACGGGGCCTGGGCTTTCATTTTTACACCGTACTTATTTCCATGGCGGATAATCTGTGGCTCATCAAGCACAATCTCAGAGCGATCCGGCGTCACCACCCCGTATCCCTTCAGCCGCGCCTGGCTCAGTGCGTCCCCTACCTTCTCGTACTCTCTCTCCATGGCGGCCAGGCGCTTTAAGGTCTGCATCAGTCTGTACTCGCCGTCAATGGGCACCCCCACATAGTCGCTTAAAATCTGGTAATAGCACCCGTCATCCACATCGATCTCCACGGAAACACTTCCGTCCGCCATCTTCATACCGGTCACCTTCATGCGCCTGATGGACTCGTCAGGGGCAGTCAGCAGCTCTCCCTGCACATCTTTCATATGGCTGGTCTTTTTAAGAATCTCCTTTACCGCCTGGATGACGTGAGCCTTCAGCCAGTGATCCTGAGGCAGAATTTCCAGCCATTTGGGGATGGAAAAGTCGAGCTCCGACACTGGAAACTCTGTGAGAACCTCCTCCATAATTCTGCGAATGTCCTCTTTTTTCAGCTGTTCGCAGTTGACCGGCATAACCTGCACTCCGTATTTTTTCTCAAGCTCCGAGGCCAGCTGCTTTGTCTCATCTGAGTAGGGGCGCATGGAATTGAGCAGAATCAGGAAGGGCTTATTTAAGTTTTTCAGCTCCTTTACAGTCTTTTCCTCCGCCGCTGTATAGTTCTGCCTTTTTATCTCTCCGAAGGAGCCGTCGGTTGTGATAACAAGTCCGATAGTGGAGTGATCGGTAATGACTTTTCTGGTTCCCAGCTCTGCTGCCTGGGTAAAGGGAATCTCATAATCAAACCAGGGCGTCTTCACCAGACGCTCCGCGTCGTTTTCAATGTGTCCTGCTGCCCCCTCCACCATAAATCCTACACAGTCAATCAGTCTGACTTTGGCGTCAATCCCTTCTCCCAGCGGAATCTGTACCGCCTCCTTGGGAATAAACTTGGGTTCTGTGGTCATAATGGTTTTTCCCGCCGCACTCTGGGGCAGCTCATCCCTGGTGCGTTCTCTCACATGCTCATCCTCCATGCCAGGGAGAACCATCTGCTCCATAAAGCGCTTGATAAACGTGGATTTTCCCGTGCGCACGGGCCCCACCACGCCTATGTAGATTTCTCCGCCCGTGCGGGCCTTAATATCGCTGTATACATTAAAACTGTCCATATTATTACCCCCTTGCTGTGCTGGTACAGTATATGCACCAGGAGGGCGTCATAGACATGACGTTTCAAAGCCCCGTTTCATGCTCCGCCTTTTTCCTGGTTTACCATCGCCCCGGGGCGGTTTCTTTTTTCTGAATATTTTGATGTAGCTGCTTCAAATTTCGGCGCCATACAAAGGCTGGACAGAAAAAACCGCCGCACAGCCATATCTCCTGCTGCCCGGCGGTTTTCAGTATTTTGATTTTTGCTTTCTTTGTTAAACCGCGGACATCCCGTCCCCGGCAGCATCCCTTACAGCCATCTTTTCCAGCACGGATTTTGTCCGCTATTCGCTCAGATACGCCTTCTTCACCTGATCGTTATTCATCAGCTCTTTTGCATCTCCTCTGAGAACGATCTTTCCCGTTTCCAGCACATATGCCTTATTGGCAATGGAGAGAGCTTTCTTTGCGTTCTGCTCCACCAGAAGAACCGTTGTCCCCTCTTTGCTGATTTCCTGGATAATCTCGAAAATCTCATTTACATACAGGGGAGAAAGTCCCATGGAGGGCTCATCCATGACAAGCAGCCTGGGGTGAGACATGAGGGCGCGCCCCATGGCCAGCATCTGCTGCTCACCGCCGGAGAGCGTTCCCGCAAGCTGATTCTTCCTCTCTTCAAGCCTCGGAAAGCGCTGATAGATCCTTTTAATGGTCTCCTCGCTTTCCTGCCTGTTATTTCTCGTAAATGCTCCCATTTTCAGGTTCTGCAGCACTGTCAGCTGGGCAAACACCCGCCGTCCCTCCGGCACATGGGCGATTCCCATGGATACCAGCTTATAGCCCGGTACCTTTGTGATTTCCTTTCCCTCGAATACAATGCTTCCTGATTTCACCGGGATCAGTCCCGTAAGGGCGTGAAGCGTCGTCGTCTTTCCGGCGCCGTTGGCTCCGATCAGGGCGATGACGTCCCCCTCCTCCACCTCAAAGGAGATTCCCTTAAGGGCCTGGATTACGCCGTAATAGACACTTAAATCCTTTACTTCCAGCATTGCCATGACTCTGACCTCCTAATATCTCAAACTTAATCCTATTCTCTTCCAAAGCAGCAAAATCCCTGCTGCAAGCTGAGAGCTTCCCTTCCGCGAAGGCGTCTGCCCTTTGCGCTATTCGCCCAGGTAGGCTTTGATAACCTCAGGGTTATTTAACACCTCTCCCGTCGGCCCTTCTGTAAGCACATGGCCGAAATTCAGCACTGTCAGGCGCTCGCAGATCCCTGATACAAGCTTCATATCATGCTCAATCAGGAGAATCGTCATGTCAAAATTGTCACGGACAAACTGGATGGTATCCATCAGTTCCTTTGTCTCATTGGGGTTCATGCCTGCCGCAGGTTCATCGAGAAGAAGGAGCTTCGGCTCTGTGGCCAGAGCTCTGGCAATCTCCAGCTTTCTCTGCTTTCCATAGGGAAGATTTGAGGCCTTGACTGCGAACTCACCGTCCAGCCCGAATACCTTTAACAGTTCCAGAGCCTGCTCATCCATCTCGCGCTCCACCCTCCTGTACTTGGGAAGGCGGAAAATGCCTGTCAAAGTCCCATATGGGTGGTGGTTGTGAAGCCCGACCTTTACATTGTCAAGCACGCTCAGCTCCTTGAAGAGACGGATGTTCTGAAAAGTTCTGGCAATCCCTGCTCGGTTGATCTCAATATTCTTCTTCCCGGCGATATTCGCCCCATCTAACAGAATGATACCGCCGTCCGGCTTGTACACTCCCGTCAGCAGGTTGAACACGGTTGTCTTTCCAGCTCCGTTTGGGCCGATGAGGCCGTAGAGCTGTCCCTTCTCGATGGTGATGTTAAAGTCATCCACCGCCTTCAGTCCACCGAAGGAGATACTCAAATTTTTCACTTCCAGCATTGCCATAATTACGCCTCCTTCGCCTGCTCTTTTTTCTTCCTGCCCCGGATTGATTCGATGATGCGGCTTCTTATCTCAATCGCTTTCGGACTGGAATTCAAAAGCATCATGACAATCAGGACAATCGCGTAAATCAGCATTCTGTAGCTGCTGAGACCTCTCAGAAGCTCCGGCAGCAGCGTCAGAATCACAGCAGCGATAATGGAGCCGCGGATATTTCCGATTCCGCCAAGCACCACGAACACAAGAATCATAATGGACATGTTGTAGCCGAAGGCCTTTGGCGTGGCAGCCAGAGTAGCCAGGTTATGAGCATAGAGCACTCCTGCCACTCCCGCCAGAGCCGCAGATACGGAGAAAGCCAGAAGCTTATACTTTGTAATATTGATTCCCACAGATTCCGCTGCTATCCTGTTGTCGCGAATCGCCATGATGGCGCGGCCGGTCCGTGAATGAATCAGGTTCTGAACAATGAAGAGCGTGAGCAGCACGAGGATGATTCCGATTGTAAAGGTAGCCGCCTTCGGGGTGCCCGAAATTCCCTGGGCTCCCTTTATGATTACCTCGCCTCCCTCCTCCAGATTCAGGGAAGCTGCATCCTTCAGAGAAAAATGGATTCCCCTGCTGTCGATTCCTACAAACAGAGCGTTGATCAGGTTTTTGATAATCTCTCCGAAGGCAAGGGTGACAATGGCAAGGTAGTCTCCCTTTAAGCGGAGAACCGGAATTCCTATCAGAATGCCGAATACAGCCGCCACAGCCGCCCCGATGACAATGGCAACGATAAACAGGCCGAGAATTGCCATATCATCGTTCTTGGCAATGCCAAATGTCTTCATCATGGCGTTTGTGAAGAAGGCTCCGGAAAAGGCACCCACGCACATAAATCCCGCGTGTCCAAGGCTCAGCTCGCCCAGAATTCCCACCGTCAGGTTCAGGGAAACTGCCAGGATTACATAAGTGCAAAGCGGCACAAGAATTCCCTTTAAGAGGCTTGTCATCCCTCCTGTTGCCGTCAGAATCTGCACCAGAATGAAACAGGCGAGAACAATGCCGTATGTGACGGCATTCTGAACCAGCGTTTTTTTTCTGTATGTTTTGATATTCATGGCCTGCACCTACACTTTCTCACTGATTTTTTTGCCCAGAATTCCCGTCGGACGTACCAAAAGGACGATAATCAGCACGGAGAATACAATGGCATCTGAGAGCTGGGAGGAAATATACGCCTTCGCCAGATTCTCAATCACTCCTAAAAGCACTCCTCCGATCAGAGCGCCCGGTATGGAGCCGATGCCGCCGAATACTGCTGCCACAAAGGCCTTGATACCCGGCATGGAACCGGTGTAGGGAGTCAGGGACGGATAGGCGGAACAGAGCAGTACGCCTGCAATAGCCGCCAGGGCAGAACCGATGGCGAAGGTGACAGCGATCGTTCCGTTTACATTAATACCCATCAGAGTGGCCGCCCCTCTGTCTTCCGATACAGCCAGCATAGCCTGACCGATCTTCGTCTTGTTGATAAAAAGCATCAGGCCGATCATAATGATAATACAGGCAGCAATGGTGACAATGGTGACGCCGGAAATGGAGAGGGCTCCTCCGGCCAGCTTTAACGGCGGCACATTCACAACAGAGGTAAACTGGCGGGCGTTGGAGCCGAAAATTAAGAGCGCCACATTCTGAAGCAGGTAGCTGACGCCGATAGCTGTAATCAGAACTGCCAGCGGAGAGGCCCCGCGCAGAGGCCTGTAAGCCACCCTCTCTACTGTCACACCGAGAACAGTGCAGACTACCACAGCTGCCAGGACTCCCAGAAGCGGGGAGCCGCCCATGGTGCTGACCACCGTAAAGGTTGTAAAGCCGCCCACCATGATGATATCGCCGTGGGCAAAATTCAGCATCTTCGCTATACCGTAAACCATGGTATAGCCCAGGGCGATGATGGCGTAAACACTGCCCAGGCTGATGCCGTTAATCAGATAGGAGAGAAAATTAATCATCTTCCTGCACCTCTTTTTCTTCTATATTTTGTCTGGAGATATACGTGTGAAACGTTTTCTTCGGTTCCATCCCGACTGACATCCCGATGGAACTGCTCGTCAGATGCATGCTCATGCAGGCATGGCATGCGCTTTCCTCGCTATTATACCACAAAACAGGGCTGCCGCATTTTCTGCTGCAGCAGCCCTCTGTTTTATGCGGTCTTTCCGGTGAGCCAAGCCTCTCCGGTTTGATTAGTCCATCATCTCATAAACACCGTTTACAATCTTAGCGGCCTTTGGAGCCTTATCCGGCTCTCCGGCTGCATTCCATGTCATTCCCTCTCCGGTCAGTCCGTCCACCGTGATCTCTGTCATAGCGGTCTTCATAGCCTCACACATATCGGAGATATCCATATCCGGTGTGAGTCCTGCCTTCTCAGCGGCAGCCTTGATTGCGTATACGCTGTCATATGCGCCTGCACCGAACTGAAGAGGCTCAATTCCGTATGCCTCCTCGTAGGCTTTAACGAAATCCTGGCTTCCCTCCTCATCCACGGTGAATGGTGTTAAAAGCATTAAGCCTTCTGCCAAAGCCGGATCAAAATTTTCTACGCTTAAGATTCCATCCATTCCGTCACATCCGAAGAACTGCGGATGGAAGTCCTTGTCATCAGCCTGCTTTAAAATAGTGGAGGCCTCCTGGTAGTAGATCGGAAGGAATACCAGCTCTGCGCCTGCCTCCTTGGCCTTGTCAAGCTGTACGGAAAAGTCCGTGTTGCTGTCTGCGGTAAAGGCCTCGCTGGCCACAATCTCAAGTCCCTTTTCCTCAGCCGTTGTCACGAAGGATTCGCGGATTCCGTCAGAGTACTCGCTGGAGCTGTCGTAGATAATGGCAATCTTTGTGGCGAGGCCATGCTCTGCAATATACTCGGCAGATTTCTTTCCCTGATCCGGGTCAGAGAAGCATACGCGGAATACATTGTCATTCTCCACACACTGAACGGCTGAACCGGACGGAGTGAGCTGGAACATATTATCCACTGCGGACTCTGCTCCTACCGCAATACACGGTTTGGAAGTTACAGTTCCGACCAGCATCTGAATTCCCTTATCCTTTAATGTATTATAGGCATTTACTGCCTTCTCGGCGTCGTTCTCATCATCTTCGAAGTAATACTCTACCTGATATCCATTGATACCGCCTGCCTCATTGATCTCATTGACAGCCAGCTCGATTCCGTTTTTGACAGATTCTCCGTAGGCAGCTGCAGAACCTGTCAGCGGCCCAATGCCGCCGAGGACGAATACTTCTCCCGCCGCTCCCTTTTCCTCTGTCTTGGCCTCCTCTGCACCGGTGCTGTCGGAGCTTCCCGCACTTCCAGAGCCTCCGCATCCTGCCAGTGACAGCGCCATCATGGCTGCCAGTCCTAAACTGAGTAATCTTTTTTTCATACTATCTCCTCCAGACCTTTCATTAACAATTCGCTAATGTTTTTTGATTGACGCCATTATAATTTTCCCTTTTTCAAAAGTCAATACAAAAATGTGATAGTTTTCACGATTTCGTCAAAAAAAGTCGTTTTTTTTGCTGTTTTCCTGAAAATTCATCACTTCAGGTTATAGCTTATATCGGAATAGATTATAATGGTGTCAAATCATCTGTCTGTCCGCAGAATAGCTACAGATGGTTTTTGGAGAAAAACAAACGCGGTCAGAGACCGCGTTAAATTTATCTGCTAATCCCAGGGCAGCAGGCTGTTTTCAATCCGCTTGTCCCTGAGCATCAGATCCCCCACTGCTGCCTTTGCCGCTTTTCCCTCAAACAGCACCTGGTTCACCTGTTCCACAATGGGCATATCCTCGCCGTACTTTTCTGCCAGCGCTCTGGCAGCTCTGGCAGAGTACACGCCCTCCACCACCATCTGCACCTCTTTCATGGCTTCCTCCATGGTATATCCCTTTCCAATCAGGATGCCTGCCCGGCGGTTGCGGCTGTGCATACTGGCGCAGGTAACAATCAGATCTCCGATTCCGGAAAGGCCGAAAAAGGTCTGCTCCCTTCCGCCCATCCGCACTCCCAAGCGTGTGATCTCCGCGATTCCCCTGGTTATCAGCGCTGCCTTGGTGTTGTCGCCGTATCCGAGACCGTCGGCAATGCCCGCGGCCAGGGCGATTACATTCTTTAAGGCAGCTCCTATCTCGATGCCCAGGATATCCGGGCTTGTGTAAACGCGAAAGACAGGGCTCATGAAGACGGACTGGAGATACTCCGCCGTTTCTCTCCGGTGGGCGCCTACCACACAGGTCGTCGGAAGTCCCCGGCTTACCTCCTCCGCATGGCTGGGACCGGATAAAATCGCCACCTCGGCCTCCGGGAGTTCCTCCTCAATCACCTGGGAAAGAGTCATCAGGGTAGCGTCCTCAATACCTTTGGCCACGTCCACCACAATCTGCCCCTTTCTCAGAAAAAGCCGCATTCTGGCCGCTGTCTGGCGCACAAACACAGAGGGCACTGCCATGATCAGCACATCCTTCCCTCCCATACCCTGCTCTAAATCAGCAGTCAGAGAAATTTCCTGTGGTATGACAGTCTCCGGGAGGTTTTTGTGGCGGCGCGTCCGCCCCATCTCCTCGATCTCCTCCGGAAGAGCTGACCAGATCTCCACCTGGTGCCCATTGTTATGTAACAGTACGGCCAGCGCAGTTCCCCACGTTCCGGCCCCGATCACGCCGATTGATGTCATTCTTTCTTCCCCTTCCTTTCGGCTGCTGCGCCTGTTTTCTTCTGTCTCTTACTGCTGTCCGGCCTGTTTTTTTGAGGCCCCCAGCTTATTCTCCGTGCCTGTCAGAAGGCGTTTGATATTTGCCCTGTGGCGCCAGATGGCCATCACCATGAGGATGCCTCCCAGAACGCAGAACTCTGGAAAACAGCCTTCCGCCACCCGGTAGCTTCCCTGGCTTCCAAAAATCACAAGCTCTGCAAAAAAGATAACCGCCACCAGAATGGAGCCCAGGGACACATATCTTGTGATGCCCACCGTCACCCCGAACACAACCAGGCAGGTGAGCATAATGCGAAAATCCATAAAGGTGAGAATTCCCGCCATGCAGGCAATTCCCTTGCCGCCTCTGAATTTCAGATAAAACGGGAAATTGTGTCCGAGCGTCACCCCAAGGCCTGCATACAGAGCCCAGAGGGAACTGTTTACGGCCCCGTCTCCGCGGCCGAACAGCAGCTGGGCCAGAGCCATGGCAAACACTGCCTTGAAAAAATCCCCGAAAAATACGATCGCTCCTGCTTTTTTCCCCATGACACGAAGCACATTGGTGGAGCCTGCGTTTCCGCTTCCATACTGGCGGATGTCAAGCCCCTTAGACCTTCCGTACAGGTACCCCGACTGGATCAGCCCGAAGGCATACCCAATTCCCAAACAGACAAGCCGTTCCATCATCTCCTACTGCTCCTTTCCCTTCCTCTCGCGGATAATAAATTTAAGAGCCGTTCCGCGGAAGCCGAAGGCATCCCTTATGCGGTTCTCAAGATATCTGGTGTATGAAAAATGCATCAGCTCCTTGTCATTCACAAACACGACGAAGGTCGGCGGCTTTACAGCCACCTGGGTCATGTAGTAGAGCTTCAGCCTCTTTCCCTTGTCGGACGGCGGCTGCTGGAGAGCCACTGCCTCTGTCATAATCTCATTGAGAACACCTGTCTGGATTCTCATGGTCTGGTTCTCCCTCACCATGTCGATCAGGTCATAGAGCTTATTTAATCTCTGTCCCGTCTGTGCGGAGACAAACACATACTCCGCATAGGGCACAAAGGAGAGAATCGTCTTGATTTTATTCGTATACTCATAGATGGTCTTGTCATTTTTTTCAATGGCATCCCACTTGTTTACCACAATGATAATGCCCTTCCCCCGGTCGTGGGCAATTCCCGCAATCTTTGCATCCTGCTCCGTCACACCCTCCGTGGCGTCAATGACCACCAGAACCACATCGGCCCTCTCCACCGCCGTCACCGTGCGGATGATGCTGTAGCGCTCCAGCTCCTCCTTGATCTTATTCTTCCTTCTGAGTCCTGCGGTGTCGATAAACACATACTCTGTGCCGTTGTGGACAATCTCCGTGTCCACGGCGTCCCGGGTGGTTCCGGCGATGTTTGACACAATAACCCGGTTTTCTCCCAGCAGCTTATTGACGATGGATGACTTGCCCACATTGGGTTTTCCCACGATGGCAATTCTCGGCCTGTCGTCATCCTCCTCTTCCCCCGTGTCCTCCGGGAAATGAGCCACCACGGCGTCAAGAAGTTCTCCGAGCCCAAGTCTGGATGCTGCGGAGATCGGAATCGGATCTCCGATTCCTAGGTTATAAAATTCGTACACGTCATTTCCGAATTTTGCAAAGCTGTCCACCTTGTTGACAGCCAGGATCACCGGCTTTCTGGATTTTCTCAGCATGTCCGCCACCTTGGAATCTGAATCCGTGAGCCCCTGGCGCACATCTACGATAAAGATAATCACATCGGCTGTGGCGATGGCAATCTCCGCCTGCTCTCTCATCTGTGCCAGGATAATATCCCTGGAATCCGGCTCAATTCCTCCTGTATCGATCAGCGTAAACGCCTTGTCAAGCCAGGTGCAGTCCGCATAGATGCGATCCCTGGTCACGCCCGGCGTATCCTTTACAATGGAAATCATCTCGCCGGCCAGGACGTTAAACAAGGTGGATTTTCCCACATTCGGACATCCTACCACGGCTACGACTGGTTTCTTCCTGCTCATATTCATTCCTCCATCAAGGGTTCTGCTCCCGCTTAACGCCTTTTTCGCCCGGCAGAAAGCAGTCCCGTACTCTCTGTTCCCTCGGCAGTCTCCTGCCGCCTGTCCTCTTCATGGAGCGTTCCGTCCCTACATCCCTTCCAGCGAGTCCAGCTCATAAGGCCCGTGAGCAGGCAGGTTCTGTTCCTCCCCGGCCGGGGCAAGGACAGCATTTACGAAATCGCGCCCGCTTGATTTTACAATATTCACCGGTACTTGTAAAGCGTTTTGTACATCCTCCCTGGTGAGATCATCCAAGAATACCTCCTCGCCGCTTCTGAACATGGCTTCCGGCAGGAGCAGGCGGCTTCCAAGCGCCTTTCCCTTCAGCTGGGCGATGAGATCCCGGGCTGTGATAAGCCCTGCCACCGTAATAAGCTCTCCGAAAAAGTCGTTCCTGATTCCGTAGACATGGACCTTCTTTCCCTTAAATCTGGCCGTTATCTGCTCTGTGTATTCCTTAATATATGGATAGGGCAGAAGTCCTGTGGCAATGGAAATCTCCTCCTCTTTATTGAGCTGGCGCCATTCTTCTGTCCCCTCCTCAGGGAGAGAGGAAAGGGCTTCCCTTACCTCCTCCGTCATCAGGCGGATCATGCCCACGCCGTTTTCCAGCTGAATATAACCGTCATACCGCTCTGCCTCCGGAAGCGGTCTGCCTGCCTGCATGTAGAACTCGTCGCTGGCGTGGATAAAGTGGATTCCGTGCTCCTCATAAATCTTCCTCTGCCAGCTCTCGATCAGATCGATGGCCTGCCCGCACTCCTCCGGCGTAAAGGGCTCCAGCGGATAAAGTCCCTCCCGGTACCGGGAAAGTCCCACCGGCACCACAGACACGCTCTGCATGTAGGGAATATATCTGGTCAGCTCCCGGATGGAAAAATCCAGCTCTCTGCCGTCATTGACCCCCTTGCAGAGCACGATCTGTCCGTTCATGGGGATGCCGGCCTCATAGAGCCGGTCTATCTTTTTCAGTGCCTCCCCTGCAAACCGGTTGTTGAGCATCCGGCAGCGAAGCTTGGGATTCATGGTCTGCACGGAGATATTGATGGGAGCCAGATGGAACCGGATAATCCTCTCGAAATCCTTGTCCTTCATATTCGTCAGTGTAATGTAATTTCCCTGCAGAAAGGAAAGCCTGGAGTCATCATCTTTAAAATACAGGGTCTCCCTCATCCCGGGCGGCATCTGGTCAATGAAGCAGAAAATACATTTATTGTGGCAGGAGCGGTACTCGCTCATCAGGCCGTTTTCAAAGTTCAGCCCCAGATCCTCGTAGTTATTCTCAATATCAAGCTCCCACTCCTCGCCGTTTTTCTTCCTCACCACCATGGTGATGCACTCGCTGTTTATCATGTATTCATAGTCAAAAATATCCTCAATCTCCTCGCCGTCGATGGTGAGAACGCTGTCTCCCGCCTCCAGTTCCAGCTCCTCGGCGATGGAACCCGGATCGACGGATTTGATCAAATGGCCTTTTTTCTTCATTCCTCTGTATCTGCCCTTCTGATTTTTATAAAATTCATTCTTCAGGATTTTCAGAAAGCGGCAGGTTTTCCGTGCAAACCTGCATCCGTAAAGTCCTGCTGCCGCATCACTTTCTTTATCATATCAATATTGTCTGGGTTTGTAAAGAACCGGCTTGGGCGCCGGGCAGCCTTTTCCTTGTCTTTTTCAGGGAAATTCTTCGTTTCCTATTGACGATTTGTGTCTAAAAATGGTATAAACATGGTGCAAAGATTGCTGACAGGACAACCTGTCTGATAAATGGAGGAATTTTTTATGTCGAATGACTATGTATTTAAGGACCGGCTTCCGGTAGCACCTTTAAAAATCGCTGCTCTGGAGAGCTGCCGTGATCTGGCTGCAAAGGTCAATGACCACATTATCAATTTCCGCCGCAATGATGCCGAGGAGCTGAAAAAAAGGCAGGAAAATCTGCAGTTTCGCGGCTATGATGCAGATTCCTATCTGTTAAGCTGCTCCTGTCCCCGCTTCGGAAGCGGAGAGGCAAAGGGCGCTGTCCATGAATCTGTGCGCGGAACAGACATCTATGCCATGGTGGATGTGACCAACTACAGCCTGACTTACAATATCAGCGGCTTTACCAACCATATGTCCCCGGATGATCACTTCCAGGATCTGAAGCGAATCATCGGCGCCACTGCTTCCACTGCCCACCGCGTCAACGTGGTTATGCCATTTTTATATGAGGGCAGACAGCACAAGAGAACCTCCCGGGAGTCCTTAGACTGTGCTATGATGCTGGAGGAGCTTGTAAACATGGGCGTTGAGAATTTTATCACCTTCGATGCCCACGATCCGAGAGTGCAGAACGCCATCCCGCTCAACGGCTTCGACAATTTCATGCCCACCTACCAGTTTGTGAAGGCAATCTTCAAACACGACAAGACTCTTAAGATTGACAAGGAGCACCTGATGGTCATCAGCCCTGATGAGGGCGCCATGAACCGTGCAGTTTACCTGGCAAACAACCTGGGAGTTGATATGGGTATGTTCTATAAGCGCCGCGACTACTCCAAGATCGTAAACGGAAGAAACCCGATTGTGGCCCACGAATTCCTCGGCTCCTCCGTGGAGGGAAAGACGGTTCTGATCATTGACGATATGATCTCCTCCGGCGAGAGCATGCTCGACACAGCCAAGGCTTTAAAGGACAGAAAGGCAGCCCGCGTGCTCATCTGCTGCACCTTCGGTCTTTTCACCAACGGCCTTGAGAAGTTTGACGATTTCTACAACAAGGAATACATTGACTGCGTTATCACAACCAACTTAAACTACAGAACACCGGAGCTCTTAAAGAGGGAGTGGTATGTAGAGGCTGATATGAGCAAGTTTATCGCAGCTATTATCAATTCCTTAAATCACAATGCTTCCCTTGAGAATGCCCTGACTTCTACAGAGAAGATTCAGAACCTGATCAGAAGATACAACGAGGCAAACAGATAGGGAAACGCCATTTATCAGGCATTGCTTTATACCGGACAGGGGGATGACGAATCATCCCCCTGTCCGTATTTTTGTGCTCTTTTGCAGATTTTATATCTGAGTCTTACTGTCTTTTCCGCTCTCAGCCATTCTCAGCCGTTCTAATCAGTCCCCCTATCAGGGCACACCTGGCGTCTGCCCCGTGGCCGATCTCTCTGGTGACTGCCACAGGCAGCTGCCCCGCAAAGGGAAGAACCAGCCTCTCTGCGGCCTGGGGGCCTTCCTCCCGCTCCAGTTCTGAAAAGGTTCCTAAAAGGATTCCCCTGATTTTTTCAAAGGCTCCCATCTGAGAGAGCTGTGCCACACAGGCCGTGATCCGGTCTGCCCTCCCGCTGTTGGCCTCCAGGATCAGAATCTTCCCTTCCAGATCTGGAAAATAGGGGGTGCCTGAAAGTTTCAGAAAGCATCGGATATTTCCCCCCACAGCAGTCCCCTCCAGGGCGCTTCCCTGCACAAAGCGGCAGGACAGCTCCCACAGGGAGCGGGGCTTCCGGGTCAGGATCGTTTCCTGAAAGCTTTCCCGGGTACTCCCTGCATTTTCCGGCCGCAGGGAAGACACAAGGGCCTCCAGCTGTCCTCTTCCCTCCGGCCGTAGAACGTTTCTTAACTGGTAGAGGCCGCACCTGCGTCCCGTTTTGGTATAGACAGCGTTGAGTACACAGGTCAGATCGCTGTATCCAAACAGGAGCTTATCCTCTTTAGCTCTCTTAATTGCCCCGTAGTCGATCCAGGGCAGGATCTCATTTGCATAGTCTCCGCCGGACAGGTCGAAGACAGCTCTGATGGACGGGTCGCAGTACAGGTCCGTCAGCTCCCCGGCTCTCTCCCTGGCTGTGCCCGCGGCGCCTCCCTTCCGGCCGGCAAACAGGAACTTTCCGCAGACCGGCTCTGCCCCTGCGCCCTTTAGGACAGAGAGAAGCTCCTGAAAAGCAGGCTTAAAGCTCTCCGAAAGGCCGTTGGAGCAGCACACCAGGCCGATTTTTACTGGTTTTCCAGCTTCTCTCTCTTCCTTCTTTTCCATCTTTTCCATCAAATTTACTTTCCCTCCGCTTTCGTTTGTCACCTTTTTCCGGCTACAGGTTCAGCCGGCTGTAGCTCTCCTCCAGGTATTCTCCCAGGCGCTTTCCAAGCTCTCTGTTCTCCTCTCCGGACAGATCCGGATCCGCGTCAAGAATCTCCCTGACCTCCTCCGACACGGTTTTTAACAGATCCGCGTCTGTGAAAATGTCTCCCAGCTTAAATTCCAGCTCTCCGCTCTGGCGGATTCCGAAGATGTCTCCAGGCCCTCTCAGCTTGAGATCCTCGGAGGCAATGAAAAATCCGTCGTTTGACTTGTTTAAGATCTCCAGCCGCTTCTGAATGCCCTCGTCTGAGGAAGCGTTTACCATAATGCAGTAGGACTGCTCTTTTCCCCTTCCCACACGGCCCCTGAGCTGGTGAAGCTGGGCCAGGCCGAACCGCTCTGCATTCTCAATCATCATAACAGTGGCGTTGGGCACGTTGATTCCAACCTCGATGACTGTTGTGGACACCAGCACCTGGATCTCACCTTCGGCAAACTGCTCCATCAGCAGATTTTTCTCCTTGGGCTTCATTTTTCCGTGCAGGTACTCGACCCTCACAGACTCCGGCAGGTTTTCTCTGAGCTTTTTTGTGTAGTCCACCACATTTTCCGCCTCTATCATCTCACTGGGTTCCACCATGGGACAGATGACATAGGCCTGGCGGCCTGCCGCCGCCTCCCGCTCGATAAACCGGTAGGCGTTCTTCCTGTAGTCCGTGCCCACCACGCAGTTTTTGATGGGTTTTCTGTTGGCCGGAAGCTCATCGATAATGGAAATATCCAGATCGCCGTAGATGATGATGGCTAACGTCCTCGGAATGGGAGTTGCGCTCATGACCAGGACGTGGGGTTCCGTTCCCTTGTTCCCCAGCATTTCCCTCTGGGCGACACCGAAGCGGTGCTGCTCATCTGTAATGACGAGAGCCAGCTTGTCATAGATGACCTTCTCCTGGATCAGCGCATGAGTTCCCACAATAATGTCCGCCTCGTGGCTCTCGATTTTCTGGTAGGCCATGCGCTTTTCCTTTGCCGTCATGGAACCGGTCAGAAGGATCGCTTTCTTCTCTATGCCGTGGGCGGCAAACAGTTCCTCCATGGATTCCAGATGCTGCCTTGCCAGCACCTCCGTCGGCACCATCAGCGCTCCCTGATACCCGTTGTATGCCGCCTGCAAAAGAGCCAGGATCGCGATAATCGTCTTTCCGGAGCCCACATCTCCCTGCACCAGCCGGTTCATCACCTGGCCCCCTGACAGATCCGCGTACACCTCTTTTAAAACCTTCTCCTGAGCCTTTGTGAGACTGTAGGGAAGGCTGTCCTTCAGCCTCTGCACCTCAGGCCTGGGCTCCATCACATACAGGCTCTTGGTGTCAGCCTTCTTCTCCTTCAGAAGTCTGACAGAGAGAAGGAACATGAAAAATTCGTCAAATACCAGGCGTTTTCTGGAAAACAAAAGCTCCGCCTCATCTTTCGGGAAGTGGATATGTTCCAGAGCAAAGTTGTACTCTGCAAGCTCGTACTTTTCCCTGAGCCGTTCAGGCATGTAATCCCTCTCCAGCTCTCTCTCAGAGAGGGCCTGGGCCACTGCCTTTGCGATGGTCTTATTTCCAAGCCCCTTTGTCTGGCCGTACACCGGCTGCATGGAATGCACAAGGGCGCTGTACTGAGCCGGCCGGTATATCTCCGGCTGCTCCATCACCAGCTTTCCTCTCTTCTTTGCCACCTTTCCCCTGAACACGAACCGCTCCCCTGCCTTCAGGGTGGAGCGCAGAAAGGGCATATTATACCAGTTGAGCTGTACGGTTCCCGTCTCATCCCTCAAATGCACCATAGTCACCTGCAGATGGCTGAATCTGACCACGTCTGCTGTTTTTGTGAGGACCCCCTCCACCGCAGCTGTGGTTTCCGGCACAAGGCTTTTAACAGGCTGCGGCTCTCTGAAGGCGTCATACGCCCTGGGATAATAGTGCAGCAGTTCCTCCACATTGGTTACATTCAGCTTTGAAAAGAGTCTGGCTGTCTTTTCCCCGACTCCCTTAATTGCCGTCAACGGCTGTCTGTCCATATCCTGTCCCCTCACCTTTCCAGCACACGTTTCCTTCCGGCAGAACAGGCCCCGGCATCTGTTTTCAGACACTGGGGCCTCCCTTGCTTTCTGCTGCCTTTTGCTGTGCAGCATATATCAGGCTGGAAATCCTTTCTCTCTGCCGTTTCCGGCTTTCTCTATTCCACAGAAATTATATAATAGTAGACGGGCTGACCGCCGTAATGAAGCTCTATCTCGCAGTTCCCGAACCGCTCCTTTGCAGATGCCAGCAGGGTGTCCGCATCCTCCTGTTTTACGCTCTCGCCGTAGTAGATGGTGATAAGCTCAGATTCTCCGTCCACCATAGCCTCCAGCGTGTCAAGAGCCGTCTGCGTTACACTTGCGCCCGAGGCGAGAAGCCCGCTGTCGCCAAGCCCTATAATATCCCCCTCGCCGATCTCTTTTCCGTCGATGGAGGTGTTTCTCACCGCATAGGTAATCTGTCCCGTCCTGACCCGGCCCATCTCCTGTCCCATTATTTCCAGGTTCTCCTTTACAGGGAGATCCGGGGCAAAATTAATTAAAGCCGTGATTCCCTGGGGAACCGTCTTCGACGGAACCACCACTGCCTTCCGGTCAGAGACAAGACCTGCGGCCTGCTCCGCTGCCAGAATAATATTTTTGTTGTTGGGGAGAATGTAGACATTTTCCGCATTGACCTGTTCCACAGCTTTCTGAATATCTTCCGTGCTGGGATTCATGGTCTGACCTCCCTCAATCACCCAATCAGCCCCGATGCCTCTGAAGATTTCAGTCAGCCCTTCTCCGGCGCAGACGGCGACGAATCCCGCCGGCCGGCGGGGCTCAGTCTTCTCCTTTTCTTCTCTCTCCTTCTGCTCCTTCGTAAGGCGCTCTGCGTCCCGGATCAGCCGTTCCTCATGCTCTTCCCGCATATTGTCAATCTTAATCCGCGAGAGGGAGCCAAAGGAGAGGCCCTTCTGGACAGCCAGTCCCGGATCGTTCGTGTGCACATGCACCTTCACCAGCTCCTCGTCGGCCACCACCACCAAAGAGTCTCCGATGGATTCCAGATACTGTTTAAAATCTTTCTCCTGTGCCTCTCCAAATTCACCTTCCAGATTGATGATAAACTCCGTACAGTAGCCAAATTTGATGGTGGATTCCTCCTGCACAGGCGCTTCTGAAGTTCCCGAAGCTCCCGGCTTTCTCTCCCTGTAAGAGGCCTCTGAGGCCCCGTAAACACTGCTCTTCTCTCCTGAACCATCCCCGAAAGAGTCCTTTAGAGGAACGCTCCCCCTCAGGCCATCCACACATCCCTTGGCAAGCTGCATCAGCCCCTGGCCGCCGGAATCCACTACTCCCGCCTGTTTCAGCACCGGGAGCATCTCCGGCGTCTGGCTCAGCACGTAATCTCCGTGCTCGATGACGCGTCCGGCAAACTCAAGGATATCGTCAATCTGCGGCGCAAGCTCCTGCGCCCTGTCGGCCATCCCTCTGGCCACCGTCAGAATCGTTCCCTCCTTGGGTTTCATAACCGCCTTGTAGGCCGTTTCTGTCCCCCTTCTGAACGCTCTGGCAAGACATTCTGTGTCAATGGTCTCACAGGCCGAGATTTCCCTGGTAAATCCTCTCAAAAGCTGCGACAGAATCACCCCTGAATTTCCTCTGGCCCCCCGAAGGGAACCGGATGAAATAGCCTTCGCCAGGAGCTCCATGTCAGGGTTCTCAATCGCTGCCACCTCTCTGGCAGCCGACAGAATCGTCATTGCCATATTCGTTCCTGTATCACCGTCCGGCACGGGAAACACATTCAGCTCATTGATCCATTCTTTCCTGGCCTCCAGCGCCTCTGCTCCTGCCAGAAACGCCTGTTTCAAGGCCTCGGCATCCATATAATTCATACCCACAGGCACTATCCTCCTTACAATCAGTCAATCACCCGCACGCCCTCGACGTATACGTTGATCTGCTCTACCGTCATTCCGGTCAGATCCTCTACTTTATATTTCACACTCTCCATCAGATTGTCCGCTACAGCCAGAATGCTGACACCATAGGATACAATTACATGAAAATCAATGCTGATGACATTTTCACGGATTGCCACATTGATGCCCTTAGTCAGGCTCTCTCTTTTTAAAAGCCTTGCAAATCCGTCCTTTACGCTGACAGCCGCCATTCCTACAATACCAAAGCACTCTACAGCCGTTGTACCTGCATACAGCGCGATCACTTCCGGTTCAATCTGAATCGAGCCAAATCTGTTGTCAATATGTCCCTTCATAGCCCAGCCTCCATTCTTTTTTGAGGTTCCGCCCCCGGCAGGCACCCTGCCCGGCTATTAGTGATTATAACTTATTTTCAATAAAAAAGAAACAAATTTTTATTTTTCACTTGCAAATTTGGTGTCTTTCTGCTATTATACAGTTGTTGTGGATTTTTACGCAAAATCCGATGAACGGTAGAGGAGGTGCAACCATGGCTAAATGTGCAATCTGTGAAAGAGCTGCTCACTTTGGTAATGCAGTAAGTCATTCCCATAGAAGATCTAACAAAATGTGGAAAGCAAATGTTAAGTCTGTTAAAGTTAAAGTAAACGGCGGAGCTCAGAAGATGTATGTATGTACTTCTTGCTTAAGATCCGGTTTAGTTGAGAGAGCATAATTCCTGTGCGGCTCAGCGTATAAAAGAGGAGATAAAATCACTCGGATTTTATCTCCTCTTTTATATTTTGCGGCGCCTCTCCATGCAGCTGTCCCGGAACAGAGTGTCTCCTGTCTGTCAGACTCCTGCCCTTTCCCTGCAGCCTGCAGGCCCGCCGTTCCGAAAGGGTTCTCCCCCCTCTCATTTTATTTAACCGCAGAACAGATTATAGCCAATAACCAGACATACTACTGTCACACATACCCAGAAAAAGCTCTTGGGAAAGATCAGAATCAGCGTCATTCCGGCTCCCATGGAAAATAAAATTAATCCGCACAAGCGCTTCATGAAAGTCCTCCTGATGCAGAAAAATCCTGCATACTATATAGTATGCAGGTGCGTACGCCATATTCTCTGTTCTTTCTGCGCTTCCTGTGACAGCAGCAGAGGCCGGACGAAAATCTTTCGCCCGGCCTCTGTCTGTCTGAGCTTTTCATTCTCTATGTACAGAACTTCTGCCTGAACTTTTTTCAGCTTTCCTGAGCAGAATCCCGCCTACCTGCTCTCATCCTCAGGATGGTTTGGCAGGAAGTTGGTTCTATAGTCCTTGTAAGTCTTCTTAACCACTCCTGTCAGAGCGAACAGACCGATCACGTTCGGCACTACCATCAGGGAGTTGAAGCAGTCGGACATGTTCCAGATAGTTGAAACCTTCATCAGGGATCCCAGAACGATGAACAGGCATACAAAAGCAATGTATGGCTTTACCGCCTTCTCGCCAAAGAGGTACTTCACATTCGTTTCACCGAAGAAATACCATCCAAGGATTGTGGAAAATGCGAAAAACAGCATGCAGATAGCAATAAAGATGGAACCGAAGGAACCGAATGCAGAATTAAATGCAGTCTGTGTCAGTGCGATGCCATCCAACAGCTTCCCGTCCACATATGCCGGGGAGCCTGGCTCCAGCATCTTTGTTCCGATAATAACGAATGCAGTCATGTTTAATACAAGGATTGTATCGATAAATACGGAAACGATTGCCACCTGGCCCTGCTGACACGGATGTGCAACATTCGCCTGTGCATGTGCGTTAGGTGTGGAACCCATACCGGCCTCGTTGGAGAAAAGGCCTCTGGCAACACCCTTCTTCACTGCCTCTTTCATGGCTACACCGAAAGCGCCGCCGCATACTGCACGCGGGTTAAATGCGCCTTCAATAATGGAAGCAAACATGTAAGGAATATTCTGGAAGTTCATGAGAACGATGATCAGTCCGCCTGCTAAGTAGAAGCATGCCATAATCGGAACCAGCTTCTCAGTGATCTGTGCGATACGTGAAATACCGCCGCCGAAGATCATCCATGCAACAATTGCAAGAAGAATTCCCACAATAATCTTGTCATAGGGGATCTGCTGTCCAAATAAGGTGAAGCTGCCTACGCCTGAGAAAAATGCGGTGTGGAAAGCGTCTGTAATGGAATTCGCCTGAACAGCATTTCCGAACAGTCCGAGTGCCAGGGTAATCAGAACCGCAAAGATTCCGGCAAGTACTTTACCAAAGGTTCCTGTAAAGGCTGCTTTGATGTAGTATACCGGACCGCCTGTAGGCTTTCCGTCAGGGCCTGTAGTTCTGTATACCTGTGCAAGAGTGGCCTCGCAGAAAATTGTGGCCATACCGAGAACTGCAGAAACCCACATCCAGAAGATAGCGCCGGGACCTCCGGCTGCAATCGCTGTAGCTGCTCCGGCCAGATTTCCTGTACCTACCTGAGCTGCAATCGCTGTGGTCAGAGCCTGGAAGGAAGAAATACCGTTGTTTCCCCCTGCGCTTTTATCCTTCTTCTTGAAAAGGCCTCCGAACACTCTGCGCCAGCCGTTTCCAAACTCACGGAACTGAACAAAGCCGGTCTGGATGGTAAACCAGATTCCGCCGCCTACCAGTGCCACCAACAGGACATAGCCTGTCAGTATGTCGTTTGTACCCAAAAGGATTTTGTTAAATAACTCCATACGTTTATCTTTCCCCCTTTTTATAAAATATGAAGTTTATCTCTGATCTATCACCCCGTCATTTTGCTCATGCGGTGTGATACAATCATTAATTTGTTATTATTATATCATACGCGTCATGAATTGTCTTGTTTTTTTTGTGAAACATTGCTATTTTTTGTTATACTTCTGGTTCTATTTTTGTTTTTTTTATATATGTTTTCAGTTTTTGCGAACTCCCTCGACTATGCTGTTAAAATTATGAAAGGATTTTATTTTTTCTGCAATTCTCCCTCTGTTTCTACAATTTGGAATGTTTTTTGCTGGAACAGGCAGTTTTCAGTTCAAAGCTTCTCTCTCCTCCCCTCTTTTCTCCGCTGTCTCCTTTGTTTTTTGACAAAAAAATAACAGGAAACTTTCAAACAGGCGGACACCAGAATTTGAACATTTCCTGTTTTTTCCTTTGTATTTTTCCTTCGCTTCTTTTCCTTCGCCTTTCCTGAGTCTCTACGGCTGCTTCTCCGCACTTTCATCCCCGGTCTCGAAGGAGGAAGCCATCTTCTCTGCCCTCTTCACTGCCTCCTGAGACGGTCCTCCCGCAAAGCGGTTCACAAAGTCAGGAACCATGTCAATGATTTTCGTGACTGCATCCTGATGCTTTACATTGACCAGCTTAGTCACTCCGTTCTGTATCACGAGAACTGCGCTGGGGCTGATCTTTGCGCTCATTCCCCCTGCTCCGTTATTTTTGGACGACTGATTAAACGCTCCTGCAGCCATCCCACAGGACACATCCACTAACGGCAGAATAATCGCATCATCGATCTTTACTGCCTCGCCTACTACGGTTTTTGTAGTTACAAAACTGTCCATACCCTTAAACAGGGCCTCCACGGTGGACGAAAACTGATTATCTGCCATTCTCTTATATTCCTCCTTCTCTCAGGAACTGTCTTAGCAGACGCCTGAAATTTTTGTCAAGTAATATCCTGAGCCCAAAGGCTGCAAATGAGCCGAGGCGCAGCCCTCCCTTCAGGGAGAACTCTCCCTCCAGCCTGTTTTCATCAAATACAGGCGTCAGTACAAAGGTTTTTCCGTACAGAGGATAGAACACCGCCAGAACCGTCAGGATCTTTCCCATCAGATAGGGATCCTCCACACCGAAGCTCAGCTCTCCTCGGAGTCTTGGCAGAAGACGGCGCAGCAGACGTTTGGCGCTCCTTAGAATCAGCCCCGCTGTCTTCCTGTTTTCCTCGTCCTGCAGCAGAGCTGTCAGCCTCTCTTTCTTTCGGGCCAGCTCATAAAGCCTGCGCCTGAATTTCCGGAGAGCTTTCGCCATCCGGTTCTTCTTCTGTCTCAGCCTGGACACAATCCTGCCGGCCCAGGCGAGCAGGCGGCTTCCGGGTCCGCCTGGGCTGCCGCCTTCCCGCCAGCTGTCCTCTGAATGGTTTTCCGGCTTCTTCTCCGGCGGTTTTGGAGGAACGCTGCCGCGCTCCCGGGAAGCCTTCTTTACGGGAATCTCTGAAGGCGCCTCGAAAATTGGGGATTCCCCTGGCAGGCCTTCCTCCCGGCCTCCAGGTCCAACGGGGTCTATTCTGTCCTCCAGAGCTGTCACAGGTTCTCCGGCATCCATCGCTCCCCTCACTTTTTCCGGCGTTTCTTTTTCCGGAGTCTCATTTTCCGCTGCCTCCGTTTCCCCGCTTTCCTTTTCTTCCGTCTCTTTTTCTTCGTCTTTCCCTTTTTCCTCTTTTCTCTTAAAAAGCCGGAAGCCCAGAAGCTTTACTTCTGTCTTCAGTCCCTCCTCGTCCCCCTCGGGGCGGTTTTGGTATGAAAAAGAGACGCTGATCAGGCGAAACAGCCAGGAAATACGCCCCTTGGCATGGATTTCCCCATGCAGCGACGCTTCTGCCCGGTAGCGGATGGGAACCAGAAGCACGGCAAGGGCAATGGCTAACAGAAGCCCCAGCACGGCAAGTATGAGAAATAAAATGATTTTCAGGATTAGAAATACAATATGAAGCATGTTTCCCACCTACCGCACATTTTTCAGCAGATACTGCTTTACATCAAAGCCTCCCGTAGCCCTGTAGACCTCATTTACTATCTGACCGGCCAGCAGACAGGCGTCGTCATATCCGAGAGCAATCCCCACGATCAGAAGATCCTCTTTTTCATACCAGGGCCGGAAAATCTCAGAGCAGTGGTAAATATCAAGTAGATTATTTCCGCCTGACGCAGGTGTTATAACATATACACCAAGCTGAATTTTTTTCCGGCGCAGGTTCTGAAGGATTGTGAAACGCTTTCCCTCCGCCCGTTCTCCTGTGTATAAGCGCTCATAAAACTGCATCGTCTTGATTCCTCCCATAGGCTTGTGCCGTTCTCAGTCCAGGACCATTCAGGGAGCCTCATTTTGCTCCTAGGAAAGCGGCTTCATCGCAGCTTGCAAAATGGACGGGTATGAGAGTCAAAGGGTTTTAGGAAAACGCCAGAATCGATCTTCTCAGCAGATCCAGAGCCTGTACCACCGACTGTTCCCTGATTTTCTGACGGTTGCCCTTAAAATGGAATTCCTCCACCTGCACCTTGTCATTCATATAGCAGGCAATATAGACAAGGCCCACCGGCTTTTCCGGAGTCGCCCCGTCAGGCCCTGCAAGCCCCGTTATGGCCACGCACACGTCCGCATCTGTGGCAAATACGCCTCCCTTGGCCATCTCCTTGGCCGTCTGGGCGCTGACCGCCCCATACTTTCTGAGCGTGCTCTTGCTGACGTCGAGGTGTCTTCTCTTGGCCTTATTGGAATAGGTGACAAAGCCCTCCTTGAACACGTCGGAAACGCCCGGCACACTTACCAGAGTTCCCGCCAGAAGACCGCCTGTACAGGACTCAGCGGTGGTCACTGTAAGCTCGTGCTTCTTCAGAAGCTTTACCACCGCATCCTGAAGTGTCTCATTCTCATCTGTCGTGTAGACTGCATCGCCGAATCTCTTTTTAATCTCCTTCACCACCGGCTTCAGGAGCTTTTTCGCCTCCTCCTCAGAGGCAGCCCTGGCCGTCACCCTCAGATGAACCTCCTTGAGCTTTGCATACGTCGCAAGAGTGGGATTCGTCTGCTTGTCAATTAAGTCGAGGATCATCTCCTCCACCTTGCTCTCCCCGTAGCCGCAGATTTTAATCATCTGAGAGAGGATCACATCTGAGTTCTTATTCTGAAGATAAGGACAGAGCTGCTTTTCCACCATCGGATACAGCTCTCCCGGAGGGCCAGGCAGAAGAATTGCCGTCTTTCCATCCTTTTCAACTACCAGTCCGGGAGCCGTGCCGTTCTCATTGTCAAACACCACTGCCCCCTCGGGGATCAGGGCCTGCTTCCAGTTGCTGTCAGGCAGCTCCTCTTTTTTCCTTCCCCGGTAATACTCCTTTAGCCTCTCCTCCGTGTGCGCATCCTTCACGAGGGGAAGTCCCATCACCTTTGCGCAGGTCTCCTTCGTCAGATCATCTTCGGTAGGTCCCAGGCCGCCATTTAAAACCACAATATCCGAGCGGTTCAGGGCAGTCCTGATGACCTCGGAGAGGCGCTCCTCGTTGTCCCCTACCGTTGTCTGATAGTAGACGTTCAGTCCCAGCATAGCGCATTTCTCGGACAGATACCTGGCATTAGTATTCACGATATTTCCCAGCAGCAGTTCTGTCCCCACAGATACCAGCTCTACAACCATATTTATATGCTCCCTTCTGTCAGAACCTTATGGTTCTTCACAATGTAGTCCACCAGAGAGATGATGGTGAGCGCAAGGGCAATCCACACGCAGAGCGTTGTCAGCAGAGCGAGAGACGGAATGTCCAGAATCAGAAGCACCACCGCAATCATCTGGAAGGTAGTCTTAAACTTGCCCCAGTAGCTTGCCGCAATCACCACTCCGTTGTCGGAAGCCACCAGACGGAAGCCGCTGATGATAAACTCGCGGCTGATAATGATAATGACCATCCAGGCCGGGAGCTCTCCCAGCTCAATCAGGCAGATAAGGGCGGAGCAGACTAACAGCTTGTCCGCCAGCGGATCCATAAATTTGCCAAAATTTGTCACCAGGTTATATTTTCTCGCAATCTTTCCGTCCAGAAGATCCGTCAGGCTGGCCACAATGAAAATAGCCAGGGAGATCAGGCGGAAGGTCTGGTTCTGCCCTCCTTCCCACAGAAGGAAAAATACAAAAAACGGAATCATAATCACACGCAGTACAGTTAATTTATTTGGCAGATTCATAGCACATCTCTCCTATCAAATCATAATCAAGGGCTCCTGTGACTCTGACCTTGCAGAAATCTCCTGACATCAGGGGCTCGTCGGTATTTACAAAGATAAGTCCGTCCACATTCGGGGCATCCATGTAGGTTCTTCCCACATAGGCGTTTTCATCGGCCACCTTTCCCTCTATCATCACATCGAGAATGCGGCCTACCATGCGCTCTGACTTTTCAAAGGCAATCTCCTGCTGAAGCTCCATGAGAGCGTCCCGCCGTTCCTCCTTTATCTCCTGGGGGACCTGATCGGGGAAGGATGCCGCCGGCGTATCCTCCTCAGCCGAGTAGGCAAACACGCCCAGCCGTTCAAACTCCATCTCGTCCACAAAGTCCATGAGGAGCTCATGATCCTCTTTGGTCTCTCCCGGGAAGCCTGCGATCAGGGTAGTCCGAAGGGCAATGTCCGGGATCGCCTCTCTTAAACGGGCAATGTTTCGTTTCAGCTCCTCCATCGTGGTTTTGCGGTTCATTCTCTTTAAGATCCGGTCGCTGGCGTGCTGAATCGGAATGTCCAGATAGTGACAGATTTTTTCCTCTGTGCGGATAGTCTCAATGAGCTCCTCTGTAATCTCTTCCGGATAGCAGTACTGGATTCTGATCCAGTAAAGCCCGTCAATCGCTGCCAGCTGCCTTAAAAGCTCGGGAAGCATCTTCTTCCCGTAGAGATCCACACCGTAGAGCGTCGTCTCCTGGGCCACCAGAATCAGCTCCCTCACCCCCTGCTCTGTAAGCTCCCTGGCCTGCTCAATGAGCCGTTCCATGGGAACGCTCCTGTAGGGTCCGCGAAGGGACGGGATAATGCAGTAGGTGCAGTATTTATCGCAGCCCTCCGCAATCTTCAGAAAGGCGTAGTGGCCTCCTGTGGTGACAAGCCGCTTCGCCTTCACATCAGGGAGAGCCGTAAGCTCGTGGAAGCAGGAAATGTGCTCCTCTCCGGAGAGAGCTTTTTTCAGCACATTGGAAATCTCATCGTAGGTGGAGGTTCCCAGAATTCCATCCACCTCCGGTATCTCCTGCATGATCTCCTCCTTATATCTCTGAGCCATGCATCCTGTGACGATCAGAGCCCTGCATCTGCCCTTCTTTTTAAGCTCCGCCATCTCCAGGATCGTGTTCACGCTTTCCTCCTTGGCGTCGTTGATAAAGCAACAGGTATTGATGAGGATAACATCCGCCTCATTTTCGTCGTCTGTAAACGTGTAGCCGTCCCTGTTTAACAGGCCCAGCATCATTTCCGTGTCCACCAGGTTTTTGTCGCAGCCAAGGGAAACACAAAGTATTTTCATAGTTCATCTCCTGATTCTGTTTGATAGGTTCCTAGGGAAACTTTTCCAGAAACTTTTCCCATAGTAAAAACGCCATCTCACGACCTGAAGCCATGAGACGGCCCTCTTTTCCTTAGAATTGAATATCATCCTCAGAGCTGTCGTCCTCGCTGACAATCTTTACCTTGGAATTGTAAAGCTCATCGATGGCAACAGACAGAGGCTTTCTGCTGGCAGATGCAATAGACGGATCCTCCTTGGCAATAAGCTGTCTGGCACGCTTTGCCGTGGCAATCACGATAGAATAGCGGCTCTGGATAATCGGATCAGCGCCCTCCTCCACTCCGCTGTTTACAACCTCCATCAGGTCGGTATAGGATGGTTTTAACATCATAATTATCATACTCCTTTTACTGTTTCATACTGTTTATTTTATATAGATTACTGCTGTCTCTCTGAATAACCGAAAGTCAGGCCCAGGGCCGGGACTCTTCTTCTCAGCCCTCATCCGATGTGAGATGCTTTACATCCTTCTGGACTCTGCTGATAAACTCCCTGTGGTTTTCCACCCGCGCTCTCTGACTCTGGATGAGGGTGTGAAGTTCCTCCACACAGCGGTCAACTGTGTCATTCACAATGACATAGTCGTACTTTGGAATATCCTCGGCTTCCTCCCCGGCTCTCTTCAAGCGGGCGTTGATGGTGTCCATATCCTCTGTACCCCGTCCGATCAGCCGTCTCTTTAACTCCTCTGCGCTCGGCGGCATGATGAACACAAGCATCGTCTCCGGGAATTTTTTCTTCACCTTCAGAGCACCCTGAATCTCAATCTCCAGCAGCACGTCCTTTCCTGCCTGGATATTGGAAAATACATACTCCTTCGGAGTCCCGTAATAATTATTCACATACTGGGCGTACTCAATCAGCTCATCCCGCTCAATCATGTCCTCAAAGGCCTGGTGCGTTTTGAAGAAATACTCTTTCCCGTCCGTCTCTCCCTCTCTGGGAGCCCTGGTAGTGGCGGAAACGGACAGCGCATAATTATCATATCTGGAAATGAGCGCCTTCATCACAGTTCCCTTGCCCGCGCCTGAAAAGCCGGACACTACCACTAATGATCCCTGATTGTCCATAGCAACTCTCCTGTCTGTTCTTTATGGTTAAAGCCTTTTTGGGGCTTCTCTATTCAATGTTCTGAATCTGCTCCCTGACCTTTTCGATCTCTGTCTTAAGGGCAATGGCCCTGTCGGAAACCTCCAGATCGTTGGCCTTGGAGAGTATGGTGTTTGCCTCCCGGTTCATCTCCTGGGCGATGAAATCCAGCTTCCGGCCCACACTGCCTCCGGAAAGAAGCTCTGCCCTTGTCGCCTCAATGTGGCTTTTTAAGCGCACCGTCTCCTCATCCGTACAGATCTTGTCTGCAAAGATCGTCACCTCCGTGGCAATTCTCGCCTCATCGATAGCTGAGCCCTGAAGAAGCTCCTTCACCTTATCCTCCAGCTTCGCGCGGTATTCAGCTACAATCTTCGGAGATCTCTCTTCTATCTCCGCCACAAGTCTGTCCATATAGTCAAGTTTTCCCAGAAGATCTGCCTTCAGATTTTCCCCTTCTGTGACCCTCGTCTCCACAAACCGTGATGCTGCCTCCTCGACCGCTTCCTTAAGAATCGCCCACATATGTTCCTCATCCTCAGGGACCTGCTCCATCACCAGCACATCCGGGTATCTGGCCAGATCGGAAACCGTTATGTCATTTTCGATGTGAAACTGCTCTGCCATTTTTGCAAAGTACTCCATGTATTCGGATGCCAGGGAACGGTTGTACTTGAGAGCCATCTTCTCTTCTGTGTAGTCCTCATAGGTAATAAATAAATCTACCTTCCCCCTCTGAATGTACTGCTTGAGCAGGCTTCGGATTGAGGCCTCAAAATAGTTGAACTTCTTGGGCATCTTGATGCCCAGATCCAGATAACGGTGGTTCACCGCCTTCATTTCTACGGAAATTCTGTACTCTTCCGTAGTGATCTCGCAGCGTCCGAAACCCGTCATACTTCTTAACATGGCTGTACCTTCCTTTGTCCATAGATAATGGTATTATAATCCATATAAAAAATCTAGTCAACAATAAATCAGGAGGGCGCTGTCATCAGCCGGCATCCCATTGTA